>NZ_JAKZKS010000001.1 GCF_022808615.1 Bacillus sp. FJAT-47783
ACTCTCACCTTCGAGAGAATGAGCCTTCCAGGATTCGGGAGCCGTTTTTACCTTAGGTAACGTACTCCAACCTTTAACAACTCACTCAGTGTAATTGGCTTACACTAAGTACGACTGCCCATCGCACACAAAAAAAGACGTTGCCTATATGAGACAACGTCGCATTCATTATTTCGCGCAAGATCCTTTTGGACTGTTTTGTACTTTAGATCCTGTTTCACCCATTAACAAATCTCCACCTGTTGAACGAATAATTTCATTTGTTACATGGTTGGAAATCGTATTTGCCACTAATTGTAAAATATCATTTACTTCTAGTTGAGATTCTTTAAATTGCTGGACGATCGGAATCGAATCCAATTCTTCCATTAATCGATCGATTTTCTCTTCTACTTGCTTTAACGCTTCGTGCTTTCCGTAATGTTGGAAGTTCACGGCTTGTTTTTGTAAGCTTTTAATACTTGCCATCATTTCACGAACTTTTTGATTTTCATTGATTTGTGCTTCTGCTTGTTTAAAGAAATCGACTTGCTCCGTTTCGGAAATCATTTGAGCAAGCTCTTTTGCTTTTTCTAAAATATCATCTTTTGTATATACCATCTTATTTCACCTCGACCGCTTCTTCTACCATTTCCCCATCAAGTGTCCACGTTTTTGCATTTGTAATCTTTACTTTTACAAGCTTACCGATGGCTGATTTTGGTGCTTTAAAGTTTACTAATTTATTTTTACGTGTGTAACCTGCTAAAATTTCAGGGTTATTTTTAGATTCACCTTCAACAAGCACTTCCACAATTTGTCCTTCATACTTTTTCATCGCTTCAGCAGAGAGTTCATTTACTAGGTTATTTAAACGCTGTAGGCGTTCTTTTTTCACTTCCATCGGTACGTTATCCTTCATTTTGGCAGCTGGCGTACCTTCTCGTGGTGAATAAATGAATGTATAAGCAGATTCAAATCCGACTTCACGGTATAATGATAACGTTTCTTCAAATTGTTCTTCCGTTTCATTCGGGAAACCAACGATAATGTCTGTCGTTAAGGCGACATCTGGGATGGCCGCTTTAATTTTACGAACAAGCTCTAAAAATTGTTCACGCGTATATTTACGAGCCATAATTTTCAATATATCGCTTGAACCTGATTGTACTGGTAAATGAATATGCTCGACTAAATTACCGCCTTTTGCTAACACTTCGATTAAGTGATCATCAAAATCACGCGGGTGGCTTGTTGTAAAACGAATGCGCGGAATATCAATTTTACGAAGCTCATCCATTAAGTCGCCAAGACCGTATTCCATATCTTCAAAGTCTTTTCCGTATGCATTAACGTTTTGACCGAGAAGTGTAATTTCTTGATAGCCTTGTGCCGCAAGATGACGAACTTCTTGAATAATTTCTTCAGGGCGACGGCTGCGCTCTTTACCGCGTGTGTATGGAACGATACAATACGTACAGAACTTATCGCAACCGTACATAATATTTACCCACGCTTTAATATTTCCTCTCCGTTCTTTCGGAAGGTTTTCAATAACGTCCCCTTCTTTTGACCAAACTTCAATGACCATTTCTTTTGCCATATACGCTTCGTTTAAGATGTGTGGAAGACGGTGAATATTATGTGTTCCGAAAATCATATCGACAAATTGGTAATGTTTTAATATTTTATTGACAACGGACTCTTCTTGGGACATGCATCCACATACACCGAGAAGAAGGTCCGGTTTTTCCATTTTTAAATGTTTTAAATGACCGAGTTCTCCAAACACTTTATTCTCTGCATTTTCACGGATCGCACATGTGTTTAACAAAATAACGTTCGCATCGTCTGGTCGGTCTGTTGGTTCATATCCTAATGCCATGAATATTCCGGCCATGACCTCTGTGTCGTGTTCGTTCATTTGACATCCGTACGTGCGGATATAAAATTTCCGACCATTTCCCATTCCTTTAAACTGCTCTGAAATCTTAAAATCATTATGGTATTTAACTTCTTCTTTTCCACGTTTTTTCGCATCTTTTAATGATGGTGGCATAAAGACTGTTTCAAAATATTTACTATAATCCTTTTCGGATTTTTTGTCCGAAGGATTCACTTGCGTTGTTTCAAGACGTTGTTTTTCATTCATGTTTGCATTCTCCTTTCAAATCGTAACAATCAAAAACAGGTAAGAGTTCACAATTTCATAGTATAGAAGGAAAGTTAAGTGATTACAACCATTATTCCTTCCACCGCTCTATTTTACACGTTTTTGACAAAAGTTGCGAATGAAAGTTTCAGGAATGGAGGAAAAAGGTGGGTACTTTTTGAACTTTTTACGAATCGTTTTGTATCAAGAAACAAAAAAGAGAGGTCACCCCCTCTTTTTACATAAATTCTGCAACCAATTTATTAAACTGATCTTCACTTAAGCTTAAATCAGCATTCGTTAATGGTTCTTCGCTGTATCCATTAATTAATTCTTGATAAGATGGTTGCTCTTTGTTTTGGTAAATTAACCCTGTTACAAGTCCATTATACTCCATAACCGTCTGCATTGCTTTTATTCGATTAGAAGAATCATAATCTTCAACGTCCGCAATTTTTGTTAAGTTTTCTTTAAACCAATCATACGTATTAATCTTATTATAAGTGACACAAGGGCTAAATACATTAATGAAAGAAAACCCTTTATGTTGAATTCCTTGCTCAATTAATGAAGTTAAATCTTTTAAATCTGTTGAGAAGCTTTGGGCAACAAATGTTGCACCTGCTGTTAACGCCATCTCAATAACCGATAGTGGTGATTCGATAGAACCTTTTGGCGTGCTCTTTGTTTTAAACCCCATTTCACTGCGCGGTGATGTCTGCCCTTTTGTTAAACCATAAATTTGGTTATCCATGACAATGTATGTGATGTCAATGTTTCGACGAATCGAATGAATCGTATGTCCCGTTCCAATGGCAAAACCATCTCCATCGCCACCTGATGCGATAACAGTTAAATCTTTATTCGCCATCTTTACACCTTGAGCGATTGGAAGGGCACGTCCATGAATGCCATGAAACCCGTAAGAATTAATATATCCAGAAATACGTCCGGAACAACCGATTCCGGAAATAACGGCAAGCTCATGCGGCTCTAACCCTACATTTGCTGCCGCGCGTTGGATTGCTGCTTGTACGGAAAAGTCCCCGCATCCTGGGCACCAATTTGGTTTGACGTTATTTCGAAAATCTTTAAATGTCGCCATCTAGAACAACTCCTTGCATTTAGTGTGAATTTCGTGCGGCAAGAATGGGTTTCCGTCATATTTAAGAACAGATTCAATTTTTTGAGCATACCCAACATTCATTTTGATAATGTTCGCTAACTGTCCTGTCGCATTATTTTCCACAACGACAACTTTTTTCGCTCTTTCGACAAGCGGTAACACATCCGATGTTGGGAACGGGTGAATGAGACGAATATGTGCGTGATTGACTTTTATCCCATCTCTTTCAAGTCGTTCCATCGCTTCTTCAATTGCCCCGCGTGTTGAATTAAATCCAATGATTAATAGATCAGCCTCATCGTGCACAACATTTTGATGGACAGCATTCGGAAGCTTAATATGCTGCAATTTACGCAGTCGCTTGTCCATTTGATTTTTACGATTACCAGCAACTTCAGAAGGCTTTCCGGTTTCATCATGTTCAACACCTGTCACGTGATGAATGCCATTTTTCATTCCAGGTAAGACGCGCGGGGAAACCCCATCTTCTGTCACTTCATAACGTTTAAAATAGGCTTTATTTTCAAGCTCTGGCATTTCTTCTGAGACTAATTTACCACGTCGAATTTCGATTTTATCGTATTCTAACGGTTCTACCGATTGTTTTCCTAAAGAAAGTTGTAAATCTGAAAGTAAGATGACTGGACATTGATATTCCTCAGCTAAGTTAAATGCTTCAATCGTATCGTAGAAAGCTTCTTGAACTGTACTTGGAGCTAAAACGATTTTCGGAATCTCTCCGTGAGTTCCATAAATCATGGCCATTAAATCGGATTGCTCTTGTTTTGTTGGTAATCCTGTACTTGGCCCACCACGCTGTGTATCCACAATGACAAGCGGAGTTTCCGTTATTCCAGACAGGCCAATTGCTTCCATCATTAAAGATAGACCCGGTCCAGCAGACGCTGTAAACGTACGAGCACCTGCGTAGTTCGCCCCAATAGCCATCGTTACTGCAGCAATTTCATCCTCTGTTTGAATGACAGCACCACCGAATTCCGGCAATTTTTTAATCAAATATTCCATAATCTCAGATGCAGGTGTAATTGGATAGGCAGCCATAAAACGAGAGCCTCCTGCTAACGCTCCTAATGCGATCGCATCATTGCCTATCATGAACATACGTTTTTTTTCATCGGCTTTTTCTAAATAAAGATCGGTACGGTTGTAGCCGAGCTCTTTTTTCATGTATTCGGCACCATGTTTAATGGCATCCATATTTTTCTTTACGACTTGTTCGCCTTTTTTGCCGTATGTATCTTGAACAACCTCTCGATAAAGAGAAGGATCGATATCTAACACCGCACTAGTCGCACCTATCGCAACCATGTTTTTCATTAAGGATGTTCCAAGTTCAGTCGCGATTTCTGTAAACGGAACCGCATATAAAGTTACGTTCTCTTCATCTGGAATCGTTGGTTTGAATTTAGCATCAGCGATAACAATACCGCCATTTCGTAATTCGTTGAAGTTTACGTCAATCGTTTCTTGGTCAAATGCAACTAAAATATCTAAATCATCAGATATAGCCCGGACTTCCGTCGTACTTACACGAATTTTATTGTTTGTATGACCACCTTTAATTCGTGAAGAAAAGTGACGATATCCATATAAATAATAGCCAAGGCGATTTAATGCGATGGAAAATACTTCACCTGTACTTTCAATCCCTTCACCTTGTTGTCCACCAACTTTCCATGACAGTTGATTCACCATTTATGTACACCCCTTTTGGCACAATGCATAATTATTTTCAATTGTAGCATGTTTTATACGTTTTATCACTTCATAATGATAAAATATGGTATGAAACGATTTAATTGTAGAACGAAAACTTTTAAAACACAAGAAAATTGATTAAAGTCACACAGAATATAAACATAATTAAAAGTATTTCTAATATTTTTAATCTATCAGTTTTTTATATTTTAATAAAACCGATATGAATTATCAACTTAATTTAATAAAAAACAACCTTTCTCCCAATACCGGAATCAAGGTTGTTTTTGATTTCACTTTATCTCGGTTCTACAATTAGTTTAATCGCTGTCCGTTCTTCACCATCAATTTGAATGTCCGTAAACGCTGGAATACAAATTAAATCCACACCACTAGGAGCAACAAACCCTCTTGCAATTGCTACAGCCTTTACTGCCTGATTAAGAGCACCTGCTCCAATCGCTTGAATTTCTGCTGCACCTCGCTCGCGAAGAACACCCGCAAGTGCCCCGGCGACAGAATTAGGATTTGATTTTGCTGATACTTTTAATATTTCCATTTCTTGTTCCCCCTTAATTTTACAATAAATTGTGAGTGTTCATTAGAACAATTCCTATTGGATTAATAAATGTTCAAAAGATCCCATCCCCCTGAACATGGTATAAAAAATCTTATAATTTATATATTCACTAGAAAGATTGCGTATTCCTGCTTCCTTTAAATTTTTTTCTAAAAATTCCAACTTATTTACAATACAAATAAAAAATAAAAAGCAATCGACTCGCGTCGATTGCTTTTTATTCAAAGAACATATGGTCATCATTAATTTGTATGCGCTCGATTTTTTTTGCCTGTCCTGTTTGTCCATCTAAGTCAATCAACACACCACTTAATTGCGTTCGTCCTTCTGCAATGTCAAAGCGAACGGGGAGACTCGTTAAAAATTTCTTTAACACTGCCTCTCGATTTACACCTAATATTCCATCGTAAGGCCCTGTCATCCCAACATCCGTAATATAGGCCGTACCACCTGGTAAAATACGATTGTCAGCGGTTTGTACATGGGTATGTGTCCCGACAACAGCGGACACTTGTCCATCTAAATACCAACCCATTGCTTGTTTTTCACTCGTAGCTTCAGCATGAAAATCGACAAAGATAAAGGGTGTACGTTTTTTCGCTTCTTGGACTAGCTTATCCGCATAACGAAACGGACAATCAATGGCAGGAAGAAACGTTCGGCCTTGTAAGTTAATGACGGCAACCTCTTTTCCTTGAATCGGAAAATATGTAATCCCCTTTCCAGGCGTACCTTCAGGAAAATTGGCAGGTCGAATAAGTTGTTTTGCCTTTTCTATAAATTCGAATATTTCCCGTTTATCCCACGTATGGTTCCCCATTGTGATCACTTGTGCACCATAACTGATTAACTCATGATAAATCTTTTCCGTTAATCCTTTGCCGTGTGCTGCATTTTCTCCATTGACAATGGTCAAATGCGGATTATATTTTACTTTTAATTGTGGTATGTAGCGTTTCAGCATTTCTCTTCCTGGAGAACCTACTATATCACCAATAAATAAAATTTTCATTTCTTGAAGCCCTTTCTAATCTAGATTGACATCCTTTGTCAAATTGGTTAAGTCTTGCATAGAACCTGAGTTAGGCACCACATTCACTTATAGTTTGGCATAAATAAAATAAAAAATAAAGTGGTGCAACTTAGCACCACTTTATTTTGCGTACTCAACAGCACGCGTTTCCCGTATAACGGTCACTTTAATATGACCTGGGTAATCCAATTCATCTTCGATTCGTTTTCGAATATCTCGAGCTAGTCGATGTGCTTCTAAGTCATCGATCGTATCTGGTTTCACCATAATACGTATTTCGCGACCAGCTTGAATGGCAAATGACTTTTCAACACCTTCAAACGACTCAGAAATATCTTCAAGCTTTTCTAGGCGTCGAATGTAATTTTCCAGCGTTTCACTACGTGCACCTGGACGAGCAGCAGATAAAGCATCAGCTGCAGCAACTAATACGGCAATGATTGAGGTTGGTTCTTCATCCCCATGGTGGGAAGCAATACTATTGATGACGACTGGATGTTCTTTGTATTTTGTTGCTAATTCAACTCCAATCTCAACATGACTTCCTTCTACTTCATGGTCAATCGCTTTACCGATATCATGCAATAATCCTGCACGTCTTGCTAACATTTCGTCTTCACCTAATTCAGCAGCCATCAAGCCTGATAAAAATGCCACTTCCATAGAGTGTTTGAGCACATTTTGACCGTAACTTGTTCTAAATTTTAAGCGACCTAAAATTTTCATTAAGTCTGGATGTATTCCGTGAACACCAACTTCGAATGTTGTCTGTTCACCGACTTCACGGATAAATTCGTCCACTTCACGGCGAGATTTTTCAACCATCTCTTCAATACGTGCTGGATGAATACGTCCGTCTTGTACAAGCTTGTCTAATGCGATTCTAGCCGTTTCCCTGCGAATCGGGTCAAAACCTGATAAAATGACGGCCTCAGGTGTATCATCAATGATTAAATCAATGCCTGTTAACGTTTCTAATGTCCGAATATTACGTCCTTCACGTCCGATAATTCGACCTTTCATTTCATCATTCGGCAAGTTCACTACTGACACAGTCGTTTCAGCAACGTGATCAGCAGCACAACGTTGGATTGCAAGGGACAGAATTTCCTTCGCCTTCTTATCCGATTCTTCTTTCGCACGGTGTTCTGCTTCTTTCACCATCATGGCAATTTCGTGTGAAAGCTCATTTTCAACACGGTCAAGAATGAGTTGTTTTGCCTCTTCGCGAGTGAGACTAGATATACGTTCTAGCTCTGCTTGTTGTTCTTTTACCATCTCGTCCACTTTGCTTTCCATCTCTTCAATATGCTGTTGTCTCTCATTTAGAGAATCTTCCTTTTTCTCGAGCATCGATTCACGCTTTTCCAACGTTTCATCTTTACGGTCAAGATTCTCTTCTTTTTGTAGCAATCGATTTTCTTGTTTTTGTAATTCATTTCGTCTTTCACGAATTTCTCTTTCCGCATCAAGACGAAGCTTATGAATTTCATCCTTTGCTTCTAAAAGCGCTTCTTTTTTCGTTGCATCGGCTTCACGCTTTGCATCTTCAAGAATTTGATCTGCGGCATTTTTTGCACCCGCAATCTTCGCTTCAGCAATGGACTTTCTTGCAAAATAGCCAACAACTGCACCGACGATTAGGCCAAGCAAAATGGAGATGATTTCAAAGGAACCCATTCCTTTCACCTCCTCTTGCTATGAACTTGTAATGTTTCATGTCGGCATACACATTTTTAAGTGTTAAGACTGTTTTTCATTAGCATTTAGGCTAATCATTCACAGAAAAATGTAAAATATACATTTTAATTGTAAATCCCACCGCAACCCCTTGTCAAGTCTAGTATCTTAACATTTTCCATCTTTTCTCACGAGAAAAGCGCAAACGTTTGATCAGCCTTAAGCAAAAATGTTCTTACAACGAAAAAGTACTTTTTGCCTTAACGACTTCACGTTTTTGACTCGAGGGGCTAGGTGGCTTTCTCTGGACACCGAAGACTCCCTTAATCCTCGAATACTATATCAAAATGATATTACAAAAAAAGGGGCTGTCTGATAAGTCCCTAAAATGAAGCAAGTGGAGAAAAACGACTCGTTTTTCTCCACTTGCTTTTGTATTATTTCGGCTATGACCTGAAAGTAGCTGGCGGATCCCTGCTACTTTCAGGATGTTGTGGGCTAATGCCACTATGCCGAACTCGACATGTACTTTGTCGAGCCCACGTAACGAAAATCTGCGGAACGACCGATTGCCCTTGATGTGACCGAACACACTTTCTACTTCGACTTTGCGTCGAGCATAGATCGCGGCTTTTTCTTCACATTCAAGGGCTGTTTTTGCCTTCGCTTTCATTTCTTCGAAGACGGTATTCCAGTGAACTTGTCGATTTCCTTTCGCTTTCGTACATTTCGCTTTTAATGGGCAATTTGTACAGTCTTCACATTCGTATATTTTAAAGCTTTGCTCATATCCAGACGAATTCTTTTTCGTTTGATATTTTTTAAACAGAACCTTTCTTCCATTCGGGCAGATAAAACAATCATCCTGTTCAAGATAGGTCCAGTTTTTCGCATGTCGGATGTCTTTTTTGTATTTACGTGTCTGTTCTTGTTCATAGGTTCCATAAGGAATCAGAAAATCAAATCGAGGCTCCTTCTCGTCACCAAGTGCGTACACATAGTTTTCTTCACTTCCATACCCTGCATCCGCAATAATGGTTTTCGGCATCGGGATAGAGGTTGACGCCAGTTTCTGCAAATGCGGAATCATACAACGCGTGTCTGTAGGACGCTGATGAATGCTGTAAAACACAATAAACTGGCCTTCTGTCCCCATTTGTACGTTATAACCGGGCTTGAGTTGGCCGTTTTTCATTGGGTCTTCTTTCATACGCATAAAGGTGGCATCTTTATCTGTTTTAGAATAACTATTCCGATCTCCGAATGTTTCGTTCTGTTCCTTATATTTCGCTAACCGAGGTAAGAAGTTTTCTCGAATCAACTTTAAAGGCTTTTTCCATTGACTACGTTTTTGTCTCTTTTCCTTTCGCGTCTCTGGGTCTTGTTCTGTTTCAATCTCTTTCGTTAACCCTTCTACCTTTTCTTCGATTTTCGCTGCGATGGCCTCTAATTTTTGTTCCGTCATTTCTGGATCTTCTACGATTTCCTTTTGAATGGCTCCTGTTTCTTCTTGTGTTAATTGCTGTATGTATTGGAGTGTTTCTTGGATTTTCTTCTTTAACATCGCTTCAAATTTCGAGGTTGATTTTTTCCATACGAAAGTAAACTTATTGGCATTGGCTTCAATCTTCGTACCATCCAAAAAGTAGTTCTCCATCGAAATGTAATTGTCTTTTATCAATTTCATAATCATGGCTTCAAATAACTCGTCCATCAAGCTTTTCATCCGTTCTCCTCGGAACTCATTAATGGTGCGAAAGTCCGGTTGTTGCATCGCTGCCAACCACATGGCAGGAATGTTTTCTTGAATGAGCTTTTCAATTCCACGGCACGAATAAACCTTTTGGGAATAGGCATACAGAATGACTTTAAGCATCATTTTCGGATGGTAAGAACTTCTGCCGCCACCTTTGTAATGGGAAAACAAGACGTCATCTGGGACAGCTTCAACCATTTCGTCCACTACACGTGCGACATGATGGTCGGGAATGAGTGCTTCCAAATCAAAAATAACTTGAACTTGACGGTTATCGTAGGGTTTGAATGTAGGAGCTAGTTTTCGTTTCGTAGGAAGTTTTTCTTCATTTACATCTAGAGGAAGTGTTGTTTGCGTGTTATAATCTTCAGTAGTAATCATTTGATTGCTCATAAAAATCGTCCTTTCTAAAATGTGGTGTGGTAACTTCATTTTACTAAAAAGGGCGATTTTTTTGTGCCTTTTAATTAAAAAATTTCAAAAAAGGGGCTCCAAAAAGTCAGTTACACTGACTTTTTGGACAGCCCCTTTTTTACTCTCCATCAAATAAAAGCTCTTCTTGTCCTGGATCTCCTTCTTCATCTGAATGAAGGCCATATGATTTGCGAATCGCAAGTTGAATTTCTGAAGCAATTTCAGGGTTTTCACGTAAAAACTGCTTTGCATTTTCACGTCCTTGACCTAATCGCTCTTCGTTGTAAGAGTACCAAGAACCGCTTTTTTGAACAATATCAAGTTCAGTGCCGAGGTCGATTAGTTCCCCTTCTTTTGAAATGCCTTCACCGTACATAATATCTACTTCAGCCACTCTAAACGGCGGCGCAATTTTATTTTTTACGACTTTAATTTTCGTTTTATTTCCGACCATATCATTGCCTTGTTTAAGCTGTTCAGCTCGGCGCACTTCTAAACGGACAGAAGAATAGAATTTAAGGGCACGCCCCCCAGGAGTTGTCTCTGGATTCCCAAACATCACACCAACTTTTTCACGAATTTGGTTAATGAAGATAGCGATTGTTTTCGATTTGTTAATCGCACCTGAAAGCTTGCGAAGAGCCTGAGACATGAGGCGCGCTTGTAAACCAACGTGGGCATCTCCCATTTCACCTTCGATTTCCGCCTTCGGAACTAATGCAGCAACGGAGTCAACAACGATAATATCAACCGCACCACTTCGAACTAATGCTTCCGCGATTTCTAAAGCTTGCTCACCTGTATCAGGTTGAGAGAGTAATAGTTCGTCGATATTGACACCTAATTTTTGAGCATATACAGGGTCAAGGGCATGCTCTGCATCGATAAATGCAGCTTGACCTCCTTGAGCTTGAACTTCCGCAATCGCATGAAGTGCAACCGTTGTTTTACCTGAACTTTCAGGACCATATATTTCAATAATCCGCCCTCTTGGATACCCGCCGGCACCGAGAGCGGCATCTAGTGCTAATGAACCGCTTGGAACAGTCGATATTTTGCGTTCGGCCTGTTCGCCAAGCTTCATAATCGAACCTTTCCCGAATTGTTTCTCAATTTGCTTCAGCGCCATATCTAACGCCGCTTGACGATCACTCACCCATATTGCCTCCTTTTTGATAACCTACAATAACTATACATCGTTTTCAGCGTTTTGCCAAGAGAAAAATCGAACGTTTATTCGATTTTTAAATTTTCTCGCTACGGAAAAAAGCAAAATCATATTTTTCACATTATGAAAATAGCATTTTTTAACCTTACATTCAGAAGAAAATTGCATTTTTCATATACTAAACATGAATGTTATTCATTTCCTGTATTGAGCGAAGAAATCATTTTGTTTACGTAATAAAATCCATATCGAACCGTCCGGTTGCGAATTCCTGTTCGAGATCCAGCTAAATAGAGTGGGTAAACAACTGTTTTTTCTTTTGTAGATATCCCAATAAAAACCGTTCCGACCGGCTTATTTTCTTGCTTGGATGGACCGGCAACACCTGTAAAGCTGACGCCTATATCACTATTCGTTAACGTTCGAATTTGCTCTGCCATCTCATAGGCACATTGCTCACTAACCGCACCATGCGTCTTTAAAGTTTGTTTTTGAACATGAAGAAGCTCCTCTTTTATTTCGTTCGTATAACAAACGATACCTCCCTTGACGATACGAGAGGCTCCTGAAATTTTCGTCAACTCCTCAAGAAATAAACCACCCGTCAAACTTTCAGCACTTGAAATCGTTAAGTCGCAATCACTTAGTGTATTCATTAATTGCTTCGAAAGGGTTGCGTCATCGTATCCATAGAAAAATTCACCCACTCGCGAGAAAATTTCTGCTTCCACTTCATCGATTAGCCGTTTCGCCTTTTCTTCATCATGGTGTTTTGCGGTAAGACGAAGGGTCACTTCTCCATCTTTAGCTAACGGAGCAATCGTCGGGTTGGATTGTGCATCAATTAAATCTTGAATTTCGGTTTCAAGCTGAGACTCACCTATCCCGAAAAAACAGAGTACACGGGAAATAATCTTTTCACTAATATGCAACTGCTTTTTTAAATAAGGGATTCCATACTGTAAAAACATCGGCTCCATTTCTTTCGGAGGTCCAGGTAATAACATAAATAATTGGTCATCTTCTTTTAATGCCATTCCTGGTGCCATCCCGTAATCATTTTTTAGTACTGTTGAACCAGATAAAACGAGCGCCTGTTTTCGATTATTTTCAGGCATATGTCTTTTTGTACGAAGAAAATAGTTTTCAATGTGAAGCATCGCGGCTTCGTCTATTACTAGTTTTCGATTTAAGGCCGAACAAATCGTTTCTTTCGTTAAATCATCCTTCGTCGGGCCGAGCCCCCCTGTAAAAAGGATGATATTGGAACGCTTTCTCGCTGTTTCAATCGCATCTTTTAGTCGAGTTGGATTATCGCCAACTACCGTATGATAATAAACATTGACACCTAATTCAGCTAGCTGTTTCGAAATAAATTGAGCGTTTGTATTCGCAATTTGTCCGAGTAATAATTCTGAGCCAACGGCAATAATTTCTGCATTCACATTCATATGTTAACCCCTACTTTCAAGAGATTGCGTTCATTCATCTTTATAGCGTTACTTTGATTGTTTTAGAACATGTTTATTTTTCATAAAATAATCCCAACCGGATACAATTGTGAAAATAACCGCAATCCATAATGCAATCATAGCAAATGGGAAGCCGATAAGAGAAAACGGAAGGTTATGTAATAATAATGCCGAAACCGCAACAATTTGTGCCCATGTTTTAATCTTTCCGAGCATATTGGCAGCTACAACTTCGCCTTCACCTGCTAATATTAAACGTAAGCCTGTTACAGCAAACTCACGGCTTATAATGATAATGACCATCCATGATGGGGCTAATCCCATTTCCACTAAAATAATGAGAGCGGCAGAAACTAATAATTTATCTGCTAATGGATCAAGAAACTTTCCTAAATTCGTCACTAAATTATATTTTCGTGCAAAGTGACCATCAATCCAATCGGTTGTTGAGGCAATAATAAAAATAAGAGCACCAACGAAATGAGTAACTTCTATACTTTCAGCACCGATTTGGAGCATTCCCCAATCAAATGGTGCAAGCATCACAATCATAAAAAATGGAATGAGTAAAATTCGTGCAATGGTAATCTTGTTAGGTAAATTCATAACTTTTCATCCTCCAGCTTACTGTTTTCAAAATACGAAATAAAAAGTCATCTAAAAAGAGATGACTTTTTAACCCACTCTTAACGGGCAGTAACCCCGCCACCTTAAATTTCATAATGCTCATAAGAAAATAGATGGGGACAACTGCCCGTAAAGGTTCGATTCGTTCAACTAGCATTCAGTGGGACGTCCCACACTGGATGAAGTTTCACTTTATTCGCTCTTTTTGTATACGATTTTAAATCTTTGATCCACTTTCTCATTTGGACTAATTTCGTATGGAACTTCTTCATCGTTTATAAAGATTGTTGCGTTATTCGTAGCCCCGATCACAAGATGAATTTCGCTTTCTGCTGTTAAATCAAACGTTTGTTCATTATTTTCAGGCATCACTTTGTAATAAAATTTTTTCCCTTTTGCATTTTTGACTTCTAGCCACGTTCTTCCTTTTGAAGCAATTTTAAGCGTAAAGCGATCGGTGTTGGTTAATTCATATGAGGTTTGATTGTTTTTTGTCTCAATGACGGTTAATTGCTGCTTATCATTTGACTTCTCTTCCTTTTCTGTCTGCTCCTTTTGTTCTTCCGCAGCTTCACCTGGCTCTTTTTGTTCCTCAGGTTGACTCGGATTAATGCCGGAGCTTTCCACTTGAACTTCATCCGACTCTCCATTTGCCACATTTTCCGATTGCTTATTATCCGTATATTTTTGAACTAATACCCAAACAATGACAGCTACAATAACGATTGCTGATACAGCTAACACTCTCGGAAGAAATTCTAACGCTTTCGAAGCAGATTTTGGCATTTGTTTATGTGTTCTGACACGCGATAGTTGCTCTGGTAAATCATCATTGTATGTAGTTGGAATCTCGTTTTCGAATCGTTCAAAAAGCTCTTCTGGATCTAATCCAACTGCTTCAGCATATTGTTTAATAAAAGCACGGACATAAAAATTCCCGGGCATGACCGCATAGTTTCCCTCTTCAATGCCCACTAAATATCTTTTTTGTATTTTCGTTATTTGTTGCAGCTCATCAAGCGAATAATTTTTTTCTAGCCGCGCTTCTTTTAATAGATTGCCTAGTTCACTCAATCGTAACACCTTCCTAAAATTCAAATCCATTAAATCCTGAGTGATCAAACATTTGTGGCTCATCTACCACTTCATACGTAATTTCTTCATTGGGCTCATGACGAAGCTCAATAATATAATCAAAATCCTCCATCGTATACTCTGTATTTTGCACAAAAATATCTGGATGTTCAACAACTTTTGTTGCAGGTAGACGCATTATTTCACGTACAAGCTGTAAATGCTGTTCTGTTCCACGTTTCGTTGTCACAACTCCATCTAAAATAAACACGTGATTCACGTTATATTCATCTGCGATAAGCTGGGAGCGAATCGTTTGTTTTAACAATGTAGACGAGAGAAATAACCAACGTTTATTCGCACAAACACTTGCTGCAACAATCGATTCTGTTTTCCCCACACGCGGCATTCCTCGAACCCCAATCAACTTATGCCCATCTTTCTTGTATAATTCAGCCATAAAATCGACTAATAAGCCGAGCTCGTCTCTTTCAAAACGGAATGTCTTTTTATCATCTGCATCCCGCTGTATGTAACGACCGTGCCGAACAGCTAAACGATCACGCAATTTCGGTGTCCGAAGCTTTGTAATCGTAATATGATCCATCGTTTTCAAAATGGACTCAAGGCGCTTTATCTGTTCATCACTATCACACTTTAATAACAATCCTCGTCGTTGATCATCCACACCATTAATGGTGACGATATTAATTCGAAGCATTCCAAGCAAGGAAGAAACATCTCCAAGTAGACCAGGCCGATTTTTTTGAATTTTGTATTCTAGATACCATTCTATTTTCGCCAATGGTTAAACCCCCAATACATAAAACCCCTACATGCCTCTATCATATCTTATTTCGGTCTGGAACGAAAGAATAATTCCAAATGTTGCACCATTTGAATTAAAAAAATAAATTGCGCCTTTAACAACAAACCAATCCGTTCAAAAGGCAAGAAGGTACCTTTCGTTGGATTGGCTTGCAACATTTTAATGAAACGGAAAAAGAGAGGTAAGCCCTCTCTTAGTGCGTACGATTTTGAACGAGTTTGACCATTACGTTGGCAATCGCATGTTGCTCTTGATTGTCAGCCACACTCCATAAATCAGCTAATACTTTTTCTTCAGCCGTTTGTGGGTTTACTTGCTTCGCTAAGTAATCCCCGATTTCATAGGCTAACGTTGAAATAACTTCTTGATTCAACCCTTCACTTTGAGCTTGATTTAATCGTTCTCCTAAAAAGTTTGTCCACTTGTTCCAATTGTCTAACACAGACATGTTAGCCCCTCCTTTTTAAAAGTGTACGAATATAGTTTACCTAAACAGTGATTTTTTATGCAGGAGGGAGAACTAACAATACCAACCGCCATTAATAGATAAAATTTGTCCGGTTATATACGATGAGGTATCTTCTGCTAAAAAATAAGCAGCATCTGCAACCTCTTTTGGATCCCCAATTCTTCCTAGCGGAATTTCTTCAACTAATACAGCTTTTTCCTCTTCAGAAAATGGAGCGGTCATCTCTGTTTGAATCATTCCAGGGGCAAGGGCATTCACGCGAATTCCTGATGGTGCCACTTCTTTTGCTAATGATTTAACAAATGAAAGTTGGCCTCCCTTCACCATTGAATAGGCAACTTCCATCGCCGCTCCCGTTTGTCCCCAAATGGACGAAATGACGATAATACTCCCTTTTTTTCGCTGAATCATTTTGGAGATAAGTTTTTGAATGATCAAAAAGGGAGACGTTAAATGAAGCATCATTAACGAATGAAGTTCATATTCGGTTACATCCTGCACGAGACCGTAAAGAGCTGTCCCGCTTGCAATGACAATGACATCAAGAGGTAGTCCGATTCGCTCGATTAATCGAAATGCCCCCTCCTTCGTTGACAAGTTCGCTTGAATTGGCATAATATGAGCCGTCGGATACTTATTGATAAGCTCTTCGATCGGTCGTTTATTTTGATTGTAATGAAGATATAATGCGTATCCTTCATTGATAAATTTTTCTGCAACGGCTTTGCCAATCCCACCGCTTCCACCCGTTATTAATGCAGTTTTCATTCCTTCACCTTTCCTACTACTTCCCCTTTGGTAATACTTGAAAAACCGTGAGCCCATCCTTGCGTATTTGTTCTTGAACGACGCGCTCAATTTCTTGTTTCGTCATTTTTTCTAACGTCGGTACGACATCGAATAAGTTCATTTCATTAAAAGCGTACCGTGTAAACTGATTCGCAATATATTCTGGTGAATTTAATGCTCGTAAAAAGGAGCCAATTTTTTTCTTTTTCGCTGTTTGTAACTGTTCTTCCGTAAAGGAATCAATTTTTGCCTGTAAAAGGGCTTGTTGAATCATTTGCGCGAGTTCATCTGGAGACGCTGTATCGCCACCGACCATTGCAAACCCGAAACTATACTCTTCTGTGTAATCAAAGCTAAACGTATCGTCAATCAGTCCTTTTTCATACATCGTTTCATACATTTTAGAGCTTTTACCGAACAGCATTTCTAATAATAAATTCATCGCCAATTCGTTTTTTAATAATTCTTCTCCTTTTCGATATGGCTTATATGTTTTGATTCCGACTAAACATTTAGATGATTGAACATTCATATAGATCTTATTTTCTTTTTTCCATACATCATCGCTTTCTGTCACTGATTCACGCGTGATGTCAGTTGGAGTTTGAAACGTTTTCTTCTCTTGATTTTCTCGTACTTGCGCTAACGTCTTTTCTGGATCGACAGGACCAACAACAAATAAAAGCATGTTGCTCGGATGGTAAAATGTTTCATAGCATTCATAGAGCATATCTTTCGTGATTTTATCAATGGATTCAATGGTTCCAGCAATGTCAATATGAACAGGATGATGTTCATACATATTTCGGATTAACCCAAAGTAGACTCGCCAATCCGGATTATCGTCATACATATTAATTTCTTGACCGATAATTCCTTTTTCTTTTTTGACAGATTGTTCCGTAAAATACGGTGTTTGCACAAAATCGATTAACGTTTCTAAATTACGTTCAACGTTCGATGTACTTGAAAAAAGATACGCTGTCCGTGTAAACGAAGTAAAGGCATTTGAGGAGGCACCTTGTTTACTAAAATATTGAAACACATCGCCGTCTTCTTTTTCAAATAGTTTATGTTCTAAAAAATGAGCAATACCGTCTGGAACCCTTTTCATCTCATCTTTTCCAAGCGGCACAAATTCATGATCAATCGATCCATATTTCGTCGTAAACGTGGCATATGTTTTGTTAAATCCGGATTTCGGTAAAACGTAAACATCTAAGCCATTCGTCATTTTTTCATAATAGAGTGTTTCATGTAATTGGTCGAAATGAATTTTCTTCATGCTTCTTGTCCCCCCATTCCTTTTAAAAAGTAAATGGTATCTAAATCACACTTTTGGGCCACTTTAATGACTTCATCTTTTGTCACTTTGTTTATTCCGTTAATCCACTCTTCCAACGGCCGTTCTTTCTTGGCGATAACGTGGTGATATAAGATTTCAACCATTCCATAGGCGGTATCAATCGTTTCTAACAATTGATTTTGAATGACCGCTTTCGTCTGTTCTAGCTCGCGATCTGTAAATTCACCTTTTTTCATCGCATCCATTTGTTCTTTAATAATCGAAACCGTTTTTTCGTAATTTTGCACTTCAATCCCTGACATAACCATTAATAATCCTTTATGACTTTCTAATCGAGAAGCTGCATAATAAGCTAAGCTCGCTTTTTCTCGAACATTGATAAATAATTTAGAATGAGAAAATCCGCCGAAAATCCCATTAAATACTTGAAGAGCATAGTAATCATCATCTTGGAAACGAGTATTCGTTCGAAAGCCAATATTTAATTTCCCCTGCTTTACATCTTGTTCTTCGGTTACTTCGTTTACTTTTGCGACGGTAATCGCTTCTGTTTGAATATTTTCATCTGTTTGGCGAGATTGTATTGTAAAATACGCAGATACGTACTTCTCGACTTCTTCATGGGTAATGTCGCCAACTACATAAAAATCAATTTCGTCCTTCTTTAATGCTTTGTTATAATAGTCCGTTAATGTTTTTTCCGTGATGGAAGCTAAATGATCAATTTCTCCGTTAACATGTAGACGATACGGTTCATTTATACACATTTCTTGAACGAGCCGTAAATTTGCATAGCGCATTTTGTCATCATAAACCGCTTGAATTCGCTGTTTTAATGTTCGCTTTTCTTGCTCAACAATTTCTTTTACAAAGTTTCCATTTTCCATTCGTGGTTTTAATAATACTTCTGATAATAAAGAGATTCCTTTTTCTAATAGCGGCGTTTGATCATGTAAAAATTTTTCATTCGGAATCTCTAATCGAAATGTCATAATATGATGTTCACCTTTTTTGGATAAGTCGACATATAATAATGCTCCGTATAAATCATCTAAATACTTTCTTAACGTTGCCGTTGTTGGATGGGATTCAGTCCCTCTTTGCAATACATAAGGTAATAATGCACGGTGTGTTACATCTTCCTCTGTTAATGGTGCTTTCATTTTTAATATAAATGTATTCGTTTTAAATTTGTTCGTTTGAACAGTATGTACTGTGAAGCCATTAACACTTGATTTTTTTTCATTAATGTAACTCATCCTAGCCCTCCTTTTTTCTTATCGACAATAAAAATGGCTATTTCACCTTTATTGTTGCCATTTTGACACTGAAAAGAAACATTTTCTTTTAGTCATTATATCAATTGAATCTGGATGTAGGAAATGTTATACATGGAGCTAAAAAAGTGGAGCAGTAGCTAGCTTTGAAAAAGATGTGACTTGTGTGGAAATGGTAGATTATTAGGTAAAACAAAAAGACTGATACGAAGCAGCCTTATTGTTTTGCCTAATAAAGTTTCTTTATAATTCCGTTATGAAAAACGTTTTCTCACGACATGGAAACTAAATTTATCAGCTCGGAAATAATTGTATGAATAAAGAACTGGCCGATCATGCTGGTCAAAATGAACTTGCTTCAACAATAAAAGGGACGTTTCAGGGTCGCACTCTAAAATGGGTGATATTTTATCATGAAAACCAATTGGCTCAATATTTGTGACAGCATAATTGATTTCTACATTACATTCTTCCTCTAATAGCACGAATAACGATTCTTGTTCTTGTTTAAATGTTCTCGGTAAAATAGCAAGAGGAATTTTGTCTAAGCAATAAACGACTGGCTGTCCATTCGCTGTACGAACTCGTTCAAACATAAAAATTTCACTTTCTTTTTCTACATGCAGCTTCTTCGTATCGTCATCCGTTGCCCCAACAATCGAAGAAGATAAGAAGATCGTTCCTGGCTTCATTTTCGCGTTCTTAATCATATTTGTGACACTGTTCAGTTGCTCAATTCCGGAAGTAAATAAAGGTTTTGAGCTAACGAATGTACCAACACCGTGACGGCGAATGATAACGTTTTCTTCTTCTAATATACGAAGTGCTTCACGAAGCGTAGCACGACTGACCCCAAGTTTTTTAGAAAGTTCAAATTCAGAAGGCAGCTTTTCCTTCTCTTTATAAATACCTTTTTCAATGTTTTCTTTAATTTTATCAATGACTTGTAAGTATAAATGTCGATTGTCCGTCTTAATTGTCATATTGTGCCCCCATCTAATCAAAACTTCCAAAAAAGACATCAAGAGAAAAAAATAATCAACATATAATATACCATGTTTTATATGAGAAATAAAGTGAAACGTCATTTCTAGAATTAAATTCCCTTTATCGAAAAAAGAAATGGAAAAGGCATGCCTTTTCCATTAAGAAGTTCGTTCATCATGTTGCTCTCTTGTCATTAATACTTGTCTCGGTTTACTTCCTTCATATGGTCCAACTACTCCGCGATCCTCCATCGCATCAATCAGTCTTGCTGCTCTTGTGTAGCCAATCCGGAATCTACGTTGTAGCATCGACACACTTGCACTTTGCATGTCAACAACGAGTTGTACCGCATCATCATACAAATCGTCCGTTACGTCTTCATGAACTTCTTTGACGTCCGTTGGGATCATTTCTTCTTGATATTGAGCCTTTTGTTGTGATATCACAAAATGGACAATATTTTCAACTTCTTCATCTGATAAAAACGCACCTTGTACGCGAATCGGTTTAGATGCACCAGCTGGCAAAAAGAGCATATCTCCTCTTCCTAAAAGCTTCTCGGCCCCCCCCATGTCTAAAATAGTACGAGAGTCCGTTTGAGATGATACACTAAAGGCAATTCTTGAAGGAATATTTGCTTTAATAACACCCGTAATAACATCGACGGATGGCCGTTGTGTCGCAATTATTAAATGGATTCCCGCCGCTCGTGCCATCTGGGAAAGACGCGTTATCGAATCTTCAACATCTGATGAAGCGACCATCATTAAATCTGCCAGCTCATCAACAATGACAACAATATACGGGAGCTCTGGCTGTTTGTCTTGTTCATTCGCATTATGCCTTCTCACATGCTCATTATACCCTTCGATGTTTCTTGTCCCGGTATGCGAGAACAATTCATAACGACGTTCCATTTCATTGACGACTTTTTTCAATGCTTGAGACGCCTTCTTCGGATCTGTTACGACAGGTGCAAGCAAATGCGGAATTCCGTTGTACACATTTAATTCGACCATTTTCGGGTCAATCATCATCATTTTTACTTCGTGTGGCTTAGCTCTCATCAAAATACTAGTAATAATTCCATTAATACAAACACTTTTCCCACTACCAGTCGCACCAGCCACTAATAAATGCGGCATCTTATTTAATTCAGCAAGCACTGCTTCCCCTGTAATATCGCGTCCAAAACCAATCAACAATTTTGAGTCTGGCTTATCATTAGCCTTGGACTCCAACACTTCACGTAATGATACCATCGCAACTTCAGCATTCGGTACTTCGATCCCAACAGCGGATTTACCAGGAATCGGGGCTTCTATTCGAATATCTTTTGCCGCTAATGCAAGAGCTAAATCATCACTTAAATTCACAATTTTACTTACCTTTACACCAACATCTGGATACACTTCGTATTTCGTTACAGCAGGTCCAAGATGAACTTGTGTCACTTTCGCTTTCACACCAAAACTTTGGAATGTTTTTTCAAGCTTTCGTGCGTTTTCATATATATTCTTTTTATCTGTATGCTGACCACTGTATTTTGGAAGTGATAATAGATCGATGGCCGGTAATTGGTAGTCTTTATTTTCAACCTCAACAAAAGCGATCGGCTCCATCGCTTCTACTTGTTCATCTTGTTTTTCTTTAGTAGACTTTTGCCTTGATTGAGATACCGATGCATCAGCATTGTCTTTATTTCCATCTTGATGATCAATCGCATCAGCATGATCCGTAAAACTTGAAATAATCGGTTGTGCAACAACTTCCTCTTCATCTGACACGTTAACCGTTTGTTCCTCTGATTCTTTTTCTTTGACTTTTTTTGGCTTTTTCTTCTTTTTATTCGTCTGCTTTTGTGCACGTTTAATCGTAGAAGGAAGTTGTTTCATGTCTTCGATAAAGGCGAGAAACTGTGATTTTATAAACGAACCGATAGGTGTAAAAATAGAGGAAAGCATCGTTCCAAGCGATTTATCCGAAACTAAAATAATGCCAATGATAATAAAACAGAAGGCGACAATTCTTGATCCGGCTTCAGCAAATAAATAATAGGAGATTGCAAACAATAGAGCACCAATCATGCCCCCCCCAAGGTCAGGCGAACTAATTTCTCCTTCTATTTCCATTAAAAACAGTTCCCACGTATTTAAAATGACACTTGGTGAAGCGAACGTTCCCCCTTTTGATAAATTATCGAATAGTTTAATATGACTAAGGAGTAATAATGAACCGAAAATAAAATATAACCCTAAAAGTTTTCGGGTTAATAATGGCGGTATCGATTTTTTCCAAAAAAGATAGCCTGAGAAAAACGTAAATCCTACTATACATATGATAAACCATTCACCTGTAAAAAAACGGAATAATGAATCAATCGCTTGTCCAACAATTCCTAAATTGGCCAAAGCAATAATAGATAGAGCAAACAATAAGATTCCTGCTATTTCATATTTTAGGCGCTCCTGCCAATTCGTTTTTTTTCTTCTTTGCTTTCGTTTTGTTTTTTGCTTTGCCACGAAAATCCCACCTGTAGCTTTATCTTTTTCATGTAATTGGTTTACAATAATCTAACTTATGTAAACGAATGATTTCATTGATAATGAAGAAAGCAGCCATATAGCTGGCTGCGAACGATTGTTTGTATTTTGTATTATATCACATCACAAAAAAAAATCATACGCTGTTACTGAAAAGTTAACAGTTCATCAAGCCCGAAAGCTGTACCAGGAGCAAGAGATTCAAGTAAAAAATGATTTGGATTACTACTTAAAACACGTAATACTTCGTATTTCATATGTTCTTTTTCTTGCACAAGTACAGAAACACCATTTACTCGCACGACCTTTTGCTTGAGAAAATCACTTTGTTCTGGCTGAAATACTAACTCTTGAGGCATCGTTGTATATAGTATCATTGCAGCATCCCGTCTCCTTTTTCCGCTTTTTGACCGATAAACTCATTAAGTTTTTGCATCGCTTTTCCGACACCGCCGACTTCATCAATAAGTCCATCTTTAACCGCATCAATCCCAACTACATTCGTCCCAATATCTCTCGTTAAATTTCCTTTTGAAAACATTAATTCTTTAAACTTTTCTTCGGAGATGTTAGAGTGCTTCGTGACGAAATTTACGACACGCTCTTGCATTTTGTCTAAATACTCAAACGTTTGTGGAACCCCGATAACAAGCCCTGTAAGCCTTACTGGATGAATCGTCATCGTTGCTGTCTCAGCGATAAATGAGTAGTCACATGAAACGGCAATTGGCACACCAATCGAGTGTCCTCCGCCGAGTACAATGGAGACCGTCGGCTTTGTTAGTGATGAAAGCATTTCAGCTATCGCAAGTCCTGCTTCTACATCCCCCCCTACCGTATTTAATATGACGAGTAACCCCTCAATCTTTGGATTTTGTTCAATCGCGACAATTTGTGGAATAATATGCTCATACTTCGTCGTTTTATTTTGCGGAGGTAATTGTACATGGCCTTCAATTTGTCCAACAATCGTTAAACAATGGATGTTGGATTCACTCCCCATTTGTGGAACATTTGTCTGACCTAGCTGTTGAATTTTTTCGACAATCGTGTCTTTCGATTCTTCTAACTGTTCTTCTTTTTCTGCTTCCGATTGATTATGCCCTTGTAGTTGATTTTCACTCACCACGTATCACCCTTTCTCCAGTATCATGGAATTAGTATGAACTGGATTCTCTTATTTCATGCGAAAGAGGAGATTTGATTAAATCGACTACAAAAATAAAAAAGCCTTGCAGCGAGTGCAAGACTTTATACTTCCATGATGATTGGTAAGATCATTGGGCGGCGTTTTGTTTGCTCAAATAAAAATTGATTTAATACATCACGAATGTTTTGTTTAATAGATGACCATTCAATCGTTTGCTCTTCCATACATTTCGTTAAAATCGTTTGAACGATTTCTACCGCTTGTGCGATCAATTGTTCCGATTCGCGCACATAAACAAAACCTCTTGTAATAATTTCGGGACCTGCGACGATGCGCTTATTACTTTTGCTTAACGTAACAACGACGACTAAAATACCGTCTTGGGAAAGAAGGCGACGATCTCGTAATACAATATTTCCGACATCACCAACACCTAAACCATCAATTAAAACATTTCCAGACGGAACTTTTTGACTTGTTTTCACAGCCCCATTTTGAAATTCAATGACCTCTCCCTTATTCACGAGAAAAATATTTTTTTCTGGAACGCCAACAGATGCAGCTAGTTTCGCGTGAGCTTTTTGCCTTTTAAAATCTCCATGAATCGGGATGAAATATTTCGGTTTCATTAAGTTAAGCATTAACTTAAGTTCTTCTTGATAACCGTGACCTGAAATGTGAATATGACTATTTTTCGTTACAACGTTTGCTCCTGCTCTAAAAAGCATATCAATCGTTTTTGAAAATGTTAATTCATGCCCTTGTATTGGCGTTGAGGCAACAAGAACGGTGTCCCCTTTTTCAATATTATATTGTTTATGTGTCCCTCTCGCCATTTTTGTTAATACAGAAAGCGGTTCCCCTTTATGACTTGTTGTCATAATGATGACATTGTTTTTCGGATATTTAGAAACGTTTTGGACAGGAATCATTAAATCTTCAGATACGCTCAAATACCCTAATTTAACTGCCGTTTGTATGATGTTTACAATATTTTTACCGACAACCGCTAGTTTTCGATTGCTATTTTCTGCAGCATCAATTACTTGCTGGATGCGGTGGATGTTTGAAGCAAATAATGAGACGATGACGCGACCTTTTGCGTTGTGAACAACACTTTTAATTTCTTCACCAACAACTGCTTCAGACCCCGTATATCCTGGAATCTCCGCGTTCATGCTATCGGATAGTAAGCATAGAACGCCTTCATTTCCGATATTAGCCATCCGGCCGATATCAATGAATTGTTGTCCCACTGGCGTTTGATCAAACTTAAAATCTCCAGTATGGACAATAGCTCCCATAGATGTATGAAAGCATATGCCTACAGAGTCTGGAATGCTATGATATGTACGAAAAAATGAAACAGTTACACTTTGAAACGATAGCTTCGTTGATTCCGTGACTTCACGTAAATTCGCTTTTTCATGAAGACCATATGGCTTTAATCGTTCTTTCGCAAGGGCAAGCGTTAGCTTCGTCCCATATATCGGGACATTTAATTGTTGAATAACGTGAAAAATACCGCCGATGTGCTCATCATGTCCATGAGTTAAAAATACTGCTTTTACTCTGTCTTTATTTTCTTTTAAATAAGTAATATCCGGAATGACGACATCGATTCCAAGCATTTCATTTTCTGGATACATTAATCCGGCGTCGACAACAAAAAGATCAGAGTCGACCTCTACAACGTACATATTTTTCCCAATTTCCCCTACGCCCCCCAAGGCGATTAGTTTTATTTTCTCTGTCTTCTTCATAAGTAATGTAAGTCCTCCCTAAGTGATTAAGTCCCCGTCCAAAGTCACTTAGCACTATTATAACTGATAGTTGAAATAGAAGACAAGAAAATAATGGTTGCAAAGGGAAAAGATCATGACTGGCACCCGTATAATCTTCACATTCGTAAAGTTTGATAACTTCAGTTTACTTTATAG
Source organism: Bacillus sp. FJAT-47783 (assembly GCF_022808615.1). Classification (GTDB taxonomy): domain Bacteria; phylum Bacillota; class Bacilli; order Bacillales; family Aeribacillaceae; genus Bacillus_BZ. The sequence continues at coordinate 26,071 of NZ_JAKZKS010000001.1, forward strand.
GATGGCACTTTTTGTTTATGTTTTTTTAGAAAAAATGCATAAAGGGCTGTCAAAAATAAGCAATGACTACCCTTTTACAGGAATACTATTTAGCTTTTTCAACTATTTCTAAAAAGACTTCTTTATTTTTATATGTATTTTTATCTAATGCATAACAAAATTCTAGGTCATCTTTGATGAAGGTAAGTGTATAAAAATGATCTTTTCCAAAATAAGCAGTTATACCATCATTCAATTTCAATTTTTCTTCTAATTCTGGGTTTGCATAAGTTATTTTGCCAATGGACCTTTTAACATAAAGTATAAAAGTTTGACTTTTTGATTTTTCTGGATCAGTCTACCATTTTAATGAAAGTTCACCATTTTCATTTATTCTACCTAATTTATAGTTGGGTTTGAATGGAGGACTCGGTATTTTGATTTTTGTATCATTAAGGTTTTCAAATTGTGAAACAGCCTTTTCAATAGATATATAACCGTCATTTTTCTTTCCTCAATTAATGTTTTAACAGTAGATTCAGCACTTAATTGTAATGAATAAGGAATTATTATTAAAAAAAATACGCAAAAAAGACTGATAATTCTTATTTTCAAAATTACCCCTCCTCGTATAGATATACATATTATTTTCATTCCCAATTATTAATATTCTTCAAAAAGCTACTTGAAAGGTGGAGAAAGCACAAGTTGTGAAGGTGGAGGAACACGTAAAAAGCGGTAAATACTCTTTCATAATTCAAAAAGGGCAATCCAATAAGTGTATTGGATGCCCTTTTTACATTACACGGCTTAGAGGTTTACTTTTAAAAGGGTGACCCTATTTGAGAAACCCCTTTTTTCATGATTTATTTTGTAAAACATCTATTAATTCGTTACGTTCCTCAGTAGATAGTGGAACGAGCGGAAGACGGACGGATCCAACGTCTAACCCTTTTAGTTGTAAAGCTGTTTTAACAGGTACAGGACTTGGTGCAGCAAAAAGCTGTTTCATCGTTGGCAGTAAACGCTGATGAAGTTGTGCTGCTTTATTCACATTTCCTTCTATAAACGCTTCCACCATTTCTTTCATCTCATCGCCAATGATGTGAGAAGCAACGGACACGACACCTTTTCCTCCAACTGACATAATCGGTAAGGTTAAGCCATCATCACCCGAATATAAGTCGAAATCATCATTTGTTTCGGAGATAATTTTCGTTATCGCCTCTAAATTGCCACTTGCCTCTTTTACGGCTACGATATTTTCAATTTCAGATAAGCGAATGACCGTTTCAGGAGCTAGTGTAGACGCTGTTCGGCCTGGTACATTGTATAACATGACAGGTAGCGTCGTGCTTTTTGCAACTGCTTTAAAATGCTCGTATAATCCTTCTTGGTTCGGTTTATTGTAATAAGGGGTTACGAGCATGATCGCGTCAACACCTGCTTCTTCGGCTTTTTTCGTTAACTCAATAGATGCATTCGTATTGTTACTTCCTGTTCCCGCAATGACAGGTACACGTTTATTGACAACGTCCACGACATGCTTAAATAACGCAATCTTTTCTTCAGATGTTAACGTTGGCGATTCTCCTGTTGTCCCAGCTACAACTAAAGAATCCGTACCATGATTCATTAAATATTCAACAAGCAAAGTTGTTTTTTCAAAGTCCATATTCCCGTTTATATCAAACGGTGTTACCATAGCGGTAGCAATCTTTCCGAATTTCATGAAATATCACACCTTATCAAATTTTTCCGAGTTCAAATGCGTCATGAAGTGCATTGACAGCATCAATCATGTCTTCTTCCTTCACTAATACCCATATTGTTGTATGGCTATCTGCAGATTGAAGAATTTGAATACCCTGTTCGGATAGTGCTGACACAATTTTCGCTGTTACACCAGGTACTCCTTGAATGGCTGCACCAACCGTGGATACTTTTGCACAGCCTCGTTTAACAACTGGAGTATAACCTAATTGTTCTAAAATCGCAATGGCTTCATTTGTTACACTTCCATTAACAGTATAAACGATACCGCTTGGCGTTATATTGAAGAAATCGACACTAATTCCATTTTTGGCCATTGCTTTAAATACTTTTGATTGAAACTCGTAGTCTCCTTCTTTTGCTTCTATTTTGATTTGCGTTACATCAGCAACATGAGCGATACCTGTTATTAAACGCTCTTTGACGTCCGCTCCTCGCTTTACTGTTTCACTTGTTGTTACGAGAGTTCCTGTCGTTTTTGAATACGTTGAACGCACGCGAAGTGGTACTTTCGCCTGCATGGCAATTTCTACAGCCCGTGGATGAATCACTTTCGCTCCTTGATAGGCCATATTGCAAATTTCTGTATAAGTGACGGTTGTTAACGGCTTCGCCGATTCAACGATTCGAGGATCAGCTGTCATAACACCTTCCACATCTGTAAAAATGTCTACGTAATCAGCTTGTATCGCTGCTCCTAATGCCGCTGCAGATGTATCGCTGCCGCCACGTCCAATCGTCGTTATATCCCCATTTCCTGCAGCACCTTGAAAGCCTGCGACAACAACGACATCATGAGTTTCTAATAACTCGATTAATCGATCACAATTCATATCAATTATTTTTGCATTCGTATGATCATTTGTCGTTAAAAAACCTGCTTGTGCACCATTTAATGCGGTTGCTTGAATCCCATTTTGCTTTAGCATACTTGTAAAGACAACAGAAGAAATGATTTCCCCACAAGATAAAAGCATATCTTGTTCACGCTTTGTGATGGACTCGCTGCCACCTTCTATTAAGCTTAATAGTGTATCTGTTGCATAAGGGTCTCCTTTACGTCCCATTGCAGAAACGACAACAACAACTTTATATCCGTCACGAATTGCATCTTGGATATGCTCTAGTGCTTTCTTTCGTCCGTTCTCATCTCGTACAGAAGTTCCTCCGAATTTTTGTACAATTTTTTTCAACTGTCCCACCTCTTCTTCTAAACTAACAGAAGAGAGTCGATAGGATTCAACTCTCTTCAAGGTCCGATTCTATAGAAGTTGTTCATTACGTTTGGAAGCTTGAAAGTGGAAATCCATTGTTATTCGAATGTTTAGCATCTATTATGTGGCTCTTTTCTAAATGATTGTCGTTATTAAGATCACTACGTTTAAATATAGGCAATCGGTGGTTCGCCGATTGCGTCACATCCCACCTCAGGAAATAATCATCACTTTTGACATAATGATTTTTGATTTATAGCAACGTAGTTTAGGAAAACAGCCATTAATTACTTAAGATACGTTTTTTCGAATTGCTTTAATACGTATATCCCCCGTCTGAACACTTCTTTATACTAAATTTAATTTCACTAAACTTTCCGCAATTTGAACTGAATTTAATGCGGCACCCTTTAATAAGTTATCAGAAACGACCCAAAGGTGGAAGCCATTTTCTTTATCTAAATCTTTTCGAATGCGACCAACAAACGTGTCATATTTCCCAACACAATTTGCTGGCATTGGATATAGCTGGTTGCTCGGATCGTCTTGAAGTGTAACACCTGGTGCATGTTGCAGCACTTCTTTAAGTGCGTTAACGGATACATCCTCGCGGTCAATTTCAATGTAAACCGATTCTGAATGACCTGTAACAACCGGTAGTCGCACACATGTAGCCGCCACTTGTAATTTTGTATCGTTCATAATCTTTTTCGTTTCATTTATCATTTTCATTTCCTCAAACGTAAAACCGTTATCTTGGAATTTATCAATTTGCGGAATCGCGTTAAAGGCGATTTGATAATGCTTTTCATCGCTTTTCACTGGCAAAATAGACGCTTTCGGCTCTTTTCCATCCAAAATATCTCTTGCTTGATTTTTTAATTCCTCAATCGCATGAGCACCTGCTCCGGAAACAGCTTGATAAGTAGAGACGATTACTTTTGATAACCCAAACGCTTTTCGTAGTGGCTCTAATGCGACAACCATTTGAATCGTTGAACAGTTTGGATTTGCGATAATGCCATTATGCCATTTTAAATCTTCTTCGTTTACTTCTGGTACAACAAGCGGCACATCTTTATCCATACGGAACGCGCTTGTATTGTCGATCACAATCGCTCCACGATTTACCGCTTCTTTTGCCAATTGCTTCGAAACAGTTCCCCCTGCACTAAAGAGAGCAATTTGAACTCCTTCAAAGCTTTCAGGTGTCGCTTCTTGAACGACAAACTCTTCCCCTTTAAATGTTAATTTCGTTCCAGCGGATCGCTTGGAAGAAAGTAATGTCAATTTTGAAATCGGAAAGTTCCGATCTTCTAACGTTTTTAACATTTGGCTACCAACTGCGCCCGTTGCACCGACAACTGCTACATGAAAACCATTTGCATTCATCTCTCTATCTCCTTCCCCATTTACTTGCCCTTTATGAATAGACTAAAATTTCATATTACGTCCTATTGTATCACAGAAGAAAATAAATGGATGAAATTTTTTATTTATGAAAGCGTTTTTTTACTACAACTTATATCTTTCAATGACAACAGGTTGGTATTGTTTATGTTCAAGGGCACATTCAACGGTTTCTTGTAATAAATCCATATAGGCAACCATCGAATTCGGTTTCTTTTCAGGTGCATCTTGCCCAAAAGGAATAAAGTAAATATTTTTTGTTGCCATAAGCCGCATTAAGTTGACGCCATTTAACCCGAGCGCATCATTCGTTGAAATACCTAATACAACAGGTCGATGATTTCTTAACGTTGCCTTTGCTGCCATTAATACAGGGGAATCGGTCATGGCATTGGCAAATTTACTCATCGAATTTCCAGTTAATGGAGCAATCACCATGCAATCTAATGGTACTTTTGGACCTAACGGTTCTGCCTTTACAATTGAATCAATCACTTCGTGTCCTGTAATTTCTTCTATTCTTTCCACCCAGTCAGCACCTTCACCAAAACGAGTTGTTGTCATTTTGACTGTGTGTGTTACAACAGGAAGTACATCCGCACCCGCATGAACGAGGCGTTCAATTTGAGGATATACTTCATCATACGTACAATGGGATCCTGTTAAACCGAACCCAATTCGTTTACCCTTTACATCCATTAGGAAGACTCCTTTCTTTTTTCTAACTCTTCAGAAAGCAACTGAGCTAACACATTTGCCAAAATTTGACCAGCCGTTTTCGGTGCTACGATTCCTGGTAATCCTGGTGCAAGAATCGCCTTAATTCCTCGTTTTTCGGCATATCGAAAATCTGTTCCCCCTGGCTTAGAAGCTAAATCGATAATTAACGTATGTGGAGGCATTTGTGATATTACTTGAGCTGTTACAATGAGATGAGGAATCGTATTGATACATACATCAACCTCTTTTACTTCGTTTGCTAACTGATTGAGATGAAATGGCTTTAACCCCATCTCCGTTATACGGGCTAGATCTTTTGACTTTCTAGCCCCAACCTTCACATGTGCCCCTAAGTTATTAAATGCACGAGCAACACTCATCCCGACACGCCCAAGCCCTAAAACGGCAACATTCGAATTATGAATCGTAAAATCTGTATGCTGAATGACCATCATAATCGTGCCTTCAACCGTAGGGATGGAATTATAAATCGCAATATCATCACGATCGAATAATTGTGTTAGTGATCGCTTCGTCTTTTTCACGAGTTCATCTAAATAATCATTACTTATTCCAGAAAAAATGGAGCAATGTTCAGGAGTTTGGGCAATGAGGTCTTCTGATAAAACAATTTCTTCATTTGAAAATACGGTATCAACATGACCGTCTATCGTTGTACCTGGAACAGGTAAAATGATGGCATCTATTTCATGAAATGGCACTTCATCTAGATTTGCTTTTGTCGCACCAGTAAAGCCGTGATCTAATTGATCAAATCCAACAAGATACAGTTTTCCATCTAACTCAACTAATTTTCTGATGACTTCTAACTGCCTGGCATCGCCACCAATGACGGCAATGCTTAATCCTGTTAACATGTTGTTATCACCTTCTTCTTTTTAAAGAAAACTAATTAATCGCCTAGAGCATACTATGTTTTGACATTCTTTTCGGTGATAAATATTTAGGCTAATGAGTCGATTCACATTGAGCAAGTATTTTAATAGACATTATTGAATTTCGTTACAGAATATTGTATACACCTAAAGCAAAGTGGTGAAAATCGATTTTTTCACACAAAAAAATGACCACGTGTTGTGGTCACTTTAAGATTCATCTATTTTTTTCATTTGTTCATCCGGTACATCTAAAATAATCATATCCGAGCCAATTTTTTGAATGTGATTCCATGGGACCCTTACTTCATGCCCTTGTTTTCTTAATCCGAACCACTTCATTGAAGGAATAATTAATGCTGTTATTTGTCCTGTCTCCTCATTTATTTCTAAATCCGTTTGCCCTAAAACACCTAGTCGTTCTGCCCGCTTTACGTCTACGATCTCTTTTCCACTTAATTCCGATAAGCGCACGATACTTCCCCCTTCCTTACAGTAAAAATATATGGTTTTGCAGACAAAAAAAATACCTGCATTTTGCAGGCATTTTTCTTAAAGAGAAGACGGCAGCTTTCCATCAGGACTAATAAGTGATATAGCAAAATGATCAGTAAACGTTTGCTGAATCATTCGATGCACACTGTCAAAATTCACATTATTAATCAGTTGAACGATTTCGTCTAAAGAACGATGGGAGCGAAGTAAAAGTTCATTTTTACCGTTTCGACTCATGCGGGAATTCGTACTTTCTAGGCTCAACATTAAATTCCCTTTAATTTGTTCTTTACTATTCACCAACTCTTTCTCTGTAATTCCATTGTTCTTCAACGAGTTAAGCGTATAATGGATTGTTTCATATAAAACATCTAGCTGATTGCTTCCTGTACCACCATATATCGTCAGCATGCCATTATCTTGATAGGATGAGTGATACGAAAAGACAGAATAAGCTAAACCTCTCTCCTCTCGCACTTCTTGAAATAATCGACTCGACATACTTCCACCTAAAATATTATTTAAAACAATCAGGCTATAAATGTCTTCTGAGCCAATTTGAATCCCGTTAAAACCGATACATAAATGCGCTTGCTCCGTATCTTTTTTTCGTGCTAATTTTTGATCCAAAAAGATAGGGGCAACATATTCTTTCTTTTCATGACCTGTTTGATACGTTCCGAAATATTTTTCAATGTCACGAATAAACGGTTCGTCAATGTTTCCAGCAACGGATATGACAACATTATCTGGTGTGTAATAGTTGTTCATATAATCACGCAATGTGTCACCTGTAAACGTTTGTAATGTTTCTTCCGTTCCTAAAATAGGGTAGCCTAAAGGGTGATTTCCATAAACCGCTTTACTTAACAGATCATGGACAATGTCATCAGGCGCATCCTCATACATTTTAATTTCTTCTAAAACAACATTTTTCTCTTTTTTTAACTCTTCTTCATCAAATGTAGAGTTAAAAAACATATCTGCAAGCACATCTAGTGCGAAGTTAGCATGTTCATCTAATACTTTTGCGTAATAGCACGTATATTCTTTTGATGTAAAGGCATTGACTTGACCACCGATACTATCAAAAGATTCAGCAATTTCTCGTGCACTCCTCGTTTTTGTCCCTTTAAAAAACATATGTTCTAAAAAATGGGAAATTCCGTTATTTTGTTCATTTTCATTTCGTGATCCTGTACCAATCCATACACCGATGGCAACGGAACGAACGGTTGGAATAGATTCTAGTACAATTCGAACTCCATTTGAACATGTATATTTTTTGATCAAACTGAGATCCCCTCTTTCTCTATATCGTTCTAGTCTTTTTATGATGGATTATCTGTTAGTGGCTCATCAATGATTCTTTCTTCGTCAAAAAGCATTGAAACGGAACCGATCGATAGTTTTTTTTGTTTTATAGAAATTATTAACGTTTCAAGGCTTTTAGCTGTTGATGATGTCGGATGCATTAAAACGATGGCACCTGGATGAATTTTGCTCATAACACGTTCCACAAGTACGTGCGGTTCAGGGCGCTGCCAGTCTATCGTATCAACGGACCACATGATCGTTTTCATTTCCATTTCATGTGCAATTTGGACGATCTCATCTCGAAAGTTGCCGCTTGGAGGTGCAAACAATGCTGGTTTTACATCTGTCGTCGCAACTATGACTTCATTTGTTTTTACTAATTGTTCGCGAACGGAAGCGGTAGGTAATTTCGCCATATTAGGATGAGTATAAGAATGGTTTCCGATTTCATGACCAGCATCAGCAATCATTTTAGCCAATTCGGGATTTTCTTTAACCCAGCGTCCTTCAAGAAAAAATGTCGCCTTTACATGATGTTTTTTTAAAGTATCGAGCATTTCCGGAATATATTCATTTCCCCATGCCACATTCACAATAAAAGATACCATTGGTTTTTCTGGATGACCACGATATATGGGAGCTGGCTTTAAATCATTTAAGTGAATGGACGGTGGAACTTGTTTGAATACTAAAAGTTTTGGGTTGAATGCACCGATCTTCTTCATTTGCTCATACGACTTTTTCACATCGACTTTAATACCATTATACCCAGGAGTCGCCTTCCAAACGTTATGTATTTCAGCATTTTTTGGTTTGATATTATATTTTTCAGCTTCGGCGACAATTTGTTCGTATAATGGATCTTTATTTACAGCAACGGTCGTACTTAGTTCTTTCATATCATTGATATAATTAGCCGTAAATGGATTGTGAATCGTATTGATGCTTATAACAAAGATAACAATAAAGCCGACCACTTGCAAAATATACCTTTGCATATACATTTCCCCCTTTTTACTTCAAAATATGTAAAAAGGGGACAAGGTAGAACTAATTCACTGTATACAGGTTGGATTTCCCGTTCGCCGTTTTATACGGATAGAAGGTATGTTTAGACTAACTTGTATACCCGGTTTAAACTTAAAAAGAAGCCAGGTTTCCCAGGCTCCGATTTTTTAAGAGTTTTGCTTCTCTTTCTGTTCCTTAAGTACCGCTTTACGGGATAAGTTCACGCGTCCTTGTTTGTCAATTTCCGTTACTTTCACTAATATTTCATCACCTATCGATACGACATCCTCTACTTTTCCAACACGCTCTTCTGCAAGTTCTGAAATATGAACAAGACCATCTTTTCCACTGAATAATTCGACGAATGCACCGAATTTCTCAATACGTTTTACTTTTCCTAAGTACATTTGTCCAACTTCTACTTCTCTTACAAGGTCTTCAATAATTTTCTTCGCTTTTTGATTCATTTTTTCATCAACAGAAGAGATGAAAATCGTTCCATCTTGCTCAATATCAATTTTAACGCCAGTTTCCTCAATAATTTTATTAATTTGTTTTCCACTCGGCCCAATGACGTCGCGTATTTTATCCGGATTAATGGCCATCGTTAATATTTTAGGTGCATATGGTGATAGCTCTTTTCTCGGTTCCGAAATGGTCGCTAACATCGATTGTAAAATTTCAAGACGACCTTTTTTCGCCTGTGTTAACGCTTCTTCTAGAATTTCACGTGAGAGTCCTTTTATTTTTATGTCCATTTGCAGCGCTGTTACACCTTTTTCAGTCCCGGCTACTTTAAAGTCCATATCACCTAACGCATCTTCCATACCTTGAATATCCGTTAATACCGAGTAGTGCTCACCAGATTTAACAAGGCCCATCGCAATACCTGCTACTGGCGCTTTAATCGGTACACCCGCGTCCATCATCGCAAGCGTTGATGCACAAATACTTGCTTGGGAAGTGGAACCGTTTGATTCTAGCACTTCCGATACTAAGCGAATCGTATATGGAAAGTCTTTCTCATCAGGAATAATCGGTTCTAATGCACGCTCACCTAATGCACCGTGTCCAATTTCACGACGACCTGGTCCACGCATCGGGCCTGTCTCTCCAACACTAAAAGAAGGGAAATTGTAATGATGCATAAAACGTTTTGATTCTTCAATGCCTAAACCATCTAAAATTTGCACATCTCCAAGTGCCCCTAAAGTACATATACTAAGCGCTTGTGTTTGCCCACGAGTAAACACGCCAGAACCATGTGTGCGTGGAAGTAAGCCTACTTGAGAGGATAATGGACGGATTTCGTCTACTTTACGTCCATCTGGGCGTACCTTTTCTTCTGTGATGAGACGACGAACTTCTTCTTTCACAAGCTTTGATAAAATTTCTTTTACTTGTTTCAGCGTGTCTTCGTCTGCTTCTTCTTCTTCAAATTTTGCCATCACTTCATTTTTTACAGCTTGAATTGCATCTTCTCGTGCATGCTTTTCATGAACTTGGATCGCAGAAAGTAAATCTTTTTCAGCCATTGTACGAACTTTTTGTTCGATTTCAGCATCTAATTCATACAATTGGACTTCCATTTTTTCTTTCCCAACTTTTGAAACAACTTCCTCTTGAAACGCAATAAGGCGTTTAATTTCTTCATGACCAAACATAATCGCTTGAAGCATCGTTTCTTCTGGAACTTCATCCGCTCCAGCTTCTACCATGTTAATAGCATCTTTTGTACCCGCAACAACGAGATGAATATCACTTCTTTCCATTTGCTCAACAGTCGGATTAATAACAAAGTCTCCATCAACACGACCGACCGTCACACCAGCGATTGGCCCTTCAAACGGAATGTCGGATACGGATAATGCGAGGGAAGACCCAAACATCGCTGCCATTTCAGAAGAACAATCTTGGTCGACACTCATAACCATACTGACAACTTGAACCTCATTACGAAAACCATCTGCAAACAATGGACGAATAGGACGATCGATTAAACGGCTCGCTAATATAGCTTTTTCACTCGGACGCCCTTCACGTTTAATAAATCCCCCAGGAATTTTTCCGACAGCATATAAACGTTCTTCGTAGTTCACTGTCAATGGGAAGAAGTCCACTGCCTTTGGCTCTTTTGACGCGGTAGCTGTTGATAATACGACCGTATCACCGTACCTGATTAACACGGCTCCATTTGCTTGTTTTGCTAATTGACCGATTTCCACCGAAAGCGTTCTACCAGCCCACTCGATGGAAAAGACCTGTTTTTCTTGCTCCATAAAAACTTGACTCCTCTCTTACATATGTAAACATTCATTATATTCTATTATGGACTAATTTATTTCAACATATCAATTAGAAACGTATATGTAAATAAAGAATATGAATTTTAATACACTAAAAAAGCGGGAAAATCTCCCGCTTTTTTTCATTATCGACGTAAACCTAGTTTGTTAATTAATTCACGATAACGCGCAACATCTTTGTTACGTAAGTAAGTTAGTAAATTACGACGTTTACCAACCATTTTTAATAGACCACGACGAGAATGATGGTCTTTTTTGTGCGTACGTAAATGATCGTTTAATGTGTTAATTTGTTCCGTAAGGATAGCGATCTGTACTTCTGGAGAACCTGTATCAGACTCATGAGTTTTAAACTCATTAATGATTGCGTTTTTACGCTCTTGTGTTAATGCCATCCTTTTCACCTCCTAATCATTGATAATCCCCAATTACCGAGCAATCGTTGGTGATTCGAATTGCCAAGCAATGGTTAAAAGCCACGATATTTATTATATAAAATACATACATAAAATGCAAGGTTTTTCATATGAATTCTAGAAAAAATCGTTCTGCTTCCTTCTTATCTTGCTGTATTTGCTGAATTAATTGTTCGACATTTGCAAATTTTTGCTCACTGCGAATGCGCTTATGCCACTTTAATGTTATTTCTTTTCCGTAAATTTCACGTTCAAATTGAAAAATATGCACTTCAACACTTGGACGTTCAGGCTTTTTATGATGGAACGTCGGCTTATACCCAATGTTACAAACACCTGAATACGCCCCTTTTTGACCATCTATTTCCACTGTTACAGCGTAAACGCCAGAAGGTGGGATGAAAACATCTTCAGGCACCTCTACATTTGCCGTTGGAAATCCAATGGTCCGGCCTCTCTTCTCGCCATGAATGACAGTGCCAGTCGTTTCATGAGGTCTTCCTAACAAATGTTTAGCATACTGGACATCTCCGCTTCGTAAAACGTTTCGAATAAGCGTTGAACTAATTTTTCGATCATGGTCGGTTTGTTTTTCAACAACCGTTTGTGTAAATTTTTCACGTGAATGAAAAGGTAATGTCTCCATCGTCCCTTTTCCTAACTTTCCATATGTAAAATCAAAACCAGCGACAACATGTTGTACGTTTAAACCGATAATGTATTCATCAACAAATTGCTGTGGCAAGAGCGCCGCAAATGGTTTTGTAAATTCTACGACAAATAAATAGTCAATCCCCAATTGCTCTATCAGTTTTTCTTTAACTTTTAATGGTGTAATGTATTCCATTTTCGTAACATCTTCACGTAATACAACGGATGGATGGGGATCAAACGTCATGACCGCACTATTTAGCATGAGTTCGTTTGCTATTTTCTTTGCTGTTCGTATTACTTTTTGATGGCCTTTATGCACCCCATCAAAATACCCGAGCGCCATAACAATTGGCGAGAGTTCGTTTACGCGTAGCTGGTGAGGATGCGTCAACCTAATCGTTTTCACGAGCGTTCCCCTCTTCTTTATCATTCGATTCTTTTTACCCTTCTAACAACACTTTCTCCGGTTTGATGAATCCTGCCTTTGTCGGATGTTTTTTATATAGAGCGATACATTCATCTTGATAAATGACGACAAATCGTTCTTCATGAAGATCTTTCATTTCATCTGGCATTGGTAATACTGCCCCATTTTTCACTTTCTCTGCTAATGTATCATTAATTGTCCATTTCGGCAAATCATTTAAGGCTTGACAAATGGATAAAAATCCATTTTCAAATCGACCTTTTTCTAGAAACTGTTCAATTTCAGAAAAATGAAGACAGTCTTGTAAAGAAAACACCCCCGATTGTGTCCGTACTAAATGAGACATATGGGCTGGGTATCCTAGTTTTTCGCCAATCATAACCGCTAATGTCCGGATGTACGTTCCTTTTGAACATGACACGTCTATTTTAAATGAGACTTTTCCTTCCTGATGACACACATCAGATAGTAAATTCATTTCATAAATTGTAACCGTTCTCGTTGGACGTTCAACGTCAATACATTCTCGTGCATACTCGTATAGCTTTTTTCCATTTACTTTGACCGCAGAGTACATAGGTGGTGTTTGCTTAATGTTTCCTGTTAAATCATGTAACACGGATAACACATCGTCTGTTGATAACGAAGGATTCACTTTTTTTTCTTGGATGATTTCACCTGAAGCGTCCTCTGTTGTCGTCGCGATGCCAAGTGTTACTTCTGCTACATACGTTTTTTTTGAGGCCGTTAAATATTGAGCAATTTTCGTTGCTTTCCCGATACAGATTGGTAATACACCAGACACATCCGGATCTAACGTACCTGTATGTCCCACTTTTTTCGTATGAAAAAGCTTACGTACTTTGTTCACACAGTCGTGAGATGTCATTCCGCTAGGTTTATGTAAAAGTAAAACCCCATTCATCCCTTTTATCCTCCTTTTATCGCTGTTTTCACTTTGATACAAAAAGAAGGTGACCTTTTTTCTTCTCCACGATGAGACGGAAGGTCACCTTCATAAATCGGTCTATTCAGCCGAAAATTTGATTAAATGGTCATGTTTTTTAAAAATAAATTGTCAGTACAATTCCCTCTATATGGTGGAATTATTCATCAAAATGCTGCTTTTCTTTATTTAATTCATGAATTAAAGTCTCAATTCGATTTCCATAGTCAATGGATTCATCAAATTCAAAGTGAATTTCTGGCGTTTTACGCAAACGAATACGCTGACCAATTTCTGAACGAATAAAGCCTTTTGCTTTTGCCAATCCCTTTAATGTATTTTCTTTTTGTTCCTCATTGCCAAGAACCGAAATATACACTTTTGCTATTTGTAAATCACCCGAAACACGAACGTCCGTCACGGTTACAAATCCGATTCTTGGGTCTTTTATTTTCCTACCAATAATGTCGCTTAACTCTTTTTTCATTTGTTCTCCGACACGATTTGAACGTAAACTCACCTAATTCACCCCATTTTATAACCACTCGAATGTCGTCGCTGTTCTTTCTATTTCCGGAAATGAGTCAATCAATTTTAACGCTTCGTTAAGCTCATTTTCCGTAATGGAACGGTTGGAGGATATCATTACAAGTCCAATTTTCGTTCGTTGCCAAACATTTTGATGATCCATTTCAGCTACCGAAATATTAAACTTATTTTTAATCCTCATCATAATTCTTTGTAAAACTGCGCGCTTTTCTTTCAATGATTGGGCATCATATATCAAGCACTCACATTCTACAAACCCGATCATTTACGCTTAATTTCCTCCATAATGTAAGCTTCGATGATGTCTCCTTCTTTAATATCATTATAGTTTTTAATGGTAATACCACATTCGTATCCTTGGTTTACTTCTTTAACATCATCTTTGTATCGTTTTAGTGCATCAATCGCGCCTTCAAAGATAACAATACCGTCACGAATCAGACGAATTCCGCTATCACGTGTTACAGAACCATCCGTCACATAACATCCGGCAATTGTACCAACTTTTGATACTTTAAACGTTTGGCGAACTTCCACTTGACCGATCACTTTTTCTTCAAATTCAGGATCAAGCATCCCTTTCATGGCAGCTTCAATTTCTTCAATGACTTTGTAAATGATACGGTGTAAACGGATATCAACATCTTCAGCCTCTGCTGTACGTTTTGCATTCACATCAGGGCGAACATTAAATCCAATGACGATTGCGTTTGAAGCGGATGCTAAAATGATATCTGACTCCGTAATCGCGCCAACACCTGTATGAATGATTTTGACTTTGACACCTTCAACATCAATTTTTTGAAGCGCAGCAGCTAATGCCTCAACAGAACCTTGAACATCTGCCTTTACAATGATGTTGATTTCTTTTACATCACCTTGTTTAATTTGTTCAAACAAATCATCAAGGCTAAGTTTTGCTTTTTCACTTCGTTGCTGTTCAAGTTGTTTTTGTGCACGTGCTTCCCCAACTTGTCGCGCTTTTTTCTCATCTTCAAATACCATAAAGCGGTCACCAGCAAGTGGAACATCATTTAATCCTGTAATCTCAACTGGTGTAGATGGTCCCGCTACTTTTACCCGTCTGCCGATATCATTAACCATCGCTCGAACACGACCGTACGTGTTTCCAACAACGATTGGGTCTCCAACTTTTAATGTTCCATTTTGAACGAGCAATGTTGCAACAGATCCACGACCTTTGTCTAACTCTGCTTCAACGACTGTACCAATCGCTAATCGGTTTGGATTTGCTTTATATTCCTCTACTTCACTGACGAGAAGAATCATTTCTAATAACTCATCAATTCCGTCACCTGTTAAGGCTGATATCGGAACGAAAATCGTATCTCCGCCCCAATCTTCTGGAATTAGACCATGTTCTGTTAACTCTTGCATAACGCGGTCTGGATTAGCTGTTGGTTTATCCATTTTGTTTACCGCGACAATAATTGGAACTTCCGCAGCCTTAGCGTGGTTAATCGCTTCAATCGTTTGCGGCATCACTCCATCATCAGAAGCCACAACTAAAATCGTAATATCGGTTACTTGTGCGCCGCGTGCACGCATCGTTGTGAACGCTGCGTGTCCTGGTGTATCTAAAAAAGTGATTTTTTTGTCGTTTACTTCTACTTGGTAAGCACCAATATGCTGCGTAATGCCACCTGCTTCACCATGAGCAACTTTCGTTTTACGAATGGAGTCAAGCAATGTCGTTTTACCGTGGTCAACATGCCCCATGATTGTGACAATTGGTGGACGGATTGTTAAATTTTCTTCATCGTCCTCCACTTCATATTTTTCAAACTCCGTTACATCAAAAATGATTTCTTCTTCTACTTCAACACCGTATTCAGAAGCAATTAATTCAATCGTATCTTTGTCTAATTCTTGGTTAATTGTTGCCATAACGCCTAGCATCATTAATTTTTTAATAATTTCAGAAGGCTCTTTTCCTAACTTTTCAGCCAACTCCCCAACTGTTAACGATTCTGTAAACGTAATTTTTTCAGGAAGCTCTTTCTTCGGTGCTGTTTTTGGCGCATGCATTTGTTTATTGTTTTTCTTATTTTGTTTATTCTTTTTGTTGTTTTTATTTACTGATTTATGATCTTGTTTATTTTTGTTTTTTGTCGATGTATTTGTCATATTCTCCCCATTATTTCGTTGTTTTTTTTCGGTCTTTTCGATTTTTGTTTCCTTTGAATTAGATGAGTACAATTGTTTATTTAGGCGTTCAACAACTGCATCATCAATCATTGACATATGGTTTGAAACGTCAACGTTCATATTCTTTAATGTTTGAATCACTTCTTTACTAGAAATATTTTTTTGTTTGGCATATTCATATACTCTCATTTTAGCCATGCGTTCACCCCCACAAAATTTATTCGAGCATTGTACGTAATTTCGTTGCAAATCCTTCATCTGTAACGGCTACAACTACTCGACTGTCCTTTCCAATCGCTTTTCCAAGCGTGTAGCGGTCGTCTACAAATACTACAGGGACGTTGTAGTACTGACATTTATCTGTCACTTTTTTATTCGTATTATCGGATGCATCTTGAGAGAGAAGAACTAACTTTGCTCGTGCATTTCTCACTTCTTTTATGACGAGATCTTCCCCTGAAATCACTTTTTGAGCTCGATTAGCCAACCCTAAAAATTGCGTCCAGTTCGATTGTTTCATCTAAGAATCCCTCTTTTTATCAGCGAGCTCAATAAGCTCTTCATAAACGGATTGAGGAACGTCTGCTTTTAAATGGTTTGCTAAAATATTTTTCTTTTGAGCTTTTAAGATACATTCTTTCTCTAACGTTAGATAAGCACCGCGACCGTTCTTTTTGCCCGTCAAATCGATGGAAACGTCGCCTTCTTTAGATCGGACCACTCGTACAAGCTCTTTTTTCGGTTTCATTTCACCGGTTGCGACACATTTTCGCAAAGGGACTTTTTTTGCCTTTGTCATGTAAACCACCTCTATTCGTCGTCTTCTTCCGTTCGATCTTCGAATAGCGGAATGTCGTTCTCTTCACGAGGGAACAAACCTGCTTCTCTCGCATCAGATTCACTTTTAATATCAATTTTCCAATTTGTTAATTTCGCTGCTAACCGGGCATTTTGACCACGTTTACCAATAGCAAGAGATAATTGATAATCAGGTACGATAACCGTTGTTGCTTTTTCTTCTTCATCGACAATGACATCTAGCACTTTTGAAGGACTTAACGCATTTGCTACAAATTCGACTGGGTCTTTTGACCAACGAACGATATCAATTTTTTCACCTTTTAATTCGTTCACAATCGTTTGCACACGTTGTCCTTTTGGTCCTACACATGATCCGACTGGATCTACTTCTGGATTGTCTGAGTAAACGGAAATTTTCGAGCGGTCACCCGCTTCCCGAGCGACAGATTTAATTTCAACTGTACCATCGTATATTTCAGGAACTTCAATTTCAAACAAACGTTTGAGCAAACCAGGATGCGTACGAGAGACAAAGATTTGAGGACCTTTCGTTGTTTTTTCAACCTTTGTAATATACACTTTAATGCGATCATGTGGTTGATACGTTTCATGTGGCATTTGCTCACTAACTGGCAAAAGTGCCTCAATTTTTCCAAGGCTCACATAAATAAACTTAGAGTCGATTCGTTGAACGATCCCGGTCATAATATCTTCTTCACGATCAATGAATTCTGAATAAATGATCCCGCGCTCTGCTTCGCGTACACGCTGTGTAACAACTTGCTTCGCTGTTTGAGCAGCAATGCGTCCAAAGTCACGTGGTGTCACTTCAATTTCGACCGTATCTTCAAGCTCATAGTTCGGATTGATGGTCTTTGCCTCGTCTAAAGAAATTTCTAAACGTGGGTCAAACACTTCTTCCACGACCTCTTTTCTCGCAAAAACACGCATTGAACCTGTTTCGCGATTAAAATCAACACGGACATTTTGGGCTTGATTAAAGTTGCGCTTATAAGCAGAGATTAACGCTGCTTCAATCGCTTCAATAATGACTTCTTTCCCTATGCCCTTTTCTTTTTCCAATATGGTTAGGGCATCTAATAATTCACTGCTCATTGAATGGTTTTCCCCCTTAAAGTGCAAATATAGTTAAAAGTTGAACGAAACAGCTAACCTAGCTTTTGCTATTTTTTCATAAGGTATTGTCACTTCTTTTATTCTTGTTTTAATTTTTATGTTCAATGTGACATGCGTACCGTCAAAGCTTGTTAATTCCCCTTCAAATTGCTTTTCACCATCAATCGGTTCGTATGTTTTGATCGCTACATTTTTTCCGATTGATTTTTCAAAGTCACGAGCATTTTTTAAAGGTCGCTCCGCACCTGGTGATGAAACTTCCAGAAAATAATTATATGGAATCGGATCAAGCTCATCTAATTTTTCTCCTAGTCGTTCACTAAGCTGTCCACATTCTTCAATGTCGACACCTGTTTCAGAGTCAATAAACACTCGTAAAAAGTAATTTTTTCCTTCTTTCACATACTCAATATCGACTAATTCTAGTTTCATTTCTTCTACAATTGGGGTTACAAGCTCTCGAACAATGTCTGTAATACGTTTACTCATCCTTTTCCTCCTCATATTCCGAGACCTTAATAGTGTTGAAAATCCCTGCCTCAGGGAGCAGGGAGTATGTATAAGTTCGAAGGATTTAAGGCGATACACTCAAAATTCCTTACAAAAATGTTTACTCAATAGGAAAGAGTGGGTTTCCCCACTCTTTTCCCGTTACCCGTTAGCATTTCCATATTGACTATACCATAACTATAGTTTGATTGCAAATTATACGAAAAGCACAAAGAGCCTCAATTGCGACTAACTGTTGCCCGCTCTGTTAAGCAACGTCGCAATGTCGCCATCCTAGCTCCGCGACAACCAGCCGGCTAGAAGGTTGCTTTTCACCTTCTGGAGGACCCTCTTTACATCTCGCCTGAAACTGGACACTGAAGACTCCATTAATCCCAGAAAACCATATCAAAATGATATAAAGTTTGATATTAGAACAAAGATAGCTGGTTCTCTTCCGGTAATGAAGTTAAACAGCCGTGATTATCTAAATATTCAAGAATGGTTTTAGAAATGCGGCTTCGTTCACGCAAATCTTGTTTCGATAAAAATTCGCCTTCTTCACGAGCTTTCACGATATTTAACGCAGCGTTCGTTCCTAATCCAGGGATGGAGTTAAATGGCGGGATAAGTGAATCCCCATCAATAATAAATTCCGCTGCACTTGAGCGATACAAATCTACTTTTTGGAATGAAAAGCCGCGCTCACACATTTCAAGTGACATTTCAAGTACTGTTAACAAACTCTTTTCTTTCGGCGAAGCTTCTAAACCCTTCGCATTAATTTCTTCGATTTTGGCTCGAATTGCCGTAGACCCTTTAATCATTGTCTCGATATCAAAATCATCGGCACGAACGGTAAAATAAGTTGCATAATATAAAAGCGGGAAATGTACTTTAAAGTAAGCAATTCGCACAGCCATTAATACGTAAGCTGTAGCATGGGCTTTCGGGAACATGTATTTTATTTTTTTACAAGAATCAATATACCAATCTGGTACACCGTTTTTCCTCATTTCCTCTTCCCACTCTGGGGTAAGCCCTTTTCCTTTACGAACAAACTCCATAATTTTAAAGGCAAGAGAAGGTTCAAGTCCTTGATAGATTAAATAGACCATAATATCGTCACGACAGCCGATTACTTCACTTAACGTACATGTACCATCTTGAATGAGCTCTTGAGCATTTCCGAGCCAAACATCTGTACCGTGGGACAGCCCTGAAATTTGCACGAGTTCAGAGAACGTTGTCGGTCGTGTATCTTCAAGCATTTGCCTTACGAATCGGGTACCGAATTCAGGAATTCCAAGCGTCCCTGTTTTACACATGATTTGCTCTTCTGTTACACCTAATGAATCGGTACCGCTAAAGATTTTCATCACTTCAGGATCATCTGTCGGAATCGTTTTCGGATCAATTCCACTTAAATCTTGAAGCATACGAATAACGGTCGGGTCATCGTGTCCTAATATATCTAATTTTAACAAATTGTCATGAATTGAATGGAAGTCAAAATGGGTTGTTTTCCACTCCGCACTTGTATCGTCTGCTGGATATTGAATAGGTGAGAAATCATAAATATCCATATAATCCGGGACAACAATAATTCCTCCAGGGTGCTGTCCACTTGTTCGCTTTACCCCCGTACATCCTTGAACGAGACGATCGACTTCCGCACCGCGCATATGAATGTTATGATCATTTGCGTAGCCTCGTACGTAACCAAACGCTGTCTTTTCAGCAACCGTACCGATTGTCCCAGCACGATATACATTATCTTCACCGAATAATACTTTCGTATAGTTATGGGCTCGTGGCTGGTAGTCTCCTGAGAAGTTTAAATCGATATCAGGTACTTTATCTCCTTTAAACCCTAAGAACGTCTCAAATGGAATATCATGTCCATCTTTATTATACATTGCTCCACAATTCGGGCATTGTTCATCAGGTAAATCATATCCTGAGCCGACGGAGCCATCATTGAAAAACTTAGAATGTTTACAATCTGGACAAACGTAATGTGGCGGCAGCGGGTTTACTTCCGTAATTTCTGTCATTGTCGCAACGAAGGAAGAACCGACGGAACCACGAGAACCAACTAAGTAGCCATCATCTAGAGACTTTTTAACAAGCTTATGAGAAATTAAATAAATAACGGCAAACCCATGACCAATAATACTTTTTAATTCTTTCTCAAGACGGGCTTCCACAATTTCTGGCAATGGATCACCATAAATACTTTTTGCACGATTGTAACTCATTTGCCGAATTTCCTCTTCGGCCCCTTCGATTTTCGGTGTATATAAGTCATCTTTAATCGGTTTTACATCACCGATTAAAGAAGCAATGTATTGAGAGTTTTGAACAACGACTTCCTTCGCTTTCTCTTCACCTAAAAATTGAAAACAATGAAGCATTTCATCCGTTGTTCGAAAATGAACATCTGGTAATGAATGGCGATTTAATGGATTCGCACCACCTTGTGAAGAAATTAAAATTTTACGATAAATTTTATCTTCTTTATTTAAATAATGTACGTTTCCTGTTGCAACGACAGGAATCTGCAACTTTTCGCCTAGCTTGACGATATTTTTAAGAATATCTCTTAATGCCGCTTCATTTTTTACAAGCTCAAGCTCAATGAGATGATTGTATACTTCCGGTGGATGAATTTCTAAATAATCATAAAAGGCTGCGATTTCTTCCACTTCATCCGGGGACTTTTGCATCATTCCTTCAAAAACTTCTCCTTTATCGCACGCTGAACCGATCAAAATTCCTTCACGGTATTTATTTAAAATTGAGCGAGGAATTCTTGGTACACGGTAAAAATATTCAATATGAGATAAGGAAACGAGCTTAAATAAATTTTTCAGTCCGACTTCGTTTTTAGCAAGTAAAATGGCGTGGGACGGACGCGAACGTTTGTAGGCTTTGGCATCACCAAGTTTGTAATTCATTTCATCATGAAACGTTACTCCGTGCTCTTTTACGTCTTTAAGCATTTTAATTAATAAATACCCTGTTGCTTCAGCATCATATATCGCACGGTGATGCTGAGTTAATTCAATATCAAATTTCTTACATAATGTATTTAATCGGTGGTTTTTAAATTCCGGGTATAAAGAACGCCCAAGTTCTAACGTATCAATGACGCCATTATTAGCCTTTTTTTCTCCTAATAAACGTTTATACCCTACATTTAAAAACCCCATATCAAAGCTTGCATTATGGGCAACGAAAATACTGTCTTCCGCCCATTCTTTAAAATTCCGTAAGACGACCTCAACATCTGGTGCATTTTTTACCATATCATCTGTAATCCCCGTCAGTTCAATCGTCGTTGCCGATAATGGTTCGTGCGGATTGGCAAATGACTCAAATCGGTCAATGATTTCACCGTTTCGAATTTTGACAGCCGCAAGTTCAATAATCGTGTCGTATACAGCAGACAAACCGGTTGTCTCAACATCAAAAACGACGTATGTTGCATCTTCTAATGATAGATTTTTCTCGTTGTAGGCGATACGAACACCATCATCGACAATATTTGCTTCTACTCCATAAATCATTTTAATGTCATGTTTTTTACTTGCCGAATACGCCTCTGGGAACGATTGAACGACAGCATGGTCAGTCAAGGCTATCGCCTCATGACCCCATTTCTTTGCTTGTTCAATTAATCTAGAAATAGACGTCACTGCATCCATCTGACTCATTGGAGAGTGGGCATGTAATTCGACCCTCTTTTCCCCTTCTTGCGCTGTATCTTCTCGTACATTCGCTTTGATTTCATTGATATCGTTCGCAATCATAACTAGATCACGTACGAACGTATCATTTTGAATGCTCCCTCGAACTTTTAACCACATACCTTTTTTAATAGATCCAAGTAAGACGGCATCCTCTTTATCTCTTGCAAACATTTTAATAAGAATGGAATTCGTATAATCGGTTATTTTGAACGTGCATAGCGTTCTTCCACTCTTCAATTCTCTCGTTTCCACATCAAAGACGTAGCCTTGTACAACTACTCTTCTTTCTTCTTCAATTATGCTATTTAACGTTCGAATTTCTTCTTCCGGTTTAATTGGATAGCCGATCGTTAGCGGACCAGATGGTTGTTCAATCTCTTCATCTTTCGCTTTTTCACATTTTTCCATTTCCGTAATCGCCTGAACGACCCTTTCTTCATCTTCTTTCCGTTTTTGCTCCCTGAACTTTCGAATTTCCTCATCTGAAACGTTAATTTCCGTATCGATTTGAAAAGAAGGGAAGCCATACGATTCATATATATCGCGAATGAGTGAGCCATATTTTTTCTTAATAGCTTGTGATTCCGTATCATTTCTCGTACTTACAATTAATTTCAATCCGGCTACAGAAGGTGTTTGGTTTGATAATAAGGACAATATCGGTGGCGAAATCCCGTCTATTTCTTGTATACAAAGAGGCCAATATGCTTGAATGAGTGATTCATCTGCCTCGGAATTTGCGACTTGAAAAGAAAAATGAACATTAGCAATGTGAGAAAAAGCCTTTATTAATCGTCCCTTAAATAACTGAAACACATCATATGGTAAAATTTGTTGAAGAACAAATTGAAAATGCCATGATTTTCTCTGTTTATGAACCGTTAATTTTTTGATCGCACCGTCTTGAAAATAAGGTGCGATTTCATCCGTTGTTAAACCAATTTGCTGGAGCAGGAGTCGAAATCGTTCCTTTTGTTCTGTCTGTAATTGTTCCATAACATAAATTCCCCTCTCTCCAAATGTGAACATTTTAGAGATTGTTGCGCCTAAACTTGCTCTTTTTGAACAAATGAACTTCTTTTAAGATCATACATTCTTTTTATACAAATTGAAGGTACCTCAAGTTTGAGGTACCTTTTTTATGATAACATGAAAGACGAATCCGTTCTATGTCCCAATACATATACATTCGTTTCCTATTATTGTATTAATTTTCCGATCGTTTCTTTCAACTCTGAAACCGCTACTTCAAAGCTCTCACCCGTTTTTCTTACTTTTACTTCAACCATTCCTTCTGAAGCTTTTTTCCCAACCACAACACGAACTGGCATCCCTAATAAGTCAGCATCAGCAAATTTTACGCCGGCACGCTCAGCTCGATCATCGTAAAGGGTGTCAAAGCCATCGTTTTTTAGCTCTTCATATAAACGATCAGCTAGCTCGCGTTGCTCATCGTTTTTCGTGTTCATGAGCAAGAGGTGGACGTCGAATGGTGCAATGGAAGCTGGCCATACGATTCCTTTCTCATCATGATGCTGTTCAACAACTGCAGCTAGTGTTCGAGAAACACCAACCCCGTAGCACCCCATAATCATCGGTTGTGCTTTCCCATTTTCGTCCAAATAGTTTGCTTTCATCGCTTCACTATAACGCGTTCCTAGTTTAAAAACATGTCCAACTTCAATGCCTTTAGCAAATTGAATCGTTCCCTTTCCATCTGGAGATGGATCTCCTTCTTGAATAAAACGAAGGTCAGCAAATTCTTTTACCGTAAAATCACGGTCAACATTGACATGAATGTAATGGTGATGCTCTTCATTCGCTCCGCATACTCCGTTTACAATAGCTTTAACGGCATGGTCAGCGATAATGTCAACATTTGTTCGTAAATGGATAGGACCGACAAATCCTGGCTTGCAACCTGTCACTTCGATCGTTTCTTCTTCAGTCGCCAATTCTACAATTGACGCATTATACACATTTTTCAACTTAACGTCATTCACTTCATGATCTCCGCGTACAAGTGCTAAGACGAACTGATCATCAACTTTAAATAGTAATGATTTAATACATTTCGCACGATCTACTTGTAGGAAATTGGCTACTTGGTCAATCGTTTTTTCATTTCGTGTTTCTACCCGTTCTAATTCCCGCAATGGTTCGTCTAATTTTTCATATTCCATTACGACAGGCGCCATTTCAATATTTGCTGCAAAATCTGATGAATCGGAATAAGCAATTGTATCTTCCCCAATTTCCGATAACACCATGAATTCATGTGTGTCCTTACCACCCATTGCACCGGAATCGGCAATAACGGCTCGGAAGTTTAATTCACAACGTGTAAAAATATTGCTATAAGCTTCTTTAATTTTTTCATACGCTTCATCTAAACTCTCTTTTGAAGAATGGAACGAATAGGCATCTTTCATAATGAACTCGCGGCCGCGAAGCAATCCAAATCGTGGGCGTTTTTCATCACGAAATTTTGTTTGTATTTGATATAACGTAACCGGTAAGCGTTTATAAGACTTTATATCATCTCGAACTAAACTCGTAATCACTTCTTCATGTGTTGGTCCTAAAGCAAATTCGCGATGATGTCTGTCATGTATTCGCATTAATTCTGGACCGTAAGAATGCCAGCGCCCTGATTCTTCCCAAAGCTCTGCTTGTTGAAGTGCAGGCATAACAAGCTCAACACCACCCGCACGATTCATTTCTTCACGAACAATGTTTTCAATTTTTTTCAACACCTTCGTTGCAAGTGGTAAATAGCTATATACACCACTCGCTGTTTGGCGAATAAAACCAGCGCGCAATAATAATTGGTGGCTTTTCACCTCTGCATCAGCAGGAGTTTCACGCAAAGTTGGAATAAATGACATACTCTGTTTCATATTTTGCACCTCGTTTTCTACTTAACCGTTTTAAGAAAGATTTATTGAATAGGACTCGTATAGAACGTTTCATTGCTGTTCGTTTCAAACAGCGTTCATCACTCCAAGAATCATCGTCATTCTCGAGGTGAGGTTGTAAAGAAAAATTCCATTTTTCCTACTTCATATTCTATGGAAACAAGAACATTTCCTATTTAAAAGAAGAATCTTTGAATATCGTTCCATGTAACAACAAGCATTAATAACATTAACAAGGCAAAACCGATAAAATGGACAATTCCTTCCTTTTGTCTGTCGATCGGCTTTCCTCTCACAGCCTCAATGGCAAAGAAAAGCAGTCTTCCACCATCGAGAGCCGGAATCGGAAGTAAGTTCATAATTCCTAAGTTAATACTTAATAATGCCGTCCAATTCAATAAATTCGTTATACCCGTTTGAGCGATTTTATCTGTCATGTCGTAAATGCCGACAGGTCCGGAAAGCATCTCAATGGAAAATTGTCCGGTTATAAGCTTTCCTAAGCTAACGATAATTTCCTTTGTCCACCGAAACGTTTCAACAGCCCCAAATTTTAATGAGCCGAAAAATGTTTTTTCTACCGGGCTATATACGCCGATAAGCCCCATTGTTTCTTCGCCTACTTTTTTCTCCTCAGGTGTTACATTTAATTGTAATGTTTCTCCATCCCGTTCAATCACAATCGGCAATTCATTTTCGGGGTTTGCACGAATGATTTTCACAACACTTTCCCAATCATCGACAGATTGACCAGCGATGGACTTTACAACATCCCCTTTTTGTAAACCCGCTTCAATAGCTGAACCATCCGGAGTCAATTCTCCTAATACAGGCTCATTAATGGGTGCACCTTGTATAAATCCAAGTGCAAATAAAACGACAAACGCTAATACGAAATTCATTAAAGGTCCAGCAATAATCGCCAACGTCCTCTGACCGAGTGATTTCGATGCAAATTGTCGGTTATATGGAGCAATTTGCACTTCTTCATTATCAACGACAAAATAAGCTGTTGAACTAATATCAAATCGCTCGAGTCGCTCCTGTCCACCTTGCTCATAACCTGAAATATACATATCATGTTCGATGTCAGCTTCTTCAACTTCAACAATTTTCGCATCTGGATATCGGTCTTTATTGTTGATAATAATTTTTTCTACTTCTCCTTCATTATTAAAAAGGAGACCTACGTGATAACCAGGCTTGACTTCAATCATTTCCGGATCTTCTCCGGCCATCCGAACGAAACCGCCAATTGGTAATAGCCGAATCGTATATACCGTTTCATTTATTTTTTTAGAAAATACTTTTGGACCAAAGCCAATAGCAAATTCACGACATAAAATTCCAGCTCGCTTTGCAAAAATTAAATGCCCTAATTCGTGAAAAAAAACGAGAGCCCCAAAAATGAGGATAAAAGCAATGATTGTATTCACAAGCAAAACCACCTTTATGGAATTAATAATTGAACAAACTTTCTTGTTTCTTTATCAACATGCAAAATTTCTTCTAATGATGGATTCTGTATCATTTGATGTTTAGTTAACGCTTGTTCAATGAAATCTTCAATGGTTAAGAAGGAAATCGCTCCATTTAAAAATGCCTGTACCGCTTCTTCATTTGCTGCATTTAACACCGTTGGCATTGTACCACCCATTTTACCTGATTCATAGGCAAAATGTAAGCAACGGAACCTGTCAAAATTGACTTCTTGGAAATGAAGTTTCCCAATTTGCGCTAAATTTAATCGTTCGGTTTGAAGCAAGAAGCGATCTGGGTATGTAAGAGCATATTGAATCGGAACTCTCATATCCGGTGTCCCTAGTTGTGCGATGATGCTCCCATCATGGAACTCTACCATCGAATGAATGATACTTTCCTTATGTAATAAAACATGAATGTTTTCATAATCGATTTGAAATAACCAATGTGCTTCAATGACTTCAAGACCTTTGTTCATCATCGTTGCCGAGTCGATGGTTATTTTTGCCCCCATCGACCAGTTCGGGTGGTTTAATGCTTGTTCTATTGTCACACCTTTTAGTTGTTCTCTCGTTTTATCTCGGAAACTTCCACCTGAAGCGGTTAAATGAAGTCGTTCAATATTTTTATGCTGTTCGCCTTGTAAACATTGGAAAATAGCCGAATGCTCACTATCTACAGGTAGAAGCTTAACTTGATGTTTTTCGGCATGTTGTGTAACAAGATGTCCTGCCGTTACTAAAGTTTCTTTATTGGCAATCGCGATATCCTTTTTCGCTTCAATTGCATGTAAAGTTGGAAGAAGTCCTACGCTCCCAATAACCGCATTTACGAGTAAATCTGATTTTTCATAACATGCCGCTTCAATTAATGCTTCTTCTCCATATTTTATCATTACCTTGTTTGGAACTTCATTTCGTATTCTGTCATATACTTCTTTTGACCCAACCGCTACAAATTCAGGTTCAAATTCGATAATGGCCTTTAATCCTAACTCAATATTTCGACCGAACGACATGGAGACAAGTTGAAACTTTTCTCTATTTTTTCTAATCACATCTAGTGTTTGCTGTCCAATCGAACCTGTTGCACCAAGTAAACTAATATATTTCACTACGTCACTCCCAATCGCTACAAACCATTAAAGTGTAATGCTTAATAAAAAGTATAAAATCGGTAACACAAATAATAAACTATCAAACCGATCTAAAATGCCACCATGCCCAGGAAGAATCGTACCGGAGTCTTTTACGTGGTAATGGCGTTTAAGAGCAGATTCTACTAAATCCCCCATTTGGCCGAACATGGAAACGAATATAGCAATAAAAATAACATGACCATAAGACGGCAAGACATTTGTCACGAGTTGAAAAATAAGCGCAATCACAATCGCAGAGAAAACCCCTCCGAAAAAGCCTTCGATCGTTTTATTCGGGCTAATCTCTGGCCAAAGCTTCTTTTTCCCAAACGATCTTCCGATAAAATAAGCGCCTGAATCCGTTGCCCATACGAGCAATAAGGCAAAAAAGATATATTCAAGCTGTAAATCTCTCGTTTCAATAAAAAAATAAAAACCTACACCAACATAAAGTGTTGCGACAATCGTAAAGCCAACATCATCAAATGTAAACTTATTTTTTGTTATAACCGTATACGTTAAAAAAAACATGACAGCTAAAAAAACTGTACCTACTTTACTTATATTTATTTCATTTAACAGCTCAATATAACGTGTTGGAAACAACAAAACCCATAAAATGAATAGACTTACGAACCCTGGAACAGAAAACAAAGCAATTTTCTTCATCCGTAATAGTTCAAATAAACCGATTGAAGCCATTAAATAAATTAGAATCGTAAACGGAATTCCCCCTACAAATACAATCGGGATGAATAATGCTGCCGCTACGACTGCCGTAATGATACGTGTTTTCATCTTCATCACCTTCTAAACGCCGCCGAACCTGCGACCTCTTTGTTGATAATCGTGTATTGCTAATAGAAATTGTTCTTCGTCAAAGTCCGGCCATAAGACTTCCGTAAACCAAAATTCAGTATAAGCGAGCTGCCATAATAAAAAGTTACTTAGTCTTAATTCACCGCTTGTACGAATTAATAAATCAGGATCGTCTAGTGAACTTGTCATTAATTGATTCGAAAAATACTCTTCATTAATATCTTCTAGTGAAATCGTGCCTTCTTTATAGCTTTTGGCAATTTGGTGAACCGTTTGTAATATTTCCGCTCGACTACCGTAATTCAAGGCAAAATTCAAGATCATTCCCGTGTTATGCTTCGTATCTTCAATTGCTTTCGTCACAGCCTTCATCGTATGGTCAGGTAGTTTTGACATATCGCCGATAACGCGAACTTGAACATTTTCTTCTACTAGTTCCGGCAAAAATGTACTTAAAAATTGTTCCGGCAACTTCATTAAAAAATCGACTTCCGTTTTTGGACGTTTCCAATTTTCTGTTGAAAATGCATACAGTGTAAGAGCATTCACACCTATTTCATTTGCTAATTTCGTTATACGTCTAACAACCTTCATTCCTTCATGATGACCGACCATTCGTGGTAAGGAGCGTTTTTTGGCCCAACGTCCATTTCCATCCATGATAATGGCCACATGTTTAGGGACTTCATGTTGCTTAATGTTTTCAACCGTTAATAAATGATTAGGTTGTTCGGAGTTTGTCCACTTTTTTATAAAATTAAACATATGAATCCTCCAAAGAGAAAATGTAGCCAAGTAGTGATGCCTCGTATCTATTATACCTTGGCAACTAAGTTAACAAAAAAACCCCCTGTACGGTGAAGAGGGTTTTGGCACATTTCTATTTTACATAGAAACGGATTAAACTTCCATGATTTCTTTTTCTTTCTCTTTTGTTGTCTCATCAACTTTGCTTACATAAGTATCCGTAAGCTTTTGGACATCGTCTTGATAGCTGCGAAGTTCATCTTCTGTAATTTCCCCGTCTTTTTCAAGTTTTTTCAACTCATCATTTGCATCGCGACGAATGTTTCGTACAGCTACTTTTGCGTCTTCAGAATACTTTCTTACCGTTTTCACTAATTCTTTACGACGTTCTTCCGTTAATGCTGGGATCGAAATACGGATAACCGTACCATCGCTTGTCGGTGTTAACCCAAGATCTGCTTTTAAGATTGCTTTTTCTACATCACCTAATGACGATTTGTCATATGGCTGAATAACAAGTAGGCGCGCTTCAGGTACAGAAATGGAAGCTAATTGATTTACTGGGGTAGGAACGCCATAGTAATCTACTTGTACTTTATCTAAAAGTGCGGCACTTGCACGCCCTGCGCGAATGCTTGCTAATTCACGTTTTAGTGAACTTACTGCTTTTTCCATTTTTTCTTTCGATTGATCTAATACTTGTTTTGACATATCGTTATTTCCCCCTTACGATTGTTCCAATATTTTCACCTAAAACGGTGCGTTTAATATTTCCTTCTTCCATAATCGAAAATACGATTAATGGGATATTGTTGTCCATACATAAAGACGAAGCTGTTGAATCCATGACTGCTAATCCTTCTTTTAAAACATCTAAGTAGGAAAGTTCTTCATATTTCACTGCATTTTCGTCTTTTCTAGGGTCTGCATTATACACACCATCTACATTATTTTTCGCCATTAATATAACGTCTGCTTCAATTTCTGCGGCACGCAATGCTGCTGTCGTGTCCGTTGAGAAATATGGATTTCCAGTACCTGCTGCAAAAATAACGACACGTTTTTTCTCAAGATGACGAATGGCTTTTCTTCTTATGTAAGGCTCTGCTACTTGGCGCATTTCAATAGATGTTTGCACACGTGTTTGAATACCTAATGTTTCTAAGCTATCTTGAAGGGCTAAAGAGTTCATAACCGTCGCAAGCATTCCCATATAGTCGGCTGTCGCACGATCCATCCCCATTTCACTGCCGATTTTTCCGCGCCAAATGTTTCCGCCACCAACAACTACAGCAACTTCGACGCCAAGCTCTGCAATTTCTTTTACTTGTTTGGCAATCGATTGAATAACGGATGGATTGATGCCAAATCCTTGCTCGCCAGCTAAAGCTTCCCCACTTAATTTTAACACAATACGTTTATACTTTGGCGTTTCCATAAATACCTCCAAGCTTCATGGCTGCCTACTAGAGTATTGGTAGACAACGAACGTTATTAACTTCGAAAAAGAGGGAACACCTTTTCGTGTTCCCTTTATGATTGCTTAAAGGGAGTTTACAACACCTTTAAGCGTCCTACATCGTAACATCAACAGAACAGAAAATGCACTCTGTTATTTGTCTACTGTAGATATATCAATCTAACGATATTATTTTTTCACTTGGTTCATTACTTCTTCTGCGAAGTTGTCTTGACGTTTTTCGATTCCTTCTCCAACTTCGTAACGTACGAACGTTTTTACAGTAGCGCCTTTTGCTTTAACATAGTTGCGTACTTTTTCATCAGGATTTTTAACGAAATTTTGGTCAAGTAAGCAAATCTCTTCAAAGAATTTTCCTAAGCGACCTTCGACCATTTTTTCAACAATCTTTTCTGGCTTGCCTTCGTTAAGTGCTTGCTGTTTTAGAACTTCACGCTCATGATCCACTTCTTCTTGAGGAACGGCATCGCGATCGATATAACGCGGGTTCACCGCAGCCACATGCATCGCTACATCTTTTGCTACTTCTTCATCGTTTGTACCTTCTAAAATTGTTAAAACGCCGATACGTCCACCCATGTGTAAGTATGCACCGAATGCATCATTATCCGTTTTTTCAACAATTTCAAAGCGACGAAGCGTAATTTTTTCACCAATTTTTGCAATAGCCGTATTAATAAAGTCTTGAACAACAGAGCCGTTTTCCATTGTAGATGCTAATGCTTCTTCAACGTTAGCTGGTTTTTTCGCTAAAAGATGTGCAGCTAAATCATTTAATAATTCCTTGAAAGCATCGTTTTTCGCAACGAAGTCTGTTTCTGAGTTTACTTCGATAATTACAGCATTGTTTCCTTCTGTTTTAATGAGTGCCGCACCTTCTGCAGCGATACGGTCCGCTTTTTTCGCAGCTTTTGCGATCCCTTTTTCACGAAGGAAGTCAATCGCTTTTTCCATATCACCGTTTGTTTCTGTTAACGCTTTTTTACAATCCATCATACCTGCGCCAGTTTTTTCACGAAGTTCTTTTACCATTTGTGCAGTGATTGCCATAATAGTTCCTCCTTTAATATACGTGTATGTATATGATGCATTTGGTTAAAAAAAGGTGATAAAAGGCTTATATCCCCTCTTATCACCTTTTTGCTCAATTAAGCAGTTGTAGTTGTTTCTTCACCTTGTTTAGCTTCTAAAATAGCATCAGCAATTTTAGAAGTTAAAAGTTTTACTGCGCGAATTGCATCGTCGTTTGCAGGGATCACGTAATCAATTTCATCTGGATCACAGTTCGTATCAACGATACCGATGATTGGGATGTTTAATTTACGTGCTTCAGCAACTGCAATACGCTCTTTACGAGGGTCGATGACGAAAAGCGCATCTGGAAGTTGCTTCATATCTTTAATGCCGCCTAAGAATTTTTCTAGGCGCTCTAATTCTTTGTTAAGCTGAACAACTTCTTTCTTAGGAAGTACTTCGAACGTTCCATCCTCTTCCATTTTACGGATGTCTTTTAAACGTTGAATACGTTTTTGGATTGTTTCGAAGTTTGTTAATGTACCACCTAACCAACGTTGGTTGATGTAGTACATACCTGCACGTGTTGCCTCTTCTTTAACAGACTCTTGTGCTTGCTTTTTCGTACCAACAAAAAGAATAGTTCCACCGTTTGCAGCTAATTCTTTAGCAAATTGGTAAGCTTCTTCAACTTTTTTCACCGTCTTTTGTAAGTCGATGATGTAAATGCCGTTACGCTCTGTGAAGATATATTTCTTCATTTTTGGATTCCAACGGCGAGTTTGGTGACCGAAATGTACACCAGCTTCAAGTAATTGCTTCATTGAAATGACTGACATTTTGTTTTCCTCCTATGGTTTTTGTTCCTCCGCCCGTTTCATCTTTAAACAAGACTACATCCGTAGCACCAATGCTTAAATCTTCGGACGTGTGTATTAACACCAGAAACAAATATATCATAACGATCTCTGGCAATCAAGCAGGAAATCATTGATTTTCTTGAAATTTAATAAAAAGTTCGATTTCCGTCTTTCCTACCTTTAATTGTTGGGCAATTTCTTCAATTGTATACCCTATTTTTTTGAGGTCCATCACCTGTTTTTGAATATCCCCATCAAGATCGTTTGAATCATCATCTTGTTTATGATTCATTTCAAGAACATCTTCATCTTTTTTTTGTAATAATGATTGTAAATGCTCCGGAATCTCTGTTGCTTTATGATTTTTCACTTGTTCGTGATGAGATTCTTCTTTTTGTTTACTATATATGAACGGTGTTTCTTCCACTTTTATTTTGTCATCTTGTTTGATATTATTATCGATCCTTTCTTCCATCGATTGCAAAAACTTTTCGTTTTCATCCTTCACTTCCAATAAAAAAAGCGAAAGAGCTTCTTCTGTTTGTTGAAGAAGCTGTTTTTGTGATTGTTCAAGCTGTTTAACAGATTGATACTTGACATATAAAACAACCAATCCGTAAATCGTTACGATATGAAGGATAAAACTTACGACAAACAATAGAATATTCATTATTTATTCCCTACTTTTATGAAACAATTTTTTCTAATACAGACTTTAATTTTGCTAACGCGCGCGAGTGAATTTGCGAAATTCTTGAAGTGGATAGCCCTAAAATTTGTCCAATCTCCGTTAATGTTAACTCTTCCTTATAAAATAAACTAATGACAAATTGTTCTTTTTCACTTAATTCGGAAATAAGGTGTGACAATTGTTCAAACAATTCTTCTTGAAGAAGCATATCTTCTGGTGACTTCGTTCTCTCGTCTTTAATCACGATATTGATATTGTCACCGTCTTCTTTGTCTTGTAATTGCTCGTCGATTGATAATACATTGGAAAAGAAATTTTCATTGACCGTTTGAACGACTTCTTCTATTGACAATCCAACATCGCTTGCAATTTCTTCTGCTGTAACATTGCGTAAATAGCGCTGTTCAAGTCGTTCAATTGCCGCCTCAATCTTTTTCGCCTTTTCCCGCGAACTTCTCGGTAACCAATCTTCTTTTCGCAATCCATCTAATATGGCACCACGAATACGGAATGTCGCATATGTATCAAATTTTAAGTCTCGATTAGGATCATACTTTTCCAATGCATCGTACAATCCCACCATTCCTAAACTTAACAAATCATCTTTATCCACATTTTTTGGTAAACTGACTGAAATGCGCCCAACGTGGTAGCGTACTAACGGCATATATTTTTTGATGAGCATGTTACAAGCTTCTTTATCTCGGCACTGGGTCCATTTATCCCAATATTGTTTCTCATCACTTAATGTCACTTGGGCCATCCTAAAACCTCCTCAATAAAGTGAAACTTCATTTCCCGTATCCTTTAAATTTCTTTTACTCCTTTATTTACAGTCCGGATGTATAATTTGCATGTTTCCGGATTAAATTCTATCGTTCTACCACTATTTCCTCCAACGTCTTCACTTATGATCGGAATTCCGTGTTTTTTCAATTCATCCTTAACGGACGCTACATTTCTAGGCCCTATACGCATAATGTCTGATGTAGAACGAAAAGAAAACATTTGTGATCCTCCCGCCATTTTTGCCTTCAATGAGCAACTTGGAATGCCCATTGCCAAAAAATGATGAATAAGTTTACTTATAGCTGTATCCGCATACTTCGCTTCATTAACGGTTTCTGATTTGGCTAATGTCGAGTTTGGAAGCATAATATGAGCTAAGCCTGCCATTTTTTTCTTCTCGTGATAAATAATGACCCCGACACAAGACCCAAGTCCTGACGTTCGGATCGTTGATGGGGCAGTAACGAAGTTTAGATCAGCAATTCCTACTTTGACTATGGTTGATCGTTGATTCATTTTTTAAACCTCTAACTTCTTAAAGATTTTCTCGTATGCCTCATGGTTCGGTAAAAAGAAAATGTGACCTTTTAAGAAGTCGTGGTCATGTTGTTCATGATCTTTGATCACAGTATCAATAATTAAAGCTTGATCACTAACAGGAGAAAGTTCAAATAAACCATGGCTAATAATGGCTCCAAACATATCAACGGATAAGTATGGAACAGATTGATAAATATATAAATTTGTTAAATCTGATAAGGCTGAAACATACGAGCCAATTAAAATATTTCCTAATTCTTTTAATGCAGAAGATTCTATTTCCGTCATTTCATAATCTGAACATATATTGGTCGTACCTACTAACACATTTAAATATTCCGAAGCGTTTTGAACTGACATAATAAAAAACATGGAACCTGAAATATCCCCATCTAGCCGTAAATACAAAGCTACGACTTCTTTTTCAGAACCGATGAGATCGATAATTTCTTCGAAAGAACCAACCTTTGCATCCGGCACATTCATATAAATTTTCTTTTGTAAAATATGCGAAAGTGCGGTGGCGGCATTTCCTGCGCCAATATTTCCTACTTCCTTTAACGCATCAAGTTTCTCTGAAGAAATATTTAATAAAAAGCTCATGTGTTTTGCTCCTGTAATACTTTGTCTAAATCTAGTATCATAATTAATCGTTTTCCGATTTTGGTTACACCTTTTATATAGCTTAACTCAACACCTCCGACTACTTCTGGCGTCGGTTCAATTTGATCTTCCGTTATATCGATGACATCATGTGCAGAATCGACGACTAAACCAACATCTATATTATTTTTGGAAGAAACAATGACACGTGTTTGATCATCTATTTTTTCTTCTTCAATATCGAATCGAGTTCTTAAATCAATGAGAGGTGTGACAACTCCCCGCAAATTGATAACCCCTTTTATATACGCCGGGGTACCAGGTACACGTGTTATATGAACGACTTTCTCGATAGACTTTACATCTTGAACGAATATCCCATACTCTTTTTCTTGTAATTGAAAGACGATAATTTTTAATTCTTGAACAGCTGTTTGCATCATTCTTCTCTCCTTTAATAAGGTCAGCTATTTGATTAATGCATTACAATCAATGATCAGAGCGACTTGCCCATCCCCTAAAATCGTAGCACCGGAGATAGCAAATACATTGGATAAATATTGTCCTAACGACTTCAAAACGATTTCTTGTTGACCAATAAAGGAATCTACGACAATACCAGCCATTTTTTCACCTTTTTTCACGATGACAACGGAAAAATGATCAGCATCATGTTCTTCTCGCACATCAAATAACTCACGTAAAAAAACAAGTGGAACGATGTTTCCACGATAGTCTATAACTTTATAATTGTGTGTATGTAAAATTGCTTTTTCATTAATGACGAGCGATTCAATAATTGAAGAAATCGGAATTCCATACTTTTCGGCTCCAACTTCAACGAGCATGACAGAAATAATTGATAATGTCAGCGGTAATTGGATTAAAAATAACGTCCCCATCCCTTCGGAAGATTCAATGCTTATTCTACCGCCTAATGATTCAATTGTATTTTTCACGACATCAAGGCCTACTCCACGACCCGAAATGTCCGATATTTGGTCAGCGGTGGAAAATCCAGATGAAAGGATTAATTGGTATGCTTCTTCTTTCGATAACGATTCAGCCATTTCCGTTGAAATGACTTCCCGCTCAATCGCTTTTTGTAACACTTTCTTTTGATTAATTCCCGCACCATCATCCTGTATTTCAATGAACACATGATTCCCGCTATGATACGCACGTAATGTTAATGTCCCTTCTTCATTTTTCCCGTTTTTCACCCGTATTTCTGGTGTTTCAATCCCATGGTCAAGCGCATTTCGAATCAAATGAACGAGCGGGTCACCAATTTCATCAATAACGGTTCGGTCAAGTTCTGTTTCTGCTCCAATGATTTGGAGTTGAACCTTTTTATTTAAGTCACGGGCTAACTGTCTTACCATTTTAGGAAAACGATTGAACACGGTTTCGATCGGGATCATTCGCATGTTTAATATAATGTTTTGTAAATCGCTCGAAACTCTCGACATTTTTTCAACTGTTTCTTTTAATTCTGGGTGATTTAAATCTTTTGATATTTGTTCTAATCGTCCTTTATCAATGACTAACTCTTCAAATAAGTTCATTAAGACATCTAGCCGATCAATGTTTACACGAATCGTTTTCGTTGTAGATTTTGTCGGTTTAGCCATTTTTTTCTCATTCACACATTGTTTTTGCTGATTCGTTACTTTTTCATTTTCTTTTGCAGCAGCAACTTCTTTTGCAGGAGCAATATATTTCTGTGCTGTTTCCATTTCAGATACTTCAGAATCTTCAATATGAATAGGTTGTACATTCACATTATCTATTTCGGAAACTTTTAAAATTTTCATACTCACATCATCTATTTCTTCTTTTGTAATGTAGACGATGTTGAATTGATGTTGAAAGTTTTCTTCCTCAAGCATTTCAACGGACGGATTTGATTTCAAAATTTCCCCGTCCTTTTCTAATAATTCAAATACCATGAACGCTCGCGCAGCTTTTAGTAGACAATCTTCCCTTAAAGTGACAATTACCTCATATACACGATATCCTTGTTCTATTGATTGTTGTATAATTGTACGCTCATATTCATCAAACGCTTGATCGATTGTTTGTTCGTTAATAGTAGAAGGATTTTCTTGATCACGTTCACCCTTTTCGATCATTTCCAATGTATTTACTATTTCCGACACATCTTTTTTTCCATCTCCACCAGCTGCAATGATATCGACCATTTCCTCTAAACTTTCCAGCGCTAAAAACAGGACATCGACAATTTCAGGCGTAACCGATAATGTTTCATTTCGTAAGGCATCTAATACATTTTCCATTTTATGAGTTAAGTTGGCTAAATCTTCATATCCCATTGTCGCACTCATCCCTTTTAATGTGTGAGCAGAGCGAAATATTTCATTGATGATTAGGAGGTCTTCAGGATTTTGTTCTAACTCTAGAAGCTTATCATTACAGGCTTGTAAATGTTCATTACTTTCCTCTAAAAAAATCTCTAAATATTGGTTCATTTCCATTTGAGATACACTCCTTCTCTTATTCAAATGAAGCGTTGGATCGTGTGCGGAATCTCTTTTAAGTCGACGATATAATCTATTGTATTAGCTTCAATCGCTGATTTCGGCATCCCAAAAATGATTGAGCTTTGTTCAGATTGGGCAATTGTCGTAACATCACTTGATGCCTTAAGTTTTTTCAATCCGATTGTCCCATCTGATCCCATCCCCGTCATAATGACGGCAATTTTCTCGTAATCTTTTAATTTGCTCATCGATTCAAATAATACATCAACGGATGGGCGATAACTTTCAGCGTCATCGTTAATGATTTCAATTTGAAGATCTAATCCATTTTGGACGACTTTCATATGCAATCCTCCAGGAGCAATATAAACAACTCCTTTTCGAACAATTTCTCCATGTTCAGCCTCTTTCACTTCAAGTTGTGACATAACATTTAGACGCTCTGCCAGGGATTGGGTAAACCCTTTTGGCATATGTTGGACAATAAAATAAGAGGCATGTTTTTGTAAATGAGGAATCACATGCTTTAGTGCACGCGGCCCCCCTGTTGATGTGCCTATGCCTACTAATACGTGTCCATGATGGTTTTTTTGCAATAAGCATCAGCCTTTCAAAAATATTTTTTTTAGTCTATGTACAAATCCTTTTTCAACTTCTACCTCCCCTAAAATGTTGTCTGATATCGATTCAATCGCTTTTGTTATGGGAGAAGAAGGGTATTTTATGAAAAAAGGTGTTTGATCCATAACAGATAGTTGAACATGGTGATCATCTGGCAAATAACCTAGTAAGTGAATTTCTTCTTGTAAAAAGTTGCGAGCGACCTCATACATTCTTTTCCATGCCCTTTCCCCATCTGAGCGTTTTTGACAACGATTTACGACAAGGTTTACACGTTTTTCAGGCATTTTCGCAAAAACAAGTTTCATAGCAGCATAAGCATCCATAATAGCTGTCGGCTCCGGCGTTGTTATGACAACAATTTCATCAACCGCCATTAAAAACTTCATTGTTATTTCGTTAATTCCCGCCCCCATATCAAAGAGGATATAGTCATGTTCGCTTACCATTTTTTCTAATTCGCGTACAAAAAAGCGAAATGTCTCTTCTTCAAGCTCAACTAGTTTTGAGAGCGATGTTCCCCCTGACATATAAGAAAGGTGATAAGGGCCAACCTTTACAATTTCTTCGTATGGCAGTTGATCATCAAGCATATCGACAATCGAGTAAGAAGAAGACTTACCGAGCAACAAATCGATATTGGCCATGCCGATATCAGAATCAATAAGCAAAACTTTTTTTGATCGTTTCGCTAAACTTAAAGATAAATTGAGGACAACATTCGATTTTCCAACGCCACCTTTACCACTTATAACCGCAATCGTTTTCGCGTGTTTTTTATAAGATTGTTGTAACTGTAAGCGCAATTGTTCCGCTTGATCCATAACCATTACCTCAATACCCATTCACCAAATTTTTTTGTATTCATTTCATGAATATCGTCTGGTACATCTTGTCCATCTGTAATATATCCACACCCGATGTTCGTTTTCAAAACGAGGTTGAACATTGCACCATGTGATGAGGTTTCATCGTATTTTGTAAAGATAAATTGATGAATTGGAATCACCTTGAATTGTTCATAAATCGCAACCATATCCTCATATTTTGATGTAAGTGAAAAGACAAGAAATGTTTCCATATCGTGTTTGAAATCAATGATCTCTTGCAAATCCTTTACATACTGCATTTCCATAAAATTACGACCAGCCGTGTCGATAAATACGACATCGTAGGCATTTAGTTTTGTTTTTGCTTTTAAAAAGTCATTGGCATTGTAACAAACCTCTACTGGTGCGTTTAATATAGTGGCATATGTCTTTAATTGTTCAATTGCTGCAATTCGATACGTATCCGTCGTGATAAAAGCGATGCTTTTTTTATGTTTGATTTTGATTTCGGCTGCTAATTTTGCTAATGTTGTCGTTTTCCCTACTCCTGTAGGCCCAATCACATTAATATATTTTTTCGTTCTCGTAATGCCATGAAAAGAAATCGGTTCGAGCATTTTATGCAGTTCATTTTTGAGAACGTCCAAATGCTCCTCTTTTGTCAACTTCTTCCCGTTGACAAAATATGCTTCAAGCAATGCCATCATCAAACGAGATCGAGCATTCGATTCAATCCCTTTACTTTTCAATTGCTCAGCAAACGGTAATAATTCTGTTGGATAAACCTTTTTATCACTTTTATGTAGGCTTTCGACAAGTTGTTTAATTTGTTCCATCTCTTTATAGATTGAAAGCTTTTCAGAATTGGCAAAAGAATCTTTTTGACGGTGTTCTAGTTCTTTTATTTGCTTTTTCTTTTCAACGAAAGGTTCTACTCGTGAACGCTTATGAACGTCCGAATCAACACCTGCAATGACTTCAATGTTTTTTTTCTGAAATAAACCGAAAAACCCACCTGAATAAACGACTTTTGAATTTAAAATGACAGCATCATGCCCAAGTTCTTGGCGAATATGCTTCATCGCCTCCTGTAAGGAAGGGGCTTTATACTTTTTGATTTTCATTACGTGTTCACCACCCCGATGCTTTGAACTTCCACATTTGCTTCAAGTTCATTATAGGAAAGTACTGGTATATCCGGTAAGTATCGTTCAATTAGTTGCCTTACATACATTCGAACAGCTGGTGAGCATAACAATATCGGCGACACGTCCTGCATCGATAGCTGCTCAATATTGGTTGCGATCGATTCAATGATAGCTTGAGACTGCCCGGGTTCTAACGACAAATAATTCCCATGCTCTGTTTGATGGACCCCCTCAGCAATGAGCTTTTCGATCTGTCCAGATAGCGTAACCACTTTTAAAGGTTCTCCTTCTTTTGTATACTGACTTGTAATTTGTTTAGCTAATGCTTGCCTTACATATTCCGTTAATAAATCAGGATCTGTTGATAACTTTCCATAATCCGCTAACGTTTCAAAAATTACCGGTAAGTTGCGAATCGACACTTTTTCTTTTAATAACTTCGCAAGCACTTTTTGAATATCTCCAATTGATAGTGGATTTGGTGTTACTTCTTCGACAACAATCGGATTTGATTCTTTTAAATGATCGACTAATTGTTTCGTCTCATGCCGTCCTAATAATTCATGTGCATATTTCTTTAAAATTTCCGTCATATGTGTGGATACAACAGACGGGGGATCGACTACAGTATAACCAAAGATCTCTGCTTCGTCCTTCGCTGCCTCACTAATCCATTTAGCGGGTAACCCGAAGGACGGCTCTTTCGTATGTATCCCTTCAATCGTATCATCGTCAATCCCCGGGCCTAAAGCTAAATAGTGATCGAGAAGAAGCTCACCCTTAGCCACTTCATTCCCTTTAATTTTTAATCGATATTCATTGGGCTCAAGTTGAATATTATCTCGAATTCGTACAACTGGAATGACCATTCCTAATTCAATGGCGAGCTGCCTCCGAATCATGACAATTCGGTCGAGTAAGTCCCCACCTTGATTCGCATCAGCCAGCGGGATAAGCCCGTAACCGAACTCAAATTCAATTGGATCAAAATCAATTAAATTCATGATTTGCTCTGGGCTCTTTATATCTTGTATTGGTTCTTCTACTTCTACCTCTTCTGTAACAACTAATTCCGCCTGTTGCGTTTTTCTAAACATATATCCTAATACGCCTAACAGAATCGCGATCGGTGCGGTTAATAGCGGGCCAATAGGTGTTACAACCCCTAATAAAAAAATCGTACCAGCTGCGACAAATAACATATTCGGATAGGCAAAAAGCTGTTTAGTAATATCGCTTCCTAAATTCCCATCAGATGCAGCTCTTGTGACAACAATACCCGTTGCCGTTGATATTAATAACGCTGGAATTTGGCTGACGATGCCGTCCCCAACGGTTAATAACGTATAACGGGATGCCGCTTCTTGTAACCCAAGATCTTGTTGTAACATACCGATAACAATACCGAAAATAATATTGATTAAGACAATCACAATGCCGGCAATGGCGTCTCCCTTTACAAACTTACTTGCTCCGTCCATTGCCCCATAAAAGTCTGCTTCTTGTGCAACTTTTTCTCGGCGCTTTTTCGCTTCTTCGTCTGTAATAATTCCAGCGTTTAAATCCGCATCAATACTCATCTGTTTTCCGGGCATCGCATCGAGTGTGAAGCGAGCGGCCACTTCCGAAACACGTTCAGAACCTTTCGTAATGACGACAAATTGAATAATAATTAAAATTAAAAATACGACAAACCCGACAATTACATTACCACCGACAACGAATGTACCGAACGTTTCTACAACTTTCCCAGCTTCTCCCTTCGAAAGGATGGATCGTGTTGTTGACACGTTCAGTCCTAATCGAAACAACGTGAGCAATAATAATAGTGATGGAAAAATAGAAAACTGTAGCGGTTCTTGCATATTCATCGATGTAAGGAGGACTAACAATGCAAGAGAAATATTGATGATAATGAAAATGCTTAGCATCCAAGATGGAAAAGGGATAATTAACATGGCGATGATTAAGATGACACTTATTAATACGGATAAATCTCTTGCTTGCATATGTTTTTTCTCTCCTAACAATGATTACACTTTATGCTTTAATCGATATACGTAAGCGATGATTTCGGCTACCGCTTTAAAAAACTGTTCAGGAATCGCTTCACCAATGGACGTTTGATCATATAACGCACGTGCTAACGGTTTGTTTTCAACCGTTACAACATCATTTGCTTTTGCTACTTCTTTTATTTTTTGTGCTAAAAAGTCGCACCCCTTCGCCACAACAAATGGCGCATCCATTTGCTCTTCATCATATTTAATGGCGATGGCAAAATGAGTTGGGTTCGTTATGACAACATCGGCTTTAGGAACCTCTTCCATCATTCTCCGCATCGCGATTTCCCTTTGTTTTTGTTTCATTCGGGATTTAATTAACGGATCCCCTTCCGTTTTTTTATGTTCATCTTTAATATCTTGTTTTGACATTCGAAGGTTTTTTTCAAAGTCATATT
Organism: Bacillus sp. FJAT-47783; assembly: GCF_022808615.1. GTDB lineage: Bacteria > Bacillota > Bacilli > Bacillales > Aeribacillaceae > Bacillus_BZ. The sequence goes on from NZ_JAKZKS010000001.1 coordinate 69,177, forward strand.
TTTGATATAAATAATCCAACACGGCAATGAAAAGAAGTGCCCCTGAGGCGAATAGTCCCATTTGAACCGTCAACTTTGCAATAAAAAGAAAAGCATCCTGTACAGACATTTGCGGTAGGGTAAGCAATTCTTCAAAATGAAAAAACAAAACGAGAAAGGTTACGGTTCCAACGAACGTAATTTTCAAAATAGATTTTACTAATTCAACAATTGCTCGTATGGAATAAATTCGTTTAAACCCTTGAATCGGATTGATTTTATCCAATTTCATTTTTAAAGGTTCTGTAGAAAAAACAAATCCTACTTGTACATAGTTGCTTACGAGCCCTGCTATCATCGCGGTAAGAAATAGCGGCGCGATCATTTTAACAGATTTTAACATAAATGTTTGGAACAACATATGTACATTTTCTTCCGATACATTCATAAACAAATAGTCTTCAAAAGTTGTTTTGAATAAAGACAGCATATTTTGTAAAAGAAACTTCCCAAAAAACAGCAAAGATAAAAACATGAGAAATAAGGTAATAGCTGTATTTATGTCTGCACTTTTTGCAACTTGTCCTTTTTTCCTTGCTTCTTGTTTTTTTCTTGGCGTCGCTTTTTCTGTCTTTTCCCCAGAAAAAAACTGTAAATCTAAACGTAAACGGCTCAATTTGACTCACCTAACAATTGCAACAAAGTATTTGTAAATTCAATCATATATTCAATTAATTCTTGCATGACGAAAAAAATTGCACTAAATACGAGTAAGATCATCAAAAAGCTGACCCCAATTTTTATCGGTAATCCGACAACAAATACATTTAGTTGTGGAACCGTTCGGGCAATAATACCGAGTGCAACATCAACAAGAAATAATGCACCGACAATTGGGAAGGCCATTTGAAAAGCAATGATAAACATCGAATTAAAGCTTTTTATCATCACTTGAATCATTTCACCTGTATGAAACAATTGAGTAAGGTGGTCAATTGGAACAAAAAGAAAACTATTTAACATGCCTTCTATTAATAAATGATGAGCATTTGTACTAAGCAAAAAGAGCATAGCCATCACGTTAAATAGCTGTCCGATGAGAGGACTTTGAACACCGGTTTGTGGATCAATCACACTCGCGATGGCAAAACCCATTTGAAAGTCAATAAAACTTCCAGCAATTTGTATTGCAGAAAAAATAATATAGGCCGCTAATCCAATCAATAATCCAATCATCGCTTCTTTCATCAGTAATAAAAGAAACTGTTCATTCAATGGAATCGTTGGAAGATCTAATGTCATCGTCATAATGAAAGCTAAATAAAAAGCTATTCCTATCTTCAGTTGATTCGGAATCGTCCGATAGGAGAATAGAGGAATCGTCACCATAAAAGAAGCAATTCTCGTTACGATGAGCAGAAAAGCAGGGTAATGTACGAATAACGATTCCATCTTTAACCAACAAACTGATGAAGATTGCTTAATAATTCATGTGTATACGATAACATCACTGACAACATCCATGGCCCGAAAACGATTAAACCAACAAGGACAGCGATGATCTTTGGAACAAACGCAAGTGTTTGTTCTTGAATTTGAGTCGTTGCTTGAAAGATACTAACGATTAATCCAACAATCAACGCCAATAGCAATATCGGCCCACAGACGATTAACGTCGTATATACTGCTTTTTCTGCTATAGATAAAACCATTTCAGAACTCATCATGTTCCCCTTCTCTAAAAACTTTGTAGTAATGACTTAATGACAAGATACCAACCGTCAACTAATACGAATAATAAAATTTTAAAAGGAAGTGAAATCATAACAGGCGGGAGCATCATCATCCCCATCGACATGAGAATACTCGCAACCACCATATCAATCACTAGGAATGGAATAAAAAGTAAAAAGCCGATTTGAAAAGCGGTTTTAATTTCGCTAATTGCAAAAGCTGGAACGAGTGCAGACATCGGTACTTCCTCAAGAGACTCCGGTTGTATATCGGCATATTGTAAAAAAAGCGATAAGTCTTTTTGCCTAGTATGCTTACTCATAAACTCACGAAAAGGCTGTTCAGCACGCTCATATGCTTCTTCAATGTTGATTTCTTCATTAAATAATGGTTGTAACGCTTCTTGATGAACTTCTTGAAACGTCGGTCCCATGATAAAGAATGTAAGAAATAATGCCAGACCAATCAATACTTGGTTTGGTGGCATCGATTGCGTTGCAAGCGAAGTACGGACAAAGGAAAGGACAATGATGATCCGCGTAAAGCAAGTAAATAAAATAAGTATGCTTGGCGCTAAAGATAGAACGGTTAATAATAACAGTAGTTGAATGGTTGTCGAAACATGATTTGGATCACTTTGATTGAACAGTTCAATAAACTCATTCATGATGCTTTTGTCCCTTCTTACTTAACAACTTCAATTGCCCAGACCTTTTATTTAATATAGACTCCAACTCTTTCTTAAAAGACTCACTTGATTTATTTCGTACTGCCTGTTTCCACAGTTTGCTAAGATTCGTTTCAATTGGAGAGATTGTTTTTTCCACATTATCCGCTACAATCGCTTCAATTTCATCTTTATTATCAATTTCTTTCAAGAGTTGAATGGTATCTCCAACACCTAAAACAAATAAACGATCACCTACTTTTACAAGTTGGATGGACCGGTTTTGACCTAAGCTCGTTCCACCTAGATTTTGTATATATTTTGAACCGAGTGCATGCCGATTTTTTTGTTTCACAAACCGTAATAGAAAATAAATAAGAGCTAATACAAGCGCGAGTGCTACAATCATTTTTAGAAATTCTAAAAATGAAACATTCACGGAAGCTGGTGCTTCTGTTTGACTTTTTTGTTCATTCAAGCTAACTTCCTCATCATTTTCTTCTTTACTATAAAAGCTTTTAACCGTTTCGTTTTCTGCTCCTGCTTCTACAAAGGAAACAGGGAACAGAAAATGAATCGTAAAAATGGAGAAAAAGAAGAAGTATAAAACTAACACTTTTTTCAATGATTAATCCCCTTATGCTCCTAGCGTTTTGCTAATCGCTTCTAACACGCGATCAGCTTGGAATGGTTTGACGATAAAGTCTTTAGCACCAGCTTGAATCGCATCGATAACCATCGCTTGTTGACCCATTGCAGAACACATAATAACTTTTGCGTTCGGGTTGATTTTGCGAATTTCTTTTAACGCCGTAATCCCATCCATTTCCGGCATCGTAATATCCATTGTCACTAAATCCGGTTGATGCTCTTTATATTTCTCAATCGCTTGTGCTCCGTCTTGAGCTTCTGCCACAACCTCGTAACCATTTTTTGTTAAAATATCTTTAATCATCATTCGCATAAAAGCTGCATCGTCTACAATTAAAATTTTATTTGCCATAATCTCCTCACTCCTCTTAATACGATTTATGAATTTTGTTTAAGCGCTCTGTCTGGCTTAATATATCCGTTACACGAACACCGAAATTTTCATCGATAACGACGACTTCACCTTTTGCCACTTTTTTATTGTTTATTAAAATATCAACAGGCTCCCCAGCTAGCTTATCCAATTCAATAATGGATCCAGTAGATAATTCTAGGATGTTTTGAATAGATCGTTTCGTTCGCCCTAATTCAACCGTTACGGTTAAAGGGATATCAAGGAGCATGTCTAAATTTTGGACTTCCGTACTTTTAGGCGGTGTATTAAATGTTGCGAACTCGACAGGTTTAGCATTCATTTGAACTTGCTCTTTTCGTTGATGTTGTGCTTGAGTAGACGGTTCTATCATTTCGACTCGGTTTTCTTTCTTGCTAAGTTGAGGGGGTTCTTCTACTTGAATAGTGTCTTGTGCAGAAGCGCTTTCCTCATTAGAAGAATTCATAAGTTCCTTAATTAATTCGCGAGCAAAATCAATCGGTAATAGTTGCATAATCTGCGAATCTATTAAATGTCCAACCGTGAGTCGGAACGAAACTTTCAAAAATAGTTCTTCATCTGGAATAGTATTTGTCCCTTCTCCTTTTTGAACATCTAACAGTTCAATAGCTGGTGGTGATATATCTACTTTTTTTTGAAATACGGTCGACATAGATGTAGCGGCTGAACCCATCATTTGATTCATCGCTTCTTGTACCGCACTTAATTGGATTTCACCTAAATCTGTTGGATTAGAGCCATCTCCCCCTATCATTAAATCCGCAATAATAGAAGCGTCACTTTGTTTAATAACGAGGATGTTACTGCCTGTAAACCCTTCTGTATAGTGGACTTGAATGGAAACAGATGGGTGCGGAAATTCATCCTTTAGCTCCTTTTTATTCACTAATGAGACCGTTGGAGTTGTAATTTGTACTTTTTGGTTTAATAATGTTGATAACGCCGTCGCGGAACTTCCAAATGAAATATTCCCTATTTCTCCAATTGCATCTTGTTCCATTTCCGAAAATAAATCATGAATATTATTTTCAGTCGTTTCTACCGGATCATTCGATAGTCCCCCGCCGTTTAATAGTGCATCAATTTCATCCTGCGACAGCATGTTAGAATTCATCTTCGTCATCACCTCGATTAATCACATCAAGTATTTGGACTGCCAAGCGATTATTAACCTTCCCTGGCTGCCCAAGAAACTTCGGAACACCACCAACTTTAATGGTTAATAGATCGGAGACCGTTTGCTCTAAACGAATAGTATCTCCCACTTGTAGTTCTAGAAAATCATGAATCGTTAATTGGGAGTGTCCTAACTCCGCATTTATTGGAACGTTTGCCTGTTTAATTTGCTTTTGAATCGCCTTCGTTTCAAGCTCTTCCGGTTCTTTTCGTTCTGATTGCATCCAATAGTGAGCAGACAGTTTCGGAATGATTGGCTCTAACACAACATGTGGTAAACAGAGGTTAATCATCCCACTCGACTCGCCTATTTGTGCATTTAATGAAATGACCACAACCGTTTCATTTGGCGATACTAATTGTAAAAATTGCGGATTAATTTCAAAGTCTTGCATAACCGGATCGATATCGATAATGGTATTCCATGCTTCTCGATAGTTATCAAGCGATTTTTCAAAAATAGTTGAAATGATGCGCGTTTCAATTTCGGTTAAACTTTCTATTTTATTCATCGAAACCCCGATACCACCCATCACTCGATCCATCATCGCATAAGCAATATTCGGATTAACTTCCATTAATACACGTCCACCAAGTGGCTCTATTTCAAAGACATTTAAAATGGTCATCTTCGGAATGGAGCGAATGAACTCTCCGTATGGAATTTGATCGGCAGAAGCTACAGAAATTTGTATATACGTTCGTAATTGCGCTGAAAAAAAAGTTGTTAACAAGCGGGCAAAATTTTCATGAATTCTCGTTAAACTTCGAATTTGATCTTTTGAAAAACGTAAGGCACGCTTGAAATCGTAAACTTTTATTTTCTTCGCTTCCTCTTCCTTTTTAAGTTCGTCAGCATCCATTTCACCAGTTGATAATGCTGATAATAACGCATCGATTTCACTTTGACTTAGTACTTCATTTGTCGACATGTCCTCTCACCTCCTCATCCATAGTTTGAATCATTATTGAAGGATAAAGGAGGTTATGTAAATCTCTTTAACCTCACCCTCTTGCATGAGCTGATTGACGTTATTTTTCACTTTTTCTTTTAAGAGGTTCATTCCATTCTCACCTTCCAGTTCCTTTGCCTCCATATTCGCAAGAACCGAAATGACGATATCTTTCACTTGAAATTCACGTTTTTCCAATTCCTCTTTTGCCTTTTTATCATTTGTTTCCAAACGCATCGATAGTTGGACAATGTTTCCGCTCGCTACATTCGTTGTTATTTCAGGGACTTCCACTGTCGCATCAACGATTTCGTCAATCGTTTTTTCATTTTGTTCATTTCCTTTTTTTAAATTGTTGTTCACAACGGCGAGTGCTGTCATCCCTATGATAGAAATGGAGGTCACGATAATGAATAATACGGTCAATAGTTTTTTATTCAATCTCTTCATTCCCTTCCATCATGTTTACGGAAGAGGTTAAGCCAATCTCCTTATAGAATCGGATAATTTTCTCAACTACTTCATTTTTTGAATCCTTGACTACATATTTTTTCCCGTTTGTTAACGTAATGGTCGTATCCGGTAAAAACTCAATGCGTTCAACTAATAAGACATTCAATAAAAAGGTTTCCCCATTTAATTTCGTTAACGTAATCATATAGCGTCACCGCCAGTTATCGTTTTAAACTCATTAATTCTTGTAAAATTTCATCAGATGTTGTAATAATTTTCGTGTTTGATTGAAATCCTCGTTGAGCTACGATCATTTCGGTAAATTCTTCAGATAAATCAACGTTTGACATTTCTAGTGCACCGGATGTAATGGAGCCAGTTCCTTCCGTACCTGGTGCATATAATTCATCTAATTGTATGCCATTTCCATTTCGATCGATAGAGCCTGAATTTGAAGACTCTTTAAATAAATTCCCTCCGATTTTCTCTAATCCACCTGCATTTGGGAAGTTCGCAAGGCGTAATTGTCCTGCTACATTCAACTCACCAGTTTTATTAACAAATGTAACGGTTCCATCTGGTCCAATACTGAAGCTTTTAGCAGATAAAGGAATTTGGATAAGCCCGGCTTCACCACTTAACGAACTTGACCAAGATGGTTCTTTTAAACTTTCAGCAGCCTCTTCATACTGAATGACGGTTTGGGCAACATTATTTAAATCAACCGAATAGCTTTCGAGATTATTTAGTAATTGGTTCATTGCATCTAATTGCGTCGAACTAGCTGGTGTTCCAGCTTTAATTGTAGATGCATCTGGGTACGAACCACTAATCGTCGATACCGCACTTGTGATTTTCGTCATAATATCCGTTACCGGTTGTGTGCCGTTAAACGTATCAATCGAATTGTTTAACACTGCTAAAGAGTTGGCAAAGTCCGTTGCAATCGTATCAAAGCCTGTTTGAGCATTCGTTACATTGCTATGAAATTCCGCATACATCGTCTGCAGCGCTTGATGAGCACTATTCATCGCATCATATAGAGGGCCTTTAGCTGGACTACCTCCATCTGTCCAAATTTTTACGGATTCGTTGTATGCTTCAAAAGCGCCTTTTACATCATTTGCTTTCTTGTATATTTCCTTTAGCGATTCAAATATATTTTCATACGGAGAATTAAAGGAAGCGATAGCTGTTAACGCATCGTTAGCTTTTTTAATTCCATCATCAGTTGGAATCGATTTTTCACCCGTTTCACCTACAACATACATCCCATCACCTGTTACTAAATAGCCACGATCGTCTAAATAAAAGTTCCCTGCTCGTGTATAAGCTAAATCAGCTGCGTTATTAATGTTTCCGCTTATTATGTTATTGCCAATTTTCCCTCCTGAATCGATATTCACTCGACTAAAGTCTCGTATGGTTGCGACAGGGAAAAAGCCATCACCTGTAATCGCTAAATCCAACGTTCGTGCTGTCGTTTGCGTTGCACCTGACGTATGGATTGTATCGATTGTACCGACGTTCGAGCCTAATCCGACTTGTTTAGGGTTAACCCCCCCTAGTCCACCTGATGCAGCACTTGCTCCAGAGATTTGTTGGTTGACTAATTCTTTAAATGTAATTCTACTTTTTTTGTATCCATATGTACCTACATTCGCAATGTTATTACCGATGACGTCAAGTTTTAATTGGAAGTTTTTCATCCCACTAATACCAGAATATAAGGAACGAAGCATGTAAATCCTCTCCTCAAATAAATATTTTCATAACCATGGACAGATTATTGTGCAATTTGACTAATTTTATAAATGTTCGTTACCGGAATTTCGCTTTCATTTTCTACCTGTACTAATACTTCCTCCCCATTAAAGCGGACTGATTGGACAGTTGCGGAATGCTCTTTTCCTTCCTCATCTTTATAAAACACTTCTTTGCCGATTAATTCGGAATATTGAATAATCGATCGCTTGTTTTGCTGTTGAATAAAGGTCATGAATGTTTCATTCATATTGGTCATCTGTTCAAGAGACGAAAAATTCGCCATTTGTGAAATGAATTCACGGTCTTCCATCGGCTTTAATGGATCTTGATGCTGAAGTTGTGTTATTAATATTTTTAAAAAGTCGTCTTTACCTAATGAAGAAGATGGTTGTTTTTGCTCTTGAACTTTATTTGATAGTAGTAAATGAGAGTCAATCGACTTCATGTTCATATTCAAACTCCTAAACGATAAAATTTAATTGTTCATTCAATTTCTCTTGAAATGATTCCGTTCGTTCTTCTTGTTTTTCATCTTTCTGTTTTCGCTCTTGATGTTGGGAATTCTCATCTTGATGTTCTCTAAATAACGACATCTGCTGCTCTTCCAACAATTCAAATCGATTGATTTCGATTTCTGTATTAGGGAGTGCCTGCTTTAATTGATGGATACTATGCTCTAACAATTCCTTTGCCGATTGTGTTGAAGCGATGATTTTGGCAACGGATTCGTTACTTTCAACCGTAAGTTTGACGGTTAATGTACCTAAATGTTCTGGGTTTAATCGAATCGTCATAGTTTGTTTCCCATCAATTGTTTTAAAATGTTTGCTTAATTTCATAATATCTAAAAACTTTTGAACGAACTCTTGTTGTGTACTTGGTGTACTTGGACTCGCTCCATTGTCTTTAAGCGTCGTTAAAGTTAATAACCATTCTCCAATTGAAATTCCCTCACCTTTCATTCGTCGATTTGGAAATAATGATTGACTTAAATGGTCAACATTTTTTTCACGAGGATCCATTTTATCCGGGTCACGTTGACTCTGTTCCTTGACATTTATATTTTGTGCATTTGCAAGTAACGCTTTTTCTAATTTTTCAACAGGATGATAGACTCCGTTTTGAATGGTTTTTATAAGCTTTGGAATATGTTTTTCTTCAAGCAATCGTTCTACCACATGACGGAAATCTATAAGCTTCCCCATATTTTGTTCATGAATTGTCCTATCACTTTTATTAACCTGGTCAATATACGCCAACACTCGTTCAATTAACGCACTCGCTTGTTTAACGTTCAATGTGTGGGCAAAACCTTTTTCTCTCCCATCTTGCACCCCTTCATTCATTTGTATAAGGTTGTCAAGTGATAATATTGGTTTCGTCGTTTCGCCTACACTTGCAAACGATTTATTCGCTTCAAAAGATTGAAGCCATTTTTCGATAAGTTGATTCTTCTCTATCCCCACTGGTAAACCGTGATTCTTCCATTCTTCGTGAATTTCATTCATTAAAGGTTGTAAAATCATCCTCATTTCCATTGTTTCCATTGATAACCTATCAATCGAATTTTCGTCTTCTTCACTCGCAAGAGCTAGTTTTTTAACCTCTTCTGTCAGCTTTAAAAAGGTTGTCAACGTATGTACGAATACATCTTGAAACTGTTCGGTTTCATGCTGTTTTATACCGTTCTCGTTTAACGATTTCAAAAGGTGGTGAAAATTCGATTCATTTCGTTTTCCTTGTTCAATATTTTTTATATGTGACGGACTCAATAAAGGAAAAAGGTTTAATGCTTTCATCATCGCTTCACCTCCTTCTAGTTCACTTCATTTAATAATTTCGTATACTTCGCACGATCCTTTGGCTCCATCTTTTCTAATATTTTGGCAACGGTATCTTGCTTTAAAGAAAGAAGAATCTCAACGGCTTCTTCATTTGACAATAGAACAATGGATTCACTAGCTTTCGATGGATTCATTTTGCTGTATATAGATGCCATATCAACATTAGGCTCGTTCTCTTCTTCATTATTAGAATCTCGTTGTGAATGTAATGACTTTAACTCTTGGGAAAGCTTTTGTACTTCTTTTTCTTTTATTTCAATGTCCTTTTCGAGTGCTTGAATCATTTCATTTTGTTCATCTACTGTTTTCGTTAAGTTTTTATTTTCTTTCTCTAACTGTTGTAGTTTGTCAGGATTCTCTAACTGTTCATTGTTTTCTTTTTCTTCCTTTACTACGTTGGAAAGAAGCGGTGTGCTACTTGCTGTTTCTCTTACTTTTTTTAATGGGTCGATTCCAACGATCGTTAACATATAATAGATAAATACTACCGTTACAAGTATGGAAATGATTATGACAATGAACCATTGGAACTTTGTAAAAGATTTATCTTCTTTTGTCATCTATGTCACCTAAATTCCTCGATACGAATATGTCATAATGGATAGTTGATCGAGCTCTTTATTCTCATCACTTTTTTGTGTATAAAGATATTGTTCAAAATCTTTTTGTTGCATTTTTTCATATTTTTTTACTTCCATGTTTTTTTCCATTAATAAAGCTTGCTTCTCATTCATTCGATCTCTTGTTAATATGACAAGCTTTTGGTAGTGGTCGATTGTCTTTTCTAAATTTGTTACAAATTGTTGAAAATGGCGCATTTCTTGAACAGCAAGGCCTTGATGTAGCTTTTCTGCTTTCGTTTTTTCTAATTCTTCTTTTTTCTTCAAACATTCGTAAAGCTTTTCCGCTACTCGTTCGAATTCTTGTACAGATTGTTCATATTCAGAAACTGTTTTTTTCTTTTCATTTTCTTTAATGTCCATTACTTTTTGAAGACGATATTGGTAGGTCATGATCCATCACCTTTTTCGATAAGTTGTAGAAGCTCTGTGACGGTTTGGTCAAACGAATGTTTATCATCTACTGTTTGCTTTAAAAAAGAAAGAATTCTCGGATATAAACGAATCGCGCGATCGATTTCAATTGATGAACCTCGCTTGTAGGCGCCGATATTGATTAAATCTTCTGCTTCCATATATGTAGATAAAATATTTCGCAGTTCATTAGCCGCATGTTTATGTTGATTTGATACGATTTGGTTCATAATCCGGCTGACACTTTTTAAAATATTGATCGCTGGATATTGTCCTTTGTTCGCAAGGTTTCGGTCCAATACGATGTGACCGTCTAATATTCCTCGAACAGTATCTGCAATCGGTTCATTTAAATCGTCTCCATCAACAAGTACCGTATAGAAGGCGGTAATAGCACCGTGTTCATTTGTACCTGTCCGCTCTAATAATTTGGGGAGGATGGCAAAAACTGAAGGCGGATAACCTTTTGTCGTAGGTGGTTCGCCTACAGCAAGTCCAACCTCACGTTGTGCCATCGCAACACGAGTAACCGAATCCATCATAAACATTACATTAAGCCCTTTATCCCGAAAATATTCGGCAATAGCCGTAGCCGTATATGCCGCTTTAATTCGCATAAGTGCCGGTTGATCGGATGTCGCAGCGATGACAACCGTTTTCTGCAACCCTTCTTCCCCAAGATCTCTTTCTATAAACTCACGAACTTCTCTTCCACGTTCACCGATTAAGGCGATCACATTCACATCTGCTGTTGTATTCTTTGCTATCATTCCGAGCAACGTACTTTTTCCTACCCCGCTACCTGCAAATATCCCAACCCGTTGCCCATTTCCGATTGTTAAAAAGCCATCAATTGCTTTGACGCCAACCGAAATCGTTTCCTGAATGGGCGGCTTTGTTAACGGATTTGGTGGGTCATTTTCACTTTGAACAGATGTTAAACCATTCGGAAGTTTTGAACCATTCAATGGACATCCTAATGCATCAACAACATGGCCAATTAAATTCATCCCAGCTTTAATTTTTAAAGGCTCTCCAGTTGCTTCAACAATGCTTCCAGGAGCCACACGTTGAATCGATGTAAAGGGCATCATTAATATATGTTCGCCCTTAAACCCAACAACTTCTGCTGGAATTTTCATGTTATCTCCAACATGAATAAAACAGAGGTCTCCTATTGAACATTCAGGACCAATTGATTCAACTGTTAATCCTACCACTTTATGAATTTTCCCATAACGTTTATACGCATTAATGGAATCGATTTTAGTAAGGAGGCTTTGATAGTTCATGGCCATTATCCTTCTTTCATAAAATCAAGCAGTTTATTTTTCAATTGTTCAATTTGGGTCTCTATGCTTGCATCGATCTTTCCAGAGGTCGATTCAACATGGACACTAAAAGGTTTTAGTTTGGCATCTGGAATAATGAATAAATCCACTACTTTTGTAAAAAGTTGTTCAAACTCTTCCTTATGAAAAAGAATGAACTCGTATTGTTCTGGATGCACAAATATTTTCACTTCCGGATAGTCTTTCACTTCTTCAATCACAGCTTTGACAATGGATTGAAACTTTTTCGGTTCCTCTGCTAGCGTTGTTTTCACTATTTTTTCGGCAGCCTTCATCGCAAGCAATACTATTTGTTCTTCTGCCGATTCAATTTTCTTCACATAGTCTGTCTTGGCTACTTCCATGATGTGTTCCACTTTTTTAATCGCTGCTTCATATGCTTGAAATCCAGCTTTTTCCCCTGCATGAAACCCCTCATCATAGCCTATTTTTTGAGCTTCTTGAATAAATGCTTCGCGTTCTTTTTGCCAATTGTTTCTAAGTTCGTCAATTTCAGCTAGACAAGATGCTCGTTCTTCATATGCTTTTTTTAAGATCGTCTCCGCTTCTTCTTTAGCCTTTTTCAAATCGTTCTTATCGTTCGTCTGTTCTTTTTCTTGTTGATCATGTTTTTGTACTTCAAGAGCTTTAAGTACTAGCTTAATAGGTTCTTGATTCGTCATGGAGTATGAGCGTTTCAGAACACTAGACAATTAAATCATCTCCCCCGCCTCTTGCAATGACAATTTCACCAGCATCCTCTAGTCGACGAATGACTGAAACAATTTTCGTTTGCGCTTCTTCTACATCACGCAAGCGCACAGGCCCCATAAATTCCATCTCTTCTTTAAATGCTTCAACCATACGAGAAGACATATTTTTAAACAGCACTTCTTTCACTTCATCTGAAGCAACCTTCAAGGATAGTTTTAAATCTTCATTATCCGCATCACGAATAACACGTTGAATTGCGCGATTATCCAATGTAACGATATCTTCAAATACGAACATCCGTTTTTTAATTTCCTCAGCTAAATCTGGATCTTGTATTTCAAGTGCCTCGATAATCGTTTTTTCTGTCGAACGATCAACACCGTTTAATACTTCAACGACCGTTTCAATACCGCCTGTTTCACTATAATCTTGCGTAACGGTTGATGATAATTTCTTTTCTAAAACTTGTTCAACTTCACTGATCACTTCAGGGGACGTTCTTTCCATCACAGCGATTCTTTTTGCAATATCTGCTTGCATTTCTTGTGGCAAAGCAGATAAAATTTGGCCCGCTTGTGAGGCATCTAAATAAGATAATATTAGCGCAATCGTTTGCGGATGTTCATTTTGAATAAAATTCAATATTTGTGTAGGCTCCGCTTTACGTGCAAAATCAAACGGTCTCACTTGTAAAGATGACGTTAATCGATGAATAATACTGTCTGCTTTATCTTCTCCTAGCGCCTTTTCTAAAACATGTCTTGCATACTGAATGCCACCTTGGGATATGTAATCTTGCGCTAGCGCAATTTCATGAAATTCTGCCATTATTTCTTCTTTTTTCTCGGCTTCTACTTTTCTAACACTTGATATTTCAAGCGTTAGTTTTTCAATTTCCTCTTCTGATAGATGCTTATATACATTTGCCGCGACATCAGGTCCTAAGGAGATGAGTAAGACGGCAGCTTTCTGCCGACCTGTTAATTTTTTCATTCTAATCTCCCCCTAATCTTCATAGAGCCAAGTGCGTAAAAGTTTCGCGAATTCATCAGGTTTTTCTTTCGCCATCTCTTCAATTTGTTTCCGTGTTACTGTTGTTTTATCAATCGACTCTTCCCGCTCTTCGAAAATATTTCGGACTTCCACTTGCTCTTCCTCTTGCAAAGGTTCTCCTTCTACGAATTCTACTTGTTTTCTGCGATTTCTTACGAGCAGGAAGATAAGGAGCATGATGACGATTACTGCGCCACCTAAAACGACGTATACCCAAATTGGGATTGCAAATGTCGCTGCTTCTTGTTCAAATGTCGCTTTGCCACTAAACGGCTGTACGGAAACAACAATCTTATCTTCTATTTGTTCATTTGTTAACGGCTCTTCATTCGTACCTTTATACATGCTCGTACGAACGATTGTCGATAAAATTTGTTCAATATCATCTACTTGTTCTTGAGCAAGTGACGTTGGATCATCTCGTTTAGGTGGCTCCACCATCACTTGAATTCCAATATCACGGATTTTATACGGACTTTCAACAATCTCTTTTTTAATCCGATTGACTTCATGATTGACTCGTTCTTCAATTCGTTCATATTCCCCAGAACCGTCTCCACCAGCTTCTTGAATGGTCACGGTATCTGTATTACCCGTTCCACTAATTCCACCAGCGTTTGCTCCATCTCCTGTATAAGCTTCTGTAATTCGTTCAACACTTATAGCGATGCCTTCATTGTTATCCTCATCAACAGGTTCGACAATGCTTTCTTCACGATTTTCTTGCGTAAAATCGATATCTGTCGTAACCGATACAACGACTTTATCTTGACCAATCATCGTTCCGAGAAGTTTTTGAACGTCTCTTCTAATTTCTTGTTCAATCTCCTTTTGTAACTGTAATTGGGAAACAACATTCGAATTCAATGGACTGTTTTCATTTTCTAGGTCAAAATAACTAAAGTTTTGATCCATAATGACGATATTGTTAGTAGGAAGATTCGGGATGCTTTTCGATACAAGATGATATAACGCATTTACTTTATTTTGATCAAGCTCATATCCTGGTTGTACATTTAACACAATTGAGGCAGACGCTTCTTTTGTCACTTCACCAACAAAGACGGACTCTTGCGGTAAATTGATCATAACTTTTGCATCTTGAATACCATCGATGCCTTTGATTAAATTGGCAAGTTCTGTTTGCGTCGCATCAAGCTTCATCATATTAAACTCGTTATCTGTCATACCAAATCCCGCGTTTTGACCGAAAAAGGAATAATCAATATTCCCACTATCTGGAATACCCTCAGCTGCTAGTTCAACTTTTAAACTGTCAGCAACCTCTTCTGGTACTAAAATTGTTTGACCATTGTCTCGTATTTCGGATTGGATCGCTCTTGCATCAAGTGTTTCTTTTATTTTTCCTGCCTCTTGTAACGATAGATTCGTATATAGTGGAACCATATTCGAAGACATCATGAAGACGGATATCGTAATAATAATGGCGAAAGCAGCAACAATCGAGCCGATTATCGCTCCTTTTTGCACACGAGACCGTCTGTCCCAAAATGACTTCATGCTCGTCAATATTTCTTTCATTTTTTCATTCATTATTAAATCCTCCGATAAGACGAATCCATTCGATGAATGGATGTAAAGTCTTAAACTTGCATTCTCATCATTTCTTGGTAAGCTTCTACCGCTTTATTCCGAACTTCAATCGTTGTATGTAACAAAATGTTCGCTTTTTCAGAAGCAATCATCACATTATGTAATTCAACCGGTTTTCCTGAAACGAAGTCGTTCGTCATATTATCAGCATTTAATTGTGCGTCATTTACGGTGTTAAGTGTTTGTTTTAATATCGTTGAAAAGGATGTTTTAGGCTTTGCTATTGGCTGGTTTGCCGTAAAAGAAGTATGTATTGCTGGTTGAACTTGTGCTACTCCATTCATCATGATTCATTTTCCTCGCTCTCATTACTTTCCAAGTTCTAAAGCTTTCATTAGCATCCCTTTTGAAGCATTGAACGCTGTAACATTCGCCTCATAGGCTCGTGTACTACTCATTAAATCAACCATTTCTTTTAAAGGATCTACGTTCGGGTACTTCACATACCCATTATCGTCTGCATCTGGATGCATTGGGTTATATACTAACTTAAATGGTGATGTATCTTCTGTGATTTTTGTCACTTTCACTCCACTCCCAATGTTAGTAGTAGGTTTCATTGCACTTTTTAAATAACTGGAAAATTTTTGGTTTTCGGGTGCTGTTACGACCATTTTCCGTTTATAAGGCTCCCATGACTCTCCGTTATCTTCAGCTCTTGTCGTATCCATATTCGCGATATTAGAGGAAATGACATCCATTCGAAGTCGCTGGGTCGTTAAACCAGAACTTGTAATGTTCAGCGATTGAAAAATCCCCATTATGCTCGACCACCTTTTATAACCGTTTTTAATGAATTGAATTTCCCACTTAATCTATCAACTAATGCATCATAATAGATTTGGTTTTGGGCCATTTCCGCCATCTCTTGATCGATATCAACACTATTTCCATTCGACATATAGGAGGCATCATTTCTTGTATATACGTTAAATGAGTTGCTATGATCTAGGGAAGAAAACGGAATATGTTTTTCTTGCGTTCGATACGCTTCAAATCTTTTCATTTCACTTTTAAGCGTTTCTTTAAAACTAACATTTTTCGCTTTATATCCAGGAGTTTCGACATTTGCAATATTGTGAGATGTGACTTTTTGCTTATTCGAAGCATAATCAATCCCTTGTTCGATATGACTAATGGTACTAGAAAAAATATTCATCTTTACCCCCAAAAAGATAATGTTGTAGAACGAATAATATAATTGTCGAATATTGTTAAGTCTATCCTTATTTTAAAGAAGATTAGAGATAAAGTCTATGAACCTTTTGTTAAAATTCATCGTAAAATTAGTTCATTTTTCATATAGGACTTAATTCCTAAAACTTTTTTATCTTACTTTTTCCTGCGTTGAAAAATGTTGATTTATCCTAATTGTGACTCCTTGATATTGAAGCAAAAAACGGATCATTGACTCTGTTTTAAATTTGAAAAAGGGTTGAAATCGAAAGTTGATTTCAACCCTTTTTCATATTTGTAAAAATGGTGTACAGAAATGATTAATGGTTTTTTAATTTTTCTAATTCCACTAAAAACTTATCGTTCAATACTTTAATGTATGTCCCTTTCATTCCTAATGATCGAGATTCGATTACACCTGCACTTTCTAATTTACGAAGTGCGTTAACGATAACAGAACGCGTGATACCTACGCGATCAGCAATTTTACTTGCAACTAATAATCCTTCATGTCCATCTAATTCTTCGAAAATATGCTCAATTGCTTCTAACTCACTGTATGACAACGAGCTGATAGCCATTTGCACAACTGCTTTGCTACGAGCTTCCTCTTCAATTTCTTCCGCTTTTTCCCGTAAAATTTCCATACCAACAACGGTTGCACCGTATTCAGCTAAAATGAGATCATCATCGTTAAATTTATCTGCTAAACGTGCAACAATAAGCGTGCCTAAACGCTCACCGCCACCATTAATTGGAACAATTGTTGTATAACCAGTTTTAAAAAGCTCTCGGTTTTCAACTGGGAATGCTGTATATTCGCTGTAAACATCTAGGTTTGAAGATGTTTCTGTAATGTTAAATAAATTCTTTGTATATTCTTCTGGAAATTGGCGGTCTTCTAACATTTTTTTCATGCGTTCATTTTCAATTTGTTTATTAATTCCAAAACCTAATAATTTTCCACGTCGGCTTACGACAAAAATATTCGCTTCAATTACTTCACTTAACGTTTCTGCCATTTCCTTAAAATTCACTTGTTTACCAGCTGCACTTTGTAGCATTGCATTAATTTTTCGTGTTTTTTCTAATAAAGCCATTGTTTTGTCCTCCTAAATTATGTAATGGTTTATTCATAGCTGTTTTGTCATTTTTTATAAGATAAATTGACTTAAATCTTTATTTTGAGCAATTTTGTTCAACTTTCCTTCTACATATTGAGGCGTAATCTCAATTTTTTCAAGTGTAATGTCAGATGCCTCAAATAATAAATCTTCTAATAGCTTTTCTAAAATGGTATGAAGACGTCTTGCCCCAATATTATCAGTATCTTGATTCACTTGGAAGGCTACTTCTGCTATCTTACGAATAGCATCGTCAGAAAATTCTAATTGTATACCTTCTGTTTCCAATAAAGCTATATATTGCTTTAATATTGCATTACTTGGCTCGACAAGGATACGTACGAAGTCTTCGACTGTCAGTTTTTTTAACTCAACTCGGATCGGAAATCGTCCTTGTAACTCTGGAATTAAATCAGAAGGTTTTGCCATATGAAAAGCCCCTGCTCCGATGAATAAAATATGGTCTGTTTTAACGGACCCATACTTCGTCACGACCGTTGATCCTTCAACAATTGGTAAAATGTCGCGTTGCACACCTTCTCTCGAAACGTCTGCAGAAGCACCACCTTGATTCGATTTAGCAATTTTGTCAATTTCATCTATAAAAATGATGCCGGATTGTTCCGCACGTTCAATGGATATTTGCGTTACTTCATCCATATCAATAAGCTTTTGTGCCTCTTCGTTAATCAACACTTTACGGGCGTCTTTCACTTTTAATTTTCTCCGCTTTTTCTTTTTCGGCATAAAACTTGAGAGTGCATCTTGCATGTTGATACCCATTTGCTCGATGCCGGAGCCTTG
The DNA here is from genome assembly GCF_022808615.1 of Bacillus sp. FJAT-47783. Lineage (GTDB taxonomy): Bacteria > Bacillota > Bacilli > Bacillales > Aeribacillaceae > Bacillus_BZ. The sequence continues at coordinate 87,645 of NZ_JAKZKS010000001.1, forward strand.
TAGCATATCAAACATCGAAGGTTGTTGTTCCTCAACCTCTACCGTAATGACATCATTTTCCAGCTCCCCTGAAGCAAGCTTCCAAGCTACTTCTCTTCTCTTTTGTTCAATGTTGACTTCATCTTGTGATGTTGTTGACTGAACATCTTGAGAGGTGTTTCCTCCAAATAGCATCTCAAATGGATTTTTGTATGATTGATTCTTTTTCTTACTCGGTACAAGCAATTCGACAATCCGCTTATTCGCATTTTCTTCTGCTTGTACCTTCACTTCCTGCATTTTTTCTTCTTTTACAATTCGAACAGCCGTTTCAACTAAGTCACGTACCATCGACTCGACATCACGACCGACATAACCTACTTCTGTAAATTTTGTCGCTTCGACTTTTACAAAAGGTGCTCCGACAAGCTTAGCGATTCTTCGGGCAATCTCCGTCTTACCGACTCCAGTTGGACCAATCAATAAAATGTTTTTCGGAACTACTTCTTCACGGATGCTTTCTTGCAATAACATGCGGCGGTAACGATTTCTAAGTGCGACAGCAACCGCCTTTTTCGCGTCCTTTTGACCAACGATAAATCGGTCTAAATGATCAACAATTTGCCTCGGTGTTAGCTCTTTACCCATTAAGAATGGCCCCTTTCATCAAAGTTCTTCTACAATAATATTCTCATTCGTATATACACAAATTTCACCGGCAATTTTAAGTGCTGACTGCGCGATTTCCTTCGCAGATAAATGCTCTCCTGCAAATCGCTTTAATGCTCTTCCTGCTGATAACGCATAGTTTCCGCCAGAACCGATTGCTAAAATTCCATCGTCTGGTTCAATGACTTCACCGGTACCCGATACGAGTAGTAAATGTTCACGATTCATGACGATTAACATAGCTTCAAGCCTTCGTAATACTTTATCACTTCGCCACTGTTTCGCAAGTTCAACAGCCGCACGCTGGAGGTTTCCGTTATATTCTTCAAGCTTTGCTTCAAACATTTCAAATAACGTAAACGCATCTGCAACAGATCCAGCAAATCCTGCTAGCACTTGTCCGTTAAATAATTGACGAACTTTCCGAGCTGTATGTTTCATCACAACAGCATTTCCAAATGTAACTTGACCATCTCCAGCCATCGCACATTGCCCTTTATGGTGAACAGCAAAAATGGTTGTCGCATGAAATTGTGACATGACTGCGCCTCCCTTAATTTCCCCAGCCGCTATGCACGCGGATGATAGGACGTATAAATTTTTCGCAAATGCTCTTTCGTAACATGCGTATATACTTGTGTTGATGAAAGGTGTTGATGTCCTAATAGCTCTTGTACACTGCGCATATCTGCTCCTTCATTTAATAAATGAGTGGCAAATGTATGTCGAAATGTATGTGGACTAATACGTATCGTTAGAGCACATCTTTTTAATAGCTCATTTATGACATAACGAACGCCTTGTGGTGTTAACGGTTTCCCACGGTGATTGACAAATAAATAGGAATGCTGCTCATTTACCGGAAGCTTTCCTACTAACGTTTGACGCCCTGCTTGAATGTATTTTTCAATTGCGTCATGTGCATAGCTGCCAAACGGTACGTATCGTTGTTTACTACCTTTCCCATGTACTAATACCGTGTCAAGGTCTAAGTCTATCTCTGACAACGTAATTTGACAGCATTCACTGACGCGAATTCCTGTTGCATATAATAATTCGATTAATGCTTGATCACGTTGGCCGAGCGGCTTTAGAGTATTTGAAATGGAAAATAGCTTTTCAAGCTCCCTTTCATATAGAATTTCGGGAACTTTCTGTTCCTTTTTCGGCATTGATACGAGTGTAAAAGGATTTTCTTCTACCCATTTTTCACGTAAAAGAAATTTGTAAAAGCTACGCAAGCTCGAAATTTTCCGTGATATTGACTTTCTAGAAAAATTCTTTTCGTGTAACTTCGTTAAAAAGATACGGATATCACTGTATGAAACGTCATTTAGTCCGTGAATACCCTCCTCTTGCAAAAACAAGATAAACTCTTCAATATCATGGACATAATTCACAATTGTATATTTTGAATAATTTTTCTCAATTTGTAAATATTCAATGAATAAATTTAAATATTTTTTAACATTTCTCATTGACAACACCTCGCAAAGGCTTTTAAATGGTACCACAATTTAAAAGCCCATGCAATGAATATTTATATTTCATTCGAAATTTTTTGAATTGTCTCTAACGCTCGGCTTGCGTATTGTTCATTTCGTTCTTGCTTGTTTTTAATTTTAACTGGTAACGGTTTAAATAGGCCAAAATTTGCATTCATTGGCTGGAAATTTTTCGAATTCGTCGAAGTAATATAATAAGCCATACTCCCAATCGCTGTTTCTTGTGGAAATTCAATTAATTCCTTCTCTAATACAAGGCGTGCTGCATTAATACCAGCAACTAAACCGGATGCAGCCGATTCAACATATCCTTCAACACCAGTCATTTGACCGGCAAAAAACAAGTCGTCTCGTCCTTTAAATTGATACGTTCTCTTTAACAAATTCGGCGAGTTTATGAACGTATTGCGGTGCATGACACCGTAACGAACGATTTCTGCGTTTTCTAAACCCGGAATCATGCGAATAATTTCCTTTTGTGGACCCCACTTTAAATGCGTTTGAAAGCCGACAATATTATACAATGTCCCTGCTGCATCGTCTTGACGAAGCTGGACAACAGCAAATGGTCGTTTTCCCGTTTTCGGATCTTCCAAACCGACTGGTTTTAACGGACCAAATAACATCGTTTTCTTCCCGCGTTTCGCCATGACTTCAATAGGCATGCACCCTTCGAAGAAGATTTCCTTTTCAAATTCTTTTAATGGAACGGTTTCAGCGCTGATGAGGGCATCGTAAAAACGATTGAACTCTTCTTCTGTCATTGGACAATTTAAATAGGCTGCCTCCCCTTTATCATAACGAGATTTTAAATAAACTTTGTCCAAATCAATGCTATCCTTTTCAATGATCGGCGCTGCTGCATCGTAAAAATATAAATACTCTTCACCAGTTAATGAGCGTAATTGTCTTGAAAGAGCTTCAGATGTTAGCGGTCCTGTCGCAATAATCGTCGGACCTTCAGGTATTTCTGTAATCTCTTCATGAAATACAGTAACGTTCGGGTGGCCTTTTACACGCTCTGTTACTTTCTCAGCAAATTCATGGCGATCAACGGCTAAAGCCCCACCTGCTGGAACAGAACAATCGTCTGCAGATGAAATAATTACAGAGTCAAGCTTCCTCATTTCTTCCTTCAATACTCCAACAGCATTCGTTAAATGATTCGCACGTAAAGAGTTGCTGCATACGAGTTCTGCAAATTTATCTGTGTGATGGGCAGGCGTTTGCTTTACCGGTCGCATTTCATAAAGATGAACGTTTATTCCTCGCTTTGCTAATTGCCATGCAGCTTCACTTCCAGCTAGCCCTGCACCAATTACTTTTACTAGTTGTTCTGACATTGTTGATCCTCCATTTCTCCTGTTGGAAAAAGTTTCACGCTGAATATAACGCAAAAGAAGGTGAGCTGTTCTTGCTCACCAATCAATTACTGTTGTGGTTCTTCTTTATAATCACATTGAACACATTGCACTTGAACACCTTTTTTCAAACGCTTTTCGATAAGGAGTGCTTCACATTTAGGACACTTTCTAGCAATCGGCTTATCCCATGAAAGAAAATCACAATCAGGATACTGATCACATCCATAAAACACCCTTCGTTTTTTCGATTTGCGTTCGACAATATTCCCTTTTTCACATTTTGGGCATTGAACACCAATTTCTTTCACGATTGGCTTTGTGTTTCGGCAATCTGGGAAATTTGAACAAGCCATAAATTTCCCGTAACGGCCCATTTTGTAAACCATTGGACTGCCACATTCTTCGCAATCAACACCTGCCAATTCATCTTTTATTTCGACTTCTTTCATTTCATTTTCGGCTCTTTCAAGTCTTTTGACAAAATCGTTATAAAATTCATCAATAATATTTACCCAGTTTACTTTTCCTTCTTCCACTTCGTCTAAGTCATGTTCCATTTTTGCGGTGAATTCAACATTTAAAATTTCCGGGAAAAATTCTCTCATCAGTTCATCGACAATTTCACCTAATTCCGTCGGAACGAACCGTTTATTTTCTAATGCAACATACCCACGTTTTTGAATCGTATCGAGCGTTGGAGCAAATGTTGACGGCCTGCCAATCCCGAGCTCCTCAAGCGTCCTTACTAACCGTGCTTCTGTGTAACGTGGAGGCGGTTGTGTAAAGTGCTGTTCAGGTTGGATATCTTTTGTTAATACCGTGTCTTCCTCTTTTAGATTAGGCAAAAGTCGATTCTTCTCTTCCACTTTATCATCTTGACCTTCTACATAAACTTTCATAAAGCCCGGAAATTTTATTTTTGAACCATTTGCTCGAAATGTCAAGCCATTATTCACTAAATCAACGCTCATTGTATCCATAACAGCCTGAGCCATTTGACTAGCGATAAATCGCTCCCATATGAGCTTATATAGTCGAAGCTGGTCACGACTTAAGTATTCCTTTAAATCGCTTGGATTGCGAAACGCTGACGTTGGCCGAATCGCTTCATGGGCATCTTGTACATTTCCGGCTTTTTTCGATTCTTTATTACTCGTTGCCAAATATTCTTTCCCGTATTTTTCCTCAATAAATTGTGAAGCCTCTTGCTTTGCCGTATTCGAAATGCGGGTTGAGTCCGTTCTCATGTACGTAATTAAACCGACCGTTCCTTCTTTTCCTAACTCAATTCCTTCATATAATTGCTGGGCAATCATCATCGTCTTTTTTGCCCGAAAATTCAACTTTCTGGCTGCTTCCTGTTGCAAAGAGGATGTCGTAAAAGGTGGTGAAGGGTTTCGTTTTCGCTCTTTTTTTGTTACTTTTGCGACTGTAAACTGATTCCCTTCCATTTGCTTTAACAACTTTTGAACTTCCTCTTCTGTTTTGAGCTCCATTTTTTGTCCGTTTATTCCGTAAAACTGCGCTTCGAATACTTCTTTTCCTTTTAGAAATTCAGCTTCAATTGTCCAATACTCTTCTGGTTTAAAATCATTGATCTCCTTTTCTCGTTCAATGATTAAACGAACGGCAACGGATTGAACACGACCAGCACTCAAGCCTTTTTTTACTTTTTTCCATAATAATGGGCTAATGTTGTAACCAACTAATCGGTCGAGAATACGACGAGCTTGTTGGGCATCAACTAGGTCCATATTAATCGCTCGTGGATGTTTAAAGGATTCCTTAATCGCATCTTTTGTTATTTCATTAAATACTACGCGACAATCTGATTGTATATCAATGTCTAAACTATGAGCTAAATGCCAAGCAATTGCTTCTCCTTCTCGGTCCGGGTCGGCTGCGAGATATATTTTTTTCGCTTTTTTCGCGGCACTTTTTAGCTCTTTTAAGACAGGTCCTTTTCCACGGATGGTAATATATTTTGGTGTAAAATTATCGTCAACATTTACCCCCATCTGGCTTTTCGGTAAATCCCGAACATGCCCCATTGAAGCCTTTACTCTATACTTTTTGCCTAAGTAGCGTTCAATTGTTTTTGCTTTTGCAGGTGATTCTACAATGACTAAATAGTCCGACATGCATTTTCCTCCTTAAGAGGTATTCTCTCTCTATTGTATTCTTTAAAAGCATGCAATAAGCGCATGCAAAAGTTTATATTAAGTTTGAAATAGATACAAGCGTTTTATGAAATAAATCCCCACTATTATTAAATATTCCAATCTCTTTTGTCAAACTTAATGTTGAACTTATTGTATATGCTTTCTTACTTTCTTTTCGATATGTTCACGAAAAGTCCTTCATTTTATCGAAAACATTCGTGAACATATTACATCATGTTATAGCCACAATAAAAAAAATTCATTCTTTTTTCACAAATTATTTCAACATCGGTTGTAAGAACCTTTCGATATCTTCAGGTGAAAAGATGACGGTAGCCCCATCTTTCATTAAATCTACATTCCCAATAAAGCGCTCATCAAAAAGTTGACATGGAACCGTAAACACTTCTCGCCCTTCGTCAAGCGCATATTGAGCCGTAATAAGTGAACCGCTTTGTTTAGCCGCTTGCACGACAAGAGTTCCTAAACTAAGTCCGCTAATGAGTTGATTACGTTCAGGAAACATCCATTTTTGCGGCCGCGTATTAGGTGGATGAACGGATAGTAGTAAATGATTTTTTGCGATTTCTGATGCCAATGAAATATGTTCCCGAGGATAAATGTGGTGAAACCCACCTGCAATAACGGCAATTGTCCTTCCCTTGTTTTCAACTGCTACTTTATGAGCTTTTCCATCAATTCCTTTTGCTAATCCACTTACAATTACCCAATCAGGTGTTAACGGCTTTAGTATTTTTTCAACGACTTGCAACCCGTAAGAACTCGGCTTCCTCGTACCAACTACGCTTAGATTCTTCTTGTTTTGAAGAAGGTTCGTATCACCTTTACAAAACAATACGACAGGAGGTTGTGAAATATGTTTTAAATATGTCGGATACTTCTCGTCAAATAGTGTGAGAACAGAGATATTTTCTTTTTGATAGGATTCAACAAGTCGAATTGCGTTAATCGAATGAAAATGATGGAGGAAAGAAGCAGCTTTCGATTGAGAGAATGAAGTCATTGAAGATAGTTCCGCTGTGGAAACCGTGTTTAAAAACTGTAGAGTCGAGTCAAAATGCAGAAATTTTAATATTCTTCGATTAGAAATGCTCGGACAATGGACAAGCTTAAGCAGACTTTCGAAACGACCGATCGGTATTCCCTCCCTTGTCTATAAATAGGCAAGATCATGACCACACTTTGTCTTAAAATTGTGGTAGGAATAGCCAAACGGCTATCCCTACGTGAGATGATTAATGAGTTTTACATGCTTCGTAAAGACCTTTTTCTTTCAGAACGGAAATAAGTGTTTCACCCATAACCGAAGGTGTATCTGCTACTTTAATTCCACACTCGTTCATTGTTTTAATTTTTTCAGCTGCTGTACCTTTACCACCAGAAATAATGGCACCAGCATGGCCCATACGTTTTCCTGGAGGTGCAGTTTGACCGCCAATAAAGCCAACTACTGGCTTTGTCATATTTTCTTTAATCCATTCTGCCGCCTCTTCTTCTGCCGTACCGCCGATTTCACCAATCATGATCACAGCATATGTTTCAGGATCCTCATTGAATGCTTTTAAAACGTCGATGAAATTCGTTCCATTTACAGGGTCTCCACCAATACCAACCGCTGTAGATTGACCAATTCCAGCTTGAGATAATTGATGTACCGCTTCATACGTCAATGTCCCAGAACGTGATACTACCCCTACATGACCTTTTGTATGGATGTAACCAGGCATAATACCAATTTTACATTCTTCTGGCGTAATGACACCTGGACAGTTTGGTCCAACGAGGCGCGTTTTCTTCCCTTCCATATAACGCTTCACTTTTACCATATCCATAACTGGAATATGCTCTGTAATACAAATAACGATATCTAATTCCGCATCTACTGCTTCCATAATGGCATCCGCAGCAAACGGAGCTGGTACATAAATAACAGATGCATTTGCGCCCGTTTCCTTTACAGCATCTTCTACTGTATTGAATACCGGCACACCTTCAACTTCTGTACCACCTTTACCTGGTGTCACACCACCAACGATTTTTGTTCCGTACTCAAGCATTTGCTTTGTATGGAATAGGGCTGTTGAACCTGTAATCCCTTGTACGATTACTTTTGTATCTTTATTAATAAATACACTCATCTTTGTCCCCTGCCTTTCTTACTTTACTAAAGAAACGATTTTTTGAGCACCATCAGCCATTGATTCTGCAGAAGTAATATTTAAACCAGACTCATCTAAAATCTTTTTACCTAAATCTACATTTGTACCTTCTAAACGTACTACAAGCGGAATGGTTAAGCCAACTTGCTTTGTCGCTTCTACAACACCTTCAGCAATAACATCACATTTCATGATTCCACCAAAGATGTTGACGAAAATTCCCTTTACATTTTGATCTGATAAAATGATTTTAAATGCTTCGGTTACTTTTTCTGCAGTGGCACCGCCCCCAACATCTAAGAAGTTAGCAGGTTCTCCACCGTAATATTTAATAATGTCCATCGTTGCCATCGCAAGACCGGCACCGTTTACCATACAACCGATGTTTCCATCTAACGAAATATAGCTTAAATCGTATTTAGATGCTTCGATTTCTTTCGGATCTTCTTCATCTAAATCGCGATACTCTAAAACATCTTTTTGACGGAATAAAGCGTTTCCATCGAAGTTTAGCTTCGCATCAAGCGCCATTACTTTTCCGTCTCCCGTTACAACAAGAGGGTTAATTTCCGCAATGGAACAATCTTTTTCTACAAAAACTTGATATAGTCCCATCATAAACTTGACAGCTTGTCCAACAAGCTCTTTAGGGATGTTAATATTAAAGGCAATTCTACGCGCTTGGTATCCTTGTAAGCCTACAGCAGGGTCGATGTACTCTTTAAAGATTTTTTCAGGTGTTTTTTCCGCTACTTCTTCAATTTCTGTTCCACCTTCTTCAGAAGCCATTAACACAACACGAGAAGTCGCACGGTCCAAAACGAACCCAATATAATATTCTTTTTTAATATCGCAGCCTTCTTCAATTAGTAAACGTTTTACTTCTTTTCCTTCCGGGCCTGTTTGGTGTGTAACGAGCGTTTTTCCTAAAATTTCATTCGCATACTCGCGAACTTCATCTAAACCTTTTGCTACTTTTACCCCACCAGCTTTTCCACGGCCGCCCGCATGGATTTGGGCTTTGACTACGACTACATCAGTTCCTAGTTCTTTTGCTGCTTCTACAGCCTCATCAACTGTAAACGCAACCTTCCCATTCGGAACCGCTACCCCATATTTTCTGAGGATTTCTTTACCTTGGTACTCATGGATATTCATATCCCATCCTCCTATCGTATGTACGAAAAATTAAAGTTTTCTGACCAATTTTTTTGTCAGAGAAAACAGACTGCGCTTTCATTTTATAAAATAGTTTGGCTATTGTCTACCATTCTAGAAAAAAACTAGCTCATATTTCTATAAATAAATGAAACAAACGTAAAATAATCCAATTGGAGTGAAAGTTTATATTATTTTAAAATAATGTTCTATCGTTTCAAATTTTGATCTAATTGATAAATAAAAGCAAAAACTTCAGCGATAACCTCATATAATTCTTCTGGAATTTTTTCATTTACATCGACCTCGCTTAACAATTCTACAAGCGATGCGTCCTTTTGGATTGGCACGTTACAGAGCTTAGCCCTTTCTAAAATCGAATGAGCCATTTCGCCTTCCCCTTTAGCAATCACTCTCGGAGCATCATCTTCATGTTCATCGTATTTTAAAGCAATAGCTTTTTCTCTCATATTTTCACGTCCACCTTTTCGTATACTTCATGCTTCATCATTTGTTGGAATCGGTCATTAACGACTTCACGATTCATTTTTTCTACAGATACGCTAGATAATTGAAAACCTAAATTTTTTAATGCGTCTTGAAGAGTGCTGATAAAAGGGTGAACTTCTTTTTTCGATAAATAATTATTATACATATTTATTTTTACAACTTTGTTTTGTATGTATAAATCTATTAATAGTTCTTGTAAATGTTGTAAATGCAAATCGAAAACGATTCGGCAATAATTCGGGTCAATCATCCCATTTTTCTGTTTCTTCCCATAAAATTGTAACGTCCATTCTGTGACGATTTTCTCAAGAGCGAGCGGAAACTGTAGAAATAAATGTTGAATAGGTCCCTGGTCCATTGATAAAAGAGTTTGCGCATTTAATTGATAAAGCACTTCTCTCATTTTCGCTCTTAATACCGGATGTTTCTCTTCATTTCCTCCTTTTATTAGTAACGGTTTTAATGATTCCAATGCCGCTTTTTGAACAGCTTCATAACTTCCTTTTTTCACTAAGTTCTCATAAGAGAGCCCTAATAGCAAAATCATTTGTTTGAAAAATTGAGGCAATTCCTTTTGAGACGTAGCTTGATCCATTTTTTGAACGTATTGTAGTGGTGAGAAATTTTCCTTTTCTCGGTTGTTTAAAAAAATTTGTAGACGATGATCGAGCTGTTGACTCGTTTGCGATAAATGGTTTTCACCTTTTAAAAGATTTGATAACTCAACTAATTTGTTCGTTAATGTTGGTTGTTTGCTAGCTAATAACGTCTGAATGATTCCATCAGAAACAGGCCATTTCCGCTTTAAAATCAAAAGAATCGTATCAATGGATTGTTCGATAAATGTGACGTTCATTTCGTTTACATTGTTTTGTAGCCACTGTACACTTTCTTTTAGCTGCCCACTCGTAAAAGGAATTTGTTCTTTTATCAGTTTTTTTACAAATAATGTTGAAATTTTCGTAATCGGCAAACGGTTGTATGACAAAAGTTGTTCATGTAATGCTTTCTTTTCTTTTTCTTGTTTTGACACAACTTTTAATGTCAATCCTTGACTCGTGACAACTGCTTGAAACCAATAGGACTTTAACGCTTCAACAGACGTTTCAAGCTTCGCTGTAAGCGTTTCTGAGCCAATTTGTACGAGTGCGTATTGATTCGGTAAAAACTTTAAAATACGCCCCATTACAAGCTCTCCATCTGCAAGTTTAAGAGCATTTACTGCTTTTAATCCTTGTTGGCTTACAAAAGACAGTTGGCTTATCGATGTAAGTGGGTTCATTTGGATCACCTTAACATTCTAGTCGTAACGATTTGATTGGCGCAAACGATTTACGATGTTCGCATATAACACCGTATTTAGTAATTGCTTCTAAGTGCTGTTTCGTTCCGTATCCCATGTGTTGTTCAAATCCATACTGTGGATATTTTTCCCCAAGCTTTTTCATGTAACGATCTCGCGTTACCTTCGCTACGACTGAGCTCGCTGCAATGGAAATACTATTTGCATCCCCTTTTATAATAGATTGTTGCGGTAATGGGATCGGAAGCTTCATTGCGTCAATGAGTAAGTATTCAGGTGCTACTTTCGTTAAGCTTTGTAACGCTTTTTGCATCGCTAATTTCGTTGCTTCATAAATATTAATTGTATCCACTTCTTCAGCTGACACAAAACCAATTCCAACATCTAGAGCTTTTTCTATAATTTTGTCATAATAATATTCTCTTTTCTCTTCTGTTAACTTTTTTGAATCTGTTAGCCCTAGCAAATAAAAGTCTTCGCGTAAAATGACGGCTGCGGCGACAACAGGGCCAGCTAACGGACCCCTACCAACTTCATCAATACCCGCAATATATTCGTACCCATTTGATCTTAATTCGTTTTCATATGTACACATTCTTTCAAATTCTTCTTTTAATGCTTTTTCCTTCTCATAAGCATTGATCCACTTTTTTACGAGCTGTTGAACGTTTTTTCGCTCATCGTTTTGACAATGCTTTATAAATGGGTCGTTTGGATCTATAATATGTTCTAATTTTAGAGCAATTTCTTTTGCTGTCAGTTTATTCATAAAAGATTCCTCTCCTACTATATCGGTTCATTTATGAAAAAATAAAGACCCGCTATGACAGCGAATCTTTATTTTCATCAGGATTTTCAAAGCTTATTCGACCAAGCTTCATCGTGCGTAATTCGCGAATGATAAGCTCTGCTGTTTTATCATAGTCAATGAGACCTCCGCCCATTAAACAGCCTCTTCTCTTCCCAATATGGTCAAAGATGTCGACAATATCCTCTGAGAATGACTCAAAACCGTACCGTTCCTGTAATCGTTCTGGATAGTATGTCATTAAGTGCTTTAAGACGAAAACAGCTATATCTTGCAAATTCAATATTTCATCTTTAATGGCGCCAGTTGCGGCTAGTTTCTGGCCAACTTGTTGGTCTTCAAATTTCGGCCATAAAATTCCTGGTGTATCTAAAAGCTCTAGTTCTTTCCCAACTTTAATCCAACTTTGTGCCTTTGTAATCCCTGGCCGGTCACCCGTTTTCGCAATATTTTTTTTTGCTAAGCGATTAATCAATGTTGATTTTCCTACATTTGGAATACCAACAATTAAAGCGCGAATGGCACGAGGATTGATTCCTTTTTCTCGCATTTTCTGAAATTTATCGTGAAGTAATTGTTTACTTAAGTCCGTAATCTGTTTTAATCCTTCCCCTTTTTGGGCATCAATCGCGATGGCGTGGACATGATGTTGCTCAAAATAACGGAGCCAATTTTTCGTTACGTTTTCATCTGCCATATCAGCTTTATTTAATAAGACGATACGCGGCTTATTCGAAATAATTTCATCAATCATCGGATTCCGAGATGAGAGAGGAATTCTTGCATCCACAAGCTCAAACACAATATCAATTAATTTTAATTTCTCTGTTACTTCTCTTCTAGCTTTCGCCATATGGCCTGGAAACCATTGAATCGTCAACTGCATCACCTACTTCATATTACTCTACAATTCCTACTTCTTCTAACGGCCAATATACAAAGTTCGTTTTCCCCATCACTTCTTCAATCGGCACTGTCCCGATATGACGTGAATCTTTACTATATCTGCGATTATCACCCATCACAAAAATCTCGCCCTCTGGAACCGTTGATTGACCGTTCATCACATCTAAATTTTCCAATTTAAATGGCTCTGTTAACGGTCCATCAATAATTTCTTTTTTATATTGCTCTAAATACGGCTCTTCATAAGGTTTGCCGTTGATAAAAAGCGTATCATCTTTATATTCAATATGATCGCCCGGTAAGCCGATGACTCGTTTTATGTAATCCTTCTCTTCTGTTGCATGAAACACGACAATATCAAATCGTTTAATATCAGCAATTTTTGTGCCAATTTTATTAACGATCATCCGGTCTTGATGATTTAGTGTTGGCATCATCGATTGTCCGTCAACGACAATTGGCGCAAAGAAAAAGGAGCGAATAACAATTGCTAATACAATCGCAATGGCGAGAGCTTTTATCCATTCAACCAGTTCATTTTTTTTCTTTGCCATCCTCTTCACACACCTTCATACTTATCATTTGTCTTTTATTATTGTAATATAAACACACGTTCATTTCATCAATTATAGAAAAAGGAGCTTGCCAAAACAAGCTCCTTTTTGTTTGTTTCAAATGTTTGATTATCTTTCTTTAATACGAGCTGCTTTTCCGCGTAGGTTACGTAAGTAGTAAAGTTTCGCACGACGTACCTTACCACGGCGAACAACTTCGATTTTCGCAATTTTCGGTGTGTGCAATGGGAATGTACGCTCAACACCAACACCGTAAGATACTTTACGGACAGTAAATGTTTCGCTAATTCCACCACCACGACGCTTAATAACAACACCTTCAAACACCTGAATACGCTCACGAGTACCCTCGATAACTTTAACGTGTACGCGTACAGTATCTCCAGGACGGAACTCAGGTAAATCAGTGCGTAGTTGTTCTTTAGTGATTTCTTCGATTAATTTTTGCATCGAATTCAACTCCTTCCAACAGATGCTCATGCACGTTTTTGCAGCGGAACATCGTTATCAAACTAAAACGAAACCGTCTTAGTCACAAAAAACATCATATCATATTCAAGTCATTGAAGCAATATATTATTTCTCTTTTTTTATCTCTTCTAACCATTTACTTTGTTGATCTGTAAGAGGGTATTTCTCAAATAAATCAGGCCTTCTCATCCATGTCCGGCGGAGAGACTCTTTCTGTCGCCATTCGGCTATTTTTTGATGATTTCCACTTAACAATACGTCTGGCACTTTCATTCCTCGAAATTCGCGAGGACGTGTGAAATGAGGATGTTCAAGTAAACCCGTAGAAAAGGAATCTTCTATGTGTGATTCTTCTTTTCCTAGTACACCAGGTAATAAGCGAACGACACTATCAATAATCGTCATGGCTGCTAATTCTCCACCTGTTAAAACAAAATCCCCCATAGATATTTCATCTGTTACAAGATGGCGAATGCGCTCGTCATAGCCTTCGTAATGTCCACAAATAAAGATAAGATGCTCTTCTTTTGCTAATTCTTCTGCTTTTTTTTGATTGTATGTTTCACCTTGAGGGCATACGAGAATAATTCTTGGATTTTTTGTATGATGTTTTTCTTTTAAATCATCAACAGCGTCATAAATAGGTTGCGGTGTTAATACCATTCCTGCTCCACCGCCATATGGATAATCATCAACTGTTTGATGCTTGTTTACCGAATAGGAACGAAAATTAATGACGTCAATTGTGACGGCCTTTTTTTCTTGGGCTTTTTTTAAAATTGACTCATTTAAGACACCGTGAAACATATTCGGAAATAATGTTAAAACATCTATTTTCATTCGTCTAAAAGTCCTTCCATTAGTGAAATGGTAATCTTTTTATTCGATACATCAATCTGTTTGACAACTTCGTCAATAAATGGGATAAGGGCATCTTTTTTGCCTTTCCGTTTAACAACCCAAACGTCATTTGCACCTGGTGTTAAAATTTCTTTCACCGTTCCGATTTCAACACCATCTTCTGCGAACACATGACAGCCAATGATTTCATGAAAGTAAAATTCCCCCTCATCCAACACTCCTAATTGACTTTCGGGAATTTTTAATAGCGATCCTTTAAACGGTTCCACCTCATTTATCGATTCATACCCTTCAAATGTCAATAAATCAAAATTTTTATGTGGACGTCTCGTCTTAACGACAACCTCAACCGGATCCTGCCCTTCTTTAAACACAAATAGCAAATTCCCCGGCTGATAGCGCTCTTCAGGGAAATCCGTTTTCGAAATGACACGCACTTCACCACGAATACCGTGAGTGTTTACTATTTTTCCGACATTAAACCATTTTTCACTCATCTATCATCACCTCAGCGAATTTCTAATACGATTCCATCTTTAATGACGATTGTTTTTTCTTTCATTAATTCTTCCCAATTGTCACCAATATTTATGTCAATAATGCCATTTAATTCTTTTTCCTTTAATTCACTCCCAAGCGGAAGAATATGTAATTGTTCAATTTGGAACTCTGTCGTTTTAATTTTTTCTTTCCGTCTCTCGATTTCTTTCCGATATTGAGATGTTAATAGGTGGTTTGCTTTCACTTTTTTTAATTGAAAATATAGTTGATCACATTCCCTTTGCAGTTGATCCTTCTGTCTAGTAAATTGCTGCATGAGCTTTTCCTTACTCGTTTCCGTTAAAATTTGCTTGACTGTTACTTGGTGAAGAATTTTCATAACCTTCCCCCTGTCAGGCAGTCCTTTCCACTTTTTAAGGAGAGAACTTTTTATTCTTATTTTATCGTACAAAAAAATTCCAAACCACTTTTTCTCACATTACGAAAAAAGGCGAGGTTTATATCCCTCACCTTTTTAATCATTAATTTCTAAAAAAACACGCTTTGTCGAGTGATTACCTGCTGCATACACGACCGTTCGAATCGCTTTTGCAATTCTTCCTTGCTTTCCAATCACTTTTCCAACATCTTCTTTATGAACGTGGAGTGTAAAAACGATTTCGTTTTCTTTCTCTCTGCGATCGACAGACACGTCATCAGGAAAGTCCACAAGCGCTTTTGCAATGGTTGAAATTAATTCTTCCATTTGCACCACGTTCATTACTTGCTGTTTTTCGCGTTATGGAATTTTTCCATAATGCCTTGTTTCGAGAAAAGGTTACGAACTGTATCAGATGGTTTTGCACCATTTTGTAACCATTTAAGAGCTAAGTCCTCGTCAATTTTCACTTCAGCTGGCTCACTAACTGGGTTGTAAGTTCCAACTGTTTCAATGAAACGTCCATCACGTGGTGAACGAGAATCAGCTACTACGATACGATAGAAAGGAGATTTTTTTGCTCCCATACGTTTTAAACGAATTTTTACTGCCATTTTACTAGCACCTCCGAAATATTTTCAACAAGATAGTATATTATCAGTCTTAAAATCGTTTGTAAAGTGTTTTTTCTTAACAGAATGAAAATGTTACATAAAAGGGAATTTAAATCCGCCTTTGCGCTTTCCCTTTGACATATTTGTCATTTGCTTCATCATTTTTTTCATTTCATCAAACTGTTTAAGTAAACGGTTTACTTCTTGAACGGAAGTTCCGCTTCCTTTCGCAACTCGTTTTTTACGACTCGCATTCATAATTTCTGGATTTGTTTTTTCTTCTTTTGTCATGGAGCGAATAATAGCTTCAACATGGCTAATTTGCTTTTCATCGACTTGAAGATTTTTGAGCCCCTTCATCTTATTCGCACCAGGGAGCATCGTGATGAGCTCGTCAAGCGGACCCATGTTGCGAACTTGTCCTAATTGATCAAGGAAATCATCGAATGTGAAGGACATCGTCCGCATTTTTTCTTCTAACTCTTTCGCCTTCTCTTGATCAACAGAAGCTTGTGCTTTTTCAATGAGTGTAAGCACATCTCCCATTCCTAAAATTCGAGAAGCCATCCTTTCTGGATGGAATGGTTCAAGAGCATCGAGCTTTTCGCCCATACCAGCAAATTTAATAGGTGTTCCCGTAACAGCACGAATGGAAAGCGCAGCACCACCGCGCGTATCACCGTCTAATTTCGTTAAAACAACACCTGTTACTCCAAGCTGTTCATGGAAGCTTTTCGCGACATTCACAGCATCTTGACCTGTCATCGCATCTACGACTAGAAAAATTTCATCCGGTTTCGTAAATTCTTTTACTTGCTCCAATTCGTCCATTAGTGCTTCATCGATATGCAGTCGACCAGCCGTATCAATTAACACATAGTCATGGTGTTCTTCTTTGGCGTGAGCAATCGCTTGTTTTGCAATTTCAACTGGGCTCACTTGATCGCCAAGTGAAAAAACAGGCATATTCAGCTGCTTTCCGAGTGTTTCAAGCTGTTTAATCGCTGCTGGACGATAAATATCTGCTGCCACTAATAATGGTTTTCGATTATATTTTTTCCGCAAAAGATTGGCAAGCTTTCCTGTTGTCGTTGTTTTTCCCGCACCTTGCAATCCAACCATCATGATGACCGTTGGCGGGCGCTGACTAACGGCAATTTGACTTTGTTCTCCGCCCATTAGTTCCGTTAGTTCTTCTTTTACGACTTTAATGACTTGCTGACCAGGAGTCAAGCTTTTCATTACTTCTTGACCAACAGCTCGTTCACTTACTTTTTTAATAAAATCTTTTACAACTTTAAAGTTCACATCGGCTTCCAGTAACGCAAGACGTACTTCACGCATCATTTCTTTTACATCAGCTTCTGTTACTTTTCCTTTGCCGCGGATTTTTGATATCGTACTTTGCAGTCGGTCGGCTAACCCTTCAAATGCCATAAAATTGCCGCCTCCTAATCCAATTTCTCAAGAGCTTGTATAAGAATCCTTAATTCCTCAGTATCGCTTACTGTTTTTGAAAGCTGTTTTAGTTGTTCAATAATTTTCTTCCGCTCTTGAAACTTCTTTAACAAGCCGAGCTTTTCTTCATACTCTTCAAGCATCGCTTCTGTTCGTTTTATGTTGTCATAAACAGCTTGACGACTTACTTCAAATTCTTCAGCAATTTCACCAAGGGAGAAATCATCAAGATAATAAAGAGACATATAGCTTTTTTGCTTTGGGGTTAACAACGATTGGTAAAAGTCAAGTAAGTAATTCATTCTCGTTGTTTTTTCGAGCATCATCACTATCCCTCCCTATGTTAAGTGAAATGCCTTTACAAGATATTAGTTTAGCGAAACGAACAGATGATGTCAAGTTTTTTTCTTAACATATAAGAAAAGCGAATGCGCCTTGCACACCCTTGGGTAAAAAAGTTTTTACGACGTATAGAGCTCGGTGGCTTTCGCTAGACACTAAAAACTATGAATTTTATACTTTCTTACTATTAAAAAAAGAAGAAGCATTAGGCTTCTTCTTCAACTAAATCTGCAAATAGACCATATACATATTGTTCCGCATCGAATGGTTGGAGGTCATCCATTTTTTCTCCAAGCCCGACGAGTTTTACTGGAATGTTTAATTCGTTTCGGATGGCTAAGACGATGCCACCTTTTGCGGTTCCATCTAATTTCGTTAGGGCGATTCCGGTTACGTTTGTTGCATCTGAAAATTGCTTTGCTTGATTCATTGCATTTTGTCCTGTTGTTGCATCTAAGACGAGAATAACCTCATGTGGCGCGCCTGGAATTTCCCGTTCAATAACTCGTTTTACTTTTTCTAGCTCTTTCATTAAGTTCACTTTATTTTGCAATCGTCCAGCAGTATCACATAATAATACATCACAATTACGCGCCTTAGCCGCTTGAATTGCGTCGAACATAACGGCAGCAGGGTCGCTGCCAGCAGATTGTTTAATGACATCAACACCGACTCGTTCTCCCCATACTTCTAACTGTTCGATAGCACCCGCACGGAACGTATCACCAGCAGCAAGTAAAACAGACTTTCCTTCGCTTTTAAATTTATGAGAAAGCTTCCCGATTGTCGTCGTTTTTCCAACACCGTTTACACCGACAAATAAGACAACGTTTAATCGGCCCTCTTCGATATTTAGCTCGCTTGAGGCACCATCATCACCTTGATAAATATCAACGAGCTTTTCAGAAATAATGCTACGAACTTGTTTTGGGTCTTGAATATTACGGCGTTTCACTTCCATCTTTAATTCATCAATTAATTCCATGACCGTTTCCACACCAACATCGGCGGTAATTAACACTTCTTCTAGCTCTTCAAAAAAGTCCTCATCAACTTTACGGTAACGTGCAACAATATCATTTACACGCTCAGAAAACGAATTTCTTGTCTTTGAAAGTCCTTCTTTAAACTTTTGCGTAACGGAATCTGTTTGCGTCGAAATTTTTTCTTTTAACTTTTTAAAAAAACTCATTCGTTTCCTTCCTTTCACGATGATTTCATATACTGTTTGGAGTCTTCGATTTTAACCGATACAAGCTTCGATACACCGGATTCTTGCATCGTCACCCCGTATAAGACATCCGCCTCTTCCATTGTACCTTTCCGATGTGTAATGACAATAAATTGCGTTTCCTTACTAAACCGTCTTAAATATTTTGCAAATCGTTGAACGTTTGCTTCATCAAGGGCTGCTTCTACCTCATCTAGCACACAAAATGGTACAGGTCTAACTTTTAAAATGGAAAATAGTAAAGCGATTGCGGTTAAAGCTCGCTCTCCACCTGATAACAATCCTAAATTTTGCAACTTCTTTCCGGGAGGCTGTGCAACAATATCGACCCCTGTGTTTAATAAATCGGTCGGGTCTGTTAGTTTCAAGTCAGCTCGTCCGCCTCCAAACAACACTTGAAAGACTGTTTCAAACTCGGAACGAATTTGAGTAAACGTTGATTGGAATCTTTTTTTCATTACTTCATCCATTTCAGAAATGACGTTAAATAATGTCTCCTTCGCTTCTGTTAAATCATTGCGCTGTTCGCATAAAAACTTATATCGTTCAGAGATCCGTTCGTATTCATCAATCGCACCAATATTTACTGTACCTAATTCATCGATGGAACGTTTTATCAATTTTACTTTTTTCGTTGCTTCCTCTGCACATATGTGTAGAGGGTACTCTATCTTTGCCGCTTCATATGTCAGCTTATATTCTTCACGGAGCCGATGTAATCGATTATCCAGCTCCACATCTAAACGATTAACCTTCACTTCCTCATCTTTTAGCGAGTCTATTAATTGCTTTTGCATTCGTTTTAATTCTTTTAATTCGAGCTCTTCCGTCTCAAGACTCTCTTGCATCTTCATTCTTTGTTCTCTTCTTGCGTGAATGAGTTCAATCGTTTTGTTTTTATCTTGGAGCTTTCGTTTCGCAGCTTCTTCTAACTGCTCTTCCCCTGAAACATTGTTCGACATTTCATTCGATAAAATGGATAAATCTTCTTTCGCTTCGTAAAGTTTTTGTTCATTTGCTTCTTTTTCTTTACGAATTCTCTCCACCGTATCCTTCTCATTTTTATAAGCTTCTTCTTTACTTGCTAATTCGACTTTCAGTTCTGTTATTTTTTCTTGAAGTTCATGTTTAGATGCTTGTTGTGTATTTTTCAATGAGACGAGTTCCGCAATTTTTCCGTCCAACTGTTTAATCGCCTCGTCAATCGTCTTTAACCGATTATTTAATATCCGAATTCGATCTTTGTATTGTGATTCTTCTTGAAGGAAAGATTCTTTTTCCGTATCATACAATGCGAGTTGGTCATTTATATTTTTTTCTTTTAACTCAATTTCACGCCACTCGCTTCGAAAAGATTGTTCTTTTAAGCGCAACTCGGCTCCTTTTTCTCGTAGCTCCTCTGCGAAACGCTCTTGTTGTTGTATCGTCGCCTTTAACTGTTTTACATCTGTCTCAAGCGCTTCCGTTTTTCTTTCCATTTCTCCAAGCTTTTCTTGAATCGTCTCTAATTCACCTTTACGGCTTAATAAAGAATTTCCTTTCGTTTTCGTGGCACCACCTGTCATAGAGCCACCCGGGTTGACAACATCCCCTTCTAATGTTACAAGTCGTAAACGATGGCGCAGTTGTTTCGCTAAATCGTTTGCTCCCTTTAAATCTTTCGTAACAATCACGGTACCAAGAAGGTTCTCGATAATCGGACGATATTGTTCATCAAATGATACGAGCTCTGAGGCAATCCCGATAAAGGCTGGATGATTTTGTACAATCATCCGATCTGCTTGGGAGATTGCTCTTCGGTTCATAACAGATAATGGCAAAAATGTTGCGCGCCCAAATTTATTTTGTTTTAAAAAAGCAATCGCTTTTCGCGCGCTCGCTTCATCATTGACAACGACATGCTGCAAGGCTGATCCTAAGGCAATTTCAATGGCCGTTTCATAATTTCTAGCCATATGAATAAGCTCCGCTACAGCACCATGAATACCAGGAATTTCGTTACGGGCTTTTAACACTTCTCGGACACCTTGAAAGAATCCAGTGTAATCCTCTTGCATCGCTTCAAGCATTTCTTTACGCGATCTCGTCTGTTGTAAATATTGATACGCTTGATAAAGGCTCGACTCTTTCTTTTCATAAGCTGCTTTGTTCAGTTCTACTTGTTTTTGCGCTTCTCGATATGCTACAACTTGTTCATCCAACTCTTTTTGGGCGAAAGAGAGTTTCGCTTCAAGCTTATGTTTCTGCTCTTCAATCGTACGACGGCCTTCCAAAAACTTTTCGTTAGCCGTCATTAAGCGTTCCATTTTCATCTTATGCTGCTTCATTTGCCCTTCAATATATTGGATTTCATTACGAGCTTGTGCCTGTTCATTTAATAAATCGAAATACTCATTTTTTAAGGTTTCGATTTCTTCTTCAATATTTTCATTTAAATTCAAATAGGCTTGTTCTTTCTCCAATAATGAAGACTTCACTTCCTTTACAACCACCTCGTATTTTTCGAGCTGATTCACATGCTTTTCATATTGATGGCTAAGCTCTTCTAGTGTCGAGGAAATATGTTTGATCATCGACTCAAGCTGAGACTGGTTGTATGTAGCATTCTTTTTACGCTCTTTTAGCACTTCTTTTCGCCCTTCTAATTTCTCAAGCTCTTCGCTAGCCAATAGTAAAACTTGCTGTAAATCATTAATAGACTCATCAAGCGCTGTTATTTGATCCCGTAATTGTTCAATAGACGCTTCTTTTTTTTGAACAGATGTTGTGACTGTAAGTTCACGCTCTTTTAATTCCTCAACCATTTTCGATTGTTTTTCCCATTTTTCATAAAGCTCTTCAATTTCATGAACAATAAGGGCTACTTCAATTTGTTCTAGTTCTTCCTTTTGCTCCAAATATTCTTTTGCAATGGAAGCTTGTATTTTTAAAGGTTCTACTTGGCTTTCGAGTTCATGTAAAATGTCCTCGACACGATTTAAATTTTCTTCTGTTTCAAGTAGCTTCCCTTCGGCTTTCTTTTTCCTTGTTTTATATTTTAAAACACCAGCAGCTTCTTCAAAAATACTTCTGCGATCTTCTGCTTTACTACTTAATATTTCCTCGACTTTCCCTTGGCTGATGATAGAAAATGCCTCTTTCCCAAGGCCAGAATCCATAAATAAGTCGACAATGTCTTTTAAGCGACAGGCTTGTTTATTAATAAAAAACTCACTTTCTCCTGAACGAAATACCCTTCTTGTCACACTCACTTCTTGATAATCAATTGGTAAAAAATGATCTTCATTATCAAGGGTTAGTGTCACTTCAGCCATGTTTACACTTTTGCGCGTGTCACTTCCTGCGAAAATAATATCCTCCATTTTCGCACCGCGAAGAGATTTCGCTGATTGTTCTCCTAACACCCAGCGGATTGCATCCGTAATATTACTTTTTCCGCTTCCGTTCGGTCCAACAACCGCTGTCACTCCGCCGGAAAAATCAACGGCTACTCGATCTGCAAATGATTTAAATCCTACGATGTCTAGTCGTTTGAGGAACATCGTGATCCCCCTTATATAAAAGTCTTCCCTATTTTATCATAATCGAAATTTTATCGAATTACTTTGGAACAGGTTTCGTTTGTTGAATATTTTGAACATGTGAAAATAGCAATGTAGCCATCCCCGGTCTTGCCGGAAATGGCTTACTCATTTTGAAATGGGGTTTAGCTTTTGTAACGCTTGTTCTGCAGCATGCTGCTCCGCTTCTTTCTTCGACCTTCCAATTCCAGTCCCTAACACTTCTCCATTTAATGATACTGTCGCCACAAACTCCCGGTTATGTGCTGGGCCCTTCTCCTCTAATATTTTATATTCGAGCATCCCTTTAACATCTCGTTGAATAAGCTCTTGTAACTTACTTTTGAAATCCATCACATGAGAAAAAGCACCATCATTAATTTTCGGAAAAACAATCTTTTCCAAAAACTTCACAACGACTTGAAGACCTTGATCCAAGTAGAGTGCTCCGATAAACGCTTCAAATACGTCTGCTAATAATGCCGGACGCTGCCGCCCTCCGGTTAACTCTTCCCCTTTACCGAGTAAAACAAGCTTTCCAAATGATAATTCATTGGCAAAAGAAACAAGAGAAGGCTCACAAACGATCGCAGCTCGAAGCTTTGTTAAATCTCCTTCACTCATTGTTGGGTACATTTCATATAAATATTGAGAAACGGTAAGTTCAAGAACGGCATCTCCTAAAAATTCTAACCGCTCATTGTCTTCATAAGGTTTTTTACGATGCTCATTCACATAAGATGAATGTGTAAAAGCCTGATAAAGGAGCTTGTCATTCGTAAACGTGATGCCAATATTCTTTTGAAAGTCTCGGAATTCTTGTGCTTTTTTCATAAATGTTTTTTTTGCTCTAGCGTTCATTCTATTTGGCATACGTGACCTCCATCAATACGTACAATTACACTTAGTATAAATCATTCCATTCAAAAAAATCGATAGAACAGGGAAAGCCCCGTTGAAAAACGGGACTCGTTGTAAAAAAACCGTATTACGCTTGGCTTTTTATGTAGTTAACAGCGTCACCAACTGTTGCAATTTTTTCTGCATCTTCATCTGAAATTTCCATGTCAAACTCATCTTCAAGTTCCATAACAAGTTCAACTACGTCTAGGGAATCAGCACCAAGATCATCTTTAAAAGAAGACTCTAACTTCACTTCAGATTCATCAACACCAAGACGATCAACGATGATTTTCGTTACGCGCTCTAATACTTCTGCCATCTTCACTTCACCTCCCCTCAAGTATTATAGAGGATTTACTCTTAAATGACTAGAGAAATCTTTACCTCTTTACGGATTATTTACATCACCATTCCGCCATCAATATGAAGCGTTTGGCCAGTCATATATCCGCTCTTTTCAGAAGCTAAAAAAGTTACAACATTGGCAACATCCTCCGCTTCACCGAAGCGAGCTAAAGGAATTTGCTTTAGCATGTCCTCTTTCACATTTTGATCAAGCTTATCTGTCATATCTGTTGTAATGAAACCTGGTGCAATCGCATTTACAGTAATATTGCGGCTCGCAAGCTCTTTCGCTGTCGTTTTCGTTAGCCCGATCACACCAGCTTTTGCCGCTACATAGTTTGCTTGACCAGCATTTCCGCTGACCCCAACAATGGAAGCAACGTTTATAATGCGACCTTGACGCTGCTTCATCATTTGACGCGTTACAGCTTTTGTACAGTTAAAAACCCCTTTTAAATTAATATTAATAACGTCATCCCATTCTGATTCTTTCATACGCATAATTAAATTATCTTTCGTTACACCTGCGTTATTAACGAGTATATCCAATTGATTAAAACGATTTAACACTTCTTTTATCATTTTTGTTACTTCTTCTTGATTTGAAACATCTGCTTTCATTGCAAATGATTCACGACCAAGTGCTTGAATTTCCTTTACCACTTCGTTTGCTTTCGCTTCATTTCCTGCATAGTTCACCACGACATGTGCACCATTTTTCGCTAAATCTAATGCGATTGCCCGTCCAATCCCGCGAGAGGCACCTGTCACAAGGGCTACTTTTCCCGTAAGCATTACTGTTCCTCCTTTAACTTCTCTACTACGTCATGTAAAGATGATAAATCATAAACATTATACGTCTTAACACGGCGGTTCACTTTTTTCACTAATCCTGATAGCACTTTTCCAGGACCAATTTCGATAAATGTCGTAACACCAGCATCCAACATCGTTTGCACAGATTGTTCAAACCGTACAGGAGAATACAGTTGTTCCACTAATTTTTCTTTTATTTCAGCACCTTTTGAAATAGGTTGTGCTGTGACGTTTGCGATTACTGGAATGTTCGCATCTTTCATTTCCAAGTTATCAAGTACTTGTTTTAGTTCATTCGCTGCAGGCTTCATTAAATCAGAATGGAAAGGCCCGCTTACATCTAAAGGAATGACCCGTTTTGCCCCGTTTTCTTTTGCAAGAACAGAAGCTTTTTCTACCCCTTCCTTCGTGCCAGAAATGACAATTTGTCCAGGACAGTTTAAGTTCGCTAATTGAACGAGAAACCCTTCTTTCGTTACCTCATCCGTTACCGATTGTAAAGATTCTGTATCCATACCTAAAACAGCTGCCATCGCACCTTTTCCTGCTGGAACAGCTTTTTCCATTAATTGTCCACGTTTTCTGACGGCATATACTGCATCTTTAAAAGAAAGAACACCCGCTGCGACTAATGCACTATATTCCCCTAAACTATGACCGGCAACAAAATTAGCTGTAATTCCTGATTCTTTAAACTTTTCTAACATCGCGATACTTGCTGTTAATAAAGCTGGCTGTGCATTATACGTTAATGTTAACGTTTCTTGCGGCCCTTCAAACATAATGTTCGTTAAATTCATTTGGAGGGTACTGTCCGCTTCATCCATAACGGCTTTTGCAACTTCTACTTCATCATAAAAATCTTTCCCCATCCCAACTTGTTGCGAGCCTTGACCTGGAAAAAGAAATGCAATTTTACTCATGTCCATACTCCTTTCCCTCTTTTGAAATGGCATCATGTATTTTATTTGATACCTCGTTTATCACCATTTCACGTGCCTGACGAATAGCATTAAAAACAGCACGTTCATCTGATGATCCGTGCGCTTTAATAACAGGAGCTTTTAAGCCGAATAAACAAGCGCCACCATATTCTGAGTAGTCCATTTGTTTTTTTAAATTTTTTAATTGCGGCTTTAATACCAATGCTGCAAGTTTTGACGTAAATGAACTCGTTAACGTCGCTTTTAACATAGAAAATATCGATAATGCCGTCCCTTCAATTGCTTTTAACGCTACATTTCCAGTGAAACCATCTGTCACGACGACATCACAAACACCTTCAAGTAAATCACGAGCTTCAACATTACCGACAAAGTTTAACTCCGAACTTTTCAATAAGCCGAAAGCTTGTTTCGTTAGCTCATTTCCTTTTTTCTCTTCTGTCCCTACATTCAGTAGCCCTATTCTAGGGTTTTGAATACCTCTTACTTTTTCAGAATAAATCGATCCCATCACCGCATATTGATACAAGTGATTGGGTTTTGCATCTGCGTTTGCACCAACATCTAACATAATAAAACCTTTCCCATCAATTGTAGGAAATGTTGGAGCTAACGCGGGCCGTTCAATACCGTCAATGCGACCGACAACAAATAATCCTGCTGTCATTAATGCGCCAGTATTTCCAGCGGAAATACAAGCATCTGCGATTCCCTCTTTCACTCGATTTGCCATTATAACCATCGATGCATTTTTCTTCCGACGCACCGCTCGAACAGGTTCATCTGTTGCTTCAATCTTTTCTTCTGTATGTATGATTTGCAAACGATTTGTTTCTTGTTTTACTAATGGTTTGATTTCTTGTTCATTTCCGATTAATTCAATTTCAATATCTTGGAAATGTTCCAATGCTGTTATGGCACCTTGAACAATGGCATGAGGAGCATGGTCTCCTCCCATCGCATCAATTGCTAGTCTCATTTCCATACCCTTCCTTTTTCGGTTGATTTTTCGAGCGATACATTTCAAATTCACCTGAAAAGACGAGCTCTTGTCCTACATAACTGTTGACTTCAACATATGTGCGACCACTTTTATGGTCAATTTGTTTCACCTTTGCTTTTGCAACAACACGTTCATTCACCTTAACTGGTCGTGTAAAACGAATGGTTGACTTTCGCGTTAAGGCGAGCTCGTCATCGATGAGTGCAACGCAGAGAGAATTTGCTTGGGCAAATAAATGATGTCCTCGTGCGATTTGATTTCGTCTAAAAACGTGTTCTTTTTTTACTTCGAAAATGGAAATAGCAGAGAAATCAAGCTCGAGATCAATGATTTCCCCAATCACTTCGTCAATTGGAAGTGACTTGACTTCGTCCTGTAAATTTTGTTCCGCTACATGTTTAATACGTTCACGTAATTCAGGGATCGATAACTCTAAACGATCTAACCGTATTGTTTGAATGCTCACATTAAATTTCTCCGCTAACTCTTCATCGGTTATAAACGGAGTTTCTTCTATCGTTTCTTTTAATAATTGTTGCCGTTCCTTCTTATTTCTTCTCATTCTTTACACCGTCCGGACTACTATTATGACTAGGTACTAATAGTAGTATATAGTTTCAAGTGCGAGATTGCAAGAATGTTTTACTGTACAAAATTGCTAACACAATTTTATTCAGAGGTCAGAATAGTCGAAATCGGTGAATAAACTCTCGTATGATTAACAAAGACCGAACTCATTTGTTCGGTCTTTAATCTAATTTTTCCCCATTCATAATTCCGCTATCCATTAAATACGCCCTGAGCGGTGCATATTCCGCTGATTCCCAAAACGACTTAGAGTGAACAAGTAGCGCCGCATCGTTTCTAGCAACTTCAAGAGCTCTGTAGTCATGTACCATGTCTGCCACTTTAAATTCAGGCACTCCGCTTTGCTTCTTTCCAAAAAAATCCCCAGGCCCTCGTAATTCTAAATCTTTTTCAGATAAAACAAAACCATCATTTGTTTCAGTCATAATTTTCATTCGTTCTTGACCTGTTTCAGATTTAGGGTCAGCAAGTAAAATACAATATGACTGCTCATCACCGCGACCGACGCGACCTCTTAATTGATGCAACTGAGATAACCCGAAACGTTCTGCATCGTAAATAACCATGACAGTTGCGTTTGGTACATTCACCCCAACTTCTACAACCGTTGTTGATACAAGTACTTGCACTTCATTTTCACTGAAAGCTCTCATTACTTCCTCTTTTTCATCGGGTGTTAAACGGCCGTGCATCAGCCCAATTTTTATCTTCCCTTTATAATAATGTGTTAACATGCTGTGCACATCAATCGCATTTTGAACATCAAGCTTCTCCGATTCTTCAATTAATGGACAAATGATATATGCTTGTCTTCCTTTATTCACTTCTTTTTGAATAAACTGTAATACGCGTTCTAGCGTATTCGGCTTCACCCAATACGTTTCTATTTTTTTTCGTCCCGCTGGCATTTCATCAATAACGGAAACATCCATCTCACCAAATGCTGTGATGGCAAGCGTACGTGGAATTGGGGTTGCCGTCATAAATAAAACATCGGGGTACTCGCCTTTATCTCGCAAAACTCGTCTTTGCTCTACTCCGAATCGATGCTGTTCATCTGTTATGACAAGACCAAGCTTACGAAATTGAACATCTTCTTGAATTAACGCATGCGTCCCAACAAGTATATCAATCTCTCCATTTTGTAACCGCTCGAGCAATTCTTTGCGGCGTTTCCCTTTCACAGAACTTGTTAATAGCGCAATTGTTACGGATGTATGTTCAAATAGGTTTGAAAGCGAATCTGCATGCTGCTCCGCTAAAATTTCCGTTGGCACCATTAAAGCTGCTTGGTAACTAGATATAACGGAAGCATACATAACAATGGCCGCAACGACTGTTTTCCCTGAACCAACATCCCCTTGCAGCAGACGATTCATTCGATATGGTGAATACATATCAGCAAGAATTTCTTTTACGACTCGCTCTTGTGCACTTGTCAACGGAAACGGAAGCCGCTTCATAAAAAGTTGAAGTTTTTCTGTTTCGTTTTGATGCTCGATTCCTTTTGATTGTTCTCGGTGGAATTTTCGCAATGCCTGCATTTTTAATTGAAATAGTAAAAACTCTTCATAAACGAATCGCCTTCTCGCTTGCTTCAGCTCTTCACGATTATTCGGATTATGAATAAGTCGTATTGCTTCTTTTTTTGATAAAAGCTTATACTTCGTCCTTAAGGAAGCGGGGAGGTTCTCTTCAATCAAAGAACAATAGTTTTCCAATGCATTGGAAATGAAACGTCTCATCGTTTTGACCGTTAATTTACCACGAACAGAATATACGGGTTCAATTTCATTCTTTTGATAATAAGGACCAAAGAAGATTTCTTGTAGGGAAATCGTTTGCCGATTTCGATCCCACTTTCCACTTACCGTTACGACTTGATGGATGGCTAATTTCTTTTTTAAAAATGATCGGTTAAAACAAACGACAGTTATTAAATAGTTCCCGACTAATAGTCGAAATGTTAGTCTCGTTTTTTTTCTTCCATAATAGGTAAGAGAAGGTTCTGAATGAACCTTCCCCTCAACCGTCACCTTTTCTTCATGCTTTACTTCTGCTAAATCACGCAAACTGTAATCTTCGTAACGATATGGAAAATATTCAAGTAATTGGCCAACCGTTTCTATTCCCATTTCAAAAAGAGTGACGGTTGTTTCTTCCCCAATCCCCTTTATAACCGAAACGGGTTGTTCTAACTTATTGACGATCATTTTCTAGCGGTATTCCAAAGATCTTTGCTTCTAGTTCTCGACCTGTTGGAGTAGCCGCAAGACCCCCTTGTGCAGTTTCTTTTAACGCGACAGGCATCGTTTGTCCAATTTTAAACATGGCATCAATCACTTCATCACACGGAATTCGACTTGTTACACCCGCTAATGCTAAATCAGCCGCCACCATGGCATTGGCAGCTCCCATGGCATTTCGTTTGACACATGGCACTTCAACAAGCCCTGCAACGGGATCACAGACGAGTCCAAGCATGTTCTTTAACGTGATGGCCATTGCTTCAGCTGATTGACTAGGCGTTCCCCCAGCCATCTCAACGATCGCAGCAGCTGCCATGCCACTTGCTGAACCGACTTCTGCTTGACATCCACCTGCTGCACCGGAGATGGACGCATTATTTGCAACAACAAATCCAAACGCACCTGCTGTGAATAAAAACTCGATCATCTCTTCACGAGATGGATTTAACACATTTTTTACAGCAAATAAAGTTCCAGGAACAACTCCTGCTGAACCAGCTGTAGGTGTAGCACAAATGGTTCCCATCGCAGCATTCACTTCATTTGTCGCAACCGCCTTACTGACAGCATCTAAAATATGCGGTCCGGAAAGAAAGCTTCCTTTTTGAATGTACTGCTGGATTAAAACAGCATCTCCACCTGTCAATCCAGAATGCGATGTTACCCCTTTTAAACCTTTTTCAACTGCTTGCTCCATCACGGTTAAGTTTTGGTCCATGAATTGGATTAGTTCTTCTCGGTTTTTACCTGTTTGCTCCATTTCTTGTCGAATCATGACTTCTGAAATTTTAATCTTTTCGCTTTCTGCTCGTTCTACTAATTCCGCTACATTACGAAACATGCTCTATCCTCCTCGTTTACCCCTTCGTCTATTCGACTATTTTCGTTACTTGTAAAATATTCGGTAACGTTTTCAATTCATCCAACACATGTTGGTCAATGTTTTGATCTACTTCAATTGTCATAAGGGCTAGTTGACCTTTTTCTTTTCGGGATACTTCCATATGGCCGATATTGATTTGGTATTTCGCAAATACATTCGCAACAGCTGCAATCGCACCATATCTGTCATTATGAACGACTAATACCGCTGGGTGGTTTCCAGATAGTTTCAGTTCAAATCCATTTAATTCGGTAATTTCAATCTTGCCACCGCCGATCGAAATCCCTACTAGCTCCAATTGCCCTTGGTCATCCCCAATAATAACGCGAGCTGTATTCGGATGATCGGTCACAGCCTCTTCTTCAATAAAAGTAATCTTTATGCCCTTTTCTTTTGCAATAGCTAACGAAGTTTTGATTCGTTCATCAAATGTATCAAAGTCTAAAAGACCACCTACGATGGCAACATCTGTCCCATGGCCTTTATACGTTTTCGCAAATGAACCATAAAAGGAGATCGATGCCCATTTGGGTTCACGTCCAAATAAACTTCTAGCAACACGTCCAATTCTTGCTGCACCAGCTGTATGTGAACTAGAAGGCCCAATCATAATTGGACCGATTATATCAAACACACTTCTATACTTCATTATAATCCCCCACATTCATGTACATTTACCCATATATAGTTTATCAAAAAAATAATTCAACTGCCATGTTTGAATGAACTGGTAAAATAAGGTGCAAAAAAAGGACTCGCTAGCAAGCGGTCCTTTTTCTTTCACCTTATTCTACTGAGAAGATAAAGGAGTACAATGGCTGATTTCCTTTATGAACTTCCACTTCCACTTCATCAAACATATCTTCTATAAATGTGACAAGTTTTTCTAATTCTTCGTCTGAAGCATCTTCTCCTTGAAGGATTGTGACAATTTCATCGTCTTCAGTAATCATTTCTTTTACGAGTTTTTTCGCTGCTTCAAGCTTGCTTTTATCTTTCGTGACGATCTTTTTATCAAAAATCCCCATAAAGTCCCCTTTTTCAAGATCGATTCCGTCAATATTTGTATCTCGAACAGCAAATGTCACCTGGCCAGTTTTCACATTCGCAAGCGCTTCTTGCATTGCACGTAAGTTTGTATCACCATCTACCTCTTGGTTAAAGGCTAATAGAGCTGCCATTCCTTGTGGTACCGATTTTGAGGAAACAACAATGACATTTTCCTCCACAACATTTGCAGCTTGATTTGCTGTCATAATAATATTGGAATTATTCGGGAGAACTATGACGTTTTCAGCATTTGTCTCCTTTATCGCGCGAACAATATCTTCTGTACTAGGGTTCATCGTTTGTCCGCCTTCTATTACCTTTGTCACACCCATCGATTCAAAAAGACGGGCTATACCATTACCGATTGCAACAGCAACAATTCCATACTTTTGTTTTTCAGCCCGCTCGTGTCCCTCTGTATGAAGAGGATTTTTCGTCTCTTCATTTACAATACTCATATGCTGTTCGCGCATATTTTCAATTTTCATATTAATTAAATGACCGTACCGTTGCCCATAAGTTAATACTTCCCCAGGTTGCTCCGCATGAATATGAACCTTCGCAAGTTCTTCATCGGCGATAACAAGCAAGGAATCACCAAATTTGCTTAAATCTTCTCGAAACTTTTCTTCTACAAACGTCTCTTTCCCATCCTCAAACTTTACCATGAATTCTGTACAGTAACCAAATTCTATGTCTTCTGTATTCAGATGGCTTTGAACATTTTTATGATGCTCTGCTTTAACAAGTTCGTTCATGGAAGGCATCTTCACAGGCGTTCCAGATACTTTTTCACCCTTTAATTCAGCTAAAAAGCCTTCATAAATGAAAACGAGTCCTTGTCCACCGCTATCAACAACACCTACCTCCTTTAAAACCGGAAGTAATTCTGGTGTCTTCTCAAGGGAGCGTTTCGCTTCATTTAATACTTGCTCCATAAAGGACGTAATATTCTTTTCGGAATCAGCAATGGTGATCGCTTTTTTCGCTGCATCCTTTGCAACCGTTAATATCGTTCCTTCGACTGGTTTCATGACCGCTTTATAAGCTGAATCTACTCCAGATTGAAGGGCTTTTGCAAACTGCCTCGTATCAATGGCCGCTTTTCCTTCAACAGCCTTAGAGAAACCTCTAAATAATTGTGATAAAATGACACCAGAGTTTCCACGTGCCCCCATCAATAATCCTTTTGCAAAAGATTCTGCTACTTTTCCGATTTCATCAGAAATATTTTTTTGCACTTCTTTTGCACCGGAAGTGATGGATAAGTTCATATTTGTACCTGTATCTCCGTCCGGAACAGGGAAAACGTTTAATGCATCAACGATCTTTGCATTGTCCGATAGATGGTTAGCACCTTGAATAACCATTTCCGCAAAACGTTTTCCATCTAATACTTGTATTGCCACAAAAACTTCCTCCTCTTATGTTATGGATTCGTGATGCGAACTCCTTGAATGTAAATGTTAATCGATTCAACAGAGATTCCAAGCATGTTATGTAACGTATATTTAACCTTTGTTTGTACATTCGTTGCAATTTCTGAAATTTTCGTTCCATAACTGACGATTATATACATATCAATATGCATTTCATCATTTTCTTGGCGAACTACTACACCTCGACTAAAGTTTTCTCTACGTAAAATGTCAGAAAGTCCGTCTTTTAGTTGATTTTTTGACGCCATACCGACAATGCCATAGCAGTCAACGGCAGCCCCACCTGCAACTTGGGCGATCACGTCGTTCGAAATATCAATTTGACCAAGATTCGTCTCTAATTCAATGGACATAAAAATTTCCTCCTTTTATGCTTCTGTACACCTAACTCACATTTTACTACAAAAAAGCGAGGTTTGGAAAGAAAGCCTAAAGAGTTCACAAAGTCTTTTATATAATAGTCTATGAAATATGCATAATGTCAAGTAAATTTTCTTGAACGTATTAGGAAAACATATTGCATTTGTAGAATCGTTATGTTAAATTATTAAAGTATCTTTAATCAATCGTTTAGAATTGTAATGATTTTTGTTCATATTGAGGAGGTTTTTCATATGGCACGTAAATGCGTGATCACTGGTAAAAAAACAGGATTCGGTAACGCACGCTCTCATGCTATGAATGCAAATAAACGTAAATGGGGAGCAAACGTACAAAAAGTTCGAATTTTAGTAGACGGTAAACCTAAACGTGTTTATGTTTCTACTCGTGCTCTTAAATCTGGTAAAGTTGAACGCGTGTAAAACACAAACAAAAAGCACCTTTTAGAGGTGCTTTTATTTTTTATAATAGAATAAGGCCGTTTATTTTACACAACAACATATAACGAATAAGGTATTTCAAATCAATCATATGGATTTAGCTGAAAGCACCTTTCAAAAGGTGCTTTCTAATCCTTTTTAAACGAACCGAGCATTGCTCGAATAATACCTCCTAAAAATTTTGGGAGTTTAATGGTATAAAATCTCATACTTTCCCTCCTCGAGTAAAGATATACTCCTGTATAACTAGTTTATTCATTCATCTTCCTTTAGACACTGACACGCTTTTCTTTTCATCACAGCTTCTTATCATCATTAATATGCCGTTTTCAAATGAAAAAGTACCAACAGAATGAATGAGTTCGTTACTTATACATAATGTTGAACCTCTCTTGATATGACAATTAATTAGTGGATATTTAAAACCTTGTAACGTTAACCCTGTTACTTCTTCTGAAAAAGGTAAATAAGAAATATATCGATACCGCTCTTGCTCCTCAATAGTATATGTTCCTGATTGATAAATGCTCACTTCATTTTGGCAATCAATGATTTTCGCCATGGCCCCTTTCTTTAATGCTTTAAACAACAAATGAACATTTCCAAATAAATGATCAAGTCTTCCACCCGTTGCACCGAATAATACGATTTCATGTACATTTTTTTGCGAAAGGGCAAAGTCTATTCCGATTTCTGAATCTGTTTTATCTTTCTCGGAAGGAAAAATGTTTATATTCGTTAACATTTCATTTAACCTTTGTCGTTCTTTTTCCGATATAGAGTCAAAATCACCAAAAGCAAAATCAGGAATGATTCCGGATTCTAGTAGATAGAGAACCCCACGATCAACCCCTATCCACCGTACATCACGGTGATCATACTGCTTTAAATTTGGAATATTTGCTATCGGTCCGCCTGCAACAATATGATATACGTTCATGTCAATCATCCTATCCATTTGTTTACATAATATTTTTATTTTTAAAAAAAGAACCGCTTTAAGTAGCGATTCTTCTATTTAACTCCTCTTATAGCCTGAATGGCTTGTCTACGGTCTGCTTGATTATAAATGGCAGAGCCTGCAACTAGCACATTTGCACCAGCCTCAATACATTGTTTCGCAGTTTCTATATTGACTCCGCCATCAACCTCTATCTCAACTTGTAAATTTCGATCGATCACCATTTGTTTTACTTTCTGAATCTTCGGTAAAACATTTGGAATAAAAGCTTGGCCGCCGAACCCAGGGTTTACCGTCATTAATAAAACTAAATCGACATCATCTATAATGTGCTCAATCATGGATACTGGAGTATGAGGATTTAAGACAACTCCCGCTTTCACCCCTTCTGACTTAATGAGTTGAATCGTTCTATGTAAATGTGGACAAGCTTCTACGTGAACCGATATAATATCCGCACCCTTCCGACTGAACTGAGGAATATAGCGGTCGGGATCCTCAATCATTAAATGCACATCAAGCGGCAGCTTTGTCACTGGACGAATGGCTTCCACAATGAGCGGACCGATCGTAATGTTTGGAACAAAATGACCGTCCATGACATCAACATGAATATAATCGGCGCCCCCTTGTTCAACATCTTTTATTTCCTCCTCTAATCGGGAGAAATCAGCAGATAATATGGATGGTGCAATTTTTATCATCATCTTAATACCTCGGCTTTCTATCTTTAATCTCTTCCAAGAATTGCAAATAATGCTCATAGCGATAGCTAGGAATTTCTCCTTTTTCTACCGCTTCTTTCACTGCACATTTTGGCTCTTGTACATGGGTGCAGCCTCTAAATTTACAATCAACACTTCGCTCTCTCATCTCTAAAAAGCAATAGGACAAGTCACTGGCTTCAATGTCGATAAACTCTAAGGAGCTAAATCCTGGTGTATCAGCTACGAGTCCACCGCCAATTTCAATTAATTCAACATGTCTTGTCGTATGTTTTCCTCTTCCTAAATGTGTAGAAATATCATTTGTTTTTAGCTCTAATTCTGGCTTTAAGACATTTAATAACGATGACTTACCCACGCCAGATTGTCCTGCAATAACGGAAATCCGACCTTCTAAAACAGGTCTCAGCTCTTGAATGGTTCTCTCCATTTTTGTTGAGATTTCAAAAACTTGATACCCTATTTTTTCATAGTCTTGTACGAATTGCTTTAGCTCCTTTTTCTTCTTTTCATCTTGAATTAAGTCCATTTTACTTATACATATAACCGGATTGATATGATTTGCTTCCACTAGCACTAAAAAGCGATCTAAAAGTGTTGGACTGAAATCAGGTTGTTTAGCCGAAAAAACAAGAAGTGCTACATCTACATTTGAAATCGGCGGACGAATCAGTTCATTTTTGCGCTCTAACACTTCTAAAATATAGCCTTCCTTATCGTTGTCTGCCTGGTAAACAACTTCATCGCCGACTAATGGTGTAATTTTATTTTTTCTAAAAACACCACGTCCTCTACATTGAATAATACGCTCTTTGTCTAGCACGTAATAAAACCCACTTAAAGCTTTAATGATTTTGCCTTGTGGCATAACTAACCTCCTTTATGCTCTAATCCTCAGGGTATGGCACTGTTTCAGTATGAACGACTTTATTATCGACAAGCACTTGAAAATATGCACTTTGATCTGGTGAAATCGTTAATTCAATCGTTTTCGTCGTCGCTTCTTTAATGTTAAATTTGTCGTACGGTTTATCTAAAGAATGTTTTGCATCGTTTACATAAATACCTACTTCTACAGGCTTATCTTTTTCTTCTTCACTTGCTTCATAAGGGATTTCAATTTCCACTGAAACTTTTTTATCGGGCTTTTTCTCAGGCCCTAGTGAAAATGTCACTTCAACGGTTTCGCCTGGTAAAATTTCTGTTCCTGCTTCAGGGTTTTGGGAAATGACTTCGCCTTTAGGGACGTTTTCAGAATGTTCCTCTTTCGCGACAAGCTTCCACCTTTGTTCATTTAAATAATTAACAACTGCTTGTCTCGTATAGCCTGTTAGATCCAGTAATGCTTCTTTTTCTGGTCCTTTACTAATGACAAATTCGACCTCTTGCTCCGAAGGGATGACTTCTTCTCCTTCTTTAGGGTCTTGAGACAAAATCGTTCCAACATCTTCTTCACTATACTCTTCTTCTACTTGTATATTCGTAAAGCCTTTTTTCTCTAAAATTTCTCGAGCTCGTTCAATATCTTGTCCTACAAATTGTTCAAACGGAATCTTTTCTTTCCCGCCACTTTTATAAATTGTAATGACGGCGTCTTCTTTCACCATTTTACCCGCACGCGGATTCGTTTTTATGACATACCCTTCCTCAACCTCGTCACTCTCTTCAATAATCGGGTCATCTACTTGAAAACCTTGCGATATTAATTCATTTACAGCTTCCTCATATTTCATATTAGCTACATCTGGTACTTCAATATCTTTTGGTAAGAGGATGGATGGTAACACGAAAAAGGCCAGCAATAATGCGATTATTAAAAGCACCGAAGTTACAATGAGTCCTGTGACAATACGACGCTTTTTCTTTTTCGGCTTTTTCTCTTTGTTTTTTCCATCGCTGTCCAGTTTCTTCGGCTCGTCTTTTTGATGCGGCTCATGAACGACCGTATTTTCACTACTTTCGTTCATCATTGAATCTTTAATAATCGGAATCGCTTTTGTCATTTCCTCCTCAGAATCTGGAATGGTAAAACGGGCAACATTTTGCCTGTTCGAATGAAAGGCTGTTACGATATCTTCTTCCATTTCTTCGACAGAGTCATAACGGTGCAATGGATCTTTTGTCATGGCTTTTAAAATAATATTTTCAACGCTTTGCGGTATATCTGGGTTCCACCTTTTCGGAGAAGGTGCGTCTGATTGTAAATGTTTGAGGGCGATGGAAACAGCGGATTCCCCATCAAACGGCAATCTCCCAGCAAGCAATTCATAAAGGACAATCCCTAATGAATAAATATCTGATTTTTTTGTCGCAAGCCCGCCCCTTGCTTGCTCTGGAGATAAATAATGAACAGAACCTAACACAGAGTTCGTATGTGTAATCGTTGTTGAAGTAAGTGCCATCGCAATGCCAAAATCCGTCACTTTTACATTTCCATGATGATCAATTAAAATGTTATGTGGTTTAATATCGCGATGAACAATTTGATTTTCATGGGCGTGAGCAATCGCTGAAACGATTTGCTCCATGATGTTTAATGCCTCACGCGGATTGAGTGGTGCATTTTTTTGTATGTATTGTTTTAACGTTTGTCCTTCAACATATTCCATA
Organism: Bacillus sp. FJAT-47783; assembly: GCF_022808615.1. GTDB lineage: Bacteria > Bacillota > Bacilli > Bacillales > Aeribacillaceae > Bacillus_BZ. Next base: position 125,557 of record NZ_JAKZKS010000001.1, read on the forward strand.
ACAATATAGTAAATATTATCTTCTTCCCCAACATCATAAATACTAACGATGTTTGGATGCGCTAGGCTTGTGGCTGATTGAGCCTCCCTGCGAAATCGTTTAATGAATTCTTCATCGTTGACAAAATCAAAGCGCAATATTTTTATCGCAACATCTCGTTCTAAAATCATGTCCCTTGCTAAATAAACATTGGCCATTCCGCCGCCGCCAATTACTTCCAAAATCTTATAGCGACCACTTATACGTTTTCCAATCAACAAGGGTCATCACCCGTTTCTAAAAGAGCATGTTCATATAATACAACAGAAATATTATCTTCCCCACCCTTTACATTCGCTCTAGTAATCAGTTTTTCAGCTCTTATTTCTAACGGTTCATGAGATGATAGTATTTCTTTTAACTCCTCTTCAGACACTTTATTTGAAAGACCGTCAGAGCATAACATGATGACATCTCCAGGGTCGATTCCGATCGTTTTCATATCAATTTGAACAGACGGCTCTGTTCCAAGTGCCCGGAGTAAAATGTTTTTTCGTGGATGCTGTTCGGCATCCTCCTTTGATATTTGACCAGATTTAAGTAATTCATTGACAAGCGAATGGTCTTCAGTTATTTGTTTAAAACCGCTGCCATTTAATAAATAGCAACGACTATCGCCGATGTGACTAATCGTTGCAAACGTCTCAAAAGAAAGAAATGCGACAATTGTTGTACCCATTCCTTGACATTCATCATGTGCTTTTGCATGTTCATATAATTCGCGATTAACCATTTCAATTTGTTCTTTTAGCCAAGATTCTGCTTTGTTTGGAGTTGATAGGGATGAAGACTTCTCCCAAGCATGCTTTAATTTTTCTACCGTCATACGACTAGCAACATCCCCAGCGCGATGACCGCCCATTCCGTCCGCCACAATCGCTAAAACCTGTCCGTCTTGATTTTTCAAAATGCCCCCACAATCTTCATTGTGGGGACGAACTTTCCCTTTGTCCGTTAAGAATATCGCCTTCAATTCGTTCACCTCGTCTCCTCTTTTCGCTCCTTTGCCCGCAATTGTCCACAAGCGGCATCAATATCATGCCCATGCTCGCGACGAATAGTCGTATTGATTCCTGCTTTTTTGAGCGTTTTTTCAAATCGGAATATTTGCTCGCGCGGTGTTCTGACATAATCACGTTCTGGGACGTAATTGACAGGGATTAAGTTAACGTGACATTTCAAATCTTTAATGAGCCCTGCTAACTCTTCTGCGTGCTCGACTTGATCATTTACCCCACCGAATAAACCGTATTCAAACGTTACTCTTCTACCAGTTTTATCGATATAATATCGAATCGCTTTTATTAAGTCTGGAAGCTTAAATGCTTTATTAATTGGCATAAGCTTTGACCTTAATTCTGTGTTCGGTGCGTGTAAAGAAACGGCAAAGTTAATTTGCATATTTTCATCGGCAAATTGATAAATTTTCGGGATAATTCCACTTGTGGAAACGGTAATGTGACGTGCTCCAATATTTAATCCGTCATCGTCATTAATAATTTTTAAAAACGAAAGCATTTCATCATAATTATCAAACGGCTCTCCAATCCCCATAATGACAACATGACTAACACGTTCAGAAAGCTCATCTAGAGCCTGCTGAACTTTGACGACTTGTGCGACAATTTCCCCTGCTTCTAAATTTCGTTTTAGCCCACCTAATGTCGAGGCGCAAAATGTACATCCTATCCGACATCCTACTTGTGTCGTCACACAAACAGAATTTCCGTACTCATGTCGCATTAGCACCGTTTCAATCGAATAGCCATCTGATAGTTCAAATAAAAACTTCATCGTGCCATCTTTAGAGGTTTGTTGAATAAGCGTATTTAAAGTTGTGATCGTAAACGATTCGTCAAGCTTTGTGCGTAAGCTCTTCGATACGTTTGTCATGTCTTCAAATGACGTAATCCGCTTTTTGTATAACCAGTCATATATTTGTTTCGCTCGAAATCCTTTTTCACCATTTGCTTCTAGCCAAGCTTTAAGTTCTGGTAGCCGTAACGAATAGATCGAGCGCTTCCCATTTGTTTTGGCTTGCTCACTTTTACGTGTTGATGCTATTTCCACGATGTCTACACCTTCTTTCTTAATGCTGAAATATAAAACCCATCCGACTGAAAGTATTGGGGTAAGATTTGCAGTTCACCATTGTCTACATGTGCTGCCACTTTCTCTGGCATCCTGCTCGCTAACGTATCGTCTTTTATAAAATCACATGTTTGTTGTAAAAAGTCGTAAATAACATTTGAATTTTCTTCTTGGTCCACTGTACACGTACTATAAACTAATAGACCGCCTCGTTTTAATAGCGGGGCTACAGCTTGTAGTATTTCCTTTTGAATCGTTGCTAAAGAATGAACATCTTTGTCGGTTTTCGAATACTTTATTTCAGGTTTTCTTCGAATAACACCAAATCCTGTACACGGAGCATCGACTAAAATTTTATCGAATGTTTCCGCTTGAAAGTGTTCCCCTACTTTTCTTGCATCCATCACTTTCGTTTCCACGTTCGTTAATCCGAGTCTCGAAGCTTGACCTTCAATTAATTTTACTTTATGTTCATGTAAATCTAAAGAAATTACTTTTCCAGTATTGGATAACATTTCTGCAATATGCGTTGATTTGCCACCAGGAGCTGCACAGCTATCTAATACCATTTCCCCTTCGTTTATATCGAGAGCTTTTGCTACAAGCATCGAGCTTTCATCTTGTATCGTGTATAGCCCTTGTTTAAATACATGCGAATGGGCAATATTTCCTTTTATAACTTGAATCGATTCCGGTACGATCTCACCTTTTGTAACTTCCAACCCATCTTTTTGTAACAGCTCTAACACGTTCTCTACCGTCGCTTTATTTACGTTAACACGAGCAGTCTGCTTTGCCGGCTTTAGCTGTTCAAGAAATATTTGTTCGGCTACTTCTATACCGTATTGATTCGATAAACGTTTTACTAACCATTTTGGCGTACTTGTTTTAACCGAGATACGTTCAATTGGGTCTTTTATTTCTTCTATTTCCGGCAAGCCGTTACGTTGTATATTTCGTAACGTGCCATTGACCATTGAGGCAATTCCTCGATGGCCACGAGCTTTTGCGATTTCTACCGCCTCAAATAAAACCGCTCTGTCTGGTATTCGATCTAAATAAACCATTTGATACAATGAAAGGCGCAATAAATTTTGTACCCAATCGTCTATTTTTTTCTTTCCTTTTAAAAAGAATGATAAATAGTAGTCAAGTGTGAGCTTTCGTTGCAACGTTCCATATATAATCTCTGTTAATAAAGGAATATCTTTTTGTGGTAGTTTATTTTTTTCAATCAATGAGTTTAGCAAAAGGTTACTGTATGCTTGATTATTTTCAATGGCATTTAACCCGTCTAATGCAACTGTTCGTACGTTTTTTATTTTTTTCATTGAAGCTTCATCCCAACTTCAACGGATGCACCACGAACAAATTGCTCACCAGTCATTCGTTTTTTTCCCGCTGGTTGGATTTCCGTCACTTTAATCGCAACGTTATCTCCTGTTGCGACAACGATTCCATCGTTTTCGATATTCACGATTGTGCCTGGTTCACCTGTTTGATTGATTAAAACTTTTTCACCCCACCAAACTTTCATCACTTTCTCAGAAAGAGTCGTATAAGCAACGGGCCATGGATTGAGTCCACGTATATGGTTGTAAATTTCTTGTCCAGACTTGTTCCAATCAATCTTTTCTTGCTCACGTTTGATATTGTAGGCAAAAGTGGCTTTCTCCTCATCTTGCTTAATAGGTTTAATATTACCACTTAAAATATTTGGTAATGTTTTGGATAAAAGCTTCGCCCCAGCATCACTTAGCTTATCGTGTAACGAACCTACATGATCCGTTTCTTCAATCGGCACTTCCACTTGTGAAATGATGTCACCAGCATCCAGCTTTTCCACCATATACATAATCGTAATCCCGGTTTTTTCTTTTCCTTGTAAAATCGCATAGTGGATCGGCGCACCACCGCGAAGCTCAGGAAGTAAAGAAGCATGAACATTAATACACCCGAACTTCGGTGCTTCTAGCAAGGTTTTTGGTAATATTTGTCCGAATGCAGCTGTAACAATAATATCTGGTTCATACGATAATACTTTTTTCCATTCCTCTTCTATACGAATTTTTTCTGGTTGTAATACAGGAATTTGATGTGTTTCTGCTGCTACCTTGACAGGTGGCGGTGTTAACACCTTTTTTCTCCCAACTGGGCGGTCTGGCTGTGTCACAACAGCCACGACATCATATTGATCTTCTATTAATTGTTCTAAAACCGGGACAGCAAAGTCCGGCGTGCCCATAAATACTACTTTCGTCATCGATAATCACCTTTCTACTAACTCATCTTCATTTAAGTAGCGCGTTACTTTTGATGTAAATAAAATACCGTGCAAATGGTCAATTTCATGTTGGATCGCACGAGCTAAAAATCCGTTTGCTTCTAGGACATACACTTTTCCTCGTCGGTTTTGTGCTCTTACTTTCACATAATTCGCTCGAGTTACTTCCCCAAAAAGGTCTGGAAAGCTTAAGCACCCTTCAGGACCTATTTGTTCCCCGCGCTCTTCAATAATCGTCGGATTAATTAATTCGATTTTCCCATTTGCATCACCAATATCAACGATGGCGATTTGCTTTGAAATGCCGATTTGTGGTGCAGCTAAACCGACACCATCTGCTTCAATCATCGTTTCATACATATCATTTACTAGTTTTGTTAGTTTTTTATCGAATTCTGTCACTTTCTCACACGGTTTTTCTAACACTTCTGCTGGATAAGTGACGATTTTTCGTATAGCCAATAAAAATACCTCCATGTTTTTACAGTAATGTGGCACGAAACGCTTATATAAATAAATTTTTTTAACAATTTATACATGACGAGCTTACATAAGCATCATTGGATTTAAATCAATTGAAATTGTTAAATCGGTTTGCGCCAGCTCTTGTTGATAATGTTGTACAATCGATTTTAATGTGTCGTACAAGTTTACTTCCCGCTTGTATTTTATCATGCAATGATACCGATATCTATCATTGATTCGTGGGATCGGAGAACTTACAGGCCCAAGAATTTGCGTTTCTTTTGACAAATGACGTTTAACATATTGAGCTATTTTATTTGAAACGGAAACGACTTTCATCACATCTTGATGTGTGACGGTAATTAAAACAAGAAAATAAAATGGCGGATAAGAATATAACTTTCTCATCGTCATTTCTTTAAGGTAAAAGGCGTCGTAATCATGATTCTTCGCTAATTGAATACTGTAATGTTCGGGTGCATACGTTTGAATGACGACTTCTCCTGGTAACGAATGTCGGCCAGCCCGACCACTCACTTGCGTTAACAACTGGAACGTTTTTTCGGCAGATCGAAAATCTGGTATCCGAAGCATTGTATCTGCTGCTAATACACCGACTAATGTAACATCAGGAAAATCTAACCCTTTTGCAATCATTTGCGTCCCAAGCAGAATATCTGCTTCTTTATTCCCAAACTTTTTTAATAACGTTTCATGTGCACCTTTACGACTCGTCGTATCAATATCCATTCGAATGACTCTCGCTTCTGGTAAAATTTTTGTTAATTCTTCTTCTACGCGCTGCGTACCTGTTCCAAAAAAGCGAATATGCTCACTTTGACACTCTGGACACATTCGAGGCATAAAAGCTTCATATCCACAGTAATGACATTTCATCTTTTGATCTGAACGATGATAAGTTAACGAAATATCACAATGAGGACATTGTAAAACATATCCACAATCGCGACACATGACGAAGGAAGAATAACCGCGTTTATTTAAAAATAAAACAGATTGTTCCCCTTTTTGCAGGCGATCTTCCAATTTCTCAAGTAGCGTTTTCGAAAACATGGAACGATTTCCGTTTCTCAGTTCCTCTCTCATATCACAAATGTCAACTGTTGGAAGAGGTCGATTATTGACACGCTCTTTTAATGGAAGGAGATGGTACACACCTTTTTGCGCTCTAGCAAACGATTCTAATGTCGGTGTTGCACTGCCGAGAACGACTGGACATTGATGTTTTTTGGCACGATAAATGGCTACATCTTTCGCATGATAGCGAGGATTATCTTCTTGTTTATAACTCGATTCGTGCTCTTCATCAATAATGATAATGCCAATGTTTTGAAACGGTGCAAAAACGGCTGACCTCGCCCCTACGACAAGCTTGACTTCTCCCCGATAAATTTTTCGCCATTCATCATATTTTTCTCCCGCTGATAATCCACTATGAAGTACGGCAACTTGTGAACCGAAACGACTTTTAAAGCGATGAACCATTTGTGGAGTTAGGGAAATCTCTGGTACGAGTATAATCGCTTCTTTCCCAACATTTAATACACGTTCTATTGACTGTAAATATACTTCTGTTTTCCCGCTCCCGGTTACACCGTACATTAAAAAAACTTCATGTCTTTTTTCATCGATTGTTGATAAAATCGGCTCAATTGCCTCTTGTTGTTCATCTGTTAAAGGAAGAGGAGTTGTTTTTTGAAAAAATCGATTTTCATAAGGATCCCGATAAACTTCAACCAATTCTTCTCGTAAAATGCCTTTTTTTATTAACGTTTGAACAGTCGAGTTTGTACAATCTATTGTTGCCAACAAATCCTTTAGCGAAACAGGTTCATCATGTTGCAGAAAATATTCAATGATCGATTTTTGTTTACTAGCTCGACTTGATAAATTCGCCAAATACGCTTCTAGCTCTTCCTTTGCTACACGTCGTTTAATTCGTTTTACTGTTCGTTTATTCGTTTTCTGTTTAACAAGATATTTCACTTCAATAGTGCCTTTTTCGATTTCTTTTAAGATTGAATGTATGGACGTGCTATGAGTCATTTTTTCCCACGGTACTCGATTTGACTGTTGAAAAAGCAATTGAAGGTCAAACGGTAATGTTTTTTTTCCTTCTTCTGTGACAACGAGTTCTTTTTTATATGTTGCTTTTAATGCAGCAGGAAGCATCGCTTGAAATGCCGTAATTTTATAACAAAGCGTTGTTTCGGTTAACCAATTGCCAAGCGAAAGTAATTCTTCATTTAGCACAGGAGCCGGGTCTAATAACTGTTCGATCTTCTTTACTTTCTCAATGGAAGGTGAAGCCTTTAATGCGGTAACAAATCCTTGCAGCTTGCGTGGACCAAATGGAACGATAACGCGCATACCTGGCTTAACTGCACCATGCCATTGTTCAGGTATTTCATAATCAAAACTACGATCTGTTTGCATCGCCGGCACATCAACGATGACACTCGCATATCGCATGTTTACCCTTCTCCTCTAATACGTGATTCAATTTCCTTTAAAATGGCTTCAGCAATTTTATTTTTTGACATGATCGGATACGTTGTTTCCTGCCCGTCACGATGAAAAATTGTGACGATGTTTGTATCCGTACCAAACCCAGCGCCTTTTTCTGCTACATTGTTTGCGACGATCATATCTAAATTTTTCTTTTCTAGTTTAGCTAAAGCATATGATTTGACATCTTTCGTTTCCGCCGCAAAGCCGACTAATAATTGCTTATCTTTCCTTTTTCCAAGTTCTTGTAAAATATCTGTTGTTCGTTCTAATAGGATTTGAAGTTCGCCACCTTTCTTTTTCATCTTTTCTTCATGAACGTCTTTTGGACGATAATCGGCGACAGCCGCAGACTTAATCACAATATCCGCTTTATCGTAACACTTGATAACCGCCTCATACATGTCTTTAGCACTTTCAACTTGAATGAATTCTACATTAGAGGGCGGTGTAAGTGAAGTCGGGCCGGAAATTAACGTTACATTGGCTCCTTTTCGAACTGCTTCTTCCGCTATCGCATAGCCCATTTTTCCCGTTGAACGGTTCGTAAAAAAACGAACTGGATCTATTTTTTCACGCGTCGGTCCAGCTGTAACAACAATATGTTTCCCATATAATTTCGAAGGTGTAGCTAATCTTTCGAAATACTGTTCCATTAAGCCAACAATTTTTTCAGGTTCTTCTAGGCGACCTTTCCCTACATATCCACAAGCTAAAAACCCTTCAGACGGTTCGATAAATTGATATCCATCACGAGCAAGTGTTGAAATGTTTCGCTTTACTGCAGGGTGATCATACATATGTACATTCATCGCCGGGGCAACCCAAACAGGTGCAGTCGTTGCTAAGAGCGTTGTCGTAATCATATCATCCGCAATGCCGTTCGCCATCTTCCCGATGATGTTAGCTGTTGCCGGAGCAACAAGAACTAAATCTGCCCAGTCTGCTAAATCAATGTGGGCAATCACTTCAGGGTGTTTTTCTTCAAATGTATCCACATAAACGTCATGCCTAGATAATGCTTGAAACGTTAAAGGAGTCACAAATTTTTGTGCAGATTGTGTCATCATCACGCGAACATTTGCCCCTTTTTGTGACAATTTACTTGTTAGCTGTGCCGATTTATAAACGGCGATCCCGCCTGTTACACATAATAATATATTTTTGTTTTTCATTGTCATCCCCCCATTCCAATACTTCTACCATTCACCCTCGTAATCATTTTTATATCGATATTATACACCGAATCAACAGTTATCGTTTTCTAATATGCTTAACTTTAGCAGTTCGAAAGTAGAAAAAAATAACAACCTATGGATAGGTTGTTACTTTTTTTCTGCATTTTCATATTGAAGGAGACCTGCTTCAATTTCTTCTAATGCTTTCCCAACAAATTTCGTTGATACGGTTTTTGCAATTTGTTGGTCGTTTAACTGCTGCATTTGACGAGCTCGTTTTGCTGCAACAGAAACGAGTGTATATTTTGAATCAATTTTGTTCATGAGTGAATCAATGGATGGATAAAGCATATTACTCAGCCTCCAACATTTTTTTATATTGTTTCTCGACACGTTCACGTTTGCAATGCTCTGCCGTGACGATTGATTTAATTCGTTCACATGCTAACTCTACTTCATCGTTGACGACGACGTAATCGTATGCATGCATCATTTCAATTTCTTCTTTTGCCACATTCATTCTGTTCGTAATTAAGTCGGTTGTTTCCGTACCGCGCGTCAAAATACGATTTTTTAACTCATTTAAGCTCGGTGGCATTAAGAAAATAAATAATCCTTCTGGGAAAGATTTTTTCACTTGTAAGGCACCTTGTACTTCAATTTCAAGAAAAACATCTTTTCCTTCATTTAACGTTCTTTCAACATACTCAATCGGTGTTCCGTAATAATTCCCTACATATTCTGCCCATTCTAATAATTTACCATCACGTATCATCTGTTCAAATTCTTCACGTTCTTTAAAGAAGTAATCTACCCCGTCGACTTCTCCTTCACGCGGTTTACGCGTCGTCATTGAAATCGAATACTCGAAATCGACATCTTCTTGTTCGAATAGAGCTTTTCTAACCGTTCCTTTTCCTACTCCAGAAGGTCCTGATAACACTATTAATAAACCTTTTTCACGCTTTAACATTCGCTTTTGTCCCTACCCTTCATCTGATAGCTCATCTTTACTTGAAAGTCTTTGAGCAACTGTTTCTGGCTGTACTGCTGAGAGAATAATATGATCACTATCCATGATGACAACCGCTCTCGTCCGACGTCCATATGTAGCATCGATTAACATCCCACGATCTCTAGCATCTTGAATAATTCGCTTAATCGGAGCAGATTCCGGACTCACTATCGAAATAATTCGATTGGCAGAAACGATGTTGCCAAATCCAATATTAATTAATTTGATCCCCATTGTTTGCTCCCTCCACTTTCGTCACGATGCATGCACTATTCAATATTTTGAACCTGTTCTTTTATTTTTTCAATCATACTTTTTAAGTTTACTACATATTTGGCAATAAGATGATCATTTCCTTTTGCCCCAATTGTATTTGCTTCACGATTCATTTCTTGAACGATAAAGTCGAGTTTACGCCCAATTGGTTCACGTATTTCAAGCGTTTCTTCAAATTGGTGGATATGACTTTTTAATCTCGTTAACTCTTCTGTTATATCTGCTTTATCTGCAAATATCGCAGCTTCGGTTAATATTCTATTTTCATCAATATTCCCTGTTAAAAATTCCGTTATACGTTTTTGAATTCGTTCTTCGAATCCTTTGACGACTTGAGGAGCTTGGTCTTCAATGTGAATCGTTAATTCATTCATTTCCTTTAGTCGAACGAGCAAATCATGTTTTAATTGTTCTCCTTCTCGCTTTCTCATTTCAAGAAGGTCTATTGTTGCTTTCTCAACAGCTTCAACTAACAGCTGTTCAAGTTCATCATTTTCACTATTTTCCTCTTGAATGTCAAATATTTCACTTTGTCCAATGATATGGTCTAATTTGATCGGATCAGTTAAATGATATTTTTCTTTCATCACGGATAAAGATTTTATGTATTGTTCAACAAGTGGCCAATCGACACGTAACGAACGTTGAACTAACGATTCCCCTTTAATTGTAATATACAATTCTACTCGACCGCGTCGAATATGTTGCTGCACTATTTTCTTTAATTTATCTTCAACACTTAGCAAATGGCGCGGCATGCGAATGCTTATTTCTGAAAAGCGATGATTAACCGATCGCATTTCAACCGTTACATGATAATTGCCATTTTCTTTAACAGAACGCCCAAATCCAGTCATACTATGTACCATTTCATCACTTCCGTTTCTTTACTTGAGCGGTAAACGGTAAAATAGGAGGAATTTTCCCCAAAAAAGAAAGGTCATAGAATGAGTCATCTATCACCTTTATGCATTATAACATATTTTACTTTTCTTTTCTTGTCAAAAGTGACCCAGCCAATAAAAAAGTTGGAACGGCTGAAAGGGCACCAATTAACAACCAGTCGCGCTGATTAATCGGAACCGTGTGGAAAATCGGTTGAAGAGGTGGATAGTAAATAACAACTAACATTAATAATAAAGAGGAAATGACCGCACCAATTAAGTACATATTGCCAAATGGATTCCGTTCAAAAATCGACTTTTCACTTCTACAATCGAATACTAAAATTAATTGCGCTAAAACGAGTGTACTGAAAGCAGCCGTTTGAGCATAGGCTAAGTTTTCAGTGTCTCTGGCATATACAATCATAAAAGTAATTAACGTCATCGCCCCAATTAAAAAACCGCGAGAAATAATTTTCCAGCCTAGTCCTCTAGCAAATATCCCTTCTTTAGGGTGCCTTGGCTTTTGTTTCATCACATTTCCTTCTGCAGGATCTAACCCGAGAGCCATCGCTGGAAGCCCATCTGTCACTAAGTTGACCCACAAGATTTGAACCGGTACTAAAGGGAGCGGGAGTGCTAAAATCATCGCAAATAACATGACCAATATTTCCCCCACATTGGATGCAAGTAAGTACCGAATAAACTTTCGAATATTTTCGTAAATATTCCTTCCTTCTTTTATCGCCGCTTGAATTGTCGCAAAATTATCATCTACTAAAATGAGCGATGAGGCTTCTTTTGCCACATCTGTTCCTGTTATTCCCATAGAGATTCCGATGTCACTCGCTTTAATAGCTGGTGCATCATTGACCCCATCACCAGTCATCGCAACAATATGACCACGATTTTGAAACGCCTTCACAATCTTTAATTTATGTTCAGGTGACACGCGTGCAAACACATAAACGTCTTCAATAACAGCTTCTAATTGCTCCACTGACATGTTTGATAACGTTTGGCCATCGAGCACTTTTCCATTAGACGGCAATATATTTAAATGTTTCGCGATCGCTTTCGCTGTAATAAGATGATCTCCCGTAATCATCACCGTTTTTATTCCAGCATTTTTACAGTCTTGGACAGCCTGTTTCACCTCTGGTCGCGGAGGGTCAATCATTCCTGTTATTCCAATCAAAATAAGGTCACGTTCAGCTTCGAGTTGGGATATTTGTTCACAGCGAGCATCTGGTAACGGCTTAAAAGCGATGGCAATCGTCCGAAGTGCTTTTGCAGCAAGCTCATCAATTGTTTTTTGAATGTCGTTCTGTCTATTTCTTGATAAAGATTCTTGTCTTCCATCCCATAATACATGGTGACACTTGGAAAGAAGGACATCCGGTGCTCCTTTTGTAATAACATATTGTTTTCCAGCATGATCTTTCACGACAACACTCATCATTTTTCGTGTTGAATCAAAGGGAAATTCTTTTATCATTTCAAATTGTCTTTTCAAAGAATCTTTTTGAAGTCCTGCTTTCATCCCAACTACGATTAAAGCTCCTTCTGTCGGGTCACCATCTAAAACATATGCTCCATCTTTATTTCGAATTTCCGCTTCGCTTGCCAACATACTAAACGATAAAATTTGCTTTAACGATTTATCGTGATGTGGATTAACGGTACGATTTCCTTGTAAAAACTCGCCATTTGGCTCATACCCTGCCCCTGTTACTTCCCACATTTTTCCCCCTACCCAAATGTGCGTTACTGTCATTTTATTTTGTGTCATCGTTCCTGTTTTATCTGAACAAATAACGGATGCACATCCGAGTGTTTCAACAGCAGGTAGTTTTCGTACGATCGATTTCTTTTTTATCATTCGTTGTACACCGAGAGATAAGGCAACCGTTACAATGGCAGGCAATCCTTCTGGTATCGCCGCAACGGCTAATGATACACCAGCTAAAAACATTTGGTACATATTATGACCTTGAAGAACCCCAATGACAACGACAAGAACTGTTAATAGAAGTGCGACAACGATTAAAATTTTTCCGAGCTGCTCTAGCTTTCTTTGTAACGGGGTTATCATCGTCTCAGCTGTTTGAATAAGATCGGCAATTTGGCCCATTGCACTTTTCATCCCCGTTTGGACGACAATTCCAACACCAGAACCTCTCGACACTAAAGTCCCCATAAAAGCCATATTTACTTGATCACCTATGCCAAGCTGTTCATCAGCAATAGGAGAAGTCGATTTCATCACAGGCACGGATTCCCCTGTTAAGGCAGACTCTTCAATTTCTAGTGCATTTCCATTTACAATCCGAACATCCGCTCCAACCCGGTCTCCGCTCGTAAATTTAATGACATCCCCTACAACGAGATGCTTAGATGGGATTTTCATCCACTCACCATTTCGGAGTACGTTTACATGGGGTGCCGATAGTTCCTTTAACGCATCTAATGATTTTTCTGCACGCCTTTCTTGAATAAACCCTAAAACACCATTTAATAAAACAATCGCAATAATCGCAATGGCATCAATATATTCTCCTAATAATGCCGATACGAGTGTCGCAACGAGTAAAACTAACACCATAAAATCTTTAAACTGGCTGATAAATATCAATAAAGCAGAAGGACGTTCATTCTCTTTTATTTCATTGTACCCATCTTTTTTTAGCCGCTTATGGGCTTCTTCTTCTGATAGTCCATTCTCGATGTTTGTTTTTACTTGATCCATCACTTCATTCACCGTCATTTTATGCCATATCATCAAAAGACGAACACCCCTTACAATTGTCTATTCAGACTACTCAATTTGGACTATACACAGCATACTTGTCTTTAAAACCAACTTATTCAGCCTCGTCCAAAAACATGTTATAATTTATATAAACATTTTTTACTTGATTAAGGCACAGGCAAGCGTCACGCTTGCCTCCTTTACGTAATGAAGACAAAGTTTAATCATTGAAAAGTAGGTGTTGTACATGTCATTTGACGGCATATTTACATATTGTATGAAAAATGAATTAAAAGAAGCTCTTCTCGGCGGAAGAGTATCAAAAATTTATCAACCATTTAAAAATGAATTAGTATTACAAATTCGGGCAAACGGGCAAAATCACCGTGTCCTCTTATCAGTACACCCTAGTTATGCTCGTGTTCACTTAACGAACGAAACGTATGAAAATCCGGCTGAACCGCCGATGTTTTGTATGCTCCTTCGCAAACACCTCGAAGGGAGCATTGTTGAAAACATTGAACAACCCGGTATGGAACGGATTATTATGTTTGAATTTAAAACCCGAAACGAACTTGGTGACCTTTCTTATAAACAACTTATTATCGAAATAATGGGCAGACATAGTAATATTGTTTTAATCGATAAAGAACGAAACATGATTTTCGATAGTATTAAACATTTATCTCCAGCGATGAACCGTCATCGTACCGTTTTACCAGGCCATCCATATGTTTTTCCTCCGAAGCAAGATAAAGTAAACCCTTTTGAAGCAGATGAGGAAACGATTTTAAAAAAGCTAGACTTTAATCAAGGAAAGCTAGTAGATCAGCTCGTAGCTTCGTTTGCTGGGATTTCACCGCTTTTAGGTCAAGAAATCGTTTTTAAAGCTGGGTTAGCAAACCGAAATACGTTACCGAAAGCCTTTATGGAAGTGATAAAAGCAATCCAATCGAAAAAAATTTCCCCATCCATCGTATTCGGGGAACAAAAAGAAGTCTTTTACCTTTTCCCCCTTTCACATGTAAAAGGGGAAAGGAAAACGTATGAAAGTTTAAGTGAATTGCTTGATCGTTTTTATTATGGGAAGGCAGAAAGAGATCGGGTTAAACAGCAAGGACATGATTTAGAACGATTCATCTTAAACGAAAGAAAGAAAAATGCCAATAAAGTAAAGAAGTTGAAAAAGACTTTAATGAATGCCGAAAAAGCGGATGAATACAAATTACTCGGAGAGCTTTTAACAGCGAATATGTTTATCGTTCAAAAAGGGGACAAAGAAATTGACGTGATCAATTATTACGATGAACAAAATGGTACGGTAAAAATCCCGTTAGATCCAATGAAAACACCTTCTGAAAATGCGCAAAGTTATTTCCAAAAATATCAGAAGGCAAAAAATTCAATCGACATTGTTCAGGAACAAATTCATAAAGCAGAAGAAGAAGTTGATTATTTCGACAGACTTATTCAACAGCTCGAAACAGCTGCTCCAAAAGATTTAGAAGAAATTCGTGATGAATTGGCAGAAGGCGGCTACTTAAAACGAAAGGGGAAAGGAACATTAAAGCGGAAAAAACAAGGAAAGCCCGAGCTTGAAACGTATGTCGCAAGCGATGGTACGGAAATAATCGTTGGAAAAAATAATAAACAAAACGAATATTTAACGAATAAGCTTGCAAGAAGAGATGAGATTTGGCTTCATACGAAGGATATTCCCGGCTCACACGTCGTCATCCGTTCCGAAAACCCATCAGAAGAAACGATTTTTGACGCAGCCCATTTAGCAGCCTATTTTAGTAAAGCAAGACAGTCAAGTTCTGTCCCTGTTGATTTCACGAAAATACGCCATGTGAAAAAGCCAAGTGGATCAAAGCCCGGCTTTGTGACTTACGAAGGCCAGCAAACGGTCTATGTGACACCAGATGAGGAAAAAGTCCTTCGGATGCGGAAGTAAGGAAATATGTTTTTTGGCTTTATTTTCATAACTTGCGCTTTATCCAGTCTATTTTGCGCACCATAGCTATGGTGCGCAAAATATTCAGTCATCTAATCCCCATCATAAAATGATAGAAAACTTATTTTTGCACAAACTGCTTATATAGGTTATAAAGAGCATGGGTGCCGCTGTTTTCCTCTCCCATTCTAGCAAGCTCCTCATACAAATTCATGGCAAGCTTCAGACCTGGTGTTTCAAGTCCCATTTCCTTTGCGGATTGAAGTGCAATTTTCATATCTTTAATAAAATGTTTCACATAAAAGCCTGGTTCGAAATTGCCGGCAATGATACGTGGTACGTAGTTGGAAAGCGACCAACTTCCGGCTGCTCCAGACTCGATGCTCTTTAATACGGTAGCTGGATCAAGTCCAGCTTTTTCCGCGTAAAGCACCGACTCACAAACGCCCATCATTCCAGAAGCAATGGCGATCTGATTACACATTTTCGTATGTTGTCCTGCCCCTGCTTCTCCTTGATGGACAATGTTCGTTCCCATTAGTGAAAATAGCGGAAGCATCTCTTTAAAATCCTGTTCATCGCCACCAACCATAATAGAAAGTTTTGCTTCACGCGCTCCAATATCTCCTCCAGAAACCGGGGCATCGAGTGCATGAAACTGCCGGCTCTTCGCTTCTCTATATATCTTTTTTGCCAAAGCAGGACTTGACGTTGTCATGTCAATGAG
This sequence comes from Bacillus sp. FJAT-47783, assembly GCF_022808615.1. GTDB lineage: Bacteria > Bacillota > Bacilli > Bacillales > Aeribacillaceae > Bacillus_BZ. The sequence continues at coordinate 141,754 of NZ_JAKZKS010000001.1, forward strand.
ATAACTTCCAGGTTTTGCACCGGCAAAGAGGCCTTTTTCCCCAAAATAAACTTCCTCCACATCAGAAGGATAACCAACCATCGTAAAGATGACAGATGATTTTTCCGCCACCTCTTTGATCGTTTGTTCCCACTTTGCCCCTTTCTCCAATAATTCTTCTGCTTTAGAGCGAGATCTCGTATAAAGATGTATAGGGTAACCTGCTTCAAGCAAATGAGTGGCCATACTCCTTCCCATCACGCCTGTTCCAATAAAACCAATAACTGTTTTTTCCATTTTTCCATCTCCCATAAAAAATATTTACCAGTTTTCATTACGTTTCCAGTACACAACTTCTTCAAAATGTAAAATATCCCTTCTATAACTTTATAATGTTAGTACAATAAATTAAAAAGAGCTGAAGATCCATTCAGTTATCTTCAACTCTCACCCTCATTATTACACATGGAGAAAATTCACCTCAAAACCTCCTTAACTACTTAATCCAAATTATTTAACTTCAACACTTACAAGCCTACTCATTTTGAACAATGGGAGCATAACGAGAGTTCCAATAATGAAAAAGGCGCTCTTTAACTTTATTGGATGAAGGTTATTTGACCTGAAGGGGGGTAGGTGGTTTTTGCTGGACAACGCTCCATTCATTGTATTTTAATGCTTTAGCGAATTTAAACTTTTTTATATTTCTTCATTTAATTAAGTAAAGATTCGTTCCTTTATAGAACGAATCTCCCACGCAAGTCATCTACTTCAAAATTCTAAAACATTTTTAAAAGTTAGCTCAAAAATAAAATACCAATAAGAGAGTAAATGATAACGGTCGAAAAAAGAATAGTCATATGAATGAGGGAATAAATGAACATCGCTTTCGCCCATTTTTCAGAATCCATTTTTTTATAACCGACAATGCTTAAGACAAGCCATGCAATACTTAAAAGCAGTGCAACTAACATAATTCCAACACTTAATGATCCAAAAAGGAAGCTTGTAGCAATTAAAACAACTAAATAAATATTTGTTTGTAAATAGGTTCGTTTAACACCTTTTACGACAGGTAGCATCGGAACGTTTGCCGCTTTATATTCGTGATGCTTACGGATGGCTATTGCATAAAAGTGTGGCATTTGCCAAATAACTGCAATCACAAACAGACCTAAAATAGCAGGATGTGTAATATCCGGATAAATGGCAGCCCAACCGATGAGAGGAGGAATAGCTCCAGAAATACTTCCCACCTCAGTATTAAAAACTGTACGGCGTTTCGTCCATATCGTATAAGGAATTACATAAAAAAATAATCCTAAAAGTCCTAATAACGCAGCAAGAGGCGTTGTTAATAGAAGAGCTACGAGTCCGAGAATAGACATGATGATACTTAACCATAAAACCGTTTTTGGCTTAATAACACCCGTTACAGTTGGTCTATTTTTCGTTCGCTCCATGATTGAATCAATGTCTCGATCATACAAGTTATTAAAAGCGCCTGCAGCTCCAATTATTAAAAACGTGCCAATCAAAGCAAAAACGATTGCATCCCATTTTTCAAGCAGGCTAAACTTGTACGTATATAAAGACAATGTTAACCCTGCAAACATCGTAATCAAATTCGATTTAATGATCCCTGTTTTAATCGTTTGTGCTAAAATTTGTGAAATCGTCTGTTTTGATTCAGTTCGAGATCGTTTTTCAACATGTTTATCCATATTCATATCTTTTGGCATTCTTTCTTTATTCATTCCTTTTTTTCATATTACAAAATCAACTTATATTCTATCTTAAAAATCGATTTCTGTGACGAAGTTCACACAAAATACATTTTTCAGGAATATTCAATCGTTTTCAATTATTATTCTACCAAATAAAAAGGTAAGCCAAAATTAATTTCGCTTACCTTTTAAGGAAATAATCGTTATTTATGAAAACGGGTAAGAAAAAGCTTCTTCTCCTCTTTGAACAACGAGGCGATGCACGTTAGGATGCTGGCCGATATAATCAGCCAGCACCCAATCACCATGACTTGGTTGTGCTGATGTTAATTCATTTTCGATTTTCTTTAATAGAAATCCTGAAAAGAGTAAATAAGGAACGAAAATATACTGATTCCCCGCATCCTTTTGTACTTGTTTGATCATTTGTTGAAAAGTTGGCTCTGCCGCCGTTAAATAACACCACTTTGTCTCTAAATTCAACCGCTTTTGGACATTACTACATAGTTTTTGGAAGTTTTCTTGCATTTTAACGTCCCGACTCCCCCTTCCGATCATCACCAATTTTATTTGTTTCGATAATGAACGAGATTTTTTTATAACTGATTCAACCTTTTCGACAATCGTATTGACCATCGATTCGTTGACACCGAGTGGTTTTCCATAATATAGATGAACGAAAGGATATTGTTCTTTTAATTTTTGTAAAATCTTAGGGATATCCTTTTTCGCATGTCCGGCTGCAAATAACAAAATCGGAATAATGGCGATTTCTGTCGCCCCGGATTCAATGCATTGTTTAACTCCTTCTTCAATCGATGGGTTAGAGAGCTCTAAAAATGCGTAATATTGAATCGAAAATGGCGCTGATTGTTGGCAATAGTTAAAAAACGTTAAAGCTTCTTCCTTCGTTTGTTTTAACCGAGAGCCATGAAACACATATAAAACCGCTTTTGTCATCATGTCGCACCAGCATGGATTGCTAGTTCTTTATGATTTTTCTCTTCAAACCAGTTTAATTTCGAATGAAATTTAACAACATCCCCAATAATGATTAAACATGGATTTTCGATTTTTTGTTTTTGAGCATCTTCAACCATGTTTTCAAGCGTGCTAATCGTCGTTCGCTGCAAAGGAGTTGATGCCCACTCTACAAAGGCGACAGGTGTAAGTTTGTCTTTCTTTGCATTCAATAACTTTTGTTGAATGGTTTGTAAATTCCCTACCCCCATATAAATACATAATGTATCAACTGATTGTAGATAGCGAACATCGTTTAGTTGATGATTCTCTTCTTTTGCCCGATGTCCAGTTATAATGGCTACATTACCACTTACATGTCGATGGGTTAACGGAATGCCGCTATAGGAGGAAGCGGCGACACAAGCGGTAATACCAGGCACGACTTCATAAGCGATATGGTTTTTAACTAAGTATTCAGCTTCTTCACCGCCACGACCGAATAAATACGGATCACCGCCTTTTAAGCGTGTCACTGTTTTTCCGGATTTGGCAAATTTAACTAAAAATTTATTTATGGTTTCTTGCTTCATCGTATGATAGTTTGGCAGTTTTCCGCAGTAAATGAGATCCGCATCCTTTTTTGCATACGCGAGCAACTCTTTATTCACTAAGCGATCATACATAATCACATCGGCCGTTTGAATACATTTTAATGCTTTTACTGTGATTAATTCCTGGTCTCCAGGCCCTGCTCCAACGATAAATACCTTTCCCACTTAAATCCCCCCTATGTGTCCCATTCTTGATTGTCTATAACGAAACCAACACCTTTTTGGATTTTCTTCTTTTCGTACAAGGTTATTTCTTCATAATGAGGTACTTTCATGAAGTGCTTTTCAAGTTCAATTTCTACTTGATCAAATGCTTTTTCTTCATTTTCCGCCACAATTATGACTGGAATCGTATCTTTTTTTGTTTTTACTAAAAATTTATATCCGTTCATTCTTAAACCACTACCGTTTCCATTATTTCATTTAGCTGCTGTTGGATCGGCTCTATTCCGACTCGTTCATAAAATTGTAAAAACGTTTCATTCTCTATTTTTTGTTCCTTAAAAAATTCAAGCAACCTCTTTAACACGATCGATAGCTTCTCTGCTTCAACTTTTCCTTTTAACTTATCGTTAAACCTTCCGCCTTCTAACAACGTTCCACCGACATAAATTTCGAAAGCCTGCACCATTTTCTTTTCCTTCGTTTTCATCAGTATTCCTTGAAGGCCGATATCAGCAATTTGCCGCTGGCCGCATGAGTTCGGGCAGCCAACCATATGGATACGAACCGGGACGTCTAATTCGATTTCTTCATCTAAAAATTTGGCAATGTTCTTCATTCGTTCTTTCGTTTCAACGAGGGCTAAGTTACAATATTCTGTTCCGGTGCAAGAAACCGAATAGGCGGTAATGGAATGGGGTGTCGTTGAAATCCTGCCCTGAAAGATTTTTTCATTTAAAAGCAGTTCCACTTCATCGTTCGGAATATTCGGAATAATAAAGTTTTGTGAATTACATGTGCGAATCTCACCATTCCCATATATTTTTGAAACTTCTGAGATTTCGAACACTTCATCTGCTGTTAGACGTCCAACCGGAACATTAAAACCGACATAGCTTAAACCTTCTTGTTTTTGAGGATGGGCCCCGTAAATGAAGCCTGCATTCCATCCTTTCGTTGCATCTTCTCCTTTTGATGGAAGTGGTCCTGTATATTCTAATAATTTTTCCGTAAACGTTTCCGCACCCCAATCAGCAACTAAAAATTTTAAGCGTGCCCGGTGACGCTTTTCTCGGTATCCGTAGTCTCGAAAAATGGTCGTAATCGCAATCGCGACATCTTTTACTTGGTCCGGTAATACGAATATATCCAATAATTGTGCTAAATACGGTTTAGCTGATAAGCCACCGCCAACCTTTACGTGAAACCCGATTTTCTCCTCCCCATCTATTACTTTTTTAGCTGGGGTAAAGGCAACATCATTGATTTCAGCATTGGAGGAGTTATAAACACTTGCATTAATGGACATTTTGTATTTACGTGGTAAATTTGAAAACTGTTCGTTCATATGAAAATATTGATCTATTTCACGAACGATTTCCTCAGTATTTATAAGCTCATATGGATCAATACCGGCAAGAGGGTTTCCAACAATGTTTCTTGTAATGTCTCCACATGCACCTGCAGAGGACAAACCGACTCGTTCTAATCGTTCAAAAATATCTGGCATTTGCTCAATCGTTAGCCAATGAAATTGAATCGCTTGTCGTGTCGTAATATCAAATACTCCACGTCCGTAATCTTTCGCAATTGAAGCAAGTGTTCTAGTTTGGTCATATGTTAAGTAGCCAGATGGTACTTTCACTCGCATCATAAAGTAACCAGCTTTTTTCGGCTTTTGCAAGTAAAGCCCTGCCCACTTAAATAAATCCCATTCTTCTTCTGGAATCGAAGAAAAGCCACTTTTCGCATATTCTTTAATATCTTTAAAAATTTCCAAACCATCTTTTTCAAGCTTTTTCAATTCTGTTTTATTTAACTTTTCGTTGTTCTTCCATACTTTTTCATAGGACATGTTATGACTCCCCTTTTTCGATATACTGATGCTCGCTTAAATAATTGACTATTTTCCGAACACTCTCTTCGACTGAAAGCTGTTCCGTGTCCACCTCGATCTCTGGATTAAGAGGGGGTTCATATGGCGCATCAATCCCTGTAAACTGCTTAATTTCGCCGTTTCGTGCTCGTTTGTACAACCCCTTTGGGTCTCGTTGTTCACAAGACTTGAGTGAGCATTTGATATAAACTTCAATGAATTCACCTTTTTCAACTATTTGACGGACAAGATCTCGGTCTTCTTGAAAAGGAGATATAAATGCGGTAATGACGACTTGACCACTATCAACGAATAATTTGGAAACTTCTCCAATACGACGAATATTTTCTTTCCGATCATCATCGGAAAATCCAAGATCACGATTTAAGCCGTGACGAATATTATCCCCATCTAACACATACGCTTGAATTCCTTTGTGAAATAACGTTTTCGCCAAGCTATTGGCAATCGTTGATTTTCCGGACCCCGATAGACCTGTAAACCATAAAATAAAGCTTTTGTAGCCATTTCTCTTTTGTCGCTCCACTTTTGTAATCGATGATTCATGCCATGTAATATTAATGGACATCTCTACTCACTCCCTCTAATTCGTCACTTTCATTCCTTCTACAAGTACGTTAACAACTTCTTTCCGACTAAATGTACTCGGGAGCGGTTCTCCATTACGAAGGAGTGTACGTACTTTCGTTCCTGATAAAATCAATCGATCTTCAGCACGATGTGGGCATGTTTTAAAAGAAGCCATGCTATCACATTTTCGGCAATAAAAACTATGCTCAAAAAACATTGGGGTAATGTCTAGCTCTTCTCTTGTAAATTCAGAAAATATTTTTTGCGCATCGTATGTTCCGTAATAATTTCCGACCCCTGCATGGTCACGACCAACGATAAAGTGTGTACATCCGTAATTTTTCCGCACTATTGCGTGAAAAATCGCCTCGCGCGGACCTGCATATCGCATCGCTGCTGGGAATACGCCAAGGAGAACACGGTCAGTAGGATAATAGTTGTTTAACAATACTTTGTAGCTTTTCATACGTATATCAGCAGGAATATCATCTTTTTTCGTTTCGCCGACGAGCGGTTGTAAAAACAGGCCGTCTATCGTTTCTAATGCTGTTTTTTGAATATATTCATGAGCCCGGTGAACAGGGTTCCGTGTTTGAAAGCCTACGACTGTTTGCCAGCCTTGCTTCTTGAAATACGTTCGTGTTTCTTTCGGTTCATACGTTTCATTTTCAAATGGTTTTGGCGTCTTTTTCGTTAATACAATCTCTCCGCCGATGTAAACATTGCCGCGTTCATACAATTTACGCACACCCGGATGTTCCGCGTCGTTCGTCCGGTAAACAAGTTGTGCTTCTTTTTCTTTATTAGGTGTAAAGATTGATTGAACGGTTAAAACACCGTAAACATCACCACTGTAGGTTAAAGCAACTTGTTCGCCAATGATAAGACTATTTGCAATTTGTTCTGATACAGGTAAAGTAATCGGAATACTCCACGCAACTCCATTTTGTAAACGCATCGTTTCAACTACTGCCTTGTAATCTTGTTCTTGAAGAAATCCTGTTAGCGGGCTGTACGCGCCGATCCCAATTAGCTCTAAGTCTGATAAAGCCATCGCATCAATCTCAATTTTTTTTGTAATGTTTGAAACATCATAATTTGCATCATATCGTTCTACTAATGTACCTCCATGTGGTTGAATCGTCATTATTCATTCCTCCCCAAACTCATTTGTTTACTTGGTTTTAAAAAAGATGTCATTAAGCTTATAAAGACAATTGTTGCAACAAAAACAATGATGACGATAATAAATGAATACCAATTTGAAAAGACAAAAGCTTGAACAACTGTATAGGAGACAATTAATGAAACAAGTGGTGATACAATCCAAATTTTCACAAGTCGTTTCACCACCTCTTTTTTAAACACCTGTCTCCCTTCATTCACAAAGCCAATTCCTAAAATAGATGATGTCGTAATTTGTGTCATCGGGATAGGAATACCGAATAAAGATGCCAAAATGACGAGTGTAGCCCCTGTTGCTGAAATGTTGATACCTTCTAACGTAGAAAACTTCGTAATTCGTTTCCCATTTGTTTCAAGCACTTTAGCACCTAATACTAACACCCCTAGTGCAACGAAAAAGCCTCCGAGCCACTTGCCAGTCGATTCCGCTAAAAGGTGTGCACCAACTAACGGGCCAACGGCGTTTGCGATATTGTTCATTCCTGCTGAAAATGCTTCAAGAAAACCGGTGAGAATGAGAATATACGGTAAAATTTTCGCTTTGGCGAAACGGGTATGTGCGATATATGCATTCATCCCTTTTTGGATGAGAACGGTGACGATATACGCAATAACCGGAACAATGACCCATAAAGAAATAATGGTCAGTAGCGGCAACAAATACACGGATTGAAAAGCAATGCCAACTCCAACGACCGATCCAACGGTTACTTCACTCGTTGAAAGCGGGATGCCGAGTAAATTTGAAAATAATAAGGTTAAAGTGGCTGAAGCTAAAATGATCATTACAATTGGAGCGCTTAAATCTTCTTGCCTCATTAGCCCTGATCCAATCGTCTTAATGACTTTTTCGCCACCGATGACGGCTCCTAAGATGATGCCGATGGAGCAAAGAATTAAGGCGATATACCTTTTTTGGATGGAGCCTGAACCGTACGCTACCCCCATTGTTGCCGCAGCACCACTTGCCCCGATATTCATCGCAAACAAACAACCTACAATAATTGCCACCCATTCCATTTTTACGTTCCTTCCGTGTTAACATGTAAGCCACATTCTAGCTTTGCTTGACCGGCCCATCTTCCAGATCGTAAATCATCCTCATTGAAAACCGGATTTGTACATGGGGCACACCCTATGCTCGGATATCCTTTGTTATGAAGAACGTTATAAGATAATTGATGATTATGGCAATAGCGCCAAATATCTTTCCATGTCCAATGAATAAGCGGACATATTTTTATTTTTTTAAATCGCTCGTCTTTATTAATGTACTGAACGTGCTTTCTTGTCGGTGATTGCTCCCGTCTAAGCCCCGATATCCATGATGTTACGTTTTGTAATGTTTCTTCTAGCGGGCCGACTTTCCTTATATAACAGCATTGATTCGCATCCCGTTTCCATAGTGCTTCACCGAACTTTTCTTTCTGCTCTTCTAATGACACATTTGGCTGTTTTAGTTGAATATTTAACGTTGGATACCGATTTTGTACTTCATCAATACAATCATATGTTTCTTGAAAATGGAGTCCTGTATCTAAGAAAACAATTTTAGCCGTTTTATTCACCTTGTAAATAAGATCAATTAACACAATTCCTTCAATACCGAAACTGCAAGCATAAACAATATCCTCACTTGAATAAGTAGAATAAGCCCAGTCCAGTACTTCAAGGGCACCTTTTGTTTCCGTTGATTCATCAAAAGTCCATGTATCTAGCTCCCACCGGTCATACGTAAGCAGCAATTTTCTCCCTCCTTATATAAAGCGAAAATGAAAAAGGCGGTCTTAGCTATATCGTTGTCGAATAGCTAAAACCGCCTCTAGTTTTTCTAGTCAGCGATACTTTTTACGTTAACCTTACTTTTTCATTTTTCTCCAATTGAATCACTTTTCCATTTTGGACAACAATTGTCACGGAACCGAACTTTAAATTAACTAACATTTTCTTCAACTCAATCATGACCTTATCATAATGATCTTGTGCACTCATATTCGCTCCTCCTTGTCATAAATCCTTTAAATCATAGTGGTAAAGTTGGTTTAATAAGCGTACGAAGTTTTTAAAAAAGTGCCATCTTGTGGAGAGTGCGATTTTGAGGATAATGTCGAGGTTCTTAAACTCTACTTATCTCTCAAAACGGTTCCCATTTTGCTGGAATTAGCACCTTGCTATGCTAGCAGGTTGCCGGGCTTCATTGGGCCAGTTCCCTTCACCACTCTTGATAAGTATTGCTATTGATTTCAAATTTTAGCATAAATTCAGAAAATGTCAACCCGAGTTTTTTTATCGGAATTATGTTTTTTCTAAAAGAGATAAAGAGGAGCTTATAGCCCCTCCTTTCCTTAAACCGCCATCCACTCTTCACTTTTATGGTTTTTGCGCCATTTTGATAATTTGTTCACATCTTCTTCTGAAATGTATCGTTCCTCTTTTGCGATTTGAACTAATGTGTCGTAATCACATAAGGAATACGATTCAATGTTTGCTTGTTCGATGTTTTCTTTTGCCATCTGTAATTGATATGTAAAGATGGACACGATCCCTAATACTTCACAGCCTTCATTGCGCAGTGCATCGACGACTTTTAAGGCGCTTTGCCCGGTTGAAATTAAATCTTCAACGACAACAACCTTTTGTCCTTTTTCGACTTTCCCTTCAATTTGATTTCCTTTGCCATGGCCTTTCGGAGAGCTCCTCACATAACACATCGGAAGGTTTAGCTTTTCACTTACAAGGGCGGCGTGAGGAATACCGGCCGTCGCCGTTCCCGCAATGACTTCAGCTTCTGGGAATTTCGCTTCAATCAGTTCTGATAATCCAACGTATATATGTTTGCGAACTTCCGGAAAGGATAATGTCATACGATTGTCGCAATATATAGGTGACTTAATGCCACTTGCCCATGTAAACGGATCGTTTGGACGCAATAATACGGCACCGATTGAGAGCAAATCTTTAGCCAATTGTTGTTTCATCCATCTCACTCTCCCATTCTTGTTTTACCGAAATGTAAGCACTATATGGATCATTTGCTTTTGTAATGCTTCTACCTACAACAATCGCTGATGCGCCTTTTTCACGCGCTAAGCTTGGTGTGGCCACTCGCACTTGATCATTATGTTGATCTTCTTTCATTCGTATGCCAGGGGTTACGGTTTGAAAATCATCTCCGCAAGCTTCGCGAATACGCTCGACTTCATGAGTTGAACAAACGACACCGTCAAGCCCTGAGCTTTTCGTTTGCTTGGCAAGATGAATAACAGAATCTAACACCGTTGTGTTCATATTTAAATCGTCCCGTAACATTTGATCACTCGTACTCGTTAATTGTGTAACGGCAATTAATGTCGGACGAGTACGATTTGATTGTGTACCGATTTCAAGGCCTTCTAACGCTGCTTCCATCATCTTTTTCCCGCCTAGTGCATGCACATTGACCATATCTACACCGATCCTCGCAAGCCCCGTCATCGCTTGCTTGACTGTATTTGGAATATCATGTAGCTTTAAGTCTAAGAAAATTTGATGACCTTCGTCCTTCAAGTAAGAAAGAATGGAAGGTCCTTCTTGAAAGTAAAGTTCCATTCCTACCTTTACAAAAAGTGACTCATCGAAATGTTGCAAAAACGATTGAACTTTTTTACGATCTTCAAAGTCTAAAGCGATAATAATTGGCCGATTATTCACTCTTCCAGCTCCTTCCGACACACTCTGATACGGAATCAATCCCTAGCTCTTTTAACTTCTTTGGTAATGCTTCAATGATTTCTGGGCAAATATATGGGTTGACAAAGTTGGCCGTTCCGATTGCGACGGCAGATGCACCCGCATACAAAAATTCAATGACATCATCAACAGACATAACGCCGCCCATCCCAATAATCGGGATGCTCACCGCTTGGCTTACTTCATACACCATTCGAATCGCGACAGGCTTAACGGCTGGACCAGATAGTCCACCTGTACGATTGGCGATAATTGGCTTTGCTGTTTTCAAATTTAAGCGCATCCCTAAGAGCGTATTGATTAATGTTAGCCCATCTGCACCAGCATCTTCTATCGCTTTGGCAATTTCTTTAATATCGGTCACGTTTGGGGAGAGCTTGACATAAACAGGAACTGTTGCTTTTTTCTTTACTTCTCTCGTCAAATGTGCCGCAACTTTCGCATCCGTTCCGAATGTAATCCCACCTTCTTTCACATTCGGACAAGAAATGTTTAATTCAAGTGCCTTTACGTTTTTTGCTTCGCTAATTCGTTCAGCTACAGTCACATAATCTTCAACCGTTGTCCCAGCGATATTGGCGATAATTGGCACATCATACTGCTCTAAAAATGGTAATTCCTCTTCCATCACTTTCGTTAAGCCTGGGTTTTGCAGCCCGATCGCATTTAACATGCCAGAAGGTGTTTCCGCAACTCGTGGCGTATCATTCCCAAATCGCGGCTCTACCGTCGTTGCCTTAATCATGATGGCGCCTAACTTTGACAAATCATACAATCGACTATATTCACGACCAAAGCCGAAGCATCCAGATGCTGGCATAATCGGATTTTTCAACTTTAAACCTGGTAAGTTAACGGTTAACATTTAATACATCACCTCTCCCGCACGGAAAACAGGGCCATCTGTGCAAACTTTACGGTAGTCTGTCATTCGTTCGTCATCTTTTAAATGACAAACACAAGCAAAACACGCACCGATTCCGCAACCCATTCGTTCTTCTAACGAAATATACACATCATCCGTTGGATACATATCTTCAATCGCTCTAAGCATCGGTGAAGGTCCGCACGTGTACAATGTTTTAAATGGTATGGACTCTTTCTTTAATACATCTGTTACAAACCCTTTTTCCCTGTATGAGCCGTCTACTGTTGTAATCCATGTTTGTCCTAGCTCGTTAAATCGTTCCTCATAAAATACAGCATCCGCTGATTGAAAACCTAGTACATGTGTAACGTTAACTCCTTTTTTGACGAGCTGATTTGACAATTCATATAAAGGGGGAACCCCAATTCCCCCTCCGACAATTAAGGCATGATCCCCTTTATCCATTTCATCAATGGAAAACCCGTTGCCTAGTGGTCCTAAAATGTCTAGCTTTTCACCGATCTTTTTTTGCGATAGTCTCTTTGTACCAGCTCCGTCGACGCGATAAATAAGCTTCATCCATCGTTCGTCTCGATTGAATTCAGCAATACTTATCGGTCTTCGAAGAAGCAAATCGAAGCTATCATCAACTTTTATGTGCACGAATTGACCCGGCTTATTAATGTCAGCTACGATCGAACCTTGTAGTGTCAGTTCATATATATGTGCTGCCAATTGATGATGATTAATGACTTCCATCATTTCCTTTTTCATCGAACGGCCACCTCAACATCTTTTCCCTTCGTCTTTGGCATTGCTTCCGTTGTTAAAGCCATCGCTTCTAACACGCGTAAAATCGCATTTGCTGTATCCAGTGACGTTAAGCAAGGTACACCATTTTCAACCGCTTCACGACGAATGCGGAACCCATCACGCTCCGGTTGTTTTCCTTTCGTTAACGTATTTATGACAAACTGTGCTTCTCCGTTTCGAATTACATCTAAAATCGTATCGCCTTCTGTTCCGATTTTGCTTACTACTTTTGCAGGGATGCCATGATCGTTTAAAAAGGCGGCTGTACCTTCTGTTGCCAACACTTCATAACCGATGTGATAAAAACGATTTGCTAAGGAAAGTCCTTCTTCTTTATCTTTATCGGCAATTGTTAAAAGGACAGAGCCGTGTTGCTCAATTTTCATTCCTGCTGCAACTAACCCTTTATATAATGCTTTTTCTAATGTATCATCTTTCCCCATCACTTCTCCCGTTGATTTCATTTCCGGCCCAAGTGTAATGTCTACGCGTCTTAATTTCGCAAAAGAGAAGACTGGTACTTTCACAAATACATTTTCTGGTTCAACTGCAAGTCCTGTTTCATACCCTAAATCGGTTAAAGATTGACCTAAGATAACTTTTGTTGCTAAGTTCGCCATCGGAATTCCCGTAATTTTACTTAAAAACGGAACGGTACGACTTGATCTCGGATTCACTTCGAGCACATATGGTTCATTGTTCGAAATAACAAATTGGATATTTAATAAACCGACAATGTTCAATCCTCTTGCTAATCGAATCGTATAATCGACTAATTTATCCTTTATTTCGTTCGATAACGTTTGCGGAGGGTACACGGCAATGGAGTCACCTGAATGGACACCAGCTCGCTCGATATGTTCCATAATTCCTGGGATGACAACATTTGTTCCATCCGAAATCGCATCGACTTCAATTTCGCTTCCTGTTAAATATTGATCGATTAACACAGGATGATCTGGGTTGATTTTCACAGCATGCTCCATATAGTGTAAGAGCTCTTCTTCTCGGTAGACAATTTCCATGGCACGACCTCCAAGCACATAAGAAGGTCGAACTAAAACCGGGTAACCGATTTGCTTCGCAATTTTCACTGCTTCTGTAACAGATGTAGCCGTTTTACCAGCTGGTTGCGGAATTTCGATTTCATGTAACGCTTGCTCAAATTTATCGCGGTCTTCCGCTCGATCTAAATCTTCTAAGCTTGTACCTAAAATTTTCACACCGCGTTCTTCTAATTTCGCTGCTAAATTAATCGCGGTTTGCCCACCAAACTGAACGACAACCCCTTTTGGTTTTTCCAAATCTACGATGTGCATCACATCTTCAATTGTTAACGGTTCAAAGTAGAGCTTGTCAGATATACTAAAATCGGTTGAAACAGTCTCTGGGTTGTTGTTAATAATAATCGCTTCATATCCTGCTTCACGAATGGCCCAGACGGAATGAACGGTAGCATAATCAAATTCTATCCCTTGGCCGATACGAATCGGACCAGAACCTAGTACGATGACACTTTCACGTTCTGTTACAAGTGATTCATTTTCTTCCTCGAATGTACCGTAAAAATACGGTGTTTCTGATTCGAATTCAGCTGCACATGTATCAACCATTTTGTATACAGGGATAATACCGTGCTCTTTACGAAATGCATAAATTTCTTTCTCTTTACTGCTCCAAATTTGTGCGATTGTATAGTCACTAAAACCTATTCTTTTCGCTTCACGTAATGGTTGAATATCAAACGGATTCTCTTTTAACACTCGTTCATGTGCAATGATGTTTCGTAATTTTCTTAAGAAAAAGAGGTCAATTTGACTCCATTCGTGTATTTGCTCGATTGTTACCCCTCGTCTTAACGCTTCACCGATATAAAATAGTCGTTCGTCTCCCGCTTTTCTAATGCGTTTTTCAATCGTTTCATCATCAATTTGATCCGCATCTTTTAACGTTAAGTGATAGACGCCAGTTTCAAGAGAACGAACCGCTTTTAATATTGATTCCTCGAAATTACGACCAATGGCCATCACTTCTCCTGTCGCCTTCATTTGCGTTCCTAAATGGCGATTTGCTGATTCAAATTTATCAAACGGCCAACGTGGAATTTTCGATACGACATAGTCTAAAGCCGGCTCAAAACACGCGTACGTTTTTCCTGTTACCGGGTTAATCATTTCATCGAGTGTTAATCCGACAGCAATTTTAGCCGCTAATTTCGCAATCGGATAACCCGTTGCTTTTGATGCTAAGGCTGATGAACGGCTAACACGCGGATTTACCTCAATGATATAGTATTGAAAGCTATTCGGATCAAGGGCTAATTGGACGTTACAGCCACCTTCAATTTCAAGTGCGCGAATTAGCTTTAACGACACATTTCGGAGCATTTGATATTCACGATCCGATAACGTTTGACTTGGCGCTACGACGATTGAATCACCTGTATGAACGCCGACTGGGTCAATGTTTTCCATGTTACATACGACAATGGCATGATCCTCAGAGTCACGCATGACTTCATATTCAATTTCTTTATAACCTGCAATACTTTTTTCAAGTAAACATTGGTTGACAGGGCTTAATTTTAAACCGTTCGTTACAATTTCTACTAACTCTTCTTCATTGTTACAAATTCCACCACCTGTCCCCCCTAATGTATAGGCTGGGCGGACAATGACTGGATATCCCACTTGTTGTACGAACGTATACGCTTCTTCTAAATGATGAATGATTTCGCTTTCGGGTACTGGCTCGTTTAATTCATTCATCAGGGCACGGAACATTTCACGGTCTTCCGCTTTTTGTATCGCCGAAAGATTTGTTCCTAAAATTTCTACGCCACACTCATCAAGTACACCTTTTTCATGTAATTGAACCGCTAAATTTAAGCCTGTTTGTCCACCGAGTGTTGGTAATATCGCATCTGGACGCTCTTTTCGGATAATGCTAGATAAAAAGTCGACCGTTAACGGTTCGATATATACTTTATCGGCAATTTCTACATCGGTCATTATCGTTGCTGGATTAGAGTTTACTAAAATGACTTCATATCCTTCTTCTTTTAATGCCATACATGCTTGTGTTCCAGAATAATCAAACTCAGCAGCTTGACCGATAATAATCGGGCCTGATCCAATTACTAAAATTCTTTTTATATCTACGCGTTTTGGCATTGAAGATCCCCTCTTTTCTTCTTCGTTTCGTTCATCATGTTCATGAATTGATCAAATAATCCGTTTGCATCTTCAGGTCCAGGTGATGCTTCAGGGTGATACTGGACAGTAAATGCTGGGTATTTTTTATGTCTAAGTCCCTCTACAGTTCCATCGTTAAGGGCTACATGCGTTACTTCTATGTCTGTATTTGTTAAAGAATCAGGATTTACCGTATAACTATGGTTTTGAGACGTAATACTTACTTTGTTCGTTGCTAATTCTTTTACCGGATGGTTTGAGCCTCGATGACCGAATTTCATTTTTTCCGTTTCTGCACCAGATGCAAGTGCGAACAATTGATGCCCTAAGCAAATGCCGAAGATCGGAACACGACCGAGTAATTGACGAATCATTTCAATGGCTTCTGGAACATCTTTCGGGTCTCCAGGACCGTTACTTAACATGACACCATCTGGATTTAAGAGCATAATATCTTCTGCAGTAAAATTGTGTGGAACAACGACGACATCGCAATCGCGTTGATTTAATTCTCGTAAAATACCGTGCTTCATTCCAAAGTCTACAAGTACGACACGGTGACCACGCCCCGGTGAAGGGTATGGAGTTTTCGTTGATACTTTCGCTACTTGGTCTCGCATTAATTCTGTATGCTTTAACCTTTCAACAACTTCGTTCGGCTGTTCATCGATCGAGCAAATCGCTCCTTTTAATGTTCCGTATTGGCGAATGATTTTCGTTAATTTTCTCGTATCGACACCACTAATTCCTGGAATGTCTTTTACTTTTAAAAATTCATCTAATGTCATTTCGTTTCGGAAGTTTGAAGGCTCTACACAAGCTTCCTTTACAATCATTCCGTGAATCGAAGGGTTAATGGACTCAAAATCATCGCGATTAATTCCGTAATTTCCGATGAGTGGATACGTAAATGTGACGATTTGTCCGCAGTAAGATGGATCGGATAATGTTTCTTGGTACCCTGTCATGCCTGTTGTAAAAACAACTTCTCCGATAATATCTATTTCGCTTCCAAAAGCTTCTCCTACGAAAAATTCTCCATTTTCTAACACTAGTAATCGTTTCATCTTTTTATTTCACGTCCTTTTCCCAAACAATTTCACCATTTACCATCGTTAAAATCGGCCATCCGTTACACGTCCATCCAGCAAACGGTGTATTTTTACCTTTTGAGACAAACTCATTTGGATTGATGTCAGCTTCATGATCTAAGTCAATGACTGTTAAATCAGCTAATGCCCCTTCTTGTAATTGACCTAGATTTAATCCAAATCTTTCAGCTGGTTTTACCGTCAGCCAATCCATTAATTGTTTCAATGTAAAAACGTTTCGTTTTACGAAATGTGTATATAGGAGTGGGAAGGCTGTTTCTAAGCCGACAATTCCAAATGGCGCTTGCTTCATTCCTTCACTTTTTTCTTCCTCCGTATGTGGTGCATGATCTGTCGCAATAAAATCGATCGTTCCATCTAATAATCCTTCAATTAATGCCTCTCTGTCTTCTTTACTGCGGAGTGGAGGATTCATTTTGAAGTTCGGATTCACACCTTCTATATCTTCATCACAAAGTAATAAGTGATGTGGGGTTACTTCACATGTCACATTTATTCCCGCCTTTTTTGCATCGCGAACGACGCGAACGGACTCTTTCGTACTAATGTGGCATACGTGATAATGACATCCAGTTGCTTCCGCTAATAACACATCTCTTGCAATATGAACACTTTCACAAACAGATGGAATACCCGGTAAATTATTTTGTTTAGCATAAACCCCGTCGTGCACTGAGCCGCCATATATTAAAGAGTTATCTTCACAATGCGCTACAATGGAATAACCGTTTTCGGCTGCTTTTTTCATCGCTTCAAACATCATTTTAGCTGATTGAACCCCAACTCCATCGTCCGTAAAGGCAAATGCACCAGCTTGTTTTAAACTTTGAAAATCTGTCAATTCTTTTCCGGTTTGTCTTACCGTAATGGAAGCATACGGTAACACCCGGACATGTGCCGTTTCGTTAATTCTTTCCATTAAATCATCCATATGTTCGACCGTATCAGGGACAGGTCTTGTGTTTGGCATCGCAGCAACGGTCGTAAACCCGCCTTTTGCCGCGGCAAGTGTACCTGTTACAATCGTTTCCTTCTTTTCACCACCTGGTTCACGCAAGTGAACGTGTAAATCAATGAAGCCAGCGGAAACTAATTTCTCTTTGCAATTTATGATATTTGAACCTTCTTCTTCAATTCTCGAAGCTATTTTTTCAATTTTGCCGTTCTTTATTTTTATATCAACTGTTTGAAATTCTCCTGTTTCGGTTATTATACGGGCATTTTGTAAGATGATGGACATAATGACATTCCCCCTTGATCGAATTGAAAAAGTGCTCGTTTTAATACAGCCATACGTACAAAGACACCGTTTTCCATTTGTTTAAATATTCTTGAGCGAGGACATTCCACTAAGTCAGAGTCAATTTCTACTCCTCTATTTACTGGAGCTGGGTGCATAATAATTGCATGTCGTTGCATTTGCTTTTCTCGCTCTTTCGTTAAGCCGAATTTTTGTAAGTATTCGGATGTTTCTGATTTTGTTTCATGCCTTTCATGTTGAATTCTGAGCAACATGATCACATCTGATGTACGAACTGCCTCATCAATATCTACATACGTTCCGAATGGATTTTGATCATCTTTCCACTCCGGTGGGCCGCTAAATAGGACATTTACTCCGAGCCTTGACATCACTTCGGCATTTGATCTCGCCACACGGCTATGACGAATGTCCCCGATAATCGAAACTGTTAAACCTTTAAACTTCCCAAACTCTTCATAAATGGTCATTAAATCAAGCAAGCTTTGTGTTGGATGATGTCCACAGCCATCACCTGCATTTATAATAGGTATACCAAGATTCGTTAGCTGATCAAAATAGCGATTCTCTTCATGGCGAACAACAACGGCATCCGCACCTATTGCTTGAAGTGTTCGGACAGTATCGTACAACGTCTCACCTTTTTGCACACTTGAAGTACTTGCTTCAAAATTCAACACTTCAAGGTCAAGCTTCTTCTCGGCAACTTCAAAACTAAATCTTGTACGTGTGCTCGGTTCAAAAAATAAGTTTGCAACGAAAAGTTTTTCTTGAGCTTTCCAGCCCTCATTTTGCTTATAATTAGCAGCATCTTGAATAATTTGCTCAATCTCTTCAATTGAAAGGTCTGTCATCGTTAATAAATGATTCATCATCTTTTCTCCCTTCACGAAACCTCTTTTTTCTTATGTTTCCCCATTTCAATAAACAACCCTAACCAGCACAAATTGGTTAGGGTGTAATTCTTGATGAATGCCATATCAAGATTACACCCTTTGAAGCCTCACTGGACTTCGATTAAAAGGTGTTTATGATGCGACTAAATCTTTCTTTTTCGTTGTTTCGTCATTTTCTCCCTTTTCTTTCCCTTTCGGTAATACAAGATTTAACACGACACCGATAATTGCCGCAAGTGCCATACCATGGAGTTCAAATCGTTCACCTATATGGATGACTGCACCACCAACTCCGATGACTAAAATGACGGACGCGATAATTAAGTTACGCTTTTCTCCTAAATCCACTTTATCATCAATCATCATTCGTAAGCCGCTTGATGCGATAATCCCAAACAAGAGGATCGAAACGCCTCCCATTACAGGTGTTGGGATGGATGAAATGAGCGCGGAAACTTTTCCGATAAACCCGAAGGCAATCGCGAAAACAGCTGCTCCAGCAATGATGTAGACACTAAAGACTCTCGTAATCGCAAGAACACCAATATTTTCACCGTAAGTCGTATTTGGCGGTCCACCGATTAGTGCCCCAATCATCGTTGCTACTCCATCACCTAAGATTGATCTTGATAGCCCAGGCTTTTGAATGAGATCCCGTCTTACAACTTGACTTAATAACATTTGGTGACCAATATGTTCAGAGAGCGTTACAATCGCAACAGGCACCATTAAGAAGATGATTTCGGCAGAAACTGTTGGTGTGTAATCTTTAAATGGAATAATGAATTGTGGAGCTTGAATCCATTTAGCTTCTACTATTTTCGTAAAGTCTACAATCCCAATGACTACGGAGTATACGTAACCTCCTGCGATTCCAAAAAGAACCGGTATTAAATTGAAGAACCCTTTAAAGAACACAGAGCTTACAATCGTAATGAGCAATGTGACAAGAGCGACAGAGAAATGTAGCGTACTATATTCACCATCAGGATTATTCATGGCCATGGACACGGCTACATTCGCTAAGCTTAAACCGATGACGATGATGACCGGTCCGATCACAACAGGTGGGAGAAACTTCATGACCCATTTATACCCTGCTGACTTAATGACAATCGCGATAATTCCATATACAAGCCCTGCTAAAAAGCATCCAACCATTGCTCCTCCAGGACCTGCCGCTTCTTTCGCTGCAATGAGTGGTGCGATAAAGGCAAATGATGAGCCTAAATAGGCAGGAACTTGGCCCTTTGTAATGATTAGAAACGCTAGAGTTCCTAGACCACTTGAAATCAAAGCAACTGCAGGGTCAATACCAACTAAAAATGGAACTAAAATGGTCGCCCCAAACATCGCAAACAAATGTTGAAAGCTTAACGCGAACCAAGTAGAGGCTTGTGGTTTTTCCTGTATATCTAAGATGATGTCTGTTGAATGTTTCATGTTCGTTCCTCCTCTTTTCTCATTTAGTCCGATCTCGTATTTGTCTAAAAGAAAACCCTCTTTGCTAAAGGTGCAAAGAGGGCACAGTGGTACAAATCGGAAACGGAAGTCATTCCATTTCAATTTGTCCATTCTCCCCCTTTGCAGCCTCACGGGACTGTCATTAAAAGGGTCTTGTTATTCCTTTTTATGAATCGTTACTCGATCAGTTTCGTCTACTTCTACTAATTCAACAACAATTTTTTC
This sequence comes from Bacillus sp. FJAT-47783, assembly GCF_022808615.1. Classification (GTDB taxonomy): domain Bacteria; phylum Bacillota; class Bacilli; order Bacillales; family Aeribacillaceae; genus Bacillus_BZ. The sequence continues at coordinate 162,410 of NZ_JAKZKS010000001.1, forward strand.
GGAGCTCGATGTCGGAATATTTTTGCCGACATAGTCTGCGCGTATTGGCAATTCACGGTGTCCGCGGTCAACTAGAACGGCAAGCTGAATTTGTGCCGGTCTTCCGTGATCCATGATCGCATCCATCGCTGCTCGAACGGTTCTACCTGTGTAAAGAACATCATCAACAAGAATAATCTTCTTATTGTTAATGCTAATCGGAATGTCTGTTCCTTTTACGAGCGGTTCGTTATCAACGGTTTTTTTCGTTAAATCGTCACGATAGAGCGTAATGTCTAGCTCGCCTACCGGAATTTCATTTCCTTCAAATTTTCCAATTCTTTCTGCTAAACGCTTGGCTAAGTAAATACCGCGTGTTTTAATTCCGACTAAAATGCAATCTTCAATACCTTTGTTTCGCTCAATAATTTCATGTGAAATTCTCGTCAATGATCGACGAATCGCTTGATCATCTAGTACTGTCGTTTGTTGCATCTTCTTCACCTCGATTCATTCCGTGAGCACAAAAAATCCTCTCAAACTTTAGGCTTGAGAGGACATACGAATTGTAGGATTTATCAATCGTATTTGAACTCCTTCTCAGCCTCACGGGACTGTATTAAAGGTTCACTTTCTAATGGTATTATTTCATATGAGATTAAGTCTGTCAATAATTATTCTTTAAAACTTGAAGCAAATGTTCGAATTCTGTCGGTAAAGGGGCTTCAAATTCCATGTACTCACCTGTTTTAGGGTGAGTAAAGCCCAGTATTCCAGCATGAAGGGCTTGTCCCTCAATTGGCAACGTTTTTTTCGGACCATATTTTGGATCTCCTGCTAACGGGTATCCTATATATTTCATGTGTACACGAATTTGGTGCGTTCTCCCTGTTTCTAATTGACATTCAATAAATGTATATTCCTTAAAACGTTGAATAACGTTGAAATGAGTAACTGCTTCTTTACTATTCACTTCTGTAACGGTCATACTTTGACGATCTTTCGGATCACGTCCAATCGGTGCATCAATCGTTCCGACATCATGAGGGATTACACCGTGAACAATGGCACGATATTTTCTCGTCACCGTTTTTTGGACAAGTTGATTGACGAGCGACTCATGAGCCCGATCATTTTTTGCCACCATTAACAGCCCCGATGTATCTTTATCAATACGATGAACAATCCCAGGACGTAAAACACCGTTAATGCCTGATAAATCTTTACAATGTGCCATGAGTCCATTCACAAGCGTCCCTGAAGAATGCCCTGGTGCAGGATGAACAACCATTCCTCGCGGCTTATTGACGACTAATACATCTTCATCTTCATAAAAAATATCTAAATCCATTTCTTCTGGTTCTACATCTAGGCTTTCAGGTGCAGGGATCGAAACCGTAATCGAATCATGTAATTGACATTTATAATTCCCTTTTACTTTTTGATCATTGACGAGCACTAACCCGTCTTTTATCCATTGTTGAACTTGTGTTCGTGACCAATCTTTATGATAAGTGGATAACATTTTATCAATTCGTTCATTAGCGAATGATTCCTCAACGAGAATTTTTACTAGCTCCATGTATGTTTACTCCTTTTTTTCCTTTCCTTCAAAAAACAACATATAAATAAAAAGTAAGATGACACCAATCGTTAAAGCACTGTCAGCTATATTAAAAATCGGAAAGTCGTATGTAAAGATAAACGTATTAATAAAGTCAACGACTTCTTTACGAAAAAGTCGATCAATAAAATTACCGATGGCACCACCAAGCATAAAGCTAAGTGCAACCCCCATTAACGGCTCTTTTTTCGCATATTTGTTCATGTAAAATATGATCCCAATTATGACAATGGCAGTAATGATATAAAAAAATGCCATTTGACCTTCCAAAATGCCCCATGCTGCTCCACGGTTTCGGTGTGACGTAATATACAAAAATCCTTCAATCACTTTTATACTTTCACCTAACTGCATGTTTTGTACAACAAGCCATTTCGTTACTTGATCTAGAATAATGACAAATAAAGCAATAATATAGTAAATCACAATCTTCACATCCTGCTAATTTCAAGTTTACTTTTGAATAGTAGCATAGTTTTCATTAGACTGTAAAGAAATTCTCAAATGACAAAAAGGAAAAAAGAAAGGAACGCTCCTTTCCTTTTAAGAATAAACTTCCCGTTTTTCGAAAAACCTTTGTAGTGAGAAGTCGTCAACTGTTCTAGCTGTCGGTAATAAGTGTAATTTGTCAAAAGGGATGAGTTGTGATGTTTTTTCACAAATACCAAATTGGCCATTTTGCAATTTCCATAATGCCCTTTCTACATCCATTAATTCATCATTCATCATCGCTCGAATCGATAGGGGAAGGTTATGTTGTTCCATTAAACAAGTTTGTAACTCTTTTTTCATTAACTGTAGTTCGTGTTCAATTTTCATAAGGTTGTTTAGCATTCAGAACAACTCCTTGTTGTTCAGAAATTTGTTTGTAATGATAGTGTAGACGTTTCACCTCATCTTAACGCGTATCAACTTTTTCCTTGTATACCAATGCAGAAAAAAATTGACAACATAAACGTCAAATCTTTTCATTAGGAAAGTGCAGAAACCTTTATAAATTCTGATCCTATAAGTAAAACCCACAGAAATCATCCATATTTCTGTGGGTTTCTTCATTTATAATGATTTATCCTCTTACATTAACAACTATATTGTTCACTGATAATTTGTGCACAGCGCGGGCATAACGTTTCATGTTCCTTTACAGACCCAACTTCAGGTGTTACGACCCAACAGCGTTCACATGTTTCTCCTTTTGCTGGTTCGACAACAATTTTGACGATTTCGAAGCTTTGAGCATTTGCTGGCGCATCTTCTATTGATCCACCTAGTTTAAATTCGGAGACAATAAATAACTGCTTTAAGCTTTCCTCAACAGAATCAAGTAATGCTTTTGCCTCTTGATTTACAAATAAAGTGATGCTTGCTGTTAACGATTTACCAATCACTTTTTCATTACGTGCAACTTCTAACGCTTTTAGTACATCATCACGAAGTGCCATAAAGGCATCCCATTTCTTCACTAATGCATCTGCCTCATCAATTTGTACAACTTCTGGCATGTCGACTAATTGTACACTTTCTTCTTGAACAGACGTAATATGACTCCATACTTCCTCTGTCGTGTGAGGTAAAATTGGTGCCATTAATTTCACTAATGCAAGAAGCGACTCATATAATACAGTTTGAATCGCACGGCGTTCATGATGATTTGTTGCTTCAATATATAATACGTCTTTAGCAAAATCTAAATAAAATGAACTTAGTTCAATTGTACAGAAATTATGAACAGCGTGATAAATTGCAGCAAATTCATACTCATCATAAGATTTTTTCACTTTTTCAATAAGCTTGTTTAATTTCACTAACATATATTGATCAACTTCACGTAATTGATCAAAAGAAACGGCATCTGTATTTGGGTTAAAATCAAATAAATTTCCTAATAAGAAACGATAGGTGTTTCGAATTTTACGATACACTTCTGCTACTTGTTTTAAAATCGCATCAGATACACGAACGTCTGCTTGATAATCGACTGATGCAACCCAAAGGCGTAAAATGTCAGCACCAAGCTGATTCATAACTTTAGCTGGTACAACGACATTCCCTAATGATTTACTCATTTTACGTCCTTCACCGTCCAGTGCAAAACCGTGCGATAAAACCCCTTTATATGGAGCTTTCCCTGTAACAGCAACAGCTGTTGATAATGAAGAGTTAAACCAGCCTCGGTATTGGTCAGATCCTTCAAGATAAAGGTCAGCTGGACGTTGTAAGTCTTCACGTTCTTCTAATACGGCTTGATGTGATGAACCTGAATCGAACCAAACGTCCATAATATCTGTTTCTTTCGTAAACTGTCCATTCGGACTTGAAGGGTGTGTAAAGCCTTCCGGAAGCAAGTCTTTGGCTTCTTTTTCAAACCAAATATTCGAGCCATGTTCACGGAATAATTTTGAAACATGTTCGATCGTTTCATCTGTAATAATCGGCTCTCCATTTTCCCCGTAAAATACTGGAATTGGCACACCCCATGCACGTTGACGAGAAATACACCAATCACCACGGTCTCTTACCATATTAAATAAACGCGTTTCTCCCCATGCTGGTACCCATTTTGTTTCTTCTATAGCTTTTAAAAGCTCTTCACGGAAGTCTTTTATCGAAGCAAACCATTGCGCCGTTGCCCGGAAAATCGTCGGTTTTTTCGTGCGCCAATCATGCGGATAAGAGTGTGTAATAAACGATAGCTTTAATAACGCACCATTTTCCTCTAATTTTTGCGTAATTGGTTTATTCGCTTCGTCATAGAATAGCCCTTCAAACCCAGGCGCATCTTTCGTCATATATCCTTTTTCATCAACGGGACATAAAACGTCTAAACCGTATTTTTGTCCGATCATGAAGTCATCTTCACCGTGTCCAGGAGCTGTATGAACACATCCTGTACCAGCATCTGTTGTGACATGCTCACCTAGCATAACGAGAGAATCACGGTCATAAATTGGGTGTTTGGCTACAATATGCTCTAACTCACGACCTTTTACTGTTTTAACGACTTCGACATTTTCCCAGCCGATTTCGTTTGCAACCGTTTCAAGCAAGTCTTTTGCGACAACAAACTTTTCACCATTGACTTTTACGACGTTATAATCAAGATCAGCATGAACGGCTATTCCTAAGTTTGCAGGAATTGTCCAAGGAGTCGTCGTCCAAATAACTAGTTTTTCATCATGTTCTAATACACCTTTTCCATCCTTCACTTCAAAGGCAACATAAATAGATGGTGAACGTTTATCGTAATATTCAATTTCTGCTTCAGCTAACGCTGATTCACTAGAAGGAGACCAGTAAACAGGTTTTAACCCTTTATAAATATATCCTTTTTTCGCCATTTCCCCAAACACTTTAATTTGTTGTGCTTCATATTCTGGCTTTAACGTAACATATGGATTTTCCCAGTCTCCACGAACTCCGAGACGTTTAAATTGTTCACGTTGACGATCAATTTGTTCCCATGCATATTCTTCACAAAGCTTACGGAAATCAGCAACACTCATTTCTTTCCGATTTACTTTTTTGTTTTTCGTTAACGCTGTTTCAATTGGTAGACCGTGTGTATCCCATCCCGGAACGTACGGTGCATGATAGCCATTCATCGATTTATAACGAACGATGAAGTCTTTTAAAATTTTATTTAAGGCATGGCCCATATGAATATCACCGTTTGCATAAGGCGGTCCGTCATGCAAAATAAATAAAGGGCGACCTTTCGTACGTTCTTGTACTTTTTCATAAATGTTCACATCTTCCCATTTTGCTTGAATGTCTGGCTCACGCTTCGGAAGATTTCCTCGCATTGGAAACTCTGTTTTCGGCATGAGTAGCGTATCTTTATAATCCATTTCCATTCCTCCACATCAGTTAAAAATAGCAAAATAAAAAACCTTCTCATCCCTAAGGGACGAGAAGGTTAGCTCGCGGTACCACCCTTTTAGATATACAGTAGTAGTATGTATATCCTCTTCATTCCATTGTAACGGGTATCGTCCCGTCTTAGCTTACTTTGTCTATTCAGCTAAGAACTCAAGGGTGATGTTCATTCCTTCACCTTTTGCTTAGCTCCCACCAACCTAAGCTCGCTTTAAGAAAAGGTATAGAAGGAACTACTGTCCCTCTCATTGTTTTAACATTATAGTGTTTTCTGTTTTTTGTATTATATGCGAAAAAAAGTCGAAAAGTCAAGCGCATAAAGAAAAACTTCATTCTTTTTGGAGTTTAATATTAAGACTTAGATTCTTCATACTCCTCGTCTATAATCGGCTCTACATTGTACTCCATTAGATGATCCCAATCATCATTTTTTAATAAGTCAAGCTGTGCTTCAATGAGCATTTGGAATCTTGTACGAAACACTTTGGACTGTTTTTTCATTTCCTCGATATCCATCGCGATTTTACGCGACTTGGCAAGTGATTCATTAATAATGCGATCGGCATTTTTTTCCGCTTCCTTAATGATGAGTTTCGCTTCTTTTTGCGCACTTCTTTTTACATCCTCTGCTGCTTCTTGCGCAACTAATATCGATTTATTAAGCGTTTCCTCTATATTGTTAAAATGACCTAATTTCTCTGTTAGCTCTTGAACTTTTGATTCAAGTTCTTTTTTTTCACGAATGATCATTTCATAATCTTTGATCACTTGGTCAAGAAACTCATTTACTTCATCTTCATCATAACCGCGGAATCCTTTCGTAAATTCCTTATTATGAATATCTAATGGCGTTAAAGGCACGAATGCCACCTCCGTATGTATTGACTTCATTCTTTTTCAATTATATAGCATATTTCGACAGAATGAACAAATTTCCTTCTAATTCCTTAAATTATTTTTGAACACCAACAATCATTTTTATTTTATCTTTTTTAGTCCGTCCTTCAATAGATTGAATTTTACAGCGTCCGAATCCGCGTACAGAAATTAAATCTCCTTCCCCTACTTCAAAAGACGCATCCTCCACTATTTTCCAATTCACTTTCACATCACCATTGTGAATAAATGGCTTCGTCTTTTGACGAGATAAATTGTAAATCGATGAACAAACCGTATCAAGTCTTAATGAAGAAGTTGTCGTCATTCGTTCTTCAAATCGATCATACGTTTCAATCACTTCATCTCCATTAACCTTTCTAAGCGAAACGTTCGTTCTTCCTACTTCTTGAAAATTCATTTCTACGAATGATTCGATTTCTTTCGCCACAATCACTTGGATTCGGTCACCTTCTATTAGTATATCACCAAATTTCGTTCTCTTTACCCCAAGTGACATTAACGAACCTAATACTTGTCGATGTTCTAATTTGACAAATTTTTTCGGATAATCGATTTCATACACACTTAATTGGAAGTCATCTCTCCCTAATGCGAAATAATCAGGGTATAAAAGCGCTCTTTTTCGCTCAACATGTTCACTTCCACCGAAAAAAGCTACTTTCACGTCATGATGATGACCGATGACACTTTGGACAATCCATTGTTCTCTTGGATCTAAAAAATCGGTTAATTTAGGTCTATATTGCCCTTCAACAACGTTTTTCCACTCTAATACCATTTCGATAAAATGACGTTCATTTTCGCGAAAATGTTGAAAAATTCCTTCCATATTGACAACTCCATACTTTTTCCTTTTAACTATAAGTTCTATTTCAATATTTTAAAGATCCTCTCAATAATAGAATAAGAAAAAAAGAGGCAGAAAAGCCCCTTTAAAAAATCATCATATATAACGAAACGAGTCCATAATTGGCCAATCTTAACACAAGTAAGGCAACAATTGGCGAAATATCAATCATTCCTAGCGGTGGAATGAAACGGCGAAACGGTTCTAAAAACGGTTCGCAAATTCTTGCTAAAAATTGACCTATTGCCGATTCACGAGCGTTCGGAAACCAGCTCATGAGTATGTATATAATAATGGCATAAGAATAGATCTCTAATAATCGACTTAAAACACCAATCACTAATCCCATTATACGTTACCACCTTTTATTTTCTTCCTCTGGTAAAAAATCAGAAATCGAACCAGATACATCTACATTTTCGGGTGTACATAAAAAGATATCGACACCAACACGTTGAATATCTCCGCCAATAGCATAAACCGTACCACTTAAAAAGTCAACGATTCGCTTCGCTTGGTCACGATTAATTCGCTGAAGATTCACAACAACAGACCTGCGACTTTTTAAATGATCTGCAATTTCTTGTGCTTCTGAATAGGCCCTTGGTTCGCATAATATCACTTTAGAGGATTTTTGTACACTTTGCAAACTAACAACATTTTGCTTATGACTTTGTTGTTGTGGGACTTCTTGCGCAAAGCCTCTTCTATTAATAGAACTTTCATTTTTTTCTTCTTCGTAATGCTGATCTTCTTCTACATATTCATATTCTTCATCATCTAATGCAAAGAAGCTTCTGAACTTATTTTTAATACTCATCGATTCCATACCTCCGATTCCGCTTTATTCGCCTCTTTAAAATTAGTAACACTCCACTGAATGAAGTTTCATTTATTCCCCCACTAACGAAGACCCGATACGAACAAATGTTGCTCCTTCCTCAACCGCAATATGATAATCGTTCGACATTCCCATTGATAGTTCAGTACAAGGTGCAAAAGGTAATTGTAACGCTTGCACTTCCTCTTGTAGATTTTTTAGTGAGCGAAAACACGCACGAATGATTTGTTCATCTTTTGTATATGGTGCCATTGTCATTAAGCCCATTATTTCAATATTTGTATACGGTTTGAGACTTTTAATAAAATCCGTACATTCATTCATATGTAAACCATGCTTTGATTCTTCTTCTGATGTGTTCACTTGTACAAAACAGTTAATTTTCTTCTTTGCTCGCTTTTGTATTTCTTTTGCTAGAGATAATCGATCAAGTGAATGAATATAATCGATGTTATCAATAATGTTTTTTACTTTTCGTGATTGAAGAGTGCCGATAAAATGCCATGTCGCCTTATCACCGATTCGCTCATATTTTTGTGAAAATCCATCATCTCGATTTTCACCTAAATGACAAACACCAGCCTTTACAGCTTCTTCTGCTCGGTCTATTGATACATACTTCGTAACAGCAATGATTTGAACCTTATCTTTCGTACGATTCGTTTTTCTACAAGCATCTTCAATATTCGCTTGAATGGCTGCTAAATTTTCCTTTACAGTCAAGATTCAAACCTCCTTCAGCCCAATAAAACTCATCATTCTTCCAGTTTTCCCTTGGTCACGTCGGTGGGAAAAAAATAGTCGATCGCAACAGCTCGTACAATATTCAGAAACAGAAATATTCTGTTCACTCACTCCAAATTGCAAGCAAATTAGTTTGTTGACTAGCTTTAAATTTATGCGATATTGTCCTCTTCCAACTTCAGTATACGTCTTATTTGCGTCCTTTTGTAAACATTTCTTTACTCCGTCTATCACACGGTCATCAACTTGATAACAGCAAGAGCCGATGGAAGGACCGATGGAAACATATATATCTTTCGGGTCAATACGCTCTTTTTCCGTCCATAATGTTAACATATTTCCTGCAATATTTTTGACTGTCCCCTTCCATCCAGCATGTGCTAAACCGATCATATGGTGGGTAGGTGCATAAAAATATAATGGGACGCAATCAGCAAAACAAAGAGCTAAAACGGTGTTCATCTCATTTGTATACAAGCCGTCGCTTTTAGAAATTGTTGTTTCATAGCTCGTTGTTCCTGCACTCCGGTCCCGTTTCGATACTTTCTGAATATGTTCTTTGTGAACTTGATCCGCAAACACCCAATGTGATAAAGGAATATCGATCTGTCTTGCTATTTTATCTCGATTTTTAACGACTACTTGTTTATCATCAAGTACATGAAGTCCGACATTTAACGATTCAAAAAAATTTGTTGAAAAACCTCCTCGTTTCGTTGTAAAGCCCGTGACAAGGTTTTCATTCATAGCGTTCCACTCTTTAAGTGTCAAAATGGATTCATTTTGAAGATGAAAAGGGTCTTTTTCCATACATTACCTTCCTTTTCGACATTTATCCTTTCTTTATTTTACCACATGTCGCTATGAACAAAAGTACCGTTTTTATTTTTAAGAGTTTTCAATCGCCTCTATTTGTTGCGGTAATCGAACTAATATAACGTCTTCACCAATTTTCACAATATTACGCCAAGGAATCATCATTTCATCCCCTTTTCCAAAAAAGCCGAGCATTTTCCCTTGGTTGCCAATAATGATTGCTTGAATTTTTCCATTCGTAACATTTATATCGATATCATCTATATTCCCTAATCGCTTTCCATCCGAAACGTTTATCACATCTTTTACTTGAAATTCAGAAATATGCATCATATCTCTTCCCTCCATTCTCCTCCTATTTAAACATATGACATCGACTACTTATTCATGATTAAGGGATCAGACGAAAAACGCCTGACCCCTCTAAATTATTGCTGTATATTTTTGTTCATTTGTTTAATCGCTGCTTTTTCTAACCGGGAAACTTGTGCTTGGGAAATGCCGATTTCTTCAGCTACTTCAATTTGCGTTTTCCCTTGAAAGAAACGTTTTCGCAAAATTAATTTTTCTCGATCATTTAAACGTCGCATTCCTTCTCTTAATGCCAGTTCTTCAATCCAATTCGTATCACGATTTCGTTCATCACTTAATTGATCCATAACGTAAATCGGGTCTCCGCCATCGTTGTATATCGGTTCAAATAACGAAACCGGATCTTGGATGGCGTCTAAAGCAAAGACAATTTCTTCATGGGAAACATCTAAAACTTTTGCAATTTCTTCTGCACTCGGTTCTCTTGATGTTTGTGACATAAGCTTCTCACGTACTTGTAATGCTTTATACGCGATGTCACGAAGAGAACGCGAAACACGTATTGGATTATTATCTCGTAAATATCTTCTAATTTCACCGATGATCATCGGCACGGCATAAGTTGAGAATTTGACATTTTGACTTAAGTCAAAATTATCGATTGATTTCATGAGTCCAATACAGCCTACTTGAAAAAGGTCATCGACAAATTCGCCTCTGTTGTTAAAACGCTGAATCACACTTAATACAAGTCGTAAATTTCCATTTACAAGCTTTTCACGGGCTGATATATCCCCGCTCTGCATTTTTCTAAATAATTCTCGCATTTCTTCATTTTTCAATACGGGTAATTTAGAAGTATCTACTCCGCATATTTCGACCTTATTCCTTGTCACTTTGTTCCCTCCCAACAGGAGTTCTTGCTGTACTACGTTAAGTATCTCCTTTGGAGGGAAAAATATGCACAAGCCTTAAGGGCAATATATGATTAAAAACCGTTGAACTATTGTAAAATATAGGATAAATTACGCAAAAATTTTTTGATTTCACACGACCATTTTTTATCATAAAAGGAATAAAGTCTATACCATTTTATTAAATTCTTTTTGAAGTCGTTTAATAATTCGTTTCTCCAGCCGGGAAATATACGATTGAGAAATTCCAAGCATATCAGCGACATCTTTTTGTGTTTTTTCTTCGCCACCAGTAAGTCCGAATCGAAGCTCCATTATTTGTTTTTCACGGTCATTTAACTGTTGTAATGCTTTCATTAATAGCTTTCTGTCAACATTCGCCTCTAAATCTTTTGTAATAATGTCCTCTTCCGTTCCTAAAACGTCCGACAAAAGAAGTTCGTTTCCATCCCAGTCGATATTTAACGGTTCATCAAAAGATACTTCAGAGCGAATTTTATTATTCCTTCTTAAGTACATTAATATTTCATTTTCAATACAACGGGATGCGTATGTCGCGAGTTTAATTTTTTTCTCTGGATTAAATGTGTTGACAGCTTTAATTAAGCCAATCGTTCCGATGCTTATTAAATCTTCTATGTTAATTCCCGTATTTTCAAATTTCCGAGCGATATATACGACTAAACGTAAATTTCGCTCAATTAATATGGAACGAGCCGTTTGATCCCCACTCGGGAGTTTCTTTAATAAAACTTCCTCCTCATCTTTTGAGAGCGGTGGGGGCAGAGCTTCGCTCCCTCCAATATAATAAATTTCATCTGTTTTAATCCCGAGTTTAAATAATATTTTATACCAGTAATAAGTAATATAAAGACGTAATTTCTTCATAGGTTCTCCCCCTTGTATACTAACTAAAATAGCGACTTTTTAAAGCTTATGATACGTTTTCGGTACGACCTGATTGAATCATTTTTGGGTGGACAATGCACGCATAATTCCCATCAGACGATAATGTTCGATTATTTAATCCAATTAGTACTTTTTTCACGTTAATACTTCCTTCTCTATGCTGAATGATAACTTCATCTGGCTTAATAGCGAAAAGAAATTGATGATCCTGTCCAACTCCACGATATGGAATGATACGTAATCGATTCATCCAGCAATGATCTGTTTCATGCATTTTCTCAAGTGGATCTTGATCTGAAACGAGATCGATTATTTCTTGCGGAATAATCTGAACCATTTTTTCACTTTCAACAATCATGACTGGAAGCTTAGTAATCGGGTCATATAGTTGATTTCCACTATCGATCAAACCTTTTAAAATAATAGATTTTCCTGAAATTTCAATTGATACTTCGACAATTTGGTCATAATGAATTTTTGTCATTTCAACTTGATCAAACTGATGACGAGAATAAAACCATGTAAGTGGAAAACCAATCAATACAAAGAGCCAACTAATTGGATCACCAAAACCATTGGCATTCGTTAAAATAACTGAGTCTTGAAAAACAAAACTTACCTCAAAAAAGTAATACGTGCCAAGCATCCCACCTCCAATAACGAAGGAGACAAAATAAAAGGCTAATAAGCTTTGTATAAAAAAGCGAAACCGTTTAAACCCAAATGCAACAATGACCATCATGCATGAAACGAAAAATTTTGTAAGAGGATGACTAGCACTTTCAGCAAATGGAGTAAATAAGAAAAGCACCATAGATGAACCAATACATGCTGAAATTAATACGAACAACCACTTCATTCTCCTTTTTAAAATTAAGGCGGTTAGAAGAAGTAAAAATAAGTCAAAACAAAAATTTAACAACCATATCACATCTAAATAAATGGACAAGCCCCTCTTCCTTCCTTGGCTTTTTCATTTTTTGGGACGCACATCTTTGTTTGACCTAAGTATAAATGACAAAAGAAAGAAAGTCTGTCATTTACTGACGAATGATTTCTAGTAATTTTGGCAGAAAAACAGGCAAATCGTCGAGTTATAAGAAAAACGTAAGCACCCTTGCTCATTCTCAAGTAAAAATGTTCTTCGTCCAATTAAGACGCTTTTTTCCTTTACGGCGTCACGCTTTTGACTCGAGGGAATAGGTGGCTTTCGCTGGACAACGAACACTCCATTAGCCGTACAATCTTTTCCATACATGATATAAATTCTGCTCATCGAATGAATAAAAGCTCTTCGTTCGGAAGAGCTTTTTCATTACATTTCTATAATTGGAATAGCCGATAACCAAAACGAATGCTAATTTTATGCAAAAACAACATCGCAAAGCCTGCTATAACTTGATCATAAGGATTGGACATTCCTGTTAAGTTGTTGTTTTCAACAGGTATACATAAAAGGCTTGATAAGTGAATGGACGATAAATGTCCATTTTCATTGATGATAGGAGAAAGCATTAACCATAAGCATGCAGGGAAGAGTAGCCACCCACTAATTATTAAAAGATGAAAAGGTGAAGACTTACATCGATAAATAGACTGCCATATAAAGAGTGATAGAACAAAGAGGGTAAAGAGGAAGCTATCATGTAAATATGGAAATTGTAAAATGTATTCTAACATAATCGGTACGTGATACATCGTAAAAAGAAATGCAAAGGTAAAGATAAGCAAATATAAACGATAAGTTAAACGCTGTTCTGTTTTTTGAGATAAAGAAAAAAACAAGCAAAACACTGGAAAAATAAATAGGAACAAACTCATCTTTAACATATGATTTGTCATGATCCATTCATAAGCTATAGTCGGTTGAATACTAAAGGAAATATAGAGAAGCATAAAACTTGTTAATAAAAGTTTCTTATAAAAAATTTCTTCCTCTTTCATTATTTTTTGTGCTTTTCGATCATTTAAACGGAAGAAAAGCATAGAAAACACAGCGAATATACCTACCTTGATCCCACTATTCCATGCATCGGTGAGGAATAAATGATTTTCCATTCACATCTCCTCTCGTAAGGGTTTCCTTATTAGAATGGTTCGTCATTTATACATTATATCTCTTATATACTTATCCAAATGACATTTTCCTTTCCCTATCGAGAACACAAGCAAAGGGCAACCGCTAAAGTGGCGATTGTACAAACTGTACCATTTCAGAAGGAGATAAAGGAAACTCGGGCGACGTATCAGTCGATGTTGTCTTATCGGACGGATAAAATGGTAAGTTTATAAGCCGCTAACGCCTGGAGCTAGACGGAACAAGCTAACTATGAACAAACTTGCCCACAATTCGTTTCCTGGTGCAACAAAGAAAAAAGCATGGGCTCTCCCATGCTTTTTGTTTATTCGGTGTCAATCCTTGTCTAAATGAAGGTTATCTTTATCGTTTTCTACGATTACGTAAAAACGTTGGAATATCTAACGTATCTTCTGCCTGTTGAACCGCTCGATTCGTCATATCTTGCTGAATCTCTTCACGTTTCGGTTCACGTTTAGGTGCAGCTGCTTGTTGTTTTTGCACATTGTTATTTGCAAAAGGGCGAGCTTGCTGCTTAATAGGATTCACTTCTGCTTCTGTAAAACCTGTCGCAATAACTGTAACAACAATCTCATCCTTTAAGTTTTCATTAATAACAGATCCAAAAATCATATTTACATCTTGATCTGATGCAGACGCAACAATATCGGCAGCTTCTTGTACTTCATAAAGACTTAAATTCGTACCACCTGTAATATTCATAAGCACACCTTGGGCACCGTCAATCGATGTTTCAAGTAATGGACTGGAAATCGCTTTTTTCGCAGCTTCTGCAGCACGGTTTTCACCTGTTGCAACCCCAATTCCCATTAAGGCAGATCCCTTATTTGACATAATCGTTTTAACGTCAGCAAAATCTAGGTTAATTAGCCCCGGCACTGCTATTAAGTCAGAAATACCTTGTACACCTTGACGTAGTACATTATCTGCTTCTCTAAACGCTTCAAGCATCGGAGTATTTTTATCAACAATCTCTAAAAGTCTGTCATTTGGAATGACAATTAACGTATCAACAGATTCTTTCATTGCAGAAATTCCGCCTGCAGCTTGCATCGCACGTTTGCGTCCTTCAAACGTAAATGGACGTGTGACAACGCCAACTGTAAGCGCTCCTAAATCTTTTGCAATTTGTGCGATGACCGGAGCTGCTCCAGTTCCAGTACCGCCTCCCATACCAGCGGTAACGAAAACCATGTCAGCACCTTTTAACGCTTCTTCAATTTGCTCTTTACTTTCTTCAGCTGCCTTTTTACCAACTTCAGGGTTAGCACCTGCTCCTAAACCTCTCGTTAATTTAGCACCGATTTGCATTTTCGTTTCAGCTTTTGAAAGATTTAATGCTTGTGCATCCGTATTTACAGCAATAAACTCTACTCCTTGCACACCATGTTCAATCATGCGGTTGACAGCATTATTTCCACCACCGCCGACACCGATTACTTTTATCGTAGCAAATCCGTCAACATTCGTATCAAACTCCAACATGTGAATCCTCCTAATCCATCAATGCTTCTATGCTTACAAGTTATTCAAAGAAATATCCAAAAAACTTTTTCACGCGACTTACCTTTTCTTCATTTTTCTGCTTTGGTTTTTGTGCGTTCCGTTGAACTTGAACGGGCTCGGTTGTTGCGGCTTGTTCAGCCCTTTCCACTTGAACGTTAGAGCCAATTCGTCTACCTTGAATTTTGGCATTTCGATACGCAAACTGAATAAGTCCAACCCCAGTCATATATTGAGGATCTCTCACTCCGATATAATCTGGGCTTGCAATACGGACATTATTCGCTAGTACCGTTTGAGCAAGTTCCAAAATTCCTGGAATATTGACAGAACCGCCCGTCAAAACGAATCCACCCGGAAGCTCTTGAACCCCCATTTTTTTAAGTTGATGCTGTATAAGCTCGAAAATCTCTTCAAGCCTTGCTTCAATAATATCAGCTAAATGTAGCTGGCTAAACTGTTGCGTTTTATCACTACCAATAATCGAAACTTCAAAAACTTCGTCTTCAGAAGCATGATCATAATAGGCATAACCATATTTTAACTTCACTTTTTCCGCATCCTCAGTTGCTGTTCTTAGTCCGATGGAAATGTCTTTTGTAATATGCTCCCCGCCTACTGGTAAAATGCTTGTACACTTTAACATGCCTTGTTCAAAATAAGCAATTGTCGTTGATCCTCCGCCGATATCTACTAAAGCAACGCCAAGATTTTTCTCGTCTTTCGAAAGAGCAACTGTACCTGCCGCTAGAGGTTGGAGGGCAATGTCAGATATCTCTAATCCTGCACGTTCAACGCAACGTAATAAATTATGTAAGATTGTTTTAGATCCTGTTATTAATATCCCTTCCATTTCCAGTCGGACACCTAGCATACCTCTCGGATCATTAATTCCATCTAGGCCATCTACAATAAATTGCAGTGGAATACAATCAATAATTTCTCTTTCAGGGGGAATGGATAACACTTGTGCGGCTTCAATCACTCGCTTCACATCTTCATTTTTAATTTCTTTGTTATCACTTGAAACCGCAACAACTCCATGACATGGTTGCAGTTGAACATGATTCCCAGCAATCCCAACGATAACGCGTTTAATTGGGATTCCAATCATCCTTTCAGCCTGTTCAATTGCTTTTTTAATAGAATGAACGGTTTCATCTATATCAACTATAGAACCTTTTTTTAACCCTTGTGATTTAACATTACCGACGCCAATAATGTTAAGTGATTCGTCTGTCATTTCGCCAATAATCACTTTCACATTGGATGTACCGATGTCAAGACTTACGAATATTTCATTGCTGTTCATTCTATGGCACCTCCTTACCTGTCAAGTCTATTCTATTATTTCAAGAAGAACATTACAATGAAACTAGTATTAAATAATTGTAACAATGAGTTTTAGTATGTATCAATTTGTTATATGAGTAAATTCAACAAATGATCGCTATTCCCTTTTAAAATTTCAATTTTTTTTTGGAATTTCTTTCATCGCTTTCCAATTTGATATGAGAAGACGACGAATGACAGCAATATTTTGAAAAAGCCTTACTCCAAAAGCAAAAAGAGCTACTAAGTACAAGTCTACACCAAGATGTACACCTAGAAAAGCTAAACTTGCTGCTAGCATAATGTTAAAAAAGAATCCCGTCACAAAAATAAGATCATCATATATTTTTTGTAAATGGGCTCTAATCCCCCCTATAACAGTATCGAGTGCAGCTAAAATGGCAATCGATAAATAATTCGAATATTCAGCAGGTATTTTCACATCACTAAAAAAACCTAGCGTAATCCCTAGTAGTAAACCAATGACCGGAAGCCACATATTATGAATTCCCTTCCTTTTCAATATTAAATGGTTCCATATTTTTAATGCGGATCGTTTCCTTGTAAGCAGGGACAACGATGTTACCTTCGGGTTCTGAAATCGATAAGCTTAAGTTGTCAATCGCATAATCGTCTTTTAAGGAAGAGCCATTAATTCGGTTATATAGCTTTTCCGCATCTTCAGTAATGATTTGAATCGTAATAGGAAATCCATTTAAATTGGAACCATCAATCTTTGTGATTCCATTAATATCCCGAATGACGGTTGAGCTTATGACACGATGACCGTTAATCGAAATACTTTCAGCACCATATGAATTAAGTTCGTTGATCGTTCGAATTAAAAGTTGTGGGGAAATTTGGTGTGATGAGACGCCTGCGAGATCCAATTGAAAAAGTGGCTCAACTGTTATTATAACGCCGTTTCCCGTCATCTCTGTTAATCCCGCTTCCTTCTTTAATTCATCCAATGTTTCTCGCAATGCCGTTTCTTTACTTTCTTCTTTTTGTTTCCGGTAATTTTCTAACATTTGTTCATATTTACGAATTTGCTCAAGCAAATCGACTTGAAGCTCTTGCTCTTCTTTCAAGTCGGCTCTTAATTCCCACATGTCCCTTGTATCTCGAACGACTGGTTCTTGAATCGATTGAAATTGTACAGCGAGCATAAAGCCAAATATAGCCGTTATGAGTGAAAAAGGTAGACTAACCTTCCACGAAATGTTTTTCAAAATCGATCACCTATTCTAACATAGATTAACTCGTCGGTTGTTTTTGCAACAATGGCTCCATTTTGATTTCTTGTTTTTTGGAAATCTGAACGTCGACATTTTCATATGTTAGTTGATCTAACACACCACCTGCAATATTTAATGCTTGTGACAGCACATCTGGGTCACCAATTGCAGAAATAACAAATGGAGCTGGGTACTGCTCGCCATCTACTGTTACAACCGGACCGTTACAATAAATATAAGAGTGATTCGTAATACGATGTCCATTTATGGCGATAGCGGAAGCGCCAGATATTTTCAATTCGTTAATAACTTTAAATAAATGGCTTTCGTGAACGATATAGTTATTTACGTTTTCACCTTCAGGAATATAAGATGCATCTTCTAACTTTACTTCAATCCCTTTCCCTACAACCCCAACCTCTCCAACAAACATACGCAATTTTTCAACATCCTCGACAAGGTTATAGTAAATTTGCGTTTCTTCCTTTAATTTTTCCTCATATTCAGTCACTTCTTGCTGAAGGGAATACAATTGCTGCTGAAGCTCTCTATTCCTTTCTTCTTGAGAAATGAGCAAACTGCGTATACTGTATTCCTTTTCCCACGTTTTAGAAGAGGTATCGTCTGTCGGTTTCACTTGTTGTTTTGTTAATTGATAGGAATAAGAAATTAAAAAGCCAACAACCGCCATGACGACAAAAACTAAAAATGAATTAACCTTCATTTTCTTCATGTTCCGAATTCTCCTCTTCATTACTCTTCAAATCTTCTTTATTGTAGGCTTCAAAATATGAGCCTACTTCAAAATGAACCGTTCCTTTAATATTTGGGTCAATTTGACTAATAATCTGGGGATATGATTTCATCTTACTGGCAAATGTAGAGATCGTTGCTATCACTTCATTTCCATCACTCATGTAAACCGTAATTTGTTCTTCGTCTGTGTTTGACGGTGTGAGATGAATTTCAGAAATGGCGTTTGCAATACTGCTAGGTAGTTTTTTTAATTGTGCAGACATCGCCTGAATCATTTCAGGCTTTTTCCAATCGATCAAAATTGGTGCATCTGGAACCGTTAACTGCTTTTGCTTTTCCAAAAAACCTCCATTTTCTAATATCGGATAAAAAGCCGAATCCTTAAATACATATGCTACCCTTTCATTTTCCTCAATCGATAGGATAACAGTTGATGGAAACCTTTTTTGAATGTCTACCTCTTTAATTTGCTTATTTTCTTTAATAGCTGCTACTGTTTTATCTTCTTCAATTTTCCAAAAGCTTGTCTCTGTTGTAATTCCACTTAACTTTATCACCGTTTCTTTTGGGACGTTAACGGCACCTTCCACAACGATATTCGAAACTTTGCTCAGTGGTGTTTGCAAATAAATGATGATGAGAATTAATAAGAAAAAAAGAATAACAAAAAAAGTGAGCTGTCGATTCGTTTTTTGCTTTCTCTTTTCTTTTAGTTTTGGAACGCGCTCTTCTAGCGAAACGACTTTTTGTTTATCCAAAATTATGTTCACCCCATCCTAGACTAAACACATCTAGGTGTTCATTTAAATTTCAACTTCCTTTGTATAACTGAAAATAAACGGCACAAAATGCCGTTTATTTTCGTGTTTCCTTTATTAGACATTATACCACAGGAAAAGAGAAAGAAGGGATTAGATTTATCATTTATGAGCCAATTATTTCAACTTCCGTTTCCATTTCAACTTGGAATTTCTCTTTTATTATACGCTTAATATAGTCGATTAAATCAAGGACATCACGCGCCTTCGCATCACCAGCATTTACAATAAAATTACCGTGCATTTCAGAAACTTTCGCACCGCCAATTTGATAGCCTTTTAACCCTGCTTTTTCAATCAATTGACCTGCATAATTCGGTAATGGATTTCTAAAAATACTTCCAGCACACGGATAATTCCAAGGTTGTGTCTCCCTCCTATACTCTTTATTTTTTTTCATTTCAGCGACGATCGCGTCACGTTCACCATGTGTAAGCTTAATCATTGCTTCTACAACAATTCCTGGACGTTTATTTTGCAAAATGGAGGTGCGATATGAAAATTCCATTTCTTCATTTGTTAACCACTCCATCGTACCATCGGCAAAAAGCACATGTGCTTTAACTAATATTTTGGACATATCAGATCCATGTGCCCCTGCATTCATATAAACAGCCCCACCAACTGAACCTGGAATTCCACTTGCAAACTCTAATCCAGATAACCCTTTTCGGCTAAGAATGGTTGAAAGAGTGATGATGGAATAACCGCCTCCAACTGTGTAATAGTCACCATTAGCTTCAAGGTGATCAATACCTTTTCCAAGCTTTATAACAACGCCTCGTAATCCTTCGTCTAAAACGAGTAAATTGGAGCCTCTTCCGATAACACGCCAAGGTACATGATGTTCCTTCACAATGTCCATCGTTTTCTTTAACCCTTCTATATTCTTCGGTTCGACAAAAACGTCGGCAGGCCCACCTACCTTCATTGTCGTATGGTTGGCGAGCGGTTCGTTTTCAAGTACTTTTCCTACTTGGGCATCTTTCAACTGTTGTATGATTTCCTTCATGTTTACACCCCGTTTCTCATTATTTAACGTTCTTGTTTTTTGAAATAAGCATTTCGATTTCTTTATATAGTCTTTTGGAAGCATCCGGTATACCTAGCTTTTTAGAAGATTCTTTCATTCTCTTTAGTTCTCGATCATTTAACAAAATTTGATCAATATGTTTGATTAACGACTCACTTGTAAGCTCGTTTTCTAACAAAAGAACAGCGGCATGATAATCACTTAAACTTCGCGCATTCATCTCTTGATGATTAGCTGTCACATAGGGACTCGGAATTAATATACTTGGAAGACCTAACGCTGTAATTTCCGCTAATGTCGTTGCACCAGCACGAGAAACGACTAAATCGACAGCTGCTAATACTTCAGGCATATTATGGATGAATGGCTTAATGATAACATTTTCGCCGATATTCGCATCTTTCGCTTTTTCCATAACCGAATCGTAATGCACTTCGCCCGTTACGTATATAATTTGATAATCTTTTTTTGAGAATGTTTTTAGGGCACCGAGTACGGCATCATTAATTGGACGAGCGCCTCTACTTCCACCGAAAAGTAAAACAGAACGCTTCCCAGCTTGAAGTGCTAATGACGCGCGACCTTTTTCTGGATCTTTTCCAACAACTTCTGATGCGCGCGGATTCCCTGTTAATATAACTTTATGTTCAGGGAAATATTTTTTTGCATCCTCAAAACAAATCGCTACTTTATCAACATATTTCGCTAAAAATTTATTCGTTAATCCTGG
The DNA here is from genome assembly GCF_022808615.1 of Bacillus sp. FJAT-47783. Taxonomy (GTDB): domain Bacteria; phylum Bacillota; class Bacilli; order Bacillales; family Aeribacillaceae; genus Bacillus_BZ. Next base: position 183,680 of record NZ_JAKZKS010000001.1, read on the forward strand.
CAAACTATTTTGCTCGTGAATGATTGTTGGAATGCCAAGCTTTGAGGCAGCATACACAACAGGTCCACATACGTATCCGCCTGTTCCAATCACAACATCTGCACCAAAATCTCTTAATAGCTTTTTGCTAATAGATACACCTTTCATAAAGCGCATCACAGTTTTCATATTTTCGACGGAAATCTTACGTTTAAACCCAGTAATGTGTATTGATTTAAAAGGAATTCCTTCCCGCTTCACAATCGTGCTTTCCAATCCTTTTTCTGTTCCTATGTATAAAAATTCAACATCTTTTCGACGTTTTTGAATCTCTTTAATTAAAGCAAGAGCAGGATAAATATGCCCTCCCGTTCCGCCTCCTGAAACCGCAATTTTCATTTTAATCCCCCAACTAATAAAGTTTGCTAAAAAGGACTTTAGAAACATAGATACCCTGTTTATGTAAACAGGGTATCAGTTTCAATCATTCTCCTTACTATTATAACGATTTAATATGACGAAACGTTACAACAATTTTACGTTTCGAAAACAATTTTGATCGTAACTAATACCGTGCATATCGACTAATGTTTAAAAGGACTCCGATGGCCATTAACATAAGGGTTAACGATGAGCCTCCATAACTTAGGAAGGGTAACGTAATCCCTGTTACAGGCATTAGCCCCGTTACAACACCGATATTAATCATCACTTGTATCGCAATCATCGCAATAATACCAACGGCTAAAAAGCTTCCATATAAATCAGGAGCTCCAAGCGCTATGCGAATGCCACGCCACAATAATAAACTAAAAAGTAGTAATATGAGCGTTCCGCCAATAAATCCGAGCTCTTCTGCTAATATAGCAAAAATGAAATCTGTTTGTGGTTCAGGCAAATAAAAGAATTTTTGTCGACTTTGTCCAAGCCCTAATCCGAACAAACCTCCTGGTCCAATCGCATATAACGACTGAATGATTTGAAACCCACTTCCAAGCGGGTCCTCCCATGGGTTTAAGAAGGAAGTGATCCTCTTAATCCGGTATGGTGCGGATAAAATAAGACCAGCAAAGCCAACGAGTCCGATAATGCCTAGACCGACGAAATGGCTAATTCGCGCTCCTGCAATAAAAATCATTGCGATGCATGTACCAACCATAACGGTTCCTGTACCGAGATCCGGTTGCAGCATAATGATTCCAAATGCGAAAAATACGAGACTTAATGTCGGAACTAACCCTTTTTTCAAAGAGGTGATTTTCTTTTGATTTTCAGATAAAAACTTCGCTAAAAAAGCAATCATCGCTAACTTCATAAATTCTGACGGTTGGATGGAAAAAGCACCGACTCCGATCCAGCTTCGCGAACCGTTTCGAACCATCCCTACCCCCGGAATCAGTACAGCAACAAGTAAAATAAAACAAATAATGAGCAATACTTTCGCCCATGTACGCCATGTCCAATAATCGACATTCATGATGAAAAACATCGCAATGATGCCTAGCCCTGCAAATAATAGCTGTCTTTTAGCAAAGAAAAACGAATCATCAAACTTATACGCAGCCCAAACAGCGCTTGCCGAATAAACCATAATTAATCCGATTGCAAGTAAAGATATCGTGATGATTAATAATATAAAATCAGGAGTCGATCTTTTTGTTGTCAACGCATAAACACCCCGTTATACAAATTATAGGGCGCAACTCTCGAACAAGCCCTTATTTTAGCTTATGCACAGCATCTATGAAAATGTCACCACGTTCTTCAAAAGTTTTATATTGATCCCAGCTTGCGCATGCAGGAGAAAGCAGGATGACATCATGTTCTTCAGAAATTTCATATGCATAAAAAGCCGCTTGTTCCACATTATCGACACGTTTAATCTGTTCTATTCCTATCTCTGTAGCGATTCGTTCAATTTTCGGAGCTGTTTGTCCGAACGTTATAACAGCTTTTACGTTCTTCATATAGGACTTTAATTCATCAAATTCATTCCCACGATCTAAACCACCAGCTAATAAAATGGTCGGTTGTTGAAAGGCACTTAATGCTTTTGAGGTAGCTAATATATTCGTTGCTTTTGAGTCGTTAAAAAAAAGTCTCCCTTTTATCGTCCCAACGTATTGAAGGCGATGCTTTACACCAGAAAAGGTTTTTAAAACCTTTCGAATGGATTCATTCCTTACACCGCGAAGCTTTGCTACAGTAACAGCCGCTAAAATATTTTCTAAACTATGCTCTCCCGGCAATACAATTTCTTTTATCGGGATGATGGATTCAGATTGATAAAAGACTTGATTGTCCTTCATGTATGCACCGTTAACATGAGCCGAGGATGTTGAAAAAGATACTTTTTTACCTTTAGATATTTTGGCTAACTGCTTTACATTTTCGTCATTTGCATTGATGACAGAGTAATCGTTCTCCAGTTGGTTTAAGAAGATTCGTTGCTTTGCTCGCATATATTCTTCTTTCGTTCCGTGATAATCTAAATGAGCATCAAAAATATTTAAAAGCAATGCTATCTTCGGCTTAAAGTTCAACGTTCCTAAAAGTTGAAAGGAAGACAGCTCCATAACAATTACATTTTCCTCTGTCGCTTGTTGAACGACTTCACACGCTACATTGCCAATGTTTCCTGCAATTAACGGGTTTTGTCCATCTTCTTTTAGCATTTCATAAATTAAAGTCGTTGTCGTTGTTTTCCCGTTCGAGCCAGTAATCGCAATAATATCTGCTTCTGAAATGGCATAAGCTAATTCAATCTCAGTCACAATCGGTAATTTCATCTGTTCAGCTTGCTGAATGATGATGTTTGAATAAAGAATGCCAGGATTTTTCACGATATATTCAATGTTTTGACTTGACAATAAGTCTTCTGGATGATGACCACAAATTACCGATATACCTAACTGTTCCAACTCTTTTGCAGCTTGATTTTCTTCATAAGGCTTCGTGTCGTTGACGATGACATTCGCCCCAAGCTTGTGCAATAATTTAGCGGCCGCTAAGCCGCTTTTTGCTAATCCTAATACGAGTATATTTTTCCCAAGAAATGTTTGTACGCTTTTCAATTACAACCACACCTCAATATAGATTCCTAAAATGGCAAATACAAGGCCCATCGACCAAAATGTAGCGACAACGCGCCATTCAGACCAACCTAACAATTCATAATGGTGATGGAGGGGACTCATTTTAAATACACGTCTCCCCGTTGTCTTAAATGAAATGACTTGGATAATGACGGACAGTGTTTCGATGACAAAGACACCACCAATAATCACTAATAATACTTCAAGCTTTGTTAAAATGGCGACAGTGACGATAGCTCCTCCAAGCGCAAGCGAGCCTGTATCTCCCATAAACACTTTCGCTGGATGTGCATTAAATACTAAAAACCCTAGTACAGCACCGACAACGGCTACTGAAAAAATCGCTACGTCATACTGCCCTTGGTTCCAAGCTAAAACTGCATAAGCACCAAAGGCAACTGCCGCAGTGCCTGATAATAAACCATCTAATCCATCCGTTAAGTTCACGGCGTTAGAGCCACCAACAAGCATGAAAATAATTAAGAGTACGTAAGCCCAGCCAAGATCAAAGGACCAATCAGTACCTGGCAATCGAATTTCTGATGAAAATCCGTATTGCTGAAACACTAAATAAAAAATGATCGCAATAATGACTTGACCGATAAGCTTTTGTTTTGACGTAAGCCCTAAATTTCTTTTCATGACGACTTTAATAAAGTCATCTAAAAACCCTAGTAAACCGTATCCGAATGTGACGAAAAGTAATAAATACATTTCAACACTTAGTTCAGAAAATTTATTCGTCATGACTAGTGTCGTCACAATAATGGAGGCAATAATCATGATTCCGCCCATCGTAGGTGTTCCGGACTTCTTTTTGTGAGATTTCGGCCCTTCCTCACGAATACTTTGACCGAATTTTAATCTCCGCAAGAATGGAATAAAGATCGGTGAAAGTAATACACTAATTAAAAAGCTGGTGATAATCGTAAATAACATCACTTGCTCAAGCATCGATTTTTCCCCCTTCCACCGAACCTTCTACCTTTGATTTGACGTCTGTTTGTACGTCTATATATATTTTCACCATATGTTTCGGCATATCAATCCATTCCACTTTCATTTTCTCCTCTTTCTAACTCCTTAAAAAAGATTATTTTGATTTACATTGTACTTGTTTAACAGCTTTTAAAGCCACTTCTTTATCATCAAACTCGAGTGTTTGATTACCTATTTGCTGATACGTTTCATGTCCTTTTCCAGCAATCACAATGCAATCACCTTTTTTCGCATTCGAAACGGCAAATTGAATGGCGTCTTCTCTGTTTGTAATGGAGTGGTAGTATTCTCCTTTCACTCCATTTTCCATATCTTTTAAAATTTGAAGCGGATCCTCACTACGCGGGTTGTCGGATGTAAAAATCGGTTCATCGGCATATTTAACGGCAACCTTGGCCATTAATGGACGCTTCGTTTGATCACGATCACCCCCGCATCCGATAACGACGAATATTTTTCCTTTTGTAAATTGCTTAACGGTTTTTAAAACATTCTCTAAACTATCAGGCGTGTGAGCATAATCAACAATCATCGTGAAATCTTGACCGCCACTTACAAGTTCAAATCGTCCGCGCACACCTTCTAGCGATTCGATCGCTTTTATAATTATTTCCATATCGATATTGCTTACGAGTGCTGCCGAAACCGCTGCTAGTACATTGTACACACTAAATGTTCCAACAAGCTTCATGTTGACAGGAAAGTGCCCATTTGGTGTTACGAGCTCAAATGTTGTACCATCTGACCCCATTTGAATGTTTTTTGCCATGACATCACTCGGTGTTTCGATTCCATATGTCACAATATGTGCACTTGTCACTTGTTTATAATACGCTGATGTATCGTCATCGGCATTTAAAATAGCAAACTTTTGACGGTCGTGATGAAATGCATTTCCTAATTGGGAAAATAATAAACCTTTTGCGTTACGGTATTCCTCCATCGTTTCATGATAATCTAAATGATCTTGTGAAAGGTTTGTAAATACCGCAACATCGAAATCACACCCATGAACACGGCCCATATGAAGAGCATGTGACGAAACTTCCATCACCGCATGTGACACTTGCTGATCAACCATTTGTTTGAACGTTTTTTGTAATGTTAAGCTTTCAGGTGTCGTATTTTTCACTTCAAATTGCTCATCAATAATTTTCGTGTACATTGTCCCGATAAGCCCGGTTTTCTTGTCAGCTTCTTTCAATATTTTTTCTATAATATGTGTTGTTGTTGTTTTTCCATTCGTACCTGTAACGCCGATTAAATGCAGTTTATGTGTTGGCTTCTCGTAAAAGGCATCCGCCAAGCGGGCCATTGCTCTTTTCGTATCGTTGACAATAATGACAGGTACGTGTTTAGGAGTTGAAACATTTCGCTCGGCTAAAATCGCAACTGCTCCTTTTTCAACTGCTTGTTCAACAAAATCGTGGCCATCAACGGTAAAACCTTTTATGCATATAAACAAACTTCCCTTTTTTACAGCTCGTGAATCCATCTCAATTGAGGAAATGAGTGGATTTCCTTCTTTTAAAATATTATATTGATATAGATGATCTAACAAAGACTGTAACTCCATAAATATTCAATCCTCTCAACAAAACTTCCTTTTCAAATATATGTATGAATAAGAGACATACGTTAACATTTTAGCTTAAATAAATAAAAAGTGCCATACGGGCTTTCATCCTTTAATGAAAAACTTGAAGAAAGCCCTCTTTTTTATTCGTGATGATGTTCTTCTTCGTCTTCACCATCACTTAAAAATACTCTTACTTTTGAACCTTGCGCAACTTTCTCTCCCGGGGAAGGTGACTGGTCAATGACGACATTGCCTTTACCCGATACATCCACTTGTAAATTGACGAGCTGTTGATTTAGCTCTTGCTTCGTTAACCCTATAATGTTCGGGACTTCTATAAGTTTTTTGTCATCCCATTTATATTCTTTTTCTATTTGATCTTTTCTCGGCTTTACACCTAAATGGCGCAAACTATCTTCGATAATCGTACCGACAATGGGCGCTGCAACAACACCACCGAACTGAACCGTACCTTTCGGATTGTCTACGGCTATATAGACGACAATTTGCGGATCATCTGCAGGAGCAAAACCAATAAATGAAACGATATGATTATTTTCTAAATATGCTCCATTCACAGCTTTTTGTGCTGTACCGGTTTTGCCACCAACACGATAACCATCAACAAAAGCTCCTTTACCCGTTCCTTGTGCAACAACACTCTCTAATGCATATCGAATTTTTTTTGACGTTTCTTCCGATATGATGCGACGTTTCGCTTTAGTTGTTGTTTCACTTACGACTTTACCTGTAATGGGATCAATCCACTCTTTTGCAATATAAGGTGTATATAAGATCCCTCCATTTACCGCAGCAGATACAGCTGCCACTTGTTGAATCGGTGTAACGGATACACCTTGACCGAATGCGGTCGTTGCTAATTCAACAGGACCAACTCGTTCTTCAGAAAATAATATCCCTTTTCCTTCTCCTTGTAAATCAATTCCTGTTTTTTCACCAAAGCCAAACTTTTTTATATAATTAAAAAGAGTCGATGTTCCTAAACGTTCACCTAATTCTACAAATCCAGGGTTGCACGAGTTTTGCACGACCTCTAAAAAGGTTTGGCTACCGTGCCCTCCTCTTTTCCAGCATCTTAGCTTCGCTCCTCCAACAGATGCATAACCGGGGTCGTGAAACTGTTCTTTTTCTAAATCTACCTTCCCCTCTTCTAATGCGGCAGCAAGTGTAATTATTTTAAAAGTAGAACCCGGTTCATAAGCACTCCATATAGGCAAATTTCGATTATACACAATCGGGTCAACCTTTTGATACGTAGCCGGATCAAAATCAGGCCTTGACGACATTGCCAAAATTTCCCCGTTATTCGGATTCATGGCGATAGCAATCATTCCATCTGGATTGTATTTTGCTTCAGCGTTGTCCAATTCACGCTCGATGATTTTTTGAATGTCCACATCTGTCGTCAATTTTAAATTCAAACCATCAGTTGGAGGGGTATATTCTTCTCCTTCACCTGATAGCCGGTGTCCTTTTGCATCTGAATAAAATTGAACGTAGCCTCTTTCACCTTGGAGTTGTTTATCATAATATAATTCAAGCCCGGCAAGCCCTTGATTATCAATGCCTGTAAAGCCAAGAACGTGTGAAAGAAAGCTTCCGTATGGATAGTAACGTTTAGTATCTTCTGCAATATAAACGCCATCTATATTTAAGGCACGAATCTCTTCTGCCTTTTCATTCGATATTTTACGACCTTCTGGAATTCGTTCAAGAGACGTTTTTTTTGTTATATGCTTATAAGCTTTTTCAACTGGCATGTTTAAGATGGCAGCTAGTTTCTCTGCTGCCTCACTCGGATTATTTATTTGTCTAGGTACAACATAAACGGTTGGTGCACTAATGTTTGTCGCTAATTTTTCTCCATCTCGATCAAGTATTTCCCCTCTCATCGGCTCAAAAGGGATATTGCGACTCCAAAGCTCCTTTGCAAGTGATGTTAAATCGTCCCCGATAATCAATTGGACATACCCTAATCGTACATCAATAATAAAAAAGATGAGAAAACCGGCAAATAAAACGGTTAATAGTCGTTTGCGAACGGTAACATTTGAAACACGCATCCTAGGAAACTCCTCTCACACTTTGGTCGTTATCGCCAATATATGCTTGGTCCATTTTAGATAGAACAAGCTATCGAAAGAGGAGATGATATGTTTTAATAAGATTATTTGAATAACTATGAATGACAGGAAAAGTAAGTGATTGAAAAGAAAAGCTTGACAGCTCTATCGACTGCCAAGCTATTCCTCTTCTCCATGTGACTCTTTGTCATTCTTTTCTTTCTCTGCTTCAGAGCGGTGTTTCGTTTGTTCGTCAAGCTTGATTGTTAAAGTAGCTCCTTTTTTTAATGCAGAGCCAGCTTTAATCGATTGAGCTGTTACATACCCTTTCCCTTCATATCGAAGGTTCAAGTCACATATCGTACTCAGCTTCAACACATCTCTTAATGACCATCCTATAACATTTGGCATTTTCGCATGACCTTCTGTTCGCAATAAAAGTTTCTCGTTTGCAATGACTCTTGTCTCAGGGAACGGGAATTGACCAATAATCGTTTTTCCTTCTCCTAACGTGATGACTTCGATATTTTGTTTCGCCATTTGTTTTTCGACATTCTCAACACGTTCATTCGTATAGTCTTGTAAAGAAAAGCCGTTATCCGTTTCAGACGATTTACGCTTCGGCTGATGATCTGGCTTTACTTGTAAATATTCCAATCCATTTTTCATGACGGTTTTAAAGATAAATGATACGGGTGCAGAACCTGTTTCAGTCGGCTTTAATTCTGGTTGCTGAACTGCGACATACATAAGGAGCTCAGGATCATCTTTTGGAGCCATTCCTAAAAAAGAAAAAATATAATTTTCACGTCCTGTTAAATATCTACCATCGCTCCCTGCGATTTGTGCAGTTCCTGTTTTTCCAGCGACTTCATACCCTTCAATTTGAAAGGCTTGACCCGTTCCATTTTCAGAGCTGACAACCGTCTCTAAAAGATCGCGCACTTTTTTTGCTGTATCCTTCGAAATCGGTTCACCAGCGACTTTAGGCTTATGATCAAGGATCGTCTTTTTCGTATCTGGGTCCACAACTTTATCAATAACAAATGGTTTCATCATTTTCCCGTCGCCCGCAACAGCTGTTGCACCTTGAATTTGCTGGATAGGTGTAATTGATGAAGCTTGTCCATATGCCGTTGAAAGCTTATCTCTCTCATACTTATAGTTGATTCGACTTGTTGCTTCACCGGGTAAATCAATACCAGTCTTTTTCGTTAATCCGAATCGCTCAATATATTGATAGAATGATTCAAATCCTAATTTTTCTTTTGCTAAAATCGAGAATGCTACGTTCGATGATCGTTGTACGCCTTCATCAAACGGAATCATGCCCCACCCTTTGCCATAATTATGATCGTTAATTGGTTTGGATCCTTTTACAGGATAAGAACCTGATTGAAATGCTTCTTTTCCGTTATATACCCCTTCATTGATCGCTGCGGCTAATGTAAAAATTTTCATCGTTGAACCAGGTTCGAAAGGATACGATATCGCATCGTTGTAATAGTTAAATATATTTCGTTTGTTCGGATCGAAACTCGGTCGCTGCGACATTGCGAGAATTTCACCTGTCTTCGGATTAGCGACAATGGCGATCATTTTTTTCGGGTTATACTCTTCAGCGGCTTCATTCATCGCATCCTCTAAAAACGTCTGTATTTTCTGATCAATCGTTAAATAAACATCGGCCCCGTTATCTGGTGCGACAATTTTTTCGTCACTCGTGGGGAGTTTAAAGCCGTAATGATCTTTTTCATATTGGACATAGCCATCTGATTCTTGTAAATATTTATCTAAATATTTCTCAACTCCAAGTTTTCCTTCTGTCTTATTTTTTTCTCTTTGAGCAAAGCCGATAATGTAAGATGCGAAATCTCCATTTGGGTAAAACCGATTTGTGTCACGTATAAATGCGATACCAGGAAGCTCAAGCGCTTCGATCTCTTGTTTTTTTGAAAAACTAATATTGCGCCCTTTCGCTCCAAATTCGACTTGTTTTCGATCTTTCTTTAATACCGACAATATTTCTTGTTCATTCATGTCTAACAGAGGAGCAAGCTTTCTAGCGGTTTCTTCTTTGTCCACAACATGCCGTGGTTGTTTCGAATTCGTCGTAAGACTTTCATCTAATACAGCTACAACCGTAAATGTAGACGTATCCTGTGCTAACACTTCACCGTTACGGTCTAAAATTTTCCCTCTCGACGCTTCAAGTGTTACTTGATTTTTATATTTTTCTTCCGCTTTTACCGCTAATACTTGTCCATCTACTTTTCCAGTTGCTTGTATGTAGAAAAAGCGGCTAAATAAGACAAAAAAGAGCAAAGCAAATATTAAAGATAATATTGCTGCTCCTCTGTTCATGTTCTTGTTTTTATTCATGCTAATCAGTCCTGTACACCTTTAACGTTATTCGGATTTAATGTAAGTCCAGCATCCTTTGCTTTCTTCCAAATTCGCTCTGGATTACTTAACTCTTCTTGCTGAATATAAAGATCGGTGTTTATTTTTTGCTGCTTACTCATCTCTGCTTCAATCGCTTGGATGTCCATGTTCACATTATACAATTTTACATAGTTTGAAATTACTAAGATAGAACCAATTAATACCATCCCTAAAAAGACAGCAAACAGCACCTTTTCCCCAAAAGTAAAAAGAGGACGCTTTTTTACTACAACTTTTTGTTGTACACTTTGCTTTTGTTCTTGAACTTGTTTTTGTTGAACCTTGTAAGCTAAATTACTCATCCCTTCACCCTCCTTATTTATCTATTTTCTCCGCAATTCGAAGCTTGGCAGATCGCGCTCGGTTATTTTCCTCTAGTTCTTTTTCAGTTGGGAGAATAGGCTTTCTTGTTATTATTCGAACATCCGGTTTATATTCATCTGGAATGATTGGTAAATTCGGTGGTAATGGCGGTGTTTCGGCTGCTTTTTTAAACGTTACTTTGCATATACGATCTTCCAATGAATGGAATGTAATAACCGAAACTCTCCCTTTCGGATTTAATAAGGCAATCGCTTGCTCGATCGCTTCTTCAAACACCTTCAATTCATCGTTAACAGCAATTCGTATCGCCTGAAATATTCTTTTTGCGGGATGCCCCCCTTTTCGTCTAGCTGGGGCTGGAATTGCCTCTTTAATAATGTCAACGAGCTCTTGCGTTGTTTGAATCGGTTCGACTTTTCGAGCGGCTTCTATTTTCCGAGCGATTTGTTTTGAAAATTTCTCTTCTCCATATTGAAAGAATATTTTCACCAATTGTTCATACGTCCACTCGTTGACAACATGATAAGCTGTTAACGTTTGTTCACGATCCATTCGCATATCTAACGGTGCATCATGATGATAGCTAAAACCTCGCTCTGGCGTATCTAATTGCGGTGACGAAACACCTAAGTCAAATAAAACACCATCAACCTTCGTCACACCTATTTCATAAAGCTTCTCTGTTAAATAGCGAAAGTTGCTTTTAATAAACGTAACGCGGTCAATAAAAGGGGCAAGTTTTTCTTTTGCAAATTGAAGTGCGACATCATCTTGATCAAAAGCAATGAGCCGACCTTTTTCAGTTAAACGTGACGCAATTTCATAGCTGTGTCCAGCTCCCCCTAATGTACAGTCTACATAAATGCCATCCGGTTTTATGTTTAGTCCATCGACCGCTTCATGTAATAGTACTGTTTTATGTTCAAACATTGTTGTAACCACCTTTAATATCCTGTATCGAATCTCATGTCGTCTATTATTATCAACACTTCAACGATTATATATCAAAATCAATCATATTTTCGGCAATTTCTTCAAATGATTCTTCTTGTTCTTCTACGTATTGATCCCAAACATTTTTACTCCATAATTCAATACGGTTTGATACACCAATAACGACACATTCCTTCTCTAGCTTGGCGTACTGTAAAAGCGGAGTTGTAATGTTTATACGGCCTTGTTTATCTAATTCACATTCAACGGCACCTGAAAAGAAGAATCTCGTAAAAGCGCGGGCATCTTTTTTTGTAAGGGGTAGAGACTTCAACTTTTCCTCAAGTATTTTCCATTCACTCATCGGGTATCCAAACAAACATTTATCGAGACCACGTGTTAAGACAAATGATTCCCCCAACCCTTCTCGGAACTTAGCAGGAATAATCATTCGCCCTTTCGTATCAATTGTATGATGGTATTCCCCCATGAACATGTCATGTCCCCACTTTCTACCCTTAACTCACCACTTTCCCCCACTTTTCTCCACAATTTCATTGTACTATTAATAAGAATAAAAAAAAACCCTGTTTTAAAACAGGATTTTTTTATTTTGTCCTCATATTTTGACAATCTTATGCTTTCCATTAAAATGAAATGTCTGATGCTGTAAAAGTTTTAGGAAATCTAGTCCATATTTATTCAAGTAATAATAAACATTCCAAATTCTTTCTTGCGGAGCTCCGTTTGGTATTAATGAGTGTTCAATACGTTGAAACTTTTTTAAATTGACTTCATGCTTTTCTTTAATCTTTTTTTGCACGGCATGATGTAAAAAGTCTAGCTGCTTTTCAATGAAATTCGCATTTTTTTCAAGTAAAGGAGATAAACTTCGATCTACCTCTAACGCTTTTTCACGTAATAATTGATGAATGTGTTCCATTTCTATTTTCGATTTTTCAACGAGTGGTTCAAATTGAATCGTCTCTCGTTCGTTCAGCCAGTTTTTTCTCAATTGTTTCACACCCGTTTTGAACACATCTTCTACTGTAATATTTAAATCCTTTAAATCTGACTCGATATGTCGTTCTAAAATGGTCATATTTAATCTTGGAACGATAGGTGGCATAAGCAAGTGACAAGTATGGAAGGCTTCCTTTAGTTCTGCCCAATATGCAATTTCTCCAGGTCCAGCAATAAACGCTAACGTCGGCAAAAGCATTTCCTGCATGAGCGGACGTGTTACAACATTATTACTAAAATGATGAGGTGTTTTCGCAAGAAGGGCAAGTATTTGTTCATAGGTAAACGCTTCATTTCGATCTTTAATCACGAAATGGCCTTCTTCATTTTGCACAAGCATAAACCGCTCTTCATCAACATGTATAAATAGATTCGTACTATTTGGCTGCATCTCAATTAACGGTTGAAAAGACTGTTCTCGAAGAAATTGTTGTTGCTTCAAAACGGCATCATAAATCTCTTTATTGTGATAAAAAATTTGTTTAAAATAACGAGACTCAATTTGTCTCAGCTCTTTCGATGCGGAATTCACTAATATAATCCCTTCATCCTTAAACAACGACATAATCAATTCTTCGAAAAATTCCACATACGTGTTAGAGCGATGGATACATGCTGTTAATTGGTCACGTAAATAGTTCGTATGCTCCGATTCTCCATACGCTTTCAAAATTTCTTCCGTCCACATAATACATTTTTCATGGTCAAGTCGTAAATCAGACACCATTTGTTTTTGATAAGAAGGTTGACGAATAGGCTTTTTTACTACTTTTTCATTCTTCAAGACATAAACATGGTTAATCTCTTCAAAATCATGGTCTTCACCAGCAATCCAAAATACAGGTACAACCGGTGCCCCTACCTTCATTTCTTGTTTTTTCGCTAAGGCAATGATGGATAAAACTTTATGTATCGTGTACAAAGGGCCTGTAAGTAACCCGGCTTGCTGTCCACCTACAACGGCAACACTTTTTGGATCCTTCAATTTTTCAATATTTTGCAATGTTTTTTCACAATCTTGAAATCGTCGATGATAGGAAAGTAAATAATCAACAAGTTCTTCGCGAGGAAAAATGCGTTCTTGTAAATCATTCATACGTCTTTCATACACATCTTTATCATGTATATTATAATCAAAAAATTGATCGTTCTGTAATTGATTATTCATATATGCCTGAACGAACGGATTGGATATAGGAAGGGAGAGTTCACAAATCTCCATCTTAAAACTTCCTTTCTGCATCAAAATCTATTTAGTTCCGAAATGAGTATAGCACGGATTGTATCGAAACGAAAAAAGTTTGCTTACATATAGATGTATGCTTGAAATAAAAGAGACGCTGTCACACTATTTTGTTTCCAATCCTTTGATCGTTTCGTATAAAAAGGACAAAAGCGGTAGTGATAAGTATTTTTTATTTGCTTCTTGCAATAAATACCCTAAAATTGCCTCTATTTCTGTCTCTCGGTTTTCATCAAGGTCTTTTAACATCGATGAACGATTATTTGCTGTCTTTTGGCAAATTGTTTTAATGTACTCGAAATGTTCTTCTTTTCCGGATAAGTGTAGAACCTCCCAAACCTCATTGAATAATTGTTCCATTGCTCGCCTAAAATAACCATTTTCAATTAATTCGCCGTTTTGGACATTCCAAATTGCCGTTAATGGGTTAATAACGGCATTAGCAAGCAATTTTTTCGCTAATAGCGTATACCAGTGATTTGTTGTTTCAATCGGAAACCTTTCAATCTCTTCTTGAAGCTGTTCTAAAATCGTCATGCTTTTCAGATGGTACGGAGCAAGAACAATTCGCCCCATTCCAGTATGTTTGATTGTATGCTCGCTCTGTTTTAAGACTCCGTGCTCGACAACGCCTAAAATTAAATCGTGATGTTTTAAATGCTCTAAATAGTCAATATGCGCCATACCGTTTTGCAAAAAAATAACAGTTCGACTCGGTAATGTCTTTAAATTTTCAACAACTGTACGTAATTGATATTGTTTCACGGTTACGAATAACACGTCTTCCTCATAGTTTGCGCTATTTGTCGCCCGAGAAACTTTTGTGTTAAAAGGGTATTCACCTACAATTTCAATCCCCTTTTCCGACAGCACACAAGCTTGTTCTTTTGTTCTTGTATAAACTGTCACTTCATGCTTTGCACTTAAATTTCCGGCTAACAAGAGTCCGACGGCCCCTCCGCCAATAACGCCAACTTTCATGATATCACCCGCTTTTTCCAGCAATTATTTATAGCTCTTTTTTCCGACTTTATCGTACATGAAAAAAGGCGACCCACGCAATCGGTCACCTTTTTTAAAATATCTGAAAATACATCCATCCCTTTTTCATTATTGGAACAGACGGTTCTCATACCTTTGAATGATTGAAATCGGCTATTTCGCCGATTTCGACGATTCTGATCTCTAACCTCTGACTTCTGAACAAATTCGCGTTTGCGACTTTGTTCTTACACAGGATATACTGGATGTTTTCTTTCACTGAAGTTTAATTGTTTCGTTGAATAATAATGAAATCTGCTAATTAATTCTTCTCGAAGTTCATTCGCACCGACAATGCCGTCTACGATTAGCTCAGAAGCTAATTTATAGATGTCAATATGCTCTTTGTACTCTTTCTGCTTCTCTTGAACAAATGCCATTTTCTCTTTCGGATCTTCGATTTCGTTAATTTTATTTGAGTAAACGGCATTTACAGCTGCTTCTGGACCCATGACAGCAATTTGCGCTGTAGGAAGAGCGAGGCATACATCCGGTTCAAAGGCTGGACCTGCCATCGCATAGAGGCCTGCACCATACGCTTTTCGAACGATGACAGAAATTTTCGGAACCGTTGCTGAACTCATAGCGGCAATCATTTTTGCCCCATGTCGAATAATTCCTGCTCGTTCCACTTTCGTCCCGATCATAAAGCCAGGTACATCCGCTAAGAAAAGAAGAGGAATATGATAAGCATCACAAAGCTGAATAAATTTTGCCGCTTTGTCAGCGGAATCAACAAATAGAACGCCACCTTTTACTCGCGGTTGGTTAGCAACAATTCCAATCGCTTCTCCGTTTAATCGAGCGAATCCAGTAATGATTTCCGGTGCAAACAGTTTTTTAATTTCAAAGAAGGAGCCTTCATCAATTAACCCATCAATAAACTCATACATATCAAACGGAACATTTTGGTTTTCCGGCACGATATCGGCTAATTTTTTCCCGTCTTTCGGAAGCTCTGGAGTAGCAGGCTTCGTTTTTTCCTTAAAGCTATTAGGGAAGTACGTTAAATAGCTTTTAGCAAAGGCAATGGCCTCCTCTTCAGTTTGCGCTAATACATCGCCACACCCGCTCACCTGACAGTGCATACGAGCGCCGCCCATTTCTTCTAACGTAACTTTTTCGCCAATCACTTTTTCAGCCATTCGAGGTGAACCTAAGTACATCGAAGCATTCCCATCTACCATGATGACGATATCACAAAATGCCGGAATGTAAGCTCCACCTGCAGCTGAAGGGCCAAACAATATACAAACTTGTGGAATTTTCCCTGATAGTTTTACTTGATTATAAAAGATTTTCCCTGCACCACGTCGATTCGGGAACATATCAATTTGATCCGTTATACGCGCCCCAGCAGAATCTACTAAGTAAAGCAACGGAACATGAAGCTTTTCCGCTGTTTCTTGTATCCGGATAATTTTCTCAACCGTTCTTGCCCCCCAAGAACCTGCTTTTACTGTCGAATCATTTGCCATGACACAGACGGTTCGACCATGTATTTTTCCAGTCGCAGTTACAACCCCATCTGCTGGTAAATCACTTGCTTCAAAATTAGCAAACAATCCATCTTCTGTATATTCACCTTGATCAAATAATAGCTTCAATCGATCGCGAACGAACAGTTTTTCCTGCTGGTTTAATTTTTCATGGTATTTCGGGTGCCCGCCTTTTTTTACTTGATCTATTCTTTCTTGTAACACTTTTTCAAACTGCTCTGTTTTCATCATCCTATATTCCCCCATCAGCTAGAGATAATGGCTAAAACGTCACCTTCATTCACAAAGTCACCAATTTGAACTTTCATTTCTTCTACAGTTCCAGATACTTCACTTTGAATTGGAATCTCCATTTTCATTGATTCCAACATTAAGACGTCTTGACCGGTTGAAACGACATCTCCTTTTGAAACCATTACATTTAATACAGTACCTGCCATTGTCGCTTTAATTTCACGCATGATGATTCCTCCATTTGTTCTATTATCATTTATGATTGAGCGATCGATCGATTTTCAAGGTAGTTTGTCGTATAATCGCCTTTTAAAAATGAATCGTCTTCAAGTAATTCGATAAATAGCGGTAAATTTGTTTTAATTCCTTCTATATTTATCTTTGTTAAATACGCTTTTGCTTTTTGAACTGTATTTGAACGATCATGTCCTTTTACAACAATCTTTGCAACGAGCGGATCGTAATAAGGTGTAACTTTATCCCCTTGTTTATAGGCTTTATCAACGATTACATCTTCCTGATCCGGATATTGTAAAACGCGAATATCTCCTGGAGACGGTAAAAAACGAATTGGATCTTCTGCATATAAACGAAACTCCATCGCATGTCCAGCGGATAAAATTTCATCTTGCGTTTGTGGAAGCTTTTCACCACGAGCAATTCGAATTTGCCATTCAACTAAGTCAATGTTCGTTACCATTTCCGTGACACGATGCTCAACTTGTAATCTCGTATTCATTTCGAGGAAATAAAATTGTTCATGTTCATCGACAATAAATTCTATCGTCCCTGCATTGACATATCCAACATGTTTAGCCGCTTTTACAGCCGCTTCACACATCATTTCTCGTGTTTCGTTCGAAATAAATGGTGATGGAGACTCTTCTATAACTTTTTGGTTCCGTCTTTGAATGGAACAATCACGTTCAAATAAATGAACAACGTTCCCAAACTGATCTCCAAAAAGTTGAATTTCCACATGTCTTGCGTTTGAAATCCATTTTTCTATAAATACCTTATCGGAACCAAAATACGCTTTCGCTCGGTTTTTCGTTGTTACAAAAGCTTTTTCAAGTTCGGTACTGTCTTGGCACTTTTGCATCCCAATACCACCACCACCACCGCTTGCCTTTAGCATTACTGGATAACCAATCTCCTCGGCAAGTGCTTTTGCTTCTTCTATCGTTTCCAATCCTTCTACACTTCCCGGAATAACCGGTACCCCTGCTTCTTCCATTTTCTTTCTCGCTTCTACTTTATCTCCCATTAGTCGAATCACATCCGCACTCGGCCCGATAAAGCGAATCCCCATTTTCTCTACTTCTTTTGCAAACTGATCATTTTCTGATAAAAAACCATACCCAGGGTGGATTGCATCAACTTGTTCCTTTTTTGCAATATTTAAAATAGTTTCTGACTGCAAATAAGATTTAGAAACAGGACTTTCACCGATTCGGTATGCATAAGTAGCCTCGTCCACAAATGTGAGACTAGCATCTGCATCAGAATAGACTGCAACCGTTTCAATCCCTATTTTTTTACACGTTTCAATAATTCGTGATGCAATTTCACCTCGATTTGCAATTAAAACTTTTTTCAATGTCTTTCCCCCTTTGCATATGTATTTCATCCCCTAACAATATGTTTACATTCGACATTGAGAAAAAATATCCTTCTTTAATTTCAGAAAACGCTTTCTTAATTTTGAAATTTTCTTATATTCTAAAATAAAATTGTCAATATAAAAAAAATTTTTGTATAATGAAATTATCCAAATATTCAATTCGAATAACAAATAGATTAGAAAAACAAACATTATGTTAACTGCTCAGGCTAAAGAAGGGGGATTTCATCATGATGAAAGTAGAACGTTTACTCGTTAACTATAAAACGTTGGAAGAATTTAAAAAATTTAAAGAGTATGGCTTACAAGAATTATCTATGTTTGAAGATCTGCAAGCCAATATAATCGAAAATGATAGCGACTCACCTTTTTATGGTATTTATTACGGGGATAAGCTTGTTGCGAGAATGAGCTTGTATCGTGTTGACAAAAGGTTCGATCATTATTTTGAACCTCCCCAAGACTTTTTGGAGCTTTGGAAGCTTGAAGTTTTACCAGAATATCAAAAGAAAGGGTATGGACGTGCTCTCGTACAGTTTGCTAAATCATTCGGGCTTCCTATTAAAACCAATCCACGCGTTAAATCGGCTCCATTCTGGGAAAAGATGGGGTTTGTTTCAGTAACGTATGATATGAAACGTGACCGTGGTGAAAATCCTCTCGTATGGTACCCAGAAGGTGTAGTTGAACAAAACCGCTGACGCGACTTTGTTCAGAGGTCAGAATAGTCGAAATCGGCGAAATGACCGATTTCAATCACCTACATGTACGAAATATTCGTATCCTAATCACTAAAATGGGTACAAGATATAAATACTAATAGCAGATTAAAAATAAAGACCATGACTAAAAATTAGTCTTGGTCTTTATTTTTCCACTCTTTCTAAATTTCCGTTTCGATCCATTTGAAACTTGACCTTATTTTCTTCGTCTTGTAACACGACCATTTTTCTAGCTTTTTCCATTATTTCTATTAATGCTCTGTAATCCTCTTCCACTTCCTTCATATGATGTTCTAATGCTGTTTTTTCTTTTTCTACTTTTGTAAGCTTCTCTTCTAAGCTTGTAACCTTCCTTTTTAACTCGCTATTTTCCGCTCTTAAACGCTCTATCTTACCGTCATCGCCAAGCTTTTGCAAGTAGGCTATTACTTGATTAAGTGATAGATCGTGAATATGTTTTTCTTCTTGATGGGCTTCTTGGCTATCGATTTCTTTCTTTTTCTTGCGTAGCTCTTTTCGTTGTTTTTTTGCTATTTCAATGCCTGTTGTATATTGCTTTCGCACATAGGAATTCCAACGGAAGCCGCAAGCAGCTGCCGTACGTGATAGTTTTTTTCCTACTTCTTCAAAAGCAGAGAGTTGAGTCCCTCCCTCGCGGATATGCCGTAACACTATTTCCGCTAACAATAAGTCTTCATCTTGTGTCCAAGCATCTTGTCTCGCTGCAGTCAATGTTCACCCCTCCTATTAGGCTTTAGGAGTTACGTTTTTTCTCCGTAATCCCCTATTCCTTATTTTATGCACCTAATAGAGTAGATAGACTATATGATGTTTGTCTATCTTTACCGATTTAAAAATTGGTCAACGGCTTGAAGGTGCTCCTCCTTTTCCCATAATATAGAGCATTGCAATATTTCTTCTTCCATTCTTTTCTTTAACCCTTTCTCCCATTCAGCAATTTTAAGGGATTTATAAGCTTTTAATACGTCTTTACTACATGTCGTTTTCTCTTCTATGTAGTGATAGGCTTCCGTCTTAAAATCTTGTTGTTCATGAATCAACTTTGTGACAAACCCTAATTGATATGCCTCTTCAGAAGTATAAACTTTTGCCGACATTAGCATCGATAACGCCTTGTCGTACGGAAGTTTTTCAAATAGCATCGATGCACCACCCCAGCCGGTCGTAATAGCTAACTTTCCTTGAATAAAACCAATTTTAATATTCTCTCGAGCAATTCTAAAATCACAAGCTGTCGCTAGTTCACACCCTCCACCAACTGCACTTCCATTTAAGAGAGCAAAAGTGGGGATCGGTAACATCATCCATTCATATAAAATATCTCTCATTTTGGATAGCATTTGATACGCATCTTGTTGGCTTTTCAATTCATGAAAAACTGATAAATCTCCACCAGAGCAAAATGCTCGATCACCAGCACCCGTTATGACAAGTGCTTTTGTTTCATTAGTTGCTTTTACTTGATGCAATACATATTTCAGCTTGTCCATCACTTCTTCGTCAATCGCATTTCGGATTTCAGGTCGGTTAATTTGTATTTCTAAAATTCCGTTATCTTTTTGAATTAATTTCACTTTTTCCATTCATCCATCCCCCTTTTCTTTTTTTAGTATACCAATGATTTCTTACTGTTGAGAAGGTAGCTTTCACTTCATTATGTA
This sequence comes from Bacillus sp. FJAT-47783, assembly GCF_022808615.1. Taxonomy (GTDB): domain Bacteria; phylum Bacillota; class Bacilli; order Bacillales; family Aeribacillaceae; genus Bacillus_BZ. The sequence continues at coordinate 204,186 of NZ_JAKZKS010000001.1, forward strand.
AGTTTTTTATGCAAAAATAAAACGCAAAGCATTTCGCTTTGCGTTTTATTTTTATTTATTTACAACTTCTTTTCCTTTGTAAGTACCGCAAGCTTTACATACGCGGTGTGCTAATTTCATTTCTCCGCAGTTCGGGCATTCAACCATGCCAGGAACTTGTAGCTTGAAATGTGTACGACGTAATCTTTTCTTCGTTTTAGAAGTTCTTCTAAAAGGTACAGCCATCTTTCCCACCTCCTTACAGAGATTAAAATGTTATGAACGATTGTCATCTTGTTCAAAAAATTTCGCCAGACCTGCTAATCTAGGGTCAATTTTATTTTTTTGTTCTTCTTCTGAAACAATCTTCCAGTCATTTCCCTCTTGAGGTGCAGCATGTTCGCTAAACACTTGCAAAGGCACTTCAAGGAGTACAAGCTCTCGAATAACAGGACTTAAGTCTACAACATCCCCTTGAATCGAATGTGTGTTTTCATCCTCTATCTCATAATCAGACGGCTTTAACAAAAACGTTTCCACCGTTTGAATAGTAAACGGATATTCCACATCGACGAGTGTTCGAGCACACGGAAGCGTCATAACACCAGTTAACGTTAAATGAAATGTAACCTTTAACGAGCTAATATCTGCCTTTCCTTTTACATGGATTGGCGATATTTTCCGCAAGTCTGGATGAGAACTAACTAATTCGTTCAATTCATAGCTTTCATCAATAACTAAACCTTTTTCTTGTAACTTAAATAGTTCATTCACTGACCATTTCAAATGGTATCACCTCAAGACAACAAAGGTAATTATAGCTTTCAAAAGAATATTTGTCAATATTTTTTCTTGACGCTATAATATAGGAAACTTATATACAATGTATCATGAAATATAAAAAAATCAAAATGGTTAAAGGAGGTATGAACATTTGAATGCCTTAGGCCTTGTCGTTGAATATAACCCGTTTCACAACGGGCATTTGTATCATTTAACTGAGTCCAAGAAAGAAACGAAGGCGGATGTTGTCATTGCCGTCATGAGCGGTTATTTTTTACAACGCGGGGAACCGGCTCTTATTTCAAAGTGGACTCGGGCGAAAATGGCTCTCCGAAACGGAGTTGATATCGTTGTGGAACTCCCGTATGCTTATTCGACGCAATCAGCTGAATTATTTGCAAAAGGTGCCGTTTCCATTTTAGATTCCCTTTATTGTCAGTCGCTATGCTTTGGGAGTGAACTCGGTAAAATAGAACCATTTTTAAAAACTCGATCGTTGTTAAAGGAAAAACAGCCGCAATACGAAACCATATTAAAAAAAGTTCTCCAACAAGGGTACAGCTATCCAAAAGCGAAGTCCATCGCTTTTGCTCAAGTGATGGACGGTGAAAAAGAGCTCGTTGATTTAAGTCAACCGAATAATATTTTAGGTTATCAATATATTAACGCGATCGAAACACTTCAAAGTGAAATCGAGCCTAGGACGATAAAGCGAATAGGTGGAGGCTACAATGACGAAGCTCTTCATGAAACAACCATTTCGAGTGCAACAAGTATTCGCAAAGCACTGTTTGAGACAAAAGACCTTTCTTCATTAAGAGCATACGTTCCATCTCCTACTTATGAACATCTATATGAATATGAACAATCGTATCATCTCTTTCATCGTTGGGAAAATTATTTTCCATACTTAAAGTATGCGATTCTAACGAAATCCACTGATGAACTTGCAAACATTTATGAAATGGAAGAAGGTCTCGAATATCGCATGAAAGCAAAAATCAAAGAAGCTGACTCCTTCTATCCATTCATTGAAGCTGTCAAAACAAAACGATATACTTGGACACGACTTCAACGAGTTTGTGTACATATTTTAACGAATACGAAAAAAGACTGGATGAAAGAAGCTGGCTTGCTTTTGAGGGCTCCTTACATTCGTTTGCTAGGCATGAATAAAAAAGGGCAGAAATATTTAAAACATATGAAGAAAAAAATAGAAGTACCTGTTATAGCAAAATTATCAGCATACGATTTACCGCTTTTGCATTTAGACATTAAAGCTGCCAACGTATACGCTTTAGCCATTCATAAACATAATCAAACGGATTTTTTAAATAAAGAGTATTCCACTCCACCATTGCGATATGATGAAGAACAAAACGTATTTTTAACGTAAATGACTCAACAGGACGAATGAAAAGTTCGTCTTGTTGAGTCTACAATTTCCATTATTGTGTTTTTAAATATTGAATAGCATCCTCAAACGAATCTACTGGAACAATCTTCATGTTCGTATCAATATCCTTAGCCGTTTGTACGGCTTCTTCATAGTTCGAGTTTTTGGCACCATTTTCATTTGGAGCAAAGAAAATGTCCACTCCTGCTTTATCTGCAGCAACGATTTTTTGAGCAATCCCACCAATAGGTCCAACTTTTCCTTCTTCGTTAATTGTACCTGTTCCAGCAATTTTATATCCTTTCGTTATATCTTCTTCGGTTAATTGATTATAGATTTCAAGAGTCATCATTAACCCTGCAGAAGGACCGCCAATATCTTTTGTATTTAATATAATATTTGGAGATGTTTCAAGCTCTCGATCCGTGATTAAGCTTACTCCGATCCCGACTTGATCTCGTTGATCCGGAAAAGGAACGACTTCAATTGTTTTTGTCAGTTCATGACCGTCTCGTTCAATGGAAAGTGTTAACATTTCTCCTGCCTTTTTCTGTTTTACGATTTCTATAAATTCATCTGCTGTATGTATTTCTTGTCCATCTACTTCGTATATACGATCACCCATTTTTAATATGTTAAATGCGGGCATATTTTCAAGTACTTGCATGACAACGATCCCTTTATACTTTAAACGAATCGGTTTATTCGCTTTTTCATAAGCAACTTTAATTGCCGACTGTTGAGAAGCTTCCATCATATGTATTTGCCGTTTTATATATTGTTCGTCCGTCTCCCCTTCATATTTTACGTCTTCTATTGGGAATACTTCATAATATTTTTGTGTTTGCGCCCATAAGTAAGTATATAGATTGGCTCTTCCAATCCTGACTGTCGTTAAACGAAACGTTCCTTGCTCGTGAAAGCCATTCTCCACTTCTACCATCGGCTTTAATTCTGTTGCCATACCTGGTTGAGTGACATAGAAGGGTAACTTCAAAAATGTTAGGACAATTGCTAACATCATGCCAATTGTAATTGTTCGAATCCATTTATTTTTTCTCAAGCTGTTCTTCCTCCCAATTCGATATCCGCTCTTTAATTGCTTCTATATACTTTTCCGCTTCCTCCTCCCCTTTTTTCAAAATTTCTTCAATATTCGTGAATGCTTTTGAGCTATATTGTCCGACACTTGGACGAATCATAATATCCGATGCAATTTTGCGATGGTGTACAAGCTCATCTTGCATAATATCTAAGCTTTGCATGATGACATCAAAGATTGATGTTATTTGTTCATGTTTCTTTACATGGGATACATCCACGGCAATGACGATATCTGCTCCCATTTGTTTTACAACCGATACCGGAACTCGATCAGCGACACCACCATCTACTAAAAGCATGTCATCGATTTGTACAGGTACGAAAATACCCGGAATCGCAATGCTCGCACGAACAGCATCAGCAACCGGCCCTTTTCGAAAAACGACCTTTTTCCCTTCATATAAATCTGTGGCAACGACAGCTAATGGAATGGACAAATCTTCAATATTTTTATTTTTCGTAAATGCTTTTATTAACTCTTTTACCCGATTTCCTGTAATAAACCCCATTTTAGGCACGGTAAAATCTAAATAGTATTTTCTTTTAAACGCTTTTGCTAATTTATACATTTGATCAATTGTAAGATCCGCTGCAAAAAAAGATCCTATTAACGCTCCCATACTACTTCCTGCGATAAAATCAATCGGTATTCCATGTTCTTTTAATACTTTAATAATGCCAAGGTGTGCAAATCCCCGAGCTCCTCCTGAACCTAATGCTAAACCGACATGAGGTCTCTTAGACATCTAGTGCCTCCTAATTGTATGAATTTGTTATCTATCTTATGGTCTAAATATACCACCTATACACGTATATTTGGATATAAAGGGTGGACGAACTTTCCTTCGATTTTAACGGGAGTTTATGCTTCTATTTCAAGTACACAAATAATCGTTTTACTTTATTTTATCATGTTCATCGTGTTCATGCAGTTACGAGAAGCTTACGATGATCATATTGATTTTTTCAATGGGGGTCATTTTCTTGAAGCGAAGTTTATGGAATACCATATTTTTGGCACTGTTTTTTTCTATATTTGCATTATTAATCGTTTTATTTCCGAAAGAGGCATTAGAAGCTTCCAAAAATGGATTGCATATGTGGTGGCATGTCGTATTTCCATCGTTGCTACCGTTTTTCATTGTATCAGAATTATTAATTGGATACGGGGTAGTACGTTTTATCGGCGTATTATTGGAGCCATTAATGCGGCCATTATTTCGAGTACCTGGTGTGGGGGGGTTCGTATGGGCTATGGGCATGGCTTCAGGGTTTCCGGCAGGAGCAAAGTTTACTGCAAGGTTAAGACAAGAAAAGCAAATTACAGCCATTGAAGCAGAACGGTTAGTCTCCTTTACAAATTGCTCAAATCCACTATTTATATTTGCTGCTGTTTCCGTTGGTTTTTTTAAAAATGAACAGCTCGGACTTCTTTTAATTACCTCTCATTATTTAAGCAATTTTTTCGTCGGAATTATGATGAGGTTTTACGGAAGAAAACAAGAAAACATAAGAGAGAAGAAGACAATCACTTTTCCATCCATAACGAAAGCATTGAGAGCATTACATCATTTTCAACGAAATGAAGTAAAACCGTTAGGAAAGATGTTAGGAGATGCAGTAACCCATTCCATTCAAACGTTGCTCATGATAGGCGGTTTCATCATTCTTTTTTCTGTTTTGAACAAAATGCTATCGCTCATTCATGTGACACAATTTCTCGGTTCCATCGTTGCTTCATTCATCCTATTATTCGACTTTCCCACTACATTAGGTGTCCCTTTAATATCTGGATTGTTTGAAATTACGTTAGGGAGCAAATTAACGAGCGATACGGATGGGTCGATTTTGCAACAAGCAATGATTGTTAGCTTCATATTAGCGTTTAGCGGCTTTTCTGTTCAAGCTCAAGTTGCCAGCATATTGGCCGAAACGGACATCAAATTTTATCCCTTCTTTTTTGCAAGAATCGCACAAGGGGTTTTAGCTGCTATTTTAACGAATATTTTATTTCATCCACTTTATGTTGAATCAACTTTCACAGTTCAACACGTTATTCCTGTTTTACAAAGAGAAACATCGGTAAATTGGCTTATCTACATTTGGAATCAGGTCATTGAAATTGGTCCAGTATTAACCCTTCTCGCGATACTCCTTTACATTTATTTATTTTGGCATAAATACAAGACAAAGCCACACAATTAACCCCCTAACGATAGCGAAAAGACTGTCCGAAAAGTAGTATTTACGCCCGGAAATCTAAAAAAATAGACCGAAAGAGTGCTGATCTTACAGCATTCTTTCGGTCTTCATTTTGGAGTACTTTATCCTAATTTAGACTTTTTAGAAATCCCCGTTTACACTTGATATTTTTTTATCAGTGCTTGCTCGACCGATTTTGGCACAAGCTCAGAAATGTTACCGCCATACTTTGCTACTTCTTTCACAATGCTCGAACTTAAAAAAGAATATTGATTATTCGTCATCATAAAAAATGTTTCAATGTTCTCATCCAGAACTCGGTTCATAGACGTAATTTGCATTTCATATTCAAAGTCTGAAACAGCACGAAGACCTCGTAATATGGCATTTGCTTGTTTATTCCGTGCATAGTCCACAAGGAGACCTTGATGAGAATCAATGAATACATTCGGTATATTTGACGTTACTTCTCTTAAAAGCTCACATCGTTCCTCAACTGTAAAAAGCGGATTTTTTGATGCATTATTTAAAACACATACGTACACTTTGTCAAACACAGTTGCCCCCCGCTTAATAATGTCTAAATGCCCGAATGTAACTGGATCAAAGCTTCCTGGGCATACCGCAATACTAGCCAATTTCATTCCCCCATCCATCTTTCATCAATTTATAAATGGTAATCACTGTATGACCATATGTTTCCTTTTTTACGACTTCGCAAGAGCCGATTTCCTCTGGCAACTCGACATCGTCACTATGCTCACAAATAATGACTCCATGCTCATTTAATAGTTTGTTTTCATCAATAAACGTAATTAGTGATTCAAGCTTTTGTTTTTTATAAGGAGGATCGAGCATAATTAAGTCAAACGTTAAAGAACGTTTGACAAGAGCTTTTAACGCTCTCTCTGCCTCCGCCTTGAATACTTCTGCTCGGTCTTCTAATCGGCAACTTTTCAAATTCATATGTATCGTTTGAATAGCTTTACGATCACGATCGATAAAAACACATCGTTCCATCCCTCGCGAAAGCGCTTCGATTCCGATACCTCCGCTTCCTGCAAATAAATCGAGTGCCATCCCTCCTTCAAAATAAGGTCCTACCATATTAAAAACAGCTTCTTTCACTTTATCTGTCGTAGGTCTTGTATTCATTCCAGGAACTGCCTTTAATTGTTTCCCTTTACATGACCCGGATACAACTCTCATCATTTATTCACCACAACTTTACAAAAATCCTCTTTTTTTGCACTAACATCTTAACATAGCGGACATCAAGAGACAATATTCGCCTTTATCTTCATGAATTATCCGACTTCTAACGGGCAGAAAGACTTCATCTAAAACATTCAAAAAAAGATAGGGGGGGACAAAAAACGTTCTAGGTAGGTTTACTTTCTGAAAGAAAAAATAAAAATCACGTATAAGCTTTTTCGTATTGGCTCATAATGATTAATGACAACATCGATACGATGATGTTGTTGCCAACCGCGGAGAAGACTTACGTTTCCCCATAAGTTCTTCCTCCGGTTTCTCCTCTCCCTTTGCCTTCTTGTTTTGAAGCATTGCTTCAAGACATGGAAGGACCCTGCAGAAATGCAGGGTTTTTTTGTTAGAAGCCTTTAACTATAATTTGAAAAAAGCCTTTTTTCCTTAAAACAACGATTACGTTTTCTTTTCATTCTTGATCATTCATGATAATATGAATTGATGTTTTTCTGTAATGGAGGGATAAGCATGATTCAACGGTTTATTGAGCTAGGTGAAGGATATTCTGATTTGTATGAGTTAATCGAAATTGCAAAAGCAAATAAAAAACGGCTTTGTCATTTAATGGCGTTTCATTCAAAATTAAATGGGCAAGATGTCACATCACTTGTTGTCGTATTGAACCCGACGAATCCTGGGGATTTTCAGCCATTATACATATGCCGTGAAGGGATTCCTAATCCGCATGTAAAGGAGAATAAGCGATATCAATTATTTAAAGATACAGCTGAACAGCTCCAAAAAGAAGTGATTGAATTAACGGTAAAACCATCAACGATTTTTCCAGAAAAAGAATTATACTATCAGCATTTAATCGGTATTTTAAGAATGAATCGTTACATCGCACCTATGAAATAAGGAGCTGTCTAAAAAGTCCATATTAGAGTAAAATACCGCCAAATGAAGGCCGAAAGAATGCTGTAACATCAGCACTCTTTCGGTCTATTTTTTTAGATGTCGGGGCGTAAATAACACTTTTCGGACATCCCCTTCTTATTAGGTCATACATCTATATTCCCATTTTATAATCGTATTCTTTTGCTTTATCAACTTTCGATTCAAACTCAAGTTTTAAAAACGGTTTGTAGGAAGGTTCCACTTTTTTTATAAAGGAGTACGAGGAAAGCTTTTCGATTCTTTCTTCGATTTCATCCATATGACAGTACATGACAACATACTTCATTCTTTTTGATACATAATGTAAATTTCCATATCTTCGAATCATTTTTACATGTTTTAATGAATGAAGCCAAATGATTAACCCTTGGCGTTTTTGAAACATTTTCATTCTCCTTTTCTAACAATACGTTAAGTTAATGAATGATTTATTATCGACTACGAGAAACGAATCAAAAGGGGATTTTAGGACACTATGAATGCTTACATCGATCAATTCGTTGAATTGTTAGAACAAAGTGAAATTTTACAATATACGTTTAAAAAAATTACCTGCATCCCCTTTCTTTCTATTACCGTGAATCGTAATTAGAGCTAAGTCGAAACGTCTCATCATAAATAAACGTCTTACGTTTGCAACGATTTATGCACAGCAAAACGATTATACGTATGTTTTTTACGATCGTTTTTATGTACTACGGGAAAAAATGCTTTGTTGGTTGTGGAAATTTATGTAGAGACTGTTTTATTCCGAATCAATTACATAAAAGAAGCGAGGGAATTCACCTCGCCAAATTTTAGCCAACTCTTAACGAGCAATAAGATCCCTCACTGAATAATGCTTCACTTTATGAAGCTTTGCAACCGCAACTGCCTCCTGAACCACAGCCAGACCCACATGGAGTCGCATCAAAGTACGGGTTACCAGTAGGGACTTTTATATGCTCTGAAACTGAACGACCGATGTACATACTAATTTCATCTAGTAATTGCTGTAATCCTCGTTCTGCCTTTTTAAATTCCGCTACTCGTTCGTTTAAATCTAGCTCACGTTTTATTTCCCTCATATTTTTCGAAATAACTTTATAATCAGGATGATACTTTCCAAACCTCATTACATCTTCATAAAGATCTTTCGTTTTCTTAAATTGCTCGATAATCCTTTGAGCTTCTTTATCCTGCTCTAATTTATATAATGAACGTCGATAATGTTCTGCAATTTCTGACCTTAAAATCATCTTTGCAAGCATATCTGCTTGATCCAATAGGACAATGCTTTCTGTAGAAACATGCATAGAGAACGACACCTCCATGCAATCATTTTACCATGCTAAGCCAATTTGTCACAACTACTACATATCATGAATATCGACTGTCCACTCTTTCTTTAACACTTGTTTGGAATGGTCATTTTTAACAAGTTCGACTTTTATTTGATGCTTTCCTTTTGATAGGTCCTTTATGACAAAGGCAGCTGTTCGAAGCCTTTTTATCTTATTTCCGTCAATTGATAGTTGTAAATAGCCATTCCCTTCCGAAAAAGTGAAATGCGAAACATAACATTCTACATAAACTCGATTTCCTCTTACATGATGGCGTACAGACATCGATTGGTCAGTTGAATGAGAGAGCTCTTGCATGTTTAATACTTCAATTGTCGGTACTGTATCATGTGTAACTCCTTCTGGAGTAGGCTTATCGTTCGTACAACCTGCTAACAATACTAACAATCCACAAGAAATTAAGGCGAAGATTTTCAAGCACATTCCCTCCTTTTATAAACATATTGTTTACGTATAAAGGAAAAACATGTGCCATCATCTTTTTAATCTTGTTTCATCATTGATCCCATCATTCCCATCATCATTTCAACTAGTTGAAGCGATTGAGATAACCCTGAAACTTTATGAGGAATCGTCTTTTTGTAAAAATTCAACATCTCAATTTGCATATTTTCAATTTGCGATGGGTTTCGTGACAATTTCCGGTACCAATGCGGTTGTTCACGAATAAACTTTTTTAAATCTGGATCGGATTGGATGTATTCATATAAATCTCGTCTCATCTTTTACGCTAATCCTTTCGAAACATAAAAGGTTGGTTCCGTTTTTGGTTTGAAGGAATGTCTTGACTTTTCCCTTGACTAAATTGTTGAAGCAATTCTTGTATAGAGGAAATGGCATTATTCATTTTATAAATATTTTCATTTAGTTGATCTGCATCCATTTTTTTTACTGACGATAACAAAGCTGTAAAAAAAGATGATTTCCCTTCTGAGCTTGTTGATTTTTCGCTTTCCGTTTCTTTATACTTTTTCCACGTTGGATCGTCAGCACCTAATAGACGCCAATCTTCAAATATATCTTTCCAATCTTTCTCCCCTTTTCGAACAGCTTCAATTAGCTTCGGATGCTCCTTGACAAATTCCTTAAATTGTTGAACGGTTGGATGTACACTTTTTTTCGTCATCTTTAACACCCCTATAGCTGTTGGCCTATTAGTAATATATTAATGGATGTTAAAAGGCGTGAATTTCGATGTTGTGTAAAAAAATTATGATTCTTTTTTCGATTTTTTCACAAAATTTTGCGTGTAGTACTTATTGTACACGCCAACTCCGATATGAGTGAAATTTTTTTCTAATAACATTTTCCGATGTCCTTCACTATTTAACCAACCTTCTACCGCTGCAAGCCCATCTATATATTGTGCCGCAATGTTTTCACCTGCTAACTCGTACGAAACCGCCCCTTTTTCTAATCGATTTCCTAAAGAACCATGTTTAGAAGAATGATGTGAAAAGTAGTGCTCCTCACTCATGTCTTTACTATGACCGTAGGCTACTTTCGCTGTATCCTCATCCCAAATTAGTTTTCGTAATTGATGGCGCTTACGAATAATATTTGTAACATCAAAAATCTGTTTCTCTTGACCTCGTTCAATCATGCGAAGTTGTTCTTTGTTTACTCGTTCTGGCGATACTAGCTCTCCGCGATACACAACTTCATACGGGCGTAGTTTGATTAACGTTTCAGCATTCATCATTCTGACACTCGAAAGCTTTCCAGTATACCGGTCTAAATAAAGCTGGACAAATACGCCATCCATATCAATCAATGGTCGAATATTCATATCTTCTTCTGATAATTCAAAGCGATAATAATTTCCATCGTATTCAACAGCAATCGTCGGTTCAGGTGTCGTGATCGAAAAAATATCTGATATGTTTTGTTCAATATGAAACGGCTCTATATTAATAGCTTCACCAATGATATAAGCTGTTACAACCGTATTGTTTTGAATCCCAATTTGCATATATTCACGTTCATTTTGATCATAAATCCACCAATCATACCCATAAAAAGATGGATCTATTCGAGTCGGTTTACCATACAACTCCATTAATTCTTCTTCTGATTGTCCAATAAGTGACGTCATTGGCATTTGATTCGTGTTTAAAGTTGTTTCATTCTCAATTGTTGTCGATATACGATTTTGTTCATCTTTGTTTTCATCAAAAGGTTCGGTCAAAATCAAATAAATGGTCATCACCACGATGAACATCATAATCGTTCGAAATAATGTTCTCAAGCATTTCCCTACTTTCTTTTCTTTCTACCAATCATAGTGTGAGAAATGAAACATATTCAGCATATGATAATTAATCTAATAGTAGTATAATTTTGAAAAACCTGCAAACTCATGCTCTTTAGAAACATAAAAAAGACGTCAACAGACGCCTCAACAAAGGAATATTGTGATCATGATTTAGATTAATGATGGTTATCATGTTCAGAAATGTCCGATAAAGCTTCACCTGCTAACTCATCACTCTGTTCTTCGATTGAAAAATCACCAAGTGATACAATTCCAACTAATTTTCCACTTTCTAAAACAGGTAAGCGACGAATTTGTTGCTCCGACATTACTTGTAACGCCTTTTCAACCGAATCTGAAGGTGAGACCGTTGTAATATCTTTAGTCATAATATCCGTTATTTTACTGGAGCCTGGATGTTTTTCCGCTATTCCTCGTACAACTAAATCTCGATCTGTCACCATACCAACAAGCTGATCATTTTCTATAATTGGAATAGCCCCTACATTTAATTCCTTCATTTTCAGAGCTGCTTCATAAACATTGTCAAGTGTTGTACAACAATCAACATGTGTCGTCATTACGTCTCTTACAGTTTTCATCTTAACGGATACTCCTTTCGTATTTATTATTAATTTGAATGTTAATCCTATGCACGTAAAATTCGTGTAGAGAACATTAAGTATTTCTTATTTAGTATGTCCAATTGCATAATTATTGAACGAAATGTTGAAAATTAATTAAAACGCTATCACATTTTCTGATAGATAATTGCATGTTTTATTCATTCATACTATTATTAAACAGTAGAGAATACTTTTGTGATGGAATGCTATAAGGTCATAGGAGGGAATACATATGAAATTTACTAATTTTGGAATTGAAGGGTTAAAGGTTGAATTATCCACACTTGATGATGCTTTAGAGGATTTAGGTTTTGTGCGTGCCGCACAATGGGATTATGAACGAGTAACGTATGATCGTAAATTTGAGCATAAAGGAGATGTGTTTTATTTACGTATTCAAGGTCATGCAGTTGAAGGGGATGTAGGTGCACATCAGGCGATCATTCAATTAATGACTCCATTGCTTGGTAAACATTACTATCCACACGGTGTTGAATACGGTGAAGATGAACATTTCCCAACAACGATCGTAGAAACTAGCGAAAAGCTTTTAAAACGTGCAAAAGAAGTAGTGGAAAAATTGAATGTATAATTTAATAGTGGCTCATTAAGTCATGATCGGGCCTCTCTATTCGGATAAAGAGTCCCTATACCCATTTGATGAGACTCATTTGTGAAGTTCTAGCCATGGTTTCCATGAGCTTGACACTGACAACATGTGCAAAGTTTTTACTCTTCTTTATTATAAAGCAAAAGCCTCGATGCTTTTGCTTTTTTACTATCCCAACCCTAGTTCCTTTGTAACGTATTTGTCATAAAGTTTTTTTACTGAAAACTCTTTGTTTTTTTTATATGTACATACTATAATTTTAATGTAATTAGAACGTAGAAAGGGGCCTTCGTTTGACTGCTTTTTTCCGAAAGAAACCATTCATTATTACACTTTATTTACTATTTCTCGTTGTAATCGGATATTTTATTTTACCAATTAGCGTGCCGCTTATCCTTGCCTTTTTTACAGCGCTAGTATTAGAGCCGGTCGTAAAGCTAGGGCAGAAGAAATTAAAGTTAAAACGCAATTTTTCTGTTCTTATCGTATTTTTATTATTTATGCTGATAAGTACATTTTGTACATTATTTTTAGCGACAAAAGTAATAGGACAAGTGATTGAAGTTGCAGAAAACTTACCAATTTATATTAATGATATTAACCATATATGGTTAAACATTGAAAAAACATTGTATAACACAGCTGAAGATTTACCGCCTGAATTCGTGAGAGAGGTAAGTAATCAAGTAGGGCAATTTTTACAATCAGTGAAATTATATTTAATTAGTGCTGTAAACATTGAAAATATAAAAAATATATTTACGAATATACCAAACTATTTAGTTAATTTACTCGTTTATTTAATCGCGCTATTTTTATTTTTGATCGATTTACCGAGACTGAAAAAAAGATTGTATTCACATTTAACGGAGAGTACAGCAGAAAAAGTAACCTTCATGTTTTCGCGTTTATCTTATGTGGTCTTCGGTTTTGTTAAGGCTCAATTTTTAGTAAGTATCGTCATTTTCATAGCATCTTTAATTGGTCTATTGATTATTGTCCCGGATGTGGCGGTATTAATGGCATTCATTATTTGGGTCATCGATGTTATTCCAATTCTAGGATCAATTATTATTATGGGGCCTTGGACACTTTTCTATTTATTATCTGGTGACATGGGCATGGCAACAGAATTGGGAATTTTAACAGCCGTATTACTCATTATTCGCCGAACACTTGAACCAAAAGTTATGGGAAGCCAAATTGGTTTATCGCCACTTTCAACATTAATTTCAATGTATTTAGGGTTAAAGCTTTTTGGTTTTTTAGGATTCTTTATCGGTCCGCTGTTACTCATCGCCTACAATTCAGCTAGAGAAGCTGGGATTATTAAACTGAATTTCAAAATATAAAGGCTGAATCCATTCATTGGATTCAGCCTTGTACGTTACTTTATTGGTTCAGGAGAATAGTCAACTTGATCATTCTCTCTTTCTTTTCGTGCCCATTCATAAAATACGTACGCTAAAAAACTACCGTATACAAGTTCTTGAATAATTTTCATAATAATACCGCCAAGTTGCTGATCCTCACGAAGGTCCATGCTTGTAAACATCTCTGGTCCTGTTAACGAAAGACCTTGTAACATATCTGTAGGTACACATAAGCTAAGCGCTTGAACCCAAGCATCCGGATTGGAATACGTGGCAAAAAGCGGTGTCCCCGCAAAAATAATTAGACCGCAAGCTGGTGTAATTAATACGCTATTCCCTAAAATATACCCTATTTTCTTTAGTCCGTTAATCTGATTCCAATTCGGCAATTGATTTAATAATGGCCAATACATAAAAAAGGCAAAAACAAAAATAAGTGACGTAACAATGGCATGATAAACGGCATTCGTTTTTATGACATCAAAGATGAAAGGAACATGATAAAGTGAGAAAAATGTATTAAATAGCACCAAGGAAATAATTGGTTTGGTAAAAAACTTCATGATTGGATGAACGATTGGTAGATGGACAAATGCATTCCAACCCCAAACAGGAATCCCGAAAATTAACAAAGGTGGAACAATTAAGAAAAGGATGGCCATCGAAGCCATATGTCCACTAAACGAGATATGGCCAAATAAGTCTAATGGACTCCCTAGACTAATATAAAGCATTACCATCGCTAACACGAAATACACTCTCTGTTTCAAAGAAACATCGCCAGCCTCTTTAAAATGCTTGCGTCCGGGACCAATTAAATAAAAGTACATGACTGTTAACGCAATAACGAACAAAATAAAATAAGGACTCCACAATGCCCGGAACCCAAAAATATTCAAACTCATCAAGGCTCATCTCCTTTTAAGCTAATCCATACCATTCATTGCAAATCTTTCACATGTTCTATTATACAACTTGTCTGCCTAAATACAAATGAACGTTCTTTGAAAAAATTTATTCAGAAAAAAGTATGAACCTAACTCACTTCAATTTATACATATTCAATTTGTTATTACAAAAAAACAACTGGCATTGTGCCAGTTGTTTTTTTACCACCATACGATTGTAGAAAGGGCAAGAACTGTAACGAATGTAATAAGTATACCAGTAAAAATAAACATTTGTGGCGCTTCGTGCCCTTTATGACTCATGTGCATAAAATAGTAAAGTTGGAATATCACTTGGATACATGCAAGAAGAAGAATAAATGGAACTTTAAACCATTCTCCAATTCCTTCATATCCTACTGCTATAAACGCTACAATCGTAAGGAAAATCATTAATGCAAAAGAAACGACTTGATATTTCATTTCCTCTTTATTTTTCTTACGACGATAAGCAACATCAACATTTGGGTTACCTGAATTTTGACTATTTGCCATCAGTTTATCCCACCATTCCCATTAAATATACAACTGTGAAGATGAACACCCATACTACGTCGATAAAGTGCCAGTAAAGGCTTGCAACATAATATTTTGGTGCATTGTATAAGCTTAATCCACGCTTTGCGTTTCGCACGATTAATGTTGTAATCCATAACAATCCGAAAGCCACGTGGGCACCATGTGTACCAACAAGTACATAGAATGCAGAACCTAGAGCACTTGTTTTAAGTGTAAAGTCAAAGCCATGGATATAATGATTGAACTCATAAATTTCTAATGAAAGAAACGCTAGCCCTAATAACACGGTAATGCCAAGCCAAAGCTGCATTTTACCAAAATCAAAGTTCTTCATATGGTACATCGCATACACACTTGTTAAACTGCTCGTCAATAATATCATCGTCATAGCAAATACGAGTGGTATTTCAAAAAGTTCCTGAGTGGTTGGACCACCCGCATTGGAATTCCTTAAAGCGATAAATGTGGCAAAGAGAGTCGCAAAAAGAACGGTCTCTCCACCTAAAAATAACCAAAATCCTATAAATTTATTTTTCCCTTCGAGGGTGGCTTTTTCTGGATGAGCTGGAAACGTCTCAGCCGTTAATTTTTCCTCAACGTTCATTATGCCTTAACCCCCTTATCATCATCATTTAACAGATCTTCCTTATGAATATGATAACCGTGGTCATCGATAACAGAGCGGAAGAACATCGTACCTAAAGTAATCACTAATCCTAAAATGGCCACTCCTAATCCCCATGAGTAGTCATTAATATACAAGAGACCTAACGCTCCAATAAATAAACCGATCGAGATGATAACCGGTAAAATCGATGAATTTGGCATATGAATATCACCTAATGGCTCAGCATGCGTTAATTCTTTGTTACCTTCCATTTTTTCAATCCAATGTGGATCTAATCCACGAACTAGTGGAGTTTGTTTAAAGTTATACTCTGGTGGTGGACAAGATACAGCCCATTCTAAAGAACGTCCATCTCCCCAAGGATCTCCACTAACAGGTTTTGCATTTATCGCAGAAACAATGACGTTAATCACTAACACAATAACAGCAACTGCCATGAAAATGGCTCCAACGGAACTTACAAAGTTTGCCGTGTCCCAACCTTGGTTTGGTAAATAAGTGAACACGCGACGTGGCATTCCCCAAAGTCCTAAGAAATGCTGAATAAAGAATGTTAAATGGAAACCGACCGTAAATAATACGAAGGTTACAACGCCTAATTTTTCGCTTAACATATGACCAAACATTTTTGGATACCAATAGTGCGTTGCAGCTAATATCGCAAACACAATCGCACCTACGATTACATAGTGGAAATGAGCAACAACAAAGTATGTGTCATGATATTGATAGTCAGCTACACTTGTTGCAAGCATGACACCCGTTACCCCACCCATAACAAATGATGGAATAAATGTAACTCCATAGAGCATTGGTACGGTAAAGCGAATGCTTCCTCCCCATGCTGTTAACAACCAGTTGAATACTTTAATACCAGTTGGTACACCGATTGCCATCGTTGCAACCGCGAAGATTGCGTTAGCTACAGGACCAAGACCCGTTGTGAACATGTGGTGAGCCCACACCATGAATCCTAAGAATCCAATTAAAACGGTTGCGAATACCATGGATGAGTATCCGAATAAGCGTTTTCTGGAAAATACCGGAATAATTTCCGAGAAAATACCGAATGCAGGTAAAACAAGAATATATACTTCTGGGTGACCAAAAATCCAGAAAATGTGCTCATAAATGATCGTATTACCACCCATTTCTGGAACAAAGAATGCTGTTCCAAACAAGCGGTCAAACATTAATAATGCTAATCCAACCGTTAAAGGTGGAAAGGCAAATAAAATAAGTGAAGATGTTACAAATGTCGTCCAAGTAAATAACGGTAAACGCATAAACGTCATACCTGGTGCACGCATCGTAATAATGGTCGCAAGGAAGTTAATCCCTGAAATTAATGTACCTAAACCGGAAATTTGCAATCCTAATAGATAAAAATCTACACCATGGCCAGGTGAATTCAATGCTAGTGAAGCATATGATGTCCAACCAGCATCAGGAGATCCGCCTAAAAACCACCCTAGGTTAAAGAATAATGCTCCAAAGAAAAATAACCAAAAGCCAAGCGAGTTTAAAAACGGAAATGCTACATCTCGAGCTCCAATTTGTAACGGTACAACAGCGTTCATAAACGCAAACAAAAGTGGTGTTGCAGCAAAAAATAACATCGTTGTACCATGTGTTGTTAATAATTCATTGAATGTTTGTGCACTAACTAGTGTACTCTCTGGGTACATCAGCTGTAAGCGCATTAATAGCGCTTCAATACCGCCAATGATTAAATGTAATGTACCAGCAAGTAGGTAAAGGATGGCAATTTTTTTATGGTCTACTGTTGTTAAGTAGTCCCATAAAGTTGCTCCGAATCCTCTTTTCTGAGCTAACGTACTCACTTTGCTACCTCCCTTTTTACTAATGTTTTTATTTGCTCTCTACAGAAAGGTTTAATAAGTATTCTGTTAATGCATCCAACTCTTCATCCGTAAGCTTTGGATACGTATTTGTCATTTTATTACCTGGTTTAATCGTTTCAGGATCTGCCAACCAAGCTTTAACGTTTTCTTCATTGTTTTCATCAATACCAGCTACTTTTTCACGATCTCCAAAGTTCGCTAAGTTTGGAGCAGTACGTGCTGCTTCTGGACGCGTATCAGCTGGAGAGATTGCGTGACAGCCAATACATCCTTTATCTTGGAATAATTGCTCACCTTGTTTAGCAGATGCTGTTTTCGCCACTTTTTCAGGATCAAAGTTTTGCATTTTTGCAACCCATTGATCAAATTCTGCGCGTGAAACAGCTTGGACTTTAAAGTCCATTAATGCATGAGAAGGGCCACATAGCTCAGCACATTTACCATAAAATACATTGCCAGCTTCCTCCGCACGCTCTGAATCAATTTCTAACCAAAATTTATTCACGTTATCCGTGTTCGTATCCATCTTACCACCGACAGCAGGAATCCAGAAAGAGTGCTTCACATCAGATGCAACGATGTTAAAGTATACTTTTTCATCAGTTGGCATCACTAAGTCTTGGCTTGTGATGACTCCATATCCAGGGTACTCGAACTCCCACCAATAAAGGTTTGCACGTACATTGACGACAAGCGGATCTTTTCCGCCATTTTCTGAATCAGCCAATGCTTTTTCCATTGGATCTACATCCGCTAACTTAAAAGTTGCAGCAACAGTAGGAATCGCTAGTACAATTAGAAGCAAAATCGGAATAACTGTCCAAATTATTTCAAGCTTATGACTTCCTTCTACTTGTACTGGAATTTTTTCTCCCACTTTAGACCGACGGAATTTAATAATAACATAGATGAAAATTACAGTTACGACTGCAACGACAACCACCATGATAAGCGTACTTAACATCATTAATGAGTACTGCTCATCAGCCACTTCACCTGCTGGTGTTAACGTGGAAAGGAATGGTTCACCGCAGCCAGATAAAATTAGCGCCACCATAGCAAAAAGTGAAAATAGACGCCATTTTGTCAGCCACTTTTTCATAGCAAAATCAAACCCCTCTTTCTACCTTAATATCCACATAGTTGTGATGAAGAAAATAATAAATTCCTTCTATATTGAAATTCTTTTAGAAAGAATTACAACCAAAGTTATTGAATCGCAAAGATAACCATCAGAGAGAAAAGAATTGTTAAATAATTTAACGAATAGACAAACATCCACTTTGCCCATTTTAGGTCATCCTTCATTTTTATTCCTGCTAAAGCAAGGATTAACCACCCAATATTTAATAGTGTTGCAAGAACAATAAATCCAATACCTAAACTATATAAATAAAATGGTAATGGCAAGAGACACGCAACCCAAATCATTATTTGGCGCTTCGTTATAGCAAAGCCATGAACGACTGGTAACATTGGAATTTTAGCTTCTCGGTATTCCTCACATCGTTTCATTGCTAGTGCCAAGAAATGTGGTGGTTGCCAAACAAACATAATCAAAAATAATACCCAAGCAACTGTCGATAAATCTGTAATCGCTGTCCACCCGATTAATGGGGGCACTGCTCCAGAAATACTGCCGACAACGGTATTAATTGTATAATGGCGCTTCGTCCACATTGTATATAACACAACGTAACTGAAGACACCTATTAACCCGATTACAGCTGCTGTAATCGAAGTCATTACTAAAAGAAATGTCCCAACGAAAAGAAAACCTAAACCAAGTAATACGACTTGTAGTGGCGTTACTCTCCCAGTCACTGTCGGACGAGATTTTGTTCTTTCCATGATATGATCAATATCTCGATCATAAAAATTGTTAATGGCACAAGAGCCCGCTATGATTAATGCGGATCCACTTAGTGTGAATAAAACTTTATCTATATTATGTAAAAAGCTCTCTCCACTAAAGTATAGAGCCAACCATAAACCAGTAAATGTTGTAATTAAATTGGAGTTCACAATGCCTATTTTAATTAAGGAAAGAAAATCTTTCCAAATAGTAGTTGTGTTTTCAATCTTATGAGATTGAATGGTTATCTCACCCCTAGTATTTGCCATCTGTTTTCCTCCTTATTTCAAACATCGGCTCCTCTTTGAAGGCGGTTCCAACTCATACTTTTACATCATATAAAAAAAGATAGGACAAATAAACATACACTTGTTATTAAACCATATTTCGTCAATTTTTTGTGTATAGTTCATGAATAAAGTTTGTCGAAATTGTGAAGGGCATGTAATAAAAAAAATAAAGCGTTATAATGAAATGTGCGTTTGCTAATAAAATGCTTAAAACTATCCCTTTACTATTTCTAGCAAACTCTATATAAATATTCAAGTTTTTTCAAATAACTTTTTTATTTTCTTCTCTCTTTTCACTATAATAGGATGAGTGAAGACAACATTATGATGTAAAAAAATTATCTTAAATGAAGAAGGTGACACAGTTGCAACGCTTTTTAAAATTTTTATCCGTAATTACTTCATTCGTTATGTTATTTGTCCTTATGGGTGGTGCACTTGTAACGAAAACTGGATCCAGCATGGGATGCGGCCGTTCATGGCCTTTATGTCACGGACAAATTATTCCAGATCCGCTGACACTTGAAACGATTATCGAACTATCACACCGACTCGTTAGTGGGACAGCTGGTTTTCTCGTTTTAGCCTTGTCCATTTTATCATGGAAATACATCGGGCATAAACGCGAAACAAAGTTGTTAGCCGTATTATCTGTTTTTTTCCTCATCCTTCAAGCGCTCATCGGTGCAGCAGCTGTTGTATGGGGACAATCTGATGCAGTATTAGCTCTTCACTTCGGGATTTCATTAATTTCGTTTGCATCTGTCTTATTATTGACATTACTCATATTTGAAATAGATCGAAAGTTTGACGCTTCATCCTTAAAAATAGGCAAAACTATGCGATTTCACGTATTCGGAATTATCATTTATAGCTACATCGTCGTCTACACAGGTGCTTACGTACGACATACAAGCTCAAGTTTAGCATGCCCAAGTGTACCATTTTGTAGTAATCGCAACTTTTTACCGACAACTTTTCATGAATTTGTCCAAATGGGACACCGCTTGGCAGCATTCCTTATTTTCATTTGGATTTGCGCTGCCACGTACCATGCGATTAAAAATTACAAAGATCAACGTGTTATGTACTGGGGCTGGATCATTGCATTTATTCTCATCGTCCTGCAAGCTCTATCAGGAATGCTTGTCGTTTTTAGCAAATTAAATTTAATGCTTGCTCTATCACACGCTTTATTCATTTCGTTACTATTTGGTGTCCTAAGTTATTTCGTCATGTTAATTACACGCCAGCAGAAGGCATAATGCTTCTTTGATAGGCGCAGAAAACCGGTGCACATTTGCACCGGTTTTCTTTTAATATGAGAATTTATTTCATTTTGATTAAGTTTTCAATGGTAATGGAGTCTTCAGTGGCCAATGAAAATCATCTATCTCCTCGAGTCAAAAACGTGACGCTGTAAAGGCAAAAAGCGCCTTTTCATCGCAAGAACATTTGTGTCTAAGGATGAACAAGGCACTTGTGCTTTCTTATAAGCTATATATTTTTTTATATTTTCTCTCTAAATAATCGATTAAATACGTTGGATTTAATGATTCTCCTGTAACATCTTGCAATATTTCTAGCGGCTTTTTCATTTTTCCATATTGATGAATATTTTTCGTTAGCCATTCTTTTATAACTTCAAATTTTCCCTCTTCGATTAACTGATCAAAGTTTGGAAGATCTTTTAGCATTGTATGTTTAAATTGGGCAGCATACATATATCCTAATGCATAAGATGGAAAATAACCGAAGCTTCCTCCAGCCCAATGTACATCTTGTAATACACCTTCCCCATCATGCTTCGGACGAATCCCTAAATATTCTTCATATTTTTCATTCCATATCCCAGGTAAGTCTTTTACTCGTATCTCATCAGCGAATAATGCCTTTTCTATTTCGTAGCGAATGATTATGTGCAACGGATACGTTAATTCATCTGCTTCAATGCGAATTAAAGATGGTTTAGCTTCATTGATGGCGCGATAGAAACGTTCTAATGCAACACCTTTAAATTGGTGAGGGGAATATTTTTTTAATGATTCATAATAACGGTTCCAAAAAGATTCGCTTCTTCCAATAAAGCTTTCATAAAAAAGAGACTGTGATTCGTGAATCCCCATTGAAGTTCCAGTTGCAAGCGGTGTACCTTTTATGTCTTTCGAAATATTTTGTTCATAAATTGCATGGCCACATTCATGAATCGTTCCGAAAATTGCCGACCGGAAATCGTTCTCATCATATTTCGTTGTAATTCGAACATCTCCTTGATTTAATTCAATAGCAAATGGATGAACGGTTTCGTCAAGTCGTCCTGCTTCAAAGTCATAACCAAGCTCACGTAGTAAAAGGTGAGAAAATTCTTTTTGCTTTTCTTTTTCAAACAAACCAAATAAAAAGTCGGTTGCAGGCTTATTTGGTGATTCTATAATTTCGTGAACGAGCGGGACAATTTTTTCTTTTAATTGAGCAAATACTTGATCTAATAAATCAACTTTAATACCTGGTTCATACAAATCAAGCAGTGTATTGTATTTATGAGTATCAAAACCCCAATATTCAATAAACTTTTGATTGAACTGAACTAGCTTTTCTAAGTAAGGAGCAAAAAGATTAAAATCAGCCTTCTCTTTTGCTTCTTCCCAAACTGATTCTGCTTTTGATTGTAAAATCACATATTCTTTATATTCATCTCGAGGAACTTTTTTATTACGATCGTATTCTTTTTTACATTCCGCAAGGGACTTTTTCGTTATATGTGATAAATGTTCATCATTCGATAATTCTGCTATGTATGAGGCCATTTCTTCAGAAGTTGATAATTGAAAAACTTCAGTAGAAAGCATACCAATCACTTCTGATCGATCTTCTACCCCTTTTTTTGGAGCTCCTGTTCGCAAATCCCAATACATCACATTAATCGCTTCTTCATATTGTTTCATTTTTTTTAATAATGCTAAAAATTGTTTTTCCTTTTCTTTCAAGCTCATATCCTCACCCCAAAGATTCAAAAATATTAACTATGTTCAGATTACTTTACATAGATGATTCGTGTCAATGAAAGTCATTATTACAAAATAGCTTTTCAATCGAATAAAAAAATGGCGGCAAAAATGACACCACCATTTTTTATTCTTTCGAAACCGTACCAACCGTTGCTTCAACAGGTAAAACTTTTTGCACTTCATTCAAGATTGATTGATCCGTCTCTTTATTCATTAAAATGGCGATAGATCCGCGGTCGTCTTTCGAGCGGATTAATCGACCAATTCCTTGCTTAAGTCTTAATATCATATATGGCATGTCCACATCAAGATGCGGATCTTGCACCGACTTTCGTTTCGCTTCAAAAACTGGATCATTTGGAGGAAACGGCAGTGACCAAATAATGACATTAGATAGTGATGGTCCTGGAATATCTAACCCTTCCCATAAATGGACTGCTGCTAATACACTTGACTCCTCCTCTTGAAATAAGGAAATGAGCTCACTAATTTCTCGATCACCTTCAAAATATAGTGAGAATGGGAGTTCATCATCGATCGACTGTTTAAATGTGTCCATTTCCTCTTCTGATCGAAATAAAATTAATGTCTTTCCGCCTTTTGCTTTCACGAAATTTCGTACATAATTTGATTTATCCCGATCTCCTATTGTTTCTATCGTAATTTCCATTTGTTCTTCATAGTTAAACGGAGAGGCAACAGAGAAAGATACATAATCATCAACACCTAAACTATTTGCTAAAAATTGAAACGATCCATCTTGATCAGATAATGTTGCAGATGAAAAGATATAAGGTATTTTTTTTGAAAACACTTGGTTCGCTAATATCTCTTTCACTGTTCTCGGCATAATGACTAATGTTAAATCAACATCGCCTTCTAGCCAATCTATTGCTTGATGATCATGTAAAAAAAGACGTAAAGAGTACTCCATCTGATCTAAATATTCCTCTACAATGGATAATTCATATTGTTCAATTGTATACAATTCACTTTCGAAAACAAGTGCATCGCCTAATTGCAAAATGTGCTGATGCAATGCCTTTGTCACATCGAGTAGCCTTTTTGAACGTTTAATTGTTCTTCGATTTGATCCTTTCACAACGTTTGAATGATCATCCAGTTCATCAAAAAACTTATCTTGAAGTGCCAATGCATCCTCTACTAATAGCGCAAACTCTTCTCGAATATCATTGGCAAGTAACCTCTCTAAAAACTGTTGTAACGTACCACGTTTCACTCGATATGTTAGCGCTTTTTGTGCAGCAAACTCCAGTAAATGACCTTCATCAAACACAACAACACTATGATCTGGGAGAAGTGGAAGTTGCCCCTCTCTTTTTCTCGCTTCATATGTCCAAATATGTTCCATATAAAAATCGTGTGAGCAAATAATGAGATCCGATGCTTTTCGATAATGTTCTCGGGTTAACGTTAGTCCACAACGATGCCTTTTTGAACATGAAAAGCAATCTTGAAACGGATCCCAATTAATGTCATTCCACTCTTCATTCGTTAAATGCGGGTATTGCTTTCGATCGCCAAATGGGTAGAAAGATTGCATCCCTTTATTCTCATGGACAAAATCAGGTAATTCATTATAAATTTGGTCAAATTGTCCATTTCGCTTCCCTAAAGCGTTGTCTAATTTTTGTAAGCATAAAAATTGAGGATTTGATTTCGCTAAGCGAACATCAATCGTTAAATTTAGTGTTTCCTCAAGCTTTTTAATATCTCCCTCTTTTTTAACAAGCTGCTCAATTAATGCTTCATCTGCACAAGCAATGACGGCAGGCTTTCCTGTATAACGAGCATAGCTTATCGCATATAGTAAATACACAATCGTTTTTCCAGTACCAACGCCTGCTTCAGCAAACATCACCTTTTTCTCCTTAAAGGCTCTGTCTAATTGAAAGGCCATAAAAATTTGTTCATCACGCAATTCGAATCCTTGTTCAGGTAAAATATCATATAAAACGTCACCAATCCAGCCGTTTAACGCTTCATAAAATGTTTCATCTTTTGAAATGGGAAATGGCAGTCGTGTTTGAACCATCATCGTTACCTCCAAAACATTCACTTATAACTAGTAAAAATGAATCAATCAAATGATTCACAGAACAAAAGCGCAAGGCGTTCGCTAACGCCGAAGCTAGACATAAAACCTTCTATTAACAAGGTTGTACATAGGTTTCCTAAACAACAAAAAATATGGCTTTCCACACCAGGAAAGCCAATCATTAGTGTATGTTTTAAAAATCGCTATTTGTAGGAAATTATACTAGATTGAACAGACATCGCACTTTGTAAATTTTGCTCTGCCTCTTTAATCGTAAATAAAACATCATCTGTTGAATTTTGTTTGACTAGCTGATCATATGCGTTTTGCAACGCATTTGAAATGCGCTCGAAATCTTGATTTGTTAACATTTCTCCCACTCCATCCAAAAAAATTCAGAGTGGTTTTATTATATGCCTAAAAACATCATTTTATACGTGGTTGATCTGGCTTAGGAGGGCGTTTTCCCCAATATTGATAATAATCTGTACGAATAAAACCGTTGAACAGTTTTCGTTTTTTTGTTGCTGGTTTTCCGTAAAGAGATTCAAATTTTTCGTAAGATGTTAAAATGTAAACAGACCATGTATCTAATGGAGAGAAAACTTCCCCCATTTGTTGATACATTTTTTCTACTTCTTGTCTTTCTCCTAAACGTTCACCGTATGGAGGATTTCCAACAATTACACCAAATTCTTTTGTCGTATGAAAATCCTTTACTTGCATTTGCTTAAATTGAATTATATCTGCAAAACCAGCTTCTAAAGCATTGTCGTTTGCAACTTGAACCATTCGATGATCAATATCTGTACCTAGTATGTCAAGTGGTTGATCATATTTTGCAAGGTGTTCAGCTTCATTTCGTGCCTCATCCCACAACCTGTCGTCAATCCAATCCCAAGACTCTGAAACAAATTCACGATTAAATCCCGGAGCAATATTTTGTCCGATCATAGCCGCTTCAATCGGAATGGTACCTGAACCACAGAACGGATCAACAAACGGTCGTTCAGGTGTCCAATTCGTGAGCTGTATGAGAGCTGCTGCGAGCGTCTCTTTGATCGGTGCATCTCCTTGTCCTACACGATAACCTCGTTTATGCAAACCACTACCGCTAGCATCAATCGTAATTGTTGCCACATCTTTATGTAAGGCCACTTCCACTTTATAAAGAGCACCGGTTTCATCTAACCACTCTGTTCTTTTTTTATATTGGTTTTTTAATTTTTCTACAATGGCTTTCTTCACTATTTTTTGACAATCTGGTACGCTAGCAAGCTGAGATTTAACCGATTTACCAATTACCGGAAACTGACCGTTTTCAGGTATGTATCGTGCCCAATCAATCACCTTTGTTTTTTCAAACAATTCTTCAAAGGTCGTTGCTTTAAATTCTGCTACTTTAATTTTAACTCGGTCAGCCGTTCTTAGCCATAGGTTCGCTCGACAAATGGCCAGTTCATCACCTGTAAATGTTACTTTGCCATTTTCTACTTGACAGTTATATCCTAAATCTCGTACTTCTTTCGCCACTAAAGATTCAATTCCCATCGCAGCAGTTGCGATCAATGTTAGTTTGTTGTTCGACATCATTTCACCCTATCTTCAGTCATTCACTTTATTTTGTCGCTTTTTTCATGGAAAGTCAATTTGGCACAAATAAAAAACTCTCCTACCGATGAGGAGAGTGGCTCATTTTTTATGAAGCGGGTTTACTGTAAATAACGTTCTGTAAGCCATGTTTTGTCCCTTCGTACTCCAAACGGAATTGCACCTCGTACTCCGGTGGTAATCATCTATCTACAGAAGAATTTCTTCTGTCCTTCTTGTCGTTCATTTCCTTCAAGAAGGTGCCCCTACCATAATTTGGGTTTCTCGCTCGTGGGGTTTACCTCGTTCCACTCTTATGATTTCTCATAAGACTTCGTCACTGTGGCACTTTCAGAATACTAATGCCATATCCAAAGGACTTAGGCACGTTCTTCGCCGTCAGCCAACAATGGCTGCCCTAGCTTATGAATTCACTAGGCACGAACACTACGGGCATCTCAGCTCCGTGCGAGCATGGACTTTCCTCTACAAGTGCATACAAGCCTTGCAGCGATTACCCGAACGTTATTTAACCTGCAACAAATATTATAGTCAATTTGAGCACACGTTTCAAGTGTAATTGTTTCCTTTAATCGTATAACTTACTACCAAATACATGTTTTTCTAGATGGGATAATCGTTTTAAAATATCAAAGTTTGTCGTATTTGCTTGTGGATTGATTTGTTTTTTTTGTACATCTTCAAGCTGTTTTTTTAAACGTAAATTTTCTTGTTGGAGCTCCTCAATAATTTGATGAAACGCCTCATAATCCTTAATGATTGTGTCTAAATATTTATCTACATCTTCTTGTTTATAACCGCGCATGGATGTTTTAAATTCTTTTTCCAAAATCTCTTTTGCCGTTAATCTTATTTTATCTGAAATCAACTGTTTCACCTCATTGCAACGAGAAATATCTTAATCAATATTTTTTCAAACTTCTTGTCTAATGTCAATTTATTCTTGCATATCTTCTTCGACAATTACTTGCAAATCATCAAATGTAATCGTAAAAATTGAATATTTCCCTTGCTCTTGTTTCTTTTTTGCTACTTCTAGTTGATATTTTGGAGTTCCTTCTCGCTCTTGATCGTATACTAGAAGTAGCCCATCTGTTTTGCTTGTGATGAATTCATTTTTCAAACGAAATTGTACTGGATTCTCATATTCTTTTTTTGTAATACTTTCAACTAAATCAGCCTGTGCGAGGATCATTTCGTAATATTCTCGGTGATGATCTTTCCATTTTTTCTCTTGATGCAAAAATGGGGTTAATATAGCTAGTTGAAGAAATGGGTATTCTTCTTGTAAATCCAATACAACTTCTGCCGCCCAAAGCTCAACACCTACTTGTCCGCTAATAACAACCCATTCAAGACCTTCTTCCACAAATGGAATGACTGATTTTTTAATAGCTTTTTTTATGTATTTAATGGCCGGTTCTTTATAATTAAAAATTCCTAGCTCATGTGGTTTATATCCTGTTATCGCTAAGACCTTCAATTGAACACCACCTAATGTTAACCATTGTATCTTTTTTACAGAAAACAAGAGGAGCTTAGTAAGCTAGCTCCCCATTATAGTCTATCTCGGCATCGGGCCTGGGCCCATGCAATTAAAGTGCTGATGATACGTTTCATTCGCGACAGATTGTGTTTGAGGATAGTAATGTAAATGTTTATACATATGGTGATTCACATTTGTTGTATGAGTTGGATGAATATGTGGAACAACGGTTTGTGAGTACGTGTTATTCACGCAACATTTTGTCGGATGGACAATAGGCGCCATCATATTAGGTCTGCAATGCATGAAATAAAACTCCTTTCTATCATTTATCTGCCTTACAGTAACAGCCTATGTAGAAAAGAGTGTACATGTACTAATATAAACACCTAATTTTCACAGGAACGCATAAAACGTATCTTTAAAATTTGAGAAAACAAACGCCGTAACAAATAACACAATAAAAAACAAATAAAAAATCCCTTTATACACGTATACTCCCTACTTTTCATTAATATTTTTTTACACACACAAATTCCATTTTATAATGAGATCACCATTTTGTCATTCATCATTTTCTCCTAGAATAAAATTTTTAGGGGGTTGTTAAATAGTACTTTTCTATTGTTTTAGGAACTAGATAAAGTTTACTTTTTGTCTAGTGACCTTCTCTTTAATTTTTGAATGAGCCGCTTTTGCCGTTTTCGTAAATCTTCCTCGAACTTTTCCCTTTTTCGACGATTGATCGAGCTGTCCTTTAATAGTTGTTGCAACGCTATATCTGTTTCTTTCAAAGCACGATCTATTTTTTTCACACGATGTTCATAATACTTTGCGAGCTCAATATGAGCATTCAGTTGATCTTGTGTCAACGGTGATTCTTTTAGCTCTTTCCATAATTGAACGGCTTGATCAAATTTCCCTTCTTTTTTATATAAAAATGATAGCTCAATTTTCGCTTTCCACACATTTTCTAGTTTTTCTTTATTTAATTGCTCGTACGTTTTCACTGCTTCTCCTTCATTTCCAGTTGTCTGAAACCATTTGGCTATATAGTACGATTCACCTTGAAATGCCGAAGCGTTTAACAACATTTTGGAGATATGAATATATAACGTTATAAGTGACAATACGTCTATTTCATTATGCTTTAATACACCGCTTATGACGTTCGGATCTGGATTGTTTAAAAAGTGGAAATAGAGCATTGGTGCTAAATATCCAGGTGTATCTTCATTTCTCGTAATGTTTAAAATATCTTTTTCAATAACAGACAACTTTAATGAATCGAGCCGATCTTTCCACAGTCTTCGTGAGCCATGATACAAATCAAAATGACCATACGCTGGTAATTTGGGTACTTCATTTCGAATGAATGCATGACGTGATTTTACTTGGGGCCAATCAAATGCTTTCCCATTATAAGTTACTAGCGTTTCAATATTTACCTCACTTAAAAAACTTTTATATAGTGCTACTTCATGTCCTGGACTCGGTAAAAAATGTTGCTTAATCACCACCTGGTCGTTGTCAAGACGAGCATGACCTAATAAAAAAATCATATTGCCCGCCCCACCTTTTAATCCTGTCGTTTCCGTATCAAAAAAGAAGAGGTTGACGGCATCATGTCCGTATGCTGACAATGGATGATCAACCATTTGTTCATTCCATTTCTTCACAACCTCTTTCAATTCACCTAACTTGTATAACCCATGTTTATACGTTAATGGATACGTGACGGTCCGTACAATCGTATACTGACCGTCAAAATAATTTGGTTGAGCCCTCAAATCAGCCCATTCATCGACAAATGGTACTTCTTCGGCTCTTTTCGTACTGGCATTAGTTCCATCATCTTGTTTCTCCAACCACTTTTGTTCACGAGAGGGAGCCATATGTTTTTTTAGACGATTTAATTTATTTTTTATTGACATGTAAACTCCTCACTTAATTTTTGTATAACTTGGACTGCTTTTGTTTTCACAAATGGTAAATGAGCATCCGTACCAATACAGGAAGGGCAACCGTCTTCACACGGACAGTCTTGAATGAACGATAATGTCTCTTTCAAAACCTCTCCCATGTTTTCAAATATGTTTTTTGTTAACCCAACGCCTCCAGGATAACGGTCATATAAGAATACGGTTGGCATTTCATTATGCACGGATTTTATTTGCACAGCGACATGCAAATCACTCGGGTCACACATCACTTTTAAAGACGCTACGAACCGGATAGCATGAGAAAAAGCAAGGAGAACGTGCTCAATCGTATGTTGATCCATTTCCTTCACAGATGAAAGATCTAAGCTAACCCAACAAGCAGAAGTGTGCAACTCTTCTTCTGGTAAATGAATCGGACCAGACCCAATATTTTCGTGTGTATCGAATTTAATCTTCTTAAAAATCGTCGTTTTTGCCAGCACCATCACATCACCGTATCCTAAGTGACAGGTCGAAAGCGTCTTATGTTCATCCTCTTCTAGCACTTTTAACTCCACTGCTAAATTCGCATCTGTAAAATAATCGACTTCTACTTCTCTTACAAACGCTTTCTTTTCTTCCCAATCCAATTTTTCTACTTGATATTGAACACCTTGATGTAAATAAATCGCTTCTTCATGCAATAATGTCATCGCACTAAAACGGTCCATTTCACCGATTACTTTTGCATTTCCTGTATTCGATTGGTCAATAATGACAACATTTTCTTGCGAAGCCGAACGCAAACTAATATTGGCAGCAGGAAAAGAATCATTCATCCAATACCACTTTTGTTGATTATAATGCAATACTTGTTCTTCCCTTAAAAAATGAAGTACTTCTTCAACATCCACGCCATCAAACGTATCCCCATCTTGAAAAGGTAATTCAAATGCGGCACATTTAACATGGTCAACTAAAACAATTAAATTATCTGGGTTGATAATCGCCATTTCCGGATTTTGATGTAGTAAATATTGCGGATGCTGCATTAAATATTGATCAATAGGACTTGAACTCGCAACCATAATAATTGCGGCCTCCCCTTTTCTTCTACCAGCTCGGCCAGCCTGTTGCCATGCACTTGCGATGGTTCCAGGATATCCAGTCATAATACACACTTCAAGCTGCCCAATATCCACGCCTAATTCAAGCGCATTCGTACTGACAACCCCAATAATGTTCCCGTCTCTTAAGCCTTTTTCAATCTCTCTCCGTTGCCTAGGTAAATATCCTCCTCGATAGCCACGTATCGAGTCATTCAAAATGTCTTTTTTAAGAAGCTCTTTTAAGTACGTTAAAATAACTTCTACACGAACACGACTTTTGGCAAAAACAATCGTTTGAATTTGATTTTTTATAAATTCCTTCGCAATTTCCCGCACCTCTAATGTAGCACTTTTTCGAATATTAAGCGGTTTATTGACGATAGGTGGGTTGTAAAAAATAAAATGTTTCCGACTACTTGGCGCTCCATTTTTATGGATTAACTCCATATTTGTCCCCGTTAACGCCTCACCAAGCTGTTTAGGATTTCGAATGGTTGCCGAAGTACATATAAACTGCGGTGTGCTACCATAAAACGCACAGATCCTTTTTAATCGCCGAATCACGTTTGCAACATGACTTCCAAATACCCCGCGATATGTGTGAAGTTCGTCAATGACTACGTATTTTAAGTTTTCAAATAGCGAAACCCATTTTGTGTGGTGTGGTAAAATCGCCGAATGTAACATGTCTGGGTTCGTAATGACGATATGCCCTGCTTTTCTCACCTTTTGCCGTATAGTTGGTGAAGTATCCCCATCGTACGTATCATAATGAATTGAGCATTCGTCCATTTCATTAATGAGTTCATTTAATGCTGATTTTTGATCTTGGGCCAATGCTTTCGTAGGAAAAATATACAATGCTCGCGAGCTTCGATCTTGTAAAATTTCTTCTAGGACGGGAAGGTTATAACAAAGTGTTTTCCCGGAAGCGGTCGGTGTTACTGCAACAAAATGTAAACCTTTTTGAGCCAATGTAAATGCCTCTGCTTGGTGAATATACAATTGACTTATGCCTCTTTTTTTCAGTGCTTCTGCTAGTTTTGGATGTAAGCTTGAAGGAATTGAGACCGTATTCGCTGCTTCTTCAGGAATTGTATGCCAATGGACAATTTTGTTCTGAAATCGTTCATCTGTTTTAAAGTGATGTAAACATTCGCTAATCGATTTCCTTTTCATCATCAACTTCCTCCTCTTACGACTACTTCATATTTTAGCGAATAAGCGTTCGTAATAAAAGAGTTTTACGTAAGAGTATCATTACCTTTCGATTACCATATTTTGTTCAACTATTCAATCAAGACACCTTTTTATAGGGAAACACATACTTTATGAGTGGGGTTCATTCTATTTTTTCACTTCGCACACATTTGAAGGAGGCTGTTGAATGGTACGAAAAGAAGATAATTCTTTTGAACGTGATGAAGGTCAGGAAAACAAAGATCAATTGCAAACTTATTTAGAGCATTTATTTCAGCCATCCACGTTAAAACCTTTCTTCGATCAAGTAGAAAAAATGCTCCATCAAGCTTTTCCATTTCCACATATCTCATTAGATGCTTACGAAACAGAAAATGAATATGTCATTCATGGACACTTACCGGATATTAAAAAAGAACAAATTATTATAAATTTATTCGAAAGGTATATGACGATTACCATTGAGCATAAGGAGCACGTTTCACAAAATAACGATGTTCAAAAACGATACGAAAGAATGACAACATACGGAAATTTATCAAAAACGTTCCTTCTCCCTTATCCCGTTAAGGAAACTGATTTACAAGCATCCTTTCATCATGGCGAATTAAAAATTGTCATCCCTCTTAAAAAGAAAAGAATCTTTATCGAAGATTCAGAAAGTAAAAGCGGATATTAAATATCCGCTTTAATTTTTATGAGATTTATTTCCATACGTTTCATTTTTTTCTGGCGTAGGATCCTGTTGAATATTTTGGCTTCGATTTGGGTCGCTGTTTTTTCTTTTCGGGTGATCATGTCTGTTCATCATATTTTTCCTCCTCGTCTTCCAAAATGAACATCCATGAATAGTATTTCATAGAGAAACTCTTTTATTCATTTCTTCCACAAACGATGAATAGATAGAGCGGCCATTTTAAACAATAAGATTGAACTACAGTACCTTTACGAATACATAATCAAAAGGAGTGAAATTCAATGTCGTCCAATGTCGAGCAAAGCCGCTACATCAATATTAAATTTCAAGAAGGAGCCATTGACAAAGTGGGAATTAACGGATGCCAAGTGGAAGACGTTATCGGCATATTAGTAGATAAGCTGAAAGCGCATCAAAACGGAGAGTTCCATACAATGGAAAATTCTATTGCCATTAATAATTTATTATGTGCACAATATGCCCTTAATTGCCGTAAAGAGCGTATAGAAAACAAAGAAAGAAGATAAGATCTATAAGAATGCTCAATATTGTTTTTTCTAGTGTATAAAAAGCTTGTAAAGAAATATGTTATTCCTTTACAAGCTTCACTTTTTACTATCAATCTTTTTTCCGTGCAGACATTGTTTGTTTAATCATTTGATGTGAAGTAATCGCTGCACCCCCTGCAATCATTCCGTTTGCTACTCCGTTAACTGTAAACCCTAATGTGATCACACTAGCGAGTACCCCTGCGAAAATAATCACCCACACAATCATCCAATGCGGAATAAAAGGTGTATTTTTCATCGCAAATCCTAATACCATTAATGCAGGGACGACAATGACTAGCTGTGGATGGACCGCGACTTGATTAAAAATATGGTCGAGCATCCAAATTACCTCCGAATGGTTATTTACTTAAATAGTTGAGACACCCCTTTAAACAAAGAATTTAACTGATTCATCGTCCCCATTACTTGTCCTGCCGTATCCATCATTTTATTAATATCAAAATTACCATCTGTTTTTTTAAATGAGTTTACAACAGACTTCACACTTGTTTGTTGAGGTGTTGCAAATGGAACTGGCTTAGGATATGGGGTTGGGTATGGATTAAAATAAGATGGTTGATTTTGTTGAAACCAATATGAAGACAAGTTTTTCTGATAATATATTGGTTCTATTGGTGTATAGTGTGGATACGGTCGAGGAACGTAATAATGTTGATTAATCGGGTACAAGATTCATTCCCCCTTATATTCTCATCCATATATACTTTATGCATATTAATAGCGAATGGTGAAGGAAATGTAAGAAAATGTCGAAAGTCTCAATTTTATAAAAAATTAAGACACCGCTAGAACATGTTATGATAGAAAAAAGGGGTTAAGGGGGATGTTTAAATGAATTATTCTACTTTAAAGGAGAAATTCAAATTAGAAAAACAATATGACGCCTATTCCATGAACGAGCTTTTAGACTACTTGAAAAAATTATATATAAGAGAAGAAATTACTATTTTAGAATACCGACAAATCATAGAGATTTTAGAAAAAGAAGGCGCTAAAAATCCTGAACAAGCTGTATAATAAGCGGACATTATTGTCTGCTTTTTTTTGTTAATTTCCTTCTATCCTCACCTTCGCTTCGCACGTATTAGAATTCTTTTTTGCGGAAACATTAACGACTAGGGAGAGAAAGGTTTTCTAAACTATTCAAATGAGGAGGATACAATGAGCAGAGGGAAAAGCTTTCAACATAAGAAAAAAGGCCATGTGCCTCAACCACCGAAACATGGCTTCCAAGCATCATCAAAGCATACCGAAGATATTGAATATGCTATTGATACAGTCGGAACAGAAGACAAAAGACCAATCACGATTGAAGTTGATGACGATTCACAATAAAAAGGGCTCCTTTTAAGCCCTTTTTATTTCATGTTTGTTACTCATTTATCCCACTCTAAACAGGCAGTAAGACCCCCACCTCAAGATTCTGTAGTTAAGACGGGGCAGGGACTAACAATTAGTGGGGGATGAAAAAAGCCCCCTCTGATTGAAGTTTCACTTAATCCTTTGGATGATACTTTCTAATATAAACTGAACCGATTCTTTCATATCTTTAAAACGCTTGAAGCTTGATTGATGGAAAAAAGATTGAACGGTTAGTTGTTCAAGTTGCTCCTTACAATTTTCAATTTGTGCTTGAACGATATATTTTGGTCTATATTCATCAATCCATCGAGTTACACCCTCACTCCATTCATCGAGCACACCGAAAACTTCATCGCAATACGGTTTCACTTGATCATGAAAAGAATACTCACATTTGGACGCCTTTGTTTTTAAAAAACGCGATTCACAATCTTTTACTTTCATTAACAACCATGTCGTTTGTTGAACAATTTGTTCTTCATTCAATTTGTTCACCTCGTTACGTATAATAGCATACATTTGCGAGATGAAAAAGTAAGTGGGATTAATAGCTTGGGTTTAAAGAGACGGTATTGGAGGGATTTAATTCTTTTTTCATGAAGGATTGGATATTTAAGTCTTCTACACAACGATTGAAATCTTGAATGGAATGATCATGTCTTTCTATTCTTTTCGATATTTCAGTAAATGGTTGTGTTGCTTGCTCATACGTTTTTTCAAGAAGTTTCATTTCCAATTGTTCTAATTGTTGTTCTAATTCCTCTAACTTCCGTAACGCTATCACCTTCGCAACGATTGATTTCATTTTTTCGCCTCCTTTAACCGTTATTATTCTTTCCTTTATTTCATTATCCTTCTACGGTGACAAAACTAGTCTTTATTCGGCAAAGATAGTTGTTTTCTTCTTTCCTTTTCATAGTTCGACAATTAGAATGGAAACGTAAGAATGCGGACACGCTAAAAAAATGGAGGTGATAACGTTGGCAAAGAAGAGTCACAAAATAAGAAATGAAAAAAAGGAACAAAAAGATTTAGTCGGATACGGTGACAAAAAGTTAAAAGGTCCAAACAGACCGTCAACATAAGTAAAAAGGAGAAGCTCTCTTTATGCAGCTTCTCCTTTATTCATTGCGCCCTCTTTTTACATATTCATCGAATAGACAAAATAACCGCAACTGTTCCTGCTTTTTAAAATACCAATTTGTTACATCGAGTTTTTTTGGTATTTTTACTTGCCGGAAATATTTATTCAAATTTTGTCCATGAAACCATTTGCTTTCTCGTTCGTCTATATGATGTGAAATAATCGGGTATGTTGTTCGTAAATAAGGCGTTTCCCGCTTTATACTGTTGGGTAAATACCTTTCATAATCGTAACGAGAACCAGTATGTGTTACAAGCGAAGAAAATAAAAGAAATTTTTCATAATAAAGCGGATGAAACAACACACGAGCTAAACATTTCCCTAATTGAATTCGTTTCGCCACATTGCGAAAATGCTGGACAGAGCAACCATACAATTTTCCATCAAGAGTTGGGAATAAAACGGTACTAAAATGAAAAAAAGCTTGAAAACGATACGGAAAACTATGAAAAACATTGTTTACAAATTCATCTTGTTCAATGACAGGTTTTTGAATGAGATGCTGTTCATTTATAATTAAGGCCGTTAACAGCCGGTCGTTATCATGCTCAACGAAATAACGTTTCCACTCATCAATCATAAAGCTTGATACATGAAAATGTTCAAGTAAATTAAACAATGGGACATTATATTTTTTAGATTGCTCATATATTAATAATTGTGGAAACGCATCAGAAAAAATAAGCCAATTTGCTTTTTCATACGTTAAAAATAGCCAAAAACGCATTTCAGGAGCAAGTGCTTTTAAATACCAAGTACCCATTAAGTCTGTCATACACCAACCAGCGTTTCTTGAAACCATACTCGCTAAATGCGCCCAGCGAATTTCGGGATGCTTCAAATAAAATTTAGCGTAATAATAAGTACGGGAAATATTATCAACATTTCCCTTTAATGTCGTTTTTTCAACATAAAGCAATAAAGAATCAATTGAATCAAACCTCATATGAAACATCCTTCCATATCGGTACGTATTTATACGTAAATATTGATATGATATAATTAGCTTTTCTCAACAAAGGAGGAATTTCATTGATGTTGAAATATCCAAATGGAAAACCTTATCGGCAAAAGCAAAGAACGAAACGAAAAAACCTTCCAAACAAAGACATTCAATATAGTAATCGAGGAATGACTCTTGAGGAAGACTTAAATGAAACGAATGAATATTATCGTACAAGCGGTATTGCTGTTATTCACAAAAAGCCAACTCCTGTTCAAATTGTCTCAGTCGATTATCCGAAACGGAGTGCGGCTGTTATAAAAGAAGCTTATTTTAAACAGGCTTCGACAACAGACTACAATGGTGTTTTCAAAGGTAAATACATTGACTTTGAAGCAAAAGAAACACGGTATACATCTTCATTTCCGTTACAAAA
The DNA here is from genome assembly GCF_022808615.1 of Bacillus sp. FJAT-47783. Lineage (GTDB taxonomy): Bacteria > Bacillota > Bacilli > Bacillales > Aeribacillaceae > Bacillus_BZ. The sequence continues at coordinate 241,675 of NZ_JAKZKS010000001.1, forward strand.
TATACATGAACACCAAATAAACCATATGGAAGCAGTGTTGAAGCAAGACGGAATATGCTTTCTAATAATACGATTTGCAAATAGTGAAGAAATATTCTTACTGAGTGCGGAAAGAGTGCTTGAATTTTGGAAGAGAAAACAAAGTGGTGGTCGAAAATCGATTGCTAAGCATGAAATAGAAACACATGGACACAAAATTCCTCTTGGCTACCAGCCGAGGATTGATTATATTAAAATAATAGACGATATTTATTTTTAACAGGCTCTTTTCATTATAATGAAAGGTTGGAATAATATGAGTGGAGAGTATCAATCAAGAGAACAAAGAAGAAAAGCACAGCAAAAAAAGAAAACAAATAAAAAGAAACGAAAAAGTGGTGTTTGGAAAAAAATATTTATTTCCTTATTTATTATTGGGATCATTGGGATGATAGCAGGTGGAGCAACACTTGCCTTTTACATATCAGATGCTCCTGATTTAAACGAAGATCAGCTAAAAGGAAATTTATCCTCCAAAGTGTATGACATGAACAAGAAACAAGTGTATGAAATCGGTGCAGAAAAAACAACCTATGTACCGATTGATGAAATTCCTGATCATGTTAAAAACGCCTTTATTGCAACAGAAGATGTCCGTTTTTATGAACACAACGGAATCGATATTATCCGCTTTGGCGGAGCTGTACTCGCAAACATTCAAGAAGGATTTGGGTCTGAAGGTGCCAGTACGATTACCCAGCAGCTCGTTAAATTATCGTTTTTAACACCGGAAAAAACGATTAAACGGAAAGTACAAGAAGCATGGTTAGCGATTCAAGTTGAACAAAAGTTTTCAAAGGATCAAATTTTAGAAATGTATTTAAACCGGGTCTATTATCCAGGGAACTACTATGGAGTTGCGCGTGCAGCTGAAGCCTTTTTTGGTAAATCTTTAGACGATTTAACGATTGGTGAAGCGGCAATGATTGCAGGCATGGTTAAAAATCCACACGGGTACAATCCAAGGGAAAATCTTAAAGCGGCAGAAGAACGCCGTAACACCGTCTTAATGCTTATGGAGAAACATGGCTTTATTAGCAGTGCAGAAAAGGAAGAAGCAAAACAAATTCCGATTGCCGATTCTCTTGTCAAGCCGACTGAAAAATCAAATGATCATTATGCATTTATTGAACAAGTCATTGAAGAAGTGCGTGATAAATTAGATATGGACCCAAGTGCCGCTGGATTGAAAATATATACAACGCTCGATCCGGATGCTCAAAGCTATGTGGAAGATTTATTAAATGGTGATTCTCTCGGTTTTTCGAGCGAACATTTACAAGCTGGGGTTACATTGCTTGATACAGAAAGCGGTGAAATTCGCGCAATCGGCGGTGGACGAAACCAGCCGATCGGTGGCTTTAACTACGCTGTTGACACAAAGCGCCAACCCGGTTCAACCATTAAACCCGTATTAGATTATGGTCCTGCTATCGAACATTTGAAATGGTCTACTTACCATCAAATAAAGGATGAGCCATATACGTATTCTAATGGTGCACCAATTAATAACTACGATAATCGTCATAAAGGATGGATGTCGATCCGCCAAGCGCTCGTCGATTCACGTAATATTCCGGCATTAAAAGCCATGCAAGAAGTAGGTCTTGACAAAGCACAGCAATTCGCAAAAGGTGTCGGTATCGATCTCAAAGAAATAGAAGAAGCATATTCTATCGGTGGTTTTGGAGGGGAAACCGTTGGGGTGTCACCGCTTGAAATGGCAGGTGCATTTAGCGCATTCGGTAATAACGGGTTTTATATTAAGCCGCACACCGTGAAAAAAGTGGAATTAGCAGATGGTACAGTCATTGATTTAGCTCCAGAGCCTGAAGAAGCGATGAGTGATTATACGGCCTTCATGATTACAGACATGATGAAGTCTGTCGTCCAATACGGAACAGGAACGAGAGCTAATGTGCCTGGACTTAACATCGCGGGTAAAACAGGTTCGACAAACTTTAATGATAAAGATAAACAAAAATATAATATACCAAAAGGTGCAGCAAAAGACAGTTGGTTCGTTGGCTACACGCCTAAATATACAGCGGCTGTATGGACTGGTATGGAAAAGAACGATGAGAAAATGTATTTAACGACTAAAGACCAGAGGCTTGCAAAAGATATATTCCGTGAAATTATTAAGCATGTTTCAAAAGGCGATCGTTCTGACTTTAAACAACCGAAAAGCGTCGTAAAAGTCGCGATAGAAAAAGGATCTAACCCAGCAAAATTAGCTAGTAAATTTACACCGAAAGATATGATCACCTATGAATACTTTGTAAAAGGAAATAAACCGACAAAAGTATCTGACAAATATAAAAAATTATCGAAACCAAGTAACGTTCAAGTAGCTTATAATGAAGAAGCAAAAAACGTTTCGTTAACATGGGGTTATGATAAAAAACTTTTAGACAATACATCGTTTGAAGTGAGTCTGTCTGTAAATGGCGGAGACTACAAGCCTGTCACAACGACAAAAGATATGTCGTATACCGTTTCAAATGTCGAACCAGGTTCCCTTTATAAATTCCAAGTTGTCGCCATTAATGATAACAGCCGAAGTGACCCTGCCGCGGCAATGATTGAAATTCCTAAAAAAGAAGAGGAAGAAAAAGAAGAAATTGATGAGGAAGATTTAGAAGAATTGTTACCTCCTAACCCAGAAGAGGGTGAGAATGAAGACGACAAAAAAGATAAAGACAAAGATAAAGAAAAAGAAAACCCGTCTAACGGCGACGATAATCCAAATAATGACAACGGCAATCAAGGTAACGGAAATGACAACGAAGATAGCAATGACGATCAAAACAACGAGAATGGAGACACTCCAGCAGATGGACAGCCAATGGATGATGTTTAATGACTAAAATGAAGAAAGATACCGAAAAAGGACAGCCATTTTTAGCTGTCCTTTTTGTTTATCGATCTATTCAATTCACTAACGCAAGCTTCTTATAAAAGATTTTTTCTCCTTCTTGAAATAATTCACTTAGTTGGATGAAAGCATGATAAAGTGTTATATTTTCTACAATAAATGTAAGCCTTTCCTCTACATTGACCGGTTTATACGGAAAAGGATAGGATAAAGGGATTGAAGTAGATTTTACAGCAGCTTCGTTCATCCAATGAATGAAGACGATAAAAAGGGCAATCCCTTCTTGCATATGTGAGCGAATTTGTTTTATCTTTCGATCCCGAAAATGATAGGCTAGCTGTTCATTAACTTTTTTCCATCGTTTAAAAAGAAGGGGAATATGCTCATCCCATCGTTCCCACGGTTTATACGCCTCTTTTTCTTCTATGGTATACAAAAATTCATAAAAGAACGGGGTTTGTTTCAAATTTTCTTCTACATCTGCGTGAACGTTTATCTTCAATTCCTTTTGATTTTCAAAGAAAGGAGAAGTTTGATAGGAGGAAGGGATTTTTACGACTTTATAACCCATGGGCAATCTCCATTCCTTTCGTCCGCTTCTTCCCTTCTCGACATAAATAGAGTAAAGGACATTCCGTACATTTTGGTGATTGTGCTTTACAATGATATCTCCCGAAAAAGATGAGCCGATGGTGGGTGATTCCCCATTCCTCTTCTGGAATTTTTCGCATTAACGTTTTTTCAACCTCTAATACAGAATCTTTCCATCTACAAATGCCTAAGCGCTTTGTTACACGTTCCACATGTGTGTCAACTGCGATAGCTGGTTTGTTAAAAGCAACAGACATAACGACATTGGCTGTTTTTCTACCTACCCCAGGGAGCTTAACAAGCTCTTCTCTTTCATCTGGTACTTCTCCACCGTAGTCACGTATAAGCATTTCACATAATTTTTGAATGTTTTTTGATTTATTACGATATAGACCGATGGAACGAATATCTTGTTGTAATTCCTCCAATGGCACGTTTACGTAATCTTCAGGCTTCTTATACTTTTGAAATAAATTTTTCGTCACTTTGTTCACAAGAGCATCAGTACATTGTGCAGATAACAGTACAGCAATAACGAGTTCAAAAGGATTTTGATGAATAAGCTCACAGTGTGCATCTGGAAACATTTTTTCAAACGTATTTAAACACTCGCGAATTTGCTTTTTCGTTAACATATTTATCACCTAACCTTTTTCTTCGAATAAAAAAAGAGAGCTCATCACTCTCCATCTAGCCAATTATAAAACGGAACAATTCGTTTATACTCTTCGGTTGCTTGCTGCTTGTTTGCTGCTTTTCGATTCGACTCTCTAAAACGTTTCGAATGTTTGCGAGCTTGATCAATCGTTTGAATCCCATTTTTCTTCCACTCAAATAAAATGCGATCAATATACCTAAAATTCATTTTCCCTGAGATGACTGCTTCTTTTAATGCAGCAACAATGATTTCTGGGTCGTGATGATCTTGATCAATCCAAATAGATAACGTTTCACATTCAAATGGTGATAGAGGTCGCCCAAACTCTCGTTCAAATGTTGTATATAAACTTTTTTCATCAACGGCTTGATGCTCATGTTTCTTTTCTGCTTGCAACCATTCATATAACTTTTCCCAAAGCGGCTTGAGAGAATACTTCTCAAAAATAATTGCATTTTCTTCTAATTCTTCTATATAAAGAAATCCTCGTTGTACTAACCTTCTTAATAAATTTGTACACGAATCGGTTGATATTGACATATGTTCAGCGATTTCAGTTGGTGTCGGAAATAGCTTCCCTTGCTGCAAATAGGATTGAACTAATAAAATGATCGTAAATTCTTGTTCATTTAAACCTAATTTATGATAATTCCATAAAAATGCGTTTGGAATTGAAATGACCCCTTGTTCTTGATAGGATACAAACTCCTCTTTCTTCATTTTTAAGACACCTCAACTGTAGTATACCATGTAATGAAAAAAATGGGGATGAAAGCTTCATCCAGTAATAGAAAAAAAAGAAACCCTCCTAACCATGGAGGAGGGAACTTAAAGAAACCTTTTTTACATTTATTAAGGATATAAGCGATTTAATAGTCGTGGGAATGGAATTGTCTCACGAACGTGTTCAACACCGCTAATCCAAGCAACTGTACGCTCCAAACCTAAACCGAATCCAGAATGTGGTACAGAGCCGTATTGACGTAATTCCAGATACCATTTATAAGCCTCTTCATCAAGCTGATGTTCTTTTAGACGTTGTTGTAGTAAGTCAGCATCGTGAATGCGCTCTGATCCACCGATAATCTCTCCATAGCCCTCTGGAGCAATTAAATCCGCACAAAGGACAACTTCTTCACGACTTGGATCTGGTTGCATATAAAATGGTTTTAATGAAGTCGGATAATGGGTAATGAATACTGGCTTATCAAAAGATTCAGCAATTGCTGTTTCATGCGGCGCACCAAAATCATCGCCCCACTCAATATCATTAAACCCTTTTTCTTTTAAAAACGTAATCGCTTCATCATACGTAATGCGTGGAAACGGTGCGTTCACTTTTTCAAGTACAGATGTATCTCGTCCGAGTACTTTTAGTTCAAGCGCACAATTTTTCAACACAGATTGGACGATGTGCGAAACGTATTCTTCTTGCACTTTTAAATTGTCTTCAAACTCATAAAAAGCCATTTCTGGTTCGATCATCCAAAACTCAATTAAATGGCGACGCGTTTTCGATTTTTCAGCACGAAAAGTTGGACCAAAAGAAAACACTTTTCCTAATGCCATCGCTGCAGCTTCCATATAAAGCTGGCCGCTTTGAGAAAGATACGCATCTTCATCGAAATATTTTGTATGGAACAACTCAGACGTCCCTTCTGGTGCACTACCTGTTAAAATTGGCGGATCAACTTTTACAAAGCCTTGTTCATTAAAAAATTCGTATGTCGCACGAATAATTTCGTTTCGTATTTTCATTACTGCATGCTGTCTTTTTGAACGTAACCAAAGATGGCGATTATCCATTAAAAATTCTGTACCGTGTTCTTTCGGTGTAATCGGATAGTCAACAGCTTCATGAATGACTTCAATATTTGTGACACCTAATTCGTATCCGAACGGGGAGCGCTCATCTTTACGAATCGTTCCCGTTACATATAATGAGCTTTCTTGAGTAATTGATTTCGCCTTTTGGAAAACTTCCTCTGAAACTTCTGCTTTTACGACGACGCCTTGAATAAAACCTGTTCCATCACGAAGTTGTAAAAAGGCGATTTTTCCGCTAGAACGTTTATTGGCAAGCCAAGCGCCAATTGTTACTTCTTGTTCAACGTATTTATGTACTTCTGAAATCGTAGTTTTCACGTTTATGTCCCTCCAAAAAATCGAAATGCTCCATTACTATGTATGATCAATACTTTACTATTATACAATTGTCGTCTCATTGATTCAAATATTCATCCGATTATTGTCGAAATTGCCAAAAGAAAAAAGCCGGAGAACCCGGCTTAAATTATGCTATTTTTCCATCATTTTCTTTTCAACAAATCGCTTGATTCGTTTTACAGCTTCTTCTAACAAATCAAGAGAAGTTGCATAAGATAAGCGGACATTTTCCGGTGCACCGAACCCTGAGCCTGGTACAATCGCTACTTTTTCTTCTTCAAGAAGAGCTTTTACGAACTCATCGACGTTTTCATAACCTGTCATTGTTGCGGCTTCTTTCGCATTCGGGAATAAATAAAATGCTCCTTGTGGTTTGACACAGCTAAAGCCTGGAATTTGAATGAGTTGATCATAGATGATATTTAACCTCTCTTCAAATGCCTGACGCATTTCTTCCACTGGCTCCTGTGTACCGTTATAAGCAGCCATTGCAGCAAATTGTGCAATGGAAGTTGGGTTCGAAGTACTATGACTAGCTAAGTTTGTCATCGCTTTTATAATTGTTTCATTACCCGCTGCATAGCCAATGCGCCAACCTGTCATTGAATGTGACTTGGAAACACCGTTAATAATAATCGTTTGTTCTTTTAACTGGGGAGATAACTGTGCAATGGAAATATGTTTATTTTCTCCATAAATCAGTTTTTCATAAATTTCATCTGATACGATTAATACATTCGCTTTAAGACAAACCTCTCCTAATGCTTTTAATTCTTCCTCCGTATAAAGCATACCTGTCGGATTACTTGGTGAGTTAATAATGACAGCCTTTGTTTTTTCCGTAATAACTTCTTCAAGTTGCTCAGGCGTTATTTTAAAATGGTTTCTTTCTACGCCTTCAATAAATACCGGTGTTCCACCCGCTAATTTTACTTGTTCTGGATAGCTTACCCAATAAGGTGTTGGGATAACAACTTCATCCCCTTCATCTAATAGAACTTGAAATAATGTATAAAGAGCGTGTTTAGCTCCTGTACATACAATGATTTCAGAAGGCTTGTAGTCAAGCTTTTGGTCTTGCTTAAACTTTTCAACAATTGCTTCTTTTAGTCCAATTAAACCGCCAGAAGGTGTATATTTTGTATGCCCTTCTTTCATCGCTTTAACCGCTTCATTCAAAATATGCTCTGGTGTATTAAAATCTGGTTCACCAGCCCCTAAGCCAATTACATCATGTCCTTGTGCTTTTAATTCCTTCGCTTTTGCAGTAATTGCTAATGTCGTCGATGGTGTCAGTGTAGAAACGCGTTTTGATAATTTCATTCAAAACATCTCCCTTATCGTTGAATACTATATGCTTTGTAAACTTTAGAGTCAGTAAAGCTTACGATAAAATATGTATATCGGTTTTTTTGATCCACATAACGAACCTCCCAAACCGGTATATCCCACTTCGGCTTTTCAGAATCGTCATACCCTATTTCCATGGATATAATCTTTTTTGGTTTCTTATTATCATCATAGGTTGATACTAATTGTAATACTTCTTTCTTAGAAAGACCATTCTTTTCTAAAACGATTTTAACTTTTTTTGATTCGTCTTTTGGAACGAACGCAATGACTTTTTGTTTTTTTTGATTTTGACCTTTTACAACATAATAAACGTGATCACTATTGTAAGTCGATACTTCTTCGATATTTTTTACACCATTTTTTTTTGCCACTTGTTCAGCAAAAGCATGGCCATCTGTTTTGTCTGCCAATGCACTACGAAGAATAAATATAGTTGAAGCGAGAAAAACAACCATTACAATGCTGATAATAAGTGTGATCATTCCTTTTCTATTCATATCCATCACCACACCACTACGTACGATAAATTGTAAAGACTGCTTTATTTGGATTATCTTTATCCAATGCTAAACCGAACATAAGATTTTCTCGTTTAAGCGTCCTGTTTAATACGTCAACAATTTTATACAAGTCATCAGAATGTTCAATAGTTACGGAAGATAAGAATTCAATTTTACTTTCCATCTGCTTTGATTCCTCCTATTTGTAAACAATTTTTGTAACTAATAGTTCCGACACGTTCCGGAAAAAATAACGATACAACAAATTAACTTGTTGTATCAGTCAGTACCCATTATATCAGCTTTAACATCTTTAACTAAATAAATTTTCTCCTAATCCACACCATATGTTAACCTGTGCATGATTAAGCACAGGTCTTTTTTATCATTTACCGATACTCAAAAGATAGTGGAATCACTTCATATAAACTTTCATCCAATTTTATTGAAATATTCCCAAATTGTTTCAAGGGATAAATATCGATCCATGTTTGATATAAGCGCTCAATCACATCTTGACTTGGCCACTCATCTTTTTGTCTAAAAATGATGGCAACTTGTGGGTCTACATAATCAACAAACGATTTTGATGTTCCAGATTTATCGCCAAAATGTGGAACCTTTAATATGTTGACATCAGACAGTGGTTTGTCCAAAAAATACTGTTCTAACTTACGATCTGATGATGACATATATAAAAGGTTATGTTTATAAAACGTTATTTTCAAATCTAACCCTAAGTGCCGATGCTCTACATGATTATCATGCAAGATGTGAACGAACAAATGCGGGAGTAGTTCAACTTTTTCATTCAATCCCCATGTTTCCCATTTTTCGACATCCACTTCATTACGCAAGTTACTTTTCATTAAGATGTTTTTTCCCGTAACGAATTTTTTCACTTGAAACTTGTTTTTCAAAAAATTTGTATTAGACATATACTGTTCATCTGCTTTTGTAATAATTAACATGTCAATCGTCGTAACATTAAACATCTTCAAAACATTCTCTAATTGTTCATTCGTATTCGGCCCACCGCTGTTAATTAACACATTCTCCCCGTTTCCATGTTGGAAAAGTGTTGCTTCTCCTGACGTTAAATCGATAAAGGTAATCCCGATTTCATTTTCTTCTAGCTTCAAATTTACTTTTTCTATTTTCGTATCGGCTAGTTGTACTCGATCGAACCCGAATTGACTTGTCAAGATAAACAAGATCATCAATAGTCTATACAAATATTTCCCTCCAAGCCTAACCGTCTTCACGTAACCAATGAGATGCCTGTGGTATGAGTTTGTGTAACGCTTCTTCCTCCAAGGAATCAAATGCAATGGAACGAAGAAATGACTTTCCATATTTCGATGTCTTAATTCTTCTATCGAACAAAAATAAAGCTTGTTTCGTATGTTGAACAGTAAATTTTGCAATTCCATCTTTAAACTTTAATATTGCTTCTGGTAATGAGTATTGATAAAAACAGTTTTCTCCATTAGCCGTTAATCGTTCACAATTAGCTGCAACAATCGGATCATGTGGAGATGAAAATGGTAATCGAACGATAATCATCGTTGTTATGTGCTGTGGTTGTATTTCAATGGCATTCCAAAAGCTCATCGTACAAAACAGCATCCCTTTTTCAAAATGTTGTAAAGACTTCATCATTTTCGTTGGATTTCCACCGTTAATTCCTTGTGCAAATAAGAGAAACTCTTCTCGATCGATCATCGTTTTTATCTTCTCATACGTTTTTTTTAACATTTCTAATGAAGAAAATAAAACAACCGTTTTCCCTTTCAGCCGTTTCGCAAGATGCGAAATATTAGTTGCCATCTGAAAAATATATGCCTCATCCTTCACGTCATGAACGAATGGAACATCTTCAGGAAGAAAAACCTTCATGCCTACATCACGATCTAATACGGAAGTAAGCTGGATGGTTATTGGATAAAAATCTTTTAATCCTAAACGGTGGATACAAAAGTGAAAATCACCCTGAACCGTTAAAGCGTTTGAAATAAGGACGACACTCTTCTTTTTTGAAAAAAATTGGTCGGCCAATTGATTCGATACGATAATAGGTTCTGAAAAAACGACAACTGCATTTTTTGCTCCTTTTGTTTCGATTTCAATCCACTTCACTTCATCCATTGAAGAGTGAAAAAAGAATTTCGTAAACCGTTCACGTAATTGATGAAGATATTCTAAAAAATATACGTACTCGTATTCGGAATTGACCGATGAATGATCCCATCTTTCATTTCTTATTGTTACTTGCTTTTCGTATTGTTTATTCATCCGTTTCAGCAAGTCATAAATATAAAACTGGTTTTTCCGAACAAGCTCTAAAATAGCTGTCCAAACGTTCCCTTTCTCTTTTTCTGGCTGTAATCGATAACGAAAAACATTTACCTCATCATTTGTATTTTTATCGTTGACATAGTGATGGATGAAAGAAAATAATTCATTCATATGTTCTTGTAAATCTTGAACAATCTCATTTAGTTCATGATCTATTTTTGAAACAAAATGATGCACTCGTTGTAATTGATTGGAAAGTGTCGAATATTCCAAAGAAGATCCGAAATATTTCCGACAAGATCGTTCAAATTGATGAGCTTCGTCAACAATTAAATAATCACTTTGACTCAATAAATTCCGGCCTTTTAATGCATCAGCCATTAGCATCGCGTGATTCGTTATAATAATTTGAGCCTGCTTTGCATTTTTTAAAGCATTTTCATAATAGGAATACGACTGCCAAGTTCCTTCATCTATCTTTTTCGATTGAAAGAAATTCGTATGAAGTCGATGCCAAAAAAGTTTTCCTCCAGATGATAAATGAATTTCGTCCACATCACCCGTTTCTGTTTCAAGCAGCCACACTAAAATTTGTGCTTTTGTTAAAATATTGTCATAATTTGTATCATCTTCCTTTAATATTCGTTCAAAGTTATGTAATGATAAATAATGTTTACTTCCCTTTAGCGTTGCCACGGAAATGGATGTATCAATCTCTTGACATAAAGGGATCATTTTTTTATAAATCGTTTCTAATAAGACATTTGAAGCACAGGCGATAGTGACTTGCTTTTGAAAACGCACAGCAAAGTAAATTGCAGGCAGAAGATATGAAATGATTTTTTCTTCATCCCCCTTTATTTCTATTAATCCATGCTGACGAGTGTCAAAAGCTTCCAATATTTTATTTGCAAGCATATCGTGTTGAAACGCCCAATTTGCTCTCAAATTACCGTACTTTTGCATAAACCTCTCTAAAAACGCGGAAAAACGCGGAATATCTTGAAAGGGTTCCGCCTTCTTTTCAATCGTCTTCATTTTTTTAAAGGCTATGTTTCGATGAATAATAATATTTGCATCCTGTTTATTTACTGCTTTTTCACTTTCAGAAATCAACTCGTATAAAATAGGTTGTAAGTCACTAATGAAATCTTGGGATAATGTATAGAGATGCCTTAATGTTTCAATAGGCATACCCTTTATTTTTTGATATAGCTTTATAAATAATAAAGCGGTCACATATGCGTCACTATCAGCACGATGTGGGTTTTCATGTTCAATCTGAAGAAATTCTGAAAGGTTCGAGAGCTTATAGCTTCCTAGTGTTGGATACATTATTCGAGATAACTCGACTGTATCAATGACCGGTGTATGTAAAGGTGGAAAATGAGTACGCTCCAATTCTGCTCTTAAAAAAGAAAGATCAAAATGAATATTATGGGCAACAAAATAACACCCTTGCAATAAGCTATAAATATTAGGTGCAACTTCTTCGAACGTTGGTGCATGTTTAACGATTTGATCATCAATTCCGGTAAGCTGTTCGATAAAAGGAGGAATCGGCTTTTTCGGATTTATATATGTATTATATTGTTGGACAATCTTTTCGCCTTCTACAATGACGATTGCAATTTGAACGATTCGATCTCCGCTCTTGGCAGAATTACCGGTTGTTTCGATATCTACTACAGCAAATTTTTCTTTCATCATTTACACCTCAAAATGAAAATAACAAGTCCATTGTATCATTTTTAAAACAGAAACCCCCTTCTTAATCGTAAGAAAGGGGATGTTTACTTACACAATCGTCATCGGCTGTTCTTGATCTAATAGCTCAACAATTTCATTTTCGTCATTCATGATCGCTACTTTTGGTTTATGTTCATGAAGACGATCCTCACTTACTAATTTATAAGAAATAATAATAACGACATCTCCCTCTTGAACGAGACGCGCTGCAGCACCATTTAAACAAACGACTCCGCTCCCGCGTTCCCCAGAAATAACGTAAGTCTCAAAGCGAGCACCATTATTATTATTAACAATTTGCACTTTTTCATTCGGTAATATCCCAACTGCGTCCAAAATATTTTGATCAATCGTAATACTACCAACATAATTTAAGTTCGCTTCCGTCACACGTGCTCGATGAATTTTAGCACTCATCATCGTACGATACATGGTGATTCCTCCTATTTGATTTCAAATGTGATGTTATCAATTAAACGTGCTTTCTTATACCTAACTGCTAATGCGATAATAATCGTTCCACAAATTTCATCCATCTCTTTAAGCTCTGGATACGAATACATTTCTATATAATCGATTTTTCCTGTAATCTTTTTTTCCAAATAGGTACGTATACGCTTGATTACTTCTTTTGGATTTCGCTCTCCAGATAAAACGATTTCCTTCCCATAAAGCAAAGAGTGATATAAGCTCGGCGCCTCCTCTCGTTCATGTGGAAGAAGTCTCACATTTCGTGAGCTTTTCGCTAAACCATCTTCTTCTCGTACAGTTTCGACTGGTACTAACTCAATTGGAAAGTTGAAATCCTCAATTAACCCATGAACAACGGCAACTTGCTGTGCATCCTTCATCCCAAAATAGGCTTTATTCGGTTGCACTAAATGAAATAACTTCGTTAATACGGTCGCAACACCATCAAAATGGCCTTCACGATGTTTTCCACATAAAACATTTACCCGTTTTGTTACATGAACCGTAACAGAGGGTTCACAAGGATACATCTCTTCTGTTGTAGGGGCAAACAAGACATGTACACCTTTCTCTTCTGCTAGTTTCATGTCTCGTTCTAAATCTCTTGGGTATGTTCCATAATCTTCATTTTGACCAAATTGTAGCGGGTTAACGAAAATACTTAATACAACGATTTTATTTTCCGCTTTTGCTTTTTCAATTAACGTTAAATGTCCTTCATGCAAAAAACCCATCGTTGGGACGAAACCGATCGTTTTTCCATTTTGTTTATATGTTTGAATGAGTTCCTTTAAGTGTTCACATTTCGAAACAACGTTCATTTTGACCTTCCTCCATATAAGCCCGAAAGTGCATCTTCTGTCATTGTAAACGTATGTTCCCGAGCAGGAAAATCACGTTTTTTAACATCTTTCACATAATGACTAAGAGCATGTGTGATCGTTTCATTCACTTGTGAATACTGCTTAACAAATTTCGGTATGCGTTCAACTCCATACCCAATGACATCATGATAAACGAGAACTTGTCCGTCCGTATCATTCCCTGCCCCGATCCCAATTGTCGGGATTTTCAGACGAGTCGTTATTTCTTTCGCTAATTGATGTGGAACACATTCTAAAACAAGGGCAATCGCTCCAGCTTCCTCCACCCGTTTGGCGTCTTCTAAAAGACGAGCGGCACTTTCTCTATCTTTCCCTTGTACTTTATACCCTCCAAGCACACCGACAGCTTGAGGTGTTAAACCGAGATGAGCGACAACTGGAACCCCAGCTTGTGTTAATGCACGTATGACATGAAGAACATCTCCTGCCCCTTCAACTTTTACAGCATTGGCTCCACTTTGTTGCATAATGTTCATCGCATGTGTTAATGCTTGTTCAACTGATATGTGATAGGACATAAATGGCATATCGGTTACGACAAACGTATTTTTCGCTCCACGTTTAACCGCTTTTGTATGATGAATCATATCTTCGACCGTTACCGGTATTGTTGAATCATAGCCGAGCACGACCATCCCTAATGAGTCTCCGACTAAAATCATATCCACATTAGCTTGTTCTACTAATTTACCAGAAGGATAGTCATAGGCTGTCATCATGACAATCGGCTCTTTCTCACGCTTCATTTTCATTAATTCAGTTCTTGTTAACATGATAATTCCCCTCTCTCTTCTTTACTTAGAGGGAATGATTGACACCGAGCACTATGGCGATTCGTATAAAAAAATCCTTCTTCATTTGAGAAGAAGGATTTTGACATACGTATCCTATCGGCTTTTCATCCCTCTGTCCCAGTCCGTTTGGATCAAGGCAGAATCCATTTTTCATTTTTTCTTGAATTTCAGATGGTGTAGTTCCAACTGGATACTACCCAATGTTAGTATAGCAGAAAAAGAAGAAAAAAACATGTTTTCTTTAATCATGCATATCAATATCAGCTGAATAAATTTGTTTCACTTTTCCAGATTCTGTTTCAAGTAATAGTACACCTTCTTCATTAATACCAATTGCTCTTCCGATGATCGTACCGGATAACGTTCTAGCTGTAATCATTTTGTTTAAACTGATCGAGTAGCTTTCCCATAATAATTTTATAGGTTTAAAACCGTGTTCCAAATATTGATGATAAAGCTTTTCAAAGTTCATGAGTAGTTGTTGAATAATACGTGCCCTTGAAATGTGTTCACCTTTTTCAATCGCAAGAGATGTCGCGATCGATTGAATTTGTTCTGGAAAATGTTGCTTCTTTTGATTGACATTTATTCCTATTCCAATGATTACAGAATGGACTTGGTCAGCCTCTGCTTGTAATTCCGTTAATATTCCAACAACTTTTTTTCCGTTAAGTAAAATATCATTTGGCCATTTAATAGAAGGGGACAGTCCAGTAACCTCTTCAATCGCTTGGACGATGGCAACTGCTGCTAACAATGTAAGCTGCGGTGTACGCTGAATGGAAATTTTCGGTCTTAATATGAGACTCATCCAAATACCTGTTTCTTTTGGAGAATACCAAACTCTTGCCATCCTCCCCCTTCCTCCAACCTGCTCATCACTTACGACGATGGTTCCTTCCTTCGCACCTTGACCTGCTAACTGCTGAGCGATCGTTTGGGTAGAATCAACACTTTCATAATCATGAATGACACGTCCTAATCGTTTCGTTTGTAAACCTAGTTGAATTTCGTTTGCAGAAATTTTATCTGGCATCTTGATAATTCGATACCCTTTTTTCCGAACAGCTTCGAGTTCATATCCTTCTTTACGAAGTTCTTCAATATGCTTCCATACTGCCGTTCTTGAACAACCAAGCACATCGCTTATTTTTTGACCGGACACATAGTCTCCCTTTGCCTCCGAAAAAGCTTCTAAAAGCTTTCGTCTAATTTCTGATTGCAAATTTTGAGCCACTCCTTTAATTGATCTTTTTCATTTTTTAACTGCCGGGATACTACGAGACGTTCAAGTTCACCGATCGTTTCCTTCACCCATGGCCCCGGCTTTAGCCCCATTATTTGTGTAATGTCACGTCCATTTAAAACGAGCTCACGACGATTTTTAATCGGGAGGTTCGCGTACATTTCTTTTAGCCTTTCGAAGTTCTCAACATCAGATTGCTTCAGAATGAGCTGACGAACACGTTCAATGCAAAGAGCATCTTCTATTCCTGTTTCATAAAGTAAAAAGTCATTCCATCCATTATTTAATAATTTGGGAAGAATCATTAGAGCCTTCTGTACATGCTTTATTCGTTTTACTGGCAGCTTCCAACTACGTAAAAACGATTCCACCTCTTGAATATTCAATACATACGAAACGAACGTCCAAAGTTCATTTTGATCTTGTAACGAAATGGAAAATGTAGCCAATTGTTGAAGCTCTTTCTTCCTCTCACCTAATCCTGGCAAATGTTTATAAAGGTTTGTACAAATCAATAATTGTAATCCTTCACAAACATTTGGACCTTTTAAAAGCTTTTCAAATTCAACTGCTTTTCGTTCGACCGAAATATTGTGCAATAAATGATGGGTATCTTCAATTGCTTGCTTCGTGTCTGGATGTAAAGTAAACCCTAATTGAGATACGAAGCGAACGGCACGTAACATTCGAAGGGCATCTTCCGAAAACCGATGTTCAGCTTTCCCGACCGTTTCAATCGTTTTAGTCTTTATCGCTTCTTGCCCTTGAAAATAATCGATGATCTCTCCGTCTGCTTTCATCGCCATCGCATTCATCGTAAAATCTCTTCTTTTTAAATCCTCTTTTAAAGACGAGATAAATGTAACAGCACTCGGTCTTCGGAAATCAGTGTATTCTGATTCCTGTCTAAATGTTGTCACTTCAAACGGCTTCTCGTTGTATAAAACAATAATCGTACCGTGCTCGGCCCCAACATCGATGGTTTTACGAAAAAGCGCTTGAATTTCTTCTGGTTTTGCCGATGTAGCGATATCAACATCACCGATTGGCCGCCCTATTAATAAATCGCGAACAGAGCCCCCAACGAAATACGCCTCATAGCCGTTTTCTTCAAGCTTATCGATAATTCCTTTAGCTTCTAGAAATAAATGTTTCATGACAAACCTCTTCACCTAACAGTTCAAAATAAATCTTCTCATACTGTGAAACAATTTTCGCTGAATGGAATCTTTCCGAAACGACAACTTTGCCTTGATGAGCCATTCGTTGATGAAGTACTTCATCTGAAAGTAAAGAAATAGCTTTATCGGTCATATCATCTATGTCACCGACTTCACAAACAAAACCTGTTTTGCCGTGATCAATCACTTCTGGAATCCCTCCGATATTTGTACCAATACACGGCACACCACATGCCATCGCCTCAATCAAGACAAGGCCGAAACTTTCTTTTTCGGAAGGAAGAATCATTACATCACTTAATGAATAGAGCTCATCTAAATTTTCCTGTTTGCCGAGGAACAGTACATGCTCTTGTAAATCCAATTTTTTTACAAGCTGATGAACAGCTGTCATTTCAGGTCCATCGCCGACAAGTAATAATTTCGCTTTAACATGCTGTAACACGCGTTTAAATGTTTCGACAACATCCGAAACACGTTTTACTTTTCGAAAATTCGATACATGGATCATTACTTTCTCATTTGCTTGAATTCCATACTCCTCTTTCAAATGTTGAACATTTTTTTTCGTATAGATTCGCTCATCAATAAAATTGTACACCGTTTCAATTTGTTGATTCGGTTCTAATAATTGATACGTTTCTTTAGCTAAAGCATTCGAAACCGCAGTTACACGGTCAGATGACTCAATTCCATATTTAATCGCATTTGATAATGAAAGATCATGTCCTAAAACGGTTATATCTGTACCGTGTAAAGTCGTGACAATTTTGATGTTGCCATTAACCATTTGTTTTGCTAAAGAAGCACATACTGCATGAGGCACTGCATAATGAGCATGTAAAATATCGAGCTTTTCGTTTTCAATCACCTGTGCCATTTTACTAGCTAACGCAATATCATAAGGCGGATATTTAAAGACGGAGTATTGATTCACTTCGACTTCATGATAATAAATGTTGCAATACACTTTATTTAATCGAAACGGAATACTGGATGAAATAAAGTGAATTTCATGCCCTTTCTCAGCTAGTAACTTTCCAAGTTCTGTCGCCACGATGCCTGATCCCCCAACAGAAGGATAGCATGTAACGCCGATTTTTAATTTTCTCATCCTTCATCACCAATTAAGTCTTGATTTAATATTATTGGGTTATTCGTGATAAACCCTTCTGCATATGGAAGTCCCCGTTCTTTTCCAAATAATCGTTCTCTCGCTTCAACTGTTTCGATATATCCATTGACTAAAGGCGTGTCAACTGTTTCATCGGATTTTATAAATTGACTTTTATAAGCTTTTAAGCTATTGAGTTTTTCATCCATCGTTTCGGTAATATCAATTAAGAAATGGGGGCGGTGAAATCCATTAATCATGTAATAGTAAACAGCCTCTACTTTATGAGCGTTTTGCTTGTTCTCATCTTCAAACTTGCGAATTCCACTTGAAAAAACAGCTTCATCTACTAATTTTGCACACATCCCATGATCTGGATGACGGTCTTTATAATATGGCGCAAATACAATGCGCGGTTGATACTTTCTAATGACCGTTACGATTTTTTTTATGTATGTTTCATTCATCATGAGGCCGCGGTCTGGTATATCTAAATTCAGCCTCTTAGATACGCCAAGGATTCGGGCAGCTTCTTTCGCTTCTTGTTTACGAAGAGGGACTGTTCCGTTTGAAGATAGCTCAGCTTTTGTTAAGTCACAAATCACAATTCGAAATCCTTTTTTTGCATATTTGGCAATCGTTCCACCCATGCCAATTTCAACATCATCAGCATGGGCTCCAAATGCTAATATATCACATTTATTCATTATTCTACTCATGAACAACTTCTCTCCATTTTAAATCTCCACGCTCTAGTCCCCGGATTAACATTTCAGCTGTTCCCATATTCGTCGCTAAAGGGATTCCATAAACATCACACAGCCTGAGTAATGCAGAAACATCCGGCTCATGCGGTTGAGCCGTTAAAGGATCTCGGAAAAATAACACCATATCCATTTCATTATTCGCAATAAGTGCACCTATTTGTTGGTCTCCGCCTAACGGGCCAGACTGAAAGCGCTGAATCGATAATCCAGTCGCCTCTTGAATGCGCTTGCCAGTCGTTCCTGTTGCAAATAGCTCATGCTTTTCTAAAACATGTTTATAGGCAATCGTGAACTGAACGATATCATTTTTCTTTTTATCATGTGCAATAAGTGCAATTTTCATAAAAAATCCCCTTATTCCAAAATATTTTCTAATCCATAGACGAGAATATCTAGCTTCATAACCGTTTCAACCGAAAGTTTCACACCTGACATAAAGGAAGCACGATTGTATGAATCGTGACGAATTTTTAACGTTTGACCGTCTCCGCCGAACAATACTTCTTGATGGGCAACGAGTCCTGGTAAACGAACACTATGGATCCGAATGCCATTCATGTCACCACCCCTTGCGCCTTCCATTGTTTCTTTTTCATCTGGGTGACCTTGCTTTTTCGGCTCGCGAACTTCTGAAATCATCTCAGCTGTTTTCACGCCTGTACCTGAAGGTGCATCTAGTTTTTGATCATGATGCATTTCTATGATTTCAACATCTTGAAAATATTTTGCTGCCATTTGCGAAAACTTCATCATTAAGATAGCACCTATTGCAAAGTTAGGTGCAATAATTGCGCCAATTCCTTTTTTCTCTGCTAGTTCTCTTAGCTCTTGTAAATCGTTTTCTGTAAATCCGGTCGTCCCAACTACTGGACGGACACCGTGTTCAAGCGCAAGCCTCGTATGTATTTTCCCAGTTTCAGGCGTTGTTAAATCAATTAATACATCTGGTTTCGTTTCTAAAAAGCATTCTTTAGCATCTGAATAGGTGTATACATCGGTTTCTTGAAACTTTTCACCATTGTTGATACGATCAATAACACTAACTAACTCGAAGTGCTCTGTGTTTTGTACGAGCTTTACTGCTTCAGCCCCCATTCTCCCTCTTGGGCCCGCGATAACAACCTTTACTTTATTCATTGTTTACACCTCTTCTTTTTTTGTCCATCTATTTTTATCTCTTGTCTGGAATTTGTCCATGACGAGATTATGTGCTGTTTCTAAGTCGATGTTTAATGAATTAGCTAAACAGATTAGAACAAATAATAA
Source organism: Bacillus sp. FJAT-47783 (assembly GCF_022808615.1). Taxonomy (GTDB): domain Bacteria; phylum Bacillota; class Bacilli; order Bacillales; family Aeribacillaceae; genus Bacillus_BZ. Next base: position 261,630 of record NZ_JAKZKS010000001.1, read on the forward strand.
ATCCCCGATTTCTTCTTCAATAGCTTTTTCTTTTTCCGTTTTCTTTTTCGGCTTTTCTCCATAATAATGGTTGACTTCTCTTGCCAGTTCACCTAATTCTTCCGTTAAACGAGCAAGCATCGCTAGTGGGCTAAAATACCCTTCTTTAAATTGACCGATATATACGTCGACTTCTTCTTGCAATTGTTTCATCGTTTTATCTTTCATCTTGTCCACTCCTTGTACTTACTCTTACATGTTATATAATTGCTTAGCTTTTGACAAATTAAAAATCTTACATTTGATAAAACTTTCGATGTTTGTCAAACGGAATCGTTTTCAACTATAATAAAGTGAAACTTTCTTCAGAGGGAACACAGAATGAAATTTGGCAGTTATCGTTTCGATATAAAGAAACGGTAGCTGCCCGTTGTGTGAAAAAAGCTAATCATTTGGGGGTGTGTGAATGTTTCAAGTAAAATTTAAAAATATTATATTCATTTTAATTGGATCGGCCATCTTCGCTTTTGGGCTCGTTCACTTTAATATGCAAAACAATTTAGCTGAAGGTGGATTTACAGGGATTACGTTATTATTATACTTTTTATTTCAAGTAGACCCTTCCATTTCGAACTTATTATTAAATATTCCGATCTTTTTTATTGGCTGGAAACTGCTCGGTCGCAATACATTTATTTACACGATTATCGGAACGGTCTCCCTTTCCGTTTTTTTATGGATTTTTCAAAGAAAGCAAGTTGAAATTCCTTTAAATGAAGATATGACGTTAGCAGCACTTTTCGCAGGTGTCTTTATCGGGGTAGGCCTTGGTACGATTTTCCGATTCGGAGGTACAACTGGTGGTGTCGACATTATCGCAAGGCTCGTCCATAAATATATAGGTTGGAGTATGGGGAAAACGATGTTTTTGTTCGATGCATGTGTCATCCTTCTCTCCTTGTCCTATTTATCGTACCGAGAAGCAATGTATACGCTTGTCGCTGTCTTCGTCGGAGCAAGAGTTATTGATTTTATGCAAGAAGGCGCGTATGCAGCAAAAGGGGCGACAATTATTTCAGAACAAAATGAGAAAATAGCGGAAACGATTTTAAAAGATATGGATAGAGGTGTGACAATTTTAAAAGGGCAAGGTTCCTTCACGAAGCAAGACCGTAACGTTTTATACTGTGTTGTCGGTAAAAATGAACTGTTTAAACTAAAACAAGTCATCACATCCGTTGATCCACATGCATTTGTTGCTGTCAGTGATGTACACGATGTGTTAGGTGAAGGTTTCACTCTCGATGAAAATAAAAACCCGATAGAAAGATAGTTAAACTTTGTTACAAAAAACAAACAGGCTTGGAGAATTTTCTTCGAGCCTGTTTTTATTGTTGAAGTTTTATTTGTTATGATCCTTTGATGGCACTTTTCTTGTTTCTGCTTTATATTTACGCCAGCCCGCATATGTTAAGGCTAAAAATATAATGCTTCCTGTTGAAATAATGACCCAAATGAGAGAAGGATCTGTATCGTCTTCATTTGCACGATTAAAAATATCCTTTAACGCATCTTCCATCGCCACTAATTGTTGGAACCTCGTTTGTTCAGTTATTTCGGAATACATCGAATGTTCAATAGCCGAAATATGTGTTTCTACTCGTTTTATGTTTTGATCTTTCACATCTACTGTCAAACTTGGATAAATGATGCCGTATAAGGAGATAAAGTTTTCCCATTCTTGTTCAAAAGCTGTTAAATCTCCTTCTTCCATATTACTTTTCAACTGTGAAAAAGTCGTCATAATCGGCTCTTCCATCGTCCCCCACAGTGGTTGATGCTCAGAAATCGTCGCATCTACTACTAAGCGAAATTGTGTGACCGCTTTTACTTTCTCTTCATCCGTTGCTTCTTCATTTACCATTGTTTCTAATGCATGATGCTCTGACGAGTGAATGGCTTTTAGTTCGTCCACCGAATATTCATTATCGTTTAAGGATATTTCGTTTAACTGTTCATGAAAATATTGAAGCAACTGCTCACTTTCCGTAAAACGATTTTGCTTTGCTAATTGCCACGCTACATTTGAAATTTGGTCAAGTTTTTCCCAGTCCGTTTCCGTATATGAATGAGAAACGGATGGGATGAGTAGCATTATGAAAACGAAGAATATCCATAAGATCTTTTTCATACTTGTCCCTCCTATTACTTCTAGTAATAGTTATGATTGAGCGGACAAGAGTAGACCAAACTTTTTATTAGAAAAGCACAAGGCTCCTTGCTTTGCCTCAGATAAAAAGTCCTTACGACGAAAAGGCGCTTTTTTCCTTTATGGCATCACGTTTTTATCTCAAGAAGGGAATAGATGCCGCTGAACATAAAAAATATGCACAATTTTTAGAAAAAATCAACCGATTATTCTAAAGGTAAAATTAATAAATAGAAAGCTTTTTTGCTTTTGTTGATAAAACTACTTTATAGGCAAGGAATATCGATAAAATACTTAACCAAAATGTAAAATAACCGATCGGTTGCATATATTCATTTAGTACACTGTAACGCGGCATCATACCGAAAACGTAATCGATCATTTCATTATGTATCGTCCATAATCCAGCGATAATGAGGTGAGTTTTTCCAAACCGATAGTAAGGTGAATAGAGTAACCCTTGAAGAGCCATTCCTAAATGGGAGAATATAAGCATCCAGCCAGCAAATGAATATGTCTCAGTTTCCACAAAAACTAAAATGTTCATGACGACTGCCCATATCCCATACTTAAATAGTGTAATAAGCGCTAACGCCTCAAATAATTTTGCATTTTTCTTGAATAAAAACCCGATTAAAACAAATACAAAAAAAAGACTAGCTGTCGGACTATCCGGAACGAATGGAAGAAAGTGTATAGGTGTTTCTTTTAATTGATATCCATACCATATGTATCCGTAAATCGTTCCAAATATATTAATACTAAGCATCATCCAAAGAAATGGTCGTTCTTTAATGATGTAATGTATCCAATTCATCCTTTACACTCTCCATCTAGATGATAGTTGACTATATGTAAAAAAGCTGACATAACGTCAGCTTTTTTACTTAGATGTTACATTAGCAATAAATTCTGATAGTACTTGTAATTCTTCATCCGTACCTTTAAATACGCCTGGTGGCATGTTTCCTTGACCTTCAACAGCAATTTTTGAAATTTCTTCAGGTGTTAACCCTGTATCCACTAGACTTGGTCCAGCTGCTCCACCTTGAAGGTTATCACCGTGACAAGAAATACATCCTTGGTCAGAATATACTTTATAACCATCGGATTCTGTATCGATTTCAGCTTCCGCTTGAATTTTCCCTTGCTCAGCCGCTTTTTCCCAGTCATGTTGTACAACAGATTCCCATGTTAGGAAAATAGAAGAAGCAAGTGCAAGTAACATCATCCCTACAGCTATAGGACGCTTATGTGGACGACGTTCAGGACCACGGTCTAAAAACGGTGCAAGTAATAATGCACCAAATGCTAAACCAGGCATAATGATTGCACCAATTACTGTATAAGGGCCAGATGCATATGAGTATTTTAATAGCTGATATAAGAATAAGAAATACCAGTCAGGTAATGGAATATATCCAGTATCAGTCGGATCTGCAACACGTTCTAAAGGTGATGGATGGGCAATCGTTAAACATAAATAACCGATTAAAAATACGGCACCAACCATCCACTCTTTTAATAAAAAGTTTGGCCAGAACGCTTCCGTTTTTCCTGGGTATTCCGAATAATCTTTAGGAATATTAGGCTTTCTTTCAGCACTAACACGTGAGTCACCAACAAATTTCATACCTTTTCCGCGATGCATAGTTTCCCCTCCTTTGTAAGGTGGTTACCGGTATTTGATCCACCCGTCATTTTTATAGTGGACCAGAAATACCTTGTTTACGAATCATTAAGAAGTGAGCAGCCATTAAGCCAAATAATGCTGCTGGTAAAAAGAATACATGAATTGCAAAGAAACGAGCTAATGTTTGAGCACCGACAATTTCTTCATGCCCTGCAAGTAGCACTTTTACTTGAGTACCGATTAATGGTGTAGCTTCCGCAATTTGCAAGCCTACTTTTGTTGCGAATAACGCTTTCATATCCCACGGTAATAAATAACCTGTAAAACCTAAACCTAACATAACGAAGAAAATTAATACGCCTACAATCCAGTTTAGTTCACGAGGCTTTTTATAAGCACCTTGGAAAAATACGCGTAATGTATGTAAGAACATCATCACAATAACTAAACTCGCTCCCCAGTGGTGCATTCCGCGAACGATTTGTCCGAATGCTACTTCGTTTTGCAGGTAGTATACAGACTCCCAAGCATTTTTAATATCAGGTACATAATACATGGTTAAGAACATCCCCGATAACACTTGGATAACGGTTACGAAAAATGTTAATCCGCCAAAGCAGTAAACAAATGCTGAAAAGTGGTGAGCTGGGTTAACGTGCTCCGGTACCTCATGGTCGGCAATATCTCGCCATAAAGGCGTAATATCTAAACGCTCGTCTACCCAATCATAAATTCTGTTAAGCATTTATTACGCCTCCCCTTTTGGTTTTGCTTTGCCTAAGTATAAGAAACCGTCTTTCACTTTCAAATCATAACGATCTAATGGTGCCGGAGGTGGTGTACCTTGTACATTGTCCCCATTTTTTTCATATAATCCGTTATGACACGGACAAAAGAATTTATTTGGGTTTGCTGGGTCACTATTCCAGTTAACTGTACACCCTAAGTGTTTACAAATCGGTGAAAGCGCTACAATATCACCGTTATCCGTTTTATAGACCCATGCCGATTTTGGCTCCTCCGATTCGTACCAAGCGTCTTTTTGTTGAACCGTAAAGTCAACACGCAATGGTTCCGTTGTCAAATCAGCTTCTTTTACATTAGTATTTACGAAATCCCCGCCTTCTGATGGTTTTAAAACAGGATCAATAGCAAAACGGACTAATGGCATAAAAATCCCCGCAGCCATGAAACCGCCTACACCAGTTAGCGTATAGTTTAAAAATTGCCGTCTTGACACACGGTGTTTTTTCTCGCTCATCTCTTTTCCCCCCTCTATCTTAGGCTAGTCCCTACGGACATACGATTTACATATAAAACTAGGACATACTCATGATATATCAATCTGTTTCATTGGTCAATATTATCCTTGTTGTTAAACATTGTAATGAAAGGGTTTTTATGATTTGTTCCAAGATTGTAATAAAATGTTCAAAATTTGTTCGATTTGATCTTGAAGAAGCTTTCTTTTTAAATCCGCATCCATATGTTCAAGCGGTACTGTCGGAACCCAAACAATGTCATCTTCCCCCTCTCTCTTCCAATCTTCATCACTAGTGAGAAAAATTACATGTTTAAAATGGGGTTTAATCGTAGCTTTCCACTTCTTGAGTTCTTTATCCTTATTTTCTTCCTCATTTTTCAAATATGTATAAGGTGGTAATAATAAAATTCGCCCTTTTAACTGCCGTTCTAATTCATTGGCTAACGTAAGGACAAACTCCCCTTTTGAAACAACTTGCTTCATCTGCTCACTAAAGGAAATTGGCACTAATGGTACGACTGCTGTATCTACATATTCTTTTGCTTGAACATACTGATCAATATCTTTTCCTTCCCATTTCATATACATCACTCCTAATAAGGTAAATTCAAACTGTTTCCATTATAAATGTTTTTACATGGAATGATAAGAGAAAGGATCAAACAACAAAAAATAAAGCAACGCATATACGCGTCGCTTCAAAGCTTTAGTAATTGTAATTGTTCTGTTAATTTTTCAAACGCCTCTTTGTCATGACGGTCAAGTGCCTCATCGATTTCTTGTAGTAGCTTTTCTTTTTGGAATGTTCGAATGGATTCTTCTAATACTCTTTCTGCAATTAAACGATCCTTTTCATTAATGTGTAAATTTCGAGGCTTGAATGGATTTTCTTCCAACACAGCTGCATATTCAGGTGAGTTATAGGCGAGTCGGAAATTCAGCTGGATAAACAAATCTTCATCCTTATTTAACCGAATATCGTGAAACGATTTTTCCGCATCCGTTGTCATTACATTTTCTTTATAAAACCTAAACGGCACCTCGTCTACGCAGTGAGTGGACATGATGATCCCCCTTGGGCAGTACTGGGCATACTCAACAAAATGAACTTTTTCCATTAAAGAGTCATGACTCATTAAATAATTTAAAATCCACACACATTCTCTTCTCTTCAATTGGTAATGATTTAAAAACCACCTAATAAAGTCTTTCTTCTCATGAACAGATACAGGGGCTGTCATACGAAATCCCTCCTCTGCTTTCTCAATTATTCCTTAACTCTTTAATTCAACAAAGCCATCTTAAATCCCTTTCAAATTTTCATGAAAAATTGTCGTCTAACTGCATCAATATATCCTGAACTTCAACATTTGTCTGATCTTGCTGTAATAATTTCTCAAAAAGCTCCTTTGCACGTTTCCGATCTCCTTCTTCTAACATGAAAAACGCATAATCATGTAAAAAGTCTAGATCTTCTTTGAAAAAAGTATATGCACGTTGGTAATGGTTTAATGCATCTGAATATTGTTCCATCTCTTTATAAGCATTCGCTAAATTCCAATCAAATTTTGGATCGTACTCATCATACTTTGTCATAATCTCTGTGAGTGTATCAACAGTATCTTCATACTTTCCAATTGCGTTATAAAAATTTGTAACCGTTATTGCGGCTTCAATAAAACCTGGATCTAACGCTAATGCTTCCCGTAAAAATTGCTCCGCTTCTTCATTTTTTTGGAGCTTTAAGGCTATTTTCCCACCGTAATACAATAGTTCTTTATTAAATTCATCATACTTTTTTCCCTCTTGAACGGTTTGAAAACTTTCCAAAAGCATTCCCTCGTTTTCGTAGCTTTTCGCAAGCGGCAAATAGACGGATGTAAATTCAGGATCCATTTCCTTTACTCGTTCTAATTGCGTGATGGCTGTTTGGTAATATTCGGCTTGTAATGCCGTTAAACCATAACCAAATCGCGTGTGTATATCTTCTTGTTTTTCAATTCCCTTTTGATAATGTTCGATTGACTCTTCAAACTGACCATTAGCACTTAATGATTCGGCTAACCGATTATGAATATTAATATTTGATACTTCGTCCATTTCCTGTAAAACCGTCTCATAATATGCGATCGCCTTTTTATATTTTCCTAAATGAAAATAAAGCTCACCTAACGCGAAATCAATCACCTTTTCATCAGGAATGATACGCTTTGCCTCAAGCAGCTTTTGTTCACTTACTTCAGACAGCCCTTGAAGCTGATATAAATCCGCCAATAAAACGAGACACCGCGGATATGCTGGATTGGAAGAATCAATCGTATTTAATAATTGAATCACTCGCTCTTCTTCGTCCAATTCCATATAAATTTCAGCTAATAATAACGTAATATCTGACTCTTCAGGATATAATAAATGCAAGTCTTCTAAAATTTGTTGCGCTCGTTCTACCATTCCCCACTGAAAATAAAAATCCGCTACATAGAACTTTTCTTCATCATGTAAATTTTTCTCCAACCGTTCAAGGTTTTTTAGTCCTTCTTCTGTGCGACCTCCCTCAACAAGTTGGATTGCATCCATTAATGCTTGATTCAAAATGAAACGACCCTTTCTTCCATTTTATTTACTAGTGGTTGTTTGGAGCTGAAACCGACCTGGTTGAAGTGACGAAATCTCCTTCCCAGCACCAGGGCGGAAAAAGATTTGCTCCCCCGCCTTTAAAACGGCCCCATTATGCACAATGACTTCTGGAATATGATTATCATAATCCACAAGGCGATTTTGTTCAACTATCTCGATTTCGTCAGAATAATTGTATAAGTTATAATTCACTTTTGCTCCGGAACGAACGCTCCCTCTTTCTGGATATAAACCAATTTTCATAAGAACATCCTTTGAGAGAGGTTCGTGCTCACGTGGGCAAGATACGATCGATAAAAGTTTATGGCTTCTCATAATGTTTGTCCACTTCTTTTGAAATGACTTAAAGGGAATTTCGGAATCGATTTGAGGAAAAATAGCAATTTGTTGCGGAAATAATACATCACGAATCCACCCCCACGGAGTTTGGTCGATTTCGTGTAAACAATCAATATTGACAATAACAAGCGGAACTTTTAATCGTTTACAACACCGTATAAAAGACGGGGTAAGCTTTTTAATTGGCACCCTTACAGCGATGAGAAAATCAATCGGTGAGTTTAATAATTTATTTCGTTGTTCGTTTAATTTTTTTTCGATTTCACGCTCAAACTTCACATCTACAACAGAAATATACGTTGTACACCCTTTTAATAATAATTTTTCTTTCATCACCTTTTTAAATTGGGTAAAAGATCGTACGTGTCTAAGGGATTCATCTATAAAAATATTACCAGGTGTTAAAATATACGAATTCCCGTTCATTCTCATGTATAAGAATTTAGATAACGCATTATCAATACAACGAAATTCGTTTCCTTCTATTAAAATAGAGCGTTTCCTATAACCGCCAGTTTCATACATTTGAACATCGTCAATAATGTAAGGCACAGATCCCACACCCTTTATAACTTGTCTTATCAATAGCTATGAAAAAAGTGTACAAGTTATGAGTGAAACAGATGCAGGAAATCAAAAAATACAAAAAGCCGATACCCATGTGATACTGGAATCGGCTACCTTTTTATCATCTTTAATCTATTGTTTACTTAACCTTTTCAAGTGATCAAAAAATAATGGGTACGATACGTTGATGGCCTCGAAATTTTCAAGTTCGATCGACTCTTCACAAATAAGACTTGCGATCCCTAGCATCATGCCGATTCGATGGTCTCCATGACTTGAAACTTTCACACCACCTTTTAATGGTGTACGTCCATGAATAATCATTCCATCATCTGTTGCTTCAATGTTTGCTCCTAATTTTCTTAATTCTCCTACGACTGTATCAATCCGGTTCGTTTCTTTCACTTTCAATTCTTCAGCATCTTTAATCACCGTTTGACCGTCAGCTTGAGTAGCTAATAAAGCGATGATTGGAATTTCATCAATTAATTTCGGAATCATTTCTCCACTAATTTCCGTACCGACAAGTTGGGACGTTTGAACAGTTAAATCAGCTAAAGGCTCAGAATGATAACCTTTTTCTTCTATGAAGATAGACGCTCTCATATTTTTCATGACTTCGATAATTCCTGCTCGAGTTGGATTAACGCCGACATTTTTTAAAGTAATGCTACTATTTGGAACGATGGCAGCTGCGACTAAGAAGAATGCAGCTGAAGATATATCTCCTGGCACATAAACATCTGTTGCTTTTAAAGCTTGTCCACCATGTATAGAAACAGAAGTATCGCTTACTTCAATATCCACGCCAAATGCCTGTAACATTCTTTCCGTATGGTCACGAGATTTATACGGTTCTTCAACTGTTGTCACACCTTCTGCTTGTATACCAGCTAACAAAATTGCCGATTTTACTTGGGCGCTTGCAACAGGGGACGAATAATGAATTGCCGATAGCCCACCCCCCCGTAATGATAATGGTGTATAACGGCCATGTTCTCTTCCGTCAATTTTCGCACCCATTTTACGAAGCGGGACAGTCACACGGTCCATAGGCCTTTTCGCAATCGAATCATCCCCTATAATCGCGCAATGAAAAGGAAGACCTGCTAATATTCCAAGCATTAACCGAGTCGTTGTCCCAGAATTTCCAACATCTAAAATGTGTTTTGGTTCTTGTAACCCTTCAAATCCTCTCCCATGGACAATTACAGAATCACCTTCTTGCATGATGTCAACACCCAATTTTTGAAAGCAGGAAATCGTGCTTAAACAATCTTCTCCTGTTAAAAAGTTTTCAATTTTTGTTTTCCCATTTGCGATTGCCCCAAACATGACAGCACGGTGAGAAATTGACTTATCACCTGGAACTTGAATTTCACCGCGTAAACTTTGTTGTTTTGATAATTTTACTATGTCTAACACCTTTGTCACCTCATTATTCATCAATAAACGTTTCATAACTAGAGTAGTTTTGAATACATTGTTTAGCACGTTCTCGATCACGTTCTGATTGAAAGCTAATACGGAGAACTCCATATATTTCCTCTCGCGTTTCCATTATCCGAATGTTCGTAATGCTAATTTGTTCTTTCGCCAAATATCCAGTGATTTCTGAAATAACACCAGGGTAATCCGGAACGTCTACATATAAATCATAAAACGAAGGAATGGCACCTTTTTGACGTTCTGGTAAACCATCGCGAAATGACTTTGCTTTTTCAAAATATGTATAAATATCTGAGCCTTTTTGACTCAATACATATTCTTTTAAACGCTTCATCTCTTCAATCCAGTCATCGAACAATTCCGAGATAACAACATCGTTTTGTAATAGTATATCACGCCACATCGTTGGATTGCTTGAGGCAATTCTCGTGATATCACGAAACCCACCAGCAGCCATCCGCTTTAACAGTGGTAATTGCTCTTCATTCTTTTCTGCTTGATGAACGAGACTTGCAGCGATGATATGCGGAAAATGACTAATGATTCCCGTAATAAGATCATGCTCATTCGGATTCATGACAACAAATTTCGCATTCGTTCCTTTCAATAAATGCTTTAACGATTCAACATTGTTATTAAGCTCATTACTTGTTGGCGTTAATATATAAAATGCATTTTCGAATAAATGTGCTTTCGCCGCTACAACACCTGATTTATGACTTCCTGCCATTGGATGTCCGCCAATGAACGTTACATCCTTTGGCAATACTTCCAATGCATGTTCAACAATTTTCTGTTTGGTGCTCCCAACATCTGTAATGATTATATTCTTCTTTAATTGTATTTCCCTTAGTGAGTTTAAAACGGTAAGTGTTTGTTGAACAGGTGTTGAAATGATAATAAAATCAGCCTGTTCTGCCCCGTAACGCATATCATCCGTCGCTTCATTGACGACGTTTAATACGCGTGCCATTTTCCTTTGCTTTTCATGAATATCATACCCGATAATACGGCATGTTGGATGAGCTTTTTTAATCGCTAGAGCAATGGAACCACCTATTAATCCGAGTCCGATTACAAATATATTTTTCATCTTTATCACCTTAGAAGAGAATGGGTATATATCTAAAAAAGAGGTGAATACACCTCTTTTAGATAAGTTGTTTTAAGTGTTCAATTATTTCTTCGTTTTGTTCCTTTGATCCAACCGTAATTCGCAATGAGGTCGGAAAGCCTAATGCTTTTCCAGAACGAACAATATAGCCTTTTTTCAATAACGCTTCAAATAGTTCCTGACCGTCTTTTTTAAAATCAATTAAAATAAAGTTTCCTTGCGAAGGATAATAGTTTAATTGGTACTCTTCACAAAAGTCATAATATTGCTCTAGGCCTTTTTGGTTTTCTTTCCGACAATAATCGATAAATGCTTGATCATCAAGGGCAACAGATGCTGCAAGCTGTGCTAAAGCATTCGTATTAAACGGCTCACGAGCCGGTTCAATTTCTTGAATAATTTTTTCATGACTAATTCCATAACCAATCCGTAATGCTGCTAACCCATATGCTTTCGAAAAAGTACGTAAGATCATCACATTTTCATACGTATTTAGATAGGATATGGAACGTGGATAGTCCTCTTTTGTTACATATTCAAAATAAGCTTCGTCTAATACGACTAATACGTGTTTAGGAACTTGATCTAAAAATGCTTGAATTCTTTCTTCTTCAATATAAGCACCTGTAGGATTATTTGGATTACAAATCCATACAATTTTGGTCTGTTCATCTATCGCGTTAAGCATCGACTGTAAATCATGCTCACCATTTATAAGAGGGATTTCGCGAATTTCCGCTCCCTCAATGACTGCGTTATGTTTATATTGAGGGAATGTCGGAGTCGCCATAACAGTATTTGTCCCTTGTTTTAAATACGATCTACAAATAATTTGAACGACTTCATCCGAGCCATTTCCAAAAATAAGTTGCTTTTCTCCTACTCCTAAATGTTTTGCAAGCTTTGTCCTTAATTGAGCAGCATACCCGTCTGGGTAGATCGCCATTTCATTTAAACGTTTCATAATTGCTTGTTTAACGTGTTCTGAACATCCAAAAGGATTTTCATTCGACGCAAGCTTTACTACTTTTTTTAAATTGAATTCTTTTTTCACTTCATCAATCGGTTTTCCCGGTTGATAGGGCTTCAACTCTTTCAACTGTTCCTTGATTATCATGTAGGGCACCTCTTTCATCCTTTGAGCTTAACAATTCGTGCAAATACTTCTCAAACTGTAAGAGGCCTTCTCGCTTTAGCGAAGCATTTTGAATCGATGGTATTAACTCCTCGATTTTTCGAATAATGGCACTTCCAATAACAACCCCATCGGATATTTGATTGAATGTTTCGACATGTTCATGTTTAGAAATGCCAAACCCAACAACAACTGGTACGTTGCTTAACGTTTTTACTTTGTGTAGAAACGTTTGAATATTTTTCTCAAACTTCGATCGCTCCCCTGTAACACCTAGTGAGGATACACAATATAAAAATCCAGTTGCACTTTTAGCAATCATCTCGATTCGACTATCCGATGTGGGTGCGACTAATGAAATATAGTCGATCATATTTTCTTTACATTGTTCGCGTAACGTTTCACTTTCTTCAAAAGGTAAATCAGGAATTAATAAGCCATCAATTTCATTTTGTCGCATTAAAGCAAAAAAGCGATTTGTTCCTAATTTTAACACAGGATTGAAATAAGTAAAGAGGATAATCGGAATTTTCACACCATTTTCTTTTAATTTTTTTCCGAGCATAATTGCCTTTTCAATATTCATTCCCTGCTTTCGTGCTCTACTTGATGCACGCTGAATAACAGGGCCATCTGCTAGAGGATCTGAATATGGGACTCCAAGCTCTAAAACGGTTGCACCCGCTTTTTGAAGAGAAAGAGCTATTTGGATAGTATCACCTTCTGAAGGATCGCCTGCCATAATAAATGGAATAAAGTGTTTTCGATTAACGATATATTTGCTCGTACTCTTTGTCAACGATCATCCCTCCCTTGAACTTCTCCATTAACGTGTGAACATCCTTGTCCCCGCGACCCGATAAACAAATTAATATCGTTTTCTTTTTGTCCATTTCTTTTGCTAGCTTCATCGCACAAGCAACAGCATGTGCTGACTCAATCGCCGCTAAAATTCCTTCTGTTCGATTTAAGGTGATAATAGCCTGCAGCGCTTCATCGTCCGTTACATGCTCATATTGGACACGGCTTGTAGAAGCTAAATAAGCATGCTCAGGTCCAACTCCCGGATAGTCTAGGCCCGCCGAAACCGAGTATGGTTCAATAATTTGCCCATATTCGTCTTGCAATAAGTACGTTAATGATCCATGTATAACACCTTTTGTTCCCTTTGTAATTGTCGAGGCATGTTGTTGTGTTTCGACTCCTTTTCCACCTGCTTCAACACCGATAAGCTTTACGTTCTCATTTAAAAAGGCTGTGAACATCCCGATCGCATTGCTTCCACCGCCAACACATGCCACTACGGTATCTGGTAATCGGTTTGTTTTTTGTAGAAATTGCTCCTTTGCCTCATCTCCTATTACGCGCTGAAATTCCCGAACCATATACGGATAGGGGTGAGGACCAACTACTGATCCAATCATATAAAAATGATCTTCACAATGAGCGACCCAATAGCGAATCGCTTCATTTGTTGCATCTTTAAGTGTTTGATTTCCACTTGTAACAGGGATCACTTCAGCTCCTAATAACTTCATGCGAAAAACATTCAGGCTTTGACGTTTGACGTCCTCTTCACCCATAAACACTTTACATTGTAAACCGAATTTTGCGGCAACGGTTGCCGCTGCTACCCCGTGTTGTCCCGCTCCGGTTTCTGCGATGATTTTCGTTTTCCCCATTCGTTTAGCAAGCAATGCCTGTCCAATAGCATTGTTGATTTTATGTGCTCCGGTATGGTTTAAATCCTCCCGTTTTAAATAAATGTTGGCACCACCTAATTCCCTTGTGAGCCCATCTGCATATGTTAATGTCGTTGGACGACCAGAGTATTCTTTTAATAACCGTTTGTATTCATCAAGAAAGGAAGGATCTTGTAATGCTCCGTGTAACGCTTCTTCAATTTCAAATAAAGGCTGCATTAATGTTTCAGGAACGTAGCGCCCGCCAAACTCTCCAAATCTACCAAATGTATCCGGAAATATTGTCACGATTTTTTCACCCTTTCAAGAAAACCTTTTATTCGATTCAGATCTTTTCTTTGATTTGATTCCACTCCGCTTGCAAGGTCAATTCCTTGCACACCTTTTTGTAGTAAATATTCTACATTTTCTTCGTTAATTCCCCCTGCAATAAAAAGTTGTTTCCTTTCTTTTTTTGCAACGGAGATATATTGTGTTACATCAGACCAGTCAAAAGAGATGCCTGTTCCTCCCCACATACCTTTTACTTGACTATCAATGACAAAACCATCAACAAATGAACAAAATTTTTTCATATCTTCGACTACATCTTTTTTATAATGAAGAGCTTTCCATACTTGTTTTCCGGTCGTCTTTTTTACCGCATCGACAAATGAAGGCGATTCGATTCCATGAAGTTGAATGACATCAAGGGGAACAGATTGAATGATCGACTCCACCTCCTTCAGATTCGGATTAACAAAGACGCCAACGCTCTTTGTTCGATTTACGTTTGATACATTTTTTAACCAATTCGCTACATCTTTTGGTTTTACGTACCGTTTACTTTCTGCAAAAATAAATCCGATGTAGTCTACTCCTACTTTCACAGTCGTTTGAACGTCCTGTAAAGATTGATTTCCACAAATTTTAACGTATGGACTTTTCATTACTTTCCTCTCCAAATAATTGATAAATTGCTCGTTGTTGATCCGGTTTTTTCATCAATGATTCCCCGACTAATACCGCATTTGCCCCGTATGAGTGAACAGTATCTAAATCTTGTCGTGTAAAAATACCGCTCTCACTTACGATTAACACATCTTCACGAATTTCAGATATCATTTCTTTCGTATGATGAATGGATGTATCAAATGTCGTTAAATCGCGATTATTAATCCCAATCATTTCGGGTACGAATTGATCAAGGACTCCTTGTAGAGAATCTTTTGAATGGACTTCAACGAGCACATCTAAATTTAACGCTTTTGCTTCCGTATACATTTTTTTTAATTTTTTTGGTGTTAGAGCTTCAGCGATCAGTAAGATCGCATCTGCCCCAATTTGTTTTGATTCAACAATTTGTTTTTCATCGATAATAAAGTCTTTTCTTAATACTGGAAGTTGAACAAGTTCTTTCACTTGGCGAATATAAGATTTTGACCCTTGAAAAAACGTTTCATCTGTTAATACGGATAGACAATCTGCTCCGCCATTCTCATAGCTTCTTGCAATTTGGCGATGGTCAAATGATGTTTTAATAACACCTTTTGAGGGCGATGCTTTCTTAATTTCTGCAATTAACCCAACTGTTCGATTCGGCTTTTTTAACGCCTCATAAAAGGAGCGGTGATCTGTTTTTAAATCCTCAGCCCTTTCCACCTTTATCGCTTTTACTTCTTCACGCTTGACTCGAAGTATTTCTTTAAGCATATTGCTCTTCCTTTCGTGTTTGGAGTGCTTGAAAATACTTATAAACAATGCCGTCCTTTAGTGCTTGTAAACTAACTTCAACCCCTTCATGTAGCGAACAGACTTTTCCAGAAACATACAAAGCAGCAGCTGCATTTAACGCGATGATGTTTCGAGCACTTTCATTCCCTTGATTTCGAAACACCTTTTCAATTAAATGGGCACTTTCCTTTACATTCATCACTTGAATGTCTTCTATTTTTCCTCTGCTTAAGCCAAACTGTTCCGGAGAAATCCGATATGATTGAATATTTCCGTTTTTAAGTTCAATAACGTCTGTTTCAGCTGTTATCGTCATTTCATCCAATCCATCTTTTCCGGTGACGAACAAAACGTGCTCTGAATGGGATTCCTTTAATGCCTCAGCCATTTTTTTCGCATAGTGATGAGAGTAAACTCCAATGACTTGACGTTTCGTGCGAGCCGGGTTGACGAGTGGCCCAAGAATGTTAAAAATGGTACGAAATCCGATTTCCTTTCGTGTTCTTGCGACATGCTTCATTGACGAATGATAAAGCGGCGCAAACAAAAAGCTCATATTTGTATTCTTTATAGCTTCAACAGCTTCTTCTGGTGATGATTGAATCGGAATATTTAAATATTCCAATACGTCAGCACTTCCACTTTTAGAAGAAACAGCTCGATTTCCATGCTTCGCCACTTTTACACCTAAAGAGGAGGAGACGATTGCGGACGCTGTTGAAATATTAAATGTTGAAGCACCGTCCCCACCTGTACCACACGTATCAATCACATCCTCCAACCCCTCAATCGGCTTCATATGCCGCCTCATCGCTTTTGTAAACCCGATCAACTCCTCCACCGTCTCCCCGCGAAAGCGCAATATCGTAATCATACTTGCAATCTGACTATCTGGAATTTTCCCTTCCATAAATTCGTTCATCACATGTTCAGCTTCATATTGGGTCAGTGTTTCTCCTTCAATACACTTTTTCAATATTTCTTGCATCAGTATTAGCCTCCTTTACTGAAAAAGATCGTTCGGCTATTTCAATTGCTTTGATGAGCGCGCTTGCTTTATTTCGAGTTTCTTTCCACTCCAATTCCGGTACGGAATCAGCGACAATTCCCGCTCCAGCTTGCACGTACGCTTTATTATTCTTTAAAGAAATAGTTCGGATCGTAATACAGCTATCGATATTTCCATCAAATCCGATATAAGCGATACACCCTGCATAGCTACCTCGTGGTGACGACTCTAATTCATGAATAATTTGCATCGCTCGAATTTTAGGTGCTCCAGATACGGTCCCAGCCGGAAAGGAAGAAATCAGTGCATCAATTGGATGCACATCATCTTTTAGGCGGCCCGTTACCTTTGAAATTAAATGCATGACGTGAGAGAAATACGTTAATTGAACGAATACAGGCGTTTGGACTGAACCGTATTTGGCCACTCTCCCAATATCGTTTCGAGCTAAATCAACGAGCATATAATGTTCCGCTAATTCCTTTTCATCATTTAATAAATTTTGGCCAAGCAGTCTATCTTCTTCTTTTGTTCGCCCTCGCCTTCTCGTTCCTGCAATTGGGTGTATTTCTAGATGATTGTTTTGTACATGAATGAGCCGCTCAGGAGAACTTCCTATTAGTTCTTCATTCGTTAATTTCATATAGAACATGTACGGAGAAGGGTTTATGATACGCAACACACGATATAAATCAAATGCTGTAACGGTAATCTCTTTTTCGAATCGCTGAGATAAGACGGCTTGGAATATATCACCTGCACGAATATATTCCTTCACTCGTTCTACAGCTTCCTCAAATTGTTCTTTCGTGTAATTCGATTGAACAGATACAAAAGATACACTCGCTTCTTCAGACGGCAAAAATGTTTTTTCAAGCTTTGTAGAATCACGAAATAATGTTTGTTCAAAATTCTTTAAGCGAGAAATCGCTTCTTGATAAATAACGTTTAATTGTTCTAACGTTTCGTGGCCTGTTAATGATACGTAATGGATAAAAGATATTTGTTTTTTGTGGTGATCATAAGCAATAATCGTTTCACAAACGATTAATTCACACTTTGTTTTCTCTTTTTGAGAATGTTCATGTTCGGGTACTTTATCAAAAATGCTCACCGCTTCATAACCGATTTTCCCAACCGCTCCACCTATAAAAGGAATGGATAAATTAGGCTTTTTGACGTTTAAGTGCCGCTCCATTTGCTGAAATAAAGATGATAAATTTTTACTTTTTATCCATTCATGGTTATGTCGATCGATCATGATAAACATTTGATTTTGTTCAAAAATCGAATAAATTGGGTTAATCCCGATAAATGAAAAGTTTGACCAAGCAGATTCATCATCATTACTTTCAAGCATAAATACAGCATCTTCTTGAAAAGCATAAAAGATTTGAATCGGTGTAATGGTGTCTGCATAAAATTGGTACACAATGGGTATTGTGTCAAATCGCTTATGATCATGTAAAAACTGTTCAAAAGAAGGTTCAAACATTTGCTCAGTCCTCCATTCTAAAATGGAGAATGAGTCGCAATGAGGATAAATGAAGTTGTTTTTTTGCGGATAAATAAGTATAAGAAAAGCCCAAAACAGTATGTTTTGGGCAGTGATTTTCATTCTAAAAAATCCTCTGCTATACTGACTCATTCTCGGCTATACTACTCTCTGCTCAACTGTAAAAATCAAAAATAACTATCTAAAATCTTATTGATTATCTTAATCTAGATTCACTTTTTTGTCAATTAAATCAGGCCTTAAAGTTTTTGCTTTTTCCAAATATATATGCTCGATGTCTTGCTGCGCACGATCGGTTTCAATATGCATCATGACACGTATACATTTTTCGATACTTCCTGGAACAGCCATTTCTTGCATGCATGTTACAGGGACATATGTCCATCCTTTTAATTTCCTTAATGCTTTCGCTGGAAATGAGGCGTTTAAGTCGTTTGTAGCGGAGATGAATATCGAAGCAACATGATCCGGCTGTACTTCGTTTTTTGTAACCATCTCGCTTATTAGCCGTTCTGTAGCTGAAACAATTTGTTCTGCCTCATTCGCTTCCACAGTAATAGCTCCTCTAACACCTCGAATCAAAACGCTCCCTCCAATCTCCACTCTTCTAAGAAGGAGAGGACCGTATGTTCTTCCATAGGCTTTATCACGGGTTTTCCGAAATCTTCAAGCAGTACAAACCGAAGTTGACGATCTACTGCTTTTTTATCTTTTTTCATTTTTTCCAACAGCTGTTCATTCGTAATATGTGAAGGTATTGAGGTTGGAAAGCCAAGCTTTTGCAACCACTTTCGAATTCTCTTATATTGTAAGTCTATTTTGTTTATTCTTTCGGATAAAGAGAGAGCAAATAGCATCCCAATTGCTACGGCATCTCCATGAGATATTTTTCCATACCCTATAGCCGATTCAATGGCATGGCCAAGTGTATGTCCGAAATTTAAATACGCCCGAATCCCAAGTTCTTTTTCATCCTTTGAAACGATTCTAGCTTTAATAGATATTCCTTTATCAATAAATGTTATGAGATGATCATTTGAAATCGAGTCAAGTTGCGACACATTATCCATTAACCAGGTGACAAATTGTTGATCTTGGATCATTCCATGCTTTACGACTTCAGCAAATCCTGAACGCAATTCATTTATTGGTAATGTTTTTAAAAATTGAATATCGTAAAATACAGCATGTGGCTGATGAAAGGCACCGATCATATTTTTTCCGAGTGGATGATTGATAGCTACCTTCCCACCAACTGCACTGTCATGGGCAAGTAGTGTAGTTGGAATTTGAATAAACGGTATTCCACGCATATAGGTAGCGGCAACAAACCCTGTTAAATCTCCTACAACACCACCACCAAAAGCAATCATCATCGATTTTCGGTCTAATCCTTCTTGTAGCGCAACTGATAGCGCTTCATAATAGTTGTCAAATGATTTCGAGGCTTCACCACTTGGAACGATGTGAATGTTATAGTCAATATCGACCTTTTGTAAAACATCGTTCAGTACATGTTCATAATACGAATAGACCGTTTGATCTGTCATAACCATCAATTTTGATGGTGTAACGTCTACTGTTGTTAAAACATTTTTCAAGTCACTTATCATATTGTGACCTATAAAAACCGGATATGTACGGCTTTTCGTTTGTACTTGTAACACCTTCATTAAAATTCCCTCGCATACTCTTTTAACCGTTCAACATTTTCTTTAATTGTGTCCATTCGGTCAACGCCAAATTGTTCTACAATGGCATTGGCAATTTCCCATGCAACGACAGCTTCAGCAACAACGGCTGCTGCTGGAACGGCACAACTATCTGAGCGTTCTATACTAGCATTAAACGGTTCTTTCGTTTCAATATCAACACTTTGAAGTGGCTTGTATAATGTTGGAATTGGTTTCATAACACCGCGGACAACAATTGGCATTCCTGTTGTCATTCCACCTTCAAAACCGCCTAACCGATTCGTTTTTCGATAGTATCCGCGCTCTTTGTCCCAAGCGATTTCATCGTGAACTTGACTCCCAAATCGTCTTGCGGCTTCAAATCCAATTCCAAACTCCACCCCTTTAAAAGCATTAATACTAATCATTGCTTGGGCAATTTTTGCGTCTAATTTCCGGTCATAGTGAACGTAACTACCAACACCAGCAGGCATACCTTCGACAATGACTTCAACGACACCGCCAATCGAATCTCCATTTTCCTTCGCATTGTCGATTGCACCCTTCATTTGTTGTTCTACTTGACTATCACCACACCGAACTTCTGACTGTTCAGATTTCTTCCGAAGTTCGTCTAATGATTCATAAGAAGTATTAGCTTTTACTCCACCAATTTCTGTTACATGTCCGATGACTTCGATACCGAGTTCAAATAAAACCTTTTTGGCAACAGCACCAGCAGCTACCCGAACGGTCGTTTCCCGTGCAGATGAGCGTTCAAGAACATTTCTCATATCGCGATGACCATATTTAATGGCACCATTTAAATCCGCATGTCCAGGGCGTGGACGAGAAATTTGCCGCTTCACTTCTTTTTCCTCATCTGCTCCAATCGGGTCTACTCCCATAATTTTTGTCCAATGCTTCCAATCACGATTTTCAACAACAAGGGCAATGGGAGAGCCAAGTGTTTTACCATGACGAACGCCACCAACAATTTTCACTTCGTCCTTTTCAATTTGCATTCTTCTCCCACGACCATAGCCCTTTTGTCTTCTCGCCAAATCAGCATTAATATCTTCAGCTGTTAGCGGAAGTCCAGATGGGACACCTTCTAAAATGGTCGTTAACTGCACTCCATGTGATTCTCCTGCTGTTAAGTACCTCATGATTTTCCTTCCCCCTTCAACACTTTAACGCTTTTAAGAAACTATAACATAAAATAATAAAATTGAATAGAAAATTATGACGATTTTTTTTGATAGAAAAAGGTCTCAACCGAATTTAAACCATATTGTTCAGCATTAAATATTTGTTCAGTACTTCCTACAAATAATACCCCATTTTCACATAATGAATTCGAGAATTTCTTATATAGATCCTTTTTCGCTTCTTCCGTAAAATAAATTAATACGTTGCGACAAACAATGACGTCGAAACCTTGTTCAAAATTGTCCGCTAATAAATTATGTTTTTTAAACGTTACGGCTTTCTTTAAATCCTCTTTTACAATATATGTATCTCCTTCTTGATCAAAATAAGCTTGCTTTACCTCTTCTGGAACTTCCTGCAAAGACCGACCGGTATACTCTCCAAGCCTTGCCTGACTAAGGGCTTTTTCATCAATATCTGTTGCTAATATGTTAACAGAGGAAAGTGGTAAATACTTCGAGAGGATCATCGCAATCGTATACGGCTCTTCACCTGTTGAACAGGCTGCACTCCAAACTTTAATATGACTCTTATTTCGTAATAAAGAAGGAAGAATCGATTCTTCAAATACTTTCCAACGATTAAAGTTACGAAAAAATTCAGAAACATTAATGGTCATGCGATCTAAAAACTGTTGAAAAAGCTCGGGGTCATTTCCCATTTCTCGATAAAACTGCTGAAACGATGAAAAGCCTTTTTTTTCATACAATGAAATAAGGCGTCGCTTCATTTGTGCTTCCTTATATAAGGATAGGTCAATCCCTGTTTTTCGTTTAACATTTTCTATAAATTGATTGTAGTCTAAATCTGCCACTTGAATCTACTCTCCCACTTAAAAATTCCGATTAAATATAGTATATAATAGATCTTTCATAATGGGAGACTATCTTGTTTACTTATAAAAAAAATCAGCCAAAACGGCTGATGTAAAAAGACAAAAAGCATACTATTTATCACATTGTTCTAAGTATCTAGTGTAAGATACAATCGGCGCCTTGCACTTTTCTTAATAAACCCAACTGTTAATTTGACGATCGTATTCTACTAATTCGTCTTCCTTAAAAAACAGACCAATTTCGCGTTCTGCACTTTCAGGAGAATCAGAACCGTGAATAATATTTTTTCCAACAAACATCCCGAAATCACCACGAATCGTTCCTGGAAGAGCTTCCTTCGGATTTGTTTTCCCCATCATTTGGCGACAAATTTCAATTGCATTTTCACCTTGCCAAACCATTGCAAAAACAGGGCCTGACGTAATAAATGAAACAAGCTCTTCAAAAAATGGCTTCCCCTTATGTTCTCCGTAATGCTGTTCAGCTAATTCTTGAGAGATTTGCATTAGTTTTGCTCCTGCAAGCTGAAGTCCTTTTTGTTCAAATCTTGAAACAATTTCTCCAATTAATTGACGTTGAACCCCATCAGGCTTTACCATTAAAAACGTCTTCTCCATGCTTATCCACCCCATTAGTTATATGTATAGGCTTACATCACGTGCCCAACAAAATATTACCACTAATAAAGCGTTTTCGCAAACTTAAAATTTTCTTTTTCCAATATACTTTGCGATGTTGACTAAAGCGGATTTCATTCTGCTTCTCGGCAATGGACTTAACATATTTAAACTTTTTTCTAAGTAACGATTACTTATGGAGATCGATTTTTCAACGGCACCACTTTTTATAATTTCTTCGATAATCGGCTTCATCTCTTCTTCTGTCGTATGTTCATTTACTTGAATAATTTTCTGTTTTAATGACTCATCTTCCATAGCGATTAATACAGGCAATGTAACATTTCCTTGAAGGAGATCGCTTCCAACCGGCTTTCCTAACTGTTCTTTAGTAGAAGTAAAATCAAGTACATCATCAATGATTTGATACGATAATCCGACATAATAACCAAACCAAAACAATCGAGTATGCCAATCTTCTTTCACGTCGGCACTTACCGCCCCGACTTGACAGCTCGTTGCAATTAGCAATGCCGTTTTCCGTTTAATTCGACGTAAATACGTTCGGTATGTTTGGTCAAAATTATATTTATCTTTTATTTGTTCAATTTCGCCTAATGCAACTTCCACAATTGTCTTTGCTAAAAGTTGGTGCGCTAATGGTTTATCTATTTCTGTTATAACTTGTAATGACCGTGCAAATAAATAATCTCCTGTATACATGGCCACTTGGTTATCCCATTTTGATTTGATGGTTGCTTTTCCCCGGCGCAATTCAGCATCATCAATGACATCGTCGTGAACGAGCGATGCCATATGAATAAGCTCAAGAGCGACCGCTATATGCTTTATTTTTTGTATATCATATTGCCCAAACATTGCTGATAACAAGACAAAAACAGGGCGAATACGCTTTCCCCCCGCTTGTAAAAGATGAAGCCCTGCATCACGTAAGAGTGGATCATTAGATTGTACACTTTTCTCTAATTCACGTTCAACAATATCAAGATCTTGCTCCAAAAAAGAGTATAACGCTTTAAACTTCATTCATTTCACCTTATTGTTTTTAAGTTTCGGTTTGTGTCCTAAATGCATCGCCGCAACCCCACCTGTAAAAGGTTTAACTTCTACTTGAACAAAACCAGCTTGTTCAAACATCTTCTTTAATTCCTTCATTCCTGGGAAGTCTCGCGCTGATTCTTGTAACCATGCATACTCATCGTAGCTTTTCGCAAACAATTTACCAAAAAGCGGCATAATAAAGCGGAAATAAAGATAATAGATTTGCCTAAAACCAATTAAGGTAGGCTGTGATGTTTCTAAACAAACTACTTTCCCACCTGGTTTTGTTACACGATACATTTCTTTTAATACTTGCATATAGTCTGGAACATTTCGAAGACCAAAGCCAATGGTCACAAAATCAAACGTATGATCCTCAAATGGAAGCTCCATTGCATTTCCCCACATTAATTCAATGTTCGTAAGCTTTTCGGCCTCAACTTTTTGTTCGCCAATCTTTAGCATATTTTGACTAAAGTCTAACCCGATTACTTTTCCCGTCTCACCTACTTGGTGGGCTAAAGAAATGGTCCAATCTCCTGTACCACAACATACATCTAAACAATGGGCACCTTTATGAACATTCATCCGTTTCATCGTTTCTTTTCGCCAAGCAATATGTCGGCGAAAGCTAATGACGGAATTCATATGATCATAGTTTTCATATATTTTCTCAAAAACTTTATGAACTCTTTCTTCTTTAGATGCCATTTATTACCCTTCTTCCACCATTTTGTTTAGCAATCTTTCATGCGCGAACCGAATCGTATGTAATCGATCTAAAATGAATTCTTTTACTTTTTGGGGATAAATTTGTTCGGATTCAAGCAATACCGCTGTTTTTTCAAACCATTGTCTGCAAAGGGTCAGCATTTTCACATTGATGGAATCGACTTCTTTTTTCATCACAAGTCGAAGGCTATTAATGAAAATGGATGATTTTCCCCTTTCCCCTATCTGTTTTTCATTGCAAAGTCGTTTGTATGTCAGAAAGTGATCCGCAATGGCCGGTATGCTTGCTATTTTAAAATGTTCCCCTATATGTCGGAAAAGTGATGATTCGATTACGGACAAGCTATAGAGCATATCGGTAACATCTTGTTTTGATTGATAAAGACGGATTTTATGTTCATTAATCTCTTTAATCGCCATAGCAAATGTTTGAATCATCTTTACATCATTTAAGTTCGCTAATATATAATAATAAAGTCCGCTAAAATAATCCCCAGCTAAAACCGTTAATTGTCTCCCGATTAATTCTCTTTGTTCCGTGCATTTTACATTACCTACTAAATCATGGGTATCAAGGGCTATTTGGACGAGCATGGCGGTAGTGCAATAGTTTTCAAGTTCCTTCTCTGAAATATTTGCTTCTCGAAAAATGGCATAAAATAACAAAAGTTTATCCTCATCAATGAATGGTTTTTCTATATATTCGGCTAAAAACGGATGAGAAAGTTTTATTTCTACTGCCTCTTTCAGCGAAGATAAAGTGTTTTCTATGTCTTTCAATCCAATCACCCTTGTCCATTTCAATCGTTTAAGCATGTTACAACCCTATTATCCATATATTTTGTATAAACAAATTATATTATAACACAAAATGACGTCGCTTAATATGCAAGTCTATTTTTAGAAATTAAAAGAAGCAGGGAATCCTGCTTACTTTCGTGCATCACTTTCGATTTCGCCGTGACTCGTTTGTATAATTGCTTTCCCACGCACTTTAATCGCTGAAGTATGTTCAGTAAATTGTGCAATCATCACTTCACCTTTATCCAGCTTTTCAGAATGATGAAATCTTGTATCTGATCCGCGTGTTAGACCGATTACGTTTACTCCATCTTCAATTGCTTTAATAATAACAAAATCATTTCCAGATGAATTCATTTTTGTCACCCGTCCATTTCTTTTATTGTTTTATAAGTGATAAAACTTCACTACGAGCAGCTTCATCTTTTAAGAAACAGCCTCGAACAGCAGATGTAACGGTTTTAGAGCCTGGTTTCTTCACACCACGCATTGTCATACACATATGCTCTGCTTCTACGACCACCATAACCCCATGTGGGTCTAACGTTTCAACGATACTATCTGCAATCGTAGATGTAATTCGTTCTTGAAGCTGTGGACGTTTCGCTACTGCCTCAACGGCACGTGCAAGTTTACTTAATCCCGTTACCTTTCCACCTTTCGGAATATAAGCTACATGTGCTTGCCCGTAAAAGGGAACTAAATGGTGTTCACACATTGAATAAAAGGGAATATCTTTAACGAGGACAAGTTCTTCATGGTCTTCACCAAATACAGTGCTAAAGTATTCTTTTGGATCTATTCGCAATCCTTCAAAAACTTCTTCATACATCTTTGCTACTCGTTTTGGTGTATCGAGCAAACCTTCACGATTCGGATCTTCGCCAATCGCTTCTAATATCAATCGAACTGCATGTTCAATTTGTTCTTTATTTACACTGGACATGTCGACTTTCCTCCTGAATCAAAAAAGCATTTGTATTCCGATTCTAGCACAAAAATTTAGAAAAAAGCAAAGCATACATAAGAAAAGCCCCTAAAATAGGGGCTTACTGTGAAGAAATGAATGCTATGTATGTGAACGTTTCCCATACACATTACTTGCCAGCTACAGCATCTTTAAGAGCTTTACCTGGTTTGAATGCAGGTACTTTGCTCGCTGGAATTTCGATCTCTTCACCTGTTTGAGGATTACGACCTTTACGTGCAGCACGCTCGCGTACTTCGAAGTTACCGAATCCGATTAATTGTACTTTATCGCCATTTTTTAATGCTTCTAAAATTGTATCAAAAACTGCATCGACAGCTTTTGTTGCATCTTTTTTAGATAACTCGCTCATTTCAGCTACTTGGTTGATTAGTTCTGTTTTGTTCATTCGTTTCACCTCCTCCCAAGAAGTTCCCAAAAGTGTTTCGATATATTCATTTCTTCACAATTCTTTGAAAATATATACATATTAACGATAAACAAGATGTTGTGACACGCTAATATTAATGGATAATACAACAGATTTCAATCATTTTTCGTAAAAGAATTGGTTAACAAGGAATAATAGACCAATAAAGAGAAGAATTTCTGTTAAAAGAGTACCATAATCACTATTTATTAATCAAGCATTATTCATGGACAATCCCTTGAAAAATCAACAATTTATAGCAAAATAGAACAAATGTTCGTTTGTTGGTCAAAAAAAACAAACTCCTTTTGAAAGAAACTTATTTTATCGATACACATTTTACGGCTAAAGCATTAAAGTGTACCGATACAGCTGTTTTTATTTAGATTTAATCCGGGATAAGTAGTAAGGAATGTAGACGTTATAAATCAAATAAGACCTCTTTTCGCAAGAGGTCTCTCCGTTATAAAATGATGGCAATGAGTCCACCGGAACCTTCGTTAATGATTCGCTCTAACGTTTCTTTTAATTTATATCGAGCATTTTCAGGCATAAGTGAAAGTTTCGCTTGAATTCCTTCACGAACAATAGAACTTAAGGAGCGACCAAAGATATCAGAATTCCATATAGATAATGGATCATCTTCAAAATCTTGCATTAAATAACGAACTAATTCTTCACTTTGCTTTTCAGTCCCGATTATTGGTGCAAACTCACTTTCGACATCCACTTTAATCATATGAATTGAGGGAGCAACAGCTTTTAGGCGTACGCCAAACCGAGATCCTTGACGAATAATTTCAGGCTCATCTAAGCTCATATCTGTAAGCGCTGGTGCTGCAACTCCGTAACCTGTTTGTTTCACCATTTTTAATGCATCGGCCACCTGATCGTATTCCGTTTTCGCATGAGCAAAGTCTTGCATTAATTGTAATAAATGATCTTTCCCTCGAATTTCAACCCCGACAACTTCTTTTAATATTTGGTCATATAAATCATCAGGAGCATATAAATCGATTTCCGCAATTCCTTGCCCCATTTCAATACCAGCTAGCCCAGCTCGTTCGATAAATTCATATTCGCTAAATTGGTCGACCACCAAATTGACATCTCTTAATCTTTTAATATCTTTTACTGTATCTTTTACAGTATCTTGGTAGCTTTCACGAAGCCAATGGTCCTCCCTTAATACCATAACCCAACTAGGTAAGTTCACATTCACTTCAAGAACAGGGAATTCAAATAATGCTTCTCGGAGCACATTGATAACGTCTGATTCCCTCATGCTTTCAACACTCATACTTAATACTGGAATATCGTATTTCTCATTTAATTCCCGTCGTAAGCTTTCTGTTTCAGGATGATGCGGATGGACAGAGTTCACAATCATAATGAACGGTTTTCCAACTTCCTTTAATTCCTCGATTACTCTCTCTTCCGCTTCAATATAATCAGAGCGAGAGATTTCACCGATAGACCCATCCGTTGTTATAACAACGCCAATGGTAGAGTGCTCTTGAATAACCTTTCTTGTGCCGATTTCCGCAGCTTCATGAAATGGAATTGGTTCTTCATACCATGGTGTGTTAATCATTCTCGGTCCATTTTCATCTTCATACCCTTTTGCTCCAGGGACGGTATATCCTACACAATCAACCATTCTTATATTGACATCAAGTCCCTCATCAACATGAACGGTCACCGCTTGATTTGGGACAAATTTAGGCTCTGTCGTCATGATCGTTCTACCTGCCGCACTTTGCGGGAGCTCATCTTGTGCACGAGCTTTATCTGACTGGTTCTCTATGTTTGGCAACACGACTAACTCCATAAATTTTTTAATAAACGTTGATTTACCAGTTCGAACTGCACCGACAACTCCTAGATAAATATCGCCGCCTGTTCGTTCAGCGATATCTTTAAAAATATCTACTTTTTCCAAGTGATTCCCCTCCCGACTCATTAGTCATTGGATGAAAAAGATGATTGCATACAGTTATTAGACAGTATATGTTTATGATGTTGTCCGACTAGTTTATGACTAAAGCCATAAAATTTAATTTCTATTTTGAAAACAGTTCATCCCTTTTCTTCAGTTAAAAATTCGCAACCCATCATAATATAGGTAGAGATTTTATGGATAAAAAAAATGAACCTTTCTCTTAAGATGTATGAATCTAGAGAAAGGTTCATGACTTAATTTATCAAAAAGATTGGTTCGTTGGCTTCATTTACTGTATAAGGGAGAGAAAATGCTGGAACAAAAGGTGAGTCTTCAACTAATATAGAGCGAATATCTTCGCCTTTCTTCAACTTGCCCCCACCTTTTTGAAGCGCTTTATATAAATCAATGGAGTAGTCAACAAATACTTCCCCATTGCTATCGATAACAAGAGGTAAATATTCATTTGAAAACGGACTTAACACTTGAGGTAATTCACTATAACCTAACTTTTTATAATCTATAGAATATACCCCTTGTGTAATTTCCTCTTTAAATGGCGGATAACCATTCGTTTGTTTATATGCTTCTAACCGAATATTTATTTCTCTAATTTGTTCAGCGATCCGTAAATCAATCAGTTTGACGGTTGGATTTTCTTCAACATCAACTAAAACATATAAGTAAACACCACCATTCTCATAAGCTGTCCCCGGTGGTTCAGGTAAAAATTCTGGAATAAGCTTATTAAAGTCAATCGGATATTTTTGATAAATCGGTGTTTCCATATCACGTGTTTTGATTGGTAAAAGCCCGTTGTTTTGTTCTTGATAATTGTTTACAGCCGTTTGAACAGAAGTAATTTGTGTATCGTACGGAACTTCGTTTTTTGATAATTTCCCTTCAGGATATAAACATCCACTCAATAAAATAACTGAAAGGAAAGGAATGATAAATGTTGCGATTTTTTTCATATAAACCTTCCTTTTTTATTCATTTACTGGTCCTGAAAAGACAACAAAAAAGATAATAATTCCGGCTAGAATCATAAATATGTAGGCAATGATACTAAACAACACTTTCCAAAAACCTTTTAATTTATAACGACTTAAGTAAATGGAGAAAACTGAAATAAACATAAATCCCATGGCCCCTAACGCAAACCACATTTTCATTAATGCTGGTGTCATACTTTTTCACTCCTTTTTCCCGAAAACATTATAACATAATGAAGGTACTGTTCAATGATGAATCAAAAAAAGACTGAAGTGAACAAGGGAGTTGTCCTTTCCTTCAGTCTTTTTAAGAAGACACGTATCTGCTGCCATCTAGGCTAAAATCGTGAAGAGTTAGGATCGGATCCTTTATGAATACTTACTAACAGTTCATTCATCTGTAGAACGCCCTTCCATAATGTTCACTAAGTCTTCCATTTCGTGCGTTTTTACACGTCCCATTAAAGATTCTACTGCTTGTTTCGAATTTTTCCCATTAAAAAGAACATCATACAACGCTCTTGTAATTGGCATTTTCACGTCATACTTTTCCGCTAACTGATACGCAGCCTTCGTCGTTCTTACACCTTCAACAACCATTCCCATCGACTGTAACACTTCATCAAGTGTTTTCCCTTTTCCAAGCATATTTCCAGCACGCCAGTTACGCGAATGTACGCTCGTACATGTAACAATTAAGTCACCGATTCCCGTTAATCCAGAAAACGTTAGAGGATTAGCCCCCATTTTACTTCCTAGACGAGCAATTTCTGCCAACCCACGCGTAATAAGAGCTGCTTTTGCATTGTCACCATATCCAAGACCATCACTAATTCCGGCAGCTAGAGCAATAATATTTTTTAAGGCTCCACCCATTTCAACACCGATAACATCCGGGTTTGTGTATACTCTGAAATAGTAATTAATAAACAAATCTTGTACATATTCTGCTGCTTTCATATTATCGCTTGATGATGTAACAGTCGTTGGTTGCCGTAAACTCACTTCTTCTGCATGACTAGGTCCTGATAAGACGACAACGTCTTGAAGGAATTTTTCGTTCATTTCTTCACGGATAATTTCCGAAATGCGTTTCAATGAGTTCGGTTCAATTCCTTTACTTACATGGACAATGACCACAGGATGTTTTAGGTACTGTTGTAAATTTTGCAGTACTTCTCGAATCGCTTTCGTAGGGACAGCTAGCACAATCGTCTTAACATCCTCTACCGCTAATTTTAACTGATAATACATTTGAATATTTTCTGGTAAAGGTACATTCGGTAAATATTGATCATTTACCCGTGAGTTTTTCATTTCCTCAATATGTTCTTTTCGATGTCCCCAAAGACGAACACGGTGCCCGTTATCACTTAATACGAGTGCGAGGGCTGTTCCCCAACTTCCAGCTCCTAAAACAGCGATATGTTCCAACCTTCTCACTTCCTTTAAAAAAATTAATGATGAACTTATGTAAAAAAGTGAGTAGAGTCGAAAATGCTACTACTACTCACAACTAAGTCATTACTTTCTTGCTCTTGCGATAAGTTTGATTGGCGTTCCTTCAAACCCGAATGCATCACGAATTCGATTTTCCAAAAATCTTGCATATGAAAAGTGCAATAGCTCTGGATCATTGACAAAAATAACAAATGTTGGAGGCTTTACGGCTACTTGTGTTGCATAGTATATTTTCAATCTCGTTCCCTTATCAGTTGGCGTTGGATTCATCGCAACCGCATCCATAATCACATCATTTAATACATTCGTTTGAACACGTAATGCATGATTTTCACTTACTTTTATAATATCTGGCATTAATGTATGCAGTCGTTTTTTCGTCTTTGCAGATAAGAAAACAATCGGGGCATAATCTAAAAATAAGAAATGATCTCTTATTTTTTGTTCAAATTGTTTCATCGTCTTTTCGTCTTTTTCAACAACATCCCATTTATTAACAACAATAACTACAGCTTTTCCTGCTTCGTGTGCATATCCAGCAATTCGTTTATCTTGCTCAATAATCCCTTCTTCTCCATTTAAGACGACAAGCACGACGTCTGACCGTTCAATCGCTTTTAAAGCTCTTAATACGCTATACTTTTCAGTTGTTTCATATACTTTTCCTTTTTTCCTCATTCCAGCAGTATCGATAATCACAAATTCTTGTCCACTATACTTAAAGGTCGTATCAATGGCATCACGAGTCGTTCCGGCAATGTCACTTACAATGACGCGCTCTTCTCCTAATATAGCATTGACAAGAGAGGACTTGCCGACGTTTGGTCGACCGATTAATGAAAACTTAATGATATCATCATCATAATCTTCATCAGAACGAGTTTCAAAATGTTTGACAACTTCATCAAGTAAATCACCAAGCCCTATTCCATGTGATCCCGAGATTGGATAAGGCTCACCGAAACCGAGAGCATAAAAATCATAGATTTGATCACGCATATTAGGGTTATCTATTTTATTGACCCCTAAGACAATCGGTTTTTTTGAACGATACAAAATTTTCGCCACTTCTTCATCAGCAGCTGTTACCCCTTCGCGTCCGTTTACAATAAATATTATAACATCCGCTTCATCAATCGCTAGTTCAGCCTGTTGACGAATTTGTGCAAGAAACGGTGCGTCACCAATTTCAATTCCACCTGTATCAATGATATTAAATTGATGGGTTAACCATTCTGCTTGTGAATATATTCTATCTCGTGTTACACCAGGAACATCCTCTACAATCGATACACGCTCTCCGACGATGCGGTTAAATATCGTCGATTTTCCGACATTTGGACGTCCCACAATCGCAACGACATGTTTTCGCACTACACAACATCCTTTCTCGTTTATATGAACTTTTCCGGTCATTCAAAAGGTAATTTTTAAATCAAATGTAAATATCTTCTATTTTGTCCATCCAGAAAAAGAAACCCTTCCTTTAAAAGAAGGGCTAACTATCCTATTATATAGTAGTTTCATCCAATCGACAATAATCATCAAAAGTGTTTGACAACTACGTATACATCTTCACCAATCGCATGTGCAATTCCGTCCAAAATCGCTTCTAAATTTTTCGCAAACAAATCCATCTCTTCCCGGTCCTTACAAATAAATGTTGCCACAGACCCCTGTAATTTCGTTTGATCAGTCGTGATCACAGCAAGAATCGATTTTTCAAGAATCATTGCATCAAACGTCCTTTCTTATTTGCATCAGACTCAGTAGGCATTCGAATGGCACTCTCTAGCGTTGGTACGTTTTGTATAACACGTATGGCCATATCAATATCGGGATTTTGTGGAAGAACAAATACACCGATGCGACCATCATCCAAATCTCTTTTGGCTAAAGGTACAAGCGAAGGTTCACCACTATCACGAATGACGCCTAATGCGGTTGAAACATCGTGAAGTACCGCTTGTCTTTGACCAAGATTAGCGATTGTTGCTCTTGCATTAAATGATTTTGGTTTTAAGATGAAGCCCATTCCATATTTTAATACGAGCTCTCGTTTGTCAGGTATCCCAATATTCATAATGTATATGTTATCAACATATAATCCCGGTCCGTCAAAATGGGGCTTTACATATTCCACTTCAACAATTTCACCTAATTTCCCACCGGACATTAATACTTTGGCGATTCCAATGCATAAAACAGCTACAATGATACTTACCCAAAAATTGAAAAGCAAGTAAGCAAATGTCACAAAAAGCGAGGTGAATATGACAAGGTAATTGCGGCTTTCAAACGCAATGGCAACCCCTTCAATGTACGTATTCCCTCGTGGAACGAGTTCAAATTTGTCGAGCTCCGTTAACGTGTTTCTCTCCATATTTCGAACTTCCCGAAATTGAGAGGCGGCAACGGTTAAAAACGTAATGGCTGTAAATTCTTTTTGCATAATAGCAGGAACAGCTACTGTTCCTAAGCCTGCGGCGATCACACCTAACGCAACATGAATAATTTTACCATGTAAATACGTTGGATATTGACGGTAATCTGTTTTCAACATATATAATCGAGAACTAACACCTGCTAAAACACCAAATAAAATAGGATATGTAAATTCATTCATAAATCCGTTCTTTCTCCTTTATCGTTTTGTCCACAAGTTGTTCTAACCATTTCGTTAAGGATTTAAACAGGAGCCAAAGGGTGAAAAAGATACCAACATAAGAAATCGTATCTAAAAAAGGCGGACTTCCAATGGTAATTGGATAATTCATGACTTGAAAAATGACAGTCCAAAATAATGCATCACCCAAACATACACCTGTTAAAGTATAAGCGAGCGTTTCTTCATATGTCTTACTTAACAGAAGGGATAGTATGAACGATAAGAGCGCACAAATAATAGACACATTCCCAAAGAACCATACCGGGTCATATACATGAAAAAGTTCAATTCCAGCATAAGCAAATGCAATCGTTGCAACCGAAAAAGTAGAGTGAACTTTCTTTTTTGTCCTTCTTAAGTTAAAGATTCCAAAAAGGATAAAAAGAAAATAGGAAAATCCAATTTGACCAAAGGAAAAAGACCAATACGATTGGCTTACGATAATATTCATCATGATGAAGGACGCATAAAGCCATCTTCTTTTTCCTTTTTCCATCCAAAACGTCACAATTGTCCATCCAAACCACATGGTCCAATAATAAATGATCCCTTCCACATCATCACCCTCCTACTATTTCCATTATGGGGAAAAATTATGTAAAATAATCAACGAATAGTCACGCCTTACCTTTCACATAATGTAAATGAATGTAACAATTTATTTACTAAAAAAGTTTATCTGAGAGGGATGGGATGATGGGAAGAGATCGACAAGAACGGAAATTAAAAAAAGAAGGAAGAGTAGAATCTGACCGAGACCAATCGATTCATTATAAAGGGGCATCACGTCTTGAAAGCCCTAATGATGCAAGAAAGCGGAATAAATAAGAAAAGCGCAACTGGGTACGCCTATCGGCGACAAGCACAAGACAAGCTGGCTAGAAGGTGAAAATCAACCTTCTAGCCAGCTTGTCTTTACGTCTTTGCCGATGGCGCCTTGCGCTGGACAACGAAATCTTAAGT
This sequence comes from Bacillus sp. FJAT-47783, assembly GCF_022808615.1. Classification (GTDB taxonomy): domain Bacteria; phylum Bacillota; class Bacilli; order Bacillales; family Aeribacillaceae; genus Bacillus_BZ. The sequence goes on from NZ_JAKZKS010000001.1 coordinate 296,256, forward strand.
ACCGTCCAAACTTTTGCATACACGATATAAATTCTGATCCTGTAAGAAAGGACTATCTAAAAGTTTGTATTAGGGTAAAATACGCCAAAATTAAGACCGAAGGAATGCTGATTTCACAGCATTCTTTCGGTCTACTTTTTTAGTTTCAGGGCGTAAATACTACTTTTCGGACAGCCCCTTAATTGCGGTTCGCGTATCGAGTTGTATCAACATTTCGTTCTTTTAACCAATGGTATGTATCACCTTTAATGACAAGCGGCACACGTTGTAATGCTGAAATTGACTTAACACCTAGAGCGGTCATGATCAGCGATAAATCTTCATGAAATTCTTTCATCTTATCTAATAGTTTTTCAACACCTTTTTGCCGTAAAAGCGTTAAAACATATCCGGCCATTCCGACGGATGATGCTCCTAGTGCAATCGCTTTCGCTACATCAAGAGCATGATTGATTCCACCGGTTGCTATTATAGAAAGTGGTTGATTAATACTTGCCACCTCAGCGATAGTAGCCGAAGTTTCAATCCCCCAGTCTTCAAAAAACGCTAGATGTCGCATACGACGTTCATTTTCAACCTTTGAAAAATTTGTTCCCCCATATCCACCAACATCTACTATGCTTACACCTGCTTCATACAGCTTTAAAGCTGTTTTACGGCTCATCCCATACCCTACTTCTTTGACAATGACAGGCACTTCAATTTCATTAACAATACGTTCAATTCGTTTTAAAGCGTTTGTAAAATCTCGATCACCTTCTGGCATTACAAGCTCTTGAACAGCGTTTAAATGGATTTGAAGGGCATTTGCTTCAATCATTTCAACAGCCTGTTTAGCTTGTTCAACCGTTGCCTCACTTCCTAAGTTTGCAAAAACCATTCCTTTTTGATGAATTTTTCGAACAATTTCAAACGATTTTAGTTCGTTACGATCTTTAATAGCCGCCATTTGAGAACCAACGGCCATTGCCATATTTAATTCTTTCGCAACGAGAGCAAGCCCTTCATTTATTTTTAATGTTTCACTGCCACCACCACCTGTCATCGCATTGATAAAAATGGGCGAACTTAAAAATAGTTCGCCCATTCTGACAGATAGATCGACATCTGAAACAGCCATATCCGGTAAACTATTATGTACAAACCGAATATCAGAAAGACCATTGCCTCCGTTTTTCCTTGTTTGTATTGCATAGTTTATGTGGTCAATCTTACGCTGCGCTCTATCCAATGTCATCACCATATTATCATTTTTTCAGTTTGTTTAATTGATCTCCAATCATTTCTCCAAGTTGGAATCCTGCCTGCTCATCTTTCGGTTGATATTTTTGATAGTTATCAACTTCTTCTTTTGGACTTTCTTCTAATTCTTTCATACTTAAAGAAATGCGCTCATCTTCTTGATTAATATCTAGAACTTTTACTTTCACCTTTTCGCCTTCACTTAACACCTCATGCGGTGTTCCAATATGTTTATTGGAAATTTGTGAAATGTGTACAAGACCTTCTACACCAGGAAAAACTTCAACAAACGCCCCAAAGGAAACAAGACGCTTTACCGTACCCTCTAAAACATCGCCAACTTTTACTTTTTCGGACACTTGAGCCCAAGGTCCAGGTAATGTTTCTTTAATGGATAACGAAATTCGCTCATTATCACGATCAACGGATAAAACTTTCACTTTTACTTGTTGCCCTTCTGATACAACATCAGACGGTTTATCCACATGAGTATGTGAAAGCTGTGAAATATGAACGAGTCCATCAATTCCACCAATATCAACGAAAGCACCAAAATCAGCTATACGTTGTACCGTTCCATCTAATACATCACCTGGCTGAATATTATTTAAAATATCTTGTCTTTTATCTGCTTGCTCTTTTTCAACTACAGCTCGGTGAGATAAGATCACACGGTTTTTCTCACGATCAAGTTCAACCACCATTAAAGTTAATGTTTTTCCAAGATATTCAGAAAAGTCTTCCACGTAATGTGCTTCAACTAATGATGCTGGAATAAATCCTCGTACTCCTAAATCAACAACTAAACCGCCTTTTACTACATCTTTTACTTCTGCTTCAAAAATTTCTTTTGATTCAAATTTTTCTTGAAGCTTCTCCCAAGCTTTGTCGGCATCCACTTTGCTTTTAGAAACGATGATGGCTTCATCCTCAACTTTCATTACTTTTAATTCAACTTCATCATTCTCTTTTACTACATCTGAAGCTTTTTCAATATGTAAGCTAGATAATTCGCTAATCGGGATAATACCTGGTAATTTACAGTTTTCAATTTCTACAATCACTTGCTTTTCTTCAACTTTTGCAACAGACCCTTTCACAATGTCACCTACTTCAGGTGATTGAACTTCAATATGATTCATCTCTTCTACCATTCCAATTACCTCCTTGGTCAAGCCCTATCAACTCAACATTAAAAGTTTATGTAACATTCCATCTAGTAAGCATTGTTCTAAATAGAATGAAAAATACCTCTTTTTAATAACTTCTAACAAATAGCACCTTTTGTCAAGTCATACCTTCTATGAACGTTGATGATTTTCTAATAAGTTTCGAATTTCATTCATAATAATTTCTGTTGCTTGTTCAGCTGATACTTTTTGTTCACGATATTGAGTGAAGTCTACCGGTTTTCCATAAACGATTTTCAATTTTTTGAACGGCTTATAAGGACCAATAATTGCACAAGGTACAATATGAGCATTTGAACGAAGAGCAAAAAAGCCAGCTCCTTGCATTCCTTTCCTTAATTCACCTGTTTTACTGCGTGTTCCCTCGGGGAAAAGCCCTAGTACTTTCCCCTCTTTTAATATGTTTAACCCTTTGCGAATGGCATCCCGATCTGCCAAACCACGCTTAACGGGGAAAGCCCCTAAAGATGGAAGAATTCTTTTCAAAATAGGAACAGAAAAAAGTTCTTCTTTTGCCATAAAATGAACAGGTCTTGGTGCTGTAATCCCAACTGAAGGGGGATCGAAATTATCAATATGGTTCGTACATAATAACACCGCCCCCTCTTTTGGAAAATGCTCTACACCAATCACTTCGATTCGGTATAGCGGTTTAAAAACAGAATAAACAATTGATCTTGCAACATAATAAAACGATTTATTCATCCTTATGAAGCCTTCCTTCAATTATGTCTTTGATCTTGTTCGCTACCTGTTCGATGGATAAAGAAGTTGTATCAATTTCAATGGCATCGTCCGCTTTTTTGAGAGGGGCTACCTCTCGTTCGGAATCAATCTTATCTCGCTTTCGAATATCTTCTTTTAATTGCTCTAAGTCCGACTCGAATCCTTTTCGAATATTTTCTTCATAACGTCTTTTCGCCCGCTCCTCGACAGAAGCTTTTAAAAACACTTTTACTTCAGCTTGTGGTAATACGTGTGTACCAATATCACGCCCATCCATGACTACACCACCACCTACAGCCATCTCGCGTTGACGATAGACCATTTCTTCACGTACCTTCAGGTGTTTCGCAATGATCGATACATTGTTCGTTACCTCATTGGAGCGAATAATTTCTGTCACATCTTCACCGTTTACAAGAACTTTTTGACCGTTCTCATCAGGTGTTAATTCAATTCGAAGGGAAGATAATAAGGTTGATACATCATTTTCATCTTCAATATTTACTTCATTTTTTAAAGATGCATACGTTAAAGCACGATACATCGCGCCAGTATCAATATAAATATAAGATAAATCTTTCGCTACTATTTTTGCAACAGTACTCTTTCCTGCCGCAGCAGGTCCATCTATTGCAATCGAGATTTTCTCCTTCATAGTTCCTCCTCATTTACTGCAAATTTACATGACTTATGTTTTTTCTATTAACAAAAGGTATCGTTCATTTCCTTTGCACCTCATATATTAATATGCTTTAATCAGAAATGGCAATAAGGTGATGGAAAGTCAACACATTCAAATATTCAGAAGTTGACACCCGTGTTTCACTTTACGTGAGATGGTTTAGTTAATGTTTCAATCCATTCGTTAATGGACATTTTGCCAACTCCTTCGTATTGAATAACCTTCGATAAATAAGGTCGAACGGAATCTTGATGCATAAATGCTTGTGCCATAAGGAGAAGAAAAAGGTGAATAAGCAGTAATTTCATTAAGATTTTTTCAAAACGTTTCATGTTAAATCTTTCCTATCGTTTTTACTACCTATTATGTTGGAATTTCTTCCCCACTATTCAATTATCCCTTGCTTTTTTTGTTGCAATTGGGTTTCAAAACAAAATCTCATAATCTTTTGCTGACTTTTTTTATCAAGCTCTAAAAACTGTAAGGAAGCAATTCGTTGTTGATGGTCCCTTTCATCTATTCTCACTACATGTGCTAAAACTTGTAAATATTCGATGGAGCCATCTTGAAAAGGTAAAACAAGCCAAAGCTTTACATCAATACCCTGAATCAAGTCAGCCTGTTCGGGTATAAAAATTGCGACTCCACCGCCACTAATATTATCAGTAATGGTTGTAAAGCCTTCAAATTCATTATTGATTGAATGTACTGCTACATCATTACGTGTATCAATTCGGACAAACTGCCGCCTTTGAATATGCTTTACTTCATGTTCTTTCGGTTCCTTTAAAATAATCATTGGAATATTTTCTTTTTTCTTCCCAATAACGAATGTCTTAAAGCGAAAGACTTGGTTATTTTCTGTAATAAATGTAGCTAATAATTCTGTTCCTATATGTAAAAACGCTGTTCTCCCCGTATCTTCATTAATCGGGAAGTTAATAAGCAGCCTATCTTCTTCCCGATCTAGTAATTTACAGCGAAGAAGTTGTTTTTTACTTGATAATACTTCAAGTGTCATGACACTCCCGATGCTTAACATACAAAATCACTCTTTCATTTATACATCCTTATAATTCCACTCTATTCTATTAAATCATGGAATGAAAAAAAGGAAAAGCCTTTCGTGCTTTTCCTTTCAATTCCTTTGTATTCTTTACATTTCCTTAAAGATTGGTTCGGCATTTTTTAATTTTTCAACTTTCTCTTCCGTTCCATCTGTTGCATTAATAAAAATTCGATACGTATCATCATTTATCGTTCCTAAAAATTCGTAACAGAGCACTTCTTCCCCAAGATCATTTGTAATCACAGCTAAACGCTCATCTTGAATGTGAACATTTGAATTAATCTCTTTCCGAGCTTTATCCTTTGAGATGCTTGGTTTTGGAATCACACGTTCTTTATTCGCTACTAAATAGTCACGTCCAGAATATCCGATAATTTCACCATTATCTAAGGCTACTTTCATTCGTATCGAATTCGGATATAACCTGACCCCATCTTGAACGGTTACAAACGTAAAAACACCTACATGATCATATTGAGCACTTTCAAATAGTTCAAGGCCTGTAAACCGGTGTTTTTTTAAAAATTCAAGCGCATGATTGGATGCTTCATTTAAACTAATTTTTTGTTCCTTGATGTCTCGATTGTGTAATAAGTAAATAGGAAATCCACCTTTTTTCGTAATATCCATATATAAATCATGTTTATCTTCTTTATCGTGCATCGTAACACTATAAAATTCAAAAGAAGACCCTTTTCCACTTTCCGTTATATGGATTCGATCTACATTATTAGGAGCAAATTGAGCGGCGATTTTTTTCACCTCTTCTTTTGATATTGTTTTTCCCTTCAAATGGTCAAAGGTGTTCTTTGACTTTTGCATGGACGTCATCGTAGGACCGAAGTTGGATTCAGAATAAGCTTCAACATTTTTTTCTACCGTTTTCAGCCCATCAATAATTGTATTATCCATTTGTTTCTGCCCAGAAGCTAAAGCCAATTCTACATCCATCCAACGTAAGTTGTTTTCTAATACGAGATGCTGTACTTTTCGTAATTCGTTTTGAATTTCAGCGGCTTGTTTATATAAAGTATTTAACGTTTTATATTCTTCTTCTGTCAATGGTTTTTTCGATAAATCTCTTACAGCTGTTCGGTAGCTAAATGTACCGATATCTGATAAAAATTCTTCTGTTTTATTAAATGGTAATAATGTTAACGGAAGTTGTCCTACATCACTATGGGCTTCAGACGTAATACGCCAAACGTCTGCTAATGCTGGAGATAAGGAATTTCGAGAATTCATGGCAAGAGTTGTACCGATTTTGTCATGTAATTGATCAATTTGATACGTTAAATCATGAAATGCTCGCTGATAGTTATTTTCAGCTTGTATAAGGACTGCATTTTTCTCTTGATGTTCTTTGTATCCCCAATAACCCGTTCCAACAAGCGCAACTGTTAAAATCGCAATAGCTATTCCACGTATCATGTTATACCACCTCTCTTATTCACAGAAAATATGTTTTCCGATTTGCTTAATTTGTGGCCGTGTCCAAATCCATGCACTCGTTGCTGTATTCGGGTTAAAATAATACATAGCATTTTCAGTTGGATCCCATCCATTCATAGCATCTAATACAGCTTTTTTAGCTGTTTCATTCGGTGTTAACCAAATTTGACCATCAGCAACCGCTGTAAACGCACCAGGTTCAAAAATGACACCAGAAACTGTATTTGGAAAAGAAGGACTTTCAATTCGATTTAAAATAACCGCTGCTACAGCAACCTGACCGATATATGGTTCACCTCTTGCTTCTCCATAAACAGCATTTGCCATTAATTGTAAGTCATTTTGAGAAAATCCACTCGGCATATTCACGGCTGTCGGTTGACTTTTCTTTTCATTCGCCGTTTGTTGTTGCTGTTTTTTCGGTTGCTGTTTCTGCTTTTTAGGTTGTGGATCTTGTTGCTGCTTTTTTGGCTTAGGATCTTGCTTGTCTGTTTGTTCCGTTTGTTTTGGCGCTTTCGCTCTTTTTCGTTTCGCTTCTACCTGTTGTCTAAACTTCGCCCTCATTGCTTCTGATGGACCCGTTTGAATATCTAAAGGTACGCCTCCGTAATGAGAAAAATCCTTCCCTTGCTTCAACTGTTGCATAACGAAGTCACGGTAATATTTAGTTGATCGTTTCAGCATATTTTTTGTTTCTTCTCCAACTAAACCGTCAACCTCTTTTAATCCGAAGTCATGTTGGAAATTACGAACAGACCAATACGTTCCCCAACCATACACACCATCAATTTTCCCATGATAATATCCGTTATATTGAAGCCTTGCTTGTAATTCAATGACATCATCCCCTACAGCTCCACGCTGGATGACTTGATTAGAAAATGCTTCCGTATTCTTTGTATTCATTGTAAAAATCATACCAATTAAGAAAAAAGCGAACGTTATGAGCAGGAACTCCCTCATTCTTCTCATCATGTTGCCTCCTAACTAAATCTTCTTACATGTATTTTTTGTAGAGTTTGGTATTTTATACAGGGGTCAGACGCTTGGTAAATGTTGGAGGGTATGATTAAATCCAAAAAAAATTCCCCTTTCTTTACAAAAGGGGAATTTCTTATCATTCAAGTTATCCAGAAATCGTTTCGATACGTTTTTTATGAATCATTCTCGCCTTTTTTGCTTTATGAAGTCCGAACGCCCATAAAAAAACCATAAACAACGTGACCCACAATCTCCAATCTTCATATGTTAAAATAATAAAGTCATACATTCCATGTAATAGAAACGGTATGATAAGCGATAATAATAACCATTTCGCTTGTTGATTCGATGAAAATTTTCCTTTTCCGAAATAATACCCCATCAACACACCAAACAGCGCATGGCTAGATACAGGTAATAATGCACGAGCTAGTGCGAACTCGACACCATTCGCAATAAGGTATAAAATATTTTCAAGTGTTGCGAACCCTAAAGATACGGAAGCTCCGTACACAATTCCATCATAATGTTCATCAAAATGAAAATGTGAATAAATAGTAAAATAAAAGATGAACCATTTAAAAAACTCTTCTAGTAATCCAGATGAAATGTATGCTTTTAACAACGGGGAGGTAATAATCCCTTCTACCTCCAAAACATATTGAATAAACATGATGGGAAACACTAAAAGGGCCCCCATAATAAATGCACGTAATACGAAGGAAAGTGGTTCCATTTCATATTGATCTTTTAAATAAAAGTATGAAAGGATGGCCAATCCTGGAGCAATCCCAGCCGAAATGATACCGAACATTCGTGCGCCTCATTTCTCCGTTAATCTAGTTAAATGGTAACACGTAAAAGAGAAATTGAAAATCGCTAAAGTGAAACTTCTCATTGTGTGTCAGTTTAGATTTGGTAAAATAGAAACGATTCATCATCATCTGCTTTAGGAGGTATTTTCATGAAAAAAATTTTAGTTATACATACTGGTGGGACGATATCTATGCAAGAAGATGCTTCATCAGGTGAAGTAAAGCCTGGCGATACGCATCCTCTATCTGACCAGCATTTACCTATTGAAAATGTATCAATTGCCGTTAAAGAATTATTCCATCTTCCCTCTCCCCATATAACACCAAGAGAAATGCTTGTTATTAAAGAAACAATTGAAAGCGAATACGAGCATAACAAAATAGATGGGATTGTCATTACCCATGGAACAGATACATTAGAGGAAACAGCATACTTTTTGGATTTAACATTACAAATTCCTATTCCTGTTGTCGTTACAGGTGCGATGAGGTCGAGTAATGAAATAGGATCAGACGGTCTATATAACTTAATTTCTTCCATTAAAGTAGCCAGTTGCGAGGAAGCCAAAGGTTTAGGTGTGTTAGTCGTGATGAACGATGAAATCCATACGGCTAAAAATGTGACAAAAACACATACGAGCAATATCGCGACATTTCAAAGCCCACAATATGGACCGCTTGGGATTGTGAATAAACGAAACATTTCTTTCCATCATAAACCGATTACGAAAGAATCGTACCCAATTTGCAAATTAACAAAAAACGTCGTATTACTAAAAGCTTACGCTGGAATGGATGAAAGCCTTATCGAAGCACTTACACCATTACATGTAGATGGCATTATTATTGAAGCTTTAGGACAAGGGAATCTCCCTCCGGCCATTGTTCCTCCACTATCTTCTTTTATAAAGAAAAAAGTTCCGATCGTCATTGTTTCCCGATGCTTCAACGGTATTGTTCAGGATGTATATGCTTACGAAGGCGGAGGCAAGCATTTAAAAGATTTAGGCGTTATTTTCAGCAATGGATTAAATGGTCAAAAAGCCCGTATTAAATTGATGATTGCATTAGAGACAACAAAAGATTTACAAAAGATTAACGAATTGTTCTCATAATGAAAGACACGGCGAAATCGTCGTGTCTCATTTTCATTAATTTGAGTTTCGCAATCTATTTTGTAATGTTTTTGCAATCCGTTCGCCATGAAAACGTCCATTTTCAATAAAGATTTCATTCGCATTATTACCTGCTGCTATTACACCTGCAATGAAAATTCCTTCTACATTTGTTTCCATCGATTCTTCTGAATAGTAGGGACGTCCTGTTTCTTGATCAATCGATACATTCATTTTTTTCAAAAATTGATGATCAGGATGATACCCTGTCATCGCAAAAACAAAGTCATTTCGAATTGTTTTTTCTTCTTCGCTATTTACAATATACGTTACGGTCTTTTCCGTTATTTCTTTTACAACCGCTTGGAATTCCATTTTGATTCGTCCGCTTTTCACAAGTGAATCAAATTCAGGTAAGATCCACGGTTTAATGCTCGGAGAATAAGATGAACCGCGATAAAGAACCGTCACATGAGCCCCTGCTTTTACTAATTCTAATGCGGCATCCACACTTGAATTTTTCCCGCCAATTACGACTACATGTTTATCAAAATATGGATGGGCTTCTTTAAAGTAATGTGAAACCTTTGGTAAGTCCTCACCAGGGACATTCATATAGTTAGGGTGATCATAATAACCGGTAGCTATGATTATATAGTTTGCTTGATATGTGTCTTTAGAAGTTGTCACGATAAATGTATTATCTTCTTGCTTTTCTACCTTTTCGACTTTTTCGAAAGCTTGAATTCGTAATTTCTTTCGTTTAACAACTTCTCTATAGTAAGCAAGCGCTTGATTCCGCACGGGTTTCCGATTTTCTGTAATAAAAGGGACGCCCCCAATTTCTAGCTTTTCACTAGAACTGAAAAATGTTTGATGTGTCGGATAATGATAAATTGCATTGACAATATTGCCTTTTTCAATCACAAGTGGTTTAAACCCGACTTCTTGTAGTTCAATTGCAGCTGATAGACCGCATGGTCCTCCCCCGACAATAATGACTTCTTCCTGCTTCATGTATTCCACTCCTTATATGTTAAAAAACAGGGAAGAATCCCTATTTCCGTACAAAAAAAATCTCCTATCTTATGATAGGAGATTTTCTGTATAGTTGCAAATATTAAATCCAACCTCTAAAGCGAGATGCTTCCGCCATTTTACGCACTCCAACCATGTAAGCGGCTAGTCGCATATCAACTCGGCGATTATGGGAAGTTTCATATACATTATTGAAAGCTTTCACCATTACTTTTTCAAGCTTTTCTTCAACTTCTTCTTCCGTCCAATAGTATCCTTGGTTATTTTGTACCCATTCGAAATATGAAACGGTTACCCCACCTGCACTAGCTAACACATCAGGAACGAGAAGAATGCCGCGATCAGAAAGAATTTGAGTTGCCGCTAAAGTCGTTGGTCCATTGGCTGCTTCAACTACAATGCTTGCGCGAATATTATGGGCATTTTCTTCTGTAATTTGATTTTCAATTGCTGCAGGTACTAATATATCGCAATCTAATTCTAAAAGCTCTTTATTTGAAATTGTATCTTTAAACAGTTTCGTTACTGTTCCGAAACTGTCACGACGATCTAATAAATAATCAATATCTAAACCATTCGGATCATGTAGGGCGCCATATGCATCGGAAATACCAATTATTTTTGCACCCGCATCATGCATAAATTTTGCTAAATAGCTTCCTGCATTTCCGAAGCCTTGTACAACAACGCGTGCTCCTTCTAAAGAAATCCCTTTCTTTTTAGCAGCTTCACGAATACAAATTGTAACCCCTTTAGCCGTAGCAGATTCACGGCCATGCGAACCACCAAGAACGAGCGGCTTTCCTGTAATAAATCCAGGAGAATTAAATTCATCAATTCGACTGTATTCGTCCATCATCCACGCCATAATTTGTGAATTGGTAAATACGTCTGGAGCCGGAATATCTTTCGTTGGCCCAACGATTTGACTAATTGCTCTTACATACCCCCGACTTAACCTTTCTAACTCTCGAAATGACATATCTCGCGGATCACAAACGATGCCGCCTTTTCCCCCACCGTATGGCAAATCAACGATTCCACATTTTAGACTCATCCAAATAGAAAGCGCTTTAACTTCTTTTTCAGTAACACTTGGATGGAACCGTATACCTCCCTTTGTTGGTCCAACAGAATCGTTATGTTGTGCCCGGTAGCCAGTGAAGACTTTTACAGAACCGTCGTCCATGCGTACAGGAATTTTCACAGTAAGCATCCGCATCGGTTCTTTTAATAACTCGTACACCTCTTCGGGATACCCAAGCTTCTCTAACGCTCTATGTATCACCGTTTGTGTAGATTTTAGGACGTTATGTTTTTCATTACTTTCGGCTACCATACTATGTAAACCTCCTACTTTAATCATTCAATGGAAAGATGTATTGCTCCACCTTTCATGACATAGTATACACCTTCCATAAATATATGCAATATTAATTTCTTTGATTTAAATAATTTTTCCGAATCAATAGTAAGCGATTTCAACATTTGCTATGATAGTTTATATTATCTCTTAACGATAAAAGAACATTCATTGAAATACATTAGGGACTGTCAAAAAAGTCCATATTCGAGTAGAATATACAAAAATGAAGACCTAAAGAATGCTGTAAAATCAACATTCTTTAGGTCTATCTTTTTTAGATTTTGTAGCGTAACTACTATTAGCCCCTATTTATTAAAATATTTACATATTTGTTCGATCGCATCGCCATCCATCAACCGTCTCCCGTATTCATGAAGGCGATGAATCGTAATCGGTGTGGAATTCCCGTACTCCGCTAATATACAAATTAGCGAATCGACTGAAACAGGCTGCCATTCATCTAATAATAAATAAAAATGATTCTCGAAAGAATATAGCGTACCACCTTTAATATTTATACGATTTAAAGTTTTTGATAGCGCAATGACATCTTCAAAATCATTAAATTCAAATAAGATATCATGACTTTCATCCACTTTTACTTCCATTTCTAAATAATCATCTGAAAACTCATCATCTTCTTTTTCATCGTGATGTTTTGTCACGATGATAACCATTCCTTGCGCTTGAAGAGAGTACACTTCTACAGCTATTGGTCCATGTGCTTCAAAGCCTAATTCCTCGCTTGCTTCGTTCATCATATCGCGGAAAAGCTGATGAACCTTGAGCGAGTCTTTCCAAAGATCTTCTTTCGTTAAGCCTCGTTCAAATAAATCATCTTGCGTTAAAAAAATTTTAATTTTATTATAATTCAGACGCTCAAGTCGCATCCTTTTCCCTCCTGCCGTCACCCATCAGGCCTTCTATAATGTTATTGTATGAGAATCTTTGGAGATGGTTCTTTAGTTAGTAAACAGTTTACAATGAGATATGAAGGAAGACAAGCTATAAAAGGTATCTTTGTGAAAAGGAATGCGTAAAGGGGCCAAATTATCTTTCCAATTCAATTTCTTTTGCTACTTTTAAATCAATCGATAGTAAGCTATAAACGACAGAAAAAATAAATAATAAGAATGTTTCCACTCCCCCTTGAAGAAATAAAACATAAAATACGAAGAATACTGAATAGCTGAGTAATAATTGTAGTCCATTCCACCGTTTCCGTTTTATTAGCTCGTAGGTTTCCTCAATAACATGCTTGAACATATAAGCATTTGCTAAAAAACTGACGAAAAAAAAGACCATTGCGAAAAAGAATTGAATTGGATCTAATATAAGCTCAAGTAAAAATTGTGTCATGTCAAATGGCTTTTCAAGAGCTAACGAACGGATATACATGTAACCGCATGAAAATCCAATGAATACTGTAATTATTTTTCCAAACATAAACTCCCCTCCAATTACACTATATGTGTGGATAGGGAGTTGATGATGCGTTCAATATTATTTACTTTCAAAATATAAATTGATATCATATTTATTTTTCATAAAAGTAAAAACTCGATCTCTTTCCTTCCATGCTTCATCAGAATTCCAAAGGTCTGTACTTTTATCAATAATTTCGCAACGTAAATCATGAAATTCTTTTTCTTTTTTTTCTTCTTTTTTTTTGTAAAACAAAACAGACGCATAACTACTTCCAATGAATAAGACAAAAAAGAGATGAAACAGGTTATTGATAAACGATTGAAACATGTATCCGATATGACCGTTATTCGGAAGAAATAAAAAAAAGTATCCATAAATGAACAAGAATACGCATGACGAGACCGCAATCATTTGCCACATAAAGCATTTTGATTTCATCGTATCGTATTTATGTTTTCTCTTTACGAGCTCCTGAAGCATATTTTTTGTCGGTTCATCCGTAAATGGGAGTAGTTTTATTTGATTTTCCATCCATTTTAGACCCCATTCTTCAAGTTTTAGTACAAGTTATGTATGAGAAATGAAAAATATGAACAAAACTTGAAAATGAACGGGTTTTCTTATACTCGTTATTTTAACGGGATTTTTAATAATTGCCCAACGTATATGTCATTTCCATTTAGCTGATTATAGTCACGAATGATTCGCTCACCATCACGACTTCCATAATACTTCATTGCAATTCGAAATAAATTCTCACCAGGTTGTACTTCATGAGTTATCACTTTTTGTTCGGATGGTTTCTTTACACTTTTTTCTTCGGGCACGACATCATTTTTGCCAAAACCCTTTTGAGTTGTTTCTTTTTGTTGATTGACTTCTTCGTGATCATTTTCTTGTTGTGAAGGCTTATCTTCGTCTACTTGTTCTGAAGATACATCCGTTTCTTCATTTGTCTTTTCTTCTGTTTCTTCTTGGGCATTCGTTTCCAATGCTGGATCATCTGGTGAATCCGTTCTTTTACTAAAATTAACAATCACAGAATCTCCGATCGTTTCCTCTCCTATATTCGCACCATTTTTTTGCTCCAAATAGTACATAATGGATAGAACCATAAAAGGAAAAAAGATAAAAATTATGACAAGCAGGCGTATTAACGGATACTTCATTTTTAATTTAGGTTTGGACTGTTTTTGTTTATGCACTTCACGTCGAGGAGGGTATGACCCTGTTCTTTCTTTCACTTCATCGATAAGTTTCTCTCTTAAAGATTGCGCCTGATCACTTCCTACTTTCTTCGTCATCGTTAAACGTCTCCCCCCGCTGAATTTTAATCGATTTCAAATATTGAAAGCGAATATGTAAGGCAAAAAGAAAATCAATTAAAAAATGACTAAACATCGTTGTAAGCAAATTGTTCGTAAGTTCGAAGACAAGCCCTAGCAAAAAACTAATAGCTGTTACTAGTATAAATAGGAACCATTTAGACAAATAACGTATATGCAATATCGCAAAAATAACACTCGCGATCATAATCCCAAATTTCGTTTGCAATACGCCTCGAAAAAGGATTTCTTCTGTAAAAGCAATGATGGTCGTTAAAAATAGAATTTCTAGTATGCTTCTTTTTTGAAATAATCGTTCATTAACTCCTCCGTCATCCAACATGTCGGCAGGAAGTATTTTCATGAAAAGAAAGTCGACAATGATCACTAAAAGAGCTAATCCTCCACCGTATATAATTATTTCTGCAAAATCCAATTGTACGAAATGAAAGAGATGATGAATATCTTTAAATAAGAAAAAATACAATACGACCGATATAAAAAATAGTACGGCTTGTGTCAATAGTAAATTGACTAGCAGTTGTTGATCGTTCATTTGTTTTATCGCTTCTTGTTGCCTCTTAAACACATTTATCACTCACTTTGGCGAAACATCCGCCTTAATTCTTGTTTCCAATCCATGAAATGCTTTGTATCCTCTAGTTGATTCATTCGTTTATATACATCCATATTGATTTGACAAATGTCGCAGCAATTTTCCGGCTTTTCCTCCAACTCTTCACCGAAATAAGTAAGAAGCGTTTTACGTCGGCATGTTTTTTCATGTATCCAAGATATAAAGGCTTGTAGTTTTTGCTCTTTAATAGTGAATCTTTCTTTCATGTTAAGTTGAATTGTTTCGAGCATGTTTTGTGGAGATAGCTCCTTCACTTGTCGAATTAAGTGATCAAGATAGCGCCAACCTGTTTCAGAAAGTCCTAGCTGCGTCCACTCTTCCTCTTTCAAAAATTGTTTTTGGTTAAGACGTGAATGTTGAGTGAGAAAGGATAAGACATGTTGAATAGATGATGTTGGTAACACTTCTGATTCGATAAGTGATTTTGGTACTTGTTCATCACCATTTGCCCATAACATTATAGCAATGCTATTTTCACCATCTCTTCCAGCTCTCCCTATTTCTTGAATATACGCTTCAAAGCTTTGCGGAATATGGAAATGGATGACAAAACGAATATTCGGTTTATTAACGCCCATACCGAAAGCGTTCGTCGCAATAATATAAGAAAGTTCATCATAGATAAATTGTTGTTGAATTAATTGACGATCCTCTTTACTCATTCCACCGTGATAATATGCGACACTCTCAATTCCGCTTTCTTTTAAATGCTTAGTTATTGTTTCGGTCCACGAACGGCTCGAGCAATAAACTATACCAGAGCCATCAAGCTCATACATCCATTTCACAAGTCGTGCCATCTTCTCTTCAACGCTTTCACACTTTTCAATTGAGAAGGCAATATTTGAACGATTCATCGAATGTATGTGATAGCGTGGGTGCCTTAAGGAAAGGCTTGTCACAATATCTGCAATTACTTCCTTCGTGGCCGTCGCTGTTAATGCAAGACAAGGAGGATCACCTAGTTGCTTGCGCACTTCACCTAGCTTTGAATAGTCGGGGCGGAAATCGTGCCCCCACTGTGAAATACAGTGAGCTTCATCGACGACAAACAATGAAATGCGAGCTTGCTTCAATCGTTTTAATATAAATTCGACCTGTAATATTTCTGGAGAAACGAAAATAAATTTATAGGAATCGAGTGTCTGAAACACGAAATGTCGCTCTTCTTGATCTAACATACTATTAATGGCAACAACTCGTTTTTCACCAAATAGTTGCAACTGCTGTACTTGATCCTGCATTAAAGAAAGTAGAGGTGATACGATTAAAACCGCTCCTTTTAATACATAGCCTGGAAGCTGGTAACAAAGTGACTTCCCTCCACCTGTCGGCAATAATCCAATTACATCTTTTCCTCTTATAATCTCGTCAATGATATCCTTTTGACCAGGTCGAAATGTTCGATATCCAAATTTATTATGTAATAATTGTTCAACTTTCTCCATTACGCTTCCCCCTTAGCGGCAATCGCCATGGCGAGACGAATATGGAAATAACTATATTGATTTTGTAAACTTTCTTTAATGATCCTAAGTTTACTCGTTTTCAACTCCCTCATTTTTCGCCAAATTTTTTCAATGTCATCTTGATGTAGAAAACTAGACACATTAAAATTAGGAACATTTAAGGCAATTTCAACAAAATGATCTTCAATTGTACTATGCTTTAAGTTTCGGATTTGTGCGATTTCATCAATGTTATACCCCTTTTGCCAGTAGGAATACGTTAATTGTGTGGAAGCGGTTAACGTATGTTTTTTTATTTGACCGTTCATAATACCAGCTATAATCGGAAACTGAACCGGTTTTTCTTGTATTGTCATTAATATATAATGAATGGTAGCAACAAAACGAATATATATATATGTTGAATCCTCATTCATCTTATTGGCAATTTGTTCGTTTGTCATCCCAATTCTTTTGTAACCTGTTAATCGATACATAAAAATTTGAGCATCTTTTTCGTGTTTATTTTTTAATAAATGATGTAGCTCTTTGTAAAGTTCATTGACTAATTGTTGTTTCGTATAAGGGAGTGAAAAAATATACGTTTTAACAAATTGTAATACATCCAATTGTTGTGATAGTGGAATATAGTTTTTATGACCATAAGATAAGTTCGATAGTGTTTGTACAAGCAAAGCGAATCGGTTCCAAAAAAGACCCGTTTCATTTGAATAGGTCCATCCATTTAATGATTGTGGGATCGGAGATTTTTTTAGCTGCTCGAATAACTCATTATCACCCACTTTTGTTAGACAATACTGATTTTGCTCGATTTTTTCAATAAACGCGTTTTTTTTCAAGTATTCAATACTGTCCATCAATGTTTGTCGATTAAGTGTCGGGAATAAGCCAAAGAAATTCGAAACATGAAAGATTATCCCATCTTGGATGGTTTGTGATGATCGTTTCCCTTTTAATAAATGATAAACCGCTGAAATGGTTCGTTCATGTCGGAACTTTTTAATCAAAAATAGCGTAATAATATTAAAAAAAGAATGACTCACCCACATCACCTTAGATAATTTGACATTTTTCGATTGTATGCCATTATTTTATCAGATTTGGAACAACAAATGGTGACAAACTACGTAATGTAGATAGTAGAATTTCCCCAACCCCTTGTGTGATAAGGATTCTCAATGACTTTACTATTGAAATGTTTGTTATTCCATTTTACAATATGGTTAAGGTTCATGTTTCCATTCTTCAACTAGATGAAAGACAACGATCTATTGAAGTTAAAATATTTTTTAATACGCAGGATTTAACTGCTAAATTTTTTGGGAGGGTTTTTGATGGCTAAATATACAATTGTAGACAAAGATACTTGTATCGCTTGTGGCGCTTGTGGTGCAGCAGCTCCAGATATTTATGATTATGATGATGAAGGGATTGCATTTGTCACATTAGATGATAACCAAGGAATTGTTGAAATACCTGAAATCCTTGAAGAAGATATGATGGACGCATTTGAAGGATGTCCTACTGATTCTATTAAAGTAGCAGATGAACCATTTGACGGCGACGCCTTAAAATTTGAATAGACTAAAAAAATCCCTGCATGAGTGTCAGGGATTTTTTTATTCCAAACGAAATCTCTGCATTAGGCAGGGATTTTACGATGAAGCTTATACTCCATTGGTCGAATGAGTTTATGATATAAGAAATAAAACAATGTTGTAACGAGTAATCCTTTTATTAAATTAAACGGTAAAATACCTGTTATAATTAATAATTTTACATCATGCGATTGCATTTGTGGCATATTTAAGAAATAGGTGTAAGCAGGAAGAATAACAAAGTAGTTTAACAAGGCCATTCCTACAGTCATAAAGATCGTCCCTACTACTAATCCAATAACCGCTCCTTTTAATGATCGCATTTTCTTAAAAATAAAAGAAAACGGAATAATGAGAAAAACGCCTGCAATAAAATTCGCTGCTTGGTCTATAGGTACACCCGTTGCACTTGATTGAATAAAAAAGTGAAGAATGTTTTTAATAGCCTCAACAATGATACCTGCTACAGGGCCGAACATAATGAGTGCAATAATTGCTGGAATATCACTAAAGTCAACTTTTAAATACGGTGGTAAACCTGGCAACGGAAAGTTTAACACCATTAGAATAAATGAAATACTGCTTAAAACACCAATAAATACAAGTTTAAACGCTTTTGATTGAAACATATTTTCCCTCTCTCCTTTTAAGATTCACCTTAAAAAAGAAGGAAGGTTCAAAGTGACCAAGCAAAAATGGAAATAAAAACCCTCTACAATATGATGTAGAGGGAGAATTGCAGGCCAAATAAACGTTTGAATAAACCATTTTTCAAACGTGTGAACCTTCATCTCCTCCCATCCAGACTATACTGTCGGCTCTGGAATTTCACCAGATCCTGCCACTTACGGCTCGCGGGCTCTAGAATCACGATTCTTTACCGCCGGTCGGGAATTTCACCCTGCCCCGAAGATGAACCAAATATTTTGTTTTCAAGATAATTATACATAATTCTACCTTGATTGTGAATAAAACAGCTTTTTTTCTTTTAAATTGTTTTTTTTCTTAAAAACATGAAATACAAATAACGTAAACGCTTTCAATCTGTAAAGTTTTAAACCTTGACAAAAGTAACTTTAGTAAGTTAAAATTATCAGAAATTTCATTATTGCGATACTTACTAACATTAGGGGGATTAGCTAAATGTTCCATGTACTTGTTTCTGATGCCATTAGTTCTATCGGTTTAAAGCCATTATTGGAGTCTTCAAATGTGCAAGTTGTTCAAAAAAAGATTGACGAAGTAGAAGATTTAACTCGTTTTGATGCACTATTAGTACGAAGCGCTACAAAAGTGACGAATGATTTATTAGAAAAAATGACAAATTTAAAAATTGTCGGTCGAGCAGGAGTCGGCGTTGATAATATCGATGTGGAGGCTGCTACAAAACACGGAATCGTTGTCATTAATGCGCCTAATGGGAATACGATTTCAACAGCTGAACATACATTTGCTATGATGATGGCACTATTACGGCATATTCCCCAAGCGAATGTATCGGTTAAGTCCGGAGAATGGAATCGGTCGGCCTATGTTGGTACTGAGCTCTACGGAAAAGAACTCGGTATAATCGGTCTCGGACGCATCGGGGGAGAAATTGCTAAACGGGCAAAGGCTTTTGGTATGACCGTTCATGTATTTGATCCATTTTTAACGAAAGAGCGTGCGAAAAAAATTGGCGTTAACAGCTACTCATTAGACGAATTGCTAACAAATGCAGATATCATTACAGTGCATACTCCTCTAACAAAAGAGACGAGAGGACTATTAGGAAAAGAAAATCTAGCAAAGACAAAGCAAGGTGTGTATTTATTAAACTGTGCTCGCGGTGGCATTATTGATGAAGAAGCACTGATTGAATTTATTGAAAAAGGACACGTACGAGGTGTTGCCCTAGATGTGTTTGAAGTTGAACCACCTGTTCATAATAAGCTTCTTGAATATGAACAAGTGATTGTCACACCACATCTAGGTGCTTCAACGAAAGAAGCTCAGTTAAATGTGGCATCTCAAGTCGCAGAGGAAGTGCTGAAATTTTTAGATGGACATCCTGTATCTTCTTCCATTAACTTACCAACGTTATCAAAAGAAATATACGAAAAGATCCAACCATTTTATAAGCTTGCCAAAAAAATTGGCTCACTCGGATCTCAATGTATGAAAGAGCCTGTAGCAGAAATTGAAATTGCTTACGAAGGTTCTGTAGGTGAATTAGAAACCGCTTTTATTACAAAAAGCTTTCTCTCTGCCTTTTTAAATGAACGTATTGCTTCTACTGTCAATGAAGTGAACGCTGGTATTATTGCAAGTGAACGTGGTATTAACTATAGTGAAAAGATTGTCTCTAACACTTCAGGATATGAAAATTGTATAAGTATTACAATTAAAGGAGAAACAAATTCTTTTAATGTTAAAGCGACATACATCCCTCATTTCGGTGAAAGAATAATCGAAATTAATGGATATGACATTGACTTCTATCCAACAGGTGTTTTACTATATATCCAACATATTGACCAACCTGGTGTCATTGGTCGCGTTGGAAATGTTTTAGGTGAACATCATGTCAACATTGCGACAATGCAAGTTGGACGAAAAGAAGCAGGCGGAGAAGCAATTATGATGCTATCCTTTGATAAACCGCTTGATGAAGCATTAATTCAAAAATTGTCTTCATTTGACGATATTGTTTCAATACGGACGATTTATTTATAATGTAAAAAGCCAGGCGAATGGATTTCGACTGGCTTTTATTTTTCGTTTTGAAAAGATCTTCCCTCAAGTTTAAAAATGTCAAAAAAGCTGTGGACATTTGACGAAACCTACATAACTCTCTCTGATTTAGTTCAAAGTCAATTAAGGGGCTTCCACTTATGTATAAATCATCAACTCTTGATTTGGATAAATTGTGTGTGAAGATAAACCGTTCCACTTCATTAACTTATCCACTGAAACATTGTATTGATTAGATATTCTCCACAATGTATCTCCATGTTTCACGACAACAATTTTCACTTGACTAGTTACCTCTGCCACTCCACCATAATCCGTTTCATTTAAGGCAAGTAATGGATCAAATGCATTCTTTTTATCAAAAGTCCAGCTACCTTGATGTGCTTCAAAATGAAGATGAGTACCAGTCGAAATACCCGTGCTTCCAACTATACCAATTACTTGACCTTTTTTCACTATGTCTCCTTCAGCAACATGGCGTTCACTTAAGTGAGCATATACCGTTTCAATTCCACTTTGATGAAGAATGAAAATAACATGACCGTACGAATCTGAATAATAAGAACGATTTACGCGACCTCCATCAACACTTTTAACCTGTTCTCCTTCTTTTGCACCAATGTCAATTCCCTTATGTTTTCCATTCCTTGTTCCGAATTTATCGGTTAAAACACCGTCAATCGGCTTTACCCACCCATCTATATTCATCTTCGAATTAGTTTCTGCCAATGGTTCCAAAGATTGAAGCATTAGAATGCAAAAAAACAATCCTAGTAATACCAATCTACTTAATGTACGGTAAATCTGCAAAAACATATAAATCCTCCCGTTCAATATTTCACCTTGAAGTTTTGAAGCCAAGTGCTTCCATCAGTTATTTGTAACCTATTGACCCTTAGTTTCTCGTACATTACTAGTGTGTTTGTCTATTTGTTATTTCATACATAAAAAAACAGAAAAAGGATTATACACCTCTACGATTAGAAAATTCACACTATTTAATCGTTTTAAAACTATTCTCTTTACAAAACACCACCTATATGTGTAAAATACATATATAAGCAAAAAATTATTGAGGTGTTTTTTGTGACTAAAGATAAAAAAGAATTTTCAGTTAGTCCTTCTAAAAACTTTATTTTACCATTTATTTTATTACTGCTGAGTCGAATGTCCCTTCATGGTTACGAATTAATTCAAAAGTTGCACTCTTTTGGTTTTCAAACGCTCGATCAAGGGAATTTGTATCGTTTGTTACGTAGTCTTGAAAATGATAACTTAGTCATTTCAGAATGGGATACAACAGGAAGCGGCCCAGCCAAGCGCCTTTACTCCATTACTGAATCTGGGAAAGATTACTTAAAAACATATGCAAACCAACTGGAACATTATCAAACCTTGCTCGATCAATTTTTTAATATGTATTCAAGTATCCTTGAGCTCTATTTACCTTCTTTTCCGAAGGAGGACACTATAGAGAAACAATCTACCACTAATAAGGGGAGGAATTCAAATGACACAAAGAAAGACAGCAACAAATAAAGAAGAAAAATATGTAACAGACTCATTTGTTGATGGACTATGGGATGTATATGAGTCTGAATTAAACCGTGCAAGAAATTTTGACATTAAACAACAGGATGCCTATTTAAGTGCATTAAAAGAAGCAACAAAATTTTCAAAAGAATTTCGTAATACGTTAAAAAGCCTTTATACAGAAGCAAGCAAAGTAAACACTGCTATGGCAACTGAATTCGTAAATAATGCTACAGGTAATGTAGATCAATCATCTAAAGATAGTCAAAAACAAATACTCGACCTTGCTACCCAGTTAGAAAAACTTGCGTTAACTCCCTATCAAGCATCTTTAGACCTAATCGATCGAGTGGAAGAAAAAATGATCGAAAACAGTGAAGCCTATTTCGATCATGTGCGTCAGAGTCGAAAAGTAATGGTACCTCATACAGATGAATACTTAAAGCTAGTCAAAGAAAACCATAAAAAATTTACACACCTTTTTGAAAACAGCTTCCGTGCATTCGTTAACAGCTAAGAACAAAAATGTGAGAGCTTCGCTAAAGTGGCGTACAACTGTACCATTTCAGTAGGAGATAAAGGAAATTCGGGCGAGTAAGTGAATAGATGTTGATTCCCCCAGAATTTTTTCCTACATGATAAAGTGAAACTTCATTCAGTGGGGGTTTTTTCATCCCCCACTAAATGTTAGTCCCTGCGGGATGCCTAAAGGCCCTTGTGACCCACAGGATGTGGCGCTCTTAGTCTGTGTTCATTTTTTTCGGACCTTTACGGGCATTTGTCCCCCACCTATCTTCTTTGCTTTTCTACAGAATCTTGAGGTAGGGGTTTTACCGCCCGTTAAGAGTGGGATAAAGGTTTATAAAAAGGGATCAAACTTAAAGGCAGGTTTGATCCCTTTTTATAATAATAGAAAGCAGAAAATGGATAATCAACTCTTTTCTACTTAAGAAAAGTCGTGTATAGATACAGGATTAGGAGAATAGGGGACCTTTATTGGCCCTGTAACATCCATTTCGCCAATATATGCTCGATTTAACCCTTCAAACTTAACATAGTTAAAACCAAATTCTTTTGCTGTCATAAGCATTGCTTCAATCATAATAATCGCCGCATCTTCATTCAAGAAGTCTGTGACTTCTTCAAAAGTAACTTTTAATAGCTGTTGGTCTGCTTCAACCTTCTCAATCACAATATCCGGTAAAATTGTCGGACTTAATGCTGAATTAATTTGTCGGTCTCCCCTTTTCATTGCTTGAAAAGCTTCACCAATTGTCTCATATGACTGGGAGGATGGGACTAAAAACGAACGATTCACATCTTCAGGTTGAAAAAGAAAATAGCCTTTCTTTAATAATTGCTCGATATTCACCTCCGTCACTTTATCACCGATTGGAAGTTGAATACCGGGTTGATGATTGGTAAACAATTTGACTTTATCGTAATGTTGCCACCTAAATGTTTCGCGGAGTATGTTTTTAAATGTTTGCCTATCGTACGTCATGTTTTTAATATTTTCAGGTGGAACATTCATCTGTACGATAGAGTCGACGTCAAACATTTCCGTATTCTCTAGTTCATTCGTTTCAAGTCCGTATTCTTCATCATTAAATTGTTGTATTAAATGTTGAACTTGATTTGCAGGTGGTTCCTTGCCATTTCCAATAAAGCTAACGGGTATGACAATTTCATTTGTTTCATCCAAAAAACCAACTGTCACAATTTGAGATGTATTCTCGTGAACAACGTAAGTCTGTTGAGGACCGAGTGTATCCTTTGCTGACGAAAGTGGTGCCATTTCTTTTGAATATTTGTGTGCACGGCTTTCCTCAGCTAATGATGCACCACTCATTTCCGTTGCTTGCTCTTCATTGTAAAACAATGAGGGAAAGGAAATATAGACAAACAAGAGAAGCGCAGCAAAACTAAAAGTAGGGAAGAGCCAATACAGTTGTTTTTTACGCTTTCGATGTTGAATTTGTACCCAAATCTCCTTCTTTCCCCTCGTATCTTCGATTTTAGGCAATTCATTCAACAATTGCTTCACATTGTCGTCATTCCACCGAAAGTTTTTGGTCATGGGAATCGACCTCCTGTTCGTCTTTAATCCGTTCCATTTCTTTTTTTAATGACTTAATGGCCCGATGCGCGGTCGTCTTCACTTTACTTTCTGTCCACCCTAATATAGATGCTGTTTCGGAGATCGACAAATCTTTAAAATAACGTAATAAAATAACGGATCTTTGATTCACATTACATGCATCAAGCGCTTTATATAATAACTGAATGTCCTCACGCTCAATTGCAATTTCTTCCGGTAACGGGCCTTCGTCCATGATAGATGTTTTTTCAAAATCAAACTTTTCAAGTATGCGCTGACGGAGAGATTTTTGTTTCCGGAAATAATCTATGGCAACATGGCGTGCAATTGAAAACAGCCATGTCTTTTCGCTACTTCTTCCTTCAAAACGATTGTAAGATTTTAATACTTTTATATACACATCTTGTACTAAATCTTCGGCAACATTTTTATCTTTCACCATGTAGAATAAAAATTGAAAAAGATCATGGTGATACTTTTCATAAAGCTGCTCGAAAGCATCCTCCATGTATTACCCTCCGTTCAAAGTATTTGTCGAAAGAGACGGTAAAAAAGTTACATCACTCGAGTGTGCTCAAAGGGAGGACGTCCGTTCGGATCAAAAGGCTAATGACGATCGAGATCCGAATGACAATGAAATGCGTCTGATCATTCCTCTCATATTTAGCAACTGTTAAAATTAGACAAAAAGAAAGGGCCCACTATTGTGACCCTATTGTTTTTTCGAACGAAAAACTATCGCACTACGTTCATATTCAATATCTTTTTTACCTGAACGGTTATTAATGACACGAGCTAACGCAAATAAATAATCGGAAAGTCGGTTCATATATTTTAATACCGGTTCATGTATTTTTTCAACTTTTTGTAGTGAAACAATCATTCGTTCTGCTCTTCTAGCTATCGTTCGTGCAATATGAATGGTGCTTGCTGCTTCTGTTCCACCTGGTAAAATAAATCGTTCAAGTGGTGGAGCTTCTTTTACGTATTCATCAATTCTTTGTTCTAAAAACTGCACCATCTCTTCCGTTGTTTTAAATGGATTCTTTTGTTTCTCATAAACAACGGCTAAATCCCCACCGCAATCAAATAATTCATGTTGAATTTTTTCTAACTCGTTATAAATATCACGAAACGGCTCACTTGTCAATTTTGTCATCGCTAATCCAATAAAAGCATTGAGCTCATCGATCGTTCCATATGCTTGTACACGTAAATCGTCTTTATCAACACGTCCTCCAATAATACTCGTTTGCCCTTTATCACCCGTTTTTGTATAAATATTCATCCAATCTCCCTCCCCAATTTCACTTCTTTACATTTCATTTTATAGAATTTTACGAATAAGCAAAAGACATATTTGTAAAGCTACGACCATCTACTGATTTTTCGGGAGATAAATACTAAAAGTGGTGCCTTCGTCAACTTTACTATGTACGTGAATGTTTCCGTTATGGGCATCAACGATGTTTTTGGCAATCGCAAGGCCAAGACCCGTTCCAGACCTGCCTCTCGTTCTCGCCTTATCCGCTTTATAGAAGCGTTCGAATACGAAAGGTAAATCTTCTTTACTAATCCCACTTCCGCTATCCTGTACATCCAATTTCAGTCCATTATCTGTTTCTTGAATCGTTAATTTTACAAAACCACCACTTTTTGTATGTCTAATCGCATTATCGATTAAATTTGTTAGCACTTGCTCGATTCGATCAGGATCAAAAAATCCCTCATTTACTTCATTCATCCAATGAACTGTTAATTCAATTTCTTTTTCCTTTGCTGGTTTTTGGAATTTCCTTACTACTTTCTCGATAAATGGATGGAATGGTATACGCTCATAGTTTAAAGATATATGTCCTGCTTCCATTCGTGCTAAATCAAGTAAGTCATTGACAAGACGCCCCATACGTAATGATTCGTCATAAATTACTTGAACAATTTCTTTACGTTCTTCTTCGCTTGTTGGAATATCATCTAAAATAGCTTCACTATACCCTTGTAGCATCGAAATCGGTGTTCTTAATTCGTGTGATACATTCGCAATAAAATCTTTACGTAATTTATCCAATCTTCTTTCTTCCGTCATATCTCGGAGAACAATGACAGCTCCTCTAACATTCGATTGATTGTATAAGGAACTCATAATAACAACCCATGTTCGACCTTGCAATTGAACTTCCGTTACTTGTTCTCGTTGTGTAGAGGCTACTTGCTGAAACAATTCTTTTACTTTAGGCGGGAGCTCTTCCCCTTTTTCAACGTTCATTTCTTGTTCATAATACCACGCTTGTAAAAAACGTTCCGCTGGTGGGTTTGTGACAAGTATTGTGCCATCAATATTTAACGTAATAACACCATCAGCCATACTACTTAATATATTGGATAATTGTTCTTTTTCTTGTCTTAAAGCATTCATATGAAATTGAACTTGCTTTCCCATTTGATTGAAGGAGACCGCTAGTTCTCCGATTTCATCGTGTGTAAGCTTCGGAACTTTCGTATTAAACTTCCCATTTGCGAGTTCAATCGCCACTTCCCTCATTTTTCGGAGCGGATATGTAATTCTCGAAGACAAGAAAAAAGCGAATATCGTTGTTAAAATGATCGCAATCCCGGCAGCTAATAAAATATATTTTGTCGTCTGTTTCGTAGTTTCATTAATGGCAAGTAGTGGCCTGGCAACAAAAACAGATCCATATTCCCCATTTTTTTCGTAAGGAATCCCGACAATAATCATCTCATTTTCTTTATGATCAGATGAATTAGAAGACTCATGTGCTTTTACAACACTAATCTCTTTATGCTGATAAAATGCTTCCGATAGCTTTGGATCAGCAAAAATATCTTGAATCGTAAATTGCGGCGCAAGCTTGCCAATATCAGGAGACTTCCAATATTGCGATGGGTCTTCGACAATTAACACATTCGTTTGTTCATCAGATAGATCTACGGCTAGTGATCGAGCTAATTCTTCGTCATCATGGTTTTCTAATATAATCGACATTTTACCTGCTAAAGTTGTTAACTCTTTCTTCGCTGCATCAATATGGTAATTTTGCATAAATTGTAACAAGAGCATTGTTAATATTAATAGGGTGAAGGATACGAGGAGTAAAATCGTTCCCCATAGCTTCACGACAACACTTCGCCAAAACATCATTCACCCACAACCTCAAATTTATAACCGACACCCCAAACCGTTACAATCATTTTCGCCGCTTCAGGTGATACTTTATTTAACTTTTCCCTTAATCGTTTAACATGTGTATCGACGGTTCGTAAGTCACCAAAAAATTCATATTGCCACACTTCCTTTAGCAATTTTTCACGATCATACACTTTATCTGGTGATTTCGCTAAAAAGTATAGTAATTCGTATTCTTTAGGTGTTAAATTTACTTCATTGCCACCTGCTGTTACACGATGTGCATCGTGGTCAATAGTTAAGTAAGGAAATACAATGATATTTTTCGCCGTTGCGTCTGTTTTTAAATAACTCGTAGGAGAAGAGCGTCTTAATATCGCCTTCACCCTTAGGACAACTTCTCGCGGGCTAAATGGTTTAACAATATAATCATCAGCACCAGCTTCTAACCCATGCACACGATTCGCTTCTTCCCCTTTTGCAGTTAACATAATGATTGGGGTCGCTTTTTTCTCTCGAATCAAACGACAAACCTCAACACCATCCATACCCGGCATCATTATATCTAAAATGATTAAATCATAATTTTGATTGAGTGCCATTTCAAGCGCTTCGTCCCCATTTTCAGCCTCTTCAATCTGATAGTTTTCTCGTTCTAAGTACATCTTCAATAAACGACGAATTCTTTCTTCATCGTCAACAACTAAAATTTTGCCTTCTTGTAACTGTTCCATTCATTATTCCTCCTTCATACCAACTTTTTAAAAAGGGGCTGTCCAATTAGTCGATTTTTTCGGCCTTGGATGCCCCTTTTACAGTTTAAAATGCTGATTGATCAACATTTTAGATTTTCAATTTTTAAGAGGTTTTCCCTAATTGCTTCCCTTCTTATTATGCATATGAATGCAATCCAGCAATCACTAAGTTTACAAATATTAGATTAAACATAATAATAGCAAACCCAATTACTGCCAACCAGGCAGACCGTTCTCCGTGCCAGCCTCTTGATAGCCTTAAATGTAAGAATGCTGCATAAAACAGCCATGTGATAAGAGCCCATACTTCTTTCGGGTCCCATCCCCAAAAACGAGTCCAAGCAATTTGTGCCCATATCATCGCAAAGATTAATGCCCCTAATGTAAAAACAGGAAATCCGATGGCAACAGAACGGTAGCCAATTTCATCAACAATATCTAAGTTCAAGTTTTTCACAAATGGCTGTAACGCTTGTGAAATGCGCTTTCGTAGAATAAGACGAATGAAACCGTATAACACAAATCCTACCATTGTCGACCAAATGACAGTATTAAGCTTTCTTGCCGATATAATAGCCGGAACCTCCAAAAATGCTTCCAACTTTCCCTCTGTTAAAAGCTCTCCCTCATTTGGGCCGATAAGAGCAGGCATCGAGTATACCATTTCACTTTCTACACCATTTTTATCAATCCATTTATATACCGCTTCATATCCTATTGCACGAAATGTAGAAGATATGATAATAAAGGCTAACGTAGTCACAACAACGAACATAACAGCTTCTAGCCAAAATGTTTTTTTAGAAGGTTTTGATTGATCAACCGCTTTGACTAAATAGAGAACTCCAGCAACAAAGCTAACCGCCAAAATGGCTTGCCCAGCAGCAGCTGTCGTTACATGTATTTTTAACCAATCACTTTGAAGAGCTGGAATTAATGGACTAATTTCAGTAGGAAACATGCTTGCATAAGCAATTAATAATAGTGCAATCGGTAATGTAAACAAGCCGAGCGGAGCTGTTTTATAAATAGCATAAAGGATTATAAACGCCCCAACAAGCATCATTCCAAAAAAGGTTGTAAACTCAAACAAATTACTCACAGGTGCATGACCTGCTGCTACCCAACGTGTGATAAAATACCCAATTTGTGCAAGAAAGCCGGCAATGGTAATGAGAAACCCGATTCGGGCCCATCTGTTTTGTTTGTCGTATTCTTTTCTTTTATCTCGTATCGCACCGGCAAAAAACAAAGTTCCAATTAAATACATAAAAAACGCGATATACAATAAATTACTACTTAGTTGTGCCACGTCATTCCCTCCTACTTATTAGGCTTCCTTTAATTGTTTTTGATCGACGGGCTCTTGAATCATTGTACCATCAATAACTATTTCAATTTCTTTCTTTAAGCCAAACCAGTTTTTGTTTGTATGTCCTGCAACGTGTACTTTCTGTCCATCTTTCCGAATCCAAATACGACGATGATGCCAATAAGAGCCTTGAATGACGCCAATCATAAAAATAGCACCACCGATGCCAAGAATCCATAGTGTTAAATCTTTTCGGACTGTTAGACCGGTCACATTCACTGATTTTACACCAGCAAATTTCATTTTATACTTGTTGTTATCATTTGGTTCAATCGTCTGCTGAATGGCAACAAAGCTTGTCTCACCTTCTGGATTATTAGGTGTAATCATTTTAAATACGAATGCCGGGTTGTTCGGCATTCTTGTCTTTGTCGCAGGATTTCCTTCTGAATCAAAATAAAAGTCAGGTAAATAGCTGGCAATCTCAACTTTATAGCCATCTCCTAAGTCGTATGACCTCTCAGGGTTTAGTAAATCAACCGTTATTTGTCCATAACTCGTTTCAGTGTCTTTATCAATTAATTCAAACTTCATTTGATTTAATTCACTTAATCGGTAGTCCACTTGATAAAGAGCAAATGATTCAAACTTAAGTGGCTCGTTTACACGAATTTCATCATCTTTTATTTTATGTAATTCAGCTTCCTGACCAGGCAATGTATCTTCCGCCTTTTTATAAAGCGTCACATTGGTCTGATAATTCTTGACTACTTCTCCATCACCTACACGAGTAATTGCCTCTTGAAACACATCTTTTTCTTTTTCCGCCGAGTACGTTTCATAAATAAATTGATGATTTTCTAAATAATACGTTCCGTCTGTTCCAGGAATTTCTCGCGTTTCACCTTCTCTTAACCACAATACTTCATCCACATACATTCCCGGTACGTACCGAAGCATGACACCAAATAAGAAAATGATTAAACCGATATGATTGACATAAGGTCCCCATCGTGAAAAGCGATTCTTCTCTGCTAATATGTTTCCATTTTCTTCGCGTACTTTGTATCGTTTCGCCTGTAATTTTGATTTTACAAGTTGCATCGTTTCTTCCACATTTTCGACGACTGATTCACTATATAACCGTTGTCGCTTTAAAAAAGATTCATGACGTGTAATGCCTTGCTTTTTTAAAGCTCGGTATAGGGGAATGACACGATCCAAACTGCATATTACGAGTGATACACCGATGGATGCAACTAAAATCATATACCACCAAGATCCATATAAATTATGAAAGCCTAATACATAATAAGCTTGCCCGAAGACCCCATACTCATCACGGTAAAATTCTTCTGGAGGTACATTCGGCGGAATGTACATTTCTTGTGGAAAGATCGTACCGATCGCCGAAGCAATCAACGTAATAATAATAAGCCAAACGCCTACTTTTACAGAGGAGAAAAAGTTCCAAATCTTATCAATGAATGTTTTGTTATACGTTTGCGACCTTCTTGCACTTCCATCATATCGCATATCAAGCATTTGTTTCGTGTCTTGATTTTCCTCACCGATAGAGCGCCCACAATTTTCGCAAAGAACGGTTCCAAGAGGGTTCACATGACCGCATTCACATTTTATTTCCTTCATGTTGAAAACTCCCTATCTAAGGTTTAATTAATTCCATATAATTACTTACATCTCGCTCTGTCATTTGCCCTGTAATAATTTTGACAACCTTTCCATTTTTATCGATTAAAAAGGTAGTCGGTAGTGGATCTACACCATATGCATTTAATACTTCCATCTTTTTATCGAGTACAATTGGAAAAGTTAATCCGTGTTGATTCGCAAAATTTTCAACAGCGATTTTTGATTCACCGACATTAATCGCTAATATTTCAACACCTTCATTTTTATAATGTTTGTATTGTCTTTCCATATAGGGCATTTCTCGTTTACACGGTTCACACCATGTTCCCCAAAAGTTTATAAATACACCTTTGCCAGCAAAATCAGATAGCTTGTACGAATCTCCCTGTAAATCGTTTAGGACAAAATCAGGGGCTTTTGAACCTACTTGAACTTTTTCTTTACTAACAATAAAATTTGCATATAACGTATAACCTAGTGCGGCTAGTAATATAAATAAAATAGCTGAGCGCATGATGAGTCGATTTCTTTTCATGAGTCAAACTCCTTTAACAATGCATTCCGTATCATTATATCATTTTTTTCTGTTCACAAATTGACCACATTTTTGACGGTTATGTGAATTTATCGCTTATCCCTTCCATGCTCGGCAATTTGCCTTAAACGTTTCACTTCATGTGGAGATAATTCTCGAACGTCACCCGGTCTTAATCCTCGTAAATCTAAAAACGCAAATCGTTCACGCTTTAGCTTTAAAACAGGATGGCCAATTCGCTCAAACATTCTTCTTACTTGACGATTTCGGCCTTCATGTATCATTATTTCAACAATAGCCGTTTGTTTTTTCTTATCAATGGACATCATTTTCACTCGTGCTGGTGCTGTCATGCCATCTTCTAACATGACACCTCTTTCCAATTGTTTTAATTCTGTTTTATTCGGGATTCCTTTCACTTTCGCCACATACACTTTTTCAATTTCGTATCGTGGATGCATAAGTAAATTCGCAAATTCACCATCGTTCGTTAATAATAGTAAGCCAGATGTATCATAATCAAGACGACCGATTGGGTAAACACGCTGTTCGATTCCTTCTAAAAAGTCGGTCACTACTTTTCGATCTTTATCATCCTTCACACTTGAAATGACGCCTTTTGGCTTGTACAACATAAAATAGACGGGCTCCTCTCTTTCCACCGGTATCCCCTCTACTTCAACACGATCTTGGTCGGATACTTTCACACCTAATTCTCGCACGATTTTTCCATTCACTTTCACTTTTCCGTCCAAAATGAGTTGTTCAGCTTTTCTTCTTGATGCAATGCCTGCATGTGCAATCACTTTTTGTAAACGTTCCATCGTATCACCTCTAAATAATAGTAATTCTTTCTTCCAATTTGTACAACCACATTCAAATCTTCTCTCATTTTCTTAATCATTTTCCCCATCCATATTCACACAGATAACTGCTCACCTAATTTTAAAGCTTATTCGATTGGGTAAAACAAAAACACGCCTGAGATTAGGCGCTATTTTACTAATATACCATTTTTAATACGTAAAAGGCGAAATACGTGTATTATGATGAAAAAACGAGCGTTACGACTATGATAGCTGCCACGATTCCAATTAAATCTGCTAGAAGTCCAACTTTTAGCGCATCTCCCATCTTCTTAATTCCTACTGCACCAAAATAAACAGTAAGGACGTATAAAGTCGTATCTGTACTTCCTTGCATCGTAGCTGCTAAGCGTCCAATAAAGGAATCGGGTCCATAAGTAGAAATAATATTTGTCGTCATTCCTAAAGCAGCAGTACCTGATATCGGTCTGATAAGGGCAAGGGGAACGACTTCAGAAGGTACATGAATCATGCTTAGTACGGGCTGTAATAATTGGATGATGTAGTCCATTGCCCCTGAAGCACGAAAAATGGAAATAGATACGAGCATTCCAACTAAGTAAGGAATAATGGAGAAGGCAATATCGATTCCCTCTTTTCCACCTTCAACAAACGCTTCGTATGTTTCAACTTTCTTCATTGTCCCGTATATTAATATAAACCCAATGATCAATGGTATCAACCACAATGAAATTAAATTGATCGCTTCCATTATTCTATCCCTCCTCGCCCATTTCTACGAAATCGAAAATACCGATCAATGAGGATGGCTCCAATTGTAGAACAAATCGTTGCAAGAAGAGTTGTTCCAACAATGTCTGTCGGATTATTAGATCCATATGTCATTCTGATCGCAATAACGGTTGTCGGAATGATAGTTAAACTTGAAGTATTTATTGCTAGAAACGTAATCATACTATTAGAAACTTTATCTTGATTTCCATTTAATATTTTTAATTGCTCCATTGCTTTAATACCAAGTGGTGTGGCGGCATTCCCTAAACCAAACATATTCGCAATCATATTCGATAAAATATATCCCATCGCAGGGTGATTCGAAGGAACTTCTGGGAATAACCGAGACACAACCGGACGAAATAGCTGACTAATTTTATTTAACAAGCCTGATTTTTCAGCAATTTTCATCAGCCCTAACCAAAAAACGAGTACACTAATGAGTCCGATACAAATCGTTACGGCTTCTTTTGCTCCATCAAAAATCGCCTTATTTACTTGTTCAACCGTTCCATTAAAAAAGGAAAAGACAATACCGACCAACGCAAGTCCTACCCAAATCAGATTAACCATCGTAAATGACACCTGTCATAGCTGAAAACATGTCTTTAAAGTGATCGAAAAAGTTTTTTTGCTCTGCTGCCATTTTTTCTCGATCGAAATAGATTGGAACCTCTTCAATCTTCTCATCATGTAATACGACAGCTAACTCCCCTACAATCTTCGGTACATCATTTGGTTCATCCCAATCCCTCTCAGGTTTTAATAGGGATAATTTAATTTTCACATCTTCCTTTTCTTCTTCTGTTAATGGATAAATAATTTCCCGGTCAATATATATTTTCTTTTTATAGAACGGATCTTCAATGTTCTTTAAATATCCTTCTTCTTTCACTAACACGTTCATATATTGAGAAAATGCCCTATTAAACATATTCATATGGTCATTCCAATCATCCGGGTCATTTAATGTTACCGCTATTAAGTGAAGTGAATCCTTTGATGCTGTTGAAACTAATGTCCGTTTAGCAAGCTTCGTATACCCTGTCTTCCCACCCGTACTATATTTATATAAATTCAATAATTTGTTTTTATTTTTCCAAACGTACTCACCACCATTTGTTTTGTGAACTTTCGTCCCTGCAATTTTTTCATATTCCTTATTTTTCATCGCATATTTCGTTAAAATCGCCATATCGTAGGCAGTCGAATAGTGATCATCATGATCATCTAAGCCATGTGGATTTTGAAACTGTGAATTCATCATGCCAATTTCTTCTGCTTTTTGGTTCATTAAATAGACGAATCCTTCTAAACTTCCACCAACATGCTCGGCTATAGCGACTGCCGCATCGTTGCCGGAACGGAGCATCAGTCCGTATACTAAATCACGCAACTTTATTTTTTGCCCTTGTTTCAAATAAATCGAAGAGCCTTCTGTATATGGAGCATTTTTACTCACTGTCACCTCTTCATCCATTTTTCCTGACTCAATGGCAATGATTGCCGTCATAATTTTCGTTATGCTAGCAATCCTCATTTTTTTATGTGAATCTTTTTCATAAAAAATGCGTCCCGTATCTTGATCTATCATGATGGCACTTTCGGCATTAACAGATAATGCTCCTTCTGATGACGTCGGAAAATTAGTCATCAACAGTAGGCCAAGGCAGAAAAACCCTATCCATTTCATCCATCGCATACATCCTTCACGTCCCTCTTATATTGTTAGCCGAACCGTCTTGTACATGTCTGATTTGTACAAGTTTATGCATGAAGTTTTGTGATATGATTGGATTTTTAATTACATTAGAGCACAAAAAAACAAGCGATAACTATTGTTTACCGCTTGTTTCTACCTCTTGAAATTTTTCAAAGAATAAGTCAGCTTCTTCTTGCACAAAATCTTCTTCCAAATTTTCCGCTAAAGCCGGAAGTTCATCAATTGTTTTCAATCCGAAATATTCGAGAAATTCTCTTGTCGTACCATAGAGAATGGCGCGTCCCGCCCCTTCTCTTCTCCCTACATCTTGAATTAAGCCTTTTGCAACAAGCGTTTGAATCGGCCGTTCTGATTTCACCCCACGAATTTCCTCGATTTCCATTCTTGTAATCGGTTGTCGATAAGCTACGATGGCTAATGTTTCTAAAGCAGCTTGCGACAACCCTTGATTAACCGGCGATTCGACAAGTCGTTTTAAATATGGAGCATGCTCTTTTTTGGTCGTTAATTGGTATACTCCTGCCACTTCGATTAACATAAGCCCCCGTTCTTTTTTACTGTACTCTTGTTTTAAATCTTCAATGATTTCAAGAGCTACTGGTTCATCAATCTCAAGAACAGAAGTCAATTGCTTAAGTGAAAGCCCTTCATCTCCCGCTGCAAATAACAGGCCTTCTAGTATTGATTTCCATTCAATGATCCCGAAGCTCATCGATTTTTTCACTCCCATAAATGTAAATATCCGAAAAATTTCGTTCCTGCTCAATATGAATATATTGTTTTTTCATTAATTCTAAAATTGCTAAAAACGTAACCACTAAGTATTCTTTTTGATGGGCAGGAAATAAATCATAAAAATGACGCTTCACCCGATTTATTCGTAAATCTTCAATGATTTCATTCATTCTTTTTTCAATCGGTATTTCTTGTCTTGTTATCCGTGTAGAAAGTGGTTTTTGAAGCTTTTTTCGCCGGAGCATTTTTTGAAATGCGCCAATCATATCATAAATCGTTACATCTGATTGTTGCTTGACAACTTGTTCATTTATCGCAAAATCACTTAAATCACTTGGAGGTTTCGTAAATACTTGAGCTCTTTCCTCTTCTTTTGCTTTTAACTTTATCGCCGCTTCTTTATACTTCCGATATTCAATTAATCGATTCACCAGTTCCTCCCGTGGATCCTCTTCTTCAACCGGTACATCATCCATTAACGTTTCTTCTTGTTGTGGCAATAACATACGGCTTTTAATGGAGAGTAATGTTGCTGCCATAACTAAATATTCTGAAGCAACATCTAGTTCAAGTTCTTGCATTGTATGGATATACGCTACGTACTGCCCTGTTATTTCTGAAACTGGAATGTCGTATATATCAATTTCAAGTCGATTAATTAAATGAAGCAGAAGATCTAACGGACCTTCAAATGCATCAATTTTCACAAGGTATTCCACCATTTATCCCACCATAAAATAACTTCTTTCACCCTAGTTTGTATAGTCATATCAAGCGTGACGACTAGTCATTAAAAAGGGTTTTCTGCTTTACCATCCTCGCAAACAGCTCTTAAAAAGCAGCTAAACTCTAGTATAGAACAAATATCCCTGTTCTCCAATACTTATTTCATACTAAGTCTACGTTCATTTTAATTTTTTTCTCATTCTGTTACAATCCACATATACGACTTTAGCAAATATATATAATACAACTACGGTGCTTACCTTAGTTATAATCATGAACCATATAATGATGCTTGTCATGCAGCCTCTTCTATCTTACAGACATTTCTTATGCTAAACTTAGAGTTAAAACGGTACTCATAGAAGGAGATTTCATGTGATTCCACAACCATTTATTCAGTATTTGTATTATTTTCATTGTGAAAGAGATTATTTTGAATGTCATGAAATACTAGAGGAATTTTGGAAAGAAGACCCACCAAATGAACGAAAATCTTATTGGGTAGGGTTTATTCAAATTGCCGTTGGTTTGTATCATCATCGCCGAAACAATTTTGTTGGAGCAGAGCGAATGTTTCAACGTGCGCTTAACATCTTACAAAAAAATGAAAGGTACGTTACATCACTCGGAATCAATTATGACGAATTACTTTCTTTACTATCGGTTTGCCTTGATGACATCCGCCATGGTAAACAATATGAAAGTATTCATTTACCTATATATGATCAAAATTTACTAAAGAAATGTGAAACATACGCTAAACAAAGAGGGAAAACATGGGGAGCACCAAGCGATTTAAACAATCAATTTTTACTACATAAACATTCGTTACGGGATCGTACAGACGTCGTGAAAGAACGTCAGCGAAAACTTGATCAAAAGAAAAGAAGCAGAGATTAACTCTCTGCTTCTTTTGTTAAGCATTTTTCAAAAAATGTAGCGACCATTTCGTTAGGAACTATTGATTTTTCTTTATAGACGTCTCGGACAGCATTCACCATTTTTTTGCCGATTCCTTGGTGTCGGTGAGACGGGTTCACACATAAATGGTGAATCTCAATTGATTGATCATCTTTTACTTCAACGCCAATAACACCGATGATGTCATCATCTTTCCACAAATACAACTGCCAACGTTCGTCTGTTTCATACGTTTGAATGGTTTGCTGAAGCTTCTTTAAATCCTTTTCATTCGGCATAAAGGACAATAAACCCATTGCAATTTTTTCAAACGCTTTTTTGTAACGTACTAACATTTTAGATCCCTCATTAATAAATGAACTTTCTTAACTTAGAAAGTAGTATAAATACATGATTAGAGCATCCAGTAAAAATTAGTATATAACGTCTACTCTTAAACATTATATACAGTTTCTAAATTAATTTAAACTGATTTTAAGAAATTTCACGAAATGGTCTTAATTAAGTTCGCCATTTCCACAGCTGATACGGCTGATTCATACCCTTTATTTCCAGCTTTTGTTCCAGCTCGTTCTATCGCTTGTTCAATGTTTTCCGTTGTGATTACACCAAAAATGACCGGAACACCAGTTTGTGTAGACGCTTGTGCAATTCCTTTTGCTGCTTCATTACAAACATAATCATAGTGGGTTGTAGAGCCACGAATAACAGTTCCTAATGAGATTACCGCATCATATTTTTTCGTTTCGGCCATTTTTTTTGCGATCAGTGGCAGCTCAAATGCACCTGGAACCCATGCAACTTCAACATCATCTTCTGATACACCATGTCGAACTAACCCATCCAGAGCACCGCTAAGTAATTTACTTGTAATAAATTCATTGAATCTAGCAACGACAATTCCGATTTTAAGTCCTGTACCTACAACATTTCCTTCGTATGTTTTCATGTCTATTCCTCCATTAAAAGTGTAAAAAATGTCCTAATTTAGATTGTTTTGTTTTTAAATAGCGTTCATTTTCAAGCTTCGCTGGCATTTGAATCGGGACTCGTTCATAAATGGATAAACCGTATCCTTCTAGTCCTGCAATTTTTCGAGGATTGTTTGTTAATAGGCGCATTTTACGAACCCCTAGGTCTTTTAATATTTGCGCCCCAATTCCATAATCCCGTAAGTCTGGCGCAAACCCTAATTGTTCATTAGCTTCAACCGTATCTAGACCTGTCTCTTGCAGTTTATAAGCTTTCATTTTATTAATGAGACCGATTCCTCGTCCTTCTTGACGCATATAAAGAAGAACCCCTTTTCCTTCCGCCTCAATTTGGGATAGGGCAGCATGTAATTGCGGCCCACAGTCACATCGGTTTGATGCAAACACATCCCCTGTTAAGCATTCAGAATGGACTCGAACTAATACAGGGTCATCAGAAGTTATTTCACCTTTCACTAACGCTACGTGCTCTTTTCCATCAATGACATTCGTATAGCCAACCGCTTGGAATTCCCCATATTCTGTCGGTAATTCGATCGTTACTTCACGCTTTACTAATTTATCTTTTTTCGTGCGAAAGTCGATAAGATCTTTAATTGTAATCATTTTCAAGTTGAAATCTGCAGCAATTTTTTTTAGTTGCGGCACTCGTGCCATCGTACCATCTTCATTCATAATTTCACAAATAACCCCAGCTTGTTTTGCACCGGCAAGTTTGGCTAAATCGACCGCCGCTTCCGTATGACCTGCTCTCCTTAGCACGCCACCTTTTTTTGCAATGAGCGGAAAGATATGTCCAGGTCTTTTAAAATCGCTTGCTTTTACTTGTTCATCCAATAATGCTTTAATCGTTTCCGCACGTTCAAATGCACTAATTCCAGTTGTTGTCGTTTTATAATCGACACTCACCGTAAAAGCTGTTCCGTGAGGGTCTGTATTTTGCTCAACCATCGGTTTTAATTCAAGTCTTTTTGCATCCTCTTCTGTAATCGGAACACATATTAAACCACGTCCATGTGTTGCCATAAAATTGACCATTTCCGAGGAGGCAAATTCGGCAAGCCCGACAAAATCCCCTTCGTTTTCCCTATCTTCATCATCAACAACGATAACCACTTTTCCTTGTTTTAAATCTTCAATTGCCTCTTCAATTTTATGAAACATACTAGCATCCCCTTTACATATTGAATCCGTGCTCTTGTAGAAACCCTTTCGTAATTGGAGACTTTCTCGTTTCTTTCAAAGGTTGTTGGACATATTTTTTAATATATTTTGCTATCATATCACATTCAATATTTACGATATCCCCAATTTCTTTTTCTCCTAAAACGGATTCCGACATTGTATGAGGGATAAGGGAAAGTGTAAACGTCTGTTCTGATAATCCAAATATCGTTAAACTCGTTCCATCTACTGCGACAGAACCTTTTAACACCATAAAGTCCATTACTTCCTCTTCTACTTTTATTTCGTAGTAAACTGCATTTTCATCTTTTGTTTTACCGATAATTTCTCCAAGTCCATCAACATGCCCAGATACGAAGTGACCTCCAAATCTCCCATTTGCAGCCATTGCACGTTCTAAATTTACATGAGAGCGAACTTGAAGGCTTCTTAATGAAGTCGCTTTCATTGTTTCAGGCATGACATCAGCAGTAAAAGATTGTGATGTGAAATGGGTAACGGTTAAGCAAACACCATTAACAGCTATACTATCACCTAAATGGACATCCGATAATATTTTATTCGCTTCAATTGTTAATGTTATCGCCTTTTCCGTCCCTTTAATTTGTGAGACCTTTCCGATTTCTTCAACAATTCCTGTAAACATTGCGCACCTCCTCACAATCCAAATTCGAATAAAAACCCTCTAGAATTTTCATCCTAGAGGGTAAGTGAGTATGTGATCACAATAGAAAGGCATAGTCAAATAAGAGTATATATGAATGGATTTTTTCAATCGTCATTTACTACTCTTTTCCTTTCTGTGATCCTTCTCCCATCCAGACTATACTGTCGGCTCTGGAATCTCACCAGATCAGCCATGCGGCTCACGGGCTTTGAAGATGAAACTTCATCACCGCCGGTCGGGAATTGCACCCTGCCCCGAAGGATACAGAACATTATTCTGTTGTCCTGTTTATATTTTAACGAACAATGGTAAAAGCTGCAACGAATAATCATTAGTTAACTAAATATAGCCAATAACCAATCCCCCATACTAGACAAAAAAGTGAGATAACTCCTAATAAAACCCATTTTTTCTTTTCCATTATGTCCCTCCTCCATAATAGTAAGAAAAGCGCAAACGCTTCAGCCCCTGACAAAAATGTTCTTACGATGAAAAGTCCCTTTTTATGCCTTTACGGCATTACGTTTTTGCCTCGAGGGGCTTGGTGGCTTTCGCTGGACACCGAAGACTCCATTATCCCTTGAAAACTTTATGAAAATAATATAACTTTTGACTTTTAAAAAAGAAGAGGTTTACACCTCTCCTTCCTCGGCTTCATTCGGTTATTCTTCGTCGAATACTTCCACTTTTTCCATTACATCGCCGTTTTTCATCTTTAAAACGGTTTCCATACCGCTCGTTACTTGACCAAATACAGTATGAACACCATCTAAATGTGGCTGCGGTTCATGAACAATGAAAAACTGACAAGAACCTGTGTCTTTTCCAGCATGAGCCATCGAAAGAGCTCCAACAACATGCTTGTGAGGGTTTCCTTCTGTTTCACAAGCGATCGTATACCCCGCTGAACCAGTACCCGTTCCGTGTGGACACCCTCCTTGGCTAACAAACCCAGGGATCACGCGGTGGAAGGTTAAACCGTTGTAAAACCCTTCATTCACTAATTTTTCAAAATTTGCTACCGTGTTAGGTGCTTCATTTGGATATAATTCAAATTCTACTTTTTCACCATTATCCATTAAAATATAACCTTTTTTCGCCATATGTTCGCTCTCCTTATGTAAAATTTCTCTAATATCATAACATATTACGAACGAGAAACAAATGAATAAGAACATCCTCTTTCAATTTTCATAAGGCTTTTCATTGAACATTTCATAAAGCGCTCCATTTCAAACGGAGCGCTTTATACGATCATCCTAATTTTTTAGGATACTTTCCCTAGTATTTCTGGTTGTTCTTTTTTCCTTCCAGTAACGTGTACAAATACGATACCGATAAGAGCGCCAATAATAGACGGTACGAGCCATCCAACTCCTTGATTAAATAACGGCAAGAAGCTTAAGGCATTCTGAAGACTTGAAACATCTATTGAAGTTAAGGCTAATCCGTCCACAACACTTACAATCGCAGTTCCCACTAATGCAAATGTATAAACTGAAGAATACCCGACAACTGATTTTGGTAAAAATGATAAGAACATCATAACAATCGCTAATGGATAAACCATAATTAAAACAGGGATAGAAATTTGAATTAATTGAGTTAAACCAACATTTGCAATAATCATGCTAAATACTGACAAAATCATAACAAATGATTTATAGGATACTTTCGGAAATATTTTCGAAAAATAACCACTACAAGATGAAACGAGACCAATCGATGTCGTTAAGCATGCAAACGTAATCGCTAACGCTAAAATCGATGCACCGATTCCTCCAAATAAATGTGTGGCTGATCCAGATAAGATTTCTGCACCATTTTCCGCGTGACCAATAACCTGAGTAGAAGTAGCCCCGAGGTAAGCTAATGAAACATAGACGAGCGCCAAACCGATAGCAGCTACAACTCCAGCTTTAATCGTCGCCTTAGCTAACACTTTATTGTCGCTTACACCAAAGTTTTTGATTGCATTAATTACGACGATACCAAATACTAATGAAGCAAGAGTATCCATTGTTAAATATCCTTCAATAAATCCTTTAAAAAATGCACCTGATTGGTAAGCTTCTGTTGGTTCACTTATACTTCCCATCGGTGTTACGATTGCTTTAATCGCTACCGTTGCTAAAACAATAACTAGGATAGGCGTTAATAATTTCCCAATACGATCTACTAGTTTTGTTGGATTCATCGATAACCACAATGTAATACTAAAGAACACGACTGTTGTTAAAAACAAACTAATGCTACCACCTTTTGCTGATTCTGATAAAAATGGCGATACACCAATTTCGTACGACACGGTTGCGGTTCTTGGAATCGCAAAAAGCGGGCCAATCACTAGATACACGATAAATGTAAAGACAATTCCGAAAATTGGGTGAACACGAGAAGCTAATTTTTCAAGATCACTTCCTGTTAAAGCAATTGCGGTAACACCTAACAAAGGTAAACCAACACCTGTAATTAAAAATCCAGTAATGGCAATCCATATATTATCTCCCGCAGCTTGTCCTAACGCTGGAGGGAAAATCATATTTCCTGCACCTAAGAAAAGAGCAAACAACATTAACCCTACAGCAAAGACTTGTTTATTTGAAAGTTTTGTTTGCATGATGAGCCTCCTTACAATTCTTTCTATCAAAATTTTCAAACAACTATGAATAAAGCCTTATACATCCTATCACATTTACAAAAAAAATAAAGAGCCTTATTAAAAGTTTTAATTTTGAGTTTGTTGTGAAAATTTTGTCGAATTGCTTTTGATTATGTCGAAATTAGTTATAGTATAACATACAACATATTTTCTAGTCTATATATTCCAAAAATTGAAAAAGATCGTTTGAAATTATTGACTAAATGAAACTTTCTTTATTTCTTTTCCGTCTATACATGCGTAGCATTTTCTTGATTTATTTCTAAAATGCATTAATTAATTTGGAGGGTATAACATGAAGAAATTTATCCTATCAATTGTGGCGATTTTGCTATTCGCATGTCCAACAATAAGTTTAGCAGATGCAGCAGTTGGTGATGTGATTATTACGTTAGGAAACGATTTAACAGAAAATCAAAAAGAAGCACTCATGACAGAAATGAAAGCACCTGAAAACGGATTAGTTGTTACCGTATCAAATGAAGAAGAACATCAATATTTAGGGGACTATATTCCGAAAGCACAAATTGGAACGAGAGCCATATCATCTTCTAAAATTACGATCGGAGAAAAGGGCTCTGGTTTAGAAGTAAAAACAAATCATATTAATTGGGTTACAGATGAAATGTATTTAAATGCTTTAATGACGGCAGGTGTAAAAGATGCAACAATATATGTGACAGCACCATTTGATGTTTCTGGAACTGCAGCACTTACTGGACTAATTAAAGCATATGAAGTGTCTACAGATGAGGCGATATCAGAAGAAG
The DNA here is from genome assembly GCF_022808615.1 of Bacillus sp. FJAT-47783. Taxonomy (GTDB): domain Bacteria; phylum Bacillota; class Bacilli; order Bacillales; family Aeribacillaceae; genus Bacillus_BZ. The sequence continues at coordinate 340,138 of NZ_JAKZKS010000001.1, forward strand.
TCAAACAAATTGCAAATAAGGAGCTTGTTGAAACAGCAAAATTAGGGGACAAAATTGGTGCCGAAAACGCTTCTGCACTCATCGCGAAAATTAAAGAGCAATTAGCGGAAAACGGTCTGCCAAAAGACGATCAACAATTGAGGGAATGGATCGAACAATCGGCGAAAGACTTAAATATTACCTTATCAGAACAAGAAATCAATAATCTCATGATTTTATTTAACGATATGATAGATATCAATATTAATTGGAATCAAGTAGGAGATCAATTAGCGAAAACAAAAGATGAAATTTCGAAATTCCTTGAATCAGAAGAAGCTCAAGGCTTTTTTCAGAAGGTAAAAGAGTTCTTTCAATCTCTTTTCGATTCTATACGTTCCATTTTTCAATAAAGTGACACTTCATTACAATTTTAAGGTAGGGTCAATAGCGGGATAAAGTGAAACTTCATTCAGTGGGGGTTTTTTTCATCCCCCACTGAATGTTAGTTGAACCAATCGGACCTTTACGGGCAGTTGCCCCCACACCTATCTTCTTTTCTTTACGACAAAATCTTAAGGTGGGGGTCTTCCTGCCCGTTAAGAGTGGGATAAAGTATAAAGAAGGCTGTCGAAAGTTTCTCGACAGCCTTTCATTATTTTGTACTTACAACCGATTTGCATTTTAAAGGGACATCTAATTTTATTAAGTCTTCATAGCTTTCTCGTCGAATGACGAGCTCAGCTTTACCATTTTCGGCAAATACAACAGCCGGTCTTTGAATGCGATTGTAATTGTTAGCCATGGAGTATCCGTACGCACCTGTACAAAATACAGCTAATATATCCCCTGTTTTCGGTTCAGGCAGTTGAATATCCCATATTAACATATCACCGCTTTCACAACACTTACCCGCAATGGATACTTGTTTAGATGGAGCTTCATTCATACGGTTAGCAAGTAGTGCCTCGTATTTTGCTTGATATAAAGCCGGACGTATATTATCACTCATCCCACCATCTACTGCTACATATTTCCGAATATCAGGAACCGTCTTTTGCGAGCCAACTGTATAAAGTGTCGTCCCCGCATCTCCAACTAACGAACGCCCGGGTTCAATCCAAATTTCAGGAATTGGGATATTGAGTTTTTCTGCATGTTCTTTCACAACTTCAACCATTTTTTCAACATAAATACTCATCGGAATCGGATCATCTTCTTTAGTGTATCGAATCCCAAATCCTCCTCCTAAGTTGACAACGGTTGGTAAATAGCGATAATTCTCTTTCCATTGACTAATTTTTTGAAAGATTTTTTCTGTTGCTAAAACAAAACCTTTCGTTTCAAAGATTTGCGAGCCAATATGACAGTGAATTCCTAATAATTTGATCCATTCATGGTTCAATACCATTTCAATCGCTTTTTCGATTTGACCATTATGGAGATCAAAACCAAATTTCGAATCTTCTTGACCTGTTGTAATATAATCATGTGTATGTGCTTCAACTCCCGGTGTCACCCGAAGAAGAATATCAACTTTTTGTTTTTTATGACGGGTCATTTGTTTTAAAAGGCTTATTTCATGAAAGTTATCAACAACGATACAGCCGATATTCGCATTTAAAGCCATTTCTAATTCTTCTGAACTTTTATTGTTCCCGTGAAAATGAATTTTCTCAGGAGAAAATCCCGCTTGTAACGCTGTATATAGCTCTCCTCCAGAAACGACATCTAACGATAAACCTTCTTGATCCGCTAGCTGAAACATGGCGATAGAAGAAAACGCCTTACTTGCATAGGCAACTTGCGCTGTAATCCCTAATTGTTCAAATGTTTTTTTAAATTCCCGCGCGCGTCTCCGGATTAGTGACACATCGTAAACGTATAAAGGGGTCCCATATTTCTTCGCAAGCTCGACTGTATCTACACCACCTACTTCTAAATGGCCTAATTCATTCACTTTACTCGTTCCATGTAAATACACTTTGTAGCCCCCTTTTCATAGAAAACATCCTAATAAACATTCATCCTTTAAATAGTTAAAAATACATTATCATAAATTAATGGCTGTTTCAATGAATATTTATGCATCTTTGTCGGGCTATATGGATTCTAAATAGATTGCAGGTGATAACAGAATCCCCTTAATCGAATGAATGACGAGTAAAGTTTCTCATGATGTCGGTTGTTTTTTTACATTTTGTGGATGAACGATACTTGGCCGAAGTTTAGCCCCAGGTACAGATGTTCGAATAACAATTTGCCAAATGGCCTTAGGATTAAATGGAATAAACGGCCATAAATAAGGTGTATTTAAAGAACGTATGCTCGCAAGCAATAAAATATACAATGTTGAGCCAATAACAAACCCTGGAATTTGAAAAATAGCGACGAGTATTAACAAAAAAAGCCGAACCATTTTATTGGCAATGCTTAGTTCATAACTCGGAGTTGTAAACGTTCCAATTGCCGCAATGGAAACATATAAAATAACTTCAGGGACAAATAATCCAACATCAATCGCAATTTGACCGATAAGTGCCGCAGCAATTAATCCCATTGCAACAGATAAAGCAGTCGGTGTATGGATCGCTGCCATCCGCAAAAACTCAATGCCAAGATCCGCTAAAAACAACTGGACAATGACAGGAATGTTTTTTTGCTCATTCGGTCCAATATATGCTAAATTTTCTGGTAGTAAGGACGGTTCTAAAACGAATAAAAACCATAATGGTAATAAAAAAATCGATGACATAATCCCGATAAAGCGTACCCATCGTAAAAACGTTCCGACAGCAGGTGCTTGCCGATACTCTTCAGCATGCTGAACGTGATGAAAAAAAGTAGTCGGTGTAATAATAACACTCGGAGACGTATCAACCATAATGATGACATGTCCTTCTAAAAGATGATTCGCCGCAACGTCTGCTCTCTCCGTATATCGAACGAGTGGAAAAGGATTGTAGCCCTGCTTTACTAAAAATTCTTCAACGGTTTTATCTGCCATTGTCAGACCATCGATTTTTATCGTATTTAATTCTTTCTTAATAACTTCGATTAATCCCGGATCGGCTACATCCTCTACATAGGCGATGCAAATATCCGTCTTCGATCGTTCACCTACTTTTAAAATTTCGTACCGGAGCCGTTCATCTCGAATTCTTCTTCTAATTAAAGCTGTGTTCACAATGATATTTTCAACAAATCCATCACGTGCTCCGCGCACAACTTTCTCAGTATCTGGTTCTTCCGGTGACCTCCCCGGATAGCTTCGGACATCTACAACAAATCCAAAGTCGCATCCTTCAATGATAAAAATGATTAACCCAGATAACAATTGATCCACTGCTTCATCTAATGTTTTGATCGGACTAACTTGTTGATGAATAAGTCTGTTTTCTATAATATCCTTAACTTTTGAACTTTCCACTTCATGATCATTAACTTCCGTCATTTGACGAAGTAAATCAATAATAAATTGTGTGTCACACAAACCGTTCACATAATATAAATGAACTTGTTTACCCAAAATATTGATTTTTCTTACACCTAAATCAAAGCTCGTCCCTAAGCCGATATGTTCTTTAAAAAATCGTTCATTCTCAGCTAAATGTGGTGAAATTGGCGTTTTCTCTTGTGTCATAATCCCCACTCCTTTCTAATATTACTTGCACGGCCTTTATCGTAATCGGTGCTCCACGCTCTACATGGTCCTTTCGATTCATTTTTCCAATATCTCCAATGCCTACAACGACAGGAATATTAAGCTGGTCTAAACAATAAACAGTATCCCCATTTATTCTTCCCTCTTCAATATCTGGTACACCATATTTATCAACGCCAAATGTCGATAAATTCCCGTACCGATCAATGCTAACATCCACTTTCGTCCATTCTTTACAATTTGATTTTGAGGCAACAGCAATGGCACCTAGTACTTTAATTTGTTTATGGCTTGCAACATATTTTAACGCTCGTTCTCCCGGTCCTTCTCCTTGTAAGCCACAATCGTCAAACAGGACAAAAACAGGGTCATAAGGAGTTTGTAAAATTAATTCAACGATCTCTTTACCACTTAAGTACGACGGGTTTCCTTTCGATTGCGATATACAACGTCCCCCTAGTTTAGATGCAACGTACTCGACCGTTTTCAGTGCATATTCATCTCCATCTGTAACGAGTATGACCCTTCTTACATTCATGCCATCCTATCCTTTCGGTTTAAAAATGAGTGCGATGAGAAAAGCAAACAAAATGGCAGAGGAAATCCCAGCAGAGGTTAATTCAAATACCCCCATACCAAGTCCTATTAATCCATGTTTCTCGGCTTCCTTCATCGCACCATGGAGTATCGAATGACCAAAGCTTGTAATCGGAACGGTTGCACCTGCACCGGCAAACTCAATAAATTGATCATAAATACCAAATCCATCAAGTATCGCTCCAGCTACAACAAATGAGCTCATCACATGCGCAGGTGTTAATTTTAAAAAATCTAGTAAAAGTTGCCCGACAATACATATTAAACCACCGACAACAAAAGCAATTACATACTCCATGTTTAATGATTTACTCTCCTTTCAACCCGTTCAAACACAACACCATGAGCTACGGTTGGTATGGACTCCTTTTGCTGAATCATCACTGGACTTAATAGTGCTCCTGTTGCGACAACAAATACTCGTTTTACCTCGCCAGTGCGTAACATATCAAAAATATGACTGTACGTGACAACAGCTGAACAAGCACAACCACTTCCACCTGCAAACACCTTTTGATCAGGTCGATAAATCATAAGTCCGCAATCTTCATGTTTTTCATCAATATCAATTTGTTCCTCTTTTAATAACTCTTTCAAGATTGGACTCCCAATCGCTGATAGATCCCCTGTTACAATCATGTCATAGTCAGCGGGTGTTCGGTTTAAATCTTGTAAATGCTGCTGTATCGTATCTGCGGCTGCAGGTGCCATCGCTGACCCCATATCAAACGGATTTTTCACTCCATAATCAACGACCTTTCCAATTGTCGCAGAAGTAATGACAATCTCTCCATAATCTCGACTCATTAGTACAGCACCTGCTCCTGTTACGGTTGATGTAGCTGTGTCTGGTTTTTGTCCGCCATATTCAGTCGGATATCGAAATTGCCGTTCCGCCGTTGCATTATGGCTGCTCGTAGCTGCTATCACTTTATTTGCAAATCCACTATCGATAAGTTGTGAAGAAACAGCAATCGTTTCCATCGACGATGAACATGCACCAAACATGCAAATGGTTGGAATCCCTAAATGCCTCGCCACATAGTTTGCCGTCACATTTTGATTGAGTAAATCTCCTGCTATAAAAAAATCAACATCTCGGATTTCGATTTTCGACTTTTCCATACACTTTTCGATCGCTTGCTCCATTAAACGTCGTTCTGCCAACTCCCAATTAACTTCACCACAATAAAGGTCGTCGTGACAAACGTCATATTTTTGCCCAAATCGTCCGGAAGCCTCTTTGGGCCCGACAGCGGTACCGGCACCATTGACATAAATGCGATTTTGAAATGTCCACGTTTGTCGCCCCATTAATCCCATAAGCTATCATTCCTTTCATCTCAACGAATGGAGAGACTGAAAATATAGCGAATTAATCCAACTATGTATGCAGATACAACCCCAAAAACGATGACGTTACCTGCTAATTTGAACATATTGGTCGCAACCCCTAATACGAGTCCTTCACTTTTATGCTCTAAAGCTGCACTCGTCATCGAGTTCGCAAAACCGGTTACCGGTACAGCAGAACCAGCACCAGCAAATTGACCGATTTTATCATATATCCCGAAACCTGTTAATAATGCAGAAATTAAAATTAACGTCGCGACCGTTGGATTCCCTGCGTTTTCTTTAGAAAAATGAAACACGTTTATATACATATTTTGCAGCAATTGTCCAAACGCGCAAATAGCTCCACCAACGAAAAAAGCCTTTAGACCATTTAACATATAATTCGGCTTCGGCTGAAATTGTTTAATTTGATTGGCGTAATCGTCTTTCATTTTCTTCTTCACTATGGTCACCCCTTTATTAGTGATCGACAAAATATAGCCAGTGAAATAATGATCCAACTACTTTCCCAAAAACGATCGCAGCTAATAACATCACAATATTTCGTTCCATACCAATTCGTTTCGTTAATAAAGGGATTACATTTAACACTTCCGTTAATGCTGCAGCAAGCATCCCAACAAAAATACCGTTGAAAAAACCTATGATTGACAACCAAAATGGAGAAGCATTGAACGTTGGTTCCATTAAGCTAAGTACCCCACCCATAATGGCACCAGCAATCACGCCCCATTCATAAAAGCGAATAAACGATATCGTCTTTGTAAGTTGCATTAATCGAGGAATAATACCAAGCACCGTTAAAAAAGCGACAAATCCTGCTCCTACTGCAAATCCTGCCGATAATCCGATAAACATGATGAATAACACATTAATGACCATCGACTTTTTTCATACTTTCTTTGTTTTCATTCATTGAAACATATTTATCAATATTCATTTGATAATTAAACACTTCCACTTCTAATGGACTTGGCTCTTCGTTAATACGCTTTCTGAAAACGTGATTAAAAAATAAAACCATACCTAATCCGAGCCCAATAGAATAAGGGATTTGCAGTATCAGCGGTTTTTCGTTCTCTTCTCCCGTCAATATTCGATATAAACGAATATGGACTTCTTGCATGCTCACATCTTCATGGAAGTTCATAATGGCTAAAGCGGCACCTACAAATAGCAATAACCAAACAAATACAAACTTAATAGGAGATAAATTTTTTTTCGGATAGACGACCTCTACAATCGTTTGATTCGATCCGAATGTTTCAATTTCTACTGATTCCAATAATTGACGAATTTCTTGAACGATGTGAATGACATCAATAACGATAATCGTTTTATCTTCTTTCGTTACGACATGTAAAATGAGATTTTCAATCTCATCTTTTATCTCCTGATCGGTAACAACCTTTGCTATATCTTTAATCTTTATCGCTTGATCTGGTTTTACTTCAACGCGATTTCGTAGGCGCAAATAAACAGTACTGTTCATACGCTCAACACCCTACTATTTTTATTCTTTTTGTTATATGTAGTATGGATTGGATAAGATACTAACATACAAAAGATGCTATCTCCATTTATTTCCACGTAAATTTACCCATATAAAAAATGACCGAATGAGCTATCCACTCATTCGGTCTTTCATTTGTTTTAATATTTTCTTTTCTAGCCTTGAGACTTGTACTTGAGAAATCCCAAGCCTTTCTGCTACTTCTGACTGCGTTTTATCTTTATAGTAGCGTAAATAGACAATAAGACGTTCTCGCTCATCTAAATCTTCAATCGCATCTTTTAAAGCAATTTTATCAAACCATTTATGTTCTGAATTGTCTGCTATTTGGTCGAGTAATGTAATGGGGTCTCCGTCATTTTCATATACCGTTTCGTGAATGGATGATGGTGCACGAACAGCTTCCTGTGCAAGAACGACATCTTCAGGTGGAATATCTAGATGGTCAGCAATTTCTTGAACAGTAGGCACCTTTCCTAACTTTTTCGAAAGCTCTTCTTTTGCCCTACGAATTCTATTTCCTAACTCTTTTAACGAACGACTCACTTTCACTGTTCCATCATCCCGTATGAAGCGTTGAATCTCCCCGATTATCATTGGAACAGCATATGTTGAGAACTTTACGTCATAGGATAAATCAAATTTATCAACAGACTTTAATAACCCAATACAGCCAATTTGAAACAAATCGTCCGGCTCATAGCCTCGATTTAAAAAACGTTGAACGACAGACCATACGAGCCGCATATTTTTTTGCACGAGAATATCTCTTGCTTCTTGTTCTCCTTGCTGACTTTTTTTAATTAACGCCTTAACCTCATGATCCTTCAACTGTCCATTTGAAAATTCGTTCTTGACCTCCACATCCATAGCTCGTCTCCTTAATTACATACAGCTTTACTTTTTGATAAATGCTTCGTCAATTTAACCGTTGTGCCTTTCCCTTCCCTACTTTCAACATGAATTTCATCCATAAAGTTTTCCATTATGGTAAAACCCATACCAGATCGTTCTAATTCTGGTTTTGTTGTATAAAGTGGTTGGCGTGCCTCATTAATATTTTTAATACCATTTCCTTCATCTTTTATCGTTAAATGAACGATATGATCTTCTAATGTACAAGAAATATATACGACTCCATTTGGGTCATGGTCATAACCATGAATAATCGCATTTGTTACTGCTTCAGATACGACCGTTTTTATTTCCGTTAATTCATCCATTGTTGGATCTAGTTGAGCAATAAACGCTGCCACCGTAACACGAGCAAATGACTCGTTTTGGCTTAGTGCTGAAAACTGAAGGTTCATTTCATTTTTCATGATGCCACCCCCAATGTAGCGAGCGCAGCTTTCTCTGTTTCTTCCAATCGGATAATTTTAAATAGACCGGACATATCCAAAAGACGTTTAATTGGGGGTGAAACGGCACAAACGACCATTTCTCCACCAATGTTTCGAATTTGTTTATATCGACCTAAGATGACTCCTAATCCTGAACTATCCATAAAACGTAAGTCTTGAAAATTAAATACCATATGCTCAATCTTCTGCGTCTCTACCACTTCATTTACTTGATTTCGTAATTCTTCCGTTGTATGATGATCTAACTCACCAGAGAGACGTACACATAAGACGTTTTTCTTTACCTCCATATCAATCAAAAGACTCAACTCAAACTCCTCCTTCTAAATGTAAGGATATTGAGTCTTTCGTGATACATAGACGTAATTCCTTCTTTATGACAAAACTAGTGGCTTTTCGCCATAATTACCCAGCTTTTGTAAAGTCACTCAACACTCGTTTAAACAAGGTCCACCAGCTTGCCATATCAATATTTTTCTCCGCTATGAGTGGACTTTCGACTTTTATTTCTTCTCCCTTCTTCAGCACAAGCGTACCAAGTTTATCTCCTTCTTTTACTGGAGCTTGAACATCTTCCTTGAAAACGACTTCCTGCTTCATATCATCAATGTTTTCCCCTTTTTTTGTTAAAATCGAAATTGGCTCAGAAGTGACTAAATTGACATGTTTGTCACTACCTTTACTAATTTTCACTTCTGATACTTTTTCATTTCGAGAAAAAAGCGGATGTGTCTCATATTGACTATAAGCATAATCAAGCATTTTCGTCACTTGTGCGTTTCGATGTTTCGGTGTTGGTGCACCAAATACAACGGCAATGACGCGCATATCACCTTTTTTTGCCGTAGCTGTTAAACAATATTTCGCTTCCGTTGTATAGCCAGTTTTCACTCCATCTACACCTGAATAAAATTTCACTAGACGGTTTGTATTCACGAGCCAAAACTTTTTGTCTGTATTTTGTCTTAAATAGTCTTCATATGCCCCTGTATATTTTGTAATGTCTTCATATTTCAATAGTTCTTTTGCCATAATGGCCATGTCTTGTGCTGAGCTGTAATGGCCTTCTTCAGGGAGCCCTGTTGGGTTTTTAAAATGAGTGTTTTTTAAACCAAGCTCTTTCGCTTTCTCATTCATTTTGTTAACAAACGCCTCTTCTGACCCTGATATTCTTTCCGCCATGGCAACAGAAGCATCGTTTCCAGAAGCTATTGCAATTCCTTTTAATAAATCTTCGACGGTCATTTCTTCCCCAGCTTCTAAAAAGATTTGCGACCCACCCATTGATGCGGCATTTTCACTCGTACGCACCTTTTCATCCAGCTTTAATGAACCTTTATCTAGCTCTTCCATAATTAATAACATCGTCATTATTTTGGTCATACTAGCTGGAGGAAGTTTTTCATCTTCGTTACGGCTAAATAAAACTTCACCTGTATCTCGTTCCATTAAAATCGCGGATCTAACGTCATCAACTAATTGAATGTCCTTTTCCTTTTCCTTTGCCCCGACTTCCGTTGAGAGCCAAAACAATACGAAGATAGATGTCGTTATCGCAAGTAGTTGTTTCATGTCCACACCCTCCATTCTTTATACGTTCCCATTTTTTCCATTCCTTCACTATTTCATACAAAAAAGTTGGAAAATTGTTTTAAAATGGAGGCATTTTTCTTCTATAAAAAAAAGAATCAGGAGCTTATCCTGATTCTAAAAACGTTATTCTGTAATCGTATCGTAAATGAGCGTTGGTTTTTCTACTTTTTCTTTTGAAATGATAATATTCTCGTATAGCTTTTGTTTGACTTCCTCTACATCTTCTTGATTGCTGTAAATCGTCACGAGCGATTCACCTTTTTTCACTTCGTCACCAATTTTTTTATTTAACACTAAGCCGACGGCTAAGTCAATTTGAGATTCTTTTGTTGCACGGCCGGCTCCGAGCCACATCGCAGCTGTTCCAACCGCATCCGCCACAATTTCAGATACATATCCATCTTCTTTCGCCTCAAGCTCAAATGTATGGCTTGCTTGTGGTAATTTTGATGGATCATCGACAACAGAAGCATCGCCACCTTGGGCGGCAATGAAAGTCTTTAGCACTTCCAATGCGTTACCTGAGTGAATTGACTCTTCCAATTTCGTCCTTGCTTCTTGTAAGCTATCTGCTTTTTTCGCTAAGTAAACCATATAGCTTCCTAATGTTAAGCAAAGCTCATGTAAGTCTTCTGGACCTTTTCCTGATAATGTATCAATCGCTTCTTTTACTTCCAATGCGTTTCCGATCGCACGCCCAAGCGGTTGACTCATGTCTGAAATGACTGCCATCGTATGACGACCAACGGCGTTTCCGATCTTAACCATTGTTTTTGCAAGCTCTTTTGAATCTTCTAGATCCTTCATGAATGCACCCGCACCCGTTTTTACATCTAACACAATGGCGTCAGCGCCAGCTGCGATTTTTTTACTCATAATGGAGCTTGCGATTAATGGAATACTATTGACCGTACCTGTAACATCCCGTAGTGCATATAGCTTTTTATCTGCTGGTGTTAAATTACCGGATTGTCCAATGACGGCAATTTTATTTTCGTTTACTAATTTCATAAATTCATCGTTATCAATTTCTACGTGGAACCCTGGTATCGATTCAAGCTTATCGATTGTTCCACCTGTATGACCTAATCCACGTCCACTCATTTTCGCTACCGGAACGCCTACCGAGGCAACAAGCGGTCCGAGCACTAATGTTGTCGTATCGCCAACCCCACCTGTCGAGTGTTTATCGACTTTAATACCTTCAATTTGACTTAAGTCAATCATATCACCCGAATGAACCATCGCCATTGTTAATTGTGCACGCTCATCTTCCGTCATTCCTTGAAAATAAACAGCCATCGCAAATGCACTCATTTGGTAATCTGGAATATCACCGTTCGTATAGCCTTTAATGATAAACTGGATTTCCTCTTTCGTTAACGCTTTTCCGTCACGTTTCTTTTCAATTAAATCCACCATTCTCATTAATAATCACCTTTTTTCTTTACATTTTTTCAACAATCGTTTTCACAAAGCTTAAAAAGTTCGATTTCACCATTTCTGTCGTTTCGATTACTTCATCATGGGTTAGCGGTTGATCTAAAATACCCGCGGCCATATTGGAAATACATGAGATTCCTAGCACCTTTAAGCCGGAATGTTTCGCTACAATCACCTCAGGTACTGTAGACATTCCAACTGCATCTCCGCCAAGAATTCTTAACATACGCACTTCTGCAGGTGTTTCATAGCATGGACCACTATTTGCTACATAAACCCCTTCTTGAACACCGATGTTTAATTGACTTGCTACATTTTTTGCAAGTGCACGTAAATCCTTATCATACGCTTCAGACATATCAGGGAAACGAACACCGAGCTCAGCATCGTTCGGTCCAATTAGTGGGTTTGTACCGATGTTGTTAATATGATCTGTAATAATCATTAAATCCCCTGGCTTAAATGCTTCATTAATTCCGCCCGCTGCATTTGTTACGATTAATTTTTCTACACCAAGCGCTTTCATCACTCGTACTGGGAATGTAACTTTATCAAGGCTATACCCTTCATAAAAGTGGAATCTCCCTTGCATGGCTACAACTGTTTTTCCTTTTAATGTCCCGAATACAAGTTGTCCTGCATGACCTTCAACTGTAGAAACAGGAAATCCTGGAATGTCTTGATATGGAATTTTTACCGACTCTTCAATCTCATCTGCTAATACGCCAAGTCCAGAACCTAATATAAGTCCAATTTCAGGTGTTTTTGAAAATTTGTCTTTTAAAAATTGACCCGCTTCTAAAATATGTTGTTTGACTGACATGATATTTCCCCCTTAATTTAACTTATCTAAAAAGCTCGCTCCATGTTTAGGCATTGTTACGTTGAAATTGTCTGCTACTGTTGCCCCAATGTCGGCAAATGTTTTGCGAATTGGAAGTTCTTTTCCTTCTTGCATCTTTTTGTTATAAACGAGAAGAGGTACATACTCTCTTGTATGATCGGTTCCGTGATGAACTGGGTCATTTCCATGATCTGCTGTAATTATGAATAAATCGTCATCGCGAAGCTTTTCAAACACTTCTGGTAAACGAGCATCAAACTCTTCTAACGCTTTACCGTATCCAATCGGATCACGACGATGTCCAAATTTCGCATCAAAATCAACTAAGTTTAAAAATGCAAGACCTGTAAAGTTTTTATCAAGTGTTGAAATAAATTTATCCATTCCATCATTATTTGACGATGTACGGATCGCTTCAGTAATTCCTTCACCATCGTATATATCAGATATTTTCCCAAGTGCAATGACGTCAAAATTAGCATCTTTTAATTCATTCATGACTGTACGTTCAAATGGTTTTAATGCATAGTCATGGCGATTTGGTGTACGTGTAAAATGACCAGGCTCGCCAATAAACGGACGAGCAATCACACGACCAACCATGTATTTTTCATCCAATGTTAATTCACGGGCAATTTTACAAATGTTATAAAGCTCATCGAGCGGTACGATTTCTTCGTGTGCTGCAATTTGCAAAACAGAGTCCGCTGACGTATAGACGATTAATGCTCCCGTATCCATATGTTCTTTTCCTAGTTCGTCTAGTATAGCCGTTCCGGAAGCCGGTTTATTTCCAATCACTTTACGCCCCGTTTTAGCTTCTAATTCATCAATAAGCGCTTTCGGAAATCCATCTGGAAACACCCTGAATGGTTTTTCAATGTGAAGACCCATGATTTCCCAATGCCCCGTCATCGTATCTTTGCCGTTGGAAGCTTCTTGCATTTTCGTATAATACGCAAGTGGCGTTTTTTGAACTGGTATCCCTTTTATTTCACGAATATTACTCAAGCCTAGCTTACTCATATTTGGCATGTTTAACCCGTTCATTGCTTCGGCAATATGTCCTAGTGTGTCAGCACCTTTATCATTAAATTTTTCAGCATCCGGTGCCTCTCCAATTCCGACTGAATCTAATACAATTAGAAAAACACGATTATATGTAAAGTCGTTCATCTGTACTTCCTCCTTGTCGAAGTGTCTCTATTTACTATACCCTAAATGGAAAGGGAGATTGTTGAATTTCTATCGTCAGAAGTCTGACAACTAAATTATAAACCGTTTACATTCTTATATGCAATAAAAAACTAGTAAATTTTACGTTTTGACACTTAATTTTCATTTTTCTTTTTTTGAGCTGGATTCCTCCTCTTTCCCTGCCACTCTTCCATTTTTACGTGCTCCGTTCTTTTCGGCTTCTCAAGTTGAAAGCACGACCATTATTATAATTAAGAAGAAAACCGGGCATAAAAACGAATGCCCGGTTTTCTTCTGGCCAACCATTATGCTCTTGGATGATATTGTTTGTAAACATCTTTTAGTCGCTTCTTCGATACGTGCGTGTAAATTTGCGTTGTTGAAATATCCGCATGCCCAAGCATTTCTTGTACAGCCCGTAAATCAGCTCCATTTTCAAGTAAATGTGTAGCAAATGAATGCCTTAACGTATGCGGGGTTAACTCTTTTTGAATGCCTGCTTCTTTGGCAATCTTTTTTAAATTCTTCCAAAACCCTTGTCTAGATAAACGTTTTCCATGATGATTTAAAAAAAGGGCTTCTGTTTCATATTTCGATTTTGCGAGCTTACTACGTCCTTTTTGAATGTATTCTTCGATCGCTTTTGTCGCTTGATCTCCAATCGGTACAATTCGTTCTTTCCTCCCTTTTCCGAAACAACGAATAAATCCCATCATTAAATGGACATCTGATAAATTCAAATCAATCATTTCACTTACCCGTATCCCTGTTGCATAAAGAAGCTCTAGCATCGCCTTATCACGATACCCCATTGGGGAAGTGAGTTTCGGCGTTTCTATAAGTTTTTCAACTTCTGATAGCGACAATACTTGCGGGAGTTTGCGTTCCACTTGTGGTGTTTCAATATGAACAGATGGATCCTCATTTACGACTCGCTCCCGTAATAAAAATTGGTGAAATGAACGAATAGATGCTATATGCCTAGCAATCGTCTTACTTGATTTCCCGCTTTCTTTTAAATGCTTTAAAAATTGGATAATATGAACTCTTCCAATTTCATGAACGTTTTGAATGGAAGCGTGCTCCTTTAAATAAAAAGCATATCCTTTTAAATCCCGTTCATAAGACACAAGTGTATTTTTCGACAATCCGCGTTCTACTAGTAAATAATGAATAAAGTCTTGAATTTGATCGTTCAATATCCCTCTACTCCCCATGTAAATAAAAGAAAATTAATCGGTTGACCCAACTTTCATTATTTTCTTCAACCATATTCGTTACTTTTAGCGCTGCCCCTTCTGGCTCTTCGTAGCGACGATAGTGATCGTACTCTAAGTTAATCCATATAATAGCATAGTAAAAAATAATCGTAAATGCTGTGAACAGGATAAAAACCTTCATCATATCTAAAAAGATGATTAACCACTTTTTCATGTTCGTCCTCCATATCTTCATTCCTTATTAGAAGATATGCCAGCTTGGACAATCTTTATACGTGGTTTTCATAAGAAAAGCGTAAGCGCCTTGTTCAGCCTCAGACAAAAATGTTCTTACGACGAAAAGGCATTTTTTCCTTTACGGCGTAAGGTTATTTGACTCGAGGGGTTAGGCGCTGGAGCTGGACACAAAAAACGATGTGCAAAAGTTTATGCCTTCCTTTGTAACAAGAACACTTATAGCTGTGTTTAACTTGGAAGGACACGGCGGGCGTTTTGCTACTGCTGCCCTAACAAACGATAAAAAGCCTTTCCAATTAAGAAAAGGCTTTACACTCTTATTGATCTTCATTGTCCTCTTTATCCTGACAGCGGTGACAAATTCCGTGAAAAGTTAAGCGATGATCTTTAATTTTGAAATACCAATCACGCTCGACAATTTTTTCAACATCCTCTAATAAATCTTCTTGGATTTCATCCACAGATCCGCATTCAATACAGACGAGATGGTGATGAAAGTGGGCTGCCCCTTCTTTTCTTAAATCGTATCTCGATACACCATCACCAAAGTTTATTTTATCAACAATTTTTAATTCTGTCAGTAACTCCAACGTACGGTAAACAGTTGCTAATCCAATTTCTGGAGACTTTTCCTTCACGAGGAGGTAAACATCTTCTGCACTTAAGTGATCCTCTTCATGTTCAAGTAACACACGTACAGTCGCTTCACGTTGCGGTGTTAACTTGTAGCTTGCAGAATGCAACTGTTTTTTAATACGCTCTACGCGACTTTCCATGACACTTTCCCTCCCTCGCTACATTCCCCACTTATTATAACAAATTAAGAGGAAGTGTCCAACTATAATTATTTTAATTTAATAACTATATATAGTATTAAATGATAAAAATTATTGTTAAGAAATCATTTTAATGATTCCTTTCATAAGAAACGGGGATGCATACCCTTCAAAAACAGCAGCTATGCAAGTTAATACCGTAATTCCAACAAATACAAGCGCATATCTTGTAAATAATTTCATCGGAGATTCTTGCATTCGCTTCATAAACAATTGCCGTATCAGCTTTAGTGAAAACACGATCGCTGTTGAACTCGTAATAATAAAAGCAGGAATAAGTAGGAGGTTTTGCGGAAGAACGGATACGAACGAAAGTAAAAAACCGCTCCATCCCATGCGATTTACTAAAAAACCTACCGTAAATCCGACAACCATCCCTTTTAAAAAGAGCATTATTAAGATGACGGGGAGACCGATGATGGAAATGCCTAAAACCCACATTAATCCTAAATATTTCAAGTTATGAAAAAAACTTTGTTGAAACATTTCGGAAGCACTTCCGACACTTCCATCTGATACTTGTCCAAAAAATAAGTTTAAATAATAATATAAATCTTCCTTTTGTGTCATATTCATGCTGTTTACGATAACGGCGCCAAAAATGACTCCCATGACAAACAAGACGAAAACGAATAAATACGTTGAAGAATGCTCCTTTATATGCTGAATGAACACATGTTTAAACCCTTGATTACGCATACTTTTTCCTCCCATTTCACTCTTAATAGATTGTATGAGAGGAAAAAGCTTGTATTCCTATCGGATGAAAAAATTTTCAGATTACTAGAGTTCATCCTTATGCCTTGTTACTTTTCCGTAAACACCTCCACCACCAGCTTCAATATGTAATCCTCCTTCCCGAGCGGCCACGATAAACGTCGCGATTTTTTCAGGAACTATTTTTGTTAGCTCTTCAAACGATACTCTATGCATAACATTCATTTCCGTTCCAAAACGATCGAGTAATTTCGCTAACGTTTTTTTGCCGATGCCAGGAATGAATGCGAGTGGTATTTGATACATATAAGGCGGGCGCTCATCATACACATCAGCATGTGTAGATAATTCACAAATTCGGTTTAAGACCCCTTTTACTATGGATGTGCTACCACAATAAGGACATGTTGAATTTTCCTTGTGATTGATCATTTTTTCGCAAGTGTTGCAAAAGGTTAAATAATACTTCCCAAGCTTCGGATTTAGTCCGTAATTTGCCACAACCTTTCGTCCATTTATCCCTTTTAATGCGTACTTGACCTCTTGAAATGAAGGAGTTTTTAATAGCATTTGTTGATATTCTCTCGCTATATTCGTGAGCGAATGAGCATCTGAGTTTGTTAAAAACGGATATCGCTTTAATTCTGCTATGTACGATGCCATTTCTGTATCAGCGCTTAAACCTAACTCCACTCCATCAATAAGTTCTGGCAAAAATACTTCTGTTAAAGAAAAACGAACCCCTTTTCCATACAAACTTTTAAATGGTGTAAAAATATGTGCTGGTATAAACAATCCGTTTAACTCTTTTACTTTTTTCTGTAAGGTCGTTCCGGTTACATACAAGCGTTGAGAACTTAAATGGATGTTTTTTACATATTTTTGACACCATAATGAAAATGTTCGCATTTTATGGATCGTTGGGAGAAAAACGAGAACATGAATCGGGCCGTGACAATTCTCGTCATAAATCTCAAGTTCACTTCCTAAAAGCAATGTCGTGTTTTCAAACCGAATCCCACCATCTTGAAGCTCTGAATATCGACCACTTTGTAAATCTTCCTCTAAATGATCGAGCACTTCGGGTACATGACAATCAATGACACCAATAATGTCGATTCCTTTATAATGTACGGCTTCATACAAAATGTTTTCCATCGTTAACGTTCTCGATCCGGTAATTTTCACAGGCTTCCCTGTTGGCGTTCGCCCGATATGAATATGCAAATCAACAAAGAATGTGTTCATACTATCCCTTTTTCATTTTTAATGATAAATATAAAACGGCATACGCGGTTTTCGCATCATAAATTTCTTTCGTTTCAATCATTTTTTGCGCTTCTTCTAATGTAACCTCAACAATGTCAACAAATTCATCCTCGTCTAAATTTTGACGATTGGACATTTTGGTTAACCCTTCCGCGACAAATACATGAACTAGTTCATCCGCAAAGCCTGGTGATGTGTAAAAAGAAATGAGTGGTTTTAATTGTTGAGAGCGATAACCTGTTTCCTCCTCTAATTCTCTCATCGCCGTTTCCATTGGTTCTTCTCCTTTTTCGAGCTTACCTGCCGGAATTTCGACAATGGCTTTTTCTAAAGCTTTCCGATATTGGCGGACCATAACGATTTTTTCATCATCCGTTACCGCAATAATCGCAACCGCCCCTGGATGTTTAATAATTTCTCGTTTTGACGTACTTCCATTCGGTAACGCGACATCCTCAACAAATAAATCAATAATTTTCCCTGAAAAAATTTGCTCTTTTGATATAGTTCTTTCTTTTAAATGGTCCATCTTCTCCATCCCTTCGTTCTACTGTTCCTATTTTCTTCATACATTTTACCACATTTGAAATACCGAAGGCGCGCACCCTTCGGTGACAAATTTATACGTTCTTAATCTTTTACTAAAGGAGTGAGTCGCCTTGAAACACTTTGATGACCGGAAGCGATTGATCCTTATCGGAAAAAAGCAAGAAGTATTGAAATACTTGAAGCACCTTTCTACTAATGATACGACCGTTCTTAACTGGCTGAACGAACAGAAAAAAGTTAAAAATCAATAAGACACTGTCTCTTTCACAATCCGTTTCATTTGCATTTTTAGTCGTGTTGTACTAATTTGAAGACAATATCGGATTTATTTAGGGAGTGTGGAAGTTGAACAAACGTCGGTTAGGTACGTCAAACTTATATGTAAGTGAAGTCGGATTAGGTTGCATGTCAATTGGAACCGATGAAGAAAAAGCAAAATCAATCCTTGATGAAGCGATTGACTTAGGAATTAATTATTTTGATACGGCTGATTTATATCATTACGGATTAAATGAACAATTTATCGGAAAAGCAATGAAGCATGTTCGTCATAAAATGATTCTGGCTACAAAAGTTGGGAATCGTTTTGAACAAGGAAAAGAAGGCTGGGATTGGGATCCTTCAAAAGAATACATAAAAGAAGCTGTAAAAAGAAGCTTACTGCGCCTGCAAACAGACTATATCGACTTATATCAACTACACGGCGGGACAATCGAAGACAATATCGAAGAAACAATTGAAGCATTTGAAGAGTTAACGAAGGAAGGAGTCATTCGTTATTACGGGATTTCCTCTATTCGTCCAAATGTCATAAAAGAATATTTGGAGCATTCTAATATTGTCTCCATCATGATGCAATTCAACTTACTCGACCGTAGGCCTGAGGAATGGTTCGAATTGATCCAAAAGCACAATGTCAGCGTCATTGCAAGAGGACCTTTAGCGAAAGGATTATTAACAGAACGCCCTCTAGCACAAGCATCTGACAAAATAAAAGAAAATGGTTATTCACATTATTCTTTTTCTGATTTACGAGAAACACTAGAAAAAATCGATAAAGCATGTCCAACACATACTCGTACCGAAATCGCTTTACACTATTGCTTAAGTCACAATGTTGTTGGAGCTGTCATCCCCGGAGCTAGTCACGTTCAGCAAGTGCGTGCAAATGTACAAGCCGCAAAGTCTCAACCACTTACACAAGAAGAAATCGATACATTAAAACAAGTCACAAAACAAGCGATTTATACGAACCATCGTTAGCAGAGAGACAAGTCTGCATTTATTTGTATAGGTTAAATAGCAGTGTAATTAAAAGTTTCACTGCAATATCAGTTTCTCATGCAATTATGGGAGTTCTGGTGCAATTACCAGACTTCAGGTGCAATAATACGGTCAGTCGTGCAAATAATTTTAGATTCGTGCAATTAATCACGGAAGTGGTGCAATTATTGCTGAAAGTGGTGCAAAAAACTTCTCAACTGGTGCAATTCAGGTTTAATCCCCATTGAATATTATGCAATACGTGAAAAAGACAGCTAAAAATGCTGTCTTTTTCTATTTCTAGTCCACTTTTTCATTCAAATACTCAAACTTGCACGTTCTCTTACCATTGAATTACTTAAACTTACTCCAATCGAGTTCACTCTCGTTTAATAGTTGTTCAAAGCTTTTATTTCGTTCACGTTCTTCTTTTCGTTTTCTCTCTAATTCCAGCTCTTTTTGTTTCCTTTCGTCTTCTTTTTCCACAAGACCTTTTTTCATATTTTTTAACTTTTTTATCTGTTCTTCCGAAAAAGCCATGTTACTCCCCTCATTCCATTACAATCGTTTGTGAAATTATTTTGCCGTTCTCTCTTTTCAATGTCAAGAAGGAAATTTATTTAAATAGTAATAATATTGAAACAACACACTACTTTCTACTAAAATATAAATATGGAAACCTTTTCAAATACAAAGGAGGCGTATCGTGAAAACGAAGCGACAGGCAACAATCATTGAAGTAGGTTCACGTGATGGTTTACAAAATGAGGCAAATTTAATCGAAACACCTGTGAAAATTGAGTTCATCCAAACGTTACAACAAGCTGGTTTCTCTGAAATGGAATTAACGTCTTTTGTTTCTCCAAAGTGGGTGCCGCAAATGAAGGATGCATCTGAAGTTGTTCAAGCTTGTTTAAGAGAAGGAAAACGAGATCTCGTCCTTGTCCCAAATGAAAAAGGAACAAATCGAGCACTTCAGGAAGGCTGTCAAAACCTTGCTTTTTTTGTCGGTGTTAGCAACAGCTTTAATCAAAAGAATATTAATAAAACGACAGATGAAAGCATGGAGGCTTTATCCCCTCTCATCCGCTCCTTAAAAGAGCAGGGCATCTATATTCGCGCTTGTATCTCAACGGCGTTTCATTGCCCTTATGAAGGACAGGTAAATCCGGATGATGTTTTACGTCTATGCGAACAGTTTATCACTCTCGGTGTTGATGATTTAAGTGTTGCCGATACGATTGGAAAAGCAAATCCTGAAGAAGTGTATCATTTATTTTTAAAGCTAAATGATGCATATGGTGATGACATTCTCCTAACAGCTCATTTTCACGATACACGAGGGATGGCACTTGCAAATGTATACGCTGCTTTGGAAGCAGGTATCAATCGCTTTGATAGCTCCGCAGGTGGACTTGGCGGTTGTCCTTTCGCACCTGGTGCAAGCGGAAATGTCGCGACTGAAGATGTCGTATCTATGCTTGAGTCGATGGGGGTACATACAAATATCGATATCCAACAAATTTTCAAAGCACTCGATTTGTTAGAACCACATTTATCAAGAAACATTCAATCCAAAACGTATCAATTATATAAGCTAGGTCATCTGTAAATGTATAGTTCTTCTTTCTTTTTGACAAGTTAAAAATGATCAAAAAGAGAAAGGGGATTAAAGATGACTCGTTCCAATGGAAGTCAAAAAGGAAAACGAAATGCGGACACAACAAAAAACGTTATCGCACAAGAGGAGCTTAAACAAGCCATTCAACCAACGAAACGACAAAATTCCGAACAATAGGCCGTAGTTCACCCTTACGATTAAACAAATAGGCTAGGAGATTTATTTTCACTAAACAGAATAACTAGAACACATTCTGATCTTGAAAAGGCAGTTCTTTCTGCCTTTTTCTTTTTCCCTCTTACTTTATGATTAAGTGAAACTTCATTCAGTAGGTGTTTTACTACCCGTTAAGAGTGGGATAAAATGAATGTAAATGGGAGGGAGATGAATGAAAAACTTATTGACCTTACTTGCTCTGTTGTTCGGTTATGTTCTTTTTGTTAGCATCGTTTTTACGAATAAACTTATGTATATTAAAAGAAAAACGGATAAAGAAATCATGGAGCGAGAAACAAAGGCGGGACACTTTGATCAAAAACGTTTTGATCAACTGCCGAAGGAATCGTTTTCGGTTCCGTCTGTTCACGGGTATTCCATTCACGGGTACATCGCTAGACCACATCCTACGAATCAATTCATCATTATTTGTCACGGTGTTACGATGAATTTGTTAAACTCTGTGAAATATATGAATCTTTTCTTACATAGAGGATGGAATGTTGTCCTTTACGATCATCGTCGTCACGGTCTATCTGGAGGCAAAACGACGAGCTACGGGTATTACGAGAAAGATGATTTACAAGCTGTTGTTCAGTCTGTTCGCTCTCGATTTGGTCATGAATGCGTAATCGGTATCCATGGCGAATCAATGGGGGCTGCCACCACGCTTCTATATGCTGGCACGGTTGAGGACGGCTGTGATTTTTACATCGTTGACTGTCCTTTTTCTGATTTAGAAGAACAGCTTCGTATCCGCTTAAAAGCTGATTATCGCCTCCCACATCATTTTGTGCTTCCGTTTGCGAAACATGTTTTAACATTACGTGACGGCTATCGTTTAAAAGATGTCTCACCTCTTCAAGTTATCGATCGTATTGAAAAGCCGGTTTTATTCATCCATAGTGAACCTGATGACTATATCCCTGTTTACATGACGAAACAATTGTATGATAAAAAGCAAGGGATAAAGCAGCTATTTATTGCTCCAAAAGGACTACATGCAATGAGCTATACGGAAAATCGTACAGAGTACGAAAAAGCTGTTGATCAGTTTTTGGATCGGATCGGTTTACCAAGCAGCATGGTCAGTTCGACCGTTGCTTTAGAAAAAAAACAAGGGGCTCTCTCATGAGTCGAATTTTCGACTTAGAGATGCCCCTTTCTGAATTTCAAAGGTTGTTAAACATTTGAGCGAATTTGCTCTTTTGTATCGCCTTTTATCCTAATATGTCTGTAATCGTCGGCATATTTTCTTTCATCCAATCAATCGCCGCATCAATTGTCGGAAACTCCTGTGCTTCAAATGTCATCTCATCTTGCAAAAGCCAAACATCCTTTTGCTCTCGATCCATTCCACCAATGGACCAATGCATTAAGCTATACGGATGATTTTCATATAAAAAAGATACCCACGTTTTATTTAGCGCAACATTTTTTAATGATTGAAATCGATCTTTCATGATGTCTTACCCTCTTTTCACAATACAACTCATTCTCGGATTTAATATTTGCTGTGGACTTGTTAACATATATGTATTAGCTGTTTCATTAAAGTCAATTTTCATCTCTTCATCAAAAAATAGCATTTTTGACTTTTCAACATATACCGGTACAAAGTTCGTTTCAACACGGACGTCCTCTTCATCGATTTGCTCTACGATCCATATGGCAGTCACACCGCTTACAACACAACCACAGCCTTCTGTATCATACTTTATTTTTACGTAAGCATCTTCGTGTTCTCGAAGTGTTTTCGAAAGTTTATCTATTCCCCGTTCTGTAAATGTAATGTTCATTGCTTCCACTCCTTATTTCTCTGTTATTTTATCATAAAGTGATACTTCATTCAGTGGGGTTTTTTTTCATCCCCGACTGAATGTTAGTCCCCCACCTAACTTCTTTGCTTTACTACAGAATCTTGAGGTGGGGGTCTTACTGCCCGTTAAGAGTGGGATAAACCGACACGACTTTCCTATTTGTCCTCTATTTGCTTTTTTTGGCGGGAATGTTTACGATATTGTTGAGGATTCTACAAGGAGGAATAAAAATTGTCTAAAGTGCAAATTAAAGTAAATGATAACGGCTCCTTCCGCGTAACTGGTGAAGTTGAACTAATTGATGCGGAAGGAAACCGCTTTGAAACGAAGCCAACTTTTTCTTTATGCCGCTGTGGATTATCTGAAAAAATGCCATTTTGTGATGGTTCCCATAAGGGGAAATTTCAATCTGTTGTTCGAGTAGAGAAAGAGGAATAGACAAAAACGGGCAATCTTCATTGCTCGTTTTTCGTACGTTAGTCAACATAAAGCGACACTTCATTCAATGGGGGTTTCACTGCCCGTTAAGAGTAGGATAAACAATATCCACAATGGAATCGATTTTCAATTCCCTTTCCCCTTTCTCTTTTTGCTCAATACGAATCGTTCGATGAATAGGGGTAATGTTGACGACACGCCCTCTCACACTATGAAAAGTTCGCTCCGCGTAATACGTAAACTGCAGCTCACATCGCTGCTTAAGCGATTGGTAAATGAGCTCATTAAACTGTTCGAGCTTTTGTTCATCTAATTCAGGCTTCTCTTCATAGCCATCTTCCTTCATCCAATCTCTTAGTATCTTCACATGCTCCGGCAACATCATCGCCGTCCATTTAATCGTTCCGCGATCACGAATCATGCTCACTGCTACTAAAAACATAGACAAATATACGTATCTATGCTAGATTCTTCCTGCTTCACCGTGTCCTCTTTTGCCACTTGCTCGCTACTTGAGTTTGGTCTAACACTCCGCAGGCGTAAATTCCGATGTAGCCCACCGTACACATATACGTTATCGAGAAGTGATAATCGTATATTCGCTTGCATATTTAAGATTTAAACTAGCATTAAAGTCTCGATCTAGTTCTGTGTCGCAGTTATGGCATTTGAACATTCTATCAGATAGCTTTAGGTCTACTTTCTTAAAGCCACAGCTAGAGCATAATTTAGAAGATGGATAGAACCGACTGACTAATCGTAATTCAATACCAGACTGATTACACTTTGATTGTAGCCATTCTCGAAAGCGATAGAACTTCTGCTTGCTTACAGAATCAGATAGGTGTTTATTTTTCTGCATGCCTCTTACGTTCAAATCTTCAATCGTGATAAATGTTGGCTTGGCTTTCACCAATTTATTCACCACATAGCGAATATATTCTTCTCGGATATTGGCTAATCTAGCATGTATTTTTTGAATGCGAAGTATATTTTTGGTTATGTTCGCTCTTTTTTTAGTAGCAGGTTCACCACCCTTCTTTTTTAAATGTTCGTACTTGCGAGACAAAGAGCGTTGTTCTCGTTTTAACGTTCTTTCTAATTTTCTTACTTTCTCTGTCTTGTTGATGTTTTTAAATTCGCTATTATGACTACAAACAGCAAAATCTTTAACACCTAAGTCTACACCAATGCCGTCTTTTATGTTTATTGGTTGATTCCTATCTTCTACTTCACACAACACAGATACATAGTATCTTCCTGCTTTATGCGATATCGTGCCACTTCTCACGACAGCATTGGTCGGGATATAACCAAATTCTTTTAGTCGAACCCAACCCATTGTAGGAATTTTAATTCGATGCCTTTCAACAGCCCAGTCTGTTTTGTTGTTCTTCGGAAAGTATGCTTTTACATCTTGATGCTTTTTCTTTTTAAATCTAGGAAATTTAGCGAATCCTTTAAAGAAGTTCTTAAATGCCCTCTCAGCATTCATGATGGATTGCTTAACCGCCTTACTGGAAACATCCTTAATCCATCGGTCATGTTCTTTTGTATAAACATTGTTAAGCCATTTAGAGAAGTCGTATCCACTCATAAAAGTCTTTTCTTTTTCGTAGTATTCTTTGTTTGTCGCTAGATATAGATTGTAGACATAGCGACAAACACCGATCGTTTTATGGATTTTTTGCATCTGATGGTTTGTTGGTTTGATTTCTACCTTGTATGCCCTTTTCAACGTCTACATCCTCCCTTATACCCAACGTTGAAGGGTTTTAACAGACACATTTAAAAGTTCAGCAAACCATATGAACACTTTTGTCCATGTTTTAAATAACTATTAAAAATCTCCTCCTAATTCGCTTTATGCCCTCCAATTAGCTGACTTCGATGCACACTCGTTCCTGCCTTTGTATATGAAACAGCTCGTAGCAACGATTTGGAGCCGTGCTTATTTCGAATCGCATCCATCGCATATCCAAGCTGATGTTGTCTCGTTCTATTCGGTTGAAATAGATCGAGCTGCATCGTTTCATCCTCTTCAATATTGGAGAGCGTAATCGAAAGTTTCCGAACGGTTTTTGATTCATAAAATTGTTCAAACAGCTCAAGGCATACTTTGTAAAGATCCATCGTAATATTTGTTGGCTGTTCAATCGTTTTCGAACGATAAAACCCACCACCAAGTTCATCTTTACTATAGCCAATGCCAAGACTGATTGTTCTCCCTGCTTTTCGATGCCGGCGTGCCCTTCTTGCTACTTCTTCACACATTTCTAAAATGACACACTTCACTTCCTTTGGATCAGGATAGTCTCGTAATAAAATTTGACTTTTCCCAAAGCTAATTTGCCCATTTAAAATCGGTGCACCGATATTGGATAAATCCACTCCCCACGCATGGTAATAAAGCTGATTTCCGATAACCCCAAACTTTTTTTCGAGAATCTCGAGTGGATAGTTAGCCAGTTGCCCGACTGTGAAAATCCCCATTCGATTTAACGTTTTCTCAAGTCTCTTACCGATCCCCCACATTTCACTAAGCGGATTTACCGGCCAAAGCTTTGTCGATACGTCATCATACGTCCATTCAGAAATTCCGCTCTTTTTCGCTTCTAAATCTAAACAAAGCTTCGCCATGAGCATATTCGGGCCGATACCGATGGAGCACGGCAACTGAAATTCACGCTCTAAATCTTCTTTAATGTAGCGTGCGATTGTACGCGCATCCCCCCACATTCGCTCTACCCCACTGACGTCAATAAAGCTTTCATCTACGGAATACGTATGAATCGATTGCTTCGGAACAAAACGATTCAAGAGACGTGTTATTTCGGTTGAAATACGAAGATACATCCCCATCTTCGGCTGAAGGATTCGAATACGCGGATCATTCGGAATTTCAAATAAACGCGATCCCGTTTTTATCCCAAACTCCGCTTTTAATTTTGGGGATACGGCTAATATCACGCTCCCTTTTCGTTCTTTATCACCGGCAATAGCAATATAATCCTTTAACGGATCAAGTCCATCCATCACTGCCGCACAACTCGCATAAAAGCTTTTCATATCAATACATAAAATACTTCGTTTTGGCAGTTGTTCATAGTTAACAACCATAATATCCCCCTAAAACAAGAATGTATGTTCGTGTATTAATATATACTCCATTTTAATCGAATATACGTTCTCATTCAATGGTAGTTACAACCAAAAGAAGGAGTAAACAATTTTATAAATATTCTTCCCTCTTTTTCAAGAAAAGGCTACTATATGAAAGAGAAGTAGTGAAAATCGAGGTGCAAGATGGAAAGGAAACTGCTTGACAAAATGATAAAGAAATCATTTCTTCAATATGAACGGAATTTAACGATTGATCCATTAACAGAAAAAGAATACGAAAGGTTATATGAAAAAATTTGTCATGAGAAAGAAACACAAAAGACAACGGAATGGTATGAAATTATTGAAGATGTCGTGTATGACTACATTACAAATAAATAAAATGTGGCAGTTCTCTAGAAAAGCTCAAAAAAGTGATAGCCCTAAACGTTTAGAAGCTATCACTTTTTATGAAAGGCTTTTTTCGCCAGTCGTTCAAAAACATTCGGCATAATTCGATAAACAATGCTCCCTGTTTCCATCCACCACGGAAAATTCAGCTCTCTTTTGTTCGTTAACATAATCCGAACGACCTTTTCCGCAACATCCTCTGCCCGAAGCATCCATTTTTGGACATTTTGCACGTATTGACCAGACGTATCTGCAACATCAAAAAATTCTGTTTGAATCGGTCCAGGGTTTACCGCTGTCACAAAAACAGACCGGTCAGCAACCTCTAATCGCAAACTATTCGTAAAGCCCAACACCGCATGCTTCGTTGCTGCATAAAGACTCGATTTCGGTGTTGCCATTTTCCCAGCTTGTGAAGCGATGTTAATAATGTGACCACTTTGCTGGTTAAGCATTTTTTGTAAAACATATTTCGTACAGGCCATCATCCCGTACACGTTCACTTCAAACATTGCTTCCATCTCATCTAATGAAGCTTCTTCAAATGAACGAAACAGACCAAAACCAGCATTATTCACTAAGACGTCAATACGATCATGCTCGTTTAAAATGTGTTGAAATGTCTGCTCTACATTTCCTAAATGACGAACGTCTAGCTCGTAATAATGACAGCGAACGTTATACCTCTCTTCAATTGCTTTTGCTATTTCAGCAAGGCGGGCTTTTCTCCGTGCCAGCAAAATTAAATGCCCACCGCTCTTTGCCACTTCATACGCCATTTTTTCACCGATCCCACTTGAGGCACCAGTAATAATGACGAGGCGATCTTTCAAATTCGGATTCAAAACTACACCCTCCTGTAAAGTAACACACCATCTTCATTTGTAGACGTCAAAAGCTGTAAATCGATTAAATAGTCGAGCTGACCGACCGTCTCCGACATCGTTAACATAAGTTCACGTTCGTATACCGTCGGAAACAGCTTCTGACAAATTTGAAACGCCGTCATCTCCTGTTTGTCTATGAGCTCTAGAACATTCATCGCTCGCTCATGTTGACGTTGAAGACGATGACGAATAAGCGTATGCGCTTCATAAATGAACTCACCATGACCCGGATAAACAATGGAAATCGGAAAATCTAGCAATTTTTTAAGCGAAGTATTGTACTGAAGCTGTGGCTTAGGTCTTTCCCCACTACCTAGTGGCGGCTCTAATAATGGATTGGATGAAATCTTCTTCAGCAAATGATCGCCACCGATCACTTCATTCGTCCGTTCATTGTACAAAACGATATGACTTTGGGCGTGACCCGGTGTTTCAAGAACGGTCCAATTCAAAAGCCCATCAATTGTATCCCCTTCTTGGATCACTTTGGATAATGAGCGATGGCAAGAAAAATGATATGTCATATCGACTAAAGATAAAAATTTTTCATGCTTCTGATCGACACCGAATAAAGTAAATAATTCAGAATAAAATTGCTTTTGGTAGCCCAAAAATGATTTCTCTTGCCGGAGCCATGGAGCGTTATAAGAAGCTCCGTACACGGGTATATCATGAGGCAAATAATCAAGAAGGCCGATATGATCTGGGTGGTGGTGGGTTAATACGACTTGATCAATATCTTCAATGTTATATCCATGATCATATAGTTGTGATTGAAAACGACTCCATGCTTCATCTGTTTTCGGACCTGCGTCTACAAGTGTTAAAGCATCCCCTTTTATTAAATACACATTGACATCTCCTACGGGAAACGGAGTTGGCAGTGAAAGCATCGTAATCTGACTAGGTTTTAACGTGTTCATCATGAAAAACCGTCCTTTTAATTTTATTTTATAAAAATATTTTAAACCGACATAACTTTATTTGACAAACATAACACACATTTGACATTATATTCAAATAATTCAAACATCATGAACTAAAAAAATTCTTTAAATACCTTGACAAACCGTTGTCCACAATTGCATAATAATGAAAAATCTTTTCGTATTTTCAAATTATTCGCATAGATTAAAATAAAGGAGCTATGATTAGGAATAGTAAGCTAGAGATGATCGAAGAGAGCGAAATTCATTGGCTGAAAGATTTCGCGGTCCACTGTCTAGCTGAACCTACCCTATGAGCTGTTAGGTAAACCTAACCGTTACTCGCGTTAAGAGATAAAGTTGGCTGCATAAATGCGGCAAGTAAGGTGGTACCGCGGAAACCTGTCCGTCCTTTTTTGACAAGGGCGAACAGGTTTTTTTATTTCCATTCAATCAAAGGAGGAATGATGACATGAAAACAATCGGGTTTATCGGAGCTGGTTCGATGGCAGAAGCATTCATTTCTGGGCTCATTAACGGTGGTATTTACAAACCAGAACATATTTATGTGTCAAATAAGACGAATGAAGAACGACTCGAGCAATTACATGCCAAATATCGTATTCATATGGCCGAAAACAAAGAAGAGATCATTCAAAAAGCGGACGTGATTATTTTAGCGATAAAGCCGAAAGGTGCTGAAACAGTCATTCGTGCCATTCAACCATTTGTAACGGAAGATCATCTCATTATCTCTGTCTTAGCAGGTGTTTCCACGACAGCGATTGAAGAAATATTAGTAAAAAAAGTGCCTGTTATCCGTGCAATGCCAAACACGTCCGCAACGATCCGTCTATCAGCTACTGGCATGACAAAAGGACATTACACAACAGAAGAACAACTTGCTTTTGCTAAAGGATTATTTGAAGCCATCGGAACGGTACAAATCGTCAAAGAGGAGCAATTAGATGCCGTTACAGGCCTTGCTGGCAGCGGACCTGCATACATTTATTATTTAGTTGAAGCATTGGAGCATGCTGCAAAGGAAGTCGGGTTTGATGAGGAAACAGCACGTTCCTTCATTATTCAAACATTGTGCGGTGCATCTGAAATGCTCAAACAAACGAATAAAGAGGCAGCTGTCCTTCGTAAAGAAGTGACAAGTCCTGGAGGAACGACTGAAGCGGGAATAAAAATATTAGAAGCAAACGGATTTCAAAACGCGATTGTCGATTGCGTCAAACAAGCTGAAGCTCGTTCAAAAGAATTACGACACGCCTTTTTTGAAAACATGTTAAAGGAAAGAGTTTAAGCTCTCTCCTTTAACAATGTATGAATAGTGTAACTTAACAAACCGGGTAGTATGGAAAAACTAAACGGAAGATGAAGCCGTTCTGTCCACTTATGTGCATCTTTTCCGCGTGGGCCGACATTGATAATAGGCACATTCAGTTTCATCATTTCTTGAATCGGCATGTAATACCCTTTTCCGTAAAGCGGCATATTGGACGTTAACATGTGCAATGTTTTCGGGTCTTCATTTAATTTTAGAAAGCTTAAATCAGACAGTCCAGGAAAATAGTGAAGTCGCGTTAACTCCACTCCGTACATTTTATTGGCGTAGTCCGCTAAACTCTCCACTGTGTTTTCAATCAGCTTTTCACCTTTTGAAGATACCGCTGGATAAAAAGGAGGGCTGTAAAATAAGACGATAAACGGTGCTTCCTCTTGGCAAAGTGCAGCAAGGTCAGAGACGAGCTTTGTTGAAAAATCGCGATCTCCTACATCACCGCGATTGGACTGTAAATAGTCGATTCTGCGCCCTACTTCTGCTTCTCCGTACCGTTCAATCGCCTTTTGCAGTAATTGTTGATACGTAAATACACGCACCTTTCGATCACAAGACTCAAACGGAACTTTGCTTCGAAACTTCTCTTCTCGCTTCTTATACGTTTGTTCAATCTTTTTTGCTGCTCTACATGCTGTTTCATACAATAATTGATGCAACGAATCGAAAGAGCGATTCATCATTAAAAGATTAAACATGGTCACCGATTCATGAGGAATTTGAACAGAATATTCTTCTTTCAAATCTTTTTGCATTAAATTCGTCGGTGGAGGAGTTACCTCTCCTTCAACGACTTCACAAAACGATTCATTTAACTCTAACAACGGATTTAACTCAGACACCATTAAATTGGCATTTAATCCAGAAAAAGGTTCGCCTACATGCGTTTCAATTCCTTTGCAAAAAAAGCCGGCTAATATTTTTCCAATAGAGCCTGTATAGATATAATGATGATTATCATTCGGGTATTGAGCGAACATCGGTTCGCTATTAATACAAGCTTTATACGTTAACGAAAACTGTTCGGCCATATCTTGTATAACTGGGATAGCAGCCAGCATCCCTTCTGAATTCGCTTCCTCATCTGGAACCGTTAGGAGCAGCACATTTCCATCAAACTCTCCATTCATAGCTCGTTCAAGCATCGAAAGCTGAACCGTTAGCCCTGCCTTCATATCCATGGATCCGCGACCGAATAACCATTCATCTGATGCTACATCTTTTGCCGCTTCTTTTGGCATCCGGTCGATTAAGTCTTTCAGTTCACTTGTCAGTTCTCTTGGGCGAAATGCTAAATGCTCCAAATGGCCATAATCGTTTACATCGACAACGTCAAAATGGCTCAACAAAATGACAGTATTTGATGTATCCTTTTGTTTAACAAGAGCCGAAAGAAATTGCCTCCCATCACGCAATGAATGAAGCTTTAAATGCTCAGCATGTGATTCAAAGTACGGAAAGCTTTTCAGCAAATAATATAAATGTTCAGCAAACGTCACTTCCTCTTTTGTCCCGGTTATGGAAGGATGTTCAATTAACGTGCATAATAAGTCTTTAAGCTGGTCACTCGTTTGCCACTTCACACTATCACACCCTCGCTCGTATTTTTTAATATTTCAATATTTTAACACAACTAAAAAACAAAATATATGACGCTCACAGTAAAACGTTGCTATAATTTGAAGAAATGAGTTAGGGAGGCGAAAAAATTGAGTAGAGCTTTATTTTCTCCATTTACCATTAAAGATGTTAAAGTAAAAAATCGTATTGTCATGTCCCCGATGTGTATGTATTCGGCTGTTAATAAAGAAGGATTTTTAGAAGATTTTCACTATACTCACTACATATCGCGAGCGGTAGGACAAGTAGGACTGATTATGATAGAAGCGACTGCGGTTACGAAGCAAGGAAGAATTTCCGATCAAGACTTAGGCATTTGGGATGATAAACATGTTCAGCCATTTCAAAAGCTTGTACAAGAGATTCAAGCCTATGGAGCAAAAACCGCCATTCAACTCGCCCATGCAGGTCGAAAAGCAATGGTTGAAGGGGACATTTACGCCCCGTCCCCTATTCCGTTTGATCAACCATTTAGGCTACCAAAAGAAATGACAGAAGAAGACATAAACGAAACAGTACAATCCTTTCAAAATGGAGCAAGACGTGCAAAGGCAGCTGGATTTGATATCATTGAACTTCACGGTGCTCATGGTTATTTAATCAATGAGTTTTTATCGCCATTAACGAATAAACGAAACGATTTATATGGTGGGACACCGGAAAATCGTTACCGCTTTTTAAAAGAAATCATCCATGCTGTAAAACAAGTATGGGATGGACCTTTATTTGTTAGAATTTCCGCAAATGATTACAATCAAGAAGGGTTAACAGCAAAAGATTATGTTCAATATGCTAAATGGATGAGAGAAGATGGAGTTGACTTAATCGACGTTAGCTCTGGTGCCGTTGTCCCAGCAACCATTAATGTATATCCAGGCTACCAAGTGAAATATGCAGAAACGATTCGAAAAGAATCTGGTGTATGTACAGGTGCTGTCGGGATGATTACGAGCGGACTGCAAGCAGAGGAAATTTTACGGAATGAACGAGCAGATTTAATTTTCATCGGCCGTGAGCTACTCCGTAACCCATATTGGCCGTATGAAGCAGCAAAAGAACTAAA
This sequence comes from Bacillus sp. FJAT-47783, assembly GCF_022808615.1. Taxonomy (GTDB): domain Bacteria; phylum Bacillota; class Bacilli; order Bacillales; family Aeribacillaceae; genus Bacillus_BZ. The sequence continues at coordinate 373,231 of NZ_JAKZKS010000001.1, forward strand.
AACGGAAATCACAGCTCCTACTCAATATGAACGCGGGTGGATATTTTAACATAAAAAAGCCGGGGAATCCCCGGCTTTTTTATGTTAAATCATGAAATGTCACTTTCCCTCCTTTGCACTTCCATTTGAAAGAAGTCTCGAGCCACAAACGTATTTTCAAAGATTTCTTTTGCTTCACTTAGTAATCGCCGTTCTGATTCTTCTCCTTGATATCTGGAGCTAATATGTGTTAATAACAACACCTTCACTTCTGCCTCTTTCGCTAAATAAGCGGCTTGCTCGGTTGTCGAGTGGTAATAATCATATGCAAGTTTCTCCTCATCCTTCGCAAACGTTGCTTCATGAATTAAAACATCCGCATCTTTTGCTAACTCAAACCGAGCATGGCACGCTCTTGTATCGCCTAGAACCGCTATGATACGTCCTTTTTTAGGAGGTCCTAAAAACTCTTTTCCTCGTATCGTTCTTCCATCTTCTAACGTTACGGTTTTCCCATCCTTTAATTGTTTGTAAACAGGGCCTGGTGGAATGTTTAGCTTTTTTAATTGGTCGACAAGCAACATTCCTGGTAAGTCTTTTTCAACGACGCGATAACCATAAGAAGGAATCCCATGTTCTAACTTACTGACAAAAACTTGAAACGTCTCATCTTCAAATAATAACCCGTCCGATTCGATTTCTTTAAAGATTAGTTCGTATTTTACACGTGTACAGCTTAAGCGAAGGGATGTTTCAACATATTCTTTAATACCAGGTGGGCCGTAAACGGTAAGCGGGGTCTCCCCTCCTTGAAACGACCTACTGCCGAGTAAGCCGGGTAGTCCGAAGATGTGGTCTCCATGTAAATGGGTAATAAAAATTTTTTCAATTTTTCTCGGTTTAATCGACGTATGTAAAATTTGATGTTGTGTTGCCTCTCCACAATCAAATAACCATACAGCTTTTCGTTCTTCTAAAAGTTGAAGAGCAACGGATGAAACATTTCGTTCTTTTGCAGGAACACCTGCACCTGTTCCTAAAAAATAAATATCCAAAGTTCTTACCTCCAACCCATCAAAATGGTTATCATTAGCATACATGACAATGGAAAAATTGTGAATAATCGTGATGTTATTTCATATCACTCTCTTAAAATTCATCTTGTTCAATCGATTGTTGAAGTAGTGTTAAGTTGTCAGACCTTTATATTATTTGCTTTATCACCACTTTCCCTTTAAAATTAAGAATTTAGATGAGTGTTTTTTATATTGAATAACATATTCCGAAATAATAAAAATTGAAAGTTTATACAAAGCGAGGTACATATAGTGAATACAGTACATAAACCTAAAGCCGTAATTGTCATCTTCGGAGCTACTGGGGACTTAGCGAAACGCAAACTGTTCCCTTCTATTTATAAGCTTTATCAGAACGGAGAAATTGATCAAGATTTTGCTGTTGTCGGGGTTGCTCGCCGCCCATGGACAAACGATGTATTTCGTGAAAATGTTTGCAAATCCGTGCAAACGGCTGTCCCATGTCAAGAAGATCTTGACGACTTTACATCACATTTTTACTACCATCCGTTTGATGTGACAACCCCTTCGTCCTATCATGATTTACGAAGCTTATTAAATGACTTGGACGGTCAATACAATACAAAAGGAAACCGAATCTTTTATTTAGCGATGGCACCTGAATTTTTCGGTACGATTGCAAATAATTTAAAGAATTTCGGATTAAAAGATACTGCAGGTTGGACACGCTTAGTCATTGAAAAACCATTTGGTCATGACTTACCTTCTGCCCAAAAGCTTAACGAAGAAATCCGTGCAGCATTTAGTGAAGAGCAAATTTACCGTATCGATCACTATTTAGGGAAAGAGATGGTTCAAAACATTGAAGTCATTCGTTTCGCCAATGCCATATTTGCTCATTTATGGAATAATCGATTTATTTCAAATATCCAAATCACCTCAAGCGAGGCACTCGGTGTTGAAGAACGCGCAAGCTATTACGACAAGTCTGGCGCTCTTCGCGACATGGTACAAAACCATATGCTGCAAATGGTTGCCTTACTTGCGATGGAGCCGCCAATTAAACTAACAACGGAAGAAATTCGTTCAGAGAAAATTAAAGTACTTCGCGCCCTAAGACCGATATCTGAAGAGGAAGTTTCCACTTATTTCGTTCGTGGACAATATGGAAAAGGAACCGTAAATGGGAAAGAAGTTTCTGGATACCGAGATGAAGTCGGAAAAGATTCGAATACAGAAACCTTTGTAGCAGGTAAAATTATGATTGATAACTATCGTTGGGCAGGTGTTCCATTCTACATTCGTACAGGAAAACGAATGCCGGAAAAGTCAACAAAGATTGTCGTTGAATTTAAAGACATTCCGATGAATCTTTACTTTAAGAATTTAGACGTAAACCATCCGAATTTACTCGTTATTCACATTCAACCGGAAGAGGGGATTACCCTTCACTTAAATGCGAAAAAAGGAAGTGCTGGTTCGATTTCCACTCCGATTAAACTTTCTTACAATAATAACGGTATCGATGGAATGAACACACCGGAAGCGTATGAAAAATTATTACATGACTGCATGCTTGGAGATGCTACAAACTTCACACATTGGGATGAAGTCGCTTTTTCATGGAGTTATGTCGATACGATTTCAAAAGCATGGGCAAAAGAAACAGCTGATTTCCCTAATTATGTATCGGGAACGATGGGACCAAAAGCAGCAGACGAATTACTATCAAAAGACGGCTTCCACTGGTGGCCCATTTAAATGAAGAAAAAGAAGGAGTGTCGAAAAATGAAACTATATGATGTAACAGCTCCCATTTTTGAAGGGATGCCCGTTTACAAAAACAAACCAGAAAAACAACCGAAAATCCAAACTGTTACAAATGCGCACGTAACCGAATCGCGCATCGATATGGATTTACATACAGGAACACACGTCGATTCACCGCTTCATATGATTAACGACGGTGACACGATGGAGACTATTTCAATTGAAGATTTAGTTGGTCAAGTAAAACTGTTTGACTTGACTACTGTTAAAGATCGCATTACGAAAAAAGACATTGAAAGCTTAAACATCAAGAAAGGTGACTTCATCCTTTTTAAGACAACAAACTCATTTGATGAAGAGTTTAACTTCGAGTTTATATTCGTTGCAGAAGATGCAGCAACATACTTAGCTGAAGTTGGGGTAAAAGGAATCGGCATCGATGGGCTTGGCATTGAACGAAGCCAACCAGGTCACCCAACACACCGCACATTATTTAGCCATCAAGTCATTATTATGGAAGGCTTACGACTGAAAGAAGTTCCGGAAGGAGAATATTTCATGGTCGCAGCACCGCTAAAAATTCAAGGTACAGATGCTGCCCCAGCGCGTGTATTATTATTTGACGGGATACAAGCATGAAAGAGACGAACATCCTAGCTCAGCTAGGATGTTTTTTTAAGTACTTTTTATAAAGGATTAAGTGAAACTTCATTCAGTAAGGATAACCCGACAAAAACAACCGTTAGGAAGGTTTTTTCATGCAAATTCCCTCTATTCGATTATATATCCATTGGATTAAAATACTCCTTTTTTATTCGATTGCATACTCTTAAAATACTATATTTCCGTAAAAAATCCATATAAGTCAATACAGAAAGAAGATTTCATTCTATACCTAATATCCTTCATTTGTATCAGTAAAAATAATAGGTATTTATTACCTTTACAGAATATTCTCTTAATTCTATTATTTATATGAATGAAAGAATAATAGAAATTTGGGAGGTAGATTATGAGAAGAAAAGCATTTGCATCATTATTAGTTGCCGCAAGTATATCGTTAGGGGTTTCCGCCGTATCTGCAGAGCCGCTTCAAGCGCAAAATGTTCATTCAAATCATGCGTTTGACAACAAAATCATTAAACGGATAAGCGCGGACAAAATTTATCATCATATTGCTACTTTAAGTGAACAACCACGAGTCGCAGGAACAGAATCAGAATGGAAAGCGGTTCAATATATTAAAAACGAATTTGAATCGTATGGCTATCATACTGAACTTCAGCCATTCACCTTTATGAGTTATGAAGAGCCAACAAACGTGTCATTAACGGTGAATGGAAATCGTATTGAAACAGATCCTTTTACATATACACCGAATGGCAATGTGACTGGAGAGCTTGTTTTTGTAGGATTAGGAAGTGTTGAGGATGTTCAAGGGAAAGACTTATCAGGTAAAATCGCCTTGATTAAGCGTGGTAGCTTTTCATTTGCAGAAAAAGTGTTGAATGCGGCAAATGCCGGTGCAGAAGCGGTTATTATTTTTAACCATATCGACGGTGAGCTTCATGGTACACTAGGTGGAGCTAATGATGATTTTGTGCCAGTTGTTTCAATTACAAAACAAGAAGGTGAAGCACTTGTATCACAGTTAAGCTCCGGACAAGCTTTCACCGCTTCCGTCACTGTTGAAGGTGCGAATGTTTCCGCGAAAACTTCTCATAATGTTATCGCTACAAAGAAAGCAACACATAAGAAAAAGGATACAAACCAAATGGTGATTGTAGGGGCTCATCACGATTCTGTTGACGGTGCTCCAGGAGCTAATGATGATGCTTCAGGAACAGCTGCTACACTTGAATTAGCAAGGGTAATGGCCAATATGCCGACAGATACAGAGCTTCGTTTTGTAACATTCGGTGCAGAAGAGCTCGGCTTAATCGGGTCATATGAATATGTCGATTCGTTAACAGAAGACGAAATAAATAGAACGGTTGGCATGTTCCAAATGGATATGGTTGGAAGTCGTGATGCTGGAGATTTAGTGATGTTTACTGTAGATGGTGAGAAAAATATCGTGACAGATTTAGCAGCTTCCGCAGGGGTCCGAACAGGAACACCATTAACATATGGTCAGGAAGGTCGAAGCGACCATGTTCCATTCTATTACGCTGGCATTCCGGCAGCACTTTTCATCCATTCACCGGTAGAGCCATGGTATCATTCTCCAGAAGATACTTTAGATAAAATCAGTAAAGAAAAATTGCAAGAAACAGCAGAAATAGTCGGAGCGTCCGTTTATCAAATTGCAAGACCTGACACCCCTGCACTAGAACGTGCAAATGTTGCACCTAAAGAAGTAGAGTATGAAAAATATTCAGGTGGACTACAATAGTAATGTTCTGACAGAATGAGAAGTAATCCCCATTTTTGTTGTAATACGAAAAAGCATCGGAATCGTACCGATGCTTTTTTTGCCTTATTATTTATTCATCCAGTCCGTATGGAAAATGCCTTCTTTATCAACACGCTTGTATGTGTGAGCACCGAAGTAATCACGTTGCGCTTGAATTAAGTTGGCAGGTAATGTTTCTGTACGATAGCTATCGTAGTAGGCTAACGCTCCAGAGAATGAAGGTACTGGGATTCCACGTTCAATCGCAATCGTCATCACTTGACGTAATGCTCCTTGATAGCTTTCAACAATTTCTTTGAAATACGGGTCTAAAAGTAAATTTGGTAAGTTTGGATCACGATCATACGCTTCTTTAATTTTTTGTAAGAACGCCGCACGAATGATACAACCACCACGGAAAATCATGGCGATTTCACCGTAATTTAAGTTCCAATCATATTCATCAGAAGCAGCTTTCATTTGTGCAAACCCTTGAGCATAAGAGCAAATTTTACTCATATAAAGCGCTTTGCGAACTGCTTCAATTACCGCCTCTTTATCACCTTTAAAAGGTTTAACTTCAGGTCCGGAAAGAACTTTGCTCGCTTTTACACGTTCTTCTTTCATAGCAGAAATGAAGCGTGCGAAAACAGATTCCGTAATGATTGGAAGCGGCACACCTAAATCAAGGGCACTTTGGCTTGTCCACTTACCCGTACCTTTTTGACCTGCTGTATCTAAAATGACGTCAACTAATGGCTTACCTGTCTCTTCATCCACTTTTGTAAAAATATCTGCTGTAATTTCAATTAAATAGCTATCTAGTTCACCTTTGTTCCATTCTGCAAATACTTTGTGAAGTTCTTTTGCACTTAATCCGAGCACATGCTTTAAAATAAAGTATGCCTCAGAGATTAATTGCATATCTCCATACTCGATTCCGTTATGGACCATTTTTACATAGTGGCCAGCACCGTCTGGGCCAATGTACGTTGTGCAAGGCTCATCATTGACTTTTGCTGAGATGGCTTCAAAAATGGGGCGCACAAGCTCGTGTGCTTCCTTTTGACCGCCAGGCATAATGGAAGGCCCTTTTAACGCTCCTTCTTCGCCTCCGGAAACACCCGTTCCTATGAAATGGATTCCACGTTCTGCTAATAGTTGATTTCGACGCTGTGTATCTTTAAAATATGTATTTCCGCCATCAATTAATATATCGCCTTCCTCTAAATGCGGAAGGAGCTGCTCAATCGTTGCATCAGTCGGAGCACCTGCTTTGACCATTAATAAAATTTTGCGAGGTGTTTCAAGTGATTGAACAAATTCTTCTATACTATACGTACCAATAACATTTTTACCTTTTGCTTCTTTTAACATTTCTTCTGTCTTTTCAGAAGAACGATTGTAAACAGAAACAGTATACCCTCTACTTTCGATATTTAGGGCAAGATTTTTTCCCATTACCGCAAGTCCGATAACACCAATTTGTTGTTTTGACATCTTGTGAACGTCCCTTTCTTTTAAAAAGATACTTTTGTACACATTAGAAAATACCAAACTCTCGTCAATATTTCAAGTTTGAAACAATCAGTTATTCATCTTGCAAAAAATCTTTTGTAAAACTCGTTCCCTCCATTTGCTTCCCATCATCAAGCTTTGCCCCTTTTCGAAGAATATGTTCACCATACTTTTCTTGAATTTGTAAAACCGTTTTCTGCAACGGTTCCTTCATTGCATCTTGTTCAAAGGAAAATAGATCCAATTGTTTGAACGCCGCTTCCTTTTCCACTAAATCAACAGCAGATACACCTACTAACCGAATTGGGACACCATTCCAATGACGTTGAAAAAGATGAACCGCTTTTTTCTCAATCTCTTCTTTTAAATCGGTTGGATTTTCTACCTTCACACTTCTCGTAATCGTTTTTCGGTCATGAAAGCGGATCATGATGGAGACTTTCCCCGCCATAACTCCTTTTCGTTTTAATCGAGAACTAACCGATTGAGAAAGCTTTGCTATTATGCGGTAAATCTCCTCTTCATCTTCTGAATCATTCGGAAGTGTTGTTGAATTTCCAACACTTTTAAAATCAAAAATGGAATGAGGGTCGACCGCTCGATCATCAAAGCCATTCGCTCGATCTTTTAACCGCCTCCCATTCACACCTAGCACTTTTTCTAGCTGGACATGTTGACCACTTGCTAAATCACCAATCGTTTGTATACCAATTCTTTTAAGCTTTTCTGTTGATTTTTTACCGACTCCGTGCATTTCTTCTACAGGAAGAGGCCATAAAACATTCTTTAAATCACGCTTACGTAGAATGGTGATGCCGAGTGGCTTCTTCATATCAGAAGCCATTTTCGCTAAAAACTTATTTGGGGCTATCCCAATGCTGCAAGGTAATAAAAGCTCATCTACTAAACGCTGCTGAATTTCTTTTGCTAAAGTGACTGGGTGCAACTGCACATCTGTAACGTCCATATACCCTTCATCAATGGAAACAGGCTCTACAAGCTCTGTATATGACTTTAAAAGTTGAAACATCGCTTTTGAAGCTTTCCGATACCGCTTGAAATTAGGTCGTCTCACAATTAACTCTGGACAAAGTTTTTTCGCTTGCCATAACGGCATAGTAGTTTTTACACCTCGAGCACGGGCTTCATAGCTACACGTAACAATGATACCACGGCGCTGTTCTGGGTCCCCCGCAATTGCAACGGGTTTACCTTTTAAGGCAGGATCAAACGCCGTTTCAACAGAAGCATAAAAACTATTCATATCAACATGAAATATAACTCTCCCTTTATTCGGTTTGCTCATTCCTATCACCTATTCCCATTATACCGAGAATAAAGTGAAACTTCATGTAGCGGGAATCATTACACCAAGTTTTCTTCGTTATTACCACAAATATGACTGGAATCATTTTTTATAGATTGGAACAAATAAGAAAAAGCTACCTTTCAGTCAGGCAGCTTTCTCACCTTTTTTATGCATGAACCGCTTTATCTAATTCCATCACGTAACGATTCACTTCTTTTGCTACTTCACGCCCTTCATGAATCGCCCAAACGATTAAACTTTGACCTCTACGGGCATCTCCTGCGGCAAAAACCCCTTCTATATTTGTCGTAAACTGACCGTATCGTGCGTTTATTTTACGCTTTACCGTTTCAACGCCAAAATGCTTTAACACTGGCTGCTCTGGACCTTCAAAGCCAATCGCAATAAAGACATGATCACACGGCCACACTTTTTCAGTACCAGGTATTTCACGGAATACAACGTTGCCGTTTTCATCAACTACTTTTTCCATTTGAATCGTGTGTAATTCCTTTACACACCCCTGATTGTCGCCGACGATTTTCTTCGTTTGGATACAATACTCACGCGGGTCTTTTCCGAATTTTGCCTTCGCTTCCTCATACGCGTAATCCAATGTAAAGACAAGTGGGAATTCCGGCCATGGGTTTTCTACTTTACGCTTTGTCGGTAATTGTGGATGTTTCCCGAATTGAACAACACTTTTACATTTTTGTCTGAGTGCTGTTGCAACACAGTCAGCACCTGTATCCCCACCACCGATGACGATGACATGCTTTCCTTCCACATTTAAGCATTGACCATCTTCAAAATTAGAATCTAGTAAGCTTTTTGTTGTACTAGTTAAATAATCCATTGCAAAGTGAACACCTTCAAGCTCACGACCTTCCATGATTAAATCGCGTTGTTTTTGAGCACCCGTACATAATATAACCGCATCATATTGCTCGCGTAATTCAGACGCTGTTATATCTTTACCGACTTCTGTATTAACAACAAACCGAATCCCTTCCTCTTCTAACATTTTCACACGACGCTCGACAATTTCCTTATCTAACTTCATACCCGGAATTCCATACATTAATAATCCGCCGATTCGATCAGCTCGTTCAAAAACCGTCACAGAATGGCCAGCCTGGTTTAATTGATCCGCACTTGCTAAACCCGCTGGACCACTTCCTACAATGGCAATTTTTTTACCCGTCCGATAGTTTGGAATACGTGGCTTTATCCACCCTTCTTCAAACCCTTTGTCAATAATGGCGCGCTCAATTCCTTTTATTGCGACAGATGAATCTGAAATCGCGACTGTACATGACCCCTCACATGGTGCTGGGCAAACACGACCAGTAAACTCCGGAAAGTTATTTGTCATTAGTAGACGATCTAACGCTTCTTTCCATTGCCCTTTATAAACAAGGTCATTCCATTCTGGAATCAAATTATGAATTGGACATCCAGAAGTGAGTCCATTCAATTCCATTCCCATGTGGCAAAACGGAGTCCCGCAATCCATACAGCGGGCTCCTTGCTTTTGTAATGTTTCGTTGGAAAAACGTTGACTATATTCTTTCCAATTATCAAGTCGGGAAAGTGGATTTTGTTTCTTCTCTTCTTCACGTCCGTATTCCATAAAGCCTGTAACTTTTCCCATCTTCTCTCCCTCCTTATTTTGCTACTACTTCTAATTGGTCATTTACTATTTTTCGTTTGACCTTTTTCGCACTTGACTCAAACGCTGCTAAAGCTGCTTCTTCATTTGATAAGCCTAATTGCTTATGTTGTTCAATAGCTGTAAGCATTTCCTTATAATCACTCGGAATGACCTTAATAAATTTTTGAATAAATTGATCCCAATTTGCTAATATGTTAGCGGCCTTTGGGCTATGTGTATATTGATAATGTTTTTGAATCATCGTTTTTACTTCTTGTTGTTCATCTAGGTCGATGAGCTGTTCAAACTGAACCATTTCCTTGTTACATGATTGCTTGAATTGTTCCTCATCGTCTGTAAATACGTAGGCAACTCCACCAGACATACCTGCTGCAAAATTTTTCCCGACAGGTCCAAGGATTGCTACGCGACCACCTGTCATATATTCTAAACCGTGATCTCCGACTCCTTCGACAACGGCTTTTACGCCGCTGTTACGCACACAAAATCTTTCTCCCGCACGACCTTGAATATACGCTTCTCCAGCTGTTGCTCCGTAAAAAGCAACGTTTCCAATGATGACATTTTCCCCAGATGTGAATGAAACTTCTTTCGGATTTTTCACGATAATTTTCCCGCCTGACAGCCCTTTACCAACATAGTCATTTGCATCTCCAATTAAATTTAACGTCATTCCTCTCGGTACAAATGCCCCGAAGCTTTGTCCTGCAGATCCATTAAAATGAAGCTTAATCGTATCCTCTTCTAGCCCTTCTTCACCATATCTCTTCGTTACTTCACTCCCAGCAATGGTTCCTACGACACGATGAATATTCGTAATCGTAAACGATTCTTCCACTTGTCGTTTGTGATGTAACGCCGGTTGAATAACCGGGAGAATTTTTTTCACATCAAATGATTGGTTGATTTTATGATCTTGAGCCGTTTGGAACGTGCGTGGTCCTTCGACTTGATGAAGTAAACGTGACAAATCTAAATGCTTTGCTTTCCAGTGATTTGTTGCTCGTTCACTAACTTGTAACACATCCGTACGGCCGACCATTTCTTCAATCGTTTTAAATCCTAATTGCGCCATGATTTCACGTACTTCTTGTGCGATAAACAGCATGAAGTTAACAACATGCTCTGGGTCACCCATAAACTTTTTGCGAAGTTCTGGATTTTGTGTCGCAACGCCAACCGGACACGTATCAAGATGACAAGCGCGCATCATAATACAACCTAAAACGACGAGAGGTGCTGTTGCAAAACCGAATTCTTCTGCCCCTAACAACGCAGCTTTTACGACATCAAGCCCTGTCATGAGCTTGCCATCTGTTTCTAATACGACACGGTTACGCAAACCATTTAGCATTAACGTTTGATGTGTTTCTGCTAACCCGAGCTCCCAAGGTAAACCTGCATGTTTAATACTCGTTTTCGGAGAAGCACCTGTTCCTCCATCAAATCCGCTAACGACAATGACATCCGCACACCCTTTTGCAACACCAGCTGCAATCGTTCCTACGCCGGATTTGGAGACGAGCTTTACACTAATGCGGGCATTACGGTTTGCATTTTTTAAATCGTGAATTAATTGAGCTAAGTCTTCTATCGAGTAAATATCGTGATGAGGAGGTGGGGAAATAAGCCCTACGCCCGGTGTAGATCCACGAACCTTCGCTACCCACGGATACACTTTTTTACCAGGTAGTTGACCACCTTCTCCTGGCTTGGCACCTTGAGCCATTTTAATTTGTAATTCATCCGCATTCACTAAATAATGGCTTGTAACACCGAACCTTCCTGATGCAATTTGTTTAATGGCACTTCTTCGAAAATCTCCATTTTCATCTGGTGTGTAGCGATCTGGATCTTCGCCACCTTCCCCGCTGTTGCTTTTCGCCCCAAGTCGGTTCATCGCAATAGCCAATGCTTCATGAGCCTCTTGACTTAAAGCACCAAAGGACATCGCACCTGTTTTAAATCGTTTCACAATGGATTCAACCGACTCAACTTCCTCAATCGGAACAGGCTTTAAATCCGATTTGAAGTCAAATAAATTTCGCAAAAATGTCATTCGTTCTTCATTTGCTAATTTTGAGAAAGTTTTAAATAAGTTGTAGTCATTTTTCCGACATGCCCATTGAAGGGTATGAATCGTTTTCGGATTAAACGCATGGTGCTCACCATTTTTTCGCCATTGAAGTTCACTTCCTGTATCTAACGATGGATGTTCTCCATTTTGTCGGAATGCTGCTTGATGACGAAGTATTGCTTCTTTTGCAATGACATTTAACGAAATTCCACTAAGTTGTGATGGAGTCCCCGTGAAATACTTCTCAATGACTTCTTCTCCAATACCAATCGCTTCAAAAATTTGTGCACCGCGATAGCTTTGAATCGTTGATATCCCCATTTTAGACATTACTTTCACAACCCCATCAGTTGCAGCTTTTAAATATTTATTCACGGCATCAGCAGATGAAATATTTAAAGCTTGAGAATCAACGACATGTTGGATTGTTTCAATTGTTAAATAAGGGTTTACCGCATCGACACCAAACCCAATTAATGATGCAAAATGGTGAACTTCGCGAACTTCTCCGGACTCAACAATGATGCTAACCTTCGTTCTCGTACCTTGACGAACTAAATATTGATGAAGAGCACTTCCCGCTAATAAAGATGGGATCGCCACATGATGTTGATCGACACCGCGATCGGATAAAATAAGAATGACAGCACCATTTTCAATCGCTTGATCTGCATCAATGAATAATTGGTTTAGTGCTTCTTCAAGATTGTCTTGAAATAAAATCGGAATCGTAACTGTACGAAACTCCGGATATGGATTATGCTTAATTTTTGCTAGCTCTCCATTTGAAAGAAACGGTGACACTAGCTGAATCCGGCGACATGCTTGAGCAGTCGGATGAAGAATGTTTCCTTCTTTTCCAAGAAGCGTGGTCGTAGATGTTACAAGTTTTTCACGAATGGCATCGATTGGAGGGTTCGTTACTTGAGCAAACACTTGTTTAAAGTAGTTGAACAAGCTTTGCGGACGGTCGGATAAAACAGCTAACGGTGTATCCTTGCCCATCGAACCGATCGGATCTTTCCCTTCTTCCACCATTGCAATAATGGTCTTCGAAACATCTTCATACGTATAACCAAACGCCTTTTGAATCGTTAAAAGATCGTCGACTTTCTCATTTTCATTTTGCAAAGGAAGTTCGTCTAATGAGATCATCTCTTCGGAAACCCATTTTTGATATGGCTTTTCCTTTGCCATACTTTCCTTCATTTCTTGATCCGAAATAATGCGTCCCTCTTCCAAATCGATCAGCAACATTTTCCCAGGGCTTAGACGATCTTTATAAAGGACATCTTGTGGATCAACGTCAACGACACCAACTTCTGATGAAAAAATAATGTAATCATCTTTTGTGACATAGTATCGTGCCGGACGAAGTCCATTTCGGTCTAAAATCGCGCCAATTTGCTTTCCATCTGTAAATGAAATCGCCGTTGGTCCATCCCAAGGCTCCATTAACGCACTATGATATTGGTAAAAGGCTTTTTTCTCGTCATCCATCTCCACTTCTGACCAAGGTTCAGGAATTAGCATCATCGCCGCATGTGCAGGCTTTCTACCTGCCAATACAAAAAATTCAAACGCATTGTCTAAAATCGATGAGTCACTACCATTCATATCTAAAATTGGCGTCACTTTCGCCAAATCTTCGCCAAAAATTTCGGATGTAAATTGCTGTTCTCGCGCCCTCATCCAGTTGACATTCCCTTTTAATGTGTTAATTTCACCATTGTGAATGATGTAACGGTTCGGATGAGCACGCTCCCAGCTCGGGAACGTATTTGTACTAAAACGTGAATGAACAAGTGCAAAAGCAGATGTAAATTTTTCATCTTGTAAATCTACATAATATTGATCAAGTTGCTCTGGTGTAAGTAACCCTTTATAAACAATCGTCCGACTTGAGAAGCTTGCGAAATATAAATAGCTGTTCTCGCCAACTTTATTCTCCACTTGTTTACGAATGATATATAGCTTTCGCTCAAATTGTAATTCTTCTGTTACGTCATCATTTGCCGCAACAAAAATTTGGCGAATAAACGGTTGACTTTCGCTCGAAAGTTTTCCGAGTTTTCTGACATTTACCGGTACAGTACGCCACCCTAGTACCATTTGCCCTTCTTGATGAACGATTTCCTCAATCATTTGTTCAAGCTTTAAACGTTCCTCTTTTTCTTGTGGAAGAAATATCATTCCAACACCGTATCGACCTTTATCTGGAACTTGAAATTCGGTACATGTATACTGAAAATATTCGTGCGGAATTTGTACCATAATACCCGCGCCATCACCTGTTTCTGGATCACTTCCTTGTCCGCCGCGATGCTCTAATTGACATAACATATGAAGTCCTTTTTTCACGATATCGTGTGTAGGTTTTCCTTTTAAATGCGCATATAAACCGATTCCACAAGCATCGTGCTCAAATTCAGGACGGTAGAGACCTTGTGCTTCAGGTAGTCCGTTGTATTTCATATATCCTCTCCCCCATTCCTTTTATCCGTTGTGTATTTATTTATAATTGTACTTTCTAAAAATAATATAAACAATATATAATTTAGATTAAAACTATCTCAATTTGAGAACAATTGATTTTAGGGAGGTTGAAATGGAACTTCGTCAATTGCGTTATTTCGTTGAAGTAGCAAAAAGAGAACACGTCTCAGAAGCAGCAGAAGAGCTTCATGTTGCACAATCAGCCATTAGTAGACAAATTTCTAATTTAGAAGCAGAACTTGGGGTTGAACTTTTTATAAGGGAAGGTCGAAATGTCAAGTTAACACAAATAGGAAAGCATTTTTTACCACATGTAGAGACAGCCCTGAAGGCGATCGATTTTGCAAAACAACAAATTGATGAGTATTTAGACCCTGAAAGAGGGACGATTAAAATTGGCTTTCCAACTAGCTTAGCAAGTCATACACTTCCAACCATTATTTCTGCTTTTAAAGCGCAACATCCAAATGTATCATTCCATTTAAGACAAGGGTCTTATCGATTTTTAATTGAATCGGTGAAGAATCGAGACATCGACTTAGCCTTCTTAGGTCCAGTTCCTTCTGATGACAATGAAATAAAAGGAAATATTTTATTTACAGAAACTTTTTCGGCTTTATTACCAGCAAATCATCGACTTGCAGGCAGACAAAGTATTGACTTGAATGAGCTTCGAAACGAATCGTTTATCATGTTTCCAAAAGGATTTGTGCTTAGAAACATCGCTGTTGATGCATGTAAACAAGCTGGGTTTGCTCCTGATATTTCTTCCGAAGGTGAAGATTTAGACGCCATAAAAGGATTAGTATCAGCAGGTATTGGGGTTACATTACTACCGGAGAGTACGTTTTATGAAACAATGCCACGTTTTACTGTGAAGATCCCAATACAGATTCCTCATGTAAAACGGAATGTTGGCATTATTATTTCAAAAAACCGAGAACTCACACCATCAGAAAAAGTGTTTTATCATTTTGCAAAAGACTTTTTCTCCGTTCTGGAGCGCTATCAATAACTAACTTATTGTCGAAAGCAAACTTGGAAAGTAAACTTTACGTTCCATTTTTCTTAAATATCGTACAAATCAACCAAGTTTCTTATAGTGAATGTTCTGATAATGCTGCAATATTCGATTTTCATTTTTCAACAA
This sequence comes from Bacillus sp. FJAT-47783, assembly GCF_022808615.1. Taxonomy (GTDB): domain Bacteria; phylum Bacillota; class Bacilli; order Bacillales; family Aeribacillaceae; genus Bacillus_BZ. The sequence goes on from NZ_JAKZKS010000001.1 coordinate 388,637, forward strand.
AATTAAAAAACATTTGATAAAAAATTAAAAATATACTAAAATGTTGAAATGATAACAATTCCATAGTTGTATCATTAGGTGCCTTTGTAAGACAAAGGGTAACAGGGAATCGGGTGCAAATCCCGAGCGGTCCCGCCACTGTAACCATGTGAGTCCTCTTTACTTTATGTCACTGGATGTACGATATCTGGGAAGACGAAAGAGTACGATGATCTGGAAGCCAGGAGACCTACCTAATGTGAAGCACCAAACATGCCTTCGCGGAAAAGGAGTGGTGTACGAGGATTAAGAAGATTCGTTACCTTTTTGATCACGTCGTTAAATCGGTACTCGTAACCCTATTCATCGTGAATGAATGGGGTTTTTAGTTTTTATAGAAAATTTTTTAGGGGGAACATCGTGTGGGAGAGTTGCTTCACGATCGTAGCATACAAAAAGTAGAGTCTAGAGATGAACAAAGTCAACTACCTGAGCGAAAGCGAACGCATCAATTACTTATTTTCGTATTGTTTAGTGGATTATTATTATCGATTACATTTGCTGTTACACTTGGACCTGTTAAAATATCGCCCTTTACGGTGTGGAAAATTGCTTTATCACACCTTCCAGTAATTGGATACTCCATTCAAACCAATTGGACGAGCGCACACGAAAAAATTATATGGGATATTCGCTTACCCCGCGTCTTACTCGGAGCTGTGGTAGGTGCTGGGTTATCCATTGCAGGAGTCGTCATTCAAGCATTAGTTCGGAACTCACTTGCTGACCCATATATACTTGGTATTTCATCTGGTGCATCTGTTACCGCAACACTCGTTATTTTGTTTGGTGCCTTATCTATTTTTGGTCAATACGCATTAGCATTTGGTGCTTTTATTGGTGCGCTATCATCGATTGTCCTCGTTTTGCTACTAGCTCGAGTACGAGGAACACTCCAAACAACCCGACTTCTTTTAGCTGGGGTTGCCGTATCCATCATTTTGTCCGCTGTTACGAACTTTATCGTCACCCTAGCTCCGAAGGACTCTGGTATACGTGAAGCGATGTTTTGGATGATGGGGAGCTTATCTGGTGCAAAATGGGAGTATTTAACGATTCCAAGCATTGTCTTGTTAATCGGCCTTGTATATTTAATGTTTCAATCCAGTTCATTAAATATTTTATTGATGGGAGAAGAATTTGCCACATCACTCGGTATGAACATCGATATGTTCCAAAAAAAACTCATTATTGTCACATCTCTTATTACAGGTACAGTTGTATCCGTTAGTGGTTCTATTGGTTTTGTCGGCTTAGTTGTCCCGCATATATCGCGGCTATTAGTCGGTTCAGATCATCGACAAGTACTTCCTGTTAGTATATTGATAGGAATGATTCTTGTTATTTGGTCTGACGTACTCGCTCGACTAATTCTTGCTCCGCAAGAAATTCCGATTGGCGTGGTGACAGCATTATGTGGTGGCCCTTTTTTCATTTGGCTATTACGACGTAGTACATATTCATTTTAATTGAATAACTAATATGTTTATGAACGCTCACATGCCCTTTTGCCTGTTCCTACATTAGCAATTGAAATAAGGAGATTGATTGTAAATGAAAGTAAACCGTCTATTATCATTATCAATTTGGTTCGTTGTCATATTGGTATTAACAGCTTGCAACAGTTCAACATCAGCTCCAGACACAAAGGAAAAAGACACAAGCAATTCCAAAGAAGTGGTCATTGAAAATATGGGTCAGACCATTACGTTTACAGAACCTCCAAAACGTGCTGTTACGTTAAATCAACATGCAACTGAAATTATGCTGGCTTTAGAATTACAAGACTCTATGGTAGGAACAGCCTTTTTAGATGATGAAATTTTACCAACCTATCAAGAAGTATATGAGAACATCCCAGTACTTGCAAAGCAATATCCTTCTAAGGAAATATTTTTAGCATCAGAACCTGATTTTGCTTATGCAGGCTGGAAAAGCGCCTTTACTGAAAAAACATTAGGAACCGTAAAAGAGTTGGAGAAATTAGGGATTAAGACGTACATCCAAGAGTCTTCGAATACTCCAGGGCCAACGTTAGAGGATGTTTATCAAGATATTCAGAACATCGGGCGTATTTTTCAAGTAGAAAAAAAAGCAAATGAAGTCATCAGCAATATGAAACAGGACATTGAAAGCATTACGGAGAAAATTGGTTTTGTACAAACACCACAACATGTGTTTGTATACGATAGCGGTGAAGATTCTCCATTAACAGCAGCCAACAACTATTTGACACATTTAATCCATTTAGCAGGCGGTAAAAACATTTTTGATGACATCGAAAAAGGATGGGCCAATGTCAGCTGGGAAGAAGTTGTGAATCGAAATCCGGATGTGATCGTCATTATTGATTATGGAGATACGACCGTCGAACAGAAAAAAGAGCTACTCCTTTCTAAAAAAGAAATTGCAAATGTTCCCGCCATTAAAAACGAACGCTTTATTATCCTTCCGCTTTCAGCTGGAGCAGAAGGAATTCGTGCACCACAAGCATTACAAACATTAGCAAAAGGCTTGCATCCTGAAAAATTTTCGAAATAAAGTTCAAAAAAAACATATAGAATCACATGAAAAGCACATGCGGTTATGACCCGCATGTGCTTTATGCATCTAATTATTCTCCTGCTACTTCTTGAATGATCGCTACAACCATTTCGCTCGTTTTCACAAGCTCTTCCATTGGCATCTTTTCATTCGTTGTATGGATTTCTTCATAGCCAACAGCTAAGTTCACGGTAGGAATTCCGTGGCCCGCGATGACGTTCGCATCACTTCCACCACCGCTTGTTAACAGTTCACTTTCACGCCCAATTCGTTTCGCCGCTTTTTTGGCTACTTCTACAACTTCATCACCGTCAGCAAATTTAAACCCTGGATACATCACTTCAATATCTACTTCTGCACGTCCGCCCATTTCCTCTGCAGTCGATTCAAAAGCTTCTTTCATTTTTTCGACTTGCTCTTCCATTTTCTTCGGCTCTAATGAACGAGCTTCCGCTAAAATATCAACGCGATCACAAACGATATTCGTTTGTGTTCCCCCTTCGAAGCGCCCAATATTTGCTGTCGTTTCTTCATCGATTCGTCCGAGCGGCATTTTCGCCACCGCTTTTGCCGCAATCGTAATCGCAGATACCCCTTTTTCAGGCGCAACGCCAGCATGGGCTGTTTTACCATGAATGGTAGCTTTTATTTTTGCTTGCGTCGGAGCGGCGACAATGATATTTCCTACTTTTCCATCACTATCAAGGGCATAACCAAATTTTGCTGTCATCATCGACGGATCTAGCACTTTGGCTCCAACAAGGCCGGATTCTTCGCCTACTGTAATAATGAATTCAATCGTTCCGTGTTGAATATTTTGCTCTTTTAACACACGAATAGCTTCAAACATTGCAGCTAAGCCAGCTTTATCATCAGCACCTAAAATTGTTGTTCCATCTGTTACAATATACCCATCTTTAATCGCAGGCTTTACACCTTTCCCCGGAACAACCGTATCCATATGCGAGGTGAAATAAATAGGATCAACGCCAGCTTTTGTCCCTTCTAACGTACAAATTAAATTCCCTGCACCATGACCCGTTTCGGCCATTGTATCGTCTTCAACAACTTTTACACCTAATTGTTCAAATTTTTCTTTTAATACTTTTGCGATTTCTGCTTCGTATTTTGTCTCCGAATCAACTTGAACAAGTTCCATGAATTCTTTTACAAGACGTTCTTGATTAATCATCGTCCAATATCCCTCCATTAAAAGTTTCCTTTAGAGGTTGTTCAAAAAGTACTGATTTAATATGCACCATATTCGTTGGAAAATTCTAAAGAAAAACCGTCTTGATTTTCCTGTAAAGCCTTTTTGAACGATCACCTATATTAGTATAACATTAAAGTGGGATATTGCCGTGTTTTTTATACGGTCTTACTTCTTTTTTCGTTTTTAACATATCGAGAGCTTGTATGATTTTAACCCTCGTCTCTCTTGGGTCAATAACATCATCCACCATACCTCGACTCGCTGCGACATATGGGTTTGCAAATTTACTACGGTACTCTTCAATCTTCTCAGCACGCGTCTGTTCCGGATTTGGACTGTTTTCAATTTCTCTTGCAAAAATGATGTTCGCTGCTCCTTGCGGCCCCATAACGGCAATTTCAGCGTTTGGCCAAGCATATACAATGTCTGCACCAATGGATTTACTATTTAGCGCTACATATGCTCCACCGTATGCTTTTCGTAAAATAACCGTTAATTTTGGAACGTTCGCTTCTGAATACGCATATAAAATTTTCGCCCCATGTCGAATAATGCCACCATGTTCCTGTTTGATTCCAGGGAAAAACCCTGTTACATCTTCAAATGTGATGATTGGAATATTAAAGGAATCACAAAAACGAATGAATCGAGCAGCTTTATCTGAGGAATCAATATCTAGTCCCCCGGCCATATATTTCGGTTGGTTACAAACAAGACCAACGACATCCCCTTTAATACGTGCTAATCCAACAACAATATTTTTTGCGAAATTTTGATGAACTTCAAAAAATGATCCTTCATCGACAACATGTTTGATAACATTTCGGACATCATATGGGCGTAACCCATCAATCGGCACGACATCTGCTAAATCCGGTCGGTCATCATCGTTATCATTGACGAAATAGGAAGGTGGCTTTTCTTCATTGTTTTGCGGCAAATAACTTAATAATTTACGTACTTGGGCGATTACCTCTTCTTCTGATTCACCAGCAAAGTGAGCGTTTCCACTAACGGAACTATGAACGCGTGCTCCACCTAAATCTTCTTGTGAAATTTTCTCACCCGTTACGGTTTCAATGACTTTCGGACCCGTAATAAACATTTGGCTCGTTTTCTCTACCATAAAGACAAAATCAGTAATAGCAGGAGAATAAACAGCGCCACCTGCACAAGGGCCTAAAATGACAGAAATTTGCGGAATAACCCCAGAATAAATGGAATTGCGATAGAAAATATGACCGTATCCGTCAAGTGATAATACTCCTTCTTGAATTCTAGCACCACCTGAATCGTTTAATCCGATGAAAGGGGTTCCATTTTTAGCAGCTAAATCCATAACCGTGGCAATTTTTTTCGCATGCATTTCACCAAGTGCTCCACCAAACACAGTGAAGTCTTGTGAAAATAAATAAATTGGACGTCCATTCACTTTACCATAGCCTGTAACAACGCCATCGCCAGGACCCTTTTTATTTTCCAATCCGAAATCATATGAGCGGTGTTCGATAAACGGATTCAACTCAACGAACGTTCCTTCATCTACTAATAAATCAATTCGTTCCCGTGCCGTTAGTTTCCCTTTATCGTGTTGTTTAGAAATTTTGTCATCTCCACCACCAAGCTCAACATCACGACGTTTATCATAAAGTTCATTTATTTTTTCATACATATCAATCATTGTTTTTACCTCCTCGTTTTTCACATAACTCAAATAAAATTCCTCCTGTAGATTTCGGATGCATAAAAGCAATATCTGCTCCTCCTGCTCCTTTTCGAGGAGATTGGTCAATCATTTGAACCCCTTTTTCTGTTATTTCTTTTATTCTTGCTTCAATATCGGCAACTCCTAAAGCGATATGATGAATGCCTTCCCCGCGTTTTTCTAAAAATTTTGCTATTGGGCTAGTTTCGGTAGTCGGTTGTAATAATTCAATCTTCGTGTTCCCTACATCTAAAAAGGCGACTTTCACTTGTTGTGTTTGTACAATTTCTTCCCCCATCCATTTGCAGCCGAGCTTTTCTGTGTAAAACGGCAATGCTTGTTCAATGTTATGAACCGCGATTCCTATATGGTCTACTTTTTTTACCATTTCAACTTCTCCTTTCTCGACGATTAGAAGAACTAGCCGTCTTCATTCCCTTTGTAAACGGATACAACCTCCTATAAATATTCTACATTTTATTTTAAAATTCCTTCTATTTCGTCAAATTATTTATTAAAAAAATTTTTGTAGAATATATTTACTTATCACTTAAAAAGTGACACTTCATTTAATGAGCGGTTTTATTGCCTCTTAAATTATTACACTTGTCTCTCCCTCATAAAATTTATAAAATAGATGTAGGCTTGGACAGGAGTGATGATGATGTCAAAACGTACTCAAAAAGTCGTTGTTTATTTAATGATTGGAACAATGCTTTTAACAACACTGCTAACCGGTGTTAGTATGTGGTTTTAATATGAAACTAAAAAAAACGGCAGTCCGGTCACTGTCGTTTTTTCGTGGTCTTATTATTGTATAACCCCATATTGTTTCGCAATCGATTCAAACGAATCATCAGTATGAGTGATTAGCACTTGCGTTCCAAGTGGAATTTCCTCAAACAATTTTTCCACTTCTTTGTTTTGCATCCGAACACAGCCATTTGTGACAAATTTTCCGATGGAATCAGGTTGATTTGTTCCATGAATACCGTATATTCTTCCATCTGTTTCAAGAGCATCAATCCCAATCCATCTCGTGCCAAGCGGATTGTCTTTAGACCCACCCGGGATATCTTTTTTCCGATAATAAGGATTTTTCGCTTTCACAACAACCGTAAATTTCCCAACAGGAGTTAAGAACTCGGTTTTTCCAGTCGCAATCGAATAGGTTTGTTGAATGCTTCCTCTGTTAATATACGCAAGTTCATTCGTTTTTTTATTAACGATAATAAATGGATCACCTAATAACGGATTTTGTCCTAATGGCCAAATGGGTGAAAATAATATGATCAAAAATAATAGTGTGCCTTTCATTTGTCTACACCCTTTTTTCAGTTAGTATGGCAGTGACTATTGATTTTTATCATAAGGATACCCTTTATATTGACTTTTAATGATTAAATATTGCTCCATCTCGTTCAAAAAATGAAACAGCGCTGCTCTTGTTTCAAATTCCTCCCTTGTATTCGGTAAAGGCATTTCTTGAAATTGTTTTGATAACAAATGTAGTTTCCGTAAAAATTTTTGCGCTGTATTGCCTGGGTGAATATTTGTTCGTAATTCCTCAATGTACTGGGCAACGATTTCTGCTTGTTCCACATTTGCTGAAATAGATGCAACCGTTGGTAATACCCGTTCTATAATTTCAAATTGTTTTTCCCGCATTTTGAAATAATGGTAGTATATATCTTCATGTCTTAACACTTGGTTTTCCACATTACGAAGTGCGAGTGTCCTTGCTTCTTCTAGTAATTGAGCTGTTTCGGTAATTTCCTTACCATCCCAATCACTATCACCATTTAGTAAAAAGTTAATTATTTCACAAAAGATTTGAGAGAATTTTTGTTCAATCTCATTTCGATAAGCTTCTAATTTTTTTTCTAAACTCGGCATATACACGTTCATGAGTAAGGCAACACCAATTCCAATCAAAATTAATAATAGTTCATTGAGAAATAAATCGAACGTGATTTTGCCTGCTGAATATACATGCAAAATGATGACCGTGCTCGTCACAATTCCTTCTTTCACCTTCAACATAACGGTCGTAGGAATAAACAATAACAACAATAATCCTATGCTAATCGGATGATAGCCGATGATCTCAAAAATCAACGCTGAAAACAAAACGGCGATGGAACAAGCTAAAAATCGAGCCCAAGCACTCTGAATGGAACGCTTCTTCGTAATTTGAATGCAAAGAACCGTAATAATTCCGGCTGATACAAAATGATCTAATTGTAATAATTGGGCAATCCAAATGGCTATCGGTGTCCCTAGCGCCGTCTTAATTGTACGATACCCAATTGCAAACTTCGGCATATTTTCTCTCCTAACTAAAGACGAAGCATTTTCTTTATTCATCGTCACGCTTACTTCTACATGAATATGTTACCGAGAGAACCATTCAATGACAACTATTATTTTCTATTGCATAACCATTCTCAAATTATCTATTTTTTTGTATTTATAAAAAAAGATGATCCATTTCTTTGGATCACCTCGTCATAACATTTTATTTAAAAATTCCTTTGCACGCTCTGATTTCGGATTTGTGAAAAAAGTTTTCGGGTCTGCATCTTCAACAATTTTCCCATCGTCTAAAAAGAGCACACGATCGGCCGCTTCGCGAGCAAATCCCATTTCATGTGTTACAATCACCATCGTCATCCCTGATTTGGCTAAATCTTTCATTACTTCTAACACTTCTTTTACCATTTCCGGGTCTAATGCCGATGTCGGTTCATCAAACAGCATCGCTTTCGGTTCCATTGCAAGGGCACGAGCAATCGCCACACGCTGTTTTTGCCCCCCAGATAAGCGATTTGGATAAGCTTCTGCCTTTTCTTCAAGTCCTACTTTCTTTAATAAGTGGAATGCAAGCTCTTCCGCTTCATTTTTCGCCATACCTTTCACTGTTATCGGTGCATATGTTAAATTTTGCAAAACTGTTTTATGCGGGAACAAATGAAAGTGTTGAAAAACCATGCCTACTTCTTGACGAATATTCAGTTTATCCGTTTTCGGATTCGTTAACTCATGACTCCTAATCCAAATACGCCCATCTGTCGGTTCTTCGAGCAAATTCAAACAACGCAAAAAGGTAGATTTTCCTGAACCAGATGGACCAATGACTGCAACAACGGAACCTTCTTCAATTTCCGTTGAGATTCCTTTTAATACTTCGTTATGACCATACGTTTTATACAAATTATCGACTTTAATCACTTCTTCTCATTCTCCCTTCAATCCATCTACCAATGAAGGTTAAAATTATGACTAATACATAATAGATTGCACCTGCGATGATTAGTGGTTCGATATACCGATACGTATTACCACCAACGATATAGGCACTGCGCATGACATCTTGTACACCTATAATGGTTACAATCGCAGATTCTTTCGTTAATGTAATGAATTCGTTCATGAGTGCAGGTAAAATATTTTTCATTGCTTGCGGAATAATAATATCTTTCATCATTTTATAATAAGGGATACCGAGTGCCATCGCTGCTTCACGCTGTCCTTTGTCCACAGCCATAATGCCAGCGCGAATCACTTCTGACATATAAGCTCCTGAATTTAATGTAAAAGCAAGAACCGCAGCCGGATACGGATCCACTTCGATCCCTGTTAATTGTGGTATACCAAAATAAATTAATATAAGTTGTAATAATAGAGGAGTTCCTCGAAAAACAGACGTATACGCATCTGCAAACCACATGAATAGTTTTAATCGACTAATTTTTAATAACGCTAAAATGAGAGCCCAAATAAATCCAAGTATTGCGGATAACCCGACAATTTTTAACGTAACAGGAATTCCTTCTAAAATAAACGGAATGGAAGGCGCTATTGATGGAAAATCTAAATTCATAGTTACGACACTCCTAATTATTCAATCGTAGAAAGAAAAAGGAAACGTTCAACGTACAGATGAACGTTTCTGGTTAAAAGTTTTTTTATTGTGCATCAAACCATTTGACTAAAATCTCGTCTAACTCACCGCTATCTTTCATTTTTTGTAGCTCTTCATTAAATTTCTCTGTTAATTCGCTGCCCTTTGGAAAAGCGATCGCATACCCATTTTCTTCTGCATTTTCCTCTTCAATGATATACCCTTTTAAGTCTTCGTTTTTCTCAATATACCCATTTGCCACTGCATCTTCAATAATGGCAGCATCAAAGCGGCCTGCTTTCAACTCTTGAATCACTTCAGAAATACGATTGCGATTTTCAACTTTTACATTAATCGTTTCAGCAATTTCATTCGCTTTTTCTTCTTGTACGGAAGCTAATTGAACACCAACTGTTTTTCCTTCTAAATCTTCAACAGATTCAATACCGCTACCTTCTGTCGTTACGATCATGTGTTGGGCAGAATAATAAACATCACTGAAGTCAACACTTTCTTTCCGTTCTTCATTTACAGACATTCCAGCTAAAACAAAATCTAGCTTTTTTGATTGCAAGGCTGGAATTAATCCATTAAAATCCATATCTTGTATTTCAAGCTCGTAGCCTAGCTTTTCAGTAATGGCTTTGGCAATATCTACATCAATTCCAATAATGTCAGAACCTTTTGCTGTATCAATATATTCAAACGGTGCAAAATCCGCAGAAGTTCCCATCACTAATACTTGTTTCTCTTCTGTTCCTTCCCCTTCTGAGGCTGTATCTCCACAAGCTGCTAATACTCCAATCATAACGATCGTCATTACAATAATTAATACCTTTTTCATGTTGTTTTCCTCCTATTAGATTTATTGCATAAAAATAAAACGATATTAATATTTATTCATTTATTTGTATTTTAACACATTTTATCTGGAATGCAATACAAATTTACAAATGACATTTTTTACTTATATCAGCATTTCCAAACTTACTCTAGTAAATAAACCATATTCTTTTATACATTTTTTATTCATTAAAAAGCGCAAAGCACCCCTGAACAGCTAGAGGATTCCATTGATAAAAAATAAAAGACTACTAACAGTTCGTTAGCAGTCTTTTATGAATCTTAAACCTCATCACAATATTGATCAAAAGCACTTTGTAATTTCGCCACGACTGACATTGGGTCATGTCCTTCAATCTCATGGCGCTCAACCATCGTCATGAGCTTCCCATCTTTTAAAAGAGCAAAAGATGGAGAAGACGGTGGATAACCTGTGAAATATGATCTCGCCTTTTCTGTCGCTTCCTTATCTTGTCCAGCGAACACAGTTACTAAATGGTCGGGACGCTTATCGTAATGAATGGAATGAAGAGCAGCTGGGCGAGCAATTCCTCCAGCACATCCACACACAGAATTGATCATCACTAGTGTCGTACCGCTCTTTTTAAACGCTTCTTCTACATCTTCAGGCGTTTTTAATTGCATGTAACCAGCCGCTTCGATTTCTTCACGTGCTTGGCGTACGATGTCATTCATAAAGAGGTTGAAATCCATATTCACGAAACTCTCTCCTTTATGTTCATTTTACTAAACCTATCGTTATCTTACAATGTATCGTATGCATGTGGCAAATGCTAAAGTTTTAATTGTTGTTGAAAGAGACTCACCAACTGTAAAACAGAAGCAGAAACAGCGCGTTTCCCATTCATAATTTCACGCTCAAATTGAGGCACGAGTTCTTTCATTTCAGGATGTTCATAAAATTGCCTTTCAATATGTTCTTTAATCATTTCATGCATCCACTCTAGCTGCTGTTCTTTCCGGCGTTTCGTAAATTGACCGGATTGCTTCGTTTCATGAACAAATTTTTGGATAAGCGACCAAATATGGTCGATTCCTGTTTCTTGTAAACTAGAGGCGGTTACAGCTTTCGTTTGCCATCCTTCTGTATACGATTTTAAAAAGTGAAGCATCATATTAATTTCTTCTTTAGCTTTTTTCGCTTTTTCTACATTATCCCCGTCCGCTTTGTTTACAACGACTAAATCAGGTAATTCCATAATTCCTTTTTTCATCGTTTGCAGCTCATCACCAGCGCCCGTTAAAACGATAAGTAAAAAGAAGTCGACCATGCTTCGAACAACAAATTCACCTTGTCCAACACCGACCGTCTCGACGATAATGACATCATAACCCGCTGCTTCACATAGTAGAATCGTTTCCCTTGTTTTACGGTTTACCCCCCCGAGCGTCCCACCTGACGGGGAAGGGCGAATAAAGGCGAGGTTATTTCGAGAGAGACGTTCCATTCTCGTTTTATCCCCTAATATACTTCCCTTCGATACTTTACTAGATGGGTCAACAGCTAAAACGGCTACTTTTAACCCTTGTTCTGTTAAAAACGTACCGAATGTATCGATAAATGTACTTTTCCCAGCGCCAGGTACACCCGTAATTCCAATTCGAACCGCTTGTTTTTCATACGGGAGTAACGCTTCAATCAGCTGTTGTGCTCGCTCAAAATGACGGCTTGAGTTACTTTCAATAAGTGTAATCGCTTGTGCTAATGTAACACGGTCACCTTTTACAATTCCTTCTACTAGCTCGTCAATCGACTTTTCCTTCCGTTTTTTCATCATTATTGTGGCACTTCCTCATATCCTAACCGTTCATACACTATATCTAAAATGTTCATCGCTGCCCTTGGAATAACGGATCCCGGACCGAAAATAGCATCGGCTCCATTTTCACGTAAAAATTCATAATCTTGTGGCGGAATCACTCCACCTATAATGACAACAATATCTTCACGACCTAGTTTTTTTAGTTCATTCACTAATTCTGGAAGCAATGTTTTATGACCACCTGCTAAAGAGCTCATCCCCACGATGTGAACATCGTTTTCAACAGCTTGGCGAGCAGTTTCTTGAGGTGTCTGGAATAACGGACCGATATCAACATCAAAACCTAAATCTGCATAGGCTGTCGCGACTACCTTTGCTCCACGGTCGTGACCATCTTGACCCATTTTAGCTACTAATATTCGCGGTCTGCGACCCTCTAATTCAAAAAATTCATCTGTTCTTTTCCGAACTTCTTCAATTTCTTGTTCATTCGAATACTCTGAACCGTAAACACCACTAATTGATCGAATAACGGCACGGTGTCTTTTCGATACTTTTTCAATCGCACTTGAAATTTCCCCTAATGTTGCGCGACATCTTGCCGCTTCAACAGAAAGCTCAAGTAAATTTCCTTCGCCAGTACGAGTCGCTTCTGTAATAGCTTCTAATGCTTTTTCTACTTTTTGTTCATCACGTGTTCGCTTTAACTCTTCTAATCGAGCAATTTGCTTTTTACGAACTTCTGTATTGTCGATACTTAAAATATCAATCGCTTCTTCTTCCTCAAGTCTAAATTTATTGACGCCAATTATCGATTCAGCTCCCGAATCAATGCGTGCCTGTCTTCTTGCCGCTGCTTCTTCAATACGCATTTTTGGCAATCCTGTTTCAATTGCTTTCGCCATTCCTCCTAATTGTTCAACTTCATCAATATGCATTTGTGCACGATTTATTAGCTCGTTCGTTAAGGATTCAACATAATAAGAACCTGCCCAAGGATCAATAACGCGGCATATCTCTGTCTCTTCTTGCAAATAAAGCTGCGTATTTCTAGCAATTCGTGCCGAGAAATCAGTTGGCAAAGCAATAGCTTCGTCAAGAGCATTTGTATGAAGGGATTGTGTATGACCCATCGCTGCCGCATGTGCTTCAATACAAGTACGAACGACGTTGTTAAATGGATCTTGCTCTGTTAAACTCCAGCCTGATGTTTGAGAATGGGTTCTTAGAGCTAGAGATTTTGGATTTTTCGGGTCAAAAGATTTCACAATATTCGACCACATATAACGTGCAGCTCGCATTTTGGCAACTTCCATGAAGTAGTTCATACCGATTGCCCAGAAGAAAGATAATCTCGGTGCAAATTGGTCTATGGTTAAGCCTGCTTTTAATCCGGTCCGAATGTATTCAAGACCATCCGCGAGTGTATAAGCAAGCTCTAAATCAGCTGGTGCCCCTGCTTCTTGCATATGATAACCAGAAATACTAATGCTATTAAACTTTGGCATATGTTTTGCCGTATAGGAGAAAATATCTCCAATTATTCGCATCGATGTCTCCGGTGGATAAATATACGTATTCCGAACCATATACTCTTTTAAAATATCATTTTGAATAGTCCCGGATAACTGTTCCTTTTTGACACCTTGCTCTTCAGCTGTAACGATGTAAAACGCCATAACAGGTAACACAGCACCGTTCATCGTCATCGATACAGACATTTTATTTAAAGGAATACCATCAAATAATATTTTCATATCTAAAATTGAATCAATCGCAACACCTGCTTTTCCTACATCACCGACAACACGGGGATGATCAGAATCATAACCACGGTGTGTTGCTAAATCAAAGGCAACAGAAAGCCCTTTTTGACCCATTTCTAAATTTCGACGATAAAACGCATTACTTTCTTCTGCTGTTGAAAAGCCTGCATATTGTCGAATTGTCCACGGACGGCTTGTGTACATCGTCGCATAAGGACCTCTTACATATGGAGGGATACCAGGATATGTGTGAAGGTGGTCAAGAGACTTTGTGTCTTCTTCTGTATACACAGGATGGATACGAATAGATTCATTCGTTAAAAATCCTTCCTCACCATTTACCCTGACTCCATTTTTATCTCCCTGTATTAAAGATATATTGGAAAAGTCAACCTTTCTCATTCTTCATCCACCCCCAACAATTGATGAGCATGCTCAAGTAAATGAAGCACGTTCAATTTGGAATCAATGGCTTTATGTATGTGCCATTTTCCCATCCATTCATTTCCTTCCTTTCCTACCATCCACAAGTTGGCTGATTTTTCGATTAGCCATGAAATATCAGCTTGTTCAATACGTGCATAATCTTCGTTTGTTCCACATAATATAACAATTTGATGATGCTTTATTTCTTGATCTTCTACTGACTGTACTTTTACTTCAATACCGCCTGTAGCGAGTACACCTCGAATGAAATCTAATCTCGGTTTATAATCTTTTAACTGTCCAACCGTCGTGACGGTTACGGAAGGATAAGCACCCGTTTTATTTTTATACATGTCAGCCTTTTCACGTAAACGTTCAAATGGCTCACTTAATCGTCTCGGAGTGAGTGGACGAATATGGCTTTCTTTTGTTGTTTTATGTTCTTTTAATGAAGCGACACTTCCATTTTGTTCTTTCACAATTTGTAAACATGATTGAAAGTTTGCGATCTCGATAAAAGTATTGCTGTCCTCATTTGGAACAGAATGAGTTATTTTTTCTCCTAAGTTCGCATAAATATTCGTGCCAATTAACAACTTATTACGCTTTTCGACATCCGAACGTTTCCATTCATACGTATTTTCGATTTCGTTTTGAATCGTTCCGTCGATAAAGCGTTTTAAAAATCCTCCTGATTTTTCGTAAGTTTGAATATTGTTCCAAACGTTTTCACATATCTCTTTTGTTAGAGTATCAACATAGTACGATCCTCCAGCCGGATCTTGTACTTTATGGAGAAAACTCTCTTCTCTCAATATATAGTGAATATTACGAGCAATTCGATCAGCTAGTTCTGAAGGTTGTCCAGTCAGCTCATCAAAAGGAGAGATTGTTACATAATTTACTCCTCCGATGACGGCCGAAAATGCCTCACTTGTTGTTCGCAACAAGTTCACATGCATATCAAGCTTCGATTTATTCCAGAAAGATGTTTCCGCATGGAGACAAATTTTTTGCGCATGTTCATCTCCTCCATATGCAGAAACGATTGTGGCCCATATTTGTTTTGCCGCTCTAAGCTTGGCTATTTCCATAAAAAAGTCTGAACTTACAGTAAATGAAAATTGCATAGAACGTGCTATATCGTTAATAGAGAAGCCTTTATCAGTAAGCGTTTCCAACAATTCTATAGATTTTAAAAAGGTAAATGACAACTCTTGAATTAAATTAGCACCTGATTCATGGAACTCTCGCCCGCGAAGTAAAGCTAATTTAATATTCATATTGTTCTCTAACGTCCATGTAAGTGAAGAAGCGATATATTCAACGGCATCTTGAAACGTCCGTTCACTAACCCCAAGCTGGACAAGTTCAAAGAATGGATCAATCGCAATCGTTCCTTTTATTTTAGAAAGTGAAATCCCACTTGTTTCACAATAATGAACAAATAAAGGTAAAAACGCACGATTTTTCGTCGCATCAATATAAAATGTGACCTCTTCTACATCGATATTATGAAAAATAGTCTTTAATTGATCCGTATTCTCAATATGATCAACTGAAATGTAGATTGTATTTTGACCTCGTTTGAAGGATTCAACTAGCTTCTTGTTCATTATTTCTGGATCGGTATGATGTAAATATTGGCATACAGACCACCCATCATTTGATTGTGTTGTTCCTCGAACAAACGGTGAGTCACCTGGATAAGTGAAAGATTCTTTTACATCTTCTTGATCATAAAGTGGTTTAACCGTAATTCCTTCATATGTTTTTGAAAAGAGCTTATCAAATGGCTTTCCTTTTAATTGTGATTCCGCTGCTTTTACCCAGTCCTCAAATGTAGCTTCTTGAAATTGCGTATCTCTTGTCATGACCGCGCTTCACTTGGAAGCTTTCCCCCTTTCAATCATAAGCAAATACAACTTTATCCCCTTGCAACTTCCTAAATAAAAAAACTAGCAAAAAAAATTATTTTTTAAAAAACAAAAATATTTAACTATTTTTTATTTTATTACATATTGAGCGGTCGTTCAATGCCTTCTCATCGTAAGATTAAACATAAGAAAAGCGCAAGTGCCTTGTTCATCCAAGACGAAAAGGCGCTTTTTTCCTTTACAGCGTCACGTTTTTGACTCGAAGGGCTAGGGGCTTTCGCTGGACAACGAAGGCCTCATTACCCCTAGTGAATTTTTTCTTACATGACATAAAAAAACAAAACGTATGATATGAATTTTTTTGCAGTAACATGAATGACTTTTTAAAACATAACAACGATATCGTAAATAAAGAGAGGGAGCTATCATTTGTTAGCTCCCTCTTATTGATTAATAAACGGATGTATTTTCTTTTGATGTGTTTTCTAAAATTTCTTTTATTCGTTGTAAGAAGCGACCACAAACTAAGCCAT
Organism: Bacillus sp. FJAT-47783; assembly: GCF_022808615.1. GTDB lineage: Bacteria > Bacillota > Bacilli > Bacillales > Aeribacillaceae > Bacillus_BZ. Next base: position 405,271 of record NZ_JAKZKS010000001.1, read on the forward strand.
CTAATACGCGATGATCTAATGACATACATAAGTTCACCATATCTCGTACAGCAATCATGCCGTTGTCCATGACAACTGGACGTTTTACGATCGATTCAACTTGTAAAATAGCCGCTTGTGGATAGTTAATAATACCCATAGATTGAACAGAACCGAATGAACCCGTGTTGTTAACCGTGAATGTTCCACCTTGCATTTCATCCGACTTCAATGTACCTGTACGTACTTTATGCGCTAATTCAGTGATTTCACGTGCAATTCCTTTAATCGTTTTTTCGTCAGCATTTTTAATAACTGGAACGAATAACGCATCGTCTGTAGCGACTGCAATGGAGATGTTAATGTCTTTCTTTTGAACGATTTTATCGCCAGCCCACATAGAGTTAATCATTGGGAATTCTTTTAACGCTTGGGCTACCGCTTTTACGAAAAATGCGAAGAATGTTAAATTGAAGCCTTCCTTCTTCTTAAACTCGTTCTTAATGGAATTGCGATATTCAACTAAGTTTGTTACGTCTACTTCCATCATTGTCCAAGCATGTGGAGCTTCGTGTTTACTGCGAAGCATGTTAGCCGCAATCGCTTTACGAACACCTGAAACTGGAATTTCCACATCACCAGGATACACGGGTACATTTGGCGCAGGTGCAGCTTGTTTTGCTGGAGCCGCCGTTTGACCAGGTTGCGCTTGAGCTTGTGGAGCTGCTTCTTGAACGGGTGCCGCCTGAGCTGGTTTGTCGCTTGCTTTCGGAATATTTCCAGACTCAACGAGTGCTAAAATGTCTTTACGTGTAATGCGGCCACCTTTACCTGAGCCTTCAACTTGAGATAAGTCGATATCATGCTCCTGAGCAAGTTTTAATACAGCAGGCGAGTAACGACCCTTATTTGCTGGGTCTTTAACAGGAGCGGACTTTTTCGATACTTGTTCTTCTTTTGCTGCTTCCGCTTTTTCTTCTTTTACTTCTTCAGCAGCAGTTGAATCAGCAGAACCCCCACCTTCTACTTCTACAGTACAAATGACTTCACCAACTGCTAAAGTTTGTCCTTCTTGAGCTACTAATTCTTTAATCACACCAGTGAATGAAGAAGGTACTTCCGCATTTACTTTATCTGTCATTACTTCTGCGATTGGGTCGTATTTATTTATTTTATCACCAGGTGAGACAAGCCATTTTTCAATCGTACCTTCTGTAACACTCTCACCTAGCTGAGGCATTGTCATTTTTTCTACTGCCACTTCGAATTACCTCCTTATAGCTATCCATTCGTTCGATTAAAATTCCGCTAATTCACGCATTGCTTTTTCAACTTTATCAGGGTTTACCATGAAGAATTTCTCCATCGTAGGCGCATAAGGCATTGCAGGAACGTCTGGTCCAGCAAGACGCTTCACTGGTGCATCTAAATCAAATAAACAGTTTTCAGCAATAATTGCTGAAACTTCACCCATAATGCTACCTTCTTTATTATCTTCTGTTACAAGTAAAACTTTACCTGTTTTCGATGCCGCTTCGATAATCGCTTCTTTATCAAGCGGATAAATAGTGCGTAAATCTAAAATATGTGCAGAGATACCATCTTTCGCTAAACGCTCTGCTGCTTGGAGAGCAAAGTGTACACATAATCCGTATGTGATAACGGTAATGTCTTCACCCTCACGCTTCACATCTGCTTTACCAATTGGTAATACGTAATCATCTTCTGGTACTTCACCTTTAATTAAACGGTAAGCACGTTTATGTTCGAAAAATAAAACAGGATCTTCATCACGGATAGCTGCTTTTAACAAGCCTTTCACATCATATGGTGTTGAAGGCATTACAATCTTAAGTCCTGGCTGGTTTGCAAACACAGCTTCGACTGACTGAGAGTGATAAAGAGCTCCGTGTACACCTCCACCATATGGTGCACGAATTGTAATTGGACAAGTCCAGTCGTTATTTGAACGATAACGAATACGAGCCGCTTCTGAAATAATTTGGTTAACAGCAGGCATAATAAAATCTGCAAACTGCATTTCCGCTACAGGTCTCATCCCATACATCGCAGCGCCAATCCCTACACCTGCAATCGCAGATTCTGCTAATGGTGTATCTAAAACGCGATCTTCACCGAATTTGTCATATAATCCATGAGTGGCTTTAAATACTCCACCCTTTCTACCTACGTCTTCACCGAGAATAAATACTTTTTCATCGCGTTCCATTTCTTCACGCAGAGCCATTGTAACGGCATCAATATATGAAATTACTGGCATTAAAAATTCCCCCTTACTCAGCGTAAACATGTCTTAAAGCATGTTCAGGTTCTGCATACGGAGCATTTTCCGCATATTCTGTTGCTTCATTGACAATATTCATTACTTTATCAAGAATTTCTTTCTCTTTTTCTTCTGTCATAACGCCTACTTCTTTTAAGTAAGTTGCGAATTTAACGATTGGGTCATTTTTCTTCGCTTCAGCAACTTCTTCTTGCTCACGATAACTGCGATCATCATCATCAGAAGAGTGAGGTGTTAAACGATAAGAAACAGTTTCAATTAAAGTAGGACCTTCGCCGCGAATTCCACGCTCTCTCGCTTCTTTTACCACTTTGTATACTTCTAATGGATCGTTACCATCTACTGTAAACCCAGGCATTCCGTAACCAATTGCACGATCCGATACTTTTTCACACGCTAATTGCTTTTCAACTGGTACAGAAATCGCGTATTTGTTGTTTTCGCACATAAAGATAACTGGAAGCTTATGCACTCCAGCAAAGTTTGCCCCTTCGTGGAAATCACCTTGGTTAGAAGAACCTTCACCGAACGTTGTGAAAGTAACGAGTTCTTTTTTCTCCATTTTTCCTGCTAACGCAATTCCAACTGCATGAGGAACTTGGGTTGTTACTGGAGAAGAGCCGGTAACGATTCGATTTTTCTTTTGTCCGAAGTGACCTGGCATTTGACGTCCACCTGAATTCGGATCTTCTGCTTTTGCAAACCCGGATAACATTAATTCAGTTGCTGTCATACCGAACGTTAATACGACACCCATATCACGATAGTATGGGAGGACATAATCTTTTTCACGATCTAATGCAAATGCTGCACCTACTTGCGCTGCTTCTTGTCCTTGACAAGAAATAACGAATGGAATTTTACCTGAACGGTTTAATAGCCACATACGCTCATCAACTTTACGAGCAAGTAGCATTGTTTCATACATTTCTAATACTTGTTCATCTGTTAATCCTAATGCTTTATGACGATTTTCAGCCATATGAAAACCTCCTTAATTCAGTAATTAGCTATGGATCGCTTTTCCGTCAACTGCAAGGGCAGCTTCGCCGATTGCTTCAGATAACGTTGGATGTGGATGGATTGTATGTCCAATTTCCCAAGGTGTTGCATCTAATACTTTCGCAAGACCTGCTTCAGAAATCATATCTGTTACGTGTGGACCAATCATATGGACACCAAGTATGTCATCTGTATCCTTGTCCGCAACTATTTTAACAAATCCATCAGACTCACCGAAAACAAGCGCCTTTCCAATCGCACGGAATTGGAATTTACCGGTTTTTACGTTAAAGCCTTTTTCTTTCGCTTGTTCTTCTGTTAAGCCGACACTTGCTGTTTCTGGGCTTGAATATACACATTTAGATACATTGTCATAATTAATGGGATCTGGATTCTGTCCAGCGATATGTTCAACAGCAACAATTCCTTCATGAGAAGCTACATGAGCCAATTGTAAGCCGCCAATTACATCTCCGATTGCATAAATATGAGACTCTTTCGTTTGGAAATATTCGTTTGTCGTGATGAAGCCTTTTTCAATTTGAATATCGGTATTTTCAATTCCTATACCTTCTACATTCGCTTGTCGACCAACTGATACAAGAATTTTTTCAGCAGTGAATGCTTTTTCTTCCCCTTTATGTTCCGCAGAGATTGTAACGCCTTCTCCCTTTTGTAACGTTTCAGGAAGTACTTTTGCACTTGTAACGATGTTTACACCGCGTTTTTTCATTAGACGCTCCATTTCACGAGAAATGTCACGATCTTCCGTTGGTAAAATGCGATCTGCATATTCAAGAACAGTTACTTCTACACCAAAGTCATGTAACATTGAAGCCCACTCAATACCGATGACGCCGCCGCCAACGATGATCATCGACTTTGGTAAGGATTCCATGTGCAAAGCTTCATCAGAAGTCATGACATATTCCCCGTCGATGTCTAATCCCGGTAATGTACGAGGACGAGAGCCTGTTGCAATCAAAACGTTTTTCGGAATTAACATTTCGTTTTCTTCACCGTTGTTCATTTCAACAGAAATTGTACCTGGCATCGGCGAGAATATAGAAGGACCTAAAATACGACCTGTTCCTTCATATACATCAATTTTTCCTTTTTTCATTAAGCCTTGTACACCTTGGTGAAGCTGGCTAATAATTTTATTTTTGCGTTCTTGAACTTTCAAGAAGTTAAGCTTTACTTCAGACGTTTCTACACCGAAATCTTCGCTATGTTTTGTTTGCGCATAAACTTCGGCACTACGCAGCAATGCTTTACTAGGGATACACCCTGCATGTAAGCATGTACCACCAAGTTTTCCTTTTTCAACCACTGCTGTTTTTAATCCTAATTGAGACGCACGAATAGCCGCTACATAACCACCCGTACCGCCACCTAATATGACTAGATCATATTCTGTTGCCATGTCTTAAACTCCTTTCTTAGTTCAGAACTTTTTCTTTCACGCCACCAGGGTACACTTTCGCCTCTTCTTCGCCACGAAGGACACGTAACGCACCTTCTGCAAGAGCTTGTAATTCATTTTCACCTGGGAATACAACAACGTCTGCAATCCAATCAATATAAGATGAAATTTCTTGTACAAATTCTTTCCCGTAAGCAAGTCCACCTGTTAAGACAATTGCATCTACTTGACCTTTTAAAACGGCACTTGCAGAACCGATTTCTTTCGCAATTTGATAAGCCATTGCATCATAAATCAGTTTAGCCTTTTCATCCCCATTTTCAATCATTTTTTCGACGGTAACGGCATCATTTGTTCCTAAATAGCCAACAAGACCACCTTGTCCAACAAGCTTTTTCATAATTTCTTCACGGTAATATTGACCAGAGAAGCACATTTCAACTAATGAACCTGCCGGAACTGTTCCCGCGCGCTCTGGACTAAAGGGCCCATCTCCGTGCAAGCCGTTATTTACATCAATAACACGGCCTTGTTTATGAGCTCCAACCGTAATACCGCCACCCATATGCGTAATAATTAAATTTATTTCTTCGTATTTTTTGTTAAATTTAGCTGCTACTTTACGGGCAACAGCTTTTTGGTTTAAAGCGTGGAATATACTAACCCGCTCGATTCCTGCAACACCTGATATTTTTGCAACATCCTGCATTTCATCAACGACAACCGGGTCAACAATATAAGAAGGAATATTTAACCCTGTTGCGATTTCATACGCTAAAATTCCACCAAGATTTGAAGCATGTTGACCAGCGAAGCCCGCACGTAAATCTTCAAGCATTTGGTCGTTTACTTCATATGTCCCACCTTCAATTGGACGCAACAATCCACCTCTACCACAAACTGCACTCAGTTTTGAAATATTGATTCCCTCTTCATCTAATGTTTCTAAAATCATTTGCTTACGAAACTCATACTGATCAATGATCGAAGCAAATGAATTGATTTTATCAGCATCATGACGGATCGTCTTTTCAAAAATAGAACGTTCTCCATCAAATACACCTATTTTTGTTGAGGTTGACCCAGGGTTGATGACAAGAATTCTAAATGCTTTTTCTTGCACTGTGATGACCTCCGTTTTTTTATACATGTTTTGAAGTAGTAACTTAAAAAAAGCGTTACTACTTCTTAATCAAAGTAATTATCGTGTGCGACGACGGCTTAAAATACTTTGGCCGTTTTGTAAAAATTGGCTGCGAGATTGACGCATTTTTTCAATACGCTCTTCCGCAAGACGGTCTGCTGCAACGTAAGATGGAATATTGTCCCGCTTAGAAATCTCAAATACTTTTTCAATGGTGTTGTAAATTTGCTCAACACGTTTCATCGCGCGTTCACGATTGTAACCATATAACTCATCAGCTACATTAATAACCCCACCTGCATTGATGACATAGTCTGGTGCATAAACAATACCCATTTCAGAAATGATGTCACCATGTTTCGCTTCACGAAGCTGGTTGTTTGCAGCACCTGCGATTACTTTTGCTTTTATTTGAGGAATTGTCTCATCGTTAATAATTCCACCAAGCGCACATGGAGCAAAGATATCACAGTCTACACTGTAAATGTCGTTAATGTCAACGGCTTTGGCACCGAATTCTTCAACAACGCGTTGAACCGCTTCTTTATTAATATCTGTAACAATTAATTGTGCTCCCTCTTCATGTAAGTGGCGGCATAAATTGTAAGCTACGTTCCCTACACCTTGAACTGCAATCACTTTTCCTTCTAAAGAATCTGTACCAAATGCTTCTTTAGCAGCTGCTTTCATTCCACGATAAACACCGTAAGCAGTTACTGGAGATGGGTTACCAGAAGAACCGAATGCAGGTGAAATACCTGTTACGTAATCTGTTTCTTCATAGATTAAATCCATATCAGCAACAGTTGTACCTACATCTTCTGCTGTAATGTAACGACCATTTAACCCTTGAATGAAGCGACCAAATGCACGGAACATTTCTTCGTTTTTATCTTTTCGAGGATCTCCGATAATAACTGTCTTACCTCCACCAAGGTTTAATCCCGCAGCAGCATTTTTGTACGTCATACCACGAGCTAAACGAAGTGCGTCCTCAATTGCCGCTTCTTCAGAGTCATATGTCCACATACGTGTACCACCGAGAGCTGGCCCAAGTGTTGTATCATGAATCGCGATAATCGCTTTTAATCCAGATTGTTTATCTTGACAAAATACTAATTGCTCATAATCATAAGTTTCCATATATTTGAAGATTTCCATGTTTCGTTCCCCCTAAAGTTATTTTGCTGAACAAATGGCAAGTGCTAATGAATACAATTTACTTTCTGCTGAATCAGCTCGGCTCGTTAAGACAATAGGCGCTTTAGCTCCAGCAATAACGGCGCCGACTTTTGCTTTTGCAAAATAAATTAATGATTTATACAAAATATTCCCCGCTTCAATAACAGGAACTAAAAGGATATCCGCATCACCAGCTACTTCGCTCGTAATCCCTTTATGTTCTGCTGCTTTTATAGATACTGCATTATCAAGTGCTAGAGGACCATCAATAATACAATTTTTAATTTGCCCTCTCGCATTCATTTGTGCAAGTGCGGCTGCATCTAATGTTGCTTGCATAGCAGGATTCACCGTTTCCACAGCAGCGATTGGTGCAACTTTTGGTGTATCAATCCCGATGGAAGTAGCAATATCAACCGCATTGCTTACAATTTGTGCTTTTTGTTGTAAATCAGGTGCAATATTCATTGCCGCATCTGTTACGATGATAAACCTGTCATAGTCAGGCACTTCAAACACGGCAACATGTGATAGTACATTCCCAGTACGTAGCCCATGTTCTTTGTTTAAAACTGCTTTTAAAATAGTTGCTGTCGGTACATTCCCTTTCATTACAACATCTGCATCTTTTTGTTGAACAGCCTTTACAGCTTGTTGGGCAGACATTTCTTTGGAGGTTGTATGAACAACTGTCACACCTTCTTCTTGTACACCTTTTGCTTTTAATAAATGATGAATTTTTTCTTCATCTCCAAAAAGTAAGAAATTTGCTATTTGCCTTTCACGTGCAGCTTTAACTGCTTCAATTACTTCTTCATCTTCTGCTTGAGCAACTGCTACAGTTTTGCCTTCTAATTGGGCTGCTTTTGTAAGCAAATCATCTAACTTCATTAATGCCTCAACCCTTCCGAAGTTTAGTTAGCATCCCCTTTGTTAGCACCCGTTAATATAATTAGCAAGAATCGTGCCAACTTCACCGTTGTTGAAAACGCTTTATTCGACAATATTTTTATACTGCAAATTATTGCACTATACGCAAACTATTGCATGTCATTTTTTGCAAGATTAAATTTTTCTATTTTATAATATAAATTCCGGATTGAAATCCCTAATTGTTGTGCAGTTTTTGTTCGATTATAACCATTTTCTTCAAGAGCATTTCGAATGACATCGGATTCAAATTGATCTACAAGGTCAGATAAACGAGCAGTATTAGTATTGACAAAATGATTTATTTTCTTCATATTATTTTGTTCTAGCTCTAGCTCTAACTGTGGCAAGTGGTGCTTTTGAATAATCGTTTCATTATGGTTCATGAAAATAATGGCACGTCCTAATATGTTTTCTAGTTCTCGAACATTGCCAGGCCATTGATATCGAAAAAATACATTTAATGCTTCCTCACTTATCCGTTCTACATTTCGTCCATAGTCTTGATTAATTTTCCGAATTAAATACCCACACAATGCCGGAATATCAACTTTTCGAAGTCGTAATGGCGGAATAGAAATAGGATAACGATTGAGACGGTAATACAAATCTTCACGAAAACTACCATCAGCCATTGCCTTCTCTAAATTAACGTTCGTCGCCGCAATAATTCGAACATTGACAGGTATTGCTTTTGTCCCGCCAACTCGAACAATTTCTCTCTCTTGCAGCACTCTAAGTAGTTTCGCTTGCATATGAGCGGATAATTCGCCAATTTCATCTAAAAAAATACTCCCATTATTCGCCTCTTCAAAATACCCTCTTTTTCCGCCACGTTTTGCACCGGAAAAAGCACCTTCTTCATAACCGAACAATTCACTTTCAAGTAATGATTCTGAGATTGCAGCACAATTGACACGAATAAATTTATTAAACCTACGATCACTTGCATTATGTATGGCGTGAGCAAAAAGTTCTTTTCCTGTACCTGATTCCCCGCGCAATAATATAGTGGCAGGTGTTTTGGCTCCAAGTTTTGCTTGATCAATCGCCACTTTCATTTCTTCACTTTCCCCGATAATATCGTTAAATGAATATTTCGCTTCAAGCGTCCGAATGATCTGCCTAGCTCGATTCAATTCATTCGTTAATGTTTGTATTTCAGAAACATCGTGTATAACTCCGACACTCCCTTTTAACTTTCCATCGACAATAATTGGAGCAACATTTACGATAACATCCTTTTTATTCGGCCCAACCTTTAACCGAGCTCCTCTGAAGGGTCGTCTCGTTTTTAATACTTTCATATGCATACTTTCCCCTTCTGAAATGTCAATTTCAGCTGGTTTTCCAATAACCTCTTCTTCTGTCAATCCTGTCATTCTCGTATAGGCCCGATTAATGAGAATTCCACGACCTTCTTCATCTACTACCGAGATAGCTTCTTCAGACGATTGAATCGTCGCTTCTAACATCGTTTGAATTTCTTTTAAGTTAGTAATTTCTTCTGCCAATTGCTCTACTTCTGTAATATCCTTAAAGATCGATAATGCACCGTGCAACTCTCCTTTTTCATCCATGATTGGAATTCGAGTTGTAACGATTGACACACCATTATCCAATAAAAGCTGCTGGTTCACTTCGATATTTCTAGTGGTTAGTACATTGGGTAACCCGCTTTTTGGCATAATTTCTTGAATTGACTTTCCAAACACTTCTGACCGCTTCATTCCAGTTACTTTTTCAGCAGTTTTATTAAATAAGAAAATACATCCTTCCACATCGATGCCTATCATCCCGTCATTTGTTGAATTAAAGATGGTCTCTTGTACGTATGTTTTATGTTCAAGCGTTTCAATTAGAGATTCTTTTTCTTCTATCAGTTGCGATAAAATCATAGCAATAGAACCAGGAATAACGATTAAATTGTCACTCCGAACAGTTATCAATTCTTTCGCTAACTCATCATCCCCCGTTGCTTCCATGACGATATCAATTTGATCAGAAAGTATCGGCTTCCATTCTGTACTAGTTAAAATCCCTAATGACCGGGCTAAATCCATCCCTGGGGCTTGAGGGTTTTTGTCCACAACTGCAACGATTTGCAACATTTGCGTTCGATGAAGTTTTTTTATTAACGTCATGCCCCCTTTTCCTGCACCAATTAACATCACTTTTTGCATAAAAATCCCCCTTATCTAAAGCCGTTCATCTGTTAATGAAATTTTTTGCATTACTAATATCATATCCATGTTTCCCGGGGTTGACAAATAATAAAAACAAGATGAAAATTAAGAAAAGTGCAAGCGCCTTGATTTGTTTCAGGCAAAATGTTTTCTTGATTTATGTATGAAGGGATTTACAATCATGACAAGAATGATCGCTCTTTTAATTATGGTTATACCTGGAATTTTCGCTGCATATGGCATTAAATTAATGCGGGATATGGTATTCGGTGTATTACACCCACCTTTCCCATTTCTAGGCTTACAGTTTTTAGTTGGCCTTCTTTTATTCGTTTTAGGTTTAACGTTTATTGCGGGATTTATTTTTCACCGAGACCGAAAAAGAAATAAAGTACAAGCTCGTTTTAAGAAAAAAAACTAGCCTAAACATCGGCTAGTTTTTCGACGATCGTAGCCATTTGATTGGCTACTTTTTTTAGTTGACAGACTTTTTTTGAATCGCTTTTTCTGGAAAGTCTGTAATAATTGCTTCAACCTCTAAACGAAAGAACCTCTCTATATCTTTCATTTTATTCACTGTATACGGTCTAATTGGCACATTATGTTTCTTTGCTTCTTTAATCACTAATTCATTTTTAAGTGACCGGTAATGTGGATGAAGGCCATTTACACCAATTTTCTTACAATAATCCCACGGCTCATATAACCATTCACTATAAAGAATAGCTGTTTCAATGTCCTTTGCGATGCGGTGAAGACGGACTAAACTATAATGGTTAAACGATGAAAGGATAACGCGATCTTCAAGTCGGAATTGTTTGACCATATCGACGACCTTTTCTTCTAATTGAAAATAATCAATCACACTGTTTTTTAATTCAATATTGAGGAAAAAGGGCTGTCTTTTTTTTGCCCAACTTAAAACTTCTTCTAATTTAGGTATTGGGCATCTACCTAAAAATTGTGTAAAGGTGTATGAAGCGTCTACATGTTGAATTTCACGATATGTATAATCTTTCACCCAACCTGTTGCATTCGTCGTTCGATCCAATGTTTCATCATGAATGACAACAAGTACGCCATCTTTCGTCATTTGAACATCCAACTCAATGCCATTAGCACCTTGTAAATATGCCGCTTCAAATGCGAGCATCGTATTTTCCGGATATTGTTTACTTGCACCTCGATGGGCAAAAATTTTTGTCATTTTAAGCCATCCTTTCATAAGAAAAGCGTAAGCTCCTTGGTCAGCCTCAGACAAAAATATTCTTACGACGAAAAGGAGCTCTTTACCTTTACGACGTCACGTTTCTGATTCAAGAAGCTAGGTGCTGGAGCTGGACATAGGAGACTTTACATTAATTACTGAAAGCTTTTTCAAATGATAATTTTTGATATCATAACAAAACCCAATAAATTTGATTAAACTTATTGGGCTTTAACGATCATAGCGACTATTTAATTAAATGTTAAAACCGATTTATTCCTAACCCTTTCAAGAAGCTTTATGTTCGAGACGCAATTTATCTGCAACCATCGCAATAAATTCTGAATTTGTCGGTTTTGCTTTTGACATGCTTACCGTGTAGCCAAACAAGTTTGATATGGACTCAATATTCCCTCGGCTCCAGGCAACTTCAATCGCATGACGAATCGCACGCTCAACTCTTGATGCGGTTGTGTTGTATTTTTTGGCAATATCTGGATATAACACTTTCGTAATTGACCCTAATAATTCAATGTCTTTATATACCATCGAAATCGCTTCACGTAAGTATTGATATCCTTTAATATGGGCAGGTACACCAATTTCGTGAATAATGCTTGTAATCATGGCGTCTAAGTTTGCCGTTTTTTCCTCAGGCTGCGATAACTGTTTTGATCGATTCATAATAGGCGAAGCTTTTCCACTTACTTGACGAATATGATTTGCTAAACTTTCCATATCGAATGGCTTTAAAATAAAGTAAGCAGCCCCCAAGTCGACCGCTTTCTTCGTCACATCTTCCTGACCAAAAGCGGTTAACATGATCACATTTAATTTGTTTGGAATATCCAGTTCCCGCATTTTTTCTAACACTGCAAGACCATCTAAATGGGGCATAATAATATCTAACAATAATACATCTGGTTTTTTCTCAGGAAGTAATTTTAAACAGTCTTGTCCGTTGTGGGCAACACCTACAACTTCCATGTCATCAAGGCTTGATAAATATTCTTCTAAAAGGGCCACAAGCTCTTTGTTATCATCAACAATACAAACCTTAATTTTTTTCACACTTTATCCTCCCCATGTTCATTTCCATTATCATACGCGATTTATTAGTCTAACAGTTGTTTTCGACAATTCTCCAAAGATTCCTCTTTATTTTTGAAAAAAACTAAAGATTTTCATTTATCTCCATTTTTCTCTATTTTTCTTATGTATTCGACGTGTACTTGTTATATTGTAAAAGAAAGTTGTTGCTCTTGTCGAAAAATCTTTATTTTCATTTTACCGAACAAAGGAACAGAAATAAAGTGAAACTTCTATTAAATAATCACTCCCCATAAGAAAAGCGAGCATGTTTTAGCTCGCTTTTTGTTGATCGTTATATATATCCACTCCAGCATCTTGGAGCATCCACTCAATGTGAACACCGTATCCTGAAGTTGGATCATTTACAAAAACATGAGTGACAGCACCAATTATTTTTCCTTCTTGAATTATAGGACTTCCACTCATTCCTTGAACAATGCCCCCAGTTTTTTCAAGCAGTCTTTTGTCGGTTACTTTAATAACCATTCCTTTTGTAGCTGGAAACTTTTGGTTAACTGTACTTACGACTTCAACATCAAATGTTTCTACTTGATCTTTTTCAACAACTGTTAAGATTTTCGCTGGTCCTTTTTTTACTTCATGGGATAAAGCAATCGGTAGTGGCTTATCCAAAACACCGTTTTCTAGCCGTTTATTTAATTGACCGAAAATACCAAAGGGAGTATTTCGAGTAATGCGACCAATAACTTCTGTTCCCTCAGAAAATCGAGCCAGTTTTTCTCCCGGGCTTCCATTACTTCCTTTTTCAATGGACGTTACCGTTGATTGAACAATTTTCCCTTCATTTACGATAATTGGTTTTTTTGTATCCATATCAGATATAACGTGACCTAAAGCACCGAATTTTTTTGACTTCGGTTCATAAAATGTCATTGTGCCAATACCAGCAGCTGAATCACGAATATATAGCCCAATCCGATACGAATGATCTTTATCATCCTTTACAGGTGTTAATACCGTTTCAATAAGCTCCTCGTTACGTTTTACAACTAAATTTAACGGACTGCCCGTTTTACCTGACTGTTGAATAAAAGGAGTAACATCACTCATTTTTTCAATTTTTTTCCCATTAATTTTTGTTATAATATCTCCAATTTGAATGCCAGCTGTTTCACCAGGTGACTCTTTTCCAGCTTCTGTTTCAATTTGATGAAAACCAACCACTAATACACCTAATGTATTAAGCTTCACGCCGATAGATTGGCCACCAGGTATGACTTTTAAATCGGGAATGACCTTTACAGATACTTTTTTAATGGGAAATCCTTTCATATCATAAACAACGTCTCCGCTTCCAATTTTTTGCCCCTTTATTTGTAATTCCGACTCATTTGTTGCGATTTTGAAAGCGTTGCTTGTTCCATTTACAGAAGCATTTGCAGGTAATGCTTCATTTATTTGAGCTGTTTGTTTTTCAAACACAGTTACATGTTTAGGAATTGATACATATTCTTTTACAGTTTTGGAAAAACCTAAACTGATTAACGAAACAAGGAGAATAGCACCTATTATTTTTCTTATTTGTTCACCATTCATCATTTCACTCTCCTCGCTCCTATCCACACCATCATGACAAACATTTATATGGCTACATCCATTAATTTTTCCTTGAGCGAGGTCAAATATAACTATAAATAAAAGAAATTGTTTGGTAATGAGTTAAGAAAAAAGAATGGCTAAATAGGAAAAATACAACGATTAAAGATGAAAAGTTCAGGGCACCCCAATTGCGACTAACCGCTGCCCACTCTGTTAAGCAACGTCGCAATGTCGTCATCTGACTCCACGATAAAGATGGTTGTTTTAACTTTCTGGACAGATAGGCTATATTTCTGAGCCGATAGCTCCTAGAGCCTCCAATAACCAACATGGAACACTTTATCGACATGATATAAATTATATTCTTACAAAAAAATTGAAGCTCTCATTAGAGCTTCAACATTTTACAGTATGCGCCATTTGTAACAATTCCTTGGCATGCTGCTTCGTTAATTCTGTTACTTCTACTCCCGCAATCATACGACCAATTTCTTTTATTTTTTCTTCTTCGTTTAACGGTTTCACATTCGTTTTCGTACGGCCATCCATTGTTTCTTTTGAAATAAATAAATGGGTATCTGCCATTGCGGCTACTTGCGGCAGATGTGTAATACATAATACTTGGGAACCTTCTGAAACGCGGTAAATTTTTTCGCCTATCGCTTGAGCAACACGTCCACTTACACCTGTATCAACCTCATCAAAAATAATTGATGTAATCCCTTGGTGTTTTGAAAAAATGGATTTCATCGCTAACATAATTCGCGAAAGCTCTCCTCCAGATGCAACTTTTGCTAACGGTTTCAACGGTTCACCTGGGTTTGTTGCTATGTAAAATTCTACTTGATCTATACCTTCTTGTGTAAATTTACTATCTTCTAGCTCTTCCTTTAAAAATTGAACGGCAAAGGTTGTTTTCGCCATATACAGAGCTTTTAACTCTTCTGTTATGCTTTCTGTTAATTTTTTCGCCGATTTTTTACGAATTTGTGTAACATTTTTCGCCTCTACAAGTAAATCTTTTCGAATGGATTGTAATTCTTCACGGATAGTATGTAAATGACTATCGCGATTTGTAATCGTTTCAATTTCCTCTTCGATTTGAGCAGCATAGGACAAAATTTCTTCAACCGATTGTCCATATTTCCGTTTTAAATGATTAATTTCATTTAAACGCGCTTCAATCGTATTTAATCGTTCTGGATCAAACTCCAATGTATCGAGCTCATTTCGTAATTGATACGTCAAATCTTCAATTAAATAATAATGATTTGATAATGTCTCAGAAAGTGTTTGTAACGTTTCATTTAAATCAGATACATCATCAAGATGACTCATGGCAAGACCAAGCCAATCTATACCACGTTGTTCACCTTGCAATGCATCATAAGCACTTTGTAATGCGTTGAACACTTTTTCAAAATTTACTATTTGTTTTCGTTCTTCTTGAAGCTTCACATCTTCATTTGGCTGTAAATGGGCAGACTCGATTTCATTTAATTGGAATTGGATTAGATCTAAGCGGTGAGCCATTTCTTGTTCATTTTCCGTTAAGCTTTTTAGTCTACTGTTTAACTCAACAAACCGTTTATATATTTCTTGATATACCTTTTTAGCTTGTTTGATTTCAACTCCACCATATTCATCAAGTAAGTGCAAGTGCTGATTTTCATCCATTAATTCTTGATTATCATGCTGGCCATGAATATCGACCAACAACCTTCCAATTTCTCTTAATACAGCTATCGTTACAAGCTTTCCGTTTACACGGCATACACTTTTTCCATTAGCACCAATATCTCGCCGTAAAATAACCATTCCATCTTGAACGTCAATACCAAACTCACTACACTTTTGAATACATGGGTGATCAACACTTTCAAGTAAAAATAACCCTTCAATTTCTGCACGCTTTTCCCCAAATCGAACAAATTCAGAAGATCCACGACCTCCTGCAAGCAGTGATATCGCATCAATAATAATTGACTTGCCAGCACCTGTTTCACCAGTTAAAACGGTTAATCCCCGTTCAAAGGAGACCGTTAACGATTCAATAATAGCGAAATTTCTAATCGATAATTCAGCTAACATATTCATCACCTCTCCCACTTGGGATTAAAGCATGTCCAAAAATCGATTTGTTAGCATTTCTGTATCTTCTGATGTACGACAAATGATTAAAATAGTATCATCACCACAAATCGTTCCTAAAATTTCTTCCCAATCGAGATTATCGACTAAAGCCCCGATTGCATGAGCATTTCCAGGCATCGTTTTCATCACTAATAAATGCCCGGCTGAATCTATTTTGACAAAGGCATCCATTAATAAACGCTTTAATTTTTGTAATGGATTAAAACGTTGATCTGCCGGTAGACTATACTTATACCGTCCATCTGGCATTGGAACCTTCACTAAATGCAATTCTTTAATATCCCGTGAAACCGTTGCTTGTGTAACGTTAAATCCTGAATTCTTTAACATATCCACAAGTTCATCCTGTGTTTCAATTTCAAAGTTTGTAATGAGTTCCCGAATCATTATATGTCTTTGTCCTTTATTCATTACGGCACCTCTCAAACTTCATTTATTTACTTTTTATGTTATACAAAAAAGGGTGAAAAGTACATACATCCTACACATAATAAACAGGAATAGCAAGGCTATCCCTGTTCGTTTTTTATTTTCTATGTTGTTTTAATTGTTCATGTGCTGACGCCACAATTTCTTGTACCGTCTGCTCGATGTTTAAATTTCCGCTATCTTTCTCACCTTCAAAATGGAGATGAAGTAAAAATTCAATATTACCATCTCCCCCCGTAATCGGGGAATGTGTTAAATGTTCACAATTGAATCCTTCGTTTATAGCAAATGTAACCATATCGGTCAAAACTTGCTCATGAACGTTTCTATCACGAACAATTCCTTTTTTACCAACATTTTCTTTCCCTGCTTCAAACTGTGGTTTAACAAGTGCAACAATGTGGCTATTTGGAACAAGGATTGATTTTAACACTGGTAAAATAAGCCGTAAAGAGATAAAGGATACGTCAATTGTCGCGAATTCAGGCATTCCATATAAGAAGTCAGCACTTGTCACATAACGGAAGTTCGTTCTTTCCATGACAACGACACGATCATCTTGACGAAGCTTCCAAGCAAGTTGGTTATAGCCTACGTCAATTGCATACGACATTTTCGCTCCATTTTGCAAAGCACAATCCGTAAATCCACCTGTTGAAGAGCCAATATCAACAATAATTTTATCTTGAAGTTGTAAATGAAATTCTTTTATGGCTTTTTCAAGCTTTAATCCTCCGCGGCTAACATATGGGAGAACATTCCCTTTCACCGTTAAGGGGATTTCTTTATCCACTTTCTCTCCAGGCTTTTCCAATCTTTCTTCATTACTATATACTAACCCTGCCATAATGGATCGCTTCGCTTTTTCTCTCGTTTCCACTAGTCCTCTTTCCACAAGTAAAACATCTAAACGTTCTTTTTTACCCATAATTTATTCCTTTTTCTACAGTTGGTGTTAATTTCAGAATCTGCTTGACAATCGATTCTTTCGTTAAAGAAACTTCTTCGAGCAATTTCGATACACTACCGTGTTCAATAAAGGCATCCGGAATTCCCATGCGGTTTACTTTTACATCGTGGTAGCCATTGTCTGCTGCAAATTCTAGTACAGCACTTCCGAAACCACCTTGAAGAATCCCTTCTTCAACCGTTAATACAGGCATTTTTAGTGAGAATATTTCGTGAAGCATTTTCTCATCTAACGGCTTGATGAAGCGTGCATTGATGACTTTTGCAGAAATTCCCTTTTGTTCTAAATCAACACTTGCATCCATTGCTATTTCAATCGTTGTCCCAAAGGTTAAAATACAGACATCTGTTCCATCTTTTAACACTTCCCAAGTACCGATAGGAATTTCCTTTAATTGTTTATCAAGTGGAACCCCAAGACCTGTTCCACGTGGATAACGGACAGCAATCGGTCCATCATCATATTTTAACGCTGTATAAACCATATGTTGCCCTTCGTTTTCGTCTTTCGGCATCATTATGACAATGTTAGGAACATGTCTTAAAAATGCGATGTCAAATACACCGTGGTGCGTATCTCCATCGGCTCCTACCAACCCTGCACGGTCAATTCCAAAAAAGACATTTAAATTTTGTCGGCAAACATCATGTACAACTTGATCGTATCCGCGTTGTAGGAAAGTAGAATAAATCGCTAAAAATGGCTTCATCTTCATTTGAGCTAGACCAGCTGCAAGTGTAACCGCATGTTGCTCAGCAATTCCGACGTCATACATACGATCTGGAAACTCTTCTCTAAATCCTTCTAACTTAGAGCCAACTGGCATGGCAGGTGTTATCGCAACGATCCGCTTATCTTCTCGCGCCATTTTTCGTACGGTTTCACTTACTAAACCGCTCCAAGAAGGAGGTGCATTTTTTGGCTTAATAAGGTCTCCTGTTTCGATTTTATACGGGCCCGTACCGTGCCACGTTCCAGTTGTATCTGATTCTGCTGGGAGATAGCCTTTTCCTTTTTTCGTTAAGACATGAAGAAGAACAGGACCTTTCGTCTTCTTTGCGTATCGTAAATTCTCAAATAAATCGTCAAAATTATGTCCATCAACAGGGCCTAAATACGTAAATCCGAGATCTTCAAAGAACATACCGGAGACGAAAAAGTATTTTAAACTATCTTTTACACGTTCAGCAGTTGAAGCAAGCTTCCCGCCTACAGCAGGCACTTTTTTTAATAAATATTCCAATTCATCTTTTACCCAATGATATTTTCCGGCTGTCCGTAATCTTCCTAATACGTTATGGAGCGCACCGACATTTGGGGCAATGGACATTTCATTGTCATTTAATATAACAATAATATCCTTTTGTTCATGTCCAATATGGTTTAACGCTTCTAATGCCATTCCACCCGTTAAAGCTCCATCACCAATGATCGGTACAATATGTTCATTTGTTCCTTTTATATCACGTGCGATTACCATGCCCATTGCAGCAGATAATGACGTTGAACTATGACCTGTTTCCCACACATCATGTTCACTTTCTGAACGTTTCGGAAAACCAGATAATCCACGATATTGTCTCAGCGTATCGAATTGATTGGCACGACCGGTTAATATTTTATGAACATAAGATTGGTGTCCGACATCCCAAATAAATTTATCTTTCGGGCTGTTAAACTCTTTATGTAAAGCAAGTGTTAGTTCTACGACACCAAGGTTTGGACCAATATGTCCACCCGTTATCGATAATTTTTCTATTAAAAATTTGCGAATGTCACCACTTAATTTTTCCAACTCTTGATTCGATAGTTGCTTTAAAAATTTCGGATTTTGTATTGCTAATAGATCCAAAAGGACCACTCACTTTCGATTCTGGTTTCGATTTTTTCTATTTTTCCCTTTATTTTCTTTAATCAATACAATATTAAACCGTTTTTCTAAAAAATAAAATAGTTTCCCGACTTGAAATATTATATCTGTCGAATATTGGATTGCAAAGGTTTTTCCGAACGCTTTTCCGCCAACCGTTAATGCGGCAACAACACTTGTAAAGATCACAGATATAACAAACTCAAAGATTGATCCTTGACGAAAGTTAAAGCTTAACGCTAATTGCACAATAACAATAGCTGATGCTGTACCACTTATGATACCTGAAATATCACCGATCACATCATTACAGAAATTCGAGAATCGATCTGCATTTCGTATAATAACAATGGAATGTTTCGCACCTTCAATCTTCTTGGAAGCCATTGCATGAAAAGGTACTTCATTGGCAGCTGTTGCGGCAATACCTAACATATCAAAAAAGATTCCAATTAAAACGATGACAAACACAATCAGCATGCCAATTCCCCACCCGACACCACCGAGTGTAGCATTTGATATAACTGAAAAAAGAGCCGCTAACACAAACGTGATAACGGCTATACTTAAGCTCCATTTAATTGATTGTCGAAATAATTCTCTCATTTTTTATGTTTACACCTATACCTTTTTTAAATCAGGCTCAATACGAACAAGGCCCGAATGATATTTTGACTATGTATTAAGGTTGGGTGGTCATATATAAAGTAAAAATTACGGCTTAGGTCCAGTAGGTTTTCCCAGCTACGTACCGAGCGTTGCCACTCTGGCGGTTTCCCTTTAAACGTAACTTAGCACTGTCACCAAATGCTAGACTGGATTGCCACTTAGTCCGTACTATAATCCTTTATATATGTCGGTTCTGCGAACAGTCTAGGAGTTTTCCTCAACAGTCCTTTTACCAGTTCTTAGCCTCTTTTGCAGAGATGATTTCATATAGCATACAGTAGCCCTTTCATTGGCCATATGAAAAGGTTACTATTTAACCATAATCCCCTCAAACTCCACTCAAGGCAGGCTACGCTGTCCGCCCTTCATCAGTAAAGGACGTAAACAGGTTCATACCCCATTCCATACCTCACAATGTGGATACGTAAATGGGCCTCCGCGGAAAGAGGGTCAACGCCCACATGCCTTTGTGGATCGCCCTCTAACCTTAACTCCCAGCATCAACCCAAGGCTGGGCGCCTCAAGCCAACACAAGGAACTTCATCGATGTGCCCTTTAGCGGATTTTTAGGCCCGCCTTCAGAACTGGGGGACTGACTAGAATACTGCACCACCCAAAACATTCTACTGATAATTATAGCATAAAGGTCTGACATATTCAATCATACCTAAGTTTAATGGTCCCTTGATGCAATCATATCGCACAAACTTTTCAGTATTTTTGTATTTATGGTTAATGTATGCAATATCTCTTTCGCAGTTGTTATATGTTCTTCAAGCTTTTGTTTGGCACCATTCATCGTTAAAAGAGTTGGATATGTTGTTTTTTCATTACCCGTATCAGAGCCAACAGGCTTCCCGATCACTTCTTCTTTTCCTTCAATATCTAAAATGTCATCTCGAATTTGAAAAGCGATTCCGATATGGTAGGAAAAGACACGCCACTTTTCAATATCCTCCTCACTTGCCCCTGCAAGTATAGCGCCCGCTATAATACTAAACCCTAACAATTTAGCCGTTTTATTCTCATGAATAAATTCAAGCTCTTCTAACGTTAACGCTTTCTTCTCACCCTCTATATCCGCCACTTGTCCGCCAACCATTCCTTCAACTCCGGCTGCCTTAGTTAATTCAGAAATTAAACGCAAACGTTTTTCAGGCGATATTTCTTCTTGCTCAGCAATAATTCGAAAGCTTTCTGTTAATAAGCCATCGCCAGCTAAAACCGCCATTGCTTCACCAAAAACTTTATGGTTTGTCGGTTTTCCTCTTCGCAAATCATCATTATCCATACTAGGTAAATCATCGTGAATGAGCGAATACGTATGAATCATTTCAATCGCACACGCTACAAAATATCCGGTTTTTTCTTCTTTGCTATAGGCATTTAAAATAGCTAATAACAAAACAGGCCTTAATCGTTTACCACCTGCATTTATGGAATATAGCATGGAATCTTTCAAGTTCTTTGGTGATTGTAACCGTTCTATATATGTCGGTAAAATCGATTCAATAATCGCTTTTCTCTCTTGTAAAAAAGTCGTCACACTGTCCATCACGCTTCTTGTTCCTCCTGAATGTCAAACGGCTCCATTTGTCCATTTTCTTTCAAAATATAGTCCATTTGCTTTTCAGCATTCTCTAATTTTTCATGACATACTCTCGATAATTTCATTCCTTCCTGAAAATAATGAATGGCTTTTTCCAGTGGTACATCTCCTTCTTCCAGCTTGCCAACAATCTCCTCCAATTGTTCCATCGCTTGCTCAAACGTTAACTCTTTTTCTTCACTCACTTACAGGTTCCTCCTTTATACGAATAACTTCACATTGTAATTTCCCATCTTGCATTTTAACTTCAATAACATCCTCTAAATTAACATTTTGAACACTTTTCATAAGCTCATTTTCTTTATAGACGAGACTATATCCTCTTTCCATCACTTTCAGAGGACTTAGCGCATTTAATTTTGAAAGCTCCGTCTGAAATGCTGCCTGTTTTTGACGTAATAATAGTTCGATTTCTCTTGTCAGTTTTCGATGAAGCGTTTCACGCTGCTCTTTTAAGCGATTTATCCTATCTTTCGGGTGAAGTCCTATCATCCGTTGATCAACCATTTGTAATTGATCCATTTTAGTTTTCAAGTAACGGTTTGCTTCCCGATGAAAGCGTTCCAACGTCAAATCTAATTGTTGTTCTTTTTGCTGATACAATTGTTTCGGATATTTAAAGGCGTAAGATTTTTGTAGCCTTTTCAAACGTTCCTTTTCAAGCTTAATCCGCTCTTTAAAATTCCGATGCAAACGTACTTTACGTTCGGTTATTCGATCGATTAAATCTTTGTAGTTTGGAACCGCTAACTCTGCTGCAGCTGTTGGAGTTGGTGCACGCAAATCAGCCACAAAGTCAGCAATCGTGTAATCTGTTTCATGCCCGACAGCAGAAATAATTGGTATTCTCGATTTAAACATTTGCCTTGCTACAATCTCCTCATTAAAAGCCCACAGCTCTTCAATAGATCCTCCGCCTCGACCTACGATTAAAACATCTATTCCTCTTATTTCATTCGCTCTTTCAATTTGTTTTGCAATCGAATTACTTGCTTCAACTCCTTGAACGAGAGCTGGAAGCAATACAACTTTACAAATCGGGTATCTTCTTTTGATCGTGGATAAAATATCTCTTATTGCTGCACCAGTAGGAGATGTAATAACACCGACTGTTTCAGGATAAGCGGGTATTTTCTTTTTATGTTTCGAGTCGAATATCCCTTCTCCATCAAGCTTTCTCTTTAACTCCTCATAAGCTAAATACAGACTACCAATGCCATCTGGTTGCATTTCCTTTGCATAAATTTGATACGTTCCGCTCGGCTCATAGACGGAAATTTCTCCTCTTATGAGAACTTTCATCCCATCCTCAGGACGGAATTTTAAATGACGGATTTGACTTGCAAACATAACCGCTTGGATACGAGCACCTTTGTCCTTTAATGTAAAATACACATGGCCTCTACTATGTATTTTGACATTAGACAACTCTCCCTTAACCCAAATATCTTGCAAATGAGGATCGACATTAAATTTTCGTTTTATGTATTTCGTTAAAGCCGTTACAGTGACATACTTCAATTCTGTCATCATGAAAAACTCCTTTGTAAGCGAAACTTTCGAAACAAGAATGAACTACGCTTCAATGAAAAATTGGCCACCGCCTGTAAAATAAGCTATCAGCAGATGCACTACTGATAGCTCATGATGTTATGAAAGGCGTTTTTTCGCGGACATAACCGTGTTATAAACAAGCATTGTAATCGTCATTGGTCCCACTCCACCAGGTACAGGAGTAATAGCACTTGCTTTACTCTTTGCATGTTCAAAGTCAACATCTCCGGCTAGCTTCCCGTTTTCAAGACGATTGACTCCAACATCAATAACAGCGGCCCCTTCTTTAATATGTTCATTTGTAATCATATTCGCTTTTCCAACTGCAACGATTAATATATCCGCATCGCTTGTATATTTTTTAATATCGTTCGTTCTTGAATGGCAATACGTAACAGTCGCATGCTCATTTAATAATAATTGTCCGACTGGCTTCCCAACAATGTTACTTCTTCCTACTACAACAACATGCTTCCCAGCAATCTCAATATTTGCAGATTTTATCATCTCGACAATCCCTGCTGGCGTACACGGTAAAAAAGTCTCTTGTCCTATCATCATTTTACCAATATTTATTGGATGGAATCCATCTACATCCTTTTCAGGTGAAATTCGTTCAATTACTGCTTTTTCTTCGATATGATTTGGTAAAGGTAATTGAACTAAAATTCCGTCCACTTCTTCATCACAATTGTAACGGTCAATTAATTGTAATAATTCATCTTGAGAAGTATGTTCAGCTAAGTGCTCTAAATGAAACGCTACTCCCGTCTCTTCCGATGCTTTTTGTTTACCCTTAATATAAGATAATGAAGCTGGGTCATCACCTACTAAAATAATGACAAGCTTTGGCGTAACTCCTTGTTCCTTTAATTTTTCAACCTCAGCTTTAAGTTGTTGTCGTTTTTCAAAAGCAAGTTCTTTTCCACTAATAATCGTTGCAGTCATCGTCTTCCTCCTAGTTATGCTATTCTTCTAATAAAGCATTTTTAACATTCGAGAGGACACCATTTACAAAGCGACTTGATTTTTCATCACCAAATGTTTTAGCAAGTTCAATGGCTTCATTAATTGTTACATCGAGAGGAATATCTTGCTCGAATTTCATTTCATAAACAGCCATGCGTAAAATCGTACGGTCAACATTAGCTAGACGCTCTAGCTTCCATTTCAATAAATGGGGTTTTATCATTTCATCTATAAAATCTAACTTTTCAACCGTACCGTGAACAAGGCGGTTTAAAAACTCATCCTCTTCTTCTCCTTCAAGCACATGTGAAATCGCTTCACTTGGAGTTGTTTCGGCTAAATCGATTTGAAACAGTGCCTGTAATGCTTTTTCTCTTGCTGTTCTCCGTTTCATTTTCTTTCTCCTTTTACTTCTAATATGGTCATTGTCGAATTGTCATAAAAGAATAATATCACAATTGTCGACATGAAGCACACGAAAGTTCACTCTCACACATATTCAGAAAGATTAAAAAATTATGTATTTAACAAGAAAAGCGAAAGCGCCTTCCTTACCCTCGGGCAAAAATGTACTTCATCCAAGAAAGACACTCTTTGTCTTTACAGCGCCATGTTATTAACTCGAGGGGCTTAAGCAACTTTCTCTAGATACTTAAAACGACGTGCAACTTTTATACTTTCTGACCTAAAAAATAAGAACGCGGGAGTATCCCCCGCGTTCCCCTTACATTTCTTCTTCTACTTCAACTTCTGGTTGCTTTTGTTCAAACTGAACGCCAACAACGTGAATGTTAATTTCATTAATCTCTAGTGCTGTCATGTTTAATAATGCTTGACGAATGTTATCTTGAACTTTTTGGGCTACAGTTGGGATGGATACACCGAACTCAATGACACAATAGACATCAATGATGATTCCATCATCTGACAAATCAACTTTTACGCCCTTTCCGTGGTTCTTCCTGCCAAGACGCTCTACAACGCCTGCAGCAAAGTTGCCACGCATTTGCGCTACGCCTTCAATTTCAGATGCTGCAATACCAGCAATCACTTCAATGACTTCAGGTGCAATTTCGACTTTTCCTAAACTTGAATCATTTTGATTCATTTCTAATGCGTTATGTTCATTCATAACGTCACCTCCAACTCAGTTATTCCATTACTTTATGGAGTTCTAAAAATTTAGTATTAAATTCACCATTCACAAATGTTTCATGTTCAAGAAGTTTTAAGTGGAATGGGATGGTTGTCGACACACCTTCAATGACAAATTCACTTAATGCACGTTTCATTCGAGCAATCGCCTCTTCACGAGTTGCTCCATATGTGATAAGCTTCGCAACCATGGAATCATAAAATGGTGGAATTGAGTAGCCTGGATAGACGGCTGAATCCACACGCACACCAAGTCCGCCAGGAGGCAAGTACATGTTAACCTTTCCTGGTGATGGCATAAAGTTTTTCTCTGGATTTTCTGCGTTAATTCTGCATTCGATTGCCCATCCGTTAAACGTGATATCCTCTTGTTTGTATTCAAGCTTTTCGCCAGCAGCCACTTTTATTTGCTCTTTAATTAAATCAATTCCTGTGACCATTTCTGTTACAGGATGTTCAACTTGAATACGCGTATTCATTTCCATGAAATAAAAATCACCTGTACGATAATCAAAAATAAATTCTACCGTACCAGCTCCAGAATAGTTCACGGCTTGTGCCGCTTTCACAGCAGCTTCTCCCATTTCTTGACGAATCTCTCTTGTCAAAGCAGGAGATGGTGTTTCTTCTAAAAGCTTTTGTAAGCGGCGCTGAATCGTACAATCGCGTTCACCTAAATGAATGACGTTTCCGTAGTTATCCGCTAACACTTGGATTTCCACATGACGAAAATCTTCAATATATTTTTCTAAATAAACGCCAGGATTTCCAAACGCTGTCGCTGCTTCTTGCTGAGTAATTTGAATACCTTTTCGAAGCTCATCCTCATCACGAGCGACGCGAATACCTTTTCCGCCACCACCCGCTGTTGCTTTAATTATAACAGGGTAGCCAATTTTTTGGGCAATTTCCATCCCATCTTCCACTGTCTCAATAATTCCTTGTGAACCAGGTACGATCGGAACACCTGCTTCACGCATTGTCTCACGAGCAATATCTTTCGTCCCCATTTTCGATATCGCTTCAGCACTAGGACCAACAAAAATGATATTACAATCTTTACATAACTCAGCAAAGTCTGCATTCTCAGCTAAAAATCCGTAGCCCGGATGAATAGCATCTGTATTCGTTAATTTCGCTACACTAATAATATTAGTAAAATTTAAGTAGCTATCCTTAGAAGCTGTCGGACCAATACAATAAGCTTCATCCGCTAATTGAACATGTAATGCCTCTTTATCTGCCTCAGAATAAACGGCGACAGTTTCAATCCCTAACTCTTTACATGCTCGAATAATTCGAACGGCAATTTCTCCTCTGTTAGCAACTAATAATTTTTTAATCATAAACTCGCTCCTTATTCAGGCTTTACAAGGAATAATGGCTGTCCATATTCGACAAGCTGTCCATTTTCTACTAATACTTCAACGATTTCTCCTTTTACCTCTGCTTCAATTTCATTAAATAGCTTCATCGCCTCTACGATACATACAACTGTACTATGATCAACTTTCGAACCCGGTGATACGTATGGACTAGCATCCGGATTAGGCGAAGAATAGAAAGTCCCAACCATTGGAGACGTAATTTTATGTAAATTTTCTGTTTCCACTTGTTTTACTGCTTCTTGCACGACCTCTTTTGTTTGCACTGGCGCTACTGTTTCGGCAACTGGTTGTGCTTCTACTTGCTGTACAGGCTGTGCTACTTTCTCTTGGACAACTTTTTGTACAACCGTTTCAACTTCTTGCCCATTTTTTTTCAAATTAATTTTCATTCCATCGTTTTCAAACTTAAATTCATTAATGGATGATTGATCAATAAGTTTAATAATTTCTCGTATTTCTTGTATTTTCAACATGTTAAGCACCCCTTATTTTTGTTCGTATTCGAACAAGCTTTGTAGTTACAAGCGATTTGACATCAAGTACTAAAAGTTAGTACTACATAGTATCATACGACAATTCCGAGCTAAAATTCAATATGTTAGGGAGGTTACATATAGTACAAACTAATTAAAATTATAAAATAATTCAACAAATTTTGAAACAATTTTATATTATTTTTCTAATTATGTCGAATTTCAAGCACCATTTATCACAATGTGCACATCAAGTGAAAATAAATTGGCTCCTTCTATACTTGTCAATCTATCCTATTCCCCTATAGATATAACACTGAAAAAAACAAAAATAAAAAACCCCTCACTTGAAGGGGTGTAAAATCATTTTGAAATTTTAAACGTGACTGCGACGTCTTGCATTGTGTTAATTTCTGATTTTACAAGATGGATAATTTCGTTCGCTTGTTTCTTCGAATGTTCAGAAGAAGTTTTGACGGTTATCCGTACGTGTTCACCATCAGCCTGCACTAACGCATCACTATATCCTTTTGATTTAATTAATGTTTCTAATACTTTTTCTTTCGTAGTTACAGCAGATAATTGTCGCATTTCTTCATACGCTTTACTTTTTTCTTCTGCAGAGGCATCTTTCGAACCGATAATGGTTTCTAACTCTTGTTTTCGTTCATTTCTTTCATCTTCTAGTTCCATACGTACAGCCGTAAATAAGTCATCGCTTGAAATGGTTGAGATAACATCCCCTTCCTCTGTTTCCGTTACACTTTCACCTGACGTAGTGTTTTCTTTATTCTCTCCGTCTTCTTTTTGTCCTTCTTCTTCAGAAGGCTCACTTTCAGGCGTTTCACTATCTTTTTCAGGATTATCTTTTTGTTCATCTACCGGTGCGTCTTGTTGATCAGTTGAAATTGTCGCAACGTTAGAATTCATTCCTCCATCAGGTGAAGTAATGTAATAAACGCTTAACACAACAACTAAGCTTAGCATTGTTAATAACCAAACGGTTTGTTTTTTTAGCATTTTTTTAATCCTCCTTTGATTTCTTCGGTAATATAGCGACACGATGACTAGGCACATCGAGAACTCTCGTAACCGCATCGGTCATCATTTTCTTTATTTGAATATTTTCCACCCCTTTGGCGACGATGAGTACCCCTCGAATTTCTGGCTTTTCTACTTTAATAACAATGGGAGCTTCTTGATCTCCCTTTCGAATAATAACGACTTGTTCATCAGTCGATTGATCCCCTACTTCCCTTGTTCCACCATTTCGATCAGACTCTGTTGTTGACTGACTTTGTGTGACCGTATTTTTTTCTAATATTTTTTCAGAGGTGGAATCAACATTAACGACTACTGTTACATCATCAACACCAACGATTGTTTCTAATGCCTCTTTTAATTGATTTTCATATTCTTGTTCGAAAATATCGATGGTTGATTGATTTTCATCTGTTTGTTTAAATACTTCAGTACCTTCACTCCCATTGATATCGTTAATAGTTTCCATTGTTTCACGTTGCGACTGTGAAAAAAAATTACTCACAATCATAAAGGCTATACCGATTAAAAAAAGAACGACTACGTATTGGGATTTCGAATTTTTTTTGTCCCCTCCAGGAAATAAATTTCTAAACTTATCTGCAAAACTTTTTTTATCTCCCATTATCGCTCGCCCTCTCCTCCTTCCAATTGAATACTAATTTTATCTGTGGAAACTCCCCAAATATGCGCTAGTTCTTTTATAACGTCTGCTTCATTTTGTAGTTTTTCATGTTCTTCTTCCTCTCTGATGATCGGTTCTACTTTTATCGGTTGAA
Source organism: Bacillus sp. FJAT-47783 (assembly GCF_022808615.1). Taxonomy (GTDB): domain Bacteria; phylum Bacillota; class Bacilli; order Bacillales; family Aeribacillaceae; genus Bacillus_BZ. Next base: position 434,344 of record NZ_JAKZKS010000001.1, read on the forward strand.
TTGTTTCAATGGTCTCATCTGCTTCTTCTCCTGATCGTTTGGCTATCGTTACGACAATTTTTTCTAAATCTTTTTCTGATTGAATGTCCATTTCTTTTACATTAGTGGAAAGAACGATTGACTTAATTCCTAATCCATACTTTCCGATCAACTCCTCTTCTGCTACAGATTCCATTTGGACAGCCATTTGTTCTAAAATATATGCATGTTTACTAGTCTGTATTTCTTTTTTCTTTAATTCCATCTCATTTTTTATCTGTTGATTCTGTTCTAAGGAAGGAATATTCATGTCAGTAATCGACTGAGGTAGGTCGTATGAGAATAGACGGAAGATAGGTGTAATGATGATAACCATTAATAATAGGCTCATCACTAGTTTTGTGTACTTTTTCATAGATGAATTTGGCAGAAGCATATCGACGACGAGCGCGAGCAAAATGAACAAAATAATATTCGTTACCCACTCTGTTAAAAACGCCATTTAACCACCTTACCTTACCATCATTGTGAGATTGCCAGCTGCAATGATAACGGTTATACTCAAAAAGAACATGACAGAGACAATTGCTAATGCGGCAAAAATATAAATGACACTTTTACTAATAATATCTAAACAATTGATAACAGGACCACCGCCTAACGGCTGTAACAATGCTGCGGCAAATTTATAAATAAAGGATAACGCTAACACTTTTATAGCTGGAAATAAGGCGATGATTAATAGGATCGCCGCTCCAATTAATCCGACTGTATTTTTGAGTAACATGGAAGCACTTATAACGGTATCTGCTGCATCCGTAAACATTTTCCCTAATACCGGGACGAAATTCCCCGTTACGAACTTGGCTGTTCGCAATGTAATTCCATCAGAAACAGCAGCTGAGGCGCCTTGTACGGACAAAACCCCTAAAAAGATGGTTAAAAACGCCCCTAACAGTCCAATCCCAATATTTCTCAAAAGCTGGGCAAGTTGCGTAACTTTAAATTGCTCTGATAGAGTACTAACTAAATAAAGGAGAGCTGATAAAAATAATAATGGTAATACAATTTTTTCAATTAATAATCCACTTGTGTTCATTAAAAAAATGATGACGGGATGAAAAAATGCTGCTGATAAAACCCCACCAGATGAAGCCATTAATGCTAAAAGTAAAGGAAGTAGGGCGAGCAAAAAGCTTGTCATCCTACTAATCGCCTCTTCCGTATAAGAAATGGCAACATGGAAACTGTTTAGTGCGATAATGATTAACACCATATAAACAATAGCATAGGCAATTTTACTCACAGTATTTTGTTCAAATGCCGTTTGCAAATGCTGTAATAATGTACTGAAAATGGTTAATAAAATGAGTGTTCCAAGCAATTTCCCATTTGCTAAAATTTCATAAAATAAAAACTTTACCATTCCTTGGAACCATTCTTGAATGGAAAAACGTTTTTCTCCTTCAATAAACTGATAAAGGGATCCTTTTTGACTTTCAGGTAGATAGCCGCCGTATTCTTTCATAATGTAATCCCAAAATGATGTAATATCTTCAAGACCTATGTTTTCGACTTGCTCATGAATGTATTGTTGATCCATTTCTGCTTTGTCTTGTTGTAATGGTTCGTTAGCTTGTACAAAGTTTGGGAAAAATAAAAAAATGAAGAGGCTATACGCCATCATGCTGATGATGATACTTATTCTTTTCAAGCTCCCCCTCCTTTCGTTACGCACTTGGTAAAAGGCTAATGATCGTTTGAATGATAACTGAAATAATTGGGATCGCCAGCGTTAAAATCAATATTTTTCCACCTAATTCAATTTTAGATGCGATAGCTCCTTGGCCAGCATCTTTTGTAATTTGTGCACCAAATTCGGCAATATAAGCAATTCCAATGATTTTTAAAATTGTTTCTACATACATGACATTAACATTCGCACTACGAGCAATTGAATCAATCATCTGAATGATATGAGAAATTTGATCTATTAATAATAGAAAGATGACACAACCGACAAACACGACAAGCATAAAGGCAAACGTAGGTTTTTGTTCTTTCACAATTAATGCTAAAAACGTAGCAATGAGTCCAAGTCCTACAATTTGTATAATTTCGATAAAAGAGCCCTCCTTTACCCTTGGAAAAGAAAGACAGATTTAATTTTTTGAAACAAGTCATCCACAATGGTTGCCACCATAAACAAAATATATATAAACCCCAATAGTGTTACCCATTGTGCATACTCCTTCTTTCCCATTTGATCTAAAATGGTATGAAGAAAGGCCACAACAATTCCAATTCCAGCAATTTGAAAGATTGTATTTACATCAACACCCATCTTTTGTACGCCTCCTAGCCTACTCGTTACATCAATAAAATAATAATTAGTAAACCAGATAATACCCCTAGACTTTTCACCATTTTTTCATACCTTTTTTGCGTATCAATCGCTTCATCTTCTTCCCTTTCTAAATGGAGAAGGGCTAATTGAATATGTTTTTGTTGGGAAAGTAAATCATGTTGTCCAAGCGTCTCACCAAACTGTTTTAATACTTCTAATTCTCCTTGTTTTAACGCTGTATACCGCCAAATTTCAACTAAGCTTTCTTCCCACGCATCCTTCACACTTAATTTTCCTTCTTTTAATTTTTGAGAAAAAGATTCAAATAACCAAGACAGCGGTTTCGTCATTTGCTTAGCTAAATGCATTGAAGCATCGTTTAATGGCGTATGCCCGTACATGATTTCCGCCTCAAGTGCAGACAAAGCTACTTTTAGTTGCCGGAGTTGTTTCGAACGTTCCCGTAAATGCTTCGATGCTTCAAACCCTGTCCATGTCGTCGCAAGTAATATAAATAGAGCACCTATCAGTTTTATCATGTTGGAGTCACTCTCGCTTTTATCGGGACTTCCTTCCCTTTTCGATCCATGATTTTTTCAACATTCCCAGGCACGTCTTGTCTTCTCGATAGCAAAATATATCGGTCAAATATGCCCGCTTGAATTATTTCTCGAACTGTAGGACGTAACAATAAATCTTCAAAACTTTCCCCATGTGCCGAAACAAATAGTTGTACACCTGAATTGATCGCTTCAAATAGTGCGTCTGTATCTTCTTTTCTACCAATTTCATCAGCAATAATGACATCCGGGCTCATCGACCTTATGAGCATCATCATTCCTTCAGCTTTCGGACAAGCATCTAGCACATCTACACGAATGCCAAATTGATGCTGCGGAATGCCTTTAACACTACCAGCAATCTCGGATCGCTCATCGACAATTCCAACTTTCGCTGGTTTAATTCGATCGGTTCCTGAGCTTATTAGTCGAGCAAAATCTCGTAATAATGTTGTTTTCCCCGTTTGCGGTGGCCCAAATATAAGCGTATTTAACCATTTGCCTCCATACACATACGGAACAAATGGGTTACTTATCCCAACTTTCTCCTTTGCAACACGAATATTAAAAGACGTAACGTGACGAATAGCCTTAACCGCTCCATGTTCCGTAACGACCTTTCCAGCTAATCCAATTCTATGACCACCGCTAACGGTAATATAACCACGCTTCAGCTCTTCTTCTAACGCATAAATGGAATATTGACTAATTTTATTTAAAATCGTGACACTGTCTTCTAGCGTTGCTCTGTATCGCAAAAATTTTGGTCTTCCTCTTGCAATCACCTCAACTGGTTTTAAAACGCGAATACGAACTTCTTCGATTTCTTGTAATAAAGGGGGTGGAATTACATTCAATTCCTCTTTCAAACCATCTGGTAAAAAGGTTAGTAATTCTCGCAACGCCATCCCCCTTTTCCTAATTCTTTACTTTCAATGTATGCTAGCTTGGACACAATATGACTACTCGTTATTTGAATATACCGTACAAAATAAAACAAACACCTAATGTAATAAAAATAAGTTTGGAATACGATAATTCATTTGCAATATGGTACACACCGATTGTCATTGTTACAATAAAAATAACTGGACCCACAATGGCTAATATCGAGTTGATTGCAATCGCTTTTTTTAAATCGTTTGTTAAAATCATCAGCATAGCGGCTGTAAATTCGATTAAAGAGGAAATTAAACGAACACCAGCCATTGAAAGGACAATAGGGTCAAATCGCTTCATGTAGCTCCTCCTTGCTTGTCATCTCTAATAAACTGTATGACGTTATATAACCAAACATGTACATTGATATATATTGAATTTTCTGACACTTTAAGTATAATGAATGTATGGGGGTGGAACCTTTGCTCATTTACATATATGAGGGGCTTCAATGGATAGTTGGGATTGGCATTTATATCGTTTTACCGATTTATATTTTTCAACATATGAGAAAGAAACGAAAAATGCGTAGCATGCCATATGATTAGGGAAGTTTCTTTTTCAATAGAGGACGTGTAGGGCTGTCCGAAAAGTGGTATTTACGCCCCGAAATCAAAAAAGTAGACCGAAAGAGTACTGATGTTTCAGCATTCTTTCGGTCTTAATTTTGCAGTATTTTATCCTAATATGGACTTTTTAGACAGCCTCACTTTAAACAAAGATGCATTATGCACGTGATACGTAAGAACCGTCTGTCGTATTAATAATTAATACGTCTCCTTCATTGACGAAGAAAGGAACTTGAACAACAAGACCTGTTTCAACAGTTGCTGGCTTCGTTCCACCAGAAGCTGTATCTCCTTTAATACCAGGTTCTGTTTCGGTAACAGTAAGTTCAACCGTATTTGGTAATTCAACACCAAGTGTTTCACCTTGGTACATCATGATATGAACTTCCATATTCTCTTTTAAAAACTTCAGCTCATGCTCAAGCTGAGATGCATTAAGCTCAATTTGCTCATACGACTCTGTATCCATAAAAACGTGTTGATCACCATTTGCATATAAATATTGCATTTTTCTTGTATCGATTTGGGCACGTCCTACTTTTTCACCCGCACGGAATGTTTTTTCTTGAATGGCACCTGTACGTAAATTACGTAATTTTGAACGTACAAAAGCGGCACCTTTACCAGGCTTAACGTGTTGGAAATCAAGAACACGCCAAATGCCTCCATCCACTTCAATCGTTAAACCAGTACGAAAATCGTTAACTGAAATCATGTTATGTCCTCCTATTAATGAAATTTCTTAGCTGGAAGCTTTCAATGCTAATATCTGTTACGAAAGGAATGTTAAAAGCATCATTATAAAATCAACAGTTCTTTTGTTGCATGTGTAAGAGACTCATTACCTGAAGAGGTAATGACCGTATCATCTTCAATCCGGACTCCACCTTTACCCGGAAGGTATATTCCTGGTTCCACTGTGACTACCATTCCTTCTTTTAACGGTGTGTCAGAACGGAAGGAAAGAGCTGGACCTTCATGAACTTCCATTCCGAGCCCATGTCCAGTTGAATGTCCAAAATAGTCTCCAAAACCTTTCTCTTTTATGTAATCTCTTGTGAGAGCATCTGCTTGGCGACCTGTTATTCCGGGCTTGATTCCATTCATGCCGCGTAATTGCGCTTCAAGAACGATGTCGTATATTTCTTTCATTTCTTCCCCAGGATCACCTACAGCAATCGTCCGTGTAATATCTGAGCAATATCCTTTATAATATGCCCCAAAATCTAATGTAACAAGCTCTCCATTTTCGATGACTTTTTCACTTGCTACACCGTGGGGTAATGCAGAACGATATCCTGATGCAACAATCATATCAAAAGAAGACGAAGCTGCACCGTTTTTCCGCATAAAAAACTCTAATTCGTTTGCAACTTCGATTTCTTTCATTCCTGGCTTAATAAATTGAATAATGTGAGAAAAAGCCGCATCTGCTATTTCACAAGCTTCCTTTAATATCTTAATCTCTTCATTAGTCTTAATCAAGCGTAACTTTTCTACTGCACCCGAAACCGGCACGAGTTCAATGTCATTCAGTTGTTCACGATACGTTTTGTATGTAGCAAATGATACGTTTTGCTCTTCAAATCCAAGCTTTTTGATTCCCATTTTCTTCGCTTGTACTGCCACTTCTTCAACAATTGTTCCTTTATGCTCTACAAGACGAAATTCCTTTACTTGATCCTCTGCTTGTTTAACATAACGAAAATCGGTAATAAAAGATGCATCCTCATTTGATATTAAAACAACACCGGCGGTCCCCGTAAACCCTGTTAAATACCGTCGGTTATATGGGTTTGTAATGATCATCCCATCTACACCTAATTCTTGTAAACGCTCTCTCATTTTCAATAATTTCATTGTACATCCCCTCCTAGATAATGAATTAATGCCTCTGTTGCTAATTGATATCCAAATAAGCCAAAACCAACAACTTGACCGATTGTGACAGGTGCTGTTACGGAATGTTGACGAAACGATTCTCGATTATGAACATTCGAAATATGTACTTCAACAACAGGAATGGAGATACTTGCAATAGCATCTCGAATCGCATAACTGTAATGAGTAAAGGCACCTGGATTTATGATAATACCATCAAACTGTTCGTCCGCATCATGAATCACATCAATCAATTTCCCTTCATGATTGGATTGAAGAAACGACAATTGTATTTGTTTACCTTTCCCAAATTCGCTTAATTGTTCCTCTAAATCTTTTAACGTATTAGACCCATAAACATTCGGTTCCCTAATACCAAGGCGATTTAAATTCGGTCCATTTAATACGAGTATTTTTCTCATTTTCATTCACCTTTCCCGTTCAGCACTTAGAAAGTTGGACGCTAATTTCATTCTTTTATATAAAAAAAAGAATGTTCAGTCAAAGAACATTCTACCATATCAAGTTCGTTCTAGACATCCTTATTAACTTCCTTCCGCTAACTCATTTTGTTCAAAGGAAATCGAGTAACCGACGAATACACCAAATAGAACAAAAAGACAAATATTTGTAATATTCGTGTTCGTATCCAACTCGACGACAGGATCTAAATGTGGAAAGATTGGTGATAGTAAATAAAAGACGATCGCCCATAGAACAATTCCGTATAGAATTCCTGCCCACATTGACTTAATATTTTTTAAAAAAGCAAAATATAATAAAGCAACAAAAATGGCAATGAACCCGTTTACAAATATCCCCATAACATTTCCTATTGTTTCATACTTCCAATCACCAACGGCCAAAGGTGTTAATGCAAGATTAGGACTAATGGTCGTAAAATGAAAAAAATAGGCAAAATACCCAATCGCACTCCATAAAGTTCCGCCAATAAATCCTGTCAATATCACTTTTGCTAGAAACGACATCGGTTGTTCACGCTTGTTTTGTTCAAATTGATCATTTTCTTTCGCATCATCTCTCGTTTGTTGTACATCATGTTGATCTGTCATTTCTAAAAACACCTCCCAATTTTATTATGTCCAATGAATTGAAAAAGATTATTCTACGAAAATTTGTTTTAACTATCACAAACACTTACGATTAAAATGGTGAATTTTGGGTAAAACTAAGTAATAAGCAAATTTGACAAAAATAGATAAATAAAGACACATCAGCCTAGAGGTTTTATATGCTTTTTTGTAGAATAAATATATATAAATAAGGGAACCGTGTATGGTTCGAGTAGGCAGGTTGATGTACATGACGACAGAGAAAAAAGCAACATATGGCGGGCAAGCCGTCATAGAAGGAGTTATGTTCGGTGGAAAACATCATTATGTAACGGCAATTCGCCGTAATGATCAATCCATCGATTACTTCCACGTTCCTAGAGTACAAAATAAAACATTAGTAACATTAAAGAAGATTCCTTTTGTTCGAGGGATTGTCGCAATTATTGAAGCAAGTGCAAATGGTTCTAAGCATTTAAACTTTTCTTCCGAACGCTATGAAGTCGCCCCAGAAGATGACGATCAAATGAAACAAGAACAAACCTCTAAATTAACGATGTGGCTAGGTGTAGCTACCATTGGTGTTCTGTCTTTTATTTTCGGAAAGTTTATTTTTACGCTTATTCCAGTATTTCTCGCCGAACTATTTCGCCCGTTTGTCCAACATGACTTCGGTCAAATTTTGCTAGAAGGCTTTTTTAAACTTTTACTTTTATTAACTTATATATACGCAATCTCTTTTACACCTTTAATCAAACGTGTTTTTCAATACCACGGTGCTGAGCACAAAGTGATTAACGCGTATGAACATAATTTACCGTTAACCGTTGAAAATGTACAAAAGTCGTCAAGGCTCCATTATCGTTGTGGTTCGAGCTTTATTTTATTTACCGTTATCGTCGGTGTTTTCATTTATATGCTCGTTCCGACTGATCCTCTTTGGTTAAGAGTTGTGAATCGAATACTACTTATACCCGTTGTACTTGGTGTTTCATTTGAAGTTCTTCAGTTAACGAATAAAGTAAGAGAAGTCCCGGGACTAAAAGTGTTAGGGTACCCAGGACTATGGTTACAACTATTAACAACAAAAGAACCGACAAATGATCAAGTGGAAGTCGCCATTGCTAGCTTTCAAAGACTATTGCAATTAGAAAAAAAAGCAGAAAAGGCTGAAGAGATTGTGTAGAAACCGCAACTTATTGGTTTTCACGTAATAAACTATTGTAAAAACGATTAGCGGGAGGTGGACTTTATGAGCCGTAATCGTCTTCAACCATTATTCTATATGATTATCGGTCTAGCTCTATTCGGTTTTGGATACAAATTATTTGTCAATCCTGGAGAGTTAATTAGTCAATTATTTATTTGGGCCGTTGTGATTGGGGTCATTTATTTCATCTATCGAGCGGTTATGAGAAGTCGTTCAAATAATGAATATTCTGCCTATTTAAAGGCAGCGAAAAAGTCCAAACGTAAATATAAATCTCAAGCCACTGTAAGCCAGCTTAAAAAGGCAAAGAAACAGCCAAGGACACATTTACCGAAACGAAAACGAGATCACACACATTTAACCGTTATTGAAGGGAAGAAAAGTAAAAAGAAAAATCGGGCACTTTTCTAGCCGAACTAATAGGACCATCTTTTAAAAAATTGCTCGGTTTTGTTTCTCCCTAATTGAATTAGTTCATCTTTCTTTTTTTCGGTAAGATTAAATTCAGTAGATAACGCATGTTCAACCGGTATGAAGATAATGTTTCGCCGGTGTCTAGAGGCAATATGTCGAGCGTCATGCGCATCTTTCATCGTCTCAAATAATGCTCCAAACATTTCAAATGCATTATCAATCTCATTTTTCGGTCTGTTTTCTGCGTTAGCACTTAGCTTAACGCCAAGAACAGGCCGCTTTTTTCGTTCTTGATCAAATAACCAAATAGGAAAGTTGCTTAAAACCCCTCCATCAACGATGATACTAATACCATTTTTCCCTTTTAATCGAACAGGTTCAAAAAAGTAAGGAATACTGCAGCTCATCCTCACCGCTCGAGCCACAGAAAAATTGTTTGGATGAATGCCATATGAAGCTAAATCATCTGGTAAAACGATAAGTCTGCCATTCGTTAAATCAGAGGCGATAACACGTAATGCCTCTGGTTTTAAATCACCAAACGTCGTCACTCCCTTCTCTTTTAATCGGGCATCCAACCATTCTTCTAAATTTTGTCCTTTATATAATCCCATTTTCCAATAGAGTTGAAACCATTTCATTAATTTTATCGGAATGAAGGAAGTTCTTTCATCCAAAAACATTTTTAAATCGACATCTTCCATCATTTCCAGCACTTCATCACTTTTATAGCCTGCAGCGATAAAGGCAGCTAATATGGAACCCGCACTCGTTCCAGCTACCCTTACAAATTGATATCCACTCTCTTCAATAACTTGATAGGATCCAATCAAGGCAAATCCTTTGATCCCTCCACCAGAAAACACACCATCGATGTACATGCGCCTCCCCCTCTATTTTCGTACATTTTTAAAAAAATATGAAATGTTCGTATAATAATATGAAAATTGTTCGAACAAAATGGATGTGAATGAAAAAAACTTTTCAAGTTTCCTTTCTTGTGTAGAAAAAAGCGTATCTGCAAATTGAGCTCACACTTGCGCAAGTTTGGACAATTAGTCCGCAAGTTATGAAAATCGTCCGTGCCTTGAAAGAAATCTGCAAGTTCATAAAAAAGAACGCAACCTTATGAGTGACCCGCTTGCACCTTTTTACTCGAAGGATTCTTAAACTTGACAACGAAGACTCCATTTACCTTAAATGCTTTTTCATTCTTGATATATTTTCCGCTGTTAACATAAAAAAACAGCACACCCATTCGTGTACTGTTTACTCATTATTTTCGCTATTTTTTTGAACTTGACGTAATGTTTCGACCCGTTCTTTATTTTCTTCAAAATATTGCACTAAATCACCTATCCGATCGATCGCATTCCAGCTTAAGTGATGTTCGATTCCTTCAACATCGTTATATATTTTATCTTCATCTACACCGATGATTCGTAAAAATTGTTCAAGCAGTTCGTGACGATCGACTAACCGTTTACCAATTTTCTTTCCCTTTGACGTTAGAACAAGCCCACGATATTTTTCATATATTAAGTATTCGTCCTTGTCTAACTTTTGAACCATTTTCGTTACAGATGACGGATGGACGGATAATGCTTCGGCGATATCTGATACTCGTGCATATCCTTTATCTTCAATTAATAAATAGATTTGTTCAATATAATCTTCCATGCTTGGTGTTGGCATGTAGTTTCCTCCAAACTTCGCAATGAAACGTTCTGTCATTTTCCAAAATCATTACAAGTTTACACTAGTTTCCTAGAAATATCAAGGTACACAAACGTAATTTAAACCAACAATGTAACCGTTTTTTTAGGTTGCTTTCGCAAACTTTGTTGCTATTTTACAAATAGTGGGGACTGGTTGATTCCGCTCCAACCAACCTTAAAACAGCACTTCTTTAAGAAACCTATTTAAAAACAACAACCTTTTAGAGTAGAGCATTTTTTTAAGAAGTTTATTAAAGGACTGAAGAAACCCCCAGTCCTTTAATAAATTATAGGCCACACTTCAATTGAGCACCACATTTCGTACATGTGTTACATCCACCGATTTCTTCAATGGTACCCTCTCGACAAACCGGACAAATATTTCCTACTTCATTTCCAAATGTAACATCTGTAGAGCGAATATCTTGTACGGTATTCATTAATACAACCTTACTGCTATTTTCTTTTACAGCTTCTTCTTCATGATGTTCGTCAAACGTGTTTTCTTCCGCTTTTAAGGTTAATACTTGTGTATCACGACTTCCGTCTACGTATACCGTACCACCTTTAGCTCCGCCTTTATATAAACGCTCATATACCTTTTCCACTTGCTCAACCGTATATCCTTTAGGAGCATTTACCGTTTTACTAATGGAACTATCAATCCAACGTTGGATAACACATTGAACATCAGCATGCGCTTCCGGTGATAATTCCATCGCAGATACGAACCAATGTGGCAATTGATTTGGATCAGCTTCTGGATTCTCTTGTAAATATTCTTGAACAATATCCGCCTTTACTTCAATAAATTTACCGAGTCGGCCACTTCTGAAATAGGAGAAGGAGAAATATGGTTCAAGCCCTGTTGATACGCCGACCATTGTTCCTGTACTACCTGTTGGAGCGACGGTTAATAAATGAGAGTTGCGAATTCCATATTTTAAAATTCCTTCACGAATATCTTCAGGCATCTTTTTCATGTAGCCTGTGTTAATAAAAGCTTCACGAAGCTTCATTGTTTCTTCTTCCGTTTCTCCTTGTAAGAATGGGAAGCTTCCTTTTTCTTTCGCTAACTCGATTGACGCTCGATAAGCAGCTGTCGCAATCGTTTCAAACACTTTATCAATGAGCTCGTTTCCTTCTTTTGAGCCGTACTCTGTTTCACAATAAATAAGGAGGTCGTGTAGTCCCATAACACCTAAGCCAACACGGCGTTCACCAAGCGCTTGTCTTTTATTCTCATCAAGGAAGTACGGTGTAGAATCAATAACATTATCTTGCATTCTAACACCTACTTCAACTGTTCTCTTTAGTTTTTCCATATTTACCGTTTTCGTTTTCTTATCCGCCATTTGAGCTAAGTTTACAGCAGCTAAATTACAAACGGAATATGGAGCAAGAGGTTGTTCTCCACACGGGTTAGTCGCGACAACTTTTTGACCATACGCTTTTGCATTCGTCATGTCGTTTGCGTTGTCGATAAAGAATATTCCTGGCTCCGCTGAATACGTTGCGCATATATTAATTAAGTTCCAAAGCTCGCGTGCCTTTATTTTACGATACGTACGTACTTTATAGCCTAGCTTTTCCCATTCTCTTACATCGCCAACTTCATGCCATTTTTCGTTGTACGTTTTCATTAGTTCTTCATCATAACTTTCCACATCTGGGAAACGAAGTTCATATTCTGCATCCTTTTCGACAGCTTCCATAAAGTCTTTCGTTAAGCAAACAGAAATGTTAGCACCTGTTAAAAACTCAGGATGGTGTACCGTGTACGTTCCGCCGATACGAAGCTTCAATTCAGCCTCTTTCACAATCTTCTCAGAGAAACCACCCATACCCGGAATGTTTTTATAATTGACAATCCCTTGATACATGTCGCGTTCTTGTTCTGTGAGTGGGTTAAATTTCAGCTTATCTTCCGCTGCTTTTTTAATCCCTTCATCATTCGTATTTTCGATTAAATAGCGAAGGATTCGAGGGTTTTGCATTTTTGAGATAATGAATTCAATAATATCCGGGTGCCAATCCGCTAACATGATCATTTGCGCGCCTCTACGCGAACCACCTTGCTCGACAAGGTGAGTTAATTTGGCGATATCATCAAGCCATGATACAGACCCAGATGATTTACCATTAACACCGCGTGCTAATGTGTTGCGCGGGCGTAACGTTGAACCGTTTGTTCCTACACCGCCGCCTCGACTCATAATTTCCATCACTTGTTTGCGATGTTCGGAAATCCCTTCACGTGAGTCTTTCACAAATGGCATCACATAACAGTTAAAGTAGGTTACTTCCGTTCCTGCTCCTGCACCGTAAAGAACACGGCCGGCTGGGATGAAGTTCAAATTCATCAGTTCTTGATAAAAATGTTCAAACCATTCTTTGCGTTTCTCTTCCGTCTCTTCGACAGCTGCTAATCCAGTTGCATTACGTTTCGCAATTTGCTCATAGAAGATTTCTAACGGTTTTTCAATAACATCTAATGACCGAACTACTAAGCCCGTTTCAACCTCTTCTTCACTGTTTAATGTATGACGAAATCCCTCTTCTACTCGAACTGTCGCCTTTTTGTTTTCCCAGTCAATATCGACAATGTAACCTAAGCCACGTGCTGGGAATTTTGGATCTTCTTTAATCGTTAATACAACGAAATCCCCTTTTGAGAGGGTCAACTTTTCCGTATCTTTAAATGCATAGCGGTCTAACATTACAAGGCGGGAAACCCCTTTATGTGTCAATTTCATATCGTTTGTAATTGGATGGACTTGGGGAAATAAGCGAATATCTTGATTTAATTTGTCAACATCCAACTTCATCTGCTCGTTAAGCCCAACTGTCATTTCTACAACTCCCTTATTTACTACTTAATTAAATTTATCATATTGCTTTAACTTATCACATTTAGATAACGAATTCAATATATAGTACCTAAGAACAAACGTTCTCTCTACATGTTGTTATTTTAGGTCATCTTCTTCCTAAAAGTCAAATGATCAACTTAATAAAAAACAAAGAAAAATGAAGAATTTATAAGAATAAATTATCTTAATCGATGATTTTCAACAAATTCTAAACTTGCTAAATGCTAAAATTGGATCGACCTATTATTACCAATCACTCGAGAAGAATTCGTGCTAAAAAAATTTTCACACAATCGTTATGCACACAAAAAACGATAAGCGACAAGTGCCGCTTATCTTCTGAAGTTCCAACTATCTGAACTGTATTTCTCTTTTGCAATTTTTTCAACATACGCATTTTGTTCATCAGATAATGTGTATGGTTTCAAGGTAATACCTAATCCTTTTTCAAACCCTTTTTGAAACGCTTCCCATGCCTGCTGTAACGAAACATGGCTTGATGCAATTTCGTTAATCGCAACCGCTTTGTTTTTAAAATTTCGTTGCAGTCTCTCTTTTACACGTTCATTCGGGTACTTAAATAAGCTAAATAGCAAATCTTCATCTAAATCAAGCAAGATGGAGCCGTGTTGTAAAATGACTCCTTTTTGACGCGTTTGGGCACTTCCTGCTACTTTACGGCCTTCTACGACTAGCTCATACCAAGATGGTGCATCAAAGCAAACAGAAGAACGCGGATTTTTTAACCCCTGTTTCTCTTCTTCTGTTTTTGGAATCGCAAAATAAGCATCGAGCCCAAGCGCACGGAACCCTTCTAAAATGCCTTCAGAAATGACTCTGTAAGCTTCAGTAACGGTCTTAGGCATTTTCGGATGCTCTTCCGATACAATGACACTGTACGTTAATTCCTGGTCATGAAGCACACCGCGGCCGCCAGTCGGACGGCGAACAAACCCTAAGCCGGCTTTTTTCACCGCTTCTAAATCAATTTCTTTTTCTGCTTTTTGAAAATAACCAATCGATAACGTTGGCGGGTTCCATCCATAAAAACGAATCGTTGGATCAATTTCCCCTTCACTGTGCCATTCTAATAACGCTTCATCTAACGCCATATTGTAGGCTGGTGAACAAAAACCTGAATCAATAAAATTCCATACTTCTATTGTCATATTTAAAACCTCTTTGTCACTTTATCTCGTATTAAGTCTATCAAATCAAGAAGAGAATGCAAGTCATTCATTTTTGTAAAAGGAATGACATTTTCTTTCGACTTGATTATAATAGAACTTGTCGAATTTATTCTCTTTACACCGACTATCTGCATCTTTTCTAGCGAATGATTCCCCCGACTAACAAGGTTTTTTATCTTTAGACTGCATGTGACTAAATCGGTTTTTACGAGCAAATTCTCTTACGATTATACATGACGAGATCACTGCTCGAATACTAGAAATGAACATAAAACTAATTAAAAAGGAGTCGAGTAACTTTGGAATGGATTCTTATCATTGTTGGTGCTATCATCGTTTATTCCGTCGTTACGTACCTTTATCAACGTAACATTATGAAAACATTATCACAAGAAGAGTTTAAAGCAGGCTACAGAAAAGCACAATTAATCGATGTTCGTGAACCGAATGAATTTGAAGGCGGGCATATTTTAGGAGCAAGAAATATCCCATTATCTCAGATGCGTCAACGCTATAAAGAAATTCGCCCTGATAAACCAGTTTATTTATACTGCCAAAACAGTGCTCGATGCGGCCGTGCTGCTCAAATGTTAAAACGTAAAGGGTATAAGGACATTTATAACCTAAAGGGTGGATTTAAGAAATGGTCTGGAAAAATTAAGAGTGGTAAATAGTTAACACAAAGGCCTAGATAAAAAGCGTTTAAAAGGCTGATTGTTACGTTTTCACTCTTACATTTTATCACAAAAAAAACAGTTGCTTCCCCGCTCGAAGCAACTGTTTTTTATATGATCTAAGAATTTATCTTTTACAGCTTTTTTAGTTATCGGTAATCGGGATGACCCAACTTTTAGATCATTGAAATCGGCTAATTCACCGATTTCGACTATTCCGATCTCTAACCTCTTGCATAAGAACAAAGTCGCATCAGCGATTTTGTTCTTATGCATTTTTTTCGTATCGTAAAACCGGCTTACGTGCTGCCATCGTCTCATCTAGTCGTTTAATGACGGTTGTATGAGGGGCTTCTTGAACAACTTCAGGTGTTTCCTCCGCCTCTTTTGCAATTTGAATCATAGCATCGATGAACGCATCTAGCGTTTCCTTCGATTCTGTTTCCGTCGGCTCAATCATAATACACTCTTCAACATTCAACGGGAAGTAGATTGTTGGCGGGTGGTAGCCAAAATCTAAAAGACGTTTCGCGATATCTAATGTACGTACACCTAGCTTCTTCTGACGTTTTCCTGACAATACAAATTCGTGTTTACAATGACGATCAAACGGTAAATCGTAATAAGGAGCAAGCTTTCTCATCATGTAGTTCGCGTTTAATACTGCGTACTCCGTAACGGCCTTCAATCCATCTGGTCCCATTGTACGAATATACGTATAGGCACGAACGTTAATACCGAAGTTTCCATAGAACGGCTTCACACGTCCAATCGATTGCGGACGATCATAATCAAACACAAATTGATCATCTCGTTTCACAAGTACCGGCTTAGGTAAATATGGGATTAAATCTTCTTTCACACCGACAGGGCCTGAACCAGGACCACCACCACCATGTGGACCAGTAAATGTTTTATGAAGATTTAAATGGACAACATCAAAGCCCATATCTCCAGGACGCGCTTTACTTAAAACAGCGTTTAAGTTCGCCCCATCGTAATAAAGCTTTCCACCTGCTTGATGGACGATTTCAGCCATTTCTAAAATATATTCTTCAAATAAGCCAAGTGTATTTGGATTTGTTAGCATAAGAGCAGCTGTATCCTCACCGACAACACGTTTTAAATCCTCTAAATCCACTAACCCATTTTCATCAGATTTCACAGTTACTGTGTCAAAACCAGCGACTGTTGCCGATGCAGGGTTCGTTCCATGAGCAGAATCTGGTACAATGACTTTTGTTCGCTTCATATCTCCATTTGCTTCATGGAACGCACGAATCATCATTAATCCAGTCCATTCACCGTGAGCACCAGCTGCAGGCTGAAGTGTGACTTCATCCATCCCCGTAATTTCTTTTAAGTGTTCTTGTAAGTCATACATAAGCTCCATGGCACCTTGAACCGTTTCATCATCTTGAAGAGGATGAATATGAGCAAAGCCTGGCATACGAGCAACGTTTTCGTTAATTTTCGGATTATATTTCATCGTACATGACCCTAATGGATAAAACCCAGAATCCACCCCATGGTTTCGATTGGATAAAGCGGTATAGTGCCGCATAATATCGAGCTCAGATACTTCTGGCAGTTCAGGCTCTTCTTGACGAAGGTACTCTTCTGGAATTAGCGACTCTAACGATACTTCCGGTATATCTAACTCTGGTAAACTATATCCTATGCGACCTGGTTTACTTAATTCAAAAATTAACGGTTGATCTGTTTTATGCATGATGATCCCCCAATTCTTTCGCGAATGTGTCGATTTCTTCTTTTGTTCGTAGTTCTGTTACAGCGACAAGCATATGATTTTCTAGTTCAGAAAAGTCGCGACCTAAATGATAACCACCAATGATTCCTTTTTGTAATAACGCTTGGTTCACTTCTGCAAATGGCTTATTTAAGCGCACGACAAATTCATTAAAGATCGGACCTTCATAGGCAATTTCAACACCATAACTAGCCAACACTTTTCTAGCATAGTTCGCTTTTTGGATATTTTGAATGGCCATCTCTTTCACGCCTTTTTTACCTAATGCTGTCATTGCAACGGAAGCTGCTAAAGCATTTAACGCTTGGTTTGAACAAATATTTGACGTCGCTTTATCGCGACGGATATGTTGCTCACGCGCTTGTAATGTAAGAACGAATCCGCGACGTCCATCTTCATCAACCGTTTGTCCAACGAGACGACCAGGAACTTTACGCATTAATTTTTTCGTTACAGCAAAATATCCGCAATGAGGACCGCCAAATGCCGCTGGAATTCCAAATGGCTGTGCATCACCAACAACGATATCAGCACCAAGCTTCCCTGGAGGTGTTAACACACCTAATGAGAGAGGATTCGCTGAAACGATAAACATACTTTTTCCTGTATGAGCAATCGGCTCAATTTGTTGTAATGGCTCAATTTGTCCGAAAAAGTTAGGATATTGGACGATAACAGCTGCTACATCATCTGTCATTAATTGTTGTAGTTTCTCTAAATCTGTTACCCCATCTTTCACAGGAGCCTCAATAACTTCGATATATTGTCCTTTCGCATATGTTGAAAGAACAGCTCGTGATTCTGGGTGTACAGCTTTTGAAACGATGATCTTTTTCTTTTTCGTCTGACCGGCTGCTAACATAGCCGCTTCAGCAAGAGAAGTTCCCCCATCGTACATGGACGAGTTCGCAATATCCATCCCTGTTAATTCACAAATCATCGTTTGGAATTCAAAAATCGCCTGTAGCTCCCCTTGGGAAATTTCTGGCTGATAAGGTGTATACGCTGTATAAAATTCTGATCGCGAAATAACATGATCGACAATAACTGGCATGTAATGATCGTAAACCCCTGCCCCTAAAAAAGACGCATAAGTTTTCATATCTTTATTTTTCGCAGCAAGTGTAGACAGTTCTTTCATCAATTCTGTTTCTGATTTCGCTTGTTTAATTTGATAGTCACCTTGGAAGCGAACTTTTTCGGGAATATCTTCAAAAAGCTCATCAACCGTTTTCACACCAATTGCTTGCAGCATGGCTTGTTTATCTTCTTCAGTCATTGGTAAATAACGATGTTTCATCGAAGTAACCCCTCTTTCGTTTAGTTTCTTGGGCGTTTATAAAAAGGTGTAGGAACAATTTTCGCTTTTAATCGCTTTTTACGAACTTGCACTTCAACTTCTGTATTAAGTTCTGTAAATTCTTTTTTTATAACGGCTAACCCAACATTTTTCTTTAAAGTTGGAGACTGTGTTCCTGTTGTCACTTCCCCTACTAATTCTTCTCCAACAAAAACGGAATATCCGTGTCTAGGAATTCCTTTATCGATCATTTCAATTCCAACGAGTTTTCTAGGAGCACCGTTTTCTTTTTGCTCTTTTAAAACATCCTGACCGATGAACGGCACTTCTTTATCTACTTTTACGGCAAACCCGATTCCAGCTTCTATCGGAGTAATATCCTTTGATAATTCCTGTCCATAAAGCGGTAAGGTCGCTTCAAAACGAAGGGTATCACGCGCTCCTAATCCACATGGAATTACCCCGTCTTCTTTCCCTGCTTCTAAAATTTCATTCCAAATCGTTACAGCATCATCTTTATGACAATAAATTTCAAAGCCGTCTTCCCCTGTATAGCCCGTTCGAGATACAAGTGCTTTCACGCCAGCAATATCTACGTTGTCTTTAAATTTAAAAAATTTAATTTCTGCTAAATTTACATCTGTTAACGTTTGTAAAACTTTTTCTGCTAAAGGCCCTTGCAAGGCAAGCTGCGCAACTTCACTTGAAATATTTACGATGGATACATCTCCACATTGATGGGATACGAGCCAATCATAGTCTTTTTCAATATTAGACGCATTGATGACGAGTAAATAGTCATTTTCACCTTTCTTATATACGAGAAGATCATCAACAGTCCCGCCATTTTCATAACACATCGCTGTATATTGCGCACCACCGTCTTTTACTTTCGAGACATCATTCGTTAATACTTTTTGCAAAAAAGCTAAACTATTAGAACCTTTTACTTCAACTTCCCCCATATGAGACACATCAAATAATCCTGCTCTTGTTCGAACAGCTTCATGTTCTTCTTTAATAGAAGAAAATTGAACAGGTAGTTCCCAGCCTCCGAAGTCAATCGTTTTAGCCCCATATGATTCATAAACTTCAAATAAAGGTGTACGTTTTAAAGTGGTCATTCTTTCTCCTCCAATCGACTTAAGCTTCTTTCTTTACTATCGTCTAATTTTTAAAAAAGAAAACCAGGGCAGAGACAATTATCACGAAACCTAGGATTAGGCATCATGAAAATGGGTCTCTGTCCTGGCACCTGAAAGTTTACCCTCTAATGATTGAAGGTTTTCCCCTTTGGTGGTTTGTTACTAGCAAACACTCTCCAGAGTTGCGTCAAACAAGAGTCTTTTTGCCTGAGAGATTCACTTTACGTTTGCTCCTTCGGCGCCCCTCGATTGGAGTCTCTCCCCTTGTTCTCATTCGCACATATTTTTCTAAGAAGTGGTCATGATAAAAAGAAAATGACAATTCGACAATTAAACGAAACGGAATGACAGAAAGTTAAGCATTTTATTAAATTTCTTATTCATTATCATCCTACCATCTTCTCACGAAATGAGCAATGACATTTTTCCTTAACAAAAGAATGTTAATCCATTCTATTGTTCGGTTTTTATTTATTTTATTTGATCTGCAAATTGTTTTCAAGATATTTTTCAACTTATACATGAACAATCAAAAACTCTATTACCGTTTTTGAAAGGGCTGTCATAAATGAATGTTGAGATTCGTATTGATCAAGACTGGCAGGAACAATTTTTAACCAAATTAGAAGAAGATGGACCTTGGGGAAATTGGGATCTTTACAAACTTGCTTGTGAAGCAACGAAGCACCTTGCCATCCCTACATTTGAAGGGCTACAAGCACCAAAGCATTTAGAACATTTCACACCGCTGCCGCATCAATTGGAGGTTGCAGAAAAAGTTGTGCAACAAATGAATGGAAAGGCAATTTTAGCCGATGAAGTCGGACTTGGAAAAACGATTGAAGCAGGGCTCATTTTAAAAGAATACATGATTCGCCGTCTTGTTAAAAAAGTGCTCATATTAGTGCCCGCTTCTCTCGTCTCCCAATGGGTTAAAGAATTAAATGAAAAATTTTATATACCTGCTATCGAGCAGAAAAAAAGCTACGTTTGGGAACAATGTGATGTTGTCGTTTCGTCTATTGACACAGCAAAACGCAATCCACATAGAGACATTATTTTTAATCAAGAATATGACATGGTCATTATCGATGAAGCCCATAAATTAAAAAATAAAAAAACGAAAAACTATGAATTTGTTCAAGCTTTGAAGAAAAAGTTTTGCTTACTCTTAACAGCTACTCCTGTTCAAAATCGGATTGAAGAAATCTTTAACCTTGTCTCACTATTAAAACCTGGACATTTAGGAAACGAACAATACTTTACAGAAGTATTTTCCGCTAAAAATCGTGAAGTTGAGCAAGACGAATATTTACGTGAACTCATTAATAAAGTCATGATTCGTAATCGCAGAACCGATACGGGCATACATTGGACAAAACGTAACGTGCAAAGTGTTCTCATCGAATTTTCTGAAACAGAACGCAGGTTATATGATGCCATTTCACGCTTACGCCACGAAACATCGTACGCCCAAAACGCATTTTCCATTATAACGTTACAGAAAGAGGCGTGTTCAAGCAGAGAAGCCGTTTATATGTCTTTAAAAAAAATGGCGGAAAAAGATCAAGAAGCAGAATTTGCATTACCACCAATGTTTATTCAAGAACTGATGGATCTTGTCAATCAAGTTGAACAAAATTCAAAAGCAGAAAAAGCGCTGGAATTAATTCAACAAATTGATGATAAAGTCATTATTTTCACAGAATATCGGGCAACACAACTTTATTTGCAATGGTTTTTAAAACAACACGGCATTACTTCCGTTCCTTTTCGCGGCGGATTTAAACGCGGAAAAAAAGATTGGATGAAGGAACTGTTTCAGCAAAAAGCACAAGTATTAATTGCAACAGAAGCTGGTGGTGAAGGTATTAACCTTCAATTTTGTAACCATATTATCAATTACGACCTCCCATGGAATCCAATGAGACTAGAACAACGAATAGGACGGATCCACCGCTTAGGACAAGAACGAGACGTCTTTATTTACAATATGGCAACAAAGAATACGGTTGAAGAACATATTTTAAAACTGTTATTTGAAAAAATTCGCCTTTTTGAGCGAGTTGTTGGAGAACTCGATGACATTTTAACAAATTTAGAAATCACCAATATAGAAGACCATGTTCGTGATATTATCTTTCAATCTCAGACAGAAGGTGAAATGAAAATTAAAATGGAGAATTTGTCTTCCATCATTAATTTTGGGTTTACTATGAAGAAGCAAGATGCGTAAAGAACAAAGACTTTGTTCAGAGTCCAGCTTAGTTAAAATCAGTGAAATAGCCGATTTCAGTTATCCACATATATAGTTTCTTATAGCTAAATAAAAGTTAAGAGCCAAAGATACGACGTCTTTTTACCTTGTTTAGATAAAAGCTAGTCCATTGCAAAGGAGCATTTGTATGCAACAAGTGGAAATTAAACAATATTTAAAACGTTTCTTTCAAGCTAATCATTGTCCGGTTTTAGAAGAAGGATCAGGGTATTTTACAGTCCAACTAACGGTTGAAATGGACAAAGAGTTAATGAACCGCCCCTTTTATTGGCACTATTTAGAGAAAACAGGTGGAGACCCACAGCCGATGAAACTTTCATTTATTACAAATTCGAAAATGACACCTAATCATATTAATGGAGAGAAAATTCATTTCGGTTCACCACGCTTACATCAAATCTTCCAAACGGCTAAAAAGATTGGCGGCTTTATTCGGTTATACGAACAATGCGAGATTACACAAGGACATCTCCCGCTTCATCCTTGGATTGGTGTTAACCTCACCGTCTCTTATATATGTGATAAAAAGAAAGATGAGCTATTTTCACTCGGCCTTCATTTAATAAGTGGAACGATTATAGAAGATTTCCAACAAAAATTAAATACGATCACACTCACGCCTAAAATTCCTGACTACTGTTTTACAATGTCGCCCATCATTAAACCCAAGAGCGGATTAAAGCGAATCGAGCAATATGTTGTCGACAAAATAAATCAACAAGAGCATGATTGGGCAAATGATGCGGTTCAACGAATGAACCGTGATCTCATGCTTTTAAACCATTTTTATGAACCGATGGACGAAAAACCAGCTATTTATTGGAATGAGAAAGAAGCTCTAAGAACGCTATACGAACCACATATTAATATCCAAATTCAAAACGGCGGCATTTTTTACCTATCATCGCATAAAATATGGGAGAACACATGACTTTTGTCGTATTTAATCGAGAAAAACGAGAAGTTCACCGACAAATTATCGCATTTTTCTGAAAAATAAACGTTATAATTGTATTAGGACAGGAAACGTGTCCTATCAGAAAAAGGCAAACTTGTTGAAAAACAAGGACGCAAAGCTACAGATCTAAAGTGCTTTTTTACTATGATGGCTGGGCTACCTGAAATACAAATAGGTATTTTAGGAGGATTCAAATGAAGAAAACAGAGAACCTAAAGGGGTCAATTGATTTAGAATGGATTCAATTATTGCAAGAGGCGAGGGAAATAGGATTAACTCCGCAAGAAGTGAGAGAATTTATCGAGTCAGCTGATTTTTCACCTTCATCTAACCCTAAAATAAAATTAAGTACGAAATAGAAAACACCTTCTATAAATGCTATAATAAACGCAGGAAGGTGATGACTTGACATGATAGGTGAACGAATCAAACGATTACGTAAAGAAAAAGGCTTATCGCTATCAGAACTTGCAGAAAAAGCTGGAGTAGCGAAATCATATTTAAGCTCAATCGAACGGAATATTCAAAAAAATCCTTCCGTACAATTTTTAGAAAAAGTATCTTCTGTACTTGGAGTGACGGTCAATCAACTAATTGAACAGAACGAAGATCAGAAAATCCAATTAGACTCTGAGTGGACTACTTTAGTTCGAGAAGCAATGGACTCTGGGGTTTCGAAAGAAGAGTTTAGAAAATTTTTAGAATTTAACAAGTGGAAGCTAAAAAATGGCCAATAAAAAATCGCTTCGTCTTTGATGAAGCGGTTTTTTATATAGTCTTAGAAAACGTTGAAGTTTTAATTTTTCTTTGTTCATAATAGTCAGTAACTCTGATTTCCCTTGAACAATGGTTAACCTTAATGGCTTTACAGTTCGTTAAATGATTCAAGCATACAGGACAGTACCATTCTTGCTCTTTATAGCTACTATAGGAAGATTGAAAGCATCGTGGACAAAGTTTTTTATACAAACTGATTCACCTCTCATTGTTCTTATTAAAGAACTAGCACTTTCAAAAAAGTGCCCTCACACAACTACCGTAAGGACACTTTTTATAATTGTATTTTTTCACTATCACGTTTTTTGAAACGAACGAATACAATTCCCGCAATTGTTAACAACATACCAATAATCAATACATTCATCGTGTGTGTTGCTGTCATTGGTAATAATCGATTATTTTCTCCCCCATTCGAAAGAACCTCAGTTACAAGGTCATCTTCAGCATAAAATATCATCTTTACGACAGAGCGCAGACCCTGATATTCATTTCCAAGTGAAGAAGGAACGATCACTTTTATCCATAACTGTTCATCTTCACCGATTGCCAACGGTCTTGCCGCAAATTCATGCAAATTCATTAATTTCCCTGAAAAGAGTTTTTCACGATCGGTATAAACTTCAACGAGTAACTGTTGAAAAAACTTCTTCGAACCATCTTCAAATTGTACACTCGTAATATACTTAATATCTCGAAGTCCTGTATTCGATAAGACTATTTTTCTTGTGACCGAATCACCGGGCTTTAAATTCGATGCAAAAATGGAGAAAGAGCCTGGAGCTAGAGACAGATCCACTTCATTTTGTTCATCTCCAAAAGCAGTTCGAGTAGGTAAAGTTGCAAATAACATAAATGCTAAAGTAACCAATACATATAATTTCAAATATTTAACCATGAAAATACCTCATTTGCACTTATTATACAGAAGGCGGGATTACCCCCGCCTTCTTGTTCAATTATTTTTCTGTTTGACTCGCATTTAATTCATTAATATTGTCACCGTCTGTAAACTCTGTTCCTTCAAACTGGGATGCTACAAATTCAAAGTTTACATTCATTTTGTCGTTCATATATCTATTATCAGCAGATTCTTTAAATGTTAGTTTAATTGTTACAGGATCGGAATCTGGGTTCGGTAATACTGGTAAGCTACCATTAGATGTTCCATCTGTAATATCATCACTTGCTTTTTTAAATTGTTTAAGATTTCCGTTATATAATTCTGTTCCTTCTTTATCTGTTATTAACACATGAATCTGTTTCGCGAAATCATCAGCCGAGTTTTCTCCACCTAGATCCGCATCACCGTTTAGACTTGTACCTCCATCTGTAAACCCGTCATAACTTGCTTTCACAACAACGTCTTTAATCGATAATGTCCCATTGTTTTTAACGCGAATCGTTTCTTCAATACTGTCACCGGGTTTTAAATTTGTAAGTTCACTCGTGAAAATTCCACTTTGAAGATCTGTTTTCCCATCTTTTTCCTTCAATACTAAATCTAAAATTCCAGCCTGATAGCTTTCCGCTACCGTTTCTGTATCGCTAAATACAGCCCAAGTTCCTCCACCAACTAACGATAAACCTAATGCCGCTGACATAACACCCATGCTCATTTTCTTTTTAATTCCCATTGTTTCTCCTCCTTTTACTATTCCCTCATTTAGAGGTATGTAAAATTTTTATATTGAAGCCTTTTTAGGCGTTCAACCGAAAATTAAAGAGACGCTTCATTGTTTGAATTTGTTTTCCGTTCAATATCTTTGATGACTTGCCAAATGGTAAATGCTGAATATACTAAAAGCATAATCCCAGGGATAATTAGCAATAGTCCTGTTCCGACATTACTACTCGCAAAGCTTAAGAAATAACCAGCATAAGGGATAGTAATACCTGTATACTTTGCCACGACATTTTCAGCTAATACCGGTTGTGGATCTTGACCTTCTACATTGTCACCCTTAGTTACGTAGCTGATGGCAGTTCCTGTTTTAACCTCATCAACAATTCGGTGTGTGACAAGCTCGTTCTCATTCTTCTTAAACGTAATGACATCCCCTTTTTGAATTGTTGTTGCATCATCTAATTTTTCAACAATAATTAATGAACCTGTTAAAAAAGTTGGTTCCATAGACCCTGATAAAACTGCTTTTATTTGATAACCAAACAGCTCGGGTTCTCCTCCAGACGCCCTACTCGAAATGACGGTGATTGTTAACAATAAAAGTAGACAAAAGATCATGGTGAATAATATATTACTTGTTATCTTATAAATCTTACTGTTCCGAATCTGTTTCATGGCTCTCCTCCTTTTCATTTACATTGGCTTTCCCATGTGCATTTGTTTCTTCACTATTCCAATCTTCTTTTTGGTTTGCTTTTGATTCACTTTCTTCAACTTGGGAATCTTGTTTTTCAGATTCCTTTTCCTTCACAGATTCTTCATTTTTTTCAATTACCGTTTGTTCATTGTTCTGTTTTTCGATTTGTTCATTATCTACATCTGCATTATTCTTTTCTGCTTTTTCATTTGATGCTTTTGTTTCATTTTTAGGCTGTTCGGTATTCTCTTTCAATTGAGATTCATTATTAGAAGGCTCTACTTCTTTAGAAGTTTTTGTTTCTTCTTCCGTTTTTTCATTTTTTGCTTGTACAATTATTTCTTTACTCCAAAGCTCTCCTATACCTTTATGACCAGGACGCTGGTAGGCTTTAAACATATAAATTCCCTTTCTATTTTTTACATCTACTGATAAAGTGATCGTTTCCCCACTTTTAAGGGCTGGAACCTCACCCGAAGCAATAACAGTTCCATTTTTAGGGTTCACTACTTCTGTGTAATACACCTCATATGTAGTTGCTCCTTCCATATCATCAGAATCGGCTCCGTTTTGTATTACAGCTTCAACATTTGGTTCATTCCACTTTTGATCAGTAAATGTTAAAGAGCTTTTATCCCATTGATTTTCTTCTTTTTCATGACACCCTTTGTCTGGATGATAGTTGCTACATATAGAAATAGTTCCAGACGTTCTTTCTACATCAGTAAATTCAGCATTTGTAAAGCTTAATTGAAAAACTCCAATCAGTAAGAGTAAATATAGTAATGAGAACAGTTGAAATCCAATAAACCACTTCTTGTCAGTGCCTTTATACTTTTGTTTTCGCCTATATCGAATGACGATCTCCTCCTTCTTAGGAGTTTTTCGTTCTTTTTAACGAACTCACAACTTGAGTATAGGTGATTTGTTCTAGAATGGAAAATAGTAAATCTGCTCATTTATTCTTAATAACGAACACTTTTCGTCCGTTATCTAGAAAATACTCCTAATTTCTCATTTTTTCGTGTTTTTCATTGAACATTACGTTCTTAATAATGAAAGTTATACTAAATACTAGGAGCGCACCTTGGACCATGGTCGTTTCCTATATTTAAAAAACACGAGAGGAAAGGAGCAATATTAACAAAGTGTAAGTATAATCCTTTCCTAAATGTGGAATTCTACCATTTATCCATTAGCGTAAATCATACTTTTCATTCGAAAAGTGTGGGATAAACAAAATGAGAAACAAACGATTAAGCATTATGTAGTAACGATGAATGAACAATTGCACGATTGTGATCAAGCACTCTATGTAAACTATTGCAGACGAATTATTATCATAATCTAACTACTTCGATAACGGTTATTTAATCAACGAACGAATCTACGCATTATTCCTATTCCCTTTTTGCATTTTTTATTTTCTCCGTTGCTAGTAAAGGAAGAAGATTATCAAAAATATGTGTATTCTTATCAGTAGTATTGATGTAACCACCATAAAAAGGATTGAATATACTATTTTCCTGTAATTGAATCATTCTTTCATAAAATGCATTAGCAAGTTCCAATTGATCTATTTTTATGCAATAAAGAATTGTTAATCCATATAATGCAGGAGATTCATATGTGTTAGCTGGTTTACCTGTAATGACATTGTATCTACCGTATAGTACTCCATTTTGTTGGAACTCACTTTTGATAAAATGAAAGAATTTCCCCGAGTCCTTTCCAGCTTCGATTTGCCGAATAGCTGTCAATGTTTGCGTAATCATATTTGTAATTTGTTCAAATTCATAACTATTTTTTTTAATACTAAAGTTTTTAGGATAAAATCCATTTTTCGTTGGAAGGTTTTCTAGTAAAGAAACCATATGTTTATATAGTGTTTCATCTAATCTATTATCTTTTTTCATTTTTTTTAATGTAGAGACATCGATATAGGAAATTGTTATAGTATCTGCAATCTGTCCATTTTTTTGATTGTAAAAGTCCGTTAAAAGATGTTGATTTAAATTTCTATGAATAAGTGACTCAGTAATAACCCTTGCCGTCTCCGTGTATTCTTCCTTTCTCCATTTGGATCCAGCTTGATATAGAGCGTCTATGATTCTTAAATCATCAACAAGTGCATTAGTACTTACTTTTGGTTGACCTTCCGGCGTTAACTTCCAATAGATAAAGCCGTCATTTGTTAAAAAATAGAGGTTTAAAGTGTTGTAAGCTTGAAAGAAGAGTTTGGAATCATTTTTTTCGATGGCATAAATCATCCATAAACCGAGAGATTCCGATAAAGCTTCTCTCCCCCCAACATAATCTTCATCAATTGGAGAATCCGGAATTAAATTGGATGCTATCGTTCCATTTGGGTTTATCATCCACTTTTTGATAAACTTTTCAGTCTGAGGTGTATTATTATTTTTAATCAAGAACCACCCTAACATGAATAGATCTAGGATAATCAGACAAAGCATTATCTTCTTCATAGTTTCTCCCTAGTAATTCTTCTTTATTTTTTTAATCATATGGTTGTTAACTTTACTTCACAAAATTAAATGGGTTCAATCCCTCTCCTCTATCACATCCGCTATCCTCTTACTCGCAAAGCCATCGCCATATGGGTTACTTGCTTGACTCATTTTTTTATATTCACTTTTATCCTCAAGAAGCAATTTACATGTATTGTAAATATTCTCTTCATCTTTCCCAACCAATCTCAGCGTTCCAGCTGCAATACCTTCTGGTCTCTCTGTCGTATCACGCATAACCAATACCGGCTTACCTAAGCTTGGAGCCTCCTCCTGAATACCACCACTATCAGTAAGGATTAAATATGATCTTGAAAGGAAATTATGAAAATCTAATACTTCTAATGGCTCAATGATTCTTACCTTGTCACAGGTTCCTAAAATTTGATTAGCTGTTTCCCTTACTGCCGGGTTCATATGGATAGGATATATCGCCTTAAAATTAGGAAACTCTTCCACAATTCTTTTGATTGCTTTAAACATTTTTCTCATCGGTTCTCCAAGGTTTTCTCTTCTGTGAGCAGTTATCAAAATCAAGCTGCTATCTGATACCCAATCGAGCAGTTCATGAGAATAATCATCATTTACTGTGGTCTTAAGCGCATCTATGGCAGTATTACCTGTCACATATATAGTAGAAGGGTCTTTACCCTCTTTTAAGAGGTTGTCTTTGGACATCTCTGTTGGAGCAAAGTTATATTTAGCTACAATACCTACGGCTTGACGATTAAATTCTTCTGGATATGGAGAGTAAATATTTTGAGTCCTTAACCCAGCCTCTACATGACCAACTGGAATTTGTAAATAATAACAAGCTAAAGATGTTACAAATGTTGTGGATGTATCACCATGGACTAATACCACATTTGGCTTCACTTCTTCCAAAACCACTTTCATTTTTTCTAAAATATTTATGTAACCGAGCACATTAATTCAGAAACCAGTTTTCACAATAATCCAGAATTCATTCTGAAATAATGTACCATTTTTATCACTATATTTCGGTCTGTGCCCAAAGTTATTCAGATTTTT
>NZ_JAKZKS010000010.1 GCF_022808615.1 Bacillus sp. FJAT-47783
AGGGGAAAAGTTATCCGGTATTAGCCCCGGTTTCCCGGAGTTATCCCAGTCTTACAGGCAGGTTGCCCACGTGTTACTCACCCGTTCGCCGCTAACGTCAAGGGAGCAAGCTCCCTATCCGTTCGCTCGACTTGCATGTATTAGGCACGCCGCCAGCGTTCGTCCTGAGCCAGGATCAAACTCTCCAAAAAAGTTTGACTTGCTCATAAAATAAATAGAATTAACAGAAACGCTTGGTTTTGTTTAGTTTTCAAAGATCATTTTTTAACCAGACAATTTCTTACTCTACTAAAATCATCTCAGTCCGTCAATAACTTTCCAAAACGTTGTCGTCACTTTCCTGACAGCGACTTCCTCATCTTATCAAATCGCAAATCACTTGTCAACAACTTTTTTATCATTACTTCAAAAACGAACCATCGCTTCTGACACATTCACAAACTGTTTGTCATCAGCGACGGTAATTAATATATCATTATTCCTTAATCTAAGTCAATACTTTTTTTCAAAACATATCCTCGATGGTAAATTCCATGGCCTTTCGTTTCAATTCGTTTCACTTCAACAAAATCACGGTCAATAAGAAATTCTAATAATACACTTAAATCAACAGCATAAAATTGTACTTCTGGATGCTCGACTAAATCGGCAAAGAACCAGACTTCCTTTTGAGATAATACTATAATTAAATGCGCGGCACCAAGCTCCGTTTTCGAATGAATCAGAAAGTCGAAAGCTAAAAAGAGCAATTCTAACCGCTTATGTAGTTCTTCATCACTTTCGACAAGCTCTTTATACAACTTGTAAACCTGTGGTTCGATATGCTTCACTTGATTCCAAACCGTAATTTCTGGATGAAAGCCACGATCAATAACTTCTAATCGAGCTAAGTGATGTAGAGCATGAATGGTATGGTTATAAGCATCTAAATAATGCTTTTTTTCAAAAAACGCTTTTCCTTCCATATAGCGTCTTATTAATTTGGAAAATTCGATCGATATTTTCAATTTTCTCTCATCAAACGGAAACGTGTTTAACCTTTCAATAAAGTGAACTAAGTATTCATTTCGATCAAACAAAACCTTCCCGTTTAAAATCCAATCGATAATTCTCCGATTCGTACCAAGTAGAATCCATTCGTTTAATTGTTTTTCCGTTACAACATGAAGAGCCGCTTTTTGGTCCATAAATTCATAATGTTTAATAAAAACTGGCTTTTCGTTAGTTTTTGTAATAATAAGGAGAGCTACATCAAAATTATCTGTTTGTGGTGATGTTTGATTTCGTTTTTCAATCATTAATACTGCAAGTGTATCAGGGTGACTCGCTCTTTCTTGGTATATCGGGCGAAGCATATCCTTCACAATC
This sequence comes from Bacillus sp. FJAT-47783, assembly GCF_022808615.1. Lineage (GTDB taxonomy): Bacteria > Bacillota > Bacilli > Bacillales > Aeribacillaceae > Bacillus_BZ. The sequence continues at coordinate 1,369 of NZ_JAKZKS010000010.1, forward strand.
ATTCCCCCATCCGTAAAAAATTTATCATCCATTATAAAATTGTGCCTTATATATAAATGCTTTTACTTCCATCGTTTGGAGTAAAACGAATTTCTCCTTGTCGTATGTTAGTTTACACTTTCTACACTTTACAAAGAAATCCCTTTAATCAAATTCTGATTTTCTCTCCTATATTATTAGCAAAAAAGTATGCTATATTATTTTACAGGAGGTTGGCAAAATGTCACGTAAATATTCAAGCAAAATAAATAAAATTCGCACTTTTGCTTTAAGTCTTATTTTTATTGGATTCATTATTATGTATCTCGGTATCTTCTTCCGGGAATCCGTATTAGCTATGACAATCTTTATGTTGTTAGGTCTATTATCAATTGTCGCGAGTACGGTTATTTATTTTTGGATTGGTATGCTATCAACGAAAGCGGTGCAAGTCGTCTGTCCGACATGCAACAAACCGACCAAGATGCTCGGTCGGGTAGATATGTGTATGCATTGTCGAGAAACATTGACACTAGATAAAGACCTTGAAGGTAAGGAATTTGATGAGAGCTACAATCGAAAAAAAGCAAAAAAATAAGCTGATAGAGATTCACTATCAGCTTATTTTAATGTGGTTGTTCTTTCTTTTGACAATCGTTACATATTCCGTAAACTTCCATTCGATGGTGACTTACTTTAAAACCTGTCACATGTTCGGCTAAATTTTCAACTTCATCTAAACCTGGATAATGAAAGTCGACAATTTTCCCGCACTGTTCGCAAATGATGTGATAATGGTCAGATGTAACAAAATCAAAACGACTTGATGAATCACCGTAGGTTAGTTCTTTCACGAGTCCAACTTCTCGAAAAACACGTAAGTTATTATAGACAGTAGCAACACTCATATTGGGGAACTTACCCTCAAGCGCTTTATAAATATCATCAGCCGTAGGATGAGTCATTGTTTCGATTAAATACTCTAAAATCGCATGACGTTGCGGAGTAATCCGTACCCCAGTCTGTTTCAACGTATCAAGCGCTTCCTTTAACATGCTTTCTGACATCGTCATGCACCTCTTTTCTATCCATCATTATGTCCAGTTCAAATAGTAATATTTTTAAATAACTGGAAAGTAGTCCACTTTTTAAAATATTCTTATCTTATAATATTTATAAATAGTGTACATTGCGACTACAAGTTTTGTCAATGCACACCCTTTAATAATATAAAAAAAGCACCTTGTTCAACCTCAAACAAAATGTTCTTACGACGAAAAAGCACTTTTGCCTTTACAGCGTCACGTTTTTGACTCGAAGGGATAGGCGCTGGACATCGAAGACTCCATTAACCACTGAATACTTTATAAAGTGAAACTTCATTCAGTGGGGGTTTTTCATCCCCACTGAATGTTAGTCCCTACGGGATGACCTAAAGGCCCTTGTGACCCACAGGATGTGGGTTACACAGACGTTGCCACAGGACGTGGCGCTCTTAGTCTGTGTTCATTTTTTCGGACCTTGTCCCTCACCTTTCTTCTTTGCTTTACTACAGAATCTTGAGGTGGGGGTCTTACTACCCGTTAAGAGTGGGATAAATTTTGGTGTATGAAAAAAGCGAGCCGTAAGCTCGCAAAAAAGTTTGGATTGTTTGAGGAGAAATGCACTTGTTACACTGCATTATACGTGTTCACGTGCATTCGTGTTTAGACATTTATCCCCTATTCGAAAATATTTTTATAGTTCCTCACGAATGTAACGTAACGCTTCTTCAACATGGCCTTTCACGCGTACTTTTCGCCATTCTTTTACAAGCTCCCCTTCTTTGTTAATAATGAACGTAGAACGTTCAATCCCCATGTATTCTTTTCCGAAGTTTTTCTTCAATTTCCATACACCGTAATCTTCAGCCACTTTATGATCCTCATCCACTAATAATAAAAATGGTAAGTCATGTTTCTCTTTAAATTTTTTATGTCTTTCTTGTGGATCTGGACTTACCCCTAAAATGACAGCATCTAAGTCCGAAAAGCTTTCATAATGATCACGGAAATCACACGCTTCTGTTGTACAGCCTGGTGTCATGTCCTTCGGATAAAAATAAATCACAACATATTTGCCGCGAAAATCTGATAATTTTACTTTCTCGCCATTGTCAGCAAGTAATTCAAAATCTGGTGCTAATTGACCAACTTCCAACATTTTGATTCCCTCCATTGATTAAGCTTCTACTATAAGCGTAACCAATATTATGAGAGGATACAACTCATTCGTTTTTTTCAATACTAATAACCGCTCTTGCGACAACAGTCGTAGGTAGAATATATCCTAAAAATGCTTCGATTAAGGCGATCCAGCGACCTATTCCAACAGGTGTAATATCACCATAACCAACGGAGAACAAAGTGACCGCACTAAAGTAGAGACACGATTCTAATTTTTCAAAATAAGTTCCCGTCAAACCTTCTCCAGCGTCCAATAAGACGATAACATCGTACTCAAGTAGCAGCAAATACATCATCGCAAAACCGATTAAAAACGATAAATAAACTAAACCGATGACATAAACCGTTTCAAAAGATAAAAAGGTACCCGTTTTAACTGCTTTTATGAGGATGATGAAGCTCATGACAAGACAAATGATCACACCGACTCCGATGATAACCTCCATAATACACTCCTAACGTACAAAACAAGCAGTTTGTACAATATACACAGGTGGAGATTGTTTTATACTTTATTATTGAAAACAAAAAAAGCTCAACCTATTACTAGAAGAAGCACATAACCTACATTCACGAAGCTTCCACAACTTAAAGAGACGATTATCAGCGACAAAAGGAGCAACAAGTTTTTTGGATTAACTATAGCACCCTTTCGACAGGCTCCTAAGTTAGATGTAACATTACTTACCTATCAAACATTCTCATTTTTATAGTTTCAACGGTTACTAAAACAAAAAAACACCTCACTATAAAGTCCAAAGACTTCGTAGATAAGGTGTTCTCTTTCAATTAATTCCCTGCACCGCGGTAACGTTTTACACCTGCATTCCATAAAAAAATGGATAAGAGAAAAAAGGCAAACCCCATGACAGGTGTTAGAAACGCATAGCCGTACCAATCCGTTTTCTTTAAGAAATAGGCAGATGGATACACACCGACAAAAGCAAATGGTAAAATCCATGTTAAAACATACCGAATGACACGGTTATAAATGTTTACAGGATATCGACCGTAATTTCCGATGTTATACATCATCGGCATAATGGACGTCCTCGCATCAGACCAAAAGCCAATACTAGCAAGGGATACGAAAATACCCGCATACACGAGGGCGCCACCAATAACAAATAAGGCAAAAATAAATACATCATACCAATGAAAAGATAATTGCAGTTGAAACGCGGCATAACCCATTACGATAAAGCCAGTTACTGCACCGAATAACGACTCTAGCTCCATTCGCTCCAACACAACTTGGAACAAACTATGAATTGGCCTTGTTAAAATCCGATCCATCTCTCCTTTTACAATATACCGTTCGTTAAAATCCCAAATATTAAAGAAGGAGGCAAAGATGGCAAATGGAACTAAGAAGAAACCGTAAATAAATATAATTTCATCACGTGTCCAACCGCTTAACATATTCGTATGGCCAAAAACGACTAAAATAAAAATCAAATTCGCCGCTTGAAACATCATATCGGATAATAGCTCAACAAACATATCCGCTCGATATTGCATTCTCGTTTTCATATACTGGCCCATATATTGAAAAAACATCGAGGCATAAAACATGCGTTCACCCCCCTTGAATTACCATCTGTTTTTTCGCAATCATCCACATCACTTGAATCGGGATAATTAAAATAACGGCCCAAACCGCTTGTAACATTAAAGCACTCATCACTTCTTGCCCTTGGAATCCTTCTGTAAATATCATGCTCGGAATATAGCTAATCGCTTGAAACGGAAACCACGTCATCACCTGTTGGGCCCATAAAGGATAAAAGCTAATAGGAAGTAGTAACCCTGAAAATAAATCAATGACAACGCGCTTTGCCCGCATGAGCCCATCAACATTAAATAAGAAGAACGTAAGCATGCCGGTAATTAAATTTAACTGCGTATTAATAACAAAGCTAAAAATAATCGAAACGGCAAATAAAGCCCAAGTTGAACCTTCAGCTGAAAAGGATAGCGGAAAAATGAAGCTCACAATAACCATTCCAGGCAACGAGAAGAAAAGAAGCCTAAATATTCCTTCACCGAGAGCCTGCATCGTTTTCATTCCTAAATAATGATAAGGACGAATAAGTTCAACCGCTACTTTTCCTTCTTTAATTTCCATGGCAATTTCTCGGTCAATGTTATTAAAGTAAAAGGCGCGTGCCATCCAAGAAACCGCTACATAGGTAATCATCTGGGCAACGGATAACCCTTGAATATCACCTTTGCCCCCATATATGGCGGACCATAAGAAATAGTAAGCGCCAATGTTAATACTATAAATTAAGATTCCAGTGTAATAATTCGTTCGATACGCTAACATCATTAAAAAGCGTATCCGAATCATCTCGATATATTTTCCCATACGAATCACCAAATTTATTGATAGTTTAAAATGATATTTTCAATAATATGAAAAGGAATTTCTGATTCTTTTTTAAAACGAATACAGCTTTTTCCTAAGTTAAACGTTTTTAATTCATGACGAAATGGATCAAGTAACGAAATGTCCATAACGTAAAAGCTTACATACTGTTTTTGAGAGGCAATCGAAAAGATTGGCTTCCCATTTAACTCAAATGTAGGCATTTTATACTTTATCGTTTCCTCAACATTTGGCACGTGCTCGTGAATCATGTTTCTTAATTTCTGCAATGCATCCATCCGCTCTTTTGGAAGTTGAGCTAAATACTCATCTACATTATTTGCAGGAATATGCATATCGTTACACCTCCTTATTTCGTCGCTTCCCCTTTTTCATAAATATTACGGATAATTTCTTCTGTTGAAATTTCTTGAATACTTAAATCGATAATGGTTTCCTTTGAGACGACACGGCTAATGAGTGATGACATATCAGCTTCTTGATTTGCTACTTGAGCGCTCCAAACGTTGCTTCGCTCTCCTTTTATCCACTGAACCGTTAAATCATTCGTTATTTCCGTTAACCGTTCTAGAGGCACCTCTTGACCGAACTGAAACTCAATTTGCTTTCCTTCTCCCCAATTTTTTCGTAAATGACTAAGCAAACCATCGTATATGATCCTGCCTTCATCAAGCATAACAACCCGTTCACATAGTGCCTCAATATCGGATAAGTCATGTGTCGTAAGTAGAATCGTTGTTTTATATTTTTCGTTGATTTCTTTTAAAAATTGACGAATTTTTAATTTGACGAGAACATCTAATCCGATTGTCGGTTCATCTAAAAATAAAAGTGGAGGATTGTGAATAAGGGCCGCCGCTAACTCACAGCGCATTCGTTGTCCTAGCGAAAGCTTTCGAACGGGTTTATCTAATAATGGTTCGATATCTAACGTTTGAATGACGTGATCCATATGCTCGTTATAATCTTGGTCTGATACTTGATATACTTTTTTTAATAAACGAAACGATTCTTGCACGGCAATGTCCCACCAAAGCTGAGATCGCTGTCCAAATACAACACCAATTGTCCGGACAAACTTCTCGCGATCTTTATGCGGGTTCATTCCGTTTACAAGGACGTTTCCTGAAGTCGGTGTTAAAATACCTGTTAGCATTTTAATCGAAGTGGATTTTCCCGCACCATTCTCTCCAATATAGCCGACCATTTCTCCTTGCTTTACTGAAAACGATATATCATTAACAGCGCGAATCGTTTTATAGTTTCTTGTAAACAAATCACGAAACGCACCCTTTAATCCAGACCTACTCGAATAGCTTTTAAATTCTTTCCGTAAATTTTCTACTTCAATAACGTTCATCATTTTCCCTCCGCTATTTACAATACAACGAATAGTTTAACGGAAACAGTCATAATAAACAATGAATGTGCACCCTTCTTCATAAACGTGCTAGAATAACAATGGATGTAATTTTAAAAGAAGGTGAAAAAATGAATTTTACGAAGTCTGAACATCTACATAAAGAAGCACTTGAACATATCGTTGGTGGTGTTAATAGCCCTTCCCGCTCGTATAAAGCGGTTGGCGGTGGTGCTCCAGTTGTGATGGAAAGGGCAAAAGGTGCATACTTTTTCGATGTTGATGGAAATAAATATATCGACTATTTAGCTGCATACGGTCCGATTATTACAGGTCATGCGCATCCACATATTACCGAAGCGATTAAGCATGCGGCCGAAACAGGGGTCTTATACGGAACACCGACACCTCATGAAGTGAAATTTGCCAAAATGCTCAAAGAAGCAATGCCGGCATTAGAAAAGGTTCGTTTCGTAAACTCTGGTACGGAAGCAGTAATGACAACGATTCGTGTTGCCCGTGCTTACACAGGCCGTGACAAAATCATTAAATTCGCTGGCTGTTACCACGGTCATTCTGATCTAGTTTTAGTCGCGGCTGGTTCTGGCCCGTCAACACTTGGCACACCTGATTCTGCAGGCGTCCCAAAAAGTATTGCTCAAGAAGTGATTACTGTTCCATTTAATGAGATTGACCCATTTAAAGAAGCGCTAGAAAAATGGGGAGATCAAGTAGCAGCCGTTTTAGTTGAACCAATTGTTGGGAACTTCGGAATTGTTGAACCGAAACCAGACTTTTTAGAAGAAGTGAATCGTCTTACACATCATGCTGGTGCGCTTGTCATTTATGATGAAGTCATTACAGCGTTCCGTTTTATGTATGGTGGTGCTCAAGATTTACTTGGTGTAAAGCCTGACCTTACGGCAATGGGTAAAATTATTGGCGGCGGCCTTCCAATTGGAGCATACGGCGGCAGAAAAGATATTATGGAAGAAGTGGCACCTTTAGGACCAGCTTACCAAGCTGGAACGATGGCTGGAAATCCTGCTTCTATTTTAGCTGGGATAGCCTGTTTAGAAGTCCTTAAAGAAGAAGGCGTTTATGAATACTTAGATAAGCTAGGCGCTACGCTTGAAGAAGGTATTTTATCTCACGCCAAAACGTACGATATACCTATTACCATCAACCGCTTAAAAGGTGCGTTAACCGTTTACTTCACAAAGGAAAAGGTTTATAACTACGAGCAAGCAGAAAGTACAGATGGAGAAATGTTTGCGAAATTTTTCAAACTTATGCTCGAGCAAGGAATCAACTTAGCTCCATCAAAATATGAAGCATGGTTTTTAACAATTGCTCATACTGAAGAAGATATCAAGGAAACACTTGTTGCGGTTGAAAACGCGTTTAAACAAATGAAACAAGGTTGAAGTAGAAGACAGGCGCAAAAATGGTGAACCGTTTTTGCGTCTTATATATGGCTGATCCACATAAACTCAACAAAAATATTTTCCCCTTTTAATAAAAACTTAACTTGAATATTCCATATAAACGATGTATATTACTTAATTGTTTAACATAACAATATTTATCTCGTATAAACTAAATGGTTAGAGAAGCATAACTCAGAAACTTTGCTACGAAAGGAAGATAAACCTTACTTATATGAAACTCGGAGCCCGTATTTTAAAAACTGGGATTGCTATTACAATGGCTTTATTAATAGCAACAATCTTACAATTGCCATCTCCTGCTTTTGCAGGAATTGCAGCGATATTTGCCGTTCAGCCGTCTATTTATAAGTCATATCAAACGGTGATTGAGCAAATTCAAGCCAACTTAATCGGCGCGATTGTCGCTGTGTTATTTGGTTTTTTCTTTGGTACAAACCCACTGATTATCGGATTAGCTGCTATCATAATTATTTCTATTTGTTTGAAATTAAAGCTCGAGAACACGATTTCGATTGCGCTTGTGACAGCTATTGCGATTTTAGAAACGACCGGAGATAACTTTATTTCCATAGCTTCCATACGTTTCTTTACAATTTTGCTTGGCGTTTTATCTGCGTTTTTAGTCAATTTAGTGTTTATACCACCAAAATATGAAGCAAGACTTTATCAAAAGATATCAAACATCACCGAAGAAATTATCAAATGGATTCGGATGAATTTACGACAAGCTTCTGAATACGGCACGTTAAAAGGAGATATCGATCGAATTAAAGATCAGCTTATTAAACTGGACCAACTTTTTCTTTTATATAAAGAGGAGCGTACGTATAGGAAAACAAAAATTTATCCAAAATCACGAAAACTTGTTTTGTATCGTCAGCTTATTACAACAACAAGTCGAGCTTTTTATACATTAAGAAAGCTTCACCGGTTAGAAAACGAGCTGCATCAAATGCCACTTGATTTCCAAGAAATCTTAATTTCAGAGCTTGATGTCCTATTAAACCAACACGAGCAAGCATTACTCAAATTCGCGAAAAAAATAAAAGCGGATAAAACGATTGAAAGTTCCATCATTAATACATTTCATAAAGAAAAGCTCGTGCAAACTTTTTTAGACTATGAAAAAGCTTGTGAAGATCCAAGCTGCTTTCATCACTTATTGCCATTAGTCGCATCCATTGTCGACTATCACGACCATCTCGAGCATTTAAATACACTGATAAATAGCTATCAGCATTATCATCAAAATGAAAACGATTTGTGTATTGCTGGTGATGAAGCATAATCTCGCCCCCTTTGTGGGGGTTTTTAACTTTACGTTTAAATTCGTTTCACTTTCGAGAAAGATACCTAATAGGGTGATGATAGAAACAACTTTTTGTCGTTAAAATTACATTTTCCGCTACAAAAATACCCTTAATAGAGAAATTTTCCCGAAAAATATGAGCTCTGAAGTAGCTTGAAAGGAGTAATTGCACGAATCGGCAGGATAATTGCACCACTTCGCTAGATAATTGCACCACTTTCAGAAATTTTTGCACCTAAAATGGTGTTATTGCATCTGTAACTCCGTTTTTGCATCTACATACGTTTTATTGCACAAGAATTTCCACTTTTGCATCTCCACCTTGTCTCGAGTCCATATTTCCTCACCTACGCTCCACTCTTAAACAAATAAAAACCGAAGGAGCATTCCTTCGATTTTTATTCTTTCATCTTCGGATCAAGTGCATCTCTAAGCCCGTCACCCATTAAGTTAAAGCCTAATACGGTAAGCATGATAGCGAGTCCTGGGAAAACTAACGTCCACGGTGCTTGGATTAAATATTGTTTTGAATCGGCTAGCATTTTCCCCCATTCAGGCGTTGGTGCTTGAGCACCTAAGCCGAGAAATCCTAAAGCCGCCGCTTCCAATATGGCTGTTGCAATGGCAAGGGAACCTTGAACAATAATAGGTGTTAAACTGTTTGGTAAAATATGATGAAATAAAATCCGGAAATCTTTCATCCCAATGGCCCGGGCTGCCATAATGTATTCTTCTTGTTTAACACTCAGTACGCGAGAACGAACTAAACGCCCGAAGTTCGGAATGTTAATGATTGCAATCGCAATAAGGGCATTTTGTAAAGAAGGACCTAAAATAGCAATAACAGCAATGGCCAATAAAATACTCGGAAAAGCTAACATAATATCAAATATTCTTGAAATAATCGTATCAACCCATCTACCGTAATAAGCTGCGATAATACCTAATGCCGACCCGATAATCGCAGATCCTAAAACAGCAAAGAAGCCAACCCATAGTGAGATTCTTGCACCATAAATAACACGTGAGAAAATATCCCTTCCAAAATCATCTGTTCCAAACCAGTGCTCACTAGAAGGAGGCAGAAGTCTATCTGATAATTGCTGCTCCTTAAAGCCGTACGGAGCAATAACAGGTGCCAATATTGCAAGCAAAATAAAAAGGATAACGATAGAAAGTCCAATAAGGGCAATTTTATTTCTCCGAAACGTTTCCCACGCTTCTTGAAGAGGTGATTTGACTTTTTCATCCTCTAAATGAATATTTGTATATTCTTCGTTTTTAGCGAGTTCTGCCATAGTATTCACCCCTCCTACTGATCATATTTAATTCGTGGATCAATGACAGCATATAATAAATCTACGATTAAATTAATAAAAACGAAGATTGTCGCGATCATTAATATACCTGATTGGATAACTGGGTAATCTCGATACGTAATCGCATCATATAAGTATCGCCCAATTCCAGGCCAACCGAAAATCGTTTCCGTCAAAATCGCTCCACCTAACAAAAGTCCCGTTTGCAAACCTATAACCGTTAAGACAGGAATAATAGCATTTTTTAATGAATGCTTATAAACGACCCAAAACATACGCAACCCTTTTGCTCGTGCTGTACGGACATAATCGGACTTCATGACCTCAAGCATTGTCGAACGAGTCATACGAGCAATAATGGCCATCGGAATTGTCGCTAATGCGACGCTTGGCAAGACTAAATGTTTTAACACTTGTACAAACTGGTCCGGTCTACCTTGCAACAACGTATCAATTAAATACAGATTCGTAATCGCTGTAACAGGGTCCCGAACTTCTTCTCTTCCAGTAGAAGGAAGCCATCCTAAATTAATTGAAAAAATCCACTGTTCCATTAAACCAAGCCAAAAAATCGGCATCGAAACCCCAATAAGGGCAAATACCATTGCAACATAGTCAAACCAGGAATTTGAATACCACGCACTTATAATCCCTGCATTTACACCAATCACGACCGCAATAATCATCGCAACAACTGTCAATTCAACCGTTGCGGCTAAATATGGCCATATCTCGTCACTAATGGGGGCTCTCGTGCGCAAAGATGTTCCTAAATCCCCGCTTAGTAATTGTTTAATATAATCAAAATATTGGATATACCAAGGATTATCTAACCCAAGCTCCTTCGTTAACGCTGCAACCGCTTCTTTCGTTGCTTGCTGCCCTAAAATGACTTGAGCAGGATCACCTGGAATCGCTCGAATAATGGCAAAAACGACAATGGTCATCCCAAATAACACTGGGATTAAAGACAGCATACGTCGAACTGTATAGACGAACAATGCAATCACCTCACCTTAACTGCGATCTTTATGTATGAAAGAAAAAATAGTGAAGGAAAAGGGGAGTTCCCCTCTCCCCCTTAAAATGAAACGTTATTTCTTATTTCAACTCCACTTTCGTTAAAGAGTCTGATCCTGTTGGATGCGGTAAGAAGTTTGTAATTTTGCTAGAACCAGCTAGTAATGGAGTTGAGTGAACAAGCGGTACCCATGGCGCGTCTTCATGAATAATTTCTTGGGCTTTATTGTAAAGCTCATTACGTTTTTCTTGAACAGTTTCTGTTTGCGCTGCAATTAGCACTTCGTGTAATTCGTCACTGCTGTAATGGGAATAGTTATTGCTTCCGATGCTATCTTTGTCTAATAGAGCGTATAAGAAGTTATCAGCATCTCCATTATCTCCTGTCCAACCTAATAAGAAAGCGTCAAACTCTCCATCTCTTGCTTGCTCTAAATACGTTGCCCAGTCAACTGTTTTAATTTCAGCATTTACACCGATAGTACGGAAGCTTTCTTGGATTACTTCGGCTACTTTCATTGCTTCTGGCATATACGGACGAGCAACAGGCATTGCCCATAATTCCATATCAAATCCGTCTGGATAACCAGCTTCAGCAAGCAACTCTTTCGCCTTGTCTAAATCATACGGATAGGCTTCAATTGCATCATTGTACCCTTCAATAGATGGCGGCATCGGGTTTTTCGCTGCATCAGCTTGTCCACCATAAAAAGCATTAATAATCGCTTCTTTATCGACTGCATGGTTTAATGCTTGACGGACTAATTTGTTGTCAAACGGCTTTCGGTTAGTAGTAAACCCTAAATAACCAACGTTCATAGATGGTCTTTGGAAAATTTGTAAATTTTCATTTCCAGCCACTTTTTCCTCTTCAGACGGATTAAGTCCATCCATTAAATCGATTTCGCCATTCATTAACGCATTGAGACGTGCTGAGTTTTCCGGAATGACACGGAAGATGACTCTGTTTAACTTCGGATAGTCTGCAATCCGGTACTCTTCGTTTTTCTCTAAGACGATACGATCATTTGGCTTCCACTCAACAAACTTAAATGGTCCTGTTCCAACAGGATTTTCTCTAAATTTATCTCCATATTGCTCAATTGCTTGTGGACTCGCAATCGCAAAAGGAGACATAGCTAAGTTTTTCAAAAATGGTGATTGTGGACGTTTTAACGTAAATTCCACCGTTAATTCGTCAACAGCTTTGACTTCTTCAATCACATGTCCTTCATCGCCTTTATAACCACCAAACATAGACCCGTAATACGGGAACTCCTTCTCATCGCCTGACATCCATCGGTTGAAGTTAAAAACAACGGCTTCCGCATTAAAATCTGTTCCATCATGGAACTTAACGCCTTCTTGTAAGATTAACGTATACGTTAGCCCGTCATCAGATACTTTCCAATCCTTCGCAAGGCCTGGCTGTAATGTCGTATCTTGATCACCATACTCGATTAATGTTTCAAAAATGTTTTTTGTAACTTTAAACGATTCCCCTTCAGTCGTTGTGATTGGATCAAGCGAAGTAGAGTCGCCACCACGTCCGAAAACGAGTGTATCTTGCGTCTTTTCTTCTCCACTTTCTGAACTAGTGTTGCTGCTACTTGTTTCTTCTGAGTTGCTGCACCCGACTAATAAGGCACTAAGAACAAGAAGAAAAACAAGCATTTGTAAAAATCTTTTCTTCATTCTTTACATCCCCCTAAATTTTTTATATGTATCATCAATGTTGCATTACTCATAAAGATGACATGCAACATTATGACCAGAAGAAAGCTGTTGAAACGTTGGTCTTGTCGTTTTACATACGTCCATACATTCACGACATCTTGTATGAAAAGCACAGCCTGATGGCGGATTAGATGGGCTTGGAAGATCCCCCGTTAACGGCATCCGCTCTTTCTTTATCAATGGATCTGGTACTGGAACCGCTGATAAAAGCGCTTTCGTATACGGGTGCTTCGGCGTTTCATAAATAGCATCACTATCTGCTAGCTCTATTAATCTCCCTAAATACATGACACCTACTCGATCACTAATATGCTTGACAACACCTAAGTCGTGAGCAATAAAAATGTAGGTTAATCCAAACTCTTCTTGAATATCTTTTAATAGATTTAACACTTGTGCTTGAATGGATACATCGAGTGCAGAAACAGGTTCATCCGCAATAACAAGCTTCGGCTTTGTCATCAGTGCCCGCGCAATTCCGATACGTTGACGCTGCCCCCCGCTAAACTGGTGAGGGTAGCGCTTCGCATGATAGCTAGATAATCCAACAACTTCTAGCATTTCCTGCACCCTCTTTTTCCTCTCTTCTTTGGAACCAATGCCGTGTACGATAAGTGGTTCTTCAAGTATTTTTTGAACCGTATGACGCGGATTTAATGACGCATAAGGGTCTTGGAACACCATTTGTATATCACGTCGAATTTTCCTAAGCTCACCCTTTGGCATCTTTGTAATCTCTTGATCTTCGAATTTAATCGAGCCATCGCTAGACTCAATTAATCTCATAATGAGACGGCCAGTCGTAGATTTCCCACAGCCACTTTCGCCAACAATACCAAGTGTTTCCCCTTTCCGAACATAAAAGGAAACATCATCGACCGCTTTTACTTCTCCTTGCTTTCTACCAAAAATACCACCTTTAATTGGAAAGTACTTTTTTAAACCATCCACCTCTAGCAGTCGTTCAGACATTTTCTATTAGCCCCCCTTCCTTACTTTCATGTAAAAGACACCGAACGAAATGGTCGGATGAATCGCTGGAATAAAAAGAAGGGGCGTGCTGAAAACAACGATCCATAGCCTCTTCGCATCTAGGGGCAAATAAACATCCTTGTTTAATTGTTCCTGGTCTTGGGACATTTCCAGGAATTGAATAAAGACGATTCTCACGTTTATTTATATTCGGAATGGACTTTAAGAGCCCTTTCGTATATGGATGCTTAGGTTCGCGAAAAATCGTTTGTACATCGCCTTGTTCAACAATTTCTCCTGCATACATCACAAGAACTCGATCACAAACCTCAGCTACCACACCTAAGTCATGCGTTATGAGTATAATCGATGTTTTCGTTTTCTCATTTAAATCCTTCATAAGTGATAAGATTTGTTCTTGAATTGTTACATCTAATGCTGTCGTTGGTTCATCTGCAATCAGTACTTTTGGATGACATGCCATCGCCATAGCAATCATCACTCGCTGACGCATCCCACCTGATAATTGGTGAGGGTACTCATGGATCAATTCATTTGCTCTTGGGAGACCAACAAGCTTTAAAAGCTCAATACTTCGTTGTCTCGCTTCTTTTTTTGTTGCTTTCGTATGTAATAAAAGCGCTTCCATTAATTGATTGCCAATAGTAAAAAGTGGATTAAGAGATGTCATGGGTTCTTGAAAAATCATCGAAATTTTATTTCCCCTAATTTCTCTCATTCTCTTTTCATTTGCTTTAAGTAAGTCTTCCCCATCAAATAAAATTTGGCCATTTTCTATGACACCTGGTGGTTTTGGGATAAGTCCCATAATTGATAAAGAAGTAACGCTTTTTCCACTTCCAGATTCACCAACAATCCCTAATATTTCCCCCTCGTATAAAGAGAAGTTAACATCTTGTACGGCCGGAACGTTTTTCTTTCCTGAAGTGAAGGAAACTTTTAGCTGATCAACTTGGAGTATAGGTTTCCTCTTCACCTTAACACCTACCTTCAAAATTAAATATTCAGAAAATGATAAATTTTAAAAATATAATAATATAGTATTGATTATGACATATTTCGAGAAAAAATACTGGTTGTTTTTTGTCGAAATATTCAATTATTTTTCGACACAATTGTCTTTCCCTAAATTTATAGAACCTTTAACACTTTAAAATATTGATTATCCTAACACATTCATTATATTCACCCGAAATAGGCAAAAAATACTATAAATCATTCAATCTTTGAAATTTTTATTGATGGTAAAAAATAAAATAGTTTACAAATTTACTGTTATATTAATAATAACAATCGATAGCTACTTATCATTTGTTATTCTTATATAATATTAAAGTGTGATTATATTTCCTAGACCATCTGATAAAACAGGATATATGCCCTATTCTCTAAATTTCTTTTAATATTTTCAAAAAATACATTGATAGCATATAGAATATTCTGATATATTAAACTAGTAAGAAAAGGAGGTGCAAATTTACATATATTCATAATTCGGGAGGGATTTTGGTTGAAAAAGGTAAAAGCTTTATCAGTTCTTGCAACATCAACTCTACTAACTTGCTCATTAGCACTGACATCAATGACAAGTAATGTAAGCGCTTCCAGTGTTAGTGCAGAGCCTTCTGCACCCATCGATTTAAATATCGTGCCAGAAGAACGGTTAGGTAAAGCACTACAAGAGCGCGGAGTCATTTCCAAAAACGCTAGTGATGCTCAAATCGAAAAAGCAGTAAAGCAATACATTGAGAAAAAACAAGGGGACAAGCCTGGCAAAACAACATCACATGAAAGCAAAGATGACCATGAAAAAGAATTTGATAAAAAGGCAAAAGACTTCTTAACAAAGCAAAAAGAGAAACTTCAAAAGCAATTAGATAAAGGTCATAAAAATTATAAAAAAGGGAAGCCAAATGGATATGTAAAAGTAAAAGGAGCAAAAGAAGCTCCATACAACGGAGACGTTCGTGAAGATAAAGTTCTCGTTTTGCTCGTTGAATTCGAAGATTTTAAACATAATAATGTCATCCAAGAAGATGGATATATGTATGCAGATGACTTTAACCGTGAGCACTACCAAGAGCTGATGTTTGGTGATAAAGAATTTGAGTTATTTAACGGCGAGAAAATTCAAACATTTAAACAATATTATGAAGAGCAATCCGGTGGTAGCTACACAGTTGATGGCCAAGTATCCGATTGGCTAACGATTCCTGGAAAAGCTGCTGATTATGGTGATGATAATCCGAATGGCGGACATGATAACTTAGGACCGCTTGGCCCACGTGATTTAGTGAAGCGCGCACTTGATGCAGCGGTAGAATCAGGTATTAACTTAGCTGATTACGATGAGTTTGACTTATATGATCTTGACGGAGATGGAAACCAAAATGAGCCGGACGGATTAGTAGATCACTTAATGATTATTCACGCTGGAACAGGACAAGAAGCTGGCGGCGGTTTATTAGGTGATGACGCTATTTGGTCGCATCGTTGGGTACTAGATGGTGTGTATGCAGTTCCAAACAGCTCAGCGGAAGTTGACTACTGGGGCGGTAAAATGGCTGCTTTCGATTACACAATTCAACCAGAGGATGGAGCAGTCGGAGTTTTCGCTCATGAATTCGGGCATGATTTAGGGTTACCTGATGAATATGATACACAATATACTGGCCATGGTGAGCCTGTTGCATCTTGGTCCATTATGAGTGGCGGTAGCTGGAACGGTAAAGTCGCTGGAACAGAACCGACAAGCTTCTCACCACAAAACAAGGAATTCTTCCAAACATTAATGGGCGGAAACTGGGCAAACATTATGGAAGTCGATTATAAAGACATTGATAAAAAAGGAACGGTCTCCGTCATCGATCAAAGTGTAACAAAATCAAAAAACCCTGGTATTGTTAAAATTAACTTGCCGAAAAAAGAAGTTGATGGAATTCAACCAGCATTTGGCGAAAAATATTATTACAGTACGAAAGGTGACGACCTTCATACTTCAATGACGACTCCTGAATTCGATTTAACAAATGCAAATGAAGCAACATTTACTTATAAAGGATGGTTCGACATTGAATATGATTACGACTTCCTATATGTAACGGCGGTTACGAGTGATGGAGAACAAAAAGTCATCGATACAATCGGTGATGACGATACAGATGGAGATGCTCGTGCAGAATCGTCAAAAGGCCAATGGGTAGACAAATCTTATGATTTATCCGAATTTTCCGGTAAAAAAGTTAAGCTTGTTTTTGAGTATGTAACGGACGGTGGTTTAGCACTTGACGGGTTTGCTCTTGATAACGCTGCACTTACTGTAGATGGACAAGTTGTGTTTAATGACGATGCAGAAGGTGAAGCACAATTTGCACTGGATGGATTTATCGTTTCAAACGGTAAGTTCACGAAGGACAATTACTACTATTTAGAATGGAGAAACTATGCAGGTGCTGATAAAGCCCTTCAATATTCACGCGGTGCAAAATACAATACTGGTTTAGTTGTTTGGTACGGTGACGAAAGCTTTACAGACAACTGGGTTGGCGTTCATCCAGGTGAAGGCTTCCTAGGCGTTGTTGATTCTCACCCAGAACCGATTTTCGGAATGAAAGACGGAGAACAAACAACGTTCCAAAGTACACGCTACCAAGTAGCAGATGCAGCATTTAGCTTTGACAAAACTCCTTCTTGGATGACTGACTCTGTTTACCGCGGTTTATATGATTACAAATCATTACCAGGTGTAACAGTATTTGATGATTCCAACAAATATATTAACGACGTTATTCCTGACGCAGGTCGCATCTTACCGAATCACGGCATCAAAATTCAAGTAATTGGTGAAGCGAAGGATAACTCAGCTGGAGCTGTATGGATTCATAAATAATGAATGTATTTGGACACTGCCTCAAGTAAGAGGTAGTGTCCTTTTTTATGAGAATATTAGGTTGTTAGATTACTTGTTCCAAGTAACAAGTTGAAATTTTCATCAGTGCTTTACCTTTGAAAACTGCGTACTCTGCAAGTTTGGTTTATTTTCACGCAAGTCATGAAAAATTGCCGCAAGTTTTGAAAATAGTCCGCAAGTCTATGAAAAAAGACTAGCCTTTCTCTTTTAATCTAACTGCTGAATTTGAAATAAATGATAATAGTTTCCCTTTTGGTTCATAAGTTCTTGATGTGTCCCCACTTCTACAATTTCACCGTTTTCAATCAGTACAATTTTGTCTGCATGTGTAATCGTTGAAAGACGGTGCGCGACAATTAAGGTTGTCCGATTTTGCGCAAGTTTTTCAAGCGCTTCTTGAATTAAATGTTCACTTTCTAGATCTAATGCAGACGTTGCTTCATCCATAATTAAAATGGGTGGATTTTTCAAAAAAACGCGGGCGATAGCGATCCGTTGCTTCTGTCCGCCAGACAGTTTAACACCTCGCTCACCAACTTTTGTGTCATAGCCATTTTGCAAGTTCATGATGAATTCATGCGCATTTGCAGCTTTAGCGGCTTCGATAATTTCTTCATCCGTTGCATCAGGCTTACCAATCAATATGTTACTTTTAACAGATTCACTAAAAAGAAAATGATCTTGTAAAACCATGCCAATTTGATCGCGTACCGATTTCACTTGGTAGTCTCGAATATCAACACCATCTAACAAAATTCTTCCCTCTGTAACATCATAAAATCTTGGGATTAAACTTACGAGCGTTGATTTACCACCACCACTCATCCCCACAAAAGCCACTGTTTCCCCTTTATTAATTTTTAAATCAATTCCGTGAAGGACAGGTGGTTCATCATGATTGTAACGAAAGGATACTTTTTGAAACTCAATTTCTCCCTTTGCCTGTTTCGCTTCTTTCGCATTCGGCTTGTCAACAATGTCATACGATTCATCCATGAGTTCGAATACACGATCCATTGAAGCAAATGCTTGCGTTAACGTTGTGGATGAATTGATTAATCTTCGTAACGGATTGTAAAGTCGATCAATGTAACTAACAAAAGCAACCATCGTTCCGATTGATAGTTTTCCATTAATCACTTCATACCCAGCATAAAAAATGACCAATAATGGCGCGATATCTGTTATCGTATTGACAACCGCGAATGTTTTAGCATTCCAACTCGTATGGTCAAGTGCTCGATCAAGAAAATGACGATTCTCCTTATCGAATCGTTTTTGTTCAAAATCTTCAATAGCAAAGCTGCGAATGACTGGCATCCCGCTAACCCGCTCATGTAAATATCCTTGAACTTGAGCAAGCGCTTGTGAACGAATACGAGTTAATTTACGTAGACGCCCATAAAAGTATTTAACTGAAAACCCATAAAGCGGAAACAATACAATCGAAATCAATGTCAATTTGATATCCATTGTGAACATAATACCGATGGCGATAAATATCGTTAACAAATCGAGCCATAAATTCATAAGGCCTGTAATGACAAACGATTTCGTTTGTTCAACATCATTAATGACCCTTGAGATTACTTCACCTGCCCTCGTATTTGCGTAGTAACGTAAGCTTAGCCTTTGCAAATGTGTAAACAAATGATCGCGAATATCATATAATACTTTACTTCCTGTCCATTGAGCAAAATACTGTCGATAATATTCAACTGGTGGGCGAATGACAATAAATAAAAAAAACATAATTCCCATGATCCAAAAAAGCTGCTCTGTTTTTTCTGAAGTTGTTAAGTTCCCACCTAAAATATCATCGACCACATATTTTAAAAGAAGGGGAATTAATAATGGAATACCGAATTTAATAATCCCAATAAAGATTGTGAATATGATTTGTAAGCGATAAGGCTTCACAAATTGCATATATCGCTTGATGGAATTCAAGTTATAAACCTCCTTACTTATAGTTGGACTGTTTTTTTGACTGTATCCGCAAGTTCATAAAAAATAAGCGCAACCCACATTAAAAGTCATTTTCACGCACCATAATTTACGATTTCAATCTTCGCATTATATCAAAGAAAGTCTGTTGTCATGCCAACAGACTTTCTACTGTAAATATGTTAAATATTGCTCATACCACCTGTCGATGAATTCGGGAGAAAACGGACCTTTTCGGCCACGAATCCAAGTAACTAGCTTATTCACGTTATTTTTTAATATCCGATCAATGACTTCAGGATAATTCATTTCGCGACGATGGCGCTCATATTCATCTTCATCCAACAATATATAGGTCATATCCGGAAAAATTTTAATATCCAAATCGTAATCAATATATTTTAATGCTTCATCATCCCACACAAACGGTGAACTAATATTGCAATAATAGTAAATGCCATCCGTGCGAATCATCCCTATTACATTAAACCAATATTTTGAGTGAAAATAACATATTGCCGGTTCACGTGTAATCCACGTTCTTCCATCAGATTCTGTTACCGTCGTCCGATCGTTGCCTCCGATAATACAATTTTCTGATGCCTTTAATACCGTCGTTTCTTCCCAAATTCGGTGGATGAAGCCATTATGCTTATAGCTATGTATTTGGATTTTGTCTCCTTCCTTGGGAAAACTCATGATTGCCCCTACTTTCTTTTGGACATTCCGTTCATAAATGTTTTCAAAACGTCCATTTATGCTTTTATTTCTTTTTCCTATTATACCTTTAGAAAACAAAAAAGAAAATAAAGTGAAACTTCATTCAGTGGGGGTTTTTTTCATCCCCCACTGAATGTTAGTCCCTATGGGATGACCTAAAGGCCACTGTGACCGACAGGATGTGGGTTACACAGACGTTGCCAGAGGACGTAGCGCTCTTAGTCTGTGTTCTTTATTTTCGGACCTTTACGGGCAATTGACCCCCACCTCTTTGTTTTACTACAGAATCTTGAGGTGGGGGTCTTACTGCCCGTTAAGAGTGGGATAAAAGAGCCATACCACTTTGGTTGACTCTTGTTTCTCATTAGCTGTGCTCAAGCTGGTATGTTTTAATAACCGCTTCTGTTTGACGTTGAAAAGCTTCCTGAATTTCATAAAGCTCTTGCTTCTTCTTTTGAATTTCATTTTGAATCTCTTCAATTTTTGTAGCATTTTGTAATGAGGTAAATTCATTTTGAAGTTGTTGGCATCGCTCAATTTCAGATTGAACATATAATAACTTCTCCATTGTCGTTAACTGTTCACAAACGAGCTGATCGAATCGACTTACAGCATTCAAGCTAATTCGCTCCTTCCATGTACAATCACATCACTATAAAAATTCTGTTTGTATTAGAATATTCCTTTGACTACTTATGTTGAATTTTTGCCTTTTATGTATGAACTTCTCCCCTAACTTTTACAAACATCTCCAAAACAAGTCATTTATATCCGTAAAATTTCCTAAATAAAGAACAAAAGCTCGAGAGCTTCGCTAAAACTGCGTACAAACTGTATTATTTCATTTGGAGATAAAGGGAATTCGGGCGACGTTTTAGTTGATGTTGACTTTTTGTACGGATGAAATGGGAAGTTTTTATAGCCGCTAATGCCCGGCTAGAGGCAAAACACTATGAACAAAGGTTGGAAATTTAAAATTTCCTGAACAATAAGAAAGCACCTCCCAAAAAGGGAAGTGCCCTACGTTTTACCCCGCTTAAATGACGTTACTGTTTGTTTTGCTCAGCTTGCTGGTTTTGCTGACGTACTTGCTGTGCATCTGTTTCAGCTGCAAACTCAGTTCCGTATTGTCCTTGAGCAGCCGCTTGATTTTGTTGTCTTACATGCTGCGGATTAGTTTTGTTTTGTTGGTTTTGTTGTTGTTTTGCCATGACTATCACCTCCACGTGAATTATCATGTCCCGGAGGTTTGGAAACTATCCAACTTTTTTTTTTGAATTTACGCTTTAAACGAGAAGTGAAATTCCCCCATCTACGATAATCGTTTGTCCACGAATCATAAATGCTTGATCCGATACTAAAAATTCTACCGCATTGACTAAGTCCTCTTTTTCCACCATTCGACCAGCTGGTGTTTTTTCTTTTGCCTCGTTTAACAATTCTTCACGATTTGGAAAATGTGTCAGCGCATCTGTGTCGATTGCCCCTCCAGATACGGCATTCACTACGATGTTTTTTGGGGCAAGTTCAACAGCTAAATACCTCGTTAATGCTTCAAGTGCAGCTTTCGAAACTCCAACCGTTGTGTAATTTTTCAAATAACGAATTGAACCGAGGGAGCTGATGCTTACAATATGACCTCCTCCGCTTTTCTCCATTAATTTCGCTGCTTCTTGTGCGCAAAATAATAATGCTTTACTATTAATATCCATTGTCCAATCCCAATGTGATTCTTCTAGCTCCATAAGTGGACGAAGAACCCCTGATGCTGCGTTGTTTACAAAAACGTCAAGACGCCCAAACTCCTCTTCAATTTGGTGAAACAATTCTTTAACTTTTTCTGGCTTCCCAACATTCGCTTTCACAACTAAAGTTTTTACACCTAATTGTTCAATTTCTTTCGCCGTCTCTAAGGCTGCGCTTTTACTTCTCGCATAGTTTATGACAATGTTATACCCTCTTTTGGCTAACCGGATGGCAATTTCCTTTCCAATTCCCCGGCTACTTCCCGTAATAAGAGCTACTTTTTCCATTATTTTCATCTCCTTTGTGTGTTCAAATCGAATAGTTGATCTTATTGTATCAAAGAATAAAGTAAGGATTCCCCATAAACCTTGCGGGCAGTTAATCGTTATGAATGGAGGTACGCGTATGTACAATGGGCGTGACATGACCGAGTTATCGATGATGCCAAAAAATGAATGGAACGAGCAAGAGCTTGCCTATTTCCACCATGCACTTCAACAAATTATGCCTTATCTGAATGTCGAAGGGCAAACAATTCATCGAGAAATTATTGAAGAAATTGAAGCACGCGGTGGATTAAAAACGAAAGAATCCCGCTTTTCCCCTGAATTAAAAAGCTGAAACAAAGCTAGTTTGCACTAGCTTTGTTTTCATATTGCTCCTTAAACATTACATAAATTTTTTGATGTGAAACAGGAAAGGCATATTGCTTTAATTCCTCTTCACATACCTTTAGTATATTTTTCATTTGCCTGTCTTCTTTTATTTCACCGATAAAAACCGATATATTCCATGTTAAGTGGGAAAACACGTGCTCGATTGTTCCAATTAATTCTCCAATTTCTACGTCTACTTCATATTCAGTTTTAATAAATTGTTTTAATTGCTCTTTTTGCGACAGCATTCCTTGAATCGTTTCACAATTTGGAAACTCCCATAAATTTGCTAACAAACCTTGTGAGGGCCTTTTATGAATATAAAAATAATCTCCTTTTTTTAAAACTACAGCAGCCATTTGCACATGTCGATTTGATTTAGCTTTTGTTTTGACAGGTAATTCACTTTGGACTCCTTGTTCAAATGCCATACAATGTTCTCTTACAGGACATAAGAGGCAAGAAGGAGACGTTGGGGTACAAATCATCGCACCTAATTCCATTAAAGCTTGATTAAAAGAAGATGGGTCTTCCTTCGAAATAATGTTGTAAACAACCTCTTCAAAAATTTTTCTCGTTTTTGGTTTGGCAATGTCCTCCCAAATCGATAAAATCCTTGATAAAACACGCATAACATTCCCATCTACTGCTGGTTCAGGAATACTATAGGCAATGCTTAAAATCGCTCCCTTTGTGTAAGGACCGATTCCTTTTAGTTTTCCTAATTGTGTTGGATTATTAGGTACGATGCCCCCGTATGATTCATGTACCTCTTTCACAGCAGCATGTAAATTTCTAGCGCGAGAATAATAACCTAGCCCTTCCCATGCTTTAAGCACCTCGTCTTCTTCTGCGTTTGCTAAATCTTCAACTGTAGGGAATTTATCCATAAAACGATTAAAATAAGGAATGACTGTGTCAACTCGTGTTTGTTGCAGCATAATTTCTGAGACCCAAACTTTATACGGATCTTGACTTTTTCTCCAAGGTAAATCTCTTTTTTCTTTTTTATACCAACCGATTAGATCCATTTGAAATTGTTCTACCGGAAATCTATCCAATTTTCTTTCTAAAGCCTCTTCCATGGTTGAACCCCCAAAAAAGTTTTGCCAGTGTTAGTCGTTTTATGATTAAATGAGCATAAGGAAGAAAAAAATATGCTTTGTAGACGTTACTCGAAAATCTACTCATATCATGTTACATGAAATTCTCTATTTCATAAAGTGGGGGATTTCATCCATTTCCCAGTAAATTTCTATACTTTTTTAAATCTTGAGGATGTTGTAGGATTATTTGGAAGGTTTGGAATTGCCCGTTTAAATCATCTGTTTTTGGGGGTTAATGTATTGGATACAGGTACTCATGTTGTAATGGGGATTGCTTTAGGGGGAATTGCCACATTAGATTCTGCTGTTGGTCAACATGCGATAACGGCTGATGCTGTGTTGATTAGCACGATCATCGGATCGCAAGCCCCTGATCTTGACACGTTTTTAAAGTTTAAAAATAATGCTACGTATATTCGAAATCATCGTGGATGGACACATTCGATTCCTGCGATTATTCTTTGGTCCATTCTCATCACATTTTCAATATTCTTATTTATACCAGAAAGCAATCTCTTTCATCTTTGGCTTTGGACATTTATCGCTGTTTTTCTTCACGTATTTGTCGATATTTTTAATGGATACGGAACACAAGCGCTTCGCCCTTTTTCAAAGAAATGGGTTGCACTTGGTACGATTAATACTTTTGATCCAGTTATTTTTATCATGCATATTATCGGTATCGTCATATGGCTTTTAGGGTTTGATGCCGGCTATACCTTTTTAACGATTTATATCCTTTTAATTGGTTATTATATTGTTAAGCTTGTTATTCAGAGATCCGTTGTAAGAGCGGTCCATCAGCAAATAAATGAAGTAGAGGAAATTATTTTTAACCCCTCTATACAATTTTCAAGATGGACTTTGGCAATTAAAGCAAAAGATTACTTTTATGTCGTTCGAGCCAATAAAGGTGAACTAAAAATTCTCGATCGATTCGAACGAGTTCCTCTTCCAAAAACAGATATCATCGAGTCGGCAAAAAAGGACGCTAATATTCAAGCTTTTCTATATTTTTCACCGATGTATCGTTGGGAAATAGTTGAATTAAATGATCATATAGAAGTCCGCTTTATTGATTTACGATATCGGAGTAAAGAGTATTACCCGTTTGTTGCTGTTGTTCATTTAGATGAAGATCATAACATTCTTCGCTCATACACAGGATGGATTTTTAGTGAACAGCGATTACAAAAAAAATTAGACATGCTATAAGAAAAGTGCAAGGCGCTCTCCTATCGGCGACAAGCAGAAGAAAAGCATATGGCGCCTTGTGCTGAACACAAAAACTATGCACAAAGTTTATTCTTTCTTTTTAAAAAAGTAAGCCTAGCTTAACAAATGTTAAACTAGGCTTATTTCTTTATTCACTACTTTCATTTAAAAAGCGTTCATATTTCGGATTGCGCGCCACAAATTCATGCAATTTGTCACCATAATTGATAATCCATTGATGAACGATTTGTTCGGTCATTTGTTTTCCACGATATGTTTTACCAGCTTTTGCATAAGTCGTTTCAAAATCTTCCCATAATAGCTCAACCCACGTTCTTGCTTTGTTATGCGATAAATTGGGATTTTTCGCGATTAGTTCATTTGTAAGTCGTTCAAAATATTGTTCCATCCATTCTCACCTTTCAAGGAGATTTTCCTTTTTTATCTACTTATATAAAATGGAGCTAAAGTCATAATAATAATGCGCTTTTCTACAGGCGCAAGTGCTATAAATGGAGGGTGACAAGATGCGCAACAAAGCAAAAGGATTCCCGCAGCATGAAAAATTTGATGGGGAGCCGCGCGCAAAGGCTGAATTTGCATCGAAGCGTGCAAATAGAACGATAAATACGCACCCCGCTGAACGTATGAGAGCATCTGGCGAACGTGATAAACCATATTCGTAACTCGCATGAAACGAGAGGGGTTTTAAAAATGGGCTCTAATGAAAAAAAGAATTTCTATGACCAAATTTATTCTACTCCATTCCTAGGACCAAGAGCAAACCCAAAGCGTGCGCATCACCAAGTAAATGGTGAAACCCAGCAAACACAAGACTTGATCATTCTCGAAAATCAAACACGAAAACGTTCTTAATCGTAACGGACCATTCACAAGTTGTACGTGAATGGTCGTTATTATTTTATTATTTAATTAATAAAGAAATCGGCAATGCTTCTTCTTTCAATGGTGTTGATAGTCGATAGCCCCATGCAAATACACCGTTTAAATACTCTATTTTAAACTGTTCACCCGAAGATCCATCAATATTGTATATTTCTCCGGAATGAAAGGAGCTTGGATCTAATAAATACGCTTTTGCCATCGCAATTTTTCTCTCAAGAACAGCATATTCATTGACCATTCCTAGCTGCTCAGCTTTTCTTGCTTTTTCTTTCAATTGAGCGATTTCCGTATTCAACTCATATTTTGTCATGTCACTATAACGTTTTTGTTGCATGTTCTCGTCTCCCTTACCCTTCATCGAAGTTTAATTTAAGTATAAAATAGAACATGAACGAAACGCAAAAGAATAAGGAGGATTTCATAATATGTCTGCTATTATTATCACAGGTGCTGGAAGTGGATTAGGCCGTGAGCTTGCATTACAATATAGTAACGATTATGATCGTGTTATTTTAATCGGGAGAACGATAGAATCGCTTGAAAGAACAAAAAAAGATCTCGAAACATTACAAAAAAGTGCTTACATCTATACATTAGATATTACTGATTATAGCGCAGTGATGGAAGCAGCAAAAACGTTGAATGAAAAGTTTCAAATTAATTACTTAATCAATAATGCAGGGTACGGCTCTTTTGGACCTTTACATACTTTATCTGAATCAGACATACATAAAATGATAGACACGAATGTAAAGGGAACTATCTTTATGACAAAAGCTTTTTCACCTTATTTGGAGCAACAGCCTTCCGCTTCTATTTTAAACATCATTTCAACTGCCGGACTGCGTGGGAAAGTCAATGAAAGCGTTTATGTAGCCTCTAAATTTGCTGTAAGAGGTTTTACGGAAAGCTTGCAAAAAGAATGGAAAGGGACAACCATTCAAATTAAAGCAGCCTATATGGGGGGCATGGACACTCCTTTTTGGGATGAAAGTGATCATATAAAGGATAAAAATAGGCTTCGCTCCCCGAAAGCTGTTGCCGAAAAAATCAAACAATTAGATGATGGTCGGAACGAAATTATCATCGAGTAGAAAACGCTTGCCGTTTCCTACTCGATTTCATCTATATATCGCTCAATCAATTCGATTGAGAACCCTTTTCTAAATAAAGACTGTTTCAGCTTCTGCTTTTTTGTATATCCATCGAATCGATCATATCTTTTCATCGCCTTTTCCGCTTGTTTTATAAGTGCTCCCCATTCTTCATCACTTGATTGCTCTACTGGCATCATTTCTAGGACAGTTTGAATAATTTCAAAAGAAAAGCCCCTTCTTATAAGTGTTTCTTCTATCTTCTGTTTTAATTGGATAAAGGATAAGCGTTCCGTTTTCGATTGAAATTTTCCCGCTAATTTATAGGCAATATCGATTTGCATTTCTTTCGTAAACTGTTTTAATGCAGCCTTTATATAAGAAGGTTTCACCCCTTTTTCTTCCAACTCTTTTTGAATGACTATTGGACCTTTTTTATTGGAACGTATTTGCGTACGAACGTACAGAGAAGCATACTCTTCATCATTTACATAATTTTGACCTGTTAATTGCTTAATAACATCATCTACAATATGTTCTCCGACCTCTTTTTTTCTTAAATGGCGGCGTACTTCTTGCTCCGTTCTCATCTTAAAGCCTAAATATTCTATCGCTGAGTTGTATGCTTTTTTCGTTTCATCGCCAAACTGGATTTCAATCAGCTCAATATCATCAAGTTCTAAACCTTTACGTAAGCCAAACTTAACGAGTGTATCTTTATGAACACTAAATCCATATTCCTCTCCTTTACCTTTGTTCACGAAAATATTAAATCGATCTGAATTGTTTTTTTGCACTTCAATTTTTGTAATATACATCAATAACACCTCAAATCTATAGTAGCAAAATGTTTACTTCCTAATAAACAAGAGAAATATTTTTTTCAAAAAGGACGCAAGTTAAAAATAGCCATTTTTGGTGGGTCAGGTTTTATCGGAAATCATCTCATTTTTTGTATGAAAACTTTTCTTTCGTCGAAAATAGATAATGTTTGAAAAAAGAATGGAAAGGTGTTGTGCATTGTGGTTGATAAAAAGAAAAAACACGAGAAGAACAGAAGCAATTTATCAAGTGCTCAAGAAGTGACCTATTCAAGAGATTTTAAAATGGCTGACCGTGCTGGTGGTTACACTGATGGTGAAAAACACTAAATAAAAGCATGAAATCGTTACATATTGTAAACGATAATGGATGAACTCACCTTTAGAGTTCATCCATTTTTTAAGGGGGGAAATGTGATGGGTAGAACACATCATCATAAAAAACGTGACAAAAATAAAAATTCCTTGCCGCAAGTTCCTGAAGCGTTAAAAAACGAAACAGATGGCACATATGAAGAATATTCAAGAGAGTTAGCTGACCAAGCAGATATGGAAGCACAGGCACGAGCTAACGCAGCGAACCAAAGAGTTGTTCGAAAACGATTTAAAAAAGGGTAACAAAAGAGATGAATACGAAATGGAATTGGTGTTTTGATAAAGTGAAACTTCATTCAGTGAGGGTTTTTTCATCCCCCACTGAATGTTCGTCCCTACGGGATGACCTAAAGGCCCTTGTGACCCACAGGATGTGTGGGTTACATAGACGTGGCCACAGGACATGGCGCTCTTAGTCTGTGTTCTTTATGTTCGGACCTTTACGGTTAGTTGTCCCCCACCTATCTTCTTTGCTTAAAGACAGAATCTTGAGATGGGGGTCTTACTGCCCGTTTAGAGTGGGATAAAGTTTAAGGGAGCTGTGTAAAAAGTCCATTTTTGCGTAAAGCACACCAAAATTAAGACATCAAGAATGCTGTAAAATCAACATTCTTGATGTCTACTTTTTTTTAATTCGGGGCGTAAATACCACTTTTCGGACAGCCCCTTATGTTATGACCTTACTTGACCATTCCCTTTAATAACATATTTAGAAGACGTTAAAGCTGGTAACCCCATCGGTCCTCGCGCATGTAGTTTTTGCGTGCTGATGCCAATCTCTGCTCCAAAACCGAATTCAAAACCGTCGGTAAAACGTGTTGATGCATTGTGATAAACCGCTGCAGAGTCGACAAGTTGGAAAAACAATTGCGTATTTTCATCCGTTTCAGAAATAATTGCTTCTGAATGATGTGATCCGTATTGATTAATATGATCGATTGCCTCACGCACATCTTTTACAAGCTTTATTGCTAAAATATAATCTAAATATTCCGTTTCCCAATCTTCCTCTGTTGCTCGCTTTAAAGTAGGATACTGCTCATAAATTTGATCATCTACTCGTAATTCAATTCCTGCATCCCGTAAGCGATTAATTAATGTTTGTAAATGTTCCTCTGCCCAATTTTCTTGAACAAGTACTGTTTCAATCGCATTACAAACTGATGGCCTTTGAGTTTTTGCATTTAAAACAATTTCAAGTGCCATGTCTAGTTTCGCCGTTTCATCAATAAAAATATGGCAATTGCCGGCTCCTGTTTCTAGTACAGGAACGGTCGCATTTTCAATAACCGTTTGAATTAGTTTTTTCCCACCACGGGGAATGAGTACATCTAAATAATCGTTTAACTTAAACATTTTAGAAGCAGTTTCGCGACTCGTATCCTCTAAAAGTTGAACAGCTTCTGTTGGAAAATTTACTTTTTTAAGTGCCTCATGTATGACTTGTACAATGGCAATATTCGAGTGAAGAGCTGAAGTACTTCCTCGTAAAAGGACAGCATTTCCTGTTTTTAAACAAAGTGCTGACGCATCTACTGTTACATTTGGCCTCGCTTCGTAAATCATGCCGACAACACCTAAAGGAACACGAACTTTTTCAATATACAAACCATTCGGTCGTTCAATCGTTTCGACCACTTCATGAACAGGGTCTTGAATTGCTACTAAGTCTAACAACGCATCAGCCATTGCATGAATTCTCTCTTCATTTAACAAAAGACGGTCAAGTAATGACTCATGGAACCCTGCTTCTCGCCCCTTTTGTAAATCCTTTTCATTTTCCGTTAAAATGTAAGTGCATTGTTCGCGAAGCTCGCTTGCCATCGCTTTTAATGCTTCATTTTTCTCGTCTGTCGATTTTATCACGAGCGTTTGTGCAGCCATCTTAGCTTTTTTTGCTTTTTCTAAAAGTTCATTCATACAATCAGCTCCTTATCTTTACATGCTAATTTATCTCGATGAATAACTTCTGGATGTACACGTTTCGTTTTTTTCATCGCTTCACGGCTTGATAGTCCTTTAACCTTCTCTAACTCCTCTTTTGAATAGTTCACTTCCCCTTTACCAATTACTTGTTTTTGTCGATTTACAATTTGAACGACATCGCCTTGATGGAACAAACCGCTAGCATTTTTAATACCAGCCGGCAATAGCGACTTACCTTCAAATAAAATCGCTTGCTCAGCCCCATCATCCACTTCAATTTCCCCTTTAATCTCCGAATGTAGTGCAACCCATTGTTTTGAATTTTTGACGATGGATAAATGCGGATGACCAATATATGTTCCATCACCATTTCCATTTAACATAACTTCGATCTTATTTCGTCCATTTCCTTTTCCAATAAATACATTTACGCCTAAAGATAAAGCCGTTTGCGCCGCCAAAAGTTTTGATTTCATTCCACCTGTTCCAACTTTTGAACCGGAATCATTACTTAGCGAATGAATGAGCTCATGACTAATTTTCTGAACATAATCTAGCCGCTTTGCATTCGGATTATGTTTTGGGTTATCATCATAAAGCCCATTGATGTCTGTTAAGATGATGAGGGATTCGGCATGGACAAGACCGCTAACTAAAGCTGATAGCATATCATTATCACCGAATGTTAATTCCTCAATTGATACAGAATCATTTTCATTAATAATCGGCAATACCGAACGCTTTAATAACTCTTGTAACGTATTGTGAGCATTTTTGTATTGCTCCTTTTTCTGAAAATCCCCTCTTGTTAACAATAATTGCGCACATACCATTCCATGCTGTTTAAAGGCTTCTGTATAAGCTTGAATTAATAATCCTTGTCCAACTGCCGCAGCTGCTTGCTTCCCTTGAGTCGTTACTGGCCTTGAAGGATATCCTAACTGTTTAAATCCTGCTGAAACAGCCCCTGAAGAAATTAATACAACGTCATATCCAATATTTTTTAAATGAGCAATCGCTTCGACATGATCAATTAATTTTTCTTTTGAAAGCCCACCATTTACATCTGTCAAGGAACTACTTCCAATCTTGACAACGATTCTTTTCCCCACTTTTCCATCACCTCACCTTTTTGCTTTGATGTTTGTTCTTTCTCTAGATGAATTTTTTAAAGAAACAAAAAGACCCATATCATCCTTATCAAAAAAGGACGAATATGAGTCATAATCCGCGGTACCACCTTCATTAGTCTCACACTTTGTGAGACTCTCTTTACTTCCTGTAACGTAGGAAAACGGTTAGGTTATTAGCCTAACAGCTCAAGGGGTAGGTTCAATAGCTTTTTGCGGTGAAGCCTTTCAGCCCAATGAGCTTCACTCTCTTTCGCTTCAAGACATATTTACTGGCCCCTATCAACGCAATTTTGATAAGAAGTATTGGTTTTCATCTCAAAAGAGTTTTTTAAAAAAGCGTTAATTTTACAAAAATTATCGGGTATCTAATAAAAATTGTCAAGTTAAATTTTTTATGGGGACATCTCAAAATAATTGTAAAATATTATTTTTCCTTGAAATTAAAAATTGATACTTATCCACAATTTTCTGAATAATGTTGATAAATTGTTTATTCGTTATTCATACAATGACCTTTCATACACAAATTATGCACAATTATTGTGAATAAATATTCTGCAAATTCAGATTTTTGTGGATAAACGTGTTTATCCTTCTCTCCTTCTAGTTCATTCTTGTGGATATTTTCTACATGAGAAACCACCTATTGTGTATATTTTTTTAACGAAAAGAAAGAAGGGATACATAAAATCATTTTTCTTCAATAGCAAAGCGCTCATTCCTCAAAATCCTTCTAGCTATGTAGAAAACAACATTTATTTGTTATAATAAAAATACGAACAAATAATGTTAAAGGTGGAAATGAATGCAAACGTGGACAAAAGAAATTGACATTCGCGCACCGATCGAACAAGTTTGGGACCTATTTGATGGATCACTCGAAAACATGCAAAAAATTATGCCTCAAGTGGTTGAACATGAACCGGTTCATGTAACAGAAGAAATCGTAGGCTCTGTTTATCGTCAAAAGTATAGAGAAGGTAAACGTATGATGGAATATGATGTTATCACACACGAATACGAAAACAACCCCACTTTTAAAAAGCTAAAGGTAGGCTTTAATCTCGCAAACATGTTTGACATTACAGCCAAATATGAGCTAACTAAGCTAGATGAAAGTCGGACAAAACTTATATACACAGCAACGAACAAGCCGTTAAAATGGTTCATTAAATTATTCGTTATGTTTGCAAGTGACAAAGTCGTTGTTGAATTTGTGGAACGAGTTAAAAAAGTAGCAGAAGAAGATGCGACGGTTCAGTAAGGATAGGTTTACATTTATACAACATAAAATTCAAGTCGAAAAACGGTAATAATTCCCGTCTCACTTCAATGAGATGGGAATTTTATCGTTTGTTCACAAACGCTACCTCCTTTCCTCTTTAAGGAAAAACTCAATTAGAATATTCATCAATTTTCAAAAGTTCACAATATCTCCATTGCTATTAAAACGCTATCATTTATAATAAATGTAAATGTCAATGTTTTTCCATTACGATTTTTAGGGAGACAGTAAATGAAATTATTAGGAATTATTGCTGTTTTAATATTGTTGGTAGGTTTAATTTTGACGCTCGCTCTCTCTGGAAAAGGTGATAAGGACTACCATTCTGCGACAAAACGAAATGTGACGAATTTAACACTTATTTATGTTGCCCTTGGGGTAATATGTATCGGAATTGTCGCATTCTTAATCACTTAATTGTGGGGATCATAAAAAAACGTTTGGGTTTCCCCAAACGTTTTTTTGTTTATGCTGTTTGCTTCATACTTTTTTCACTGTTTTGTTTTGTTTTTACATACCCTGCAGCTAAAACGATAATGGTTAATACACCCATTATTATATATTCCATTGGACCATGAATGGTTAACACGTTTTGTAAATGTTTGTCTCCTATAATCATTTCACCAGCTGTCCAAGCTAAAATAGCAGAACCAGCATATGCAATCCAGCTATATTTTTCCATTAAACGAACAATTAGTTTTGAACCAAATATGATGATCGGAATACTGATGAATACACCTAATGCAATCATCCCAATGTTTCCATGAGCCGCTCCTGCTACAGCAATGACATTATCTAAACTCATGACAGCATCAGCAAGGATAATGGTTTGAATCGCTTTCGCTAAATTACGTTGAGATCGGATATTCGCTGCTTCTTCTTCTCCTACTAAAACTTTGTAGGCAATCCATAATAAGAGAATACCTCCGACCATTGTAACAAAAGGTATTTTTAATAAATAAACGATGATCGTTGCAAATAAAATTCGAAGTAATACAGCTCCAGCCGTTCCAAGTACAATAGCTTTATTTTGTTGGTCTTCCGGAAGATTACGTGTCGCCATTGCAATTACAACCGCATTGTCCCCAGATAAAATAATATCAATCGCAATAATTTTTAGTAAAGCAATGATTCCACCAGTGGACACAGCCAATCCTAAAACTTGAATAAAGTCCAATCGACTTCGCTCCTTTAACTCCTGTATATCTAAAAATCTTTTTATTTTTTAACCTAATCAATAGTTTATCTATTATTCTTTTTGAAATCAAACCCAACATTATGTAATGATAAGTAGAAAGCTCACTAATTATGGTTTAGTACCCATCTTTTTCTGATCATACCCATTTTTTATTTATCACTTTCTAAGGTTTTTTCATCACTTCTTCCTGTTTATTTACCGCTTTCTCTATTTTTTTCATCATTTCTCCAGTTTTTCTATCACTTTCTCAAATTTTTTCTTCACTTCCTCCAGTTTTTCCATCACTTTCTCTATTTTTTTCATCACTTAAATTTTAACGAGACTGTGTGCATTTAGAGACAAAAAACAGCCTCCATTATGGAGACTGCTTTCAAGTTTGATCAAATTAAATCACATCTTGTTTTTTATCTTTATTGTATTCCTCAACCCAATAATCTGCATTTTTAATTCCAAGTTTTTCAGGGTTAAAGACTGGATCTAATCCTTGACGCTTTTGTTCTTCATAATCTTTTAGAGCTAGGATGGCCGGCTTAGTTAAAATTAAGATGGCAAAAATGTTCAGCCAGACCATAAGTCCTAAGCCAATATCACCAAGTGCCCATGCTAAGTTCGCTGTTTTAACCGCTCCATAAAACGTTGCAGCTAATAAAACGAGTTTTAAAGCAAACATCGGCCATTTGCTGTTTCTTCCACGAGTTAAATATGCAATATTTGTTTCTGCAATATAGTAATATGCCATAATCGTTGTAAAGGCAAAGAAGAATAAAGCTACGGCAACAAAACCTGCACCAAATCCTGGTAAAATCGTTTCAATGGCAGCTTGCGTATAGCCAGGTCCTGCTTCAACACCCGCTAAGTTGTTTACTAGAAACGTTCCATCGGGTTTTTCTACATTATACATGCCTGTAAATAAAATCATGAATGCGGTTGCTGAACATACTAAAATTGTATCAATATAAACAGAGAACGCTTGAACTAAGCCTTGTTTTACTGGGTGAGAAACTTCGGCAGCGGCTGCAGCGTGAGGTCCTGTACCTTGTCCTGCTTCATTTGAATAAACCCCGCGCTTGATTCCCCAAGAAATAGCCAAACCGACAATTCCACCGAATGCAGAATCAATAGCGAAAGCGCTTTCAAATATTAGTCGAATCACGCCTGGTAATTCCGTAATATTCATGAATACAATGATAATGGATAAAAGTACGTACCCTAGTGCCATGAATGGTACAACGAATTGAGCAACATGTGCAATACGTTTAACCCCGCCAAAAATAATGAAACCTAAAAGAGCGACAAGTATAATACCCGTAACAGTTGGGCTAATGTCAAACGCATTTTCTAACCCTATCGCAATCGAATTCGATTGAATACCCGGCATTAATAAAGACATCGCTAAAAGGGCCGCAAACGCGAAAATCACTCCATACCATTTCCATCCAATTCCCTTTTCAATAAAGTAAGCTGGTCCCCCGCGGTATTCACCATCTTGCTTCACTTTATAAATTTGCGCTAACGTGGATTCGACATACGCACTCCCTGCGCCGATAAAGGCAATCATCCACATCCAAAAAACAGCACCCGGTCCCCCAAAGGCAATTGCAGTCGCAGTACCTGCAATATTACCAGTACCTACACGACCTGAAAGTGCGATGGATAAAGCTTGAAACGAAGATACTCCAGCTTCCGAGCTTTTTCCTTTAAACATTTGAACAATCATGTCCTTAACTAAGCGCACTTGTAAAAAACGAGTAATAATAGAAAAGAAAAGTCCTGCACCAAGCACTAAGTATAACATCGGCTGGCTCCATAAAATGCTTACAAGATTGTTGATAAATTGCTCCATCTTTTTCCTCCTTTTAATTGTCTGAATTTTACCCCTATTTAGAATTATAAATGATCGTTAAGTATTCTACAATAATCAAATAGGATTTTTTTATTAATGAAATTTTAACCAATTAGTATACTAAAATATTTATTAACTTTCCAAATTCATTTCCTTTTAAATGAAATGAAAAAAATGCTCTTATTTCTCTTTAAGTCATATCATAGTTCCTTGAAAGTCTATCTTTAGAAGTACAAAAATTCAACAAGGTGTAATTGTCGAGGTATACAATGAAGGATGTGTTTAAAATTCTATTCTCTTTCTTCTTGAAGTATTAGGATTATAGGTAAAATTATTATTGGGAGTTTTTACTCTTTTTTCGATCTCAAAATAAAAAGCTGAACGGCTAAAGTTCAGCTTTTTACCTTTTTATATACCGGATATCCAGTAATTTTTATATCTTTTCCAATTGTTAGAATTTCCATTTGATCAAGCTCAATGGCATCCGCCATTTTTAGAACACCTTCTCCCCCTAAAAAACTTGGGGCACCTTTTCCACCGACTAATTTCGGAGCAATATATAGCACAACTTTATCAACGAACCCTCCTGCTAAAAAGGATGCGTGAATTTCACCGCCACCTTCTATAAATAATGAAGAAATCGAATGTTCTCCTAGTATTTTTAAAACGTCTAACGGTTTCACTCTTTTTTCTTCGTTTGTAATAAAGACCTTTACGCCTTGTTTTTCAAGCTCCTCTTTTTTACTTGGATCATAGGATTTACTGGTAAAAACCCATGTTTCTGCTTGTTCGTCAGTCACAACATGGGACTCAATTGGAATTCGCAGTGTGGAATCCATTACGACTCGTAGAGGGTTTCGCCCATTTGGAATTCTCGCTGTTAAGTGCGGATTGTCTTTTATAACCGTGTTGGCACCGACAAGTATCGCTTGATGTTCATGACGAAGCTGATGCACATCGCTACGAGATTGTTCAGATGTAATCCATTTACTGTCTGATGTTACCGTTGCGATTTTCCCATCTAATGTACTTCCTGCTTTCATCGTAACAAACGGAATCTTATTTATAATATATTTGTTAAACACTTCATTCATTTTTTTCGCTTCTTCTTCACACACACCAACTGTAACATTAATCCCTGCTTCTTCTAATATTTTGACACCACGCCCTGAAACCATTGGGTTAGGGTCTAATGTTGCAATAACGACTTTTTTCACTCCTGCTTGTACAAGTGCTACCGCACATGGACCTGTTCTGCCAAAATGGGAACAAGGTTCTAGCGTTACATACGCTGTACTTCCTTTCGCTTTATCACCAGCCATTTTTAAAGCATGTATTTCTGCATGTGGTTCTCCCGCTTTTAAATGAGCACCAATTCCTACAATACGATTGTCATTTACTAAAACTGCACCTACTAACGGGTTTGGATCCGTTTGACCTTTCATAGCACGTGCATTTTCAAGAGCAAGCTGCATGTAAAAATCGTGACTTGCCATTAAACAAGCACCTCCTCTCCTAAATGCCCTGAGCGTTCAACTTTTGTTGTTAAATATTTTTCGTTAAATTCGGATACATCGCCCCATAAAGACATTCTTCCAGCGATATTCATCCCTTCATTACGTAAAGCTTTTAATTTTTTTGGATTGTTTGTAATAAGGGTAACTGGCTTTTTGCGAAGAGTCTTCATCACTGTGATCGCTTCACGATAATCTCTTACATCATCTTCAAACCCAAGATGGACATTCGCATCCACAGTATCATACCCGTTTTCTTGCAGAACATACGCCATCGCTTTTGAAAATAAACCGATGCCTCTTCCTTCATGGTTAGCTAAATAAAAGAGGGCACCTGTACCGTGCTCAACAATCATTTTTAATGATTGTTTCAATTGGAACCCACAATCACATCGCTTACTACCAAAAATATCTCCTGTATGACAAATGGAATGCATACGGACAAGCGCGTTTTCACTATGTTCAAAGTCTCCGTACACTAATACGCTTGATTGCTGTGCATCAGCAAGGTTCATAGATGAAAGTTGATGAATAAGAGTACGAGTATCTTTTACTACTTTATCGGTTTTCAGCCAATTATACCAACTAAAAATGACAGTCTCCCCATCTAGATTGATTGGTAGTCGAACAGGTCCTACTACATAAATGACTTCACCATTTGTTTGAATGCGTTGAATTTTATTTTCTAAAATTGTCACTACTTCATTATGAATTACTTTATCTTTCATTTAAACGACTCCTCATTAAAATTGAAAACTTAAATAACTTAATGTTCCCATCTCATATTCCCGAAAAATTGCAACAGGAGTCTCCAATGCTCCGCTCCCCATCGCTATAAATAAAGGAACAAAATGCTCAGGTCTTGGAACTGCCCGTTTCACATGTGGCGCCAACTCTTCATACTGAGTAAGTTTTTCCTCGTTTTTTTCGACAATATGTTGAATGAGCCAATCATCAAACTCCACCGACCAACGCTCCGGACTTGTCTGGCCCCATTTCAAATCTCGCAAATTATGGATTGTGGCTCCACTTCCGATCACTAAAATATCTTCTTCTCCTAAACCTTTTAATGCTTTCCCTATTTGGAATTGCTCACCTGCTGTTAAGAAAGGGTTAACAGATACTGGGACAATAGGTATATTTGCTTCAGGATACAAATGCTTTAAAATCGTCCAAGAACCATGGTCTAATCCTCTCGTTGTATCAAGCTTCGTTTTAATCCCACTTTGTTCAAGTCGAGACTGAACGATTTTGGCTACTTCAGAAGAACCTTTTGCCGGGTATTGAACTTCAAAGAGCTCATCTGGAAATCCATAAAAATCATGAATTGTTTCATATATGTCATCACGGGATGAAATCGTTAAAACTTCACTTTCCCAATGAGCGGTAAATAGAACGATTGCTTTAGGCTGAAAGGAAGACCCAAGCTTTGTTAAAAAACGTGTATACAAATTATCTTGCACAGCAATCATAGGTGAACCGTGAGCTAAAAATAAGGATGGAACCATTTATAACACTCCTTTTGGATTTTACTAAATCATGAACGATCATACTTTTTTAAAAAACCTAATTTCATTGTACAAGATTTTTGTCTCGAATTAAAGATATTTGATTTTAAATTTTCTTAACGATAAATGAATGATTGGAGATGATCCTTTTAAATTGGCTATCATTTATCCTTTTTTAATTGATATAACTCGTTTAAAACAGGCATTTCATTTCGTTCTTCTTCTGTTACTTTTTCCCATAGGATACCGCTTGGTTTATCGTATGGGGAGTTCGTTTGTAAGCATCCTTTTTCTGTGACAACCCAATCAACAATTAAATCATATGGGTCTTTCGGAACATCTTCATCTACTACTTGAACGGAGTGTACGGTTGAAATTACAGGCATATGTGGGTGTCCAAGTTCAAGTAAAATCGCATATTCACGATCCGAATACCCCTCTCCCTTTCCAATTCGCTTACCGTCTTTTGTAACCGCAACAGAGCCAGCTACAAATAAGTCAATTGAGGGAATGTCTGTTAATGAAACTTCTTTTCCGTATGTACGCATATGCTTAATACTTGCAGCTTTTCGTTCTTCTCCTTTTGGAACCCACTCTGGTTTTACAACGATAAACCCTGCACGAAGGCGAGGTGTAGGGACAAGCAATATTTTTCCATCAATTAATATTTGTGTTCGAAGTGGTAGCTGCGGGGCATCTGGGTTCACTTTTATTGCTTTTGCTTTTTGATAAATGGGTAATGTCGTTACATGGTGTGCCGCTTGCTCCGCTCCTTTAAAGTTTGGAATCCTTTTTTTTAATGGAAACGGGAACCTTCCAAGCTTTTCGTTTGTTAATGTATTCCACACTCGATGACGAATGGTATCTTTTTCATTCATGTATTGATACTCCTTTTAATGAATTCTCTCGATTCATTATATCAAAAATCCCCGGCTGGCATGGCCGAGGATTTTTGATGTATACTGTTTTTCATTCTTTATCTGATAAGATTTAATCAATATTATTAAAATGTAAAACGAACAAAAGTTTGAGGTTTTTTCATCATTTTCTCATGTTTATTTACCGATTTCTCACATTTAATTATCGGTTTACTCATATTTTTCATCACTTTCTCGACTTTTTCCATCACTATGATTTAAAACCGAGACTAGACAAAGGACCCTCGGTATTTGGCAATTGTATATTGGACTGATCGTTTCGATTTATCGCACATCACACTTTCAATTAGTAAGAGAGTTTTGATAGAAATCCAAGTTGCTTTTTTATCCTAATTTCACCAATCGCTGTCACATATCCCCCTTCTTGATCGTCTTGATTGCGAACGAAAAATTAGGAGGTTATTTTTAATGGCACAAACATGGGATGTCGTGATTATTGGGGGCGGATTAGCTGGTTACGTTGCGGCAAATTATTTAGCGAAAACGAATTTTAATGTGTTAATTTTAGAAAAAGCAAAAAAGGTTGGAGGACGTGCTAGAACAGATATTATTCATGAGCAGTACTTTAACTTAGGTCCTCATGCTTTTTATCAAAGAGGAAAAGCAAGACATATCCTCGAAGAGTTATGTATAACCTTTGAGGGGAAAGCTCCTAAACTAGGGGGCCTTTTAATAGAAAATAAAAATATGTATACAGCGCCTTTCTCACCACTGGGGATATTCGCGACGAGGTTCTTAACTTGGAAAGAACGTTTAGAATGGATCTCCTCAATGGTAAAAATAAAAAACTCCGAGCCGGATGACTTTGCTACACTCACGTTTCAACAGTGGGTTCAGCAGACAGCCAAATCCGAAAAAGTTCAGGCATTATTATATATTATGGGCAGGTTAGCAACATACTGCCATGCACCTGAGAAAGTTAGTGCAAAAGTGATTGTCTCTCACATACAGTATTCAATGGGAGGTGTGATCTATTT
The DNA here is from genome assembly GCF_022808615.1 of Bacillus sp. FJAT-47783. Taxonomy (GTDB): domain Bacteria; phylum Bacillota; class Bacilli; order Bacillales; family Aeribacillaceae; genus Bacillus_BZ. The sequence continues at coordinate 41,972 of NZ_JAKZKS010000010.1, forward strand.
AGATGGCGGATGGCAAACAATCATTGATCAACTCCACAATCAAGCGGTTATCTCAGGTGTTCAAATCCAAACGGAATCAAATGTGAAACAAATTGTTAAAAACGAATCCGATCCATTTCAATTGATTCTATCAACTAACGATATCATCCAATCGAAACAAGTACTTTTTACAGGAGCCCCTTATGAATTGAACAAAATGTTACCTGAATCATCTCCGCATCCACAGCGGAAATTATTCGAACAAATAAAGCCTATAAAAGCCGCAACGTTAGATGTTGCATTAAAAAAACTCCCTAATCCGAAACGGTTATTTGCCATGGGGATTACCGAACCGTTCTATTATTCTGTCCATTCAAATTATGCACAACTCTCGATAGATGGACAGAGTACGATTCTTCACGTACTTAAATATCATCACCCTGACGAGAAAGTAGATGTGCGAATGGAAAAAGCCAACCTTGAAAAGTTTCTAGACACGGTACAGCCAGGTTGGCGTAAGTATGTAGTGACAAGTCGATGTTTACCTAAAATAAACGTGAATCATCGTTTGCCACAAGTAGGGGATGAAAAAGAATTTTGTCAGTCAGAAACTCATATTCCTGGATTATTTATAGCCGGTGACTGGGCATCACCGAATTCTATTTTATCTGAAGGAGCGGTCGAGAGCGGAAAACGAGCAGCTAAAGAAATCATCCGAAAAAATGAGGTGGTCTAGTGCAAATCAGTAATGAAGATTATCAAATCTACAAGCCTTTGTTATTCTCATTAGGTTATCGAATGCTGGGATCGGTAACGGATGCTGAAGATCTTGTGCAAGAAACTTTTTTACGTGCCTACCAAATCAAGGAGCAAAAAGTTGAAAATAAAAAAGCTTATCTTTGTAAAATGATGACCAATCGTTGTCTTGATTTATTAAAGTCAGCGAGGAAAAAACGAGAACAGTATATTGGTCCATGGAATCCTGAGCCATTAATGATGGAGGAATCTGATGATAGTAATCCTTCAGAAGTTCTCTTGCAAAAAGAAGGACTAAGTATTGCGTATTTACGAATGATGGAGCATCTAACTCCTCATGAACGTGCTGTTTTACTGTTAAGAGAAGGATTCGACTTTTCTTATGTAGAGATTGCCAAAATCGTAGAAAAGAATGAGGACAACTGCCGCAAGCTATTCAGTCGGGCAAAGCAAAAAATCTCAGCTGTAGAGAACGAGAGCTTACACTATGAGAAAAATAAATCAATGGTCAATCGGTTTATCCATGCCTTTCAAATGCAAAATACTAATGACTTGCTGGAACTTTTATCAGAAGACGTTACACTTTACTCAGATGGTGGCGGGAAAGTGAAAGCTGCTGTTCGTCCAATTGTATCACGTCCAAATGTTTTCTTATTTTTAACCGGTGTAGGAAACAAGGTTGCAGAAGATTATTATTATGAGATTAAAAATATCAATGGTCAGCCCTCACTCGTTAATTATATAAACGGTACCATTCATAGTACCGTCAGCTTTTATATTAGTCATGATAAAATTATCGAAATTTATATGACGATGAATCCTGATAAGTTGAAAACAGCAAAGCTATTCTTTGAAGTATAGGAGTTATATTCTAATTTTATATAGAAGGAAAAGATCAATCACAATTTCCAAAGGATTTACATTTAAAAAATGGATAACCATTCTACAAGTTATGGTTATCCATTTTTATTATTAGTCATTATTTTTTCTGTCTCTTGCCGCTCTTTTCCTTGCTTTTTTACTTTGCGCAAACTCTGTTCCAAATTCTGTATCAGCTGTCTTACTTCCCCCAGTATGCGGTTGATTTCGATTGTTATTACGGTTTGTCATTGGTTTATCCTCCCTTCGTAGAACTTGCATCAAAATGGACAAAAAGCCACCATCTTAAGAATTTTTGCCTTACTTCCAAAAAATCTTAGAAATCAGCAGCTCTTTTATATAATTCTTTTTTCCAAGAAAAATATTCCTTAATGTTCAAAAACACGCCCAAAGGACGTGTTTTTTATTAGCTATAAGAAAGAGCTCTATCTTCTTTTTTCATCCATTCATATTGACGTAATTTTACGTTAATAAGTGTTAGTGGCTCTTCAAAGGCTTCTACATGCTCGTTCATGTCGTATAGTGACATTTCACATTTTTCAACTTCTTCCTTTGTTTCATGGATTACATTTGTTACGTTTTCTTGTGGCTTTTCGAAAAAACTCACTAAATCTTGTTCAATTGCGCGTTCAAACATTTCGAATGGTAAAAAGAACTTATTGACAACGGACGTTGTTACTTCTGAAAAGCTTTCACGTTCTAAATATTTTTTATACTGGTTTGCCAGAAGCGTTTTGTTTTGTGGCAAGGCTCCTAATAGTTTGCCAGCACTCTTTAATAAAAATTGAGTAGGATTTAAACGCAACATGAAGTTTTCTTTTTCGATGTAAGACCTTGATGTCATCCGAGATATATCTCTTTGCCAATCCTCAAGCACTTGGAAATCACACGAAAGCAGTAAGCGATCCTCTTCAAATAAAGCATTAAATGTTCGACTCATTTCATGAAAATCGTCTTGTATGTCCGTTAATTGCTCTTTAACGACATCAAGCCAACTGTTTAAATGTTCTTTCATAGTAGGAAGAAATTCTTCTTGAAGATATAATTGAATCTTCTCGTTCATCTTCTCATTCAACTCAAGATGCAGTCGCTTAAAGTCACTATCTTCACTCACAATACTAGAACTTTCGTGCAATAGCCGTGGAATTTCTTTTTTCATCGTAGCTTTCATATCAAGTATTAGTTGCTTATACGACTGTGAGGACGCATCAATACTTTCCCTTTCTATATCAAGTATGCGATTTTTAAATCCATTTAACCGATCAAAAATATCACGATTTTTTTCAATTGATTTTGTCAACCTTTTTTCCATTTCTACACGCTGACTGGCCAATTTCGATACTACCTGGCGTATGGTTTTAAGAAGTTGCTCGGAGCGGTTTCTGTCTTCTTTTCCTTTGTTTGTTTGGAAATGCTTTTCGATAAAGGAAATAAGGTCATTTTGTTGCATGCTCACCGCTTTTACTGAAGAGTATGGGAAAACGGTAGCACCTGGGTACAGAAGTTCCACTTTTTCCTGTATGTTCTTTATAATCATTTCACTATCGTATCCGCTATCGATTTCATCCATTTTCGTTATTAAAAAATGAATAGGAATTCCATCCACAAATTGTTGCATTTCGGACAGCATATTCATTTCCCGTTCTGAAAACAATTGTGTCGCATCTAATACAAATAAAATACCATCTGCTAATGCGAAAAACTCAAAATATTCTTTTGCACTTAATACATCATCATGTAAACCTGGTGTATCTATTAAACGGCAGCCTAGTCTATGTAATATTGGCGAAGGAAGCTTTATATCTAGAAAATGGTGGTTGCTACTATTCTCTAAACAATCCGTTAAAGATCGCTCACCACTATTGGAAATTTCAGTTATGCTTTTTTCATCACGATGTTGAATGAATAAAAGATTTGATTCTGTATCATTCCATAGTTTTTCGCCTATAAGTGATTGAATAAACGTAGATTTTCCACTACCATCTAGTCCCGCAACAACGATATGCTTTTCATTAGAATGTGCTATTTGGTGAACAAGCCATTTCAATTTAAAACCGATTTCAAGATGGTTGTTTTCTGCCCATTTCTCAATTTGGCTAAATAGCTGAATCGTTTCCTCTAGTGTTATACTTTCTTCTCTTACTTGAGATAGCAAATGTTCCGCTTCCTCCACAATGTTATCGCTGATGGAAGATGGAAAAACATCATGCCATGCAAGAATAGCAGCAGCTACCGGCAATGCTCCCTTGGTCGTTGAAACTTTCAACCAATTACCTAGCAAGTTAGGCATGACATTTGTAAGGTCTTTTGTTGAAAAAGCACCTTCTGTTAATTCATTGTATGTGTTTTGATAGAGTGCCGAAATATGATGCCATGCGTCATATAATTCTACTTCTATATTTAAAAAGATATCGTTTACGGTACGTACCCATTCAAGATACGCATCATCACGCTGGCGAAAATGATCCCAAAGCAATGATGTCATTTTAATGAAATGACGGCGATCAACGCGGTATACGCATATCAGTAGTGAATAAAAAGCTTCTGGATTAAAACGTCCAATATAGCCGTTTTCTACATAACGATTGACAGTCGAAAACCACTCTAAATCCTCTGTCCGAACAGCTTCTTGAATCGCCAGTTGTACAGCCTTCTCCCAATCTTCTTGATCTTCGTAAAAACCTTTCGCGATAGCCGTTACGTTCGGATAATCCGGATCAAGACGAATCGCTTTTTCAATCTCTTCATAAGCAAGTTCACGCTTGTTTCTTTTTACATAAAGAGAAAATAATTGTAACGCCACTTCTATTTGTAACACTTGATGTTCCGTTTGAATGGATGTATAAACTTCTTCTGCAGAGGACAAAAACCCTAACTCATAATAAGCATCTCCAATATTCTTTTTTGCCCATGGCTCAAGTTCATTTTCAATATTTCCCCACTTAAAAATAGCCGTTTCAAAGTCTTTGCAATGGTAATAGACTTCACCTTGTGCATAGCGAATGTAAGATAAATCATACACTTCATTTTTTTGCTCTTCATAATATGCTTGACCAAGTTCATCAATAGGATGAATATTGTCATCCTCTGTTAATAACGTTTCATAATATGTCTTTTCAATCAACCTGTTTTCTTGTATCATCATTTGCCTCCGTCATATAAAGTGAAACTTCATTCAGTGGGGGGGTTTTTCATCCTCCACTGAATGTTAGTTGAACCAATCGGACCTTTATGGGCAGTTGTCCCCCACCTATCTTCTTTGCTTTACTACAGAATCTTGAGGTGGGGGTCTTACTGCCCGTTAAGAGTGGGATAAAAAGGGTCCAAGGATACTTTTCGCTCTAATCTATTTGTCTATTCTAGCAGAAAAAATTCTCTGTAAAATTTCATTTCTATTTCAAAGGCTAATTCAATCGTTTTAACTAAGACAGACAGCTTATAAATTTGAAAAATATAGAAACAACTAGGTGATAGGAAAGGAGAAATGTTCTCTATAATCTAGTCCTTTATACATGTGTTTAATCGAATGTATTTAAACGTTGTACACGAATCAGTGCATCAACGTCAGAAACGAGATTGTCAATCAGTTCAGCTGCGTGTATAAATTGGCTAAGCCTTGGGGATTGTCCGCACCAAAGCGACATAAATTCAGCTCGTTTTTGTTTAGCTGCTTCTTTTCGAATCGGCTGGGTCAATTGATTTTGTATTGGATAAGGAGGCAATGCGGACTCATGCTCCTTCATTTTTAGCACAAAATCATTCATAATCCCTCTAGCCGGCTTCCCACTGAAGGTTGACGTGACGACTGTTTTTTCTTCGGTACTGTTTATAATCGTTTGTTTGTATAAATCATGAGCCCCACTTTCGATAGAGGTAACAAATGCAGTGCCCATTTGAACAGCACCTGCTCCTAGAATAAGAGATGAGAGGATGCCTCTTGCATCCATAATCCCGCCAGCTGCAATGACAGGGATTGACGTATTGTCTACAGTTTGTGGAATGAGCGACATCGTTCCGATCATCGCCTGTTCAAATGACTCGCAAAAACTGCCCCGATGGCCTCCTGCTTCACTTCCTTGCGCAACGATCATATCCATTCCAGCTTCTTCATTTAAAATAGTTTCTTGAACTGTTGTGGCTGTTCCGATTACGACGACCCCGTAACGTTTTAATTCTTGTATTACTTCTTTTGGCGGAATCCCAAATGTAAAACTACAGACTGGAACGTTGTATTTTAAAATGATTTGCAGTTGCTCATCAAAAATGTTCGAATTCACGTTCAGTTTTTGAGGGTCATTTTTTATCCCTAATTGCTGTCTGAATGGTTCTAGTAAAGCCGTTGCTTCTTCTAGTTGAGTATCAGTGACAGAAGGACTTTCCGGAACAAAAAGATTGACGCCAAAAGGCAGCTCGGTCAATTCTTTTATTTTCCGAATATCTGACTCTAGTTGTTCCGGTGTCATATAACCGGCTCCAACCATCCCTAAACCACCTGCATTTGAAACAGCACTAACAAGCTCAGGTGTCGTAATTCCTCCCGCCATTCCAGCTTGAATAATCGGGTATTGAATAGACAGCCTGTTCGATACAGTCGTACGATTCCACATCATTTCCACCTACCGTTTATTAATTAATTTAAAAACGAACATAAAACGCAAAAATGATTGAGAGTATTGAAACACAAAGGTAGTTTTTTCTAGATTATACCATGAAAAGAAAAGAGCATTCTATGTCGGCATAAAATATATTCAGAATTATTTTGACTTTCGTAATATTACATTGTACTATATTAAAAGAATTACAATATAACGTAATCATTACAGGAGGATTTGTCTTGAAAGTTTTTGATTTACATTCAGACTTATTTACAGATATAGCATGGAGAAAAAATCTTGGTGAGAATAATGTTTTTGATCGAATTCATTATCCAAAGCTTAAAGAAGGTGGTATTGAGTCGATCATTTGCGTTTTTTGGGTAGAACCAATATTTCGCAGTCAACCATATAATCGTTTTCTAACATTATTTAAACATGTAATGAATGATTTACTAGATTCTCAATATGCAAGTGTTTATGGTTCATGCCTGCATCAATCGAGTGATTCTGAAAAAATTCAAATTTATTTAGGACTTGAAGGGCTTAGTTTCATGGAAGGATGGGAAGGGGAGACGAATGCTTCAAAAATTGAAAACGCCTTCAAATCCCTTCATCAATGTAACTTCATCCACTCTATCTTCGCATGGAATGAGCACAATTTTTTAGCCACTGGCACAGGTGCATCGATTCCGCGGAAAGACGAGGGGCTAACGAATGATGGCAGAATCGCTGTTCAAAAAGCAAACGAGCATGGCTGGATTATAGATGTTTCCCACATAGATGAAACAAGCTTTTGGGATATATATCATACGAGCAATCGCCCAATCATGGCCTCACATAGCAACGCAAAAACGATCTGCCAGCATGAGCGAAATTTAACCGACGAACAAATAAAAGCCATTGCTGAAAATGGTGGAATTATTGGGTTAAACAGTTACGGAGCATTTGTAGATCATGAAGCACCAACTGTTGATAGATTTATTGACCATGCCATCTATATTTCCTACCTTGTTGGACCGGAGCACGTTGCCTTCGGGTTTGATTTTGTAGACTATTTAACACCTTACCGTTTAGGGACAGGATTTCCTACATATACAAAAGACTTAGAGGATACATCCAAAATCCCTCATCTTCTGGATCAAATGAGTAAAAGAGGGTTTACAACGAAAGAGTTAGAAATGATTAGCTTTCAAAATGCTAATCAATATATAAAAAAATTTAGTGATAAAAGGGGAGTTAACAAAATTGAGTCAAACACTTATTCAAGCAGATGATACGTTAACATTATGGGGAATCATTGTTGTATGGGCATCCGTAAGTATATTCTTAGAACAAAGGTATAACTGGGCATCGAAAATTTCAGGTGCCATTATCGCCTTAATTGGTGCCATTATTTTATCAAACACAAAAATTATCCCAACAGAATCGCCTGTTTATGATTCGATTTGGGGCGTTATTGTTCCGCTAGCCATACCACTGCTTCTATTTCATGTTAACATCGGAAGAATATGGAGAGAAAGTGGTAAATTACTCATTATCTTTCTACTAAGCTCAATTGGAACAGTAGCTGGGACCATTATTAGCTTCTTTTTATTAAAAGACCATATTCCGTATCTCGATAAAATTGGTGCGATGATGAGTGCCTCTTATATTGGTGGTGGCGTTAACTTTGCGGCGATGGCAGCCAAATTTGAATTACCAGGTGAAATGGTTTCTGCTTCTGTCGTCGCTGATAATTTAATGATGGCTATTTACTTTGTTATTCTCATGATGATCCCAGCCATCTCGTTTTTCAAAAAAAGCTTTAGCACTCCTCACATTCTTGAAGTAGAAAGCGGGAGCCATTCTGAAGAAGGAAAAACGTTAGCCGAAAGCTTTTGGAAAAGAAAAGAAATTTCTTTAAAAGATATTGCCTTATCCGTTGGGACTGCCTTTTTACTTGTCATCATTTCATTTAAGATTGCACAGTTTTTAGATACCACTATCCCTTCAGGAGAAAACGCTTCTATTATGATGAATCTGTTGAACGGGCTATTAGGAGATAAGTATTTATTGCTCACAACGATCACGTTTATTACGTTGGCACTATTCCCACGTTATTTTGAAAAGTTGAATGGAAGTCAAGAAGTCGGAACATACTTAATTTATTTATTCTTCGTTGTGATCGGAATACCGGCCTCCATTCCACTTATTATTCAAAATGCACCGTTATTATTAGTGTTTGTCTTTATTATCGCTACGATGAATCTGTTGATCTCTCTCACTGCTGGAAAGTTATTAAAAGCGAATCTTGAGGATGTCATTGTAGCTAGTAACGCAAATATCGGAGGCCCTACAACAGCTGCTGCTTTAGCAATCGCTAAAGGATGGAAAAACTTAGTGGGGCCAATCATGGTAGTTGGAACGCTTGGGTATATTATTGGGAACTATGTTGGAACATTACTTGGGTTTTGGTTTTCTAGTATGCTATAAGTAATACATTTTGAAACCCGGCATTGTTACCAATTCCGGGTTTCATTGTATGATATAATATCTTAAAAAATAAACAGAGGGAGATTATATGTTTGATGGTGCAAAAATCCGAATGTTACGAACAGCTCAAAAACTATCTTTAAAAGAGTTGGCAGAAAAGTCGGGTGTTAGTGTGAGTATGATTAGCCAAATTGAACGAAAAGTGACAGACCCAACTTTAACTACTCTTTATAAGCTATGCAAAGGCTTAGACGTATCGATTTCCTCTCTTTTAGGAAACGATGAGCATTCTACTCATATTATTCGAAAAGATGAGCGGAAGACGCTATTATTTCCTACATCCCATTCTAAATATCAATTGTTAACCCCCATTACAGAGGGCAGTATTGAAATGATTATGATTCATCTAGAACCAGGTCAAGAAGATCAACAACTCGTTGAGCATACTGGTGAAGAATGTGGCTATATGTTAAAAGGGAATATGACCGTCATTCTAGGTGATGAAGAATATATTTTAAACGAAGGGGATTCGATTCGCTTTAAAAGTACCGTTCCCCATCGATTCTTTAACCATTCAAATGAAACCGCTATATCCATATGGGCGATGACAGGACGCGTTTTGTAACGGAGCGTCCTGTTTTTTGTTCTACTATCAGAATGTATATCATGTAAGAAAATTCACTAGGGTTAATGAGGTCTTCGGTGTCTAGCTCCAGTGCCTCCCCCCTCGAAGTCATCCAATAAAAGCAAGGAGCGCCTTTATTGGATGAAGAACATTTTTGCCCGAGGGTGATCAAGGCTTTTGTGCATTTCTTAAGGGAGATCAATAATTATTCAAACGCTTGTGCGATATCATAGTCACTTGGATTTAATTCTGTTTCTTCCCCTAATGCAAGTTTTGCGATTTCTAATCCTACATAAGGACCTGCTGTTAGCCCTGAAGCTCCAAGACCGTTTGCAACGATGAGATTTTTGTAGTTTGGGGCATGCCCAAACACAGGTAAAAATCCTGGTGTAAACGGTCGGAACCCGACCCGAGTTTCTACAACTGTACTTTCTTTTAATCCTGGAGCAACTGTTAATGCTTTTGTTAACACTTCTTCTAGTCCACCCGCTGTCACACGTAAATCAAAGCCTACATCATCTTCATGCGTTGCTCCTACTACGATGCGACCATCTTCAAAGGCAAGCAAATATTGGTTGTTAGGTGGCATCACAACAGGCCAATCATTCGTATTCATCTCCGGCACATGTAAATGAACAATTTGCGCTTTTTGCGGAGAGACGAGGAAATGAAGACCTAAAGGTGAAAAGAGTTCTTTCGCCCAAGCACCTGCTGTAACGATGACTTGATCTCCTTCAATAAACTCATCATTTACCTTTACACCTTTTATTTGTTGTTGATCAGAAACAAGCTCAGCTTCACCATCGTAAAATTGAGCGCCTCTTTTTTTTACAGCTCGAAGTAATGCTTCTCTTAACGCTCTCCCATTGACACGAGCTGCTCCACTAACATGTAGTGAAAAGTATTCATCAGCTAATGGTGGGAATAAAGCTTTCGTCTCTTCTTTAGATAGACGAGTAATCTCCCCAATCTCAGGTGCTTCTTCTCTTCGTTTTAATACTCTTTCACGCATTTTTTCTAGCTTTTTCTCATCGGTATGAAGACTAATGGCTCCAACACGTTGATAACCTGTTTCTTCTTCCCCGTCTTCTTTTAAACATTCGATTAATGTTGGATAGTACTTCGCTCCACCCTTGGCTAAACGATACCAAGCTTTGTTTCGTCTTTGCGAAAGCCATGGACAAACAATTCCAGCCGCTGCATCCGTTGCTTGACCCGAATCGTTTCTATCGACAATCGTTACCTTTACACCTCTTCTAGCTAAATGATAAGCAGTTGAAGCTCCTAAAATTCCTGCACCTACGACAATATAATGATTCATGACAAACACCTTTTCTTCTTGAAGTCTCTTTCGATATTTTAACAAAGATTCATCACGTTACAAATGATGATGCTGAAAATGAAAAGCAGGGACTCATTTCTCCCTGCTTTCATATGAACAAATTATTTAAGTAACACCTCGCCCTTTCGATAATAATCTTCCATAACGTCCTTCGGTACCATACTGCCACCTGTTGCCCATGCGATGTGGACAGCGTTTTTCATTTTATCTTTAAGGTTATTTTTAGTCATGTAATTTCGACCATTTTCAGATTGGAAAAGCTTAGCAGGTCCAGCGACACCCGCTAAGGCAGAAGGTTCCAAACTGATTTTTTCTACATCGATCATTTTCTTTAACAATGTATATAACTTTTCATCTGAAACCGTGTAAACGCCACTTATGAGATGTTCAAGTGTTTTTCCGACAAAGCCAGAAGGTCTTCCAACGGCTAAACCGTCTGCATCCGTTATGTTATCAATGCCAATTTCTTGTACGGAGATTTTTTCATGTAAACCAGTCATTAATCCGAGCAGCATACACGGTGAGTGAGTCGGTTCCGCAAAGAAGCAATGAACATGATCTTGAAACAATAGCTTTAAGCCAAAGGCTACTCCGCCTGGTCCTCCTCCAACACCGCATGGAAGATAGACAAACAGGGGATGTTGTTCGTCAACTACAATATTTAGATCGTCAAGCTGCTTCTTTAAACGGCTTGCTGCAACTGCATAGCCCAAAAATAAATTTTTCGAGTTTTCATCATCGATAAAATACATCGCTTTATCCGATTCAGCCTGTTTACGCCCTTCTTCTACCGCCTTACTATAATCGGATTCGTATTCGATGACCGTTACACCTTTTTCCCTAAGCAAATCTTTTTTCCATTGCTTCGCATCTTGAGACATATGCACGTAAACATTGAAGCCGAGCTCGGCGCTCATTATTCCGATGCTGAGCCCAAGGTTACCTGTTGAGCCAACGGCAATCGAATAGTCGGAATAAAATTGTTTAAACCGTTCACTATTTAAAATCGAATAATCATCCTTTATTGAAAGCAATCCATTTTCAATCGCTAAATGTTCCGCATGCTTTAATACTTCATAAATTCCACCTCTAGCTTTAATGGAACCAGAGATGGCAAGGTGACTATCACATTTTAACAGTACCTCGCCATCGATATCTTGATGTGTTATCTTTTCTAGTTCATGCCTCATGTTTTCAATTTTGACAAGTGGAGATTCGATGATGCCTCCATCTTGTTTTGTTTCCGGAAAAACCTTTGCGATATAAGGAGCAAAACGCTCAAGTCTTAATGCTGCATCCTTCACATCTTCTTCCGTCAAGTTAATTTGTTGGATCGCCTGTTCAAAACTCTCGTACTTTGGATTTGCCCAAAATACTTCTTCTGTTTTCATTAATTTTTCTAATAGAGGGTATTTTTCTTTCCATTCGGTTAATGTTTTTCCTACAATGGTCTTTTCGTTCACATTTTCACCCCTTTTTATAAGCTACCGTAACACTATTCAGTAACTATTATACCGTCATTTTTCATTCCGTTTTATGGAGCTTAAAAATTATTCAACATCTATTTGTTGCACAGGTTGAACTACACTATGAGGTTCATCCTCTGTATCAGATACTTTAAGTCCAATGACCCCTGCAATAATCAGTAAAATAGATAAAAGCTTTATCCATGAAAAGGATTCTTTAAAAACGAGTACACCGACTACAAAAACGAGCATCGTACCTACTCCCGACCATATTGCATAAGCGATACTAAGGTCAATTTTCTTCACGACAAGTGCAAAAATAGCAAAACAAAAGCCGTAAAAAACAAAGATGCCAATGGAAGGAACGAGTTTCGTTAACCCGTTCGATAATTTCATACTAATCGTTCCAGCAACTTCAAGTAAAATGGTCACTGCTAATAAAATCCACGCCATTTGTATCCCTCCATTTTAATTTATTACACTGTAAGTTTGTTCTTCGTTTTATTCATACTCTCAAACTCACACAAGGTCAAGATTCAAAATACTATAAAAAGCACCGCCTTTTGGCGATGCCTTTAAGATGCCTCCCATAAAAAAGAGCCGTTTTCAAACAGTTTCCCGATATGTTCAATAACATAGTCGCTTTCATTTGCTAAATCCTCTATCAAGCTTGTCCCCGTTAGAACTCCCACTTTCAGCCCAGCTTGTGAATTAGAAGCGAACTGCATATCGACGAGATTGTCTCCAACCATTGCCACTTCTTTACTCGCAAGATTAAACTTCTCACAAAAAACTTGAAACATATGTGGACTTGGCTTTTTTTCGTAAAAATCGCTCGTTCCGATAAAATCGAAATAATCGGTTACATTTAATGCCTTTAAGCAAATCATCGTAATGTCATAATCATCTGCTGTTGCAATCCCGAGTTTGATTCCTTTTTTCTTCAAATTCGAAAACAAATCATGTAAATCTGCCGTAGGGAAAATAAGATGTTTTTGTTCTTTTACGAGCTGAACTAACTCTTTTTCCAAGTATTGTTTTAATCTTTCTTTTTCTTCGATGATGTCATTTTTCTTTAATACTTCTAGAAACGATTCGGCAATATCATCTGTTGTACCAGAGGCAAAAATACCATTCGGTAAAATCTCCGTTTCTGTTACACCAATGCTCGATAACAATTGATGGGTAAGTTCTGCTTCGTTTTTAACACGATAACGGTTGCATATATTTTTCACTAATTGTTTTAGCACTTGGGGCCATAGCCCGTGAAACTTTAAAATGGTGCCATCTTTGTCAAATAAAATCCCTTTAATCTTCAATTCCTTCTTCCCCTGACTAGTTTAATAGTTCACCCCATGTTTTCATCGTAGGTGTTTTCTTTCCTTTATAAATTGGATTTGAAAATGCGAGTAATTCACCACTTTTACTTCTAATTTCAAACCGGAGCCATTGAAAATCGCTATCTACAAAATTAGCTGTATACGAATAAGATTTATTCGGCTCGATTGTTTCTTTAAGAAGAATGGAGCCATTCTGAACCCAAACAATGTCACATTCTTCTCCCCACTTTTCCAGCTCTATCGTAAACTGAACGATCGAATCGTCTTCAATCTCAGATCCTAGTAACACTTCACGATCATCACTGCGAATATCTAGCTTTAAATCAATAAATCTAGTAACATATACACTTCCACGCTTAATCCCATTTAATATAGAAGATGCTGACAAACCTTCTGCCCAAACATACGTGGCTGGGTCTCCAATTAAAGAAGGAACAGTAGCACCTGGGTACTTTTCCGTTGGGCGCATATGCGAATCAGATCCACCAATTCCAGCAATTCGATAACCATCATTTAATAGTTTGTTCCATAAGTGAAGAACTTCTTCTGTTGCTTTTGGATTATCTTTGAAAGTTGGGTCATTCCAAATTTCGATAACATCTACCTCTTCAAGAAGCGTTTCAGTAAATTGCCAGTCCCATGGCTTTAGCATTGGGTGATTGATCGAGCGAACACCAGAAGCATCCTTTACGTCTTTCAATATCCGATTCATCCCTTTCTCGGATTCCATGCCTCCATCCTCACCATAAGGTCGCCAATCGACCCATTTTTGAACACCAAGTGCATTGAAGTGCCCCTTTGTAGAAGTAATTTCGACTCCTGGTATGACTAGAATATCACTTTTCAACCATTTCGTCGGAATAATATTATGATCGGTAGCAACGAAAAAGTCTAAACCCATATGGCGAGCCGATTCCATTCCCTCTTCGACCGTTAACTTTCCATCTGAAAGATTCGTATGTGTATGAAAATCTCCTTTATACCATTTAGTTTCTGATTGCACTTCTTCATTTGGGTTCCATGCCTTTAACGCAAATTCTCCTTCATATTGATTGCTGACAAATGCCTCTATTTCATAAGGAAAGAGTGAAGGCAATTCATTATTACCAATCTCGACATGATAGGTAAACGGAATCGACTTCATCGAAATCATTTCCATACGCCACTCACCTTCTTGAATAGGCCCCGGAACAGTAGAGTAGCTTGATGTCTCGTAATGATCACTAATAACCATTTCGATTCGTTCATTTAATAATAAGGCTTGGGCTCTTACGACTCCTTTTGGATCGGCAATACGCAACTCACACCAACCTTTTTCTTCTTTTTCAAAATGAATTTTCAGCCATTTACACGGCTTGGAAATATGAATCGTTTGAAACGTAAAGGGTGTGTTAAAAACACCCTTTACTTCATTCAGATGAATAGTTGTCATTCTTTACACCTCACTTGTTCAACACTTTATTAAGTTCACGCTGTGCTTCTTCTTTTGCCTCTTTTAATGCTTCTTTTGCAGGAACTCCTTCGACCTCTACTTTATCAGCCGCTTTCGAAAGCGCATCTAAAATTTTCCCTCCAGTTGGATCAATGAAAGGAGTTGACGCTGTTTCAGCTTGTTTTATTGGCACTAAAATTTGTGGATTTTCTTCTGCGAATTTCTTAAATTCTTCTACTTCTGTAGCAGATTTACGAACGGCAATATATCCTGTATTCATCGACCAATCTGCTGTTTTTTCAGGGCTGTTAAAGAATTTAATGAATTGATAGGCTGCTTCTTGTTGTTCTTTCGGTGCTAAAGCTGGAATTGCCGCAAGCTTTGCCTCCGCAATTGGAGCTGCTTTATGATTTTCCCAACCTGGCTGCGGATGTGCAGCTACTTTTGTAAAGTCTAAATCGCCTTGGTCTCCAGAAGAACCTGTATATCCTGCTGCACGATCTTGGAGGACATCATCAATCGTTTTATACCAATAAGCCCACCCTTCTCCACCATGGTTAATCGCCATTGTTTTATCTTCATGAATGTTTTTATGGAAAAATTCCCAAGCGTCTACCCATTCTGGTGAATCAATCGTAACCGTCTTACCATCTTCACTTAAAAAGCTTGCTCCATTACTTAAAGCCGCGTCCATTAAATTTCCTGAACCCCACATCGGCATCCAACCGTAAATTCCTTTTTCTTCTTTAATTTTTGCAGCTGCTTCACCTAAGTCTTCCCACGTATTTAAAACATCAGGTGAAATGTCTAACTCTTCAAAAAGATCTTTACGGTAGTACATAACTTGTGTTGTCCCATATAAAGGTAGTGCCACTTGTTTGCCATTTACTGTTCCTTGCTTATAAAAAGATTCAAGCATATCTTCTTTGTTGAAATTTTCATCAGCTGAAATGAATTCATCCATTGGTGCTAATACACCTTTGTTTCCAAGTGCATTAACCGTTCCATCATCAAGTAATACGGCAGCTGGTACATTTTTCGCTGCAATACTCGCTTGAAGCTTTTGGAATGTCTCATCATAATTCCCTTGTGCTACACCTTTTACAATCACTTCGTCTTGACTCTCATTAAACTCTTGAATAATTCGCTCGACATTATCTCCTAAATTTCCACCAAGCCCATACCAAAACTCAATCTCGATTGGTCCATTTGAGCTTCCACTTGCGCTTGATTCAGAAGATTGGCTAAAAGAACAACCAAATAATGCCGTCATCACGATAAGAATGAGTGCAAATAGCGACATCGATTTTTTGAATACGTTCATTTCGTTTTCCTCCTTAGGATGATGTTTTTATATGTAGACAGATCTATGAGATTATCTATCTATCTGAATAGATTACCCTTTTACCCCTTGGTCACTACTGATGGCTGAAACAAACCACTTCTGCATAAAGGCAAAGAGTAAAAGTAGTGGAACAATTGTAAAAGTACTTGCTGCCATAATGAGTGGCCAATTAATTCCATAGGCCCCCTCTTGAATAAAGAATTGACGAAGCCCTTGTGTAATGAGCATTTTCTCTTCACTTTTCACAATGAGCGATGGCCACAAATAGTTATTGTACATTTGAATGAAACTGATTAAACCAAGTGTAATAAAGCTAGGCTTTGTTAGCGGAAAATAAATTTTCCATAATATTTGCCAATGGCTCGCCCCATCCATTCTCGCTGATTCAACCATTTCTTTCGGAACTTGAAGGAACGCCTGCCTAAGTAAAAAGATTCCAAACACACTAGCACTGTTCGATATGATGATCCCAGTATAGGTGTCTAGTAAATTTAAATTCGCAAGTGTTACATAACTTGGAACATATGTCGCTGCTACCGGAAGCATGTAGCTCGATAAGATGATAGCAAACAAAATGTTTTTTCCAGGAAAGCGGAATTGAGTCAATGCATATGCCATCATCGCTGAATTAATGAGCTGAATACCAACAATACATGTTGCCGTAAAAACACTATTCCATATATATTGACTAAAAGGGGCCATCGTCCAAGCATCTATGAAGTTATGCCACTCTGGGGACTTTGGCCACCAAATAGGGGGAAACGACCAAATTTCTTCATTCGTCTTAATCGAATTCGTTACCATCCATAAGAATGGAAAAAACATCACGAAGCTTGCGACGAGAAGAACAGCATGCCGTATTGAAATCGTTGAAAAGTAAACTAATTTCCTCATACGTAAACTCCTTCTTTAATCGTTGTGCAAAAGATTAGAAACATTAATAATAGTGCACCCATTTTTTTGATATGATAAATTGCAAAACAGCTAATAAAGCCGTGATAAGTAAGATGATGGTAGATACAGCAGTCGCTGAACCCATGTTAAATTCTTCGAAAGCCGATTGATAGAACATATAAAGAAGTGTACGAGTACTTCCAGCAGGTCCACCTTGTGTTAACACTTGAATTTGATCATATGCTTGTAATGCTTCAATCGTTGAAACAATTAATAAAAACAATGTAGTCGGTGAAATGAGCGGAAGCGTGATTTTCCAAAATTTCGTCCAGCTGGATGCCCCATCTACAGATGCCGCTTCATATAACTGCTCCGGAACACGTTTTAGCGCATGAAGATAAAAAATCATGCTATACCCAACTCCTTTCCAAATGGTCACAATGATAATAGCCGGCATTGCCCATGTGGAACTGCTTGTCCATTCTAAAGCAGGTAAATGAAATAATGATAAAACCCAGTTTGCTAGTCCAACGTTCGGCTCATAAATCCACGACCAAACAATCGAGACGGCAACGGTTGGTGTGACCCATGGTGAGAAGATGATCGTTCGATAAAATGACAGACCTTGAAGTTTACTCGTTAATAGCATCGCCAATCCAAGTCCACCGAAGATAATCGGTAAAACGGTACCGATGGAAAAGTATACCGTGTTCGATAAAACTTGATAAAAACTTGAATCCGTAAATAAATCTATGTAGTTCTCAAACCACACGAAGTTATAGCTCGGAGACATGTAATCCCAGTCTGTCAAACTAATATAAAAAGACGCAATCATCGGATATATCCAAAACACGACAATTGGGATGAGTGCTGGAATCGTAAATAACCAACCTTGTATCGATGAATGTATTGAAAATAAAAATTGATTCGGGAACAGGTTAAATGTACGTGTGACTTTTTTTAAAACAGTTTGCATAAATCATTTCCCCTTATCCATTTGTTACTTTTATCATAAGTGGTAAATGTTAAGAGAATATTAGGTCAATATTAACAAAACGTTAATATCCACACTTTTTTACACAAAATCACACACATAAAAGAAAGACTGTACAAAGCCACGCTTCATACAGTCTTCATATGATTTAGGAATTAATAATCATAATGTTTTTTTCTTCATATTTTTGTTTTATTTTCTCGGAAAGACCAGAATCGGTAATAATTCCATTTATTTGATCAAAGGAACAAACCTTCAGCATAGAAACTGCATCAAACTTCGTTGAATCAGCTAGAACGTAACAAGAGTTAGCTTGTGCTAACATCTTTTTTTTAATATTCCACTCCCCTACTCCATAATCCGTTAAACCCGCATAAAGGGATATTCCGCTCATACTTAAAAATAAGCGATCAATATGAAATGGTTCTAAAAACTTCTCTGCCATTTCCCCAACGACACAAAGTTCTTGATTCCTTAACATTCCACCTATGAGAATAATGGTATATTGAGGCATCTCAGACAGTTCATAAGCAATTGGCAAAGAATTCGTAATAATGGTTAAACTTTTAAACTTCTTCTTTAGCGCTTTTGCAAACTCTGTGTTTGTCGTACTAACATCCATCGCAATAACCATGTTTTCTTTTACAAAACGAGTAGCAATTTCCCCAATTTCTTTCTTTTTTTCAATATTTAACGTTTCCCTTTTCGTAAAGGTTTCCTCTTTTGAATTATCAATTTCGAGAATCGCACCTCCATGCACTCTTTTTAACTTCCCAATCGATTCTAGATATTCTAAATCGCGTCTAACCGTTTCCACTGACACCCCAAACTCTTCCACTAATTCAGAGACTCTAACAGAATGAACTTCTTCTAAAATCTCTAAAATCCGGTCGTACCTCTGTTGAACGAGCATCCTTTGCACTCCCTTAAAAAAAATCATAAGAACACAAAAATCCACATATATTCACATATATACTAGCATATCTTTAAAATTATATGGAATGATATTTTGTAAAAAAGTTTACATAAGCAGAACGAAAAAAGAAAAGCGTGGGGTATGATCATGTAAGGACAGATATTTACAATTCAGTATTTCGTTTCTTCTTAACTGTATGTACCGCTAATAAAATTAACGGCAAGACAAGACCAATAGACAATGAATAAGGTGTCCAAGAGTATGCTACAAATGTATGAAAATAAGCAGAATTGGGGCTAATAACTAAGCTGAATATCGTTAAGATCATGCCAAAAGGGAAAACGATTGAACCATAACTTTTCAAATTGAATAGATGCATGATTCCAACATTTGTTGCATAAAAGCACAGAGCCGCTTTAAAATACAAAGATATAAACCAAATAATGGCCATGACAACTTCAATGCGATTCAAAAAATTTCCGACATTTATTTTTTTGGCTAAATAGTAGCTTGAATGTGCAAAATGAGCTGTTAGATGTCCCCCTAATACTAAAATATGTAGAAGTGTTAATACAATCAGGACACCTCCCCCGCCTAATACAGCAAACAAAAAAACCTTACGGAGGTTTTTTTGTTCATCTACAAACGGGTATACAATATTAAAAATAATCAGCTCTAAAAATGGAACGCCAATAAAGTAGTAATCGGCTTTTAAAATTGGTTTTATCCCTTCCTCAAGTACTGGAAAGAGGTTATTGATATCAATTTGTGGAAGTAGGCCTGCAAAAAAGATAAAAAGAAGAAGCAACATAATTGGTAAAAACAATTGTGCTGCATTAAATAATACCGATAAACCTAACTTTATCCCCATAACGATGACGAGAATAAAGATCATCATGATAGCCTGAATAGGTGTTTCCCGCATAACATTCTGTGTTAAAAAATCCCCCACTTCTCGAACTAACAGAGCAGATAACACTAAAAAGTAGAAGCTATAATAATAGGTAGTGATTTTTCCTATCCATTTCCCAAAAACTTCTTCATTTATTTCGTATAAGCTTTTGTTTTCAAACCGTTTACCTATACTACTAAATAAGAATACAAGTATACTACCTATTCCAACTCCGACAATGGCCGCAAACCAAGCATCTTGTTTGGCACTCTCTGCTAAAAAGGAAGGAATGATTAAAATCGTACTCCCAATCGTAAACATAAAAACATATGTAAAAAAATGTGCGGTACTTATATTTTCATTCGAAACCATAAACGACATATCCTCCGAAAAAACAAAGTTTATATAAGTTTTTCCAACCCATCATGTCTTATTCACTTTCTCCATTAGCAAAAGGAATACATTCATCCCATCAAGATATAAATGATAGACATTGCATATTTCTGCATAATTCCATGTGCGGCAGGAAATACCTACAATATATGAATGTTTCCAAAAGGGGGTTTTCCATGAAATTTCTAAAAGGAAAAAAGAAACCTCTTTTTTCTATAAACAACAATCAACCTATCCCTTCTTCAAAAGATTTGTTAAAACAGGTGAAAGATCGAAATCAACAGACTCAGTTGTATTCTTCTTTACAAAAAAACTTGGAAGAATTTAAAAAGGCTATTGGAAATAGTACAGATGTAACCATCCGTCCGTTCCGAATCGGACATGCACGTTCGATGAAAGCAGCGGTCATTTTTACAGATGGATTGGCGAATGAAACATTTATTAATGATTTTATTATGGAACCACTAATGAATGATGATCAGCTCAAAACAACGCCATACAATTTAACCGAAATCAAAGAACAAATTCTTACTATGGCAAACGTAGAGGATCTATGTGACTTTGACAAACTGTACACGTCTGTTCTCTCAGGTGATACGGTCATATTATTCGACGGGTTTAATCAAGGATTTGTAACAGATACAAAATCATGGGAAAGCCGAAATGTTGCTGAACCGCAAACACAAACTGTAATTCGAGGTCCACATGAAGGATTTACTGAAACACTAAGGACAAACACTGCGCTTATTAGAAGAAAAATTCGAGATCAAAACCTTTGGCTTGAGTCAAGACAAATCGGAACCCGAACGAAAACCGATATCGCGATTATGTATATTAAGGGTGTTGCAAATGACAAAGTCGTTGAGGAAATTCATAGACGGTTAGATCAAATTAACATTGATGGCATTTTAGAAAGCGGATATATCGAGGAGCTAATACAAGACAAGACATTTACACCATTTCCAACAATCTTTAACTCTGAACGGCCTGACACCATTGCTGGTGGCCTTTTAGAAGGTAGAGTCGCCATCATTGTTGATGGTAGTCCAAACGTTTTACTCGTCCCAGCCCTATTTGTCCAGTTTTTACAAACAGCTGAAGATTATTATCATCGTACAGACTTTGGGCTTATTCGGCTTTTACGATATATCGCTCTTTTCATATCTTTATTAGCACCCTCTTTATATATTGCGATTACAACGTTCCATCAGGAGATGCTACAAACTTCTTTATTAATTAGTATTGCCGCTCAACGTGAAGGAATTCCCTTCCCTGCATTTATTGAGGCATTAATGATGGAAACAACGTTTGAAATTTTACGAGAAGCTGGAATTCGAATGCCAAGAGCGATTGGCCCTGCCATTTCTATTGTTGGTGCTCTCGTTCTCGGTGAATCAGCCGTTGCGGCAGGTCTTGTGTCTCCTGCAATGGTCATCGTCGTTTCGATTACCGCCATTTCCGGCTTCATATTACCGTCTTTTTCTATGGGTATTCCGATTCGAATTTTGAGGTTCGGTTTAATGGCGCTTGCTGCATCTTTTGGACTTTTCGGTATTATTGTTGGTTTAATCGCCATTGTTTTACATTTATGCAGTTTACGATCCTTTGGTGTTCCTTACATGTCACCAGTAGCTCCGATGAATCTATCTGATCAAAAAGATACCATTTTAAGATTCCCGTTATGGGCAATGCGTTCTCGTCCACGGCTCATTAGTCAATTAGACACAGTACGTGAACAAACGCCAAAACCGGAACCGCCAAAAAAATAGACTTTCACCGAAAACGAGGTGATTTGGTTTGAAACGATTCGTTTACATGCTTATTATTTTCCTCTTGACCTGTACAGCTTTAACCGGTTGCTGGAGTCGACGCGAATTAAATGATCTTGCCATTGCCATTGCGATTGGCATTGACAAAGCAGAAGATGGCCAGTATCTTGTCTCCACTCAAATCGTTAATCCAGGTGAAATTGCTGCAAAAACTGGGGGTGGCGGTGGTGCAAAATATACACCTGTTACGACATACCAAGCAAAAGCAGGAAGCATTATGGAAGGAATGAGGAAGCTGACAACCGTTAGTCCTCGAAAAATATATGTTGCTCATATTCGTATGCTCGTCATTGGAGAGGAGCTTGCAAGAGAAGGCATTAAAGATGTACTTGATTTTTTTTCAAGAGATCACGAATTCCGTACAGACTTTTTTATTGTTGTCGCAAAAGAGGATAGGGCCGAGGAAGTTTTGAGCACTTTAACACAATTAGAAAAAATTCCAGCCAACAAAATGTTTGCATCGCTAGAAATGTCTGAAAAATCGTGGGCACCAACTAAAGGGGTGTTTCTTGATGAGTTAATATCCAATTTAGTAAGTGAAGGGATAGAACCTGTATTAACTGCCATTACAGTTATTGGAGATGAAGAAATAGGAGCTAGTTCGGAAAATGTTCACGAAATAAAGCCACCAGCTGAACTACGGTATGAAAATTTAGGAGTGTTTAAAAAAGATAAACTCATCGGATGGCTCGATAAAAATGAAAGTAAAGGATTCAATTATATTATCGGAAATGTAACAAATACAGTTGGTCCTCTTTCGTGCCCAAAAGGGGGAGAAATTATTACAGAGCAAATTAGAACAAAAGCAGATATAAAAGGGAAAGTGAAAAATGGAAAACCTGAAATTACGGTCGATATTTGGGCAGAATCAAACATTGCGGAAGTGAATTGCCAAATTGATTTAACAAAACCTGAAACGGTTACCGAGCTTGAACATATCGCCAACAAACGTGTAAAAGAGGTAGCGAACATTGCCATTAATAAAGCACAGAAGGAGCTTCAATCCGATATTTTCGGTTTTGGAGAGGCGATTCATCGCGCCGATCCAAAGGAATGGAAAAAGTTAAAGAAGAATTGGGATGAAACATTTACTCAACTACCTGTACATGTAAAGTCTAATTTTAAAATTCGTCGCCTCGGAACAGTCGGAAATTCTTTCCTTGAAGAAATGAAGACGGATAAGGAAGAAAAAGAGTGAACAATCATTGCCTCCATTTTACGCACAATCCAATGCGGAGGCTACTTTATCCCACTCTTAACGGGCAGTAAGACCCCCATCAAGATTCTGTACTAAAGCAAAGAAGATAGGCGAGGACAACTACCTGTAAAGATCCGAACTAAGAGCGAAACGTCCTGTAGCAACGTCCGCGTAACCCACATCCTGTTGGTCATAGGGCCTTTAGGTTATCCCATAGGGAACTAACATTCAATGGGGAATGAAAAAACTCCCCACTGAATGAAGTATTTCGTATATTTGGAGGTGAGATCTATGTGGCAAATCCTCGGCATTTTAATGGTAGCAATTATCGTGATATATATTGAAGTTCCTTCCCTATTAAAAAAGAAGCAAACAAAAGAACTTTACGTCTTTTCCATTCTTTTATTCATTGGCGTTGTTTTAAGCATTTTAGAAAGCTTACAAATAGAACTACCAAACCCGTTAGATGCCATAACATTTATCTATAAGCCCTTTAGTGATTTTATTTTCGGATTTTTAGAATAGATAGTAGGTGTCATTATGATGGATAAAATCAAGATTTCTTCCCATCAATTTACGATATTAGTATCACTATTTGTCATTGGTGATACGATTTTATTTTTACCATCAAATGTTACAGTTCACGGTCGTCAAGATGCATGGATCTCTGCACTTTTTGCGTTGTTTATTGGCATTATTTGTGTATCTATTTATAGTTACATCGGTACCCAATTTAATAATCAAACGCTTATTGAAATAGTGGAGTCAGCATTCGGTAAAGTAATAGGGAAAGGGATCGGAGTTATTCTTGTTTTTTATTTTTTTATTGATTGTACAGTTGTTTTATGGCAAGTTGGCGACTTTATGTCTTCGCAAATTTTAATCGAAACACCGATACAATTTGAGTTAATGATTTTTTTAAGCATTGTCATCTATGCCATTCGTCTTGGAGTGGAAACATTTGCACGTACAACTGAAATCCTTTTTCCGATTGTTTTAATTTTATTAATCCTATTATTTTTTTTCCTTTTACCACAGATTGATGTAATGAAAATCCAACCCGTGTTTGAAAGTGGTGTTAAAGGTGTATTGAGCGGATCTGTCCCATTAATTGGTTATTATTTTGAAACGATTATCTTGCTCATGATTTTCCCTTATGTAAATAGCCCTAAAAGCGGAACATATTCTTATATCATTGGTATGGGAATTGGCTCTATTTTATTATTTATGGTTATCTTACTATCTCTCCTTGTTCTCGGTGTCGACATTACAGAACGCAATATTTTTCCAAGCTATTTGCTAAGCAAGAAAATTAGTATTGGTCAGTTTTTAGAACGTATTGAAGTCATAATGGCGACCATTTGGATTCTTACCCTTTTTGTTAAGTTAACCATTTGTTTTTATGCAACATCACTAGGGATTTCCCAACTATTAAAATTAAAAGATTATAAAGCACTTTTAATTCCGCTAGCCATTATCACGATCATTTCATCACTTGCCTCTGTGCCAAATGTAAGCTATTTTAATCAATTTGTTCTTTCTACATGGTGGGTATATACGTCAACTTTTGGGCTATTTCTCCCGATCGTTCTCTTGATTATGGCTAGAATACGGAAAAAGAAAAACTTAGATACATGATCCTTAATACATAAAATTGTTCCTATTGCGGGGTCAGGTAGTATTTTTATGACAAATGTATGTAAACCACCCTCCCATCCGTGGTCTATTCAATAAAATCAGGGTGCAAGCACTTCTTAACACCTGCATAACCTATCGTCACTGACATATATTGTAGAAGGATGATTACTGAAAGAATGGCTGTACGAGAATTTTTTATTTAAGGGAGGTATTAAATAATTGGGAAAAATTGAGATAGATACTGCACCTTCTAAGACCAAACCTTCTAATCGTTCACAGAAGAAACCAAATTTCCTCATTTTGATGGTGGATCAAGAGCGGTTTCCACCCGTTTATGAAAATAATGAATTAAAAAAGTGGCGTAGAGATCACTTAATAACCCAAGAACTTTTACGTGAAAATGGCTTTGAATTTAATAAGCATTACGCAGGAAGTACAGCATGTTCACCTAGCAGAGCTACTCTTTATACAGGGCAATATCCATCCCTTCACGGTGTAACACAAACGAGCGGAGCTGCAAAAAGCGCTTTTGATCCTGATATGTTTTGGCTTGATCCAAACAGTGTTCCGACAATGGGTGACTATTTTCGCGCTGCAGGATATCGTACTTATTGGAAAGGGAAATGGCACGCTTCCGATGAAGATATTATTATTCCGGGAACAAACGATGCCTTTCCAAGCTATACATCTACAGGTATTCCAGATCCTAAAAAAGTCCAAATGTATCTTCATGCAAACCGTTTAAACTTATTTGGCTTCTCGGGATGGGTTGGTCCAGAGCCTCACGGTTCAGCTCCACGAAATTCAGGATCTTCGGCAGCCATTGGCTTAAGCGGCCGAGATACCGTCTATTCTGCTGAGGTAGTTGAATTAATTCAGGCACTTGAAAAGGAGGCACAAACATCAGAAGCACACCCTTGGTTCATTATGTCTTCTTTTGTAAACCCACATGATATTGCGCTATTTGGCGCCTATTCAGAGCTTAGTCCTTTATTCAACTTTAAGGTTGATCCATCTGTTCCTTTTATTCCAGAAGCTCCTACTGCAAACGAAACGTTAGATACGAAACCAACTGCACAAAAAAGCTATCGCATTACATATCAAAAAGCTTTTCAACCTTTACGAGACACCCTCTTTTACCGCCAGTTGTATTATTCACTGCAAAAGCAAGCCGACCAAGAAATGCTAAAAGTTTTTACAGCGCTAAAAAACTCTATTTTTTACGAAGATACAATTGTTATTTTCCTATCTGATCATGGAGAATTATTAGGAGCTCACGGTGGCTTATTTCAAAAGTGGTACAATACGTATGAAGAATCCATCCATGTCCCTTTTATTATCCACAATCCTAAGCTTTTCTCAGGACGCCAAAGCACGAATATGCTAACAAGCCACGTTGATGTACTTCCAACCATGCTAGGATTAGCTAACATCAATGTCGTGGACATTCAAGAAAAACTGCGTATTGACCATACAGAGGTACATCCTTTAGTTGGGCGGAACCTTACACCACTTTTCCGAGGAGAAGAAAGCTTTTACCGTGCTGATGAACCTATCTATTTTATGAGCGATGATGATGTGACGAGAGGATTAAACCAAGTTAGCGAAACTGGTGAACCTTACAAATCCGTTATCCAACCTAATCACATTGAAGCAATCATTACCACACTCCCAACTGGCAAAGATAGAGAAAATGAAATTTGGAAGCTTTCCCGTTATTTCGATAACCCTCAATTCTGGAGCGATCCAGGATGTAAGGACGAAATCACAAGCTCAGGCTCTTCAACTCATACAGAATCAAATACCGAATGCTCGGTTTGTGTCACAACGACTAAAAAACGTCCCGTTCCTGATCAATTTGAGCTATACAACTTAACAACTGATCCGCTAGAAGAAAAAAATTTAGCGAACCCAGCTTTTGAAACTCCTCAATCAATTGTTGTAAAAGAGCTATTGATCTCTGCTCTTAATGAACAATGTCGTCAAAAAAGATTATCACCTTCAAGCGGTGTTGTACCTGGTATGCCGTCTTGTAATTGTTGTATAGAGTAAATAGCGCCTATTCCCCCTACGAGTTAAAGTGTGAAGCAACTCTCTTCGGGGTTTTTATTTTTTATGAGAAAATGTATTCTAATAAGGAGTGAATGGTTTAGCGAAGTGTTTTTGAAGTGGAGGAATATGTATGCAAATGAAGATAGCTGTTTTCGGATCTGAAGAAATGATTAACCGAGTTCGAGAATGTCAATTTGATGTTGACAATATCAATATTGTTCCTTTCGTATATGATTACCCAAATGAGATCGAACAACTTATAATGGATGCATCAACATGTGATGTTTTTTTATTTACGGGACCATTACCATATTATTTGACAAAAAGATCCTCTCGTAAATTAAATATCCCATCAGTCTATATACCGGTAAATGATTTGAATGTATCATTAGCTTTATTTTCCATTTACTACCATCAAGACATTGAAATTGAACGTTTATCCATCGACTTACCTGATCG
Source organism: Bacillus sp. FJAT-47783 (assembly GCF_022808615.1). GTDB lineage: Bacteria > Bacillota > Bacilli > Bacillales > Aeribacillaceae > Bacillus_BZ. The sequence goes on from NZ_JAKZKS010000010.1 coordinate 69,468, forward strand.
TGTTTATGTTCATAATGTGTTAACAGCTTTACAGTTACAACCTTCAATGCTACATATTCAAGAGTATCGTTGGATTATAGAAAAAAATTATACAAAAGAATTTCATCTAGACGAAATTGTATCAAAGCATATTCAACTATGGAAAGAAAAGAAAATCGATCTCGTTTTAACGAGTATCCATGCCGTATATGATCAACTACAGAAAAAAAATATTCCTTGTATGCGAATGATCGATCCTAAGAAAAATATTATTGACAGTTTAAAAGAAGCTAAAGTGTTAGGTGAACTCCACCAAAGTCAACGATCTCAAATAGCTGTTGGTCTTATTTCAATGAATGGCTTTGAAACAGTGCTTGCTTCAGATATTACGAGTCAAGAACACATATTGAAAACGCACCAACTTCTATTACAATTCGCCAAAAAAATAAATTGCTCTGTTCAGCACATCGGAAATGAGCAATTTGTGCTATATGGAACAAGAGGAAGTATTGAACACCTCACAGAACATTTCCTCTCATTGCAACGATTGATCGAAATGGAAGAAAAATTGGCTAGAACGATTAGCATCGGATTTGGTTTAGGTATGACAACAGTAGAGGCAGAAAAGCATGCGAAAATCGCTTTAGATTACGCAAAAAAAACAGAAATGAGTAGCGCTGCTTATATTGTAACTGAAGAGCAAACCGTCATAGGCCCGTTTAATGATAAGGTAAAGCGAGTACAACTGAAGGTTGAAAATGAACAAGTAAGAGAATTAGCAAAGAAATTAAAAATTAGTACAACCAATCTATTAAAAATCCAGCAATTTTTAGATGCTCGTTCAGGAAAAAGTTTCACCTCTAATGATGTTGCCGACTATTTAGAAGTGAGTCGTCGTTCAGCTGAAAGGCTTTTAAAAAAGTTTGCTGATCAAGGTTATCTTCATACTATTGGGGAAGAACAGCCACATCAAAGTGGTAGACCGCGTGCCATTTATACATTGAACCTGCCAAATCTTAATAAAAAAACAGAATAGACCCTCTTCATATTTGCAGGCTTCTACCCTTGTAGAGCCTGCTTTTTTCTTATTGTTTTTTAAATATTAAGAAAATATTGACTAAACAAACAATTTAATTGTATGATGTAATTAATTAGCGACTTGATAGCGACATATGTCGTTATCGATGGGAGGGAAATTGTTGATCCATTCAAAATTAGAAGTAACAGCAGCAACAAAAAAGAAGTTTCAAGTGCCGCATGTCTTTGTGATTTTGTTTTTTGTCATCGTATTGGCAGCGATTGCCACTTATATTGTTCCCGCAGGTGAATATGAACGGGTCCTAAATGATGAAGGTAGAACGGTTGTTGTTGATGGTACATTTCATACTGTGGAGTCTTCCCCAGCTGGTTTTTGGTCTATTTTTCGATCGATTCATAAAGGGATGGTTACTTCAGCAAGTATAATTTTTTATATTTTTATTGTTGGAGGATCATTCGGCATTTTACGTTCAACTGGAGCCATCGAAGGAGCGGTAAGCAGTATTTCAGAAAAAATAAGCGGAAAAGAACGGATGCTCATCCCTGTTTTCATGACGTTTTTTGCCTTATCAGGTGCCATGCTTGGACTTGCAGAGGAAACCATTCCTTACATCACGATTATGGTTCCGTTAGTCATTATGCTAGGTTTTGATTCGATCGTTGGTACAGCCATTGTATTATTAGGGACTTCTGCAGGTTTCACAGCAGCATTTATGAATCCGTTTACAGTTGGTGTTGCACAAGGAATAGCTGAAATACCTATTTTTTCTGGAATGGGTCTAAGAATCATTTTGTTCATCATTTTTCTAACAGTGAGTATTGGGTACGTTATGAGGTATGCCAAAAAAGTAAAAGAAGATCCGACAAGGAGCCTCGTTTATCAGGAAGATCAAAAATTGAATGAGTTTACTAAAAAAGAAAAAACAGAGCTTACGAGCCAACATAAAGCGATTTTTATTGTATTACTAGCAACACTTGTATTTCTTGCATTCGGTGTCATAAAGCTAAAATGGTTTATTCCAGAAATTGCTGGATTGTTCTTATTAATGGGCATTATGATCGGCTTAGTTGGGAAAATGTCTTTAAACGAAATTGCGGAATCTTTTATTAACGGTTGCAAAGTTTTAGTTGTTGGTGCATTAGTTGTTGGAGTGGCTCATGCCATTCTCGTTGTACTTCAAGATGGTAAGATCATGGATACCATTTTATATACATTAGCTAGAGCGGTTGATCGTTTACCAGCTGAGTTTGCTGCAGTCGGGATGTACCTTGTCCAATGTATATTAAATTTTATCGTTCCTTCAGGAAGTGGACAAGCTGCGCTAACGATGCCAATTATGACACCATTATCAGATTTAGTCGGTGTTTCTCGTCAAACAGCTGTTCTAGCTTTTCAATTTGGAGATGGTATTTCAAATATTTTTTCTCCGACATCAGGTTATTTTATGGCAGGGTTAGCATTAGCGGGTATTTCTTGGATTAAATGGGCGAAGTGGATTTTACCATTAATTTTAATTCATTATGTTTTAGGTGCAATTTTCGTTACTGTAGCACATCTAATTGGTTTTTCATGAGAAGGAGGATTGTTGCTATGACGACGAAACAAAAGATAGAAGAATGGGTTATTCTACAACGAAGATATTTCCATCAGTACCCAGAGCTATCCCACCAAGAAGTAGAAACAAAAAAATATGTTGAAAAACAATTAACGAAACTTGGGCTCCGTACCTATTCTTTAACTGGAAAAGATGTGGTTGCAGTATTAGAAGGGAATCACCCTGGTAAGACCGTTGCGATTCGAGCGGATATGGATGCGTTACCGATTAAAGAAGAAACAAACCTTCCATTTGCATCAAAACATGATGGAGCTATGCATGCATGTGGTCATGATGGTCATATGGCGATTTTGTTAGGCATTGCAAAAACTTTCGTTGAAGCTCAAGAAGAAATTCATGGAACCATTTTATTTATTTTCCAGCATGCTGAAGAAAGTGTTCCTGGTGGAGCAAAAGAGCTAGTATCGAAAAATATACTAGATGGAGTTGATGCCATTTTTGGGTATCACCTTTGGCAGCCTCTTTCAACAGGTATGATCGGTATTCGGGAAGGTTCAACGATGGCTGGTGCAGATCGCTTTTCTTGTACTATTTACGGCAAGGGTGGACATGGTTCGATGCCGAATGAGACAGTTGATCCTACACTTATTGCTGCACATGCCATTACACAAATGCATTCAATTGTAAGCAGATCGCTACATCCACTTGAACAAGCTGTTTTAAGTCTTGGAGAAATACGAGCAGGATCAACCTATAATGTTATTCCTGACACGGCATATATGTCTGGAACAGTACGCCATTTTCATGAAAGCATATCAAAACAAGTACGTAGTCGCATAGAGATGATTCTTGATGGTGTATGTAAATCCTTTGGAGCAACTTATGAATTTGACCATAATCACGGAGATCCACCCGTTATAAATGATAAAAAGCTCGTACAAATGATTCGAACTGAAGCAGAAACACTTTATGGCAAAACAAGCGTAATGACCATTGATCCCGTTTTAGGAAGTGAAGATTTTTCCTATTACTCAAAAGAAATCCCAGCTGTTTATACGTTTATCGGTGTTGGTAATTCTACGTATATACACGGTCATCACCATCCTAAATTTGATTTCGATGAGCAAATGTTAATCAGAGGTGTCGAACTCATATCGACTTCTGTTTTACGTTATCTGAAGGAGTGCAGAGAAGATGAAAATTAAGTCAATCGAATTGTTTGGAATAAGACTCCCTTTTATCACACCATTTATTGTCAGTTATCACACATACAATGACATGCCCTCGATTATTGTAAAGATAGAAACGGATGACGGTTTAATAGGGTATGGAGAAGGCACTCCTGATGAGCATGTAACTGGGGAAGAATGGAAGAGCACCTATGAAATGATTAAAAATATCCTTGCACCCGAACTTATTGGTGAAAACCCTTTTAATATCGAGAAAATTCATGAAAAAATGAATAAAAAAATATATGGAGCTCCAACTGCGAAAGCAGCTATTGATATTGCTTGCTATGATTTAATGGGGAAAGCGGCTAACCAACCTGTCTATAATCTTCTTGGTGGTAAATATCGTGATTCATTAAAGATTGCTAAAGTAATTAGTATTTTAGAATCAAATGAAATGGCGTCCATTGCTAAAGAGGCAATAGCGAATGGTTACAAAGAGTTAAAGCTAAAGGTCGGTACAGATAAACAAAAGGATGTGGAACGTATTCGTGCAGTGCGTGAAGCTGTAGGGTCTGGCATTCCAATACGAGTTGATGCAAACCAAGGATGGATGTATAGTTCAGATGCGCTCTATGTTTTACAAAGAGTAAAAGATTGCGATATTGATTGGATCGAGCAGCCTGTATTAGCCGACGATATGGACGCATTGCTCGAAGTAAAAGAAAAAACATTAATCCCCGTCATGATTGATGAAGGATTACATGGAAATAAGGAAATGCGAGAAGTTATTTCAAAGCGAGCAGCAGATAAAATTAATATTAAGCTAATGAAATGTGGAGGGCTTTTTCCAGCAACAAAATTAGTCCATCAAGCAGAAATGGCAGGCTTGACATGTCAAATTGGTTCGATGGTCGAATCGTCTGTTGCCTCATCAGCCGGGCTACACCTAGCTACAGCTAAGAAAAATATTCTAAGCAATGAGCTTACTGGTCCATTAATGTTTAGCAAAGATATCGGCAACTTAACGTATGAACCGCCTCACATTACGATACCTGACACCCCAGGATTAGGTATCGTAATAAACGAAGCAATGTTGCAAGAGCTAACAAAAATGTCAGCGAAAATTGTTTAAGCCGTGCTAGTCCCCCAACATGTTACTAGTATTAACTACATGTGAGTACCATCTGAACAAAAGTAATAGTACTTGTCCCTAAATAGCGCTAAGGGACAAGCATCGAAATCGAAGTCGACTCGATACCCTTTGATGCCTATGGCTACCCACGTTCTCTCAAGATATTTTGGTTGTCTAACTAGATTTTCTTCATAAATTAAACTCTTAAACGACCACCTGCTAAAGCAGGTGGATTTAGACATAAATGTCGACGACTAAAGTCGTTATCTAAGACTGAGAAGTCACCTTAAAGCATCTATACTTAAGCACACTAAACTTGACTAAACTCATTCCTCAATTCTGAAGATGTCGTTCTTTTCATCACGAAATTGATTGGCGATGTAATTTCGAATGATTTCCTCTGCCACGGTTCCCACTGTTGCACAAAAATATCCCCTTGCCCATAAGTGATAACCCCAATATTTCTTCTTCAGTTCTGGAAATTCATCTTGCAATAACCTTGATGACCTTCCTTTTAAGTACTGCATGATTTTACTCAGGGCAAGACTTGGGGGACATGACAAGAGTAATGTCCCCAACTCGTTCGTAGAAAAGGAGATTCGCCCACATCCTAAATCAAAGAAATGTACCTGATCGCTTCTTGGAATGGATCCTGTATACGTCCACCCACCTTTCCTAAGCCAACGAAGTACGTATGGAGCCAATTGAGTTTTGGGAGAAATCGCTGGAGGTGGAAGCGTAATAGATGGCGACTTCTGTTAACTCTTTTATCTACAAGAAATTGATGAATACGATCTAAAATAGTTTGAATGGTATGTTGAAAGTAGGGGATGAGAAAATCTGGTAGAATAGAAATGTTGATTCCACAGTTTAAGCACCTCAAACGACAGATAGGAATTCTCACTTCCATCTCTTCTGAAATGCCATTTCGAAAGTAATACCCATTCCGATGAAGGTTGCCTGGTCCGTGACACTGACATTTTTGGACAAGTATCAAGCACAGGAAAGGCATTCATCTTTTCTCTTTTTGCGTATTCTTTTAAACCGATGCCTAAATCATAGGAAATGATCACGTTCAACACTCCCCCAAATAATATGCAAAAAATGTAGCATATAATCTCAGAGGCGTGTCATGTAAGTTCTGGAGGAATATGAAAATTTTCAAAGGTTTTTAGAGGGAATAAAGTGATGATTTACACTATATATCTATTTCAATACTGATAATTGTGGAACTCTATTTGAAGAAAAAACAGAATGAAATGTTATTAATGAAGGAAGTAGAAATCGCTACTATATAGAGTCCATTAAAGCGAACGAAAATGTAACAGTCGACAACTGTAAAACGAATCCAATGGGCGGAATTTTTATTTAAGGCTATTTAAATAATGATACTATTTTACTAGATATATGATATAATTGGCTCATCACCAAAAGTCGGGGTTGATAATTTCTATGAAATATGTACTTATCTCTATTTCCCCATTTTTTTGCAATTATGAATGTAAAATAGATGTTTGTAATGGACAACAAGTTATGGATTTTATTTCACTCCTCCAAGTTACGGTGATTGACCATATAATTTTATACAAAATGATATAAAGGTGGTACAGGAAGTGGAGAAACAACAAAAAAAGAAAAAACCGTTCTATAAAAAATGGTGGGTATGGATAATTGCGATTCTTATTATTGGTGCTGCTGTCAACGGCAACGATGATGAAAAAGAGGACGCAAACAAAGAAGAAAGTAAATTGGATGTCACTGAGTCGGTAACTAAGGATAAACCAGAGGAGAAAAAAGAGGAACAAAAAAATGAAGATACGAAGGCAGAGGATGATATTCCTGCAGAATATAAGTCTGCTTTGAATAAAGCTGAATCATATGCAAAAACTATGAACATGTCCAAAAGTGCTATTTTTGATCAATTAGTTTCAGAATATGGTGAAAAGTTTTCTGTGGAATCTGCTAAGTATGCAATGGATAATCTTGAGTTTGATTGGAAAGCAAACGCTTTGATGAAGGCTGAATCTTACTCTGAAACTATGTATATGTCAAAACAAGGAATTTATGAACAACTTATTTCAGAACACGGTGAAAAGTTTTCTGAAGACGAAGCAAAATACGCAATTGATAATATGAAAGCAGACTTTAATAAAAACGCCTTGGAAAAGGCAAAAAGTTATCAGGAAACAATGAGTATGTCGCCAGAAGCGATAAGAGACCAACTGACTTCTGAACATGGTGAAAAATTCACACAAGAAGAAGCCGATTATGCTATTAAGAATTTAAATAAATAAAACGGCAAGAAACGCCCCCAGCCCATTCTTTGGTTGAGGGCGTTTTTTTACCGTTGGTGGAATCGTCTTGGAAATGTGCTTAGCGTTGTCCCAATCCTTACAGACTAGGCTATTTAATTTTTTGAACAAAAAGCATCGGAATATGCGATGTAATTTGATATGCATTTTACTTTATATTTTTTTTGTAAATTCACATTTTGAGATAGGAGACCGAACCCGTTACGATTGTTAACAATCCAATATTCCTTTACTCCATACTTCATATAAAGATTTAGTTTTGTAATCAAATCATGCGATTGATTGGACGGATTAAGGATTTCCACTATCAGGGTCGGAACACCGATGTATTTTGTTTCAGTAAAACCACCTTTTTCACAAATAACACTAATATCAGGAATCACAATCTTATTTCCTTCTATTCCTTCACTTTTTAATTCAATATCATAAGGGGCTACAAACACTTCACATGATTCCTCTTCAAGAAAGTTCCCTATTCTTAATTGAAGACGGCTCGATATTCTTTGATGTTTTGTAGATGGAGAAGGTGACATGTATATTACACCATCAATATATTCTAACAATTGCTCACTCTTTTCCCTCATCTCGTAAAACATTTCTAAAGGTACAAAGGAATCGTGACTTAAGGTCATTTCCACTCCCCCTATTAGTTTTTTCCTTTTTATAACATTTCGAGAGCGTGCGAGAGTGAACAATTGTACCCTAACACATTCAAGCGCTCTGGAACACAAATACTCTTATATCAAGGTTAATAATGCCACACACTCCACATGGCTCGAGAGGACAGAATGAATGTCATTTTAATGTGTCCGTTCTCGGAAACATATCTACTGCTTTTTTGGGGCTATCGGTAGACGGGAACATATCAATCTTCACGGAAAACAAAACCGTCTTAACCATGTGCGACCCGTTCATCTATGAATTAATTCCACTACTTTAATGCAACTCAGGGTTCACATTTCCCATTAAAAATTCGTCAATTTTCAGTTAAGTATCCTCTAATTTTTTTCCTCCTCTAGTTGGATTGTACGACCTAATGATGACGTTTTTGTAGGACTTATCCAAGCAATGTAGTTTGAAAAAATCCCAAGCAAAATTCCTTGTAGAATCCATTAGACTTTTTTTAGTCCCGGCCATATAATCAAACTTACTTTTAAAGTGATACAAATCTCCATTATACTTAATGGATAACAGGTAATACTGCCTACCCGGATTTGGTACTTTAAACTCCCATATTTCAAAATAGTGCGACTGTGGAGTACTCGTTAGTGTATCTTTATACTGCTTAAACATATAATCAATATTCTCTATTTCTTTTGGAAACTGAGGCAGCTCACCAATAACATTATTTATCACGGTTAAAGGTTCACTGTAAATTCCTTCGATCTCATCATTCGTAAAACTTCTGATTTCCTCAATGGTCTCAAAATTAATTTTCATAGGAGTAATATTGCAGTATTCCATAGCCGATTCTAACTCCTCTGAAAAACCTTTTGCTAATATATAAACTTTATGTATATTAATACTTTTCATTTTTAACTTTGCAAAGTACTCCATCACCTGTGCGATATTTGGGTAATCAGCCTCATGGCGTTTAATCTCAACCAAGTGAAGTGTTTCGTCCGTTTTGCTTTTATAAATAACATCACATCTCAGATTTGTTGCAACCCATTCTTGTTTTGAATATATTTCCCAATCAGAATTGAACTTTTCCGGATGATTAGCGTACATACTTTCAAAAAATGATTCTCTCTCATTAATGGTTGACATAGATTATCGTCTCCTATCCCCATACAAGATTAAATACTTTATCAAAATTTTGTTTTACGGTAAATATTCACAAAATGGGGTTATGACAGGTGCTAACCCAAACTTTCCCTGATAAAGCAGCTATTTGTTCTTCAAATAAACCCAAAACAGAATACTATCCGTTAGTCTTAAACAAAACAGCGCATCTTCAATAGTAGGCATTTCAATATTATTCTCATTTCTATGAGTCCCATAATCTGACATCATGGAGTAAATCATATAAATTGTCTTTGTCTTTGTTAGCTTTCCATCTCTATTTTCATTGAAAAAATCTGCTAAGTCTGCTTTTCTTAGGTCTGCTTTGAGGGCCTTATCTAAATCAGAAATTGTTGATGTTGCATTGTCTCCACTTGTGTTAAAAACACCTCTCATCCACTTTGCAAAACTTTCCGTCCCTTTATATTTTGAAAATAGACTTACAATACACGTTCTACAAGATTCAATACAAGTGCCGGAATGACCTTGAGTATAAGCATCGATTGCAGATTTGTAAGAATCATATACTTCTTTATGATTTATTTTAATCCAGGACTCAACAGAAAACATCTCACCTACTCTAGCAAAGTCACTTTCCATGCAAGCAGAAACTGTTATTTTATCAAATTCAATAGTTATACTTAATCCTAAAATCTCATATAGTTTAGCTAGCTCTTCAAAGTCTTCATTGCTATCCTCAGAAATATATCTTACATTGAAAGATTTAGTTATTTCTTTTAACAGATTGATAATATCTTCATGCTTATTTTCCATCATACGACGGCTGAGATTCGGAAGAACGTCCATGCCTTTATGGAGAATTTAAATCCCATTAAAGTCATTGACCGCCTCTGTGTAAGGATGGAGTCAAATGCCATTCAGGAATTTCTTTAGTTCAACTTATATAGTTGGACTCCACGCTTGTCCTTCATCTGAAATCGTTTCTTGTCTCGACTCACTGCGATTTCTCGATCAATCTCTTCCAAGATCTCTGTAAACACTTTTTCAAATGTTTGTTGTAAAAGAAAAAACAAACCTTGTTCTAGCTCTTTTAAACTTGGGAATTTTTCAGTAAAATATCTCATAGGGACTCTCTCCTTTGCAAGTTTTTCCAAAACAATACTGTACAAAAAGAGAGTCCCTTTTTCACGTATTTTGCATACTACCGCGCTATCGCTTGGTGGCCTCATTCCTAGTGAATGGCTTCTAGTAGCCATTCACTAGGAATGAGGTTCATTTATTTATCCCACAAATATTTTACTCATACATCAAACTCAATTTTCGTGTCTGGTAAACTATTTACTTAAACGAATTTTACTTCAATATCTGATAAATAAATATCCCCTATATTCTGAACACGATATAACCGAAAATCAATATCATACTTATTTTCTCCAATAAAGGACTCTATGGCGGCAAATAGCTCATCTTCAAACTTAACCGCCACATAATTTTTAAATGAACGATTGCTCGCCATATACAATTCCCCCTTAAAGTTTCAGTTCATATGTTCTAATTCATATAAACTAATCTCAGTATCATTAAGGTAATACTCATATATTGTTTTTGCAGGTAGCATTTTCAGTTTAATTAAGGGTAGATTCATCCTATTAAACATACTCATTTGAACAAATCCTTTATCAACCAAGATTTCATGTTCGGATGGAAGTAAAAAATAGTTTTCCACATGTCTTATTGAGTGTTTTTCTAGAAAATCTTTAAATGCCAAAAGATATAAATATTGTTTGGTTATATCCGAAACACCTGGCTGTCCACTCAATTTCTTATCCTTTTCAAGAGTAATATTATAATATTTTGCATCATATATTATAAGTGAATATGAGCCTTTATCTGCTTTGATATTTACTACATCCGGAGTTAAAGTCCTTGATGCTTCCTTATCAAAACTTTCCCCTTGGACTGTATACCCTGTCCATATTGGCTTCTCAATTAATGATATTAAAGAGTCTTCTTGATTATAAGTTTCATGAAGGGATTGAGGTAACTTAAATGTCCCCAAAGGTCGCTTTAAATGATTATCTAATACTTCAGCACATACTTTCTCCCATACTAAATTGAAGTTTTTAGTACCAAAAAAACTAAATCCGTCCATCTTTGATATATTATTCTCGTTACTTATATAAGCATATAATGCTTTTAACAATAGCTGTTTATGAGTTATAAACTGGCTATTTATTTCGTTTTCAAGTCGATAAAGTATGTAATCTTTATCCCCAAAGTCGTCTAAATCTTCATCTGATAAATATATAGGTGAAATATCAAAAAGTTCTATTAAATTCGCCTTTTCTAAGTCCTGCGAAAGTTTTGTTAGAACACATTCATGTAATCTCTTGAAGTAATCTGACTCATCCACAGTTCTTTTTTTTGTGAACAGTGTTGTATAATATGGACGATTTTCTGCGATAATCGGATAAGTTCCATTAATTGTTTTATTCCAATCAATTTCACCATTTCCATTTACTTCAAAGGTGTTGCTAGTATTTGTGTAAATACCGTACTCATAATAATCATTTAATATATATATTATTACTGACAAGTAGTTCAAACTAATTGTACTCTCAAGATCATTAAACATTTGGATAAACTGTTGGTCTGAATTATATTTTTCTAATACCTTTATAATCACTTTCAATTCATCAACGGGATTATCTTTCCTTATATACTTAGGGTAACATTTTATTATATAATTTCTGATAGCAATAACTCCAACAAATTTAAATGCATAGTTATATTCAGTGTTTTTTATATCAATTTCTATCATATCCAAATCTTGACTTATAAGTTCAGATAAGTCTTGTTCTTTATCACTAGCCTTCACAACTTTTAATATACCATGCTTTTTTAAATCATCTATAATACGAACTAATTCCTCAGAATTACATTCAAAGATATTCAATAATTCATCTCTTGAATAATGCTTTTCTTCACGTACAAATTTAGATATCATTCAGACTCCTCCGAAGAATCCGTTTCAATTTCATCTTCTTTTGGAAACAAGTCGCTGATTTCATTTCCAAATATCTCAATGCCTCTCTTATCAAACTCATCACATATGTATGAATATCTTGTAGTGTTTTTACACCCCTTAAATAATGAGGAACCTATTTGTTTAGCTGCATCTTCAAATAAATACATTAATACTTTATTTTTAAATACTTTTGTAAATGTTTCTGAATCGATTTCATCACCTTCTTCAGGCACAACTATATGCTTACTGATAAAGAATGTTCCCAAAAGTTTGTCCTCGTTGACCTTTAATGCAGACAATCGATCGTTTATTGCTTTTCTTAATTCATTCCATACTATCCTTCTCGCAGAAGACCCTTTTCCTAAAACAACGAATTTATTTGCAATTTGATTTTCTTCATTATCAGTATTTAAATATTCAAAATCCCACCTTCTTTTAAATGCTGTATCTAAAGGAAGAACTCCCTGATCTGCGTTATTCATTGTTGCCCAAATAAACATGTTATCGGGAATTCTTATTTCATCTATATCTTCAAACTCAATTCCTACTGTCTTAACTAAATATTTTTTTATATCTTCTGATGGTTGAATAGGATATTCGCTGATAAACTTTTCATCCCTATCTAGCAATTGAAACACTTCACCAAACACAGCAGCCACATTCGCCCTGTTAATTTCTTCAATTATTAGTAATTGTGGTTTTGGATTATCGGTTTTACTACTAAGTAATGCTTTCGCATAAACTCTCATAAAAGGACCAGGAACAAAGTCATAAGTTATCTCATTTTTATTCTCTTCATTTACATATGGAACAGGTTTATAAGTTCCCACAAAATTTGCATAAGTATAATCAGGATGAAAAGTTACTCTTTCATATTCACCTCCTGTTTCTAACAATTTTTCTATATCGTTCTTTAATTTAAAGCTTTTCCCTGTACCAGGTGCACCGAACAAAATTCGATTATGTGGAAAGTTTGAAGATGACCTATAACCAGTTTCAAAAGTTAGTGCCCCTTCTCCTACTTGCTCAGCTTCCCCTACGACATTTGCTGAATAATGAATCGATTTGTAGTTTTCTAGAAAATGATAAATAAACTCTGGACGAAAAACTATTAAATTTTTACCGCTAGTTTTGTCAATATAATAACCAACGTTTTTAGCTGGTTGAATTTCAGTATTTGCGTTTACACGAAGACTCGGATTACCTGGATAATTTTTCCCCTCTTCTATAGGCCAAGATACGATTATTGCATTACTCAAAGTTGTTTTATCCTCGAATACATAGAAGCCTAAAATAATTCCGTTTTCAAAATATTCTCTAGGGTCTGTCCCTCCTAATTGTATTTTCTTTTCTGCTCTATTTCTATCAGGGTCCTCTTTTCTTATATTCCCGTGAAATAATTGTATGTTTTTTTCAATATCAAGATTATTATTTGTTAATTTAATTTCGTAATGGTTTCCAGATACTCGATTTACAAGAGTATATTCCCACCCATTAATTGAAAACATTTCTTCTATTAAAGTATCCCTTTCCGTTGGCGTTAATGTTTGTGGTTCTCCAACAACGATCTCTCCATGAGAATTGACTTCATATCTTTCATTTCTCTCCATTGAAATAACTCTCCTTAATAGTTTTGGCTAATATAAAGGCCATTTTTGAGGGAACTGCATTACCTATTTGCCTCCATTGCTCTTTAAAATCACCGACTAAATAATAATCATCTGGTATTGTTTGTATTCTTTTTGCCTCTTCTATTCTTAAAAATCTATTTTTCCAATGAAATGGACCCTGGTTATTTGAAAAGCTAGCTTGTAATGTCCAAGAAGGTCTTTCTGGACTTAACTTAAGCAAAAAGGTCCAATATCTAGACTTCCATTTAAATTGTGGGTTTTTACAACCTCTTTTTTCTGTATAATAAAGATAATTATCACCTGGTGGGATATCAACAAACAAATCATAATGTTTCGATCCAGGTCGTTGTTTTTTTTCTTCTTCCGTAATATTATCAAACTCACCAATTGCCTCTCCACAAGTAACCCAAGGCATCTTACCATCTAGCTTTTTAGGGTCTGCATGTGTTTCTTCAGGAAATATAAATGGGGTTAGACCTTTTTTAACTCCAACACAAAAAAAACGTTTTCGAGTTTGTGGCACTCCATAGTTAGCACAGTTAACGACTTTATATTCGATATCATACCCTAATTCTTCTGAACGTTCTTTTAAATAATCGAATGATTCGGTATGTGTTTTGAAGGTAAAACCATCTACGTTCTCAAACAAAAACACCTTAGGCTCTAATTGTTCGACAGCCCTAAAGTACTCAGGTACTGCAAAACCAGATTTTTCATCATTTAGACCATTTTTCTTACCGACCAAGTAATGGCGAGTCTGACTGTAAGGTGGACAAGGGGGACCACCAATTAAACAATCAATGTCTTTATTCTTTTTTTTAATATCAGCGAAATCTACTTCTCTAACATCCTTACACTCAACTTGTTTCGCCATATTGTTTTCTCTGAGAGTCTCACAAGCTATTTCCCAATTATCGGACGCATAAACAATTTCAAATCCCGCTTTATGAAATCCTATATCCAATCCTCCTGCACCTGAGAACAAACTCACAACTTTAGGTTTATTCACTATAACCACCTTCTTAATTCTTCAATAATAATTTTCGCAAGTAGAGGAGGTACAGCGTTACCTATTTGCATTCTTTGCGACCTTAAACTCCCCGAAAATAAATAGTCATCTGGAAATGTTTGAAGTGCCGCAGCTTCTCTTATATTTAGTCTTCTATTATTCCAGTGAAATGGACCTTCCCAATGGCCGGGACTTGCTATAATTGTCCAAGATGGTAGTCCTGGATGTAATTTCAATAAAGAGCTCCAATAACGTTTACCTGCAACAAATGTCGGTTTTGGGTGACCTGCTTTTTCCGATAATGCTATATAGTTTTTCCCTGGCGGAACCCAAGTTAACTCTTCTCCCCACTTTCCGGAAGTATTAACATATTTCTCATCAATATATACCGGATCATCGAACTTTCCAATCCAATCAATTACCCTTTCATATGGTAATAAGTCAGGATTATCTTTTGTTTTTTTAATATCGCAATGCGTTATTTCCAACTCAGCCTTAATGTCTTTTTTTGTAGCTAAAAAGAAAACCCTTTTTCGCTTTTGTGGGATTCCATAATCAGCAGAGTTTAAACGTAAAATTGTATATTTATATCCTAATGATTCAATATGGTCTATTATATTTTCAACGGCATGCTTGTTACTCGGATGCACTATACTTTCTACATTTTCTAAAACAAATCCATCTGGTTTAATTTCAGAAATCATTCTAAAGTATTGCTCTATCATATTTCTAGGATCATCATAACTTTTTCTTTTTTTATTAGTAACCCAATAACCTGCTTTAGAAAAAGGTTGACAAGGAGGTCCACCTAGCAATATTAACTTTGATGGATTATTTTTCTTAATAATATCCGAGAAATCAATGCCTTTAACATCATTAATATCTTTATTCAAATGTAAGCTATGGTCAAAAAAACTGTTAGATTTAATAGTCTCTACACTGTCCTCGTAAAAGTCTAAAGTAGATAAGACTTTAACACCTGCCAGCTGAGCACCAATATCTAATCCCCCCGCACCTGAAAAAAAGCTAAGTGCCTGAACATTAGAGTCCTCAAAAACTTCCTTTTTATCACTACATGTATAGCCTTTATGCTTGTACGGAATTAACAAATTTCCATCTTTATCAATTTTATAATTAAAATCATTCAATGCCTCTTCTAATTGAAATTTCTCTATATTTTTTAATGCTTCTTTTTTTAATACGTACATATCTTCTGTTGTCAAAATCATAACACTCCAACTCTATTAATCTTCTACTAAAATCCAATAACCTCTTTTGGGGTTATGTAACTTTCCTTTTAATTCTGTCCTAATCCATCTCATTCTATATTCGTACATCGTACCCGTGCCATTTTCATCTTCAATTGAAAGCAGTTCTTCTGATAGATTGAGGTTTTCTGCAACTTTTGTATTAATTTCCTTCGTTTTAGCCTCTCCACCAAGATCTTTAATTGCTTGTATAGTGGCTTGTTTTAAAATATTTTTATTCGGCAAAATATGAGAAGAATCATTCATACTATTAATCCTCTCGTTCATCAGGAACATAATCGACAATATCACCTATATTACAATTTAAAACTTTACATAGTTTACATAATGTCTCAATTGACACAAATTCGTTTCTACCCAACTTTGCAATTACATTAGTACTCAAACGAGCTTTATCTTTTAATTGAGTCTTATTTATATTTTGATCTATCATTAATTTCCATAATTTATTATAGCTAACATTCATTTCAACACCCCACTCTTTAACAAACTGCTATAATTAACTACTAGTGTTACAATATCATAAATTTATATATTACTCAATTTTTTCTTGATATATATACATATTTTCTTGATAATAATATTAGTATTAGTCATTCATTCTGTCAATTCACATATACAAAAGTCGTCCTATCAACTCAACCCTATTTCATGGTGATTTTTCTCCTTATTTATTACCAAATAAAATAAGATTTTCCAGGATTGGAAATCTTCCAAATCACTGGAAAACCTTATTATATCAATTCTTCAACTACTATTATTTTTCCACCCTTGACATCAAGACAATACACTCCACATGCGCCGTATGCGGAAACATATCCACAGGCTGAATGTATTCAACCCTATATTGATCCGCTAAATATTGAATGTCTTTCGCTAATGTGGATGGGTTACAGGATACATAGACAAATCGTTTCGGTTTTACTTTTTTAATCGTTTTTAGGAATTGTTCGTCACAGCCTGTTCTTGGCGGATCGACGACAACAACATCTGGACGCCATCCTTCCTTCGCCCATTTCGGCATCCATTTTTCTGCTTTTCCTGTAACATATTTGGCGTTTTTAATACCATGCTTTTTGGCGTTTTCGTTCGCGTTTTGGATCGATTCTTTTATGACATCCATTCCGCGAATTTCTTTTGCTTCTTTTGCGAGCCAAAGACCAATCGTCCCGACACCACAGTATGCGTCTACGATTTTTTCTTTACCTGTTAATTGGGCCGCTTTTTTCACTTCATCGTATAGTTTTACGGTTTGCGTCGGGTTTAGCTGGAAAAAGGCACGAGCGGATAATTCAAACGATAAATCTCCTAACGTTTCTTGAATCGCTTCTTCCCCATAAATATGAAACGTTTCGTCTCCGAAAATGAGCGATGTTTTTTGTCCGTTCACATTTTGCATAATGGATTTTACTTCAGGTGCTCGTTTCACAATTTCCTCTGCAACTATTTGCTTTCGTGGTAATTCATTTTTCGCTGTAATGAGGACAACTTGTACTTGTCCTGTTTCAACCCCTGCGCGAACGACAATTGTTCGAACTACCCCTGTTCGCTTTCGTTCCTCATAAATCGGAATATTAAAATCTGTTAGTACTTGTTTGACAATCCGTGTCACTTTGTCTGTTAGCGGATGCTGTACCATACAAGATTGGATTGGAACGAGGCGATGGGATTCTAACCCGTACAATCCAGCGATGACTTTCCCTTTAGACTCTCGTAGTTGAAACTGACTTTTATTTCGATAATTCCATGGCTCCTCCATCCCGATCGTATCGCGAATGTCGAGTGACTCTATGTTTAATTTTGTATGGCGTTCCATTGCTTGAATGACGATGTCTCGTTTTTCAATAAGCTGCTGGTGATAATCTAAATGCTGCAGCTGACAACCGCCGCATTCCCCATAATATTCACATGGCGGTTTAACACGATAGGGAGATTTTTTACGAAAACGGTGAATCTTCCCTTCGGCAAATTTCGGATGAACCTTTGTTGCTTCCACAACAACTTCTTCTCCTGGCAAGGCACCAGGCACAAAGACAACTTGCTTCTTAAAATATCCGACGCCTTCTCCATTAATGCCGAGGCGTTTAATCGTTAAAGGGAACTGTTGTCCTTTTTCAATAGTGACTACTTTCTTCATTCTGTTTCTCTCCGTTTCTTTTCAATGCTCCTCCATAAATATAAAGAAGCGTAACTTAAATATGGGGACCAGTCTTTACTGTATGCTTCCATCTCTTCTTTTGTCGGCTTTCGATCAAGGTTAAAATATTTTTTTATAGCATTTTGAAGACCAATATCTGCTACTGGAAAAAGATTTGGCCGACCGAGCCCAAACATAAGGACATTTTGTACTGTCCACGGCCCAATTCCACGTATTTTGACAAGTGTTTTCATTACTTCATCATCACTCATATCAGAAAGATGATCAAGCGGAAGATTTCCTTCGGCAATTAACCGCGATGTATCAATAACATATTCAGCCTTCCGTTGACTAAATTTCATTGAACGTAAGTCTTCATAGGATAAACTGGCCACATCCTCCGGCTTTGGATAAAAATAGACACCATCAATAGTTGTACCAAATGTTCGAGCAAATGATGCACTTAGCTGATGAGCGAACGATAAATTTAACTGCTGATGGATAATACATTTCATTAAACAGTCATACACATGAAAATCAAGCATGAAAGGCGTTCCATGATGTTGTTGAAAAAGTTGAGCTAAACTCGTTTTTGAAAAATGGTTGTAAATCTCATTTAGTGAATGATTCCATTGAAAGATACGTTCTAATTCTTGTATGGCATGCTCTTTTTGCTTTTCATCATGTCCAGTGATGACAAATGTCGGTTCATCTGTTGTTCCCGTTGCTTGAACAGATACGACAAAAGGCCGACTGCCTTGATCATATAGAGGAACATACATCGTTCTTTCATGGAATTCAATTTTATTCAATGGGTCAAGGGCAGACCGCTCTAACAGTTCATCAAAATTATACGGAGGTGTTACTTCAATCGTTTTTTTCCACATCGCTAACTGCACCTTCTTAACCTTTTTCCTAAATATAAAAAACCCTTCGAGCATTGTCAAAGGGAAAACAAATACGGATGTTCTAACTCTTTTTCAACCATTAAATCGTCTAAGCTTTTAAATTGATACCCTTCTTTTTTTAAATCTTGAATAACTTGATCTAATGCATCTGCATTATCTTTTGAAACGGTATGAAGTAAAATAACCGCACCTGGATGAATTTGTTTCATAATATTATTATACGCATATTCCCACCCTTTTTGCTGATCAATTTTCCAATCAACAAAGGCGAGAGACCAAAAGATGTTATGATACCCATATTGCTTTGATAAAGCTAATGTCCGTTCACTAAATATTCCTCGAGGTGGACGTAAATAAATCGTTCCTTTTTGACCAGTAAGCTTTTCTACTTTTTCACTGACTAAGTCGAGTTCTTTTTTTACTTGTTCGTCCCTTACTTTTGTTAAATCAGGATGACTCCACGAATGATTGCCAACAATATGGCCTTCTTTCACCATTCTTTTTACAAGCTCAGGCTTATCATCTAAATAATGCCCGGTGACAAAAAAAGTGGCAGGAACGTTATGCTTCTTTAATATATCTAAAACTTTTGGTGTATACCCGTTTTCATATCCATTATCAAATGTTAAATAAATGTCCTTTTTACTCGTGTCACCTAAATAAAAAGCACCGTGCTTTTCTAGTAACGGGTCAAGTCTACCGGCAAAAGGCGGCTCATGGTTCGTACTTCTTTTAAAACCCCAATGAATGGCTTCGTTCGATATCGCAAAGGTGGTGTGTGTATTTAGGACTAACAGGGTGCAAAAACTAATGAAAAATAACAAACGTTTCAAACGTTCTCTCCTCCTCTGACACTTTTTTCTTATTTTCTGAACGAGAGAAACGCTTCATACTGGTAATAATTCCAAATAAGATTTTGAATGGAGGAGGATAAAGTGAAACTTCATTCAGTGGGGGTTTTTTTCATCCCCCACTGAATGTTAGTCCCTACGGGATGACCTAAAGGCCCTTGTGACCCATAGGATGTGGGTTACACAGACGTTGCCACAGGACGTGGCGCTCTTAGTCTGTGTTCTTTATGTTCGGACCTTTACGGGCAGTCCTCCACCTATCTTCTTTTCTTTACTACAGAATCTTGAGGTGGGGGTCTTACTGCCCGTTAAGAGTGGGATAAACGGGTTGTACGGAAATTCATGGGGTGAATTGGAGGGGTTTTAAGTTACTTTGCATTTTTATATGCTACTTTATTTGCTAGTTCGGTGAATTTATGTGCTACTTTTCTTCGATTGGCGTCCACTTCGGAAACAAGTTCAACTTTATGCGCATCTACTTCGGCTATAAGCGCCAGTCCATATCTTTCCCCTACGATTTTTTCCCATTTGAAAAAAGCCGGCAGAAATCTGCCGACTTTCATCCATTATTTAAAAACAGGCTCTTTAAATTCCGCTAACTTTTCTAAAGATGACTTGTCCACATCTTCGTGTAAGCTGTTACCGTGAGAGTCCATTGTTACAACTGCCGTAAAGTTTTCGACACGTAAGTGCCACATTGCTTCTGGAATACCGAATTCTAATAAGTCTACACCTTCAACAGATTTAATACATTCTGCATAATATTGAGCGGCGCCACCAATAGCATTTAAGTAAACACCACCGTGCTCTTTTAACGCTTTTAGTGTTTTCGGTCCCATGCCACCTTTACCCATTACTGCACGGACTCCAAACTTTTTCATAATATCTCCTTGGTAAGGCTCCTCACGAATACTTGTCGTTGGACCAGCTGCTTTCACTTCCCAGTTGCCTTCTTCATCTTTTAACATAACCGGACCACAATGGTAAATAATTTGGCCATTTAAGTCTACGGGTGCATCGTGATCCATTAAATGTTTATGAATGGCGTCACGGCCTGTATAAAGCATACCGTTAATTTGCACAACATCGCCAACTTTTAGTTCACGAATTTGTTCTTCGGTAATTGGTGCTTGGAGTGTCACAACGCGATTTTCAGATTCAGAAGATGCCGCTGCTTCTTCTTTCGCTTCTTGATTTGTTAAATCAACATCTGCCCCGTCTTTATATAACCAGTCGGTAATCGCACCTGTTTCAGGGTCAATTTTGACTCCTAAACGGCGGAATGCCCAACAGTTATATGCAACGGAAACGAAGAAGCTTGCTGGAATACGATTCATCACGCCAACTTTACAGCCTAAAAGCGTCGTTTCACCGCCAAATCCCATCGTTCCAATCCCAAGCTTGTTTGCATTCTCCATCACGTATTCTTCAAGCTTGCGTAAGTCTTCGTTCGAATTCACATCATCTACACTGCGGAAAAGCTGTTCTTTCGCTAAATCGTAACCAGAGGAACGATCTCCCCCGATTCCAACCCCGATAAATCCAGCTGAACAGCCTTGTCCTTGCGCTTGATAAATAGAATGCATTATACATTTGCGAATTCCGTCTAAATCGCGTCCCGCACGGCCAAGACCTTCTAGCTCACACGGAAGACTATATTGGATGTTTTTATTCTCACAACCCCCACCTTTAAGAATGAGACGAACATCCATATAATCCTTTTCCCATTGCTCAAATTTCATAACAGGTAATCCTTCACCTAAGTTATCTCCAGAGTTCTTGCCTGTTAATGAGTCAACAGAGTTTGGACGAAGCTTTCCATCCTTCGTTGCCTTCACGATCGCCTCTTTAATCACTTCTTTCACCTTGAGTTGATTTACCCCAACAGGTACTTTAATTTTAAATGTCGGTAACCCTGTATCTTGGCAAATCGGTGAAACCTTTTCATCAGCCATTTTAATATTATCGGAAATCGTTGCTAATGACATAGCCGATCTTGTTCCCGCATTTTCATTTAACTTTGCTTTATAAATGGCACGACGAACATCTTTCGGTAAATTCGTTGATGTCTCAACAATCAGCTCATACATACTTTCAAAAAGCTTTTCCATCCCGCTCTCCCCTTTTTAACAAAAAAATTCTGCCTTTTTCAAAATTTATTATACTCCTTCCAATTCTTCATTTAAAGGAATTTGTAATAGCTTACAATTGTAACATCTTCCATTGGAAGTTGTGGAAATAACATTTTTAGTGTTGTAATGAGTGATACATAGACAAAATCATATCTTCTATATAGATTTTCCGTATTCGAACCGCTTAATTGCACCTGTCTTACAATTAATTGCACGAGTTTTTCACTTAATTGCACGAATCTAAAAACATTTGCACATCAAGTGTTGTTTTTGCATCTCAAAAGCCTCTATTGCATCACTTCCCTCTCTTTTGCAACTCGATATGCATTTTTGCACATCCCGTTCATTAAGAAAAAAAGACTGGGAATTATTTTTCCCAATCTTTTTTGAACCGTTCGTATTTTCCTTCTAAATCGTCAAGCATGGAAATAAGACGGTCAATATCTTCAATATCTGTTGTTTCAGGATCAATGGAATCAAGTACTTCTACAAACATACTTAATCGATTCCGTAAATATTTTACTTGCTCGTCTTTGTTAGAAACTGCTTTTCCCAATGGATTGTTCTCCTTTCAAAATCGGTGTTCCCCTTTAGCTTACTTGAATTCGTCAAAATTTTACAACATCCAACATCTACTTACAATTATATACTAACATGCTAAAATAAATAATTGGTGCAAATCTATTGCTATGTTCTGATAAAAAGAAGTATAACATACAGTGTTGTTAGCTGAATGTGTAAAGGAGACGAGTTTTTATGATAGTCGAAAATAAACAAGCTTCAATCACACCGTCTTATGATCCGTGGGAAGCTTATTTAGATATGAAAGAGTATGGAAGTTTAATGTTAACAAATGTCGAGTTTACAACGACGACCATTTGTAACATGCGCTGTGAGCATTGTGCTGTTGGTTATACTCTTCAACCGAAAGATCCAAACGCGCTTCCCCTTGATTTAATTTTAAAGCGGCTAGATGAAGTGCCTACTTTGCGTTCTTTAAGTATTACGGGTGGAGAACCGATGTTATCGTTAAAATCAGTCGAGAATTATGTTGTGCCGATTTTAAAGTATGCACACGATCGTGGTATTCGCACACAAATCAATTCAAACTTAACCCTTGACTTAAAGCGATATGAAAAAATCATTCCATATTTAGATGTACTACATATTTCGCATAACTGGGGAACGTTGGACGATTTCGTTGATGGTGGTTTTGCGATGATGGATAAGAAACCTACGTATGAGCAACGAGCCAAATATTTTGATCGCATGATCGAAAATAGCCGTGCACTCGTCGATGCAGGTGTGATGGTGTCCGCCGAAACGATGCTAAACAAACGAACATTGCCTTATATAGAAAAAATCCATAAACAAATCGTCGAAGAAATGAAATGTCAACGTCACGAAGTGCACCCTATGTACCCAAGTGATTTCGCTAGTACACTTGAAACATTGACACTTGAAGAAATTCGTGAAGCGATTCATCATTTATTAGATATTCGTGATGAATCGGTTTGGATGCTCTTTGGTACATTACCTTTCTATGCATGTAGTAATAACCCGGACGATCTAAAATTAATCGAACGCCTACATAGTAGTAAAAATGTAACCGTTCGTAATGATCCAGACGGTCGTTCTCGTTTAAATGTAAATATTTTTACGGGAGATGTGATTGTAACCGACTTCGGTGATACACCAGCGCTTGGAAACATTCAACAAGATACGCTTCTATCAGCTTATGAAAAATGGAACGAATCAGCTATTGCCAAGCAATTAAGCTGTCATTGCCCAAGCGTTCAATGTCTCGGTCCAAATATTTTAGTGAAAAATAGTTATTATAAAGATATCGACTTTACTTCACGAAAATCCAATTTGTAAAAGGTGAATACGATGGAAGAATGGCTGAAAAACCCGTTCATAGAAATAACATTAGCCGGAATTATTCTAATTGTTGTGGTGCAGCTCGTTAATAAATTTGTTCACAACTTCTTTAAAAAAACGGATTTTATTGAAGAACGAAAAGAAAAAACAATCGAAAGCTTAATCCGATCCATCACGAAATATGTCGCAACAATCGGGTTTATTTTCTATTTTCTTTCCAAGTTTGTTGAAGACCTTGGCAGTATTTTAGCGGGGGCCGGAATTGCTGGAATCGTGATCGGTTTTGGTGCGCAAAGCTTAATTCGTGATATTTTAGCTGGTATCTTCCTAATTTATGAAAAACAATTGCACCAAGGTGATTTTATTACAATTAACAATACCTTTAATGGGACTGTAGAAGAAATTGGGCTTAGGTCTTTAAAGATTAGGGAATGGAACGGAAAAGTTTTAACCATTAGTAACGGAGAAATTAAGCAAATCCAAAACTACAATATTGAAAAAATGCGTGTCATCGAACGTGCAGTTGTAAGCTTTAATGAAAATCCTGATCTTGTTTTCAGCGTGTTAGAAAAAGCTTGTCAAACATTAAACGAGCAGCTTTCTCATCAATTGAAAAAAGATTCATCAGGAGCTATCATTGAACCGTTTCAAATCTATGGGATGACATCGTTAAATGCTCATTTTCATGGGTATGAATATACGATAACGGGTTTAGTAGATGATTCCTTTTATTTTGACGCAGCAAAACAGACACGAAAAATAGTAGCGCAAACATTATATGACCATCATATCAAAATGGCAGAAGAACGATTGTTGATGACAAATGATGAAAAAACGAATAGTTAAAAACGATACCTCAGGATGTCCTGAGGTTTTTTTGATGCATAAATTGTCCCATATGCCCACTTATGATTGAGTTAACCTTTAATCCCTGCATAAAAATAGTTTTATTAAGGAATAATTTAGATACCACTCCTTAAACTGGTCGGAATATTTATGTTCGAATGGAGGCATTTCATTGAGTCGATTTTGGGAGAAATGGATCAAGGAGAAAAAAACGGCCAAGCAACCACTTGAAGAGACTGAGCAATATCTCTCGAATGAATTGCAACAAAATATTCATTTCCTTCAATCTATTTATGCGGATTGTGAGGATGTCGTCTTTCGAACATTTTTTATTAGCAAAACGTACAAAGCAACGCTTATATATATCGAAGGGCTCAGCAATGTTGAAGAAATAGACAAGCATATTTTAACACCATTAATGAATGAAAAAGATATTGAGCGAAACAAATTACCTTTTATTTTAGAATCGAAAACACCGATTTCCAAAACGAAAAAAATCTTTACGATGAAGGATTGCATTAAATATATTGCCCTTGGAGCACCAGTGTTGCTCGTTGATGGAGAAAATGAAGGGTATATTTATGGGCTATTTAAATGGGAAAAACGAAATATTGAAGAACCAACTGCAGAGGTCGGGATTAAAGGACCACGGGAAGGATTTACGGAAACATTAGCTGTCAATATATCGCAAGTAAGACGAATTATTAAAAGTCCCGCTTTAAAAATGAAATCGATACGAATTGGCGATTATACACAAACAAACATTATGATTTCGTATATAGAAGGTCTTGCCGATCAAACATTAATTAAAGAAGTAACCAATCGCATAAAAAGAATTAAAATTGATGGGATATTAGAAAGCTCGTACATTGAAGAAATGATTGAAGATAATCCTTATTCACCCTTCCCGCAAATTTTGAATACAGAAAGGCCAGATGTCGTCTGTTCAAATTTACTAGAAGGGCGTGTCGCCATCTTTGTAGAAGGTTCACCTTTTGTACTAATTGCACCAGCAACTTTTTTTAATTTAGTACAGTCCCATGAAGATTACTATCAACGTTTTTTCGTTGGTACGTTCATTCGTTGGTTGCGCTATTTGTTTATGGCGGTCGCCATTTTCTTACCTTCTTTATATGTTGCGGTGTTAACGTTTCATGCTGAAATGGTGCCAACAAGCCTTTTATTAAGTATGGCAGGATCCCGTGAGCCTGTGCCCTTTCCTGCCATCATTGAAGTACTCATCATGGAAGTTTCATTTGAAGCATTGAGAGAAGCAGGGGTCCGATTACCAAAGCAAGTCGGTGCTGCAGTTAGTATCGTCGGAGCATTAGTAATTGGTCAAGCCGCTGTACAAGCAGGTCTTGTTTCTCCTCCTATGGTAATCGTAGTAGCGATTACAGGCATTGCTTCGTTTATGATTCCTCGGTACTCAATTGGGGTCTCCTTTCGAATGCTTCGCTTCCCGATGATATTACTTGGCGGTTCGTTAGGGCTTCTTGGGATTATGCTCGGATTTATCACAATCGTCATCCACTTATGTACATTACGTTCTTTTGGAGTTCCGTACTTAACACCACTTGCTCCTTTAAAGGGACGCGAATTAAAGGATACGTTAGTACGATCACCTTGGTGGATGTTGAACAGTCGCCCCCATCTAACAGGTGAATACAACAAATTTCGTCAAGCCCCTCATATGAAACCTAGCCCGGAAAAAGGAGGAGAATAAAGT
The DNA here is from genome assembly GCF_022808615.1 of Bacillus sp. FJAT-47783. Taxonomy (GTDB): domain Bacteria; phylum Bacillota; class Bacilli; order Bacillales; family Aeribacillaceae; genus Bacillus_BZ. The sequence continues at coordinate 95,823 of NZ_JAKZKS010000010.1, forward strand.
GAAATGACAGCTCCCGAAGTGATAAGAAAGATATGACCGTTTAAACTTGTGCTCATTTCGATATATCCAATAAAATAGACAAATTTCCTTCCTTTGCTCTTTTTCAACTATCATCCGAAAGGGGGTGGCTCACATTGAAAATGTTCGGTCTTTTACAGCTTATTTGCATTATTGTCATTTTATTAACCGGATGTTGGGATCGAGTTGAAGTAAATGATCTCGCTATCATTACAGCTGCTGCGATCGATTATCATGAAGATGATCAAATTAAACTATCCGTTCAACTATTTATCCCTCGTGCTATATCAAGCGGAGGGGAATCCGGAGGGGGTACGGGTGGAGATGAACAAACCATTGTTAGAACGGGCATTGGGATTAATTTGGCAGATGCCATCTCAAAACTTCAAGTAAATATTCCAAGGAAAATATTCTGGGGACATTGCAAAGTGTTTATTTTTGGTGAGGAGCTTGCGAAAAACGGAATTCAAGAAACGATGGACTTTTTACTTCGGCACCCTCAACCGAGAGAAAGGGCGTATATGTATGTCAGTAAAGGTGAAGCAAAAAAAATTCTTAGCCTCATACCACCTATTGAACGCTATTCATCTGAAGTTCTCCGGGAAATTTCAGATTTAAAGATTGGGATGCTTGTCACGATGAAAGATCTAGACCTGATGCTAACAAGTGAAGCCCAAGCTCCCGCTCTTCCTCTCGTTGAAATACTCCCTCCAGAAGAAGGGAAAGAGGAAACGAAAACCATACCGATCATAAAAGGAACAGCCGTTTTTAAAAAAGATAAAATGGTTGGAGAAATTTCACAAACAAATACCCGAGGGTTATTATGGTTCCGAAAAGAAATTAAAGATTACACAGCTAATGTAAAGATTGATGATGAAGGCGAAGAAAAAATATTATCACTTATGCCTGTTAAAACGGCCGTTAATTTGAAGCCTACCATAAAAAACAATCAGTGGATAATTACAGTAAAAATAAAGACGGAAGGTGACATCGTACAAAATGGAACAAATTATAATACGATGGAACCAGCTATCATTGATAAGTTTGAAAGAAAATACCGAGAAGATATTGAAAACAGAATACAATCATCGTTTGCCGTGATTCAGAATGACTTAAACGCTGACGTCGTGAATGTTGCTTCTGAATTCCATCATTTTTATCCAAAGGAATGGGATAAAGTAAAGAAAAAATGGGATGAAAAATTTCCTGAAGTTAAGCTTGACTTAGATGTAGAAGCATATATTCGTAGACCCGGCTATATTAGTACTCCAGGGGGTCTCCCAGAAGATGAGGTGAAGAAAAAATGAAGTGGGATACTTTTATGATCGCCATTCTTGTAATCTTCGCTATTATCGCGTATGAATGGCCGAAAATGAAACAAAATCCACTGAAAGATAAAGCCGCATTCCTTACTCTCCTTTTATTGGCTGGAGTTTTATCTTTGTTCGATCTACCAAATATGGCGGGCCCTCCAACTTTCATTGAATGGATTTTCAAACCAATTTCTAAAATAATGGAAAATTAACATATGGATAGCAGAAAAGTATGCAGGAAGGATGGTGAATAAAATGGAAAAAGGGAAAATATCAGCTCTCCAAATGGGGCTGATCATGTTTCCTACGATTGCCGCAACGGCCATTTTAACCGTCCCAGGTATTACAGCCTCTTATGCAAAACAAGATTTGTGGCTATCCCCGATTTGGGCGTCATTCATTGGATATATGAACGTTTTTATTATCGACAAATTGCAAAAAATGCACCCAAACCAAACGATTATTCAATATAGCAGGCATATCATTGGATTTATACCAGGAAAAGTACTAGGTTTTGCATACACATGTTCTTTCATCCTATTAACAGGACAAATTGTTCGAATCTATGCAGAGTTTCTTTCAGCATCATTTTTCGCCTATACTCCTATTAGCATTATTATTGTTTCCATGCTATTTCTATGTGGATTAGGTTTTCGAACAGGGATCGAGACGTTAGGACGAATGGCACAGTTATTCTTCCCTCTTTTCGTTGTACCGATCATCGTTCTCCTTCTTATACTTATTCCTGATTATAATACGGATAATATTTTCCCAATATTAGAAAATGGATTAACACCTTCTTTAAAAGGGGCATTACTTCCGATCGGATGGTTCACAGAAATATCTCTTATCACCTTTCTTTATCCTTTTTTGGCTAATAAAAAACATGGGCTGAAATCGGGAATGATTACAGTGTTTGTCATTATGTTATTTTTAGTCCTATCCAATTTATCGATTTATTTTGTTTACGGACAAACAGTAGCACAAAACCTTTTTCCACTAATGAATGCATCGAGATATGTGAGTGTTGCTGATTTCTTCGAAAACTTAGAATCTGTCCTAATGGCGGTGTGGATTCTAGGTTCTTTTGTGAAAATTTCAATGTTTTATTATGCGAGTGTACTCACAACCGCTCAATGGCTTCAGTTATCCAACTACCAACCAATCATATTCCCTGTAGGCATTCTCATCTTTGAATGTAGCTTTTGGGGGTTTCCAAATTTAATGGAAGTTAGTGATTTTGATATTAAGGCCACCCCCTATTACTTACCAGTTATGCTGACAATCATCCCCCTTTTACTATTAATCGTTGCATTGCTTCAGAAAAAAAGAAGGTGAAACTTCTGAAAACAGAAGATTTCACCTCTGGAGTTGTATATAGAAATGAAAGGAAAAGATCTAATTGCTACCTCCTATTTTTTTCACATTTCTTCTCTCGAATTTTATCTACCACGATTAGTAAAAGAGGCAAAATGAAGCCAACTGATATCGAAAAAGGTTCAGACGTTTTCGTATCCCACTCTTGTTGGTAAACGACGTTAGGAAAAGCTGTTAAAGAAAATACAACGCTAATCATCCCTAAAGGGAATATCAACGGCCGATAATCGTTTAAATTTAACACTTGCGCCATTCCTAAACATGAAGCATAAAAATAGATCACCATTTTGAAATAGACAGATATAAACCACATGATGGCAAGCATCGCTTCGATTCGTTGAATAAAGTTCCCAACATCTAACTTTTTCGCAAGTGCGTAACTAGGAAACATTTGCATTGCCGTAATATTTGCCCCAAGCACGAAAATACAAAGCAATGTAATCATGATCATCACAAACCCTCCAAGGAGGTTTCCAATAAGAAACGCTTTTTGCGATTCTTTCGTTTGATTAACATAAGCAGGGAAAATCATCAATAGTACGACTGAATTAATGGAAGATGTAACAACTAAAGATAACATGGAACTTGCCAACGGTTTTGCGTCTACATCGAATACGGGCTCTATATTTTCAAATTGAATTTGCGGAGAAATAAAAATAACTAAAAATACAAAAAGAAAGAAGAAAAACAAGAGGAAGATTTCTGCCGTCCGAGTAAATGTCTCAAGTCCATGACGTACACCCATTACCAATATAAGGGCTAAAACAATATGAATGATTTCAAGAGGCGTTTCAGGATATAGCTGTGTTCGTATAAAATTGCCAGTATAAAACATGACGATTGCTGTATAAGTAAACGACATTGATAAAAATATTACGGAAAATCCTTTTCCTAGCCATTTTCCAAAAACCGTCTCATTCATTTGAACGAAGGTCATATGAGGAAACCGAATACTTAACTTATTATAGATCCAAATAACAAATACTCCGATACCAACACCAAAAATAGCTGCAATCCAAGCATCCTGTTTTGCATTGGAAGCTAACCCTTTCGGTATAACAAGAATGGTAGTCCCAATGGTAAATAAAATGACTAAACATTTAAATTGGTAACTGGAAATTTTCCCGTCTTCAAGCTTGCCTTTCACCTTTAAAAACCCCTTCTTCATTTCCCGATTTTTACATTCATCAAATATTCCTCTTAGCTAAAACTATTAAGGGTGATGTTAAATGCATGACACAGCTTTTTATCAACAATTTCTAAATACTCCCTTTGGGTTTATTTGCTTATTGCTACTCGGAATAGGTGTTAATGTTTTCGTTTGCTGGTTTTTATGTAAATGGGGAGATAAACAGAAAACAGCAAAATGATTTATACTAAGTCTCTCTTTTTTTCATTTTCCCTTTTCGAACAATCGCAATCCCAAGCAGCAATAACGGGATGATCGTTTGGATCAATAATGAGTATAAAGGAAATCCAGTCAAAACAAGATAGTGTATGATATCGATTTGACTTGGCATTCCCCAAAAACTAAACACCATTGTCAACATGCCTAATGGGAATACAATCGGTCGATAATCAGAAAGATTCAGCCATTGCGCAGTGCCGAGAACAATACAATAATGAACGGCTGAGAACTTCACAAAGTTTCCTAAAACCCATACTGAGATCGCAACCGATTCTAAGTTTTCAAAAAAGCCAGCAACACCAATATAACGAGCAGCCATTAACAAGGGGTAATTATTATCCTTTGCCCCAATCTCTCCTATAAAAAAAAGAATTAAGAGATTCACGATCACAAAGGAAATCATCACAGAAAATATCGATATTCCCATCCACTTCAATCCTTTGTCTTTATCCGTTACGAACGGAATGAGGAAAGAAATGAGAAAGAACTCAGCAAACCATGCTTGAGGCACATATGCTCCCTTAATGGAAGGCAAAAGACCATGCTCCATAATCGGAAAAATATTCCTTACGTCTAAATCAGGAATTAAAAAAATGATCATAATAATAAGCGGAAATGTAAAAACAGGGAAAAAAAGCTGCCCCATTCTTCCTAACACTTCTAACCCAGCACGAGTAGCAAAAGTACAGATAAGAATCATCGTCGCAATCACAATGCTAATCGGAGTGTTATAAAGAGTAGCCCCAACAATAAAATCCGCATAAATACGAATACTTTGACCATTCATTAAGATGTAGAAGAATAGAAACAGTAATCCTAGAATCTTACCTACAAACCGACCAGCGATTTGTTCACTATATTGAATAATCGTCTGTTTTGGGTAAAATTTGTGTAGCTGAAAAGCGATATACACAGCTACAACCCCAGTGATAGAGGCCCATATCGGTGAAAGCCATAAATCATTCTTCGCAAATTTACCTGTTACCGTTGGAACGCCAATAATTGCCGTGCCAACAATCGTCGGAAACATCATGATGGCCAATTGAAAGGCTGAAATTTTCCCCTTTTCAATCATTTACTTTACCCTCTTTTTATCGTTTATTTGTAAGTATTAACCAAAATGAGTTTATTTATTAAGCAGTAAATGCTCTCTTCAAAACGACTCTATAGTTATTGATGCAAGTCACGAATAATAGTTATTCTGAAACATCGAAACCGAGCTATAATAGCTCGGTTTCTTCAACATTATCTCGGTTGGTCTGAAATGACAAATCCTAGTGAAACGCGGTCTTGTATCGGGATCCAAGCACCAATTCCTTGATGCGTAATATTTTTTACGACAAGCTTTTTCTTACTTCCTTGTAAAACTAAGTACACTTCTCCGTACGTTACTTTCCCTTTTTCATTAATGGCTGGTACGTATGCGTATAAATACCCCATTTTTTTAGGTGGAATATTATACACGTTATCTAGTTTTGTTCCTACACCTACAACCGTATCAAACGATAATGGTAATTTTGTTTTTTGTACGGCATTTATGAGCATCATTTTTTGGACATCTTCTGCTTTTGGAATTTTTGCTGTTAATCCACCCGCAACCCGCTTTTGTGCTCCTTGCTTATACCGCATTTGCACAGCGGATTTCCCACCGCGGTTATCGTTGTGGTTCATATTGATTTTTTGATATTCCCAGTTTGCTGCTGTTTCCGTTGATTCATAATTTAATGCCCAATGCCCTAAATAAATTGTCGCGCGATATCCAATCGCAACGGGTGAAGGAGAGATGTTAGACTCATTCAACATTTTAATTAAGTCCGGATTTTCTATGTCTACCTCAGCCGATTCCATTAATTCCTTCGTTAAATCACTCGGTTGTAATTCAGGTACATCTTGCGTTGGATTTGGATACGTGTTTTCCTGAGAAATATCCATGACGGAATTTGGGATTTTCAATTTTGAATTAGCAGCTAAAGTTGGACTTGAAAAACTACATAATAAAAGCAGGATAAAAGAAAAGAACGCTACTTTTCTCATTATGTTATACTCCTTTCAAAAAAGCCTTTATGTGTAGTTTTTTCAAGCAGGATAAAATTTATCCTATTAAACAACCTTCCATTTTTTGTACAATAATTGAACGGGTCCGTAAAAAAGCTGGATAATCGGACCGATAATAATCGTAATAATAATCGTTCCTATACCAATAGGTCCGTTTAGAAATATCGCAAGAATAAGCGCCAACACTTCGCCGATCGTTTTCGCCATCATTAGGCTCATTCCAAATCGCTTATTTAATGAAAGCATGAATTGGTCCACGGGATTCGGTGCAATATTCGCTTGTAAATAAAAAGAAACACCAACCGCAATGAGAAATAACCCGATGAAAAATAAAATGTATCTTAATAAAATAGAATTAAATTGTAAATCATCTAAGCCAACCATAATCCAAAAATCAATCGTAAAACCAATGAGAATAGGTGTTAACATCGAATACATCATCGGTCTTTCTTTGCTTATAAAAGAATTGACAAAAATCAACAACAATCCGACAAGAATTACCCACGTCCCGACCGTCCATCCGCTAACTTGAGATAATCCTACATTTAATGCATCCCATGCTCCTGTACCAATATTTGCTTTAATTGTCAATGAAACGCCTAAGCCAAGAATCATTAAACCGAAAAAATAAAAAATAAAACGTTTTAACATCATTTTCCCCCATACTTTCTATTGAATAAATCAGAATATTTACACACTTAAATAAATGTAGTATAATAAATATAAGCAGTATCCGAAAGTTTTTTCTATTTCTCCTAATGTTTTCGTTTCGTCCTACATGATGAAGACTCTGTGTAATGGCACAGAGTCCTTTTTTGCTGTTTTAACATGGTTCCCTTTCTCATTTTTACACAAAAAGCAACTTTCTCATATTGTCTATAATAAATAAAATCCGATTCCCATAATAATATAAGCTGCCAATAATGTCGCTCCTTCAAACCAGTTCGTGTCGCCATCATTTGAAATGACAATCATAAGTAAAACAGACGTAGCCATTGCAATTAATTCAGGTAAACTAAAGACGAGCGGCATCGTTGTTGGGAAAAAAAGAGAGAGAAGGACTAATACTGGAGCAACAAACATTGCGATTTGTAATGTCGATCCGACCGCAATTTCAACGGCAACATCCATTTTATTTTTATAAGCCATAATAATGGCTGATGCATGTTCAGCTGCGTTCCCTACAATGGCTACAATAATAACCCCGATGAACAATTCACTCCAACCAAGTCTTTCCGCTACCGTCTCAAATGTATGAACTAAATTTTCTGAAACGTATGCGACGGCAATTGTTGAAATAAATAAAATGGCGATGGCCATTTTTCCAGACCATTCCGGCTCTTCCTCATGGGCTTCTACCTCTTCTTCTTTATGTTGATACACACCTCGATGTGTTACCAACTTGAAAAATAAAGCCGCTAAATAAAGACCAATTAAAATCATGGACACCCCAACACTTAAAGCAATCGTTTTTTGTTCGTCCATTGTTTGAGCAAACACTTCCGGGATCACAAAAGCTACAATTACAGCAAACATCAATAATCCTGCATTATGTCGTGCATCGTAAACATTAAAAGTTTGCCGTTTATATTTTAGACCTCCAACGAAAAACGAAAGTCCTGCTACTAATAGTAGGTTTCCTAAAACAGATCCCGTTAATGAAGCTAAAACGACTTCAATGAGCCCCGCCTGTAACGCAAAAATGGAAATGATCAGCTCAACTGCATTTCCAAACGTTGCATTCAACAACCCACCAATTCGAGGGCCAGTTACAATCGCCAAGCTTTCTGTTGCCCTTCCCATAAAACTTGCAAGACCAATAATTGTTACACAATAAATGACAAACATGAATAATGATGCCCAATTCAGTAAACTCCCAACAATCGAAAGTGGCATACCTATTAATACAATAAAAAGAAAAATTCGATTAAACACAAGCGTGACCACCTTTATCACAATTTCTTTTCTATCTACTATTGTTTTTCCGAATTACATATTGTATGTATCCCTCTATAATTACTAGGATGAACGGACATTTATGTACAAGTATTGTCATCAATTACTTTTTTAGTGTCACTTCTCTCGCTGACTCATCAATTCCCCCAACTACACGAAGAATTGATGATTTACAACTGAAGTAATTCAAACGTCTCCTCAATGTCGATGCTTCCTTCAACAGACTGAGCCATCGGGCAATTTTTGCGAGCTAGTTCGATTGATTTATGGATTTTAGATTCATCTAAGTCATGACCTGTAATACGATAGTGTAAGTGAATTTTTTCGATACGGTTCGCTTCCGTTTCATTTCGTTCTACATCAGCTTTAATGGTCATGTCCTCAATGTTTATTCGTTTCTTCTTTAATATTTTTCTTAATACGCCCCCACTGCAAACCGCAATCGATGAAACCATTAATTGAAATGGACGAAAACCGTATTCTTCATCTCCGGCTACATGTAATTCACCGTATGGTAAATTCGTTGTAAAGCCAATTTCCTTCATCTTAAATTCCATATTTGACCACTCCTTTGACTTTTTCATTATACTTGCTCTTTTTCTATTTTCAAAATTACCATGAATACGAAGGCATAGGAAGGATAAATTTCCGAATATAGTGGAAGCAACCTGTAACGCTTTTAAATATGAATGCACAAGTCACAGTTAACAGCAAAAAAAGGGCACTTTTTTTAAAAAATTGTTTGAACTTTTCGACCATTCTGTTATATAATAGGATTAACAAATTAATAAACTGTATCATAACAATAAAGGGGAGGAAAATTTATTATGAGCAGACAAGAGCGTAAAAATATGATTCAATTTATTACAAAAATGAAGGATATTGACCAAGAGTCGATTATGTACATGACGGATGCTGATATTGAACATATTTATTCCATGACGTATCATTCCTATATGCAAATGAGTGAATAATTTACCTGTAATAACATAACAATCGTTATAAACGGCATAAGACACCAAATGAGGGTGTCTATTTTTTTTTGAAATAAAATAAGACTTGGCAAAAGCCAAGTCTTAATGGTATCCGTTTTGTCCATTTGCGCTACCACTAGTTTTTTGTGTTGGTTTATTTTTTGAGCTTTGTTTCGTATGATTTCCGCCTTTTTTAGATGTCTTTGACATAGCAAATCCCCCCAAATGTAAAATGTTTCTCTTTTAACGTGTGCAACAATCAATGCAATTATGAAGGGATTTGGTGGTATCGTTGGTACATAATGGCGTTAATTTCTCCACCTAATATAATAATAAAACCCGATAAATAAAACCAAATTAACAAGACGATAACTCCTCCAAGACTTCCGTATGTAACACTGTAATGCCCAAAGTTCCCAACATAAGAAGAAAAGGCTAATGATACGACAATCCAACCGACAGTAGCAAATAGTGCCCCTGGATAGATTTCTGTTACTTTCACACGTTTATTTGGAGCTAAGAAATAAAGACCACAGAAAACGATACATAAAATAACGAAACTAACTAACCATCTCATCGTATTCCAGACGGTCAAAAACATCGAAGATAATCCAAAGACAGATGAAATAAATAGACCAATTTCTCGACCAAATACAGGAAGAAGTAACGCAAAGATGATCACAAAAATCATCGCAAACGTTAAAACAATGGCCATTCCCCTTGCGACTAAAAAATTTCGAGTTTCCTCCACATTATAAGCCCGGTTTAAGGCTCGGACAATCGCATTAATCCCATTTGATGCAGACCATAGAGTTCCGATAATCCCAAGAGAAAGGAGTTTTCCGCTTTGGGTATCAACTACCGAACGAACATAACTTTCAATGAATGCCATCGTATTTCCGGGAGCATATTGACTGACTAATTGCAGTACTTCCTCAGCTGAAATCGGTAAAAACCCGAGAAGAGTAAATAAAAAAATGAGAAATGGAAATAAGGATAGTAAGAAAAAAAAGGCGAGTTCAGCAGCTAGCCCAGCCACTTGATGACGTGAGAACCTGCGAATGATCTCTCTAAAAAAATTCAGGTAAGTCTGCCGGTTAGTCATATCATCACCTCTATTTAATCGTGAAGCTCTTTTTCATCCATTCGGTTTCTTAATTTCTCTCTTGTTTCTTCAATAATGTCAATGACTTGTGGTGTAAGCTCTTTTAATTCGTTCACTTTATCTTTCATAAACGTTAAATCATCCGAGACTTCTTTTATCGTATCTTTTACTTCACTCATTTTCTCTTTTAGGATATCTGTCACAAGAGATGGATGATCGATGTATTGCTTCATACAGTCCGCTGCTTGCTTTCCTTTTTCCAACGTTTCTTTCCTTGTTTGTTTATCCAATAAGGCAATCGCCGTTCCAACCGCGGCTCCAACAAACAAACCTTTTAACAGTTTATTCTCGTTTCCCATTTATTTTCCCCTCTCATGAAAAGTTGTACTCTTTTTTTATTTCTCCTAATAATGCTTTACATCCTTCCACTACCATTTCATATACTTCTTCAAAATTCCCCGTAAAGTATGGATCTGGAACGTCAACTAGATCTGCGTCTTTTACATAATCTAATAAACGGTGGATTCTTCCTGTTTTTTTATTTCGAGCTAATCGCCGTAAGTTTCCAATGTTTTGTGTATCCATTCCAATAATATAATCAAACTCCTCTAAGTCCTTTTCAGCGACTTGTCGAGCTTTTAACCCCTCATACGAAATTTCGTTTAACTTGAGAATATTTTGCGTTCCTTCATGAGGTGGCTTTCCGATATGCCAATCTCCTGTTCCTGCTGAATCAATTTCTATTTGATTTTCTAGCCCCTCTTTTTTCACTAAATCGCGAAAAATCGCTTCAGCCATCGGAGAACGACATATATTTCCTAAACAAACGAATAATACTTTTACCATTCTTTACCCTCCTGATGTTACATGAAAACTTCTTGTTCTTCTTTTATCATATGGCTCCAGTGATTAAATTTCAACAAACCGTTTTGAATCAAAAAAAACATGTTACAATAGAACATAATCATTTAAGCCAAAACGTTCTATGAACATTGAAAGGATGAAACCATTGAACTTATCTCAAAAATCCCCTGAAAATATCGAGTATATGATTACAAAAATTACCGAGAAGCTTAATATGCTTAATGTTGGAGCGATAAAGCCTTCTCATTTTAACGAGGAAATGTATGAAGAATTAAAGGACATTTATGATTTAGTGATGAAGAAAAGTATGTTTAGTCCAAGTGAAATGCAGGCAATAGCCGAGGAGCTAGGCAATTTAAGAAAAATGTCATAGTTTTCACTTCTGTACCCTTCCCCGTTCGCATATATGTGTACAAAGGGGGAGGATTTTTTATGGTTGGATATTGGTTAACGACCATCTTTTTTACCTTCATGTTCATTTTGATGATCATCTCCTACTTATACACAATCAAAACTTCGGTCAATTCTGAGGATGCTTACAAAATTGATCCACTTCCAAATGCACGAGATGATGACAAACCGAATACTTAGAAAGGCTACCTATTTCAGGTAGCCTTAAACACCTCTTCTTGCAAAATCAACGAAACGAAATTTATCTAAACGGTGGCGGGACTCTGTATATTGAAACAGTGTCGCATCATCTAAATATACGTAGTTTTTCACAACTACGATATGATCAAAGCCATCTAAGTCTAGTAAACTTCGGTCTTCTTCGGTACATTCCTCGACAATAATTTCTTTCTTCGCAAAGCTAATAGTCAAATGTAAGTCTTTTTCTAAATACTCGTATATAGATTTCTCACAAATTTCTTTCGATAAAAAGGGGACAAACTTTTTCAAAAAATAATCTTTATCTAAAATAATATGTTCATCATGAATACATCTTGAACGAATGACTTCCCATACCTCGTCCTGATTTGTAGCTTTTAATTTTTGTTTAATCCATTCGTTTGGCTTCATTAGCCCCATTTGATGAACAACCGTTTCCACCTTCATCCCACTATGTTCAGTTACTTCTTTAAAGCTAACAAGACCTGAGAATGGTAAACTCATTTTTTGGACATCTAATACAATGGATCCTTTTCCTCGAATCTTTTGAATGAATCCATTTTGTGCAAGTAAATTCAGTGCTTTTCGAATCGTCTCACGGCTTGTGTTGTACATTTCTGTCAATTCATGTTCGGAAGGTAATGTCTCTCCTGGTTTCATCACTCCCGCTTTTATTTTCTCAGCCCATTCAGAATAAATGGCATAATACTTGTTTTTCCGCATACTTTCACCACTTTTATTTACTAGTACTGTGTTCTATGTTTAAGCCTTTTTCAATTCTTCGTTTTGTATAGAATGATTCTGTCGATTCGCCAGTTGAGGAATAAACATGCCAATTAATATAAGAAAGATTCCAACCCACTGTAATCGAGAAATATGTTCATGCAAAACAAAGGCGGAAGCTAAAATCGCGGTTGGAAGCTCGAATGCTCCTAGTATGGAGGATAGAGACGCTCCTACTTTCGGTACACCTATACTAAAACAATATACCGGAATAATCAATCCAAATAAACCTAGAAGAATCCCGTATTTCCATAGCCCTTGGGAAATCGACCCGTTCCAAAGGACTTCAGGTGACAAAACGACAAGCGCCATAATGACAGAACCAGTAGCCGTTATAAATGTCCGAGCTGTAACAGATAGATTGGTTGTTACCTTTCCATTAAAAAAAATAAAAAATGTAAAGCTTACCGCAGCTAAAAGGCCAAAAAATACCCCTCGCCATGTCCATTGAAAAGAAGTTTCTTCAAATATCGCACCAGCCATGAATGTACCAATCATTAATACAAAAATCGAAATAACTTCTTCTCTTGTTGGCTTCCTTCGATTTACGAAAGCATCCAATAGTATCCCTAACCATGAAAATTGGAACAATAGGACAACCGCGATCGATGCTGGAATTTCCTCAAGACTTTCTCCATAGAATTTTCCTGTTAATGTAGACATCATCCCAATTAATCCTAAAAGTAAAAGAGACTTTCCTTTTTCCATTTTTTTGTTCGTAAAAAGAAATAGTATGAGAATCATGAACCATCCGAGAAAATATTGACTACCGACAACTTCACTCGCTGTAAAACCTTCAGAATAAGCTAGTTTTACAATCATCGATAAAATTCCGTAACTACATGCCCCAAGCAAAATAATGAGTGAATATTTGAGTTTTTCCACGATAAAGCCTTCTTTCTACTATTAAATCCTCATTTATTGTACCATCTCAAAAGAATTTATTGTTATTTATCACCTCTCACTCCATTATTCATCACTTTCTTAAGTCTTTTTCATCACTTTTTCAAATTTATCAATCAGTTTCTCGCATTTTTTCATCACTTTCTCAGATTTATTCATCACTTCGGTGAAAGAATGATAAAAAAGCACAGGTCATCTAATAGACGACCTATGCCTTTTATCGGTTACTTACTTTTTCAGATGATATACAATGGACTCGTACGGACGAAGTGTTACTTGATCAAAAAGTTCGGATGAGTCATCATAGTTTGAAAGTAAAATATCCGCTTTATAACCTTCTAAATCTATTTCCTCTGGCAAAAGAAATGTTGTAGTGTTTCCATAGAAATTGTTGACGACAAGAAGTTTTTCGCTCTCCGCATTTCGAACATAAGCAAAAATTTCCGGATGATCTGCTAAAATAAGCTGGTAATCTCCGTCTATGATGACATCGTATTCTTTCCGGAGTTGAATCAGCTTTTGATAATGATAAAAGATAGAATCTTGATCTTTTATTGCATCTTCTACATTAATTTGTTCATAATTTGATGCCACTTTAATCCATGGAGTTCCTTTTGTAAAACCACCGTGCTTATCCCGATTCCACTGCACAGGTGTACGAGAATTATCACGCGATTTACTTTGTAAAATCGTTAATATCTCTTTTTCATCCATTCCTTTTTCTTTTAAAATATGAAACATATTTATAGATTCCACATCTCGATAGTCCTCAAGGCATTGAAAATTCGGATTAGTCATCCCGATTTCTTCTCCTTGATAAATGTAAGGTGTTCCTTGCATCATATGAATCGTTGTTGCAAGCATTTTGGCAGACTCTTTATGATACTTCTCATCATTTCCATATCTTGAAACAATTCGCGGTTGGTCATGGTTACACCAGAACAAGGCGTTCCAACCTCCACCCTCGTTCATTTTCGTTTGCCATTCTGATAAAATGTTCTTTAATGCTAAAAAATCAAAATCTGCAACTGTCCATTTCTCTCCGTTCGGGTAATCCACTTTTAAATGATGAAAGTTAAAAGTCATATTTAATTCTTGATTTTCCCGTTTCGTATATTGAATACAATGGTCGATGGAAGTAGAAGACATTTCGCCTACTGTCATCATGTCGTAATTTGAAAACACTTCGCGATTCATTTCCTGTAAAAATTCATGGATTTTCGGACCGTCCGTATAAAATCTTCTTCCATCCCCATCGTAATCATTTGGGAAATCTTGATTTTTCGAAATTAAATTAATAACATCTAAGCGAAAGCCGTCTACACCTTTTTTTAACCAAAAGTGCATCATATTATATACGTTTTCCCGTAATTCTTCATTTTCCCAGTTTAAATCCGCTTGTGTTACATCAAATAAGTGTAAATAGTATTGTCCGGTCTTTTCATCATACTCCCACGCGTTTCCTCCAAATTTTGACTCCCAATTCGTCGGAGCACTCCCGTCTTCATTCGGCTCTTTCCAAATATAGAAGTTACGATACGGATTGTCCTTGCCTTTTTTTGCCTCTTGGAACCATGGATGTTCTGTTGAAGTATGGTTAATGACAATATCCATAATAATTTTCATGTCACGCTTATGCGCTTCTAATAATAATTGATCAAAATCTTCCATCGTTCCATATTCTTTATGAATTTGAAAATAATCACTAATATCGTATCCATTATCTTTTTGTGGAGATTGATAAATCGGTGTTAACCAAACAACATCTACCCCTAATGTCTTTAAGTAATCTAGCTTTTGAATTATTCCTTTAAGATCCCCAACACCATTTCCGGTTGTATCATAAAAGCTTTTCGGATAAATTTGATAGACGACTGATTTTTTCCACCAAGGTTGTTTCATCTACACTTACTCCTTTTACTTTGTATCTATTTCAAATACAGAGAACGATACAAGTGAAATATGTTTTTCACTCGTATCGTTTTTATATCGTTTTATTTCTTCAGTTTCATTTTCGCGATCAAGTAAGTTGCAACAAAAGGTACGACTAACACAATGATCATTCCAATGATGAAGGATCCCCAATTTTCAGCAAAAATGGAGATGATTCCTGGTAATCCCCCAACACCAATTGATTTCGCCTGAACCCCGTTTACGGTAATGTACAATCCAGCAATGGCTGAGCCGGTAATCGCTGATAAAAATGCGAAACGATAGCGTAAGTTCACACCAAACATCGCTGGTTCTGTTATGCCTAAAAATGCGGAAATTGCAGATGTAGACGCTAAACCTTTTAACTTCTCATCCTTCGTTACAAACATCATTGCAAGTGCGGCAGAACCTTGGGCAATGTTTGATAACGCAAGCATTGGCCATAAGAACGTTCCACCTGTTGTACCGATTAGCTGTAAGTCAACAGCTAAAAACGTATGATGCATACCTGTTATAACAAGCGGTGCATAAAGACCTCCGTATAATAAACCACCGATTGCTGGTACGGCGTCAAAAATTCCGACCACCGCATCTGTTAGTGCATTCCCAATTGTAAATGTAATAGGACCAATGACAATAAACGATACAAGACCGGTCACTAATAGCGCAATCGGGGCAACAAGGAGCAATTGTAATGAGTCCGGAATACGTTTTTTCAAAAATACTTCTATCTTCGCTAACACATAAGAAGCAAATAGGATTGGTAAAACTTGTCCTTGATAACCAACTTTCTCAACTACTAAACCGAATAAATTCCACGTTGGAATTGCACCTTCTTGCTGTGCAGCACCGTACCCCCAAGCATTTAAGAGGTCAGGGTGTACAAGCATTAAGCCGAGTACAATCCCAAGCAATGGACTTCCACCGAATTTATTTACTGCTGACCATCCGATAATACCTGGTAAAAATACAAATGCCGTATTAGCAATTAAGTTAATAATTCCCGCTATATCTTTCCATTCTGTATGAACATCAATAAGTGCTTGTCCTTTATAAAACAAATCAGGAGCTGTTAAAACATTGTTAATACCCATAAGTAAACCAGCTGTTACGATAGCAGGTAATATCGGAATAAAAATATCAGCTAACGTTTTTATAAGTTTTTGCAAAACATTTAAATTTTTGGCTGCTTCTTCTTTCACATCGTCTTTTGATGCTTTTTCAAGGTTTGTTTGCGCTAACAATTCATTGTATACTTTTTCAACGGTTCCTTGACCAATAACGACTTGGAATTGCCCATTTGTAGAGAATGATCCTTTGACAACTTCAATTTGTTCAAGTTTTTTTTGATCTACCTTTCCTTCGTCTTGAAGGATTAAGCGTAGGCGTGTTACACAATGTGTCGCTTTTTGAATGTTCTCTTTTCCACCAATGGCGTCAATAATTTGATGCACTTGTTCTTGATACGGATTCATACTAACCCCCCTAGAAATCGTTTTCATATTTTCTAAAAAAAATAAATCGCTTTCATACCCTTGAATCATGTATATACATGTTATGATTTCATTGTATTCTTGTATATACATGTTGTCAACAATTTTCTTTACTTAATAGAAAATAAGGTAAATAATTAAAAATGACGTTTAATGGGCAATTTAAAAGGGTAAATATTATTCGTTATTGGATTTTTATCGTTTTTTTTATGCATGGAAAGGGGAATATGAATTGAGGAAAATATCGAATGTTTTTTGGATTACGTTATCGATAGTCCTTGTCATGGTGTTGTTTGGCGTATTTACACCGACAAGCTTTGAATCATTTACAAGCAAATTGCAAAGTATGATTACTAACACATTTGGCTGGTATTATTTAATTATCGTTACCATATTTGTCGTCTTTTGTTTCTTTTTAATCTTTAGCCCGATTGGAACGATTAGACTTGGAAAACCGGATGAAAAACCAGAATATAGTCGTGTATCTTGGTTTGCGATGCTCTTTAGTGCTGGGATGGGGATTGGTCTTGTCTTCTACGGTGCAGCTGAACCGCTTTCTCACTTTGCTGTGAGTCCTCCTCTTGCAGAAGCCGGATCAGCAAAAGCAATAAAAGATTCAATGCTTTATACATTTTTCCACTGGGGGATTCATGCATGGGGAATTTATGCTCTTGTCGCTTTATCCCTTGCTTATTTTAAGTTTAGAAAAGGCAAGCCTGGATTAATCAGTGCATCATTAACTCCATTATTAGGAAAAAAAGCAGACGGCAAAGTTGGCGTTATGATTGATGTGATTGCCGTATTTGCAACACTTGTCGGTGTCGCTACTACTTTAGGCTTCGGTGCCACACAAATTAATGGAGGGCTCTCTTTTTTATTTGGTATTCCAAATAATTTCTTTGTCCAATTTTTAATTATCGCCATTGTAACGGTTCTCTTTTTAATAAGTGCATGGTCTGGACTTAGTAAAGGAATTAAATATTTAAGTAATGCGAATATGATTTTAGCTATATCTTTATTTGTTTTAACACTTATTATCGGCCCTACTTTATTGATTTTAAATATGTTTACAGATACGATTGGGGCTTATATTCAAAATATCGTTCGGATGAGCTTCCGAATTGCCCCATTAAATGAAGAACATCGGAGCTGGATTAACGGATGGACGATCTTTTACTGGGCTTGGTGGATGTCTTGGTCACCATTTGTTGGAATTTTTATCGCAAGGGTTTCAAAAGGAAGAACAATTCGAGAATTTTTAATTGGTGTACTATTAATGCCTCCTCTCATTAGCTTTTTATGGTTTTCTGTTTTCGGTGTGACCGCTATTGATATTCAAGCAACAGGTGTTACCGACTTAACTGCATATGCGACAGAAGAGACATTGTTTGCCGTATTTAACCAAATCCCATTAACCACCATTTTATCGGTTATTGCCGTTACGCTAATCGGTACCTTTTTTGTTACATCGGCAGACTCCGCTACATTCGTTCTTGGAATGCAAACGACTTACGGTTCATTAACTCCACCTAACACGGTGAAGTTAACGTGGGGAATTGCCCAATCAACGATTGCTCTCATTCTTCTTTACACAGGCGGGCTACAAGGATTGCAAAATGCATTAATTATATCAGCATTTCCATTTTCAATTATCATGGTGTTAATGTTGATATCACTTTATAAAGCACTAACAAAAGAGAAAAAAGAACTCGGTCTATATATTAAACCGAAAAAAGCTCCAAAACCGAACCCAAAACTAGATAAAGCGTAATGATTCATTTCGGGGTTGTCCGAAAAGTGGTATTTACGCCCAGAATTCTAAAAAAGTAGACCTCAAGAATGTTGATTTCACAGCATTCTTGAGGTCTTAATTTTGGAGAGATTTACGCACAAATGGACTTTTTGACAGCCTCATTTATTTTCCCACCATACTTCCAAATTTCATAATTCAAGATATTTTTTTGAACAAATTGTGAATTTTATGTTTCTTTTTTGTGACATTTCCGTTATACTAAGTGTAAGCGATTACATAACAAAAAGGGGGAGTTTTGACATGGTCGTTTCGGTCATGAAATATTTTTATCTTTTAGTAGCTATATTTTGCTTAGCAATTGGTGTTATAGCAGGTTTTATGCAAGAGCTACCCCTATCTGTATTAATCGGAACATTGAGCGTTATAAACTTTGGTTTATATTTCGTTTTCCATCGAGAAGCATTAAACAAACAGCATACACATAGATAACAAATGTATAATTATAGACAAAAAAGCGGTTCGGTAAGCTCGAATCGCTTTTTTTATATGTCAAATGTTAGTTGTTCCTCATGTACTTTCATAGGGCGTTTTTTATTTGTATATACTTTGTAAAGGTCCATAACGGGTGCATCATATTTTAGATAAAAGAATCCGGGATATTTCCAAGGCTCGTGTATATATTTCGTTGGTATATGCTTTAATTCCGGAATGTTCCGTTTAATGAATTCTCCGTCTGGGTCTATTTTTTTTGAGAGCTTAATCGGATGAATGACTTTATCGCAAGATTTTATATAATGAAGATGAATAGTCGGCTCGTAATCGATCAATAGTTTCGCTAATTCTCGTGCAATCTCTTGTTCATCAATTTTCATTTCTTTTAACACGGATACAATAGCTAATCTTGATTGATGATCAATCCAACCCGTTTTTTGAAGAAACCGTATCATCGCATCAAAAATAGGAATTCCTGTCTTTCCTTCTATCCAATTATTTTTTAGGGCCATCTTTGACGATGACGGAACATCATGTTTATAAAATGCAGACAATTGGGAGCGTTCATACAATGAATCGACAAATTTCTCGAACTTCTTTGCCTCTCCTTCTTCTAACGCTTTTTGCACCTCTTGTACGATGAACCGTACTGAGATATTTCCCCATGATAAATAAGGTGATAAACTACTCGAATCCCGAATGAAATCAGCGATTAAGTCACGACTTTCACGGTTCGACCCTTTCTGAATAAACGTGTGAAGCGTTTCAATCGCATTCATTTCACCACCTTCAAGACCGAAACGAATTCTCTCTCCATCAACTTTAAACGAATAAAGATCGTCTAACTCCGTTCGGAACGCTTTTGGCCACAATTTTAGTATTGGAAACCTTCTCGGAGTCGGATACATCTCTTCCTGCATATATTCCTTCCATTTCTTCTTGAATTGTCGCTCCGTTTCGATTTCTGGAAAATGACATTCTTTTGGGAAGCTCGAAACAGGGAGAGCATGTTCACTCATCCAGTTTTTAATCCGCTCATGTCTCTCTTTCTCCTCATAATAAAAAATTCGGAATACACCAAATGTATAAAGGAGCTCCGAAAGCGCTTCTTCCACTTCACCTATAAATAGAAATAACTTCGCACCTCTAGCTTCTAGTTGTGTCTTTAAGTGGGACAGGCTCTCGAGAACAAATTGAAAATGACGAATGGACATCTCGCCTCTTGTCCAAAATGAAGGTTCTACAAGATAAAGAGGTAAGACAGGCCCTGCTTGTATTGCCTCTGATAAAGGTACATGATCGTGCAAACGTAAATCACGATGAAATAACACGACATTCATAGTAGTCACTCCAACTCACCCATGTTATTACTATGATTGTACATGAATTAGCGTTAACCGAGAATACAACACGGAAATTCCATAGAGCAGCACCTTTTCCTATATTAGTAAAAATGTATATTTCCAGATTACCATAGTTAATTTCTGAATGCACAGATAATTTATGGAGGAGTCATTTCGTAAACAATGAGAAACCGAAAAGCAGTTACCCATACAAAAAGGGCACCACTTTTTTAGTGATACCCCTTAGTTATTATAAGAATGCTCATTTATTCGACCTTCGTTTTATTCATTTTTTTCCAACGTTTTTTCATCGAGTTTGTCATATACCCACCTTTAAAAGATCTTAATTCATAGGAGCTTAAGAAAGCAGTAGGCTCAATCTCATTTACAAGATCCAAAAATTCATCTTCCCGTGACCGTTTCGCTACGACTTCTAAGCGATATCGTTTGGAGCTCATTCCTTCTCCTTCAAATACCGTCACACCAAACCCAGCTTCTCTTAATTTATTTACAAGTCCAGAATTTTTATCAAGCAAATTGACGTTATACGTTACATAGCCTAACGCCATCTTCTTCTCGATGGCTCCGCCTAGCAGTAATCCAACACTGAATCCGATTACATATGCAGCGATATTATACCAGTTGGATAAATCTTGAAAGACAATCCCTAACGCGACAATATAAATCGCACCTTCAAGTAGGCCAACTCCTGCTGCAGCTTTCGTTTGGTTCTTGACGAGAAATATTGTCCGAATGGTTAAAACAGGTACATATAAAATTTGTAATAAAAATATAAGTGCGGCTTGAATGAACATATAATAATGCCTCCTTCCAAACGATAAAACACGAACTGCTTGCATCGTACCACAACATATTTCCAAAAAGAAAGTACTTCTTTTACATTTTCCCTCATAAATTTTTGGTAAACTTTAAAGAAATCATAAAGAAGAGCTCAATCGATATTCGAATGAGCTCTTCTTTATCCTTATTTGCCTTTTAAGCACTGAGACACAACCGATTTAGGCGCTTAATAGTAAAATAACCGCATATAAATTCCATACCATATGTAAAACGATTGGCACCATAAGAGACTTTGTCAAGTGATATAAACCGACGAATACCATCCCCATCACCGTTGCTGAAATTGGATAGCCAATGTGAAGAAGACCGAAAATAATCGATGAAACAAAAAAACCGACTAGGAAATGATATCTTTCCTCAAGAAAACGATGAATCAAGCCACGGTATAAAAATTCCTCCTTGATGGGGGTCACAATCGCTAAACTCAAAAATAAAAGAAAACTTTGGAGAACACTTGCCTTCGCCTCATCAATTCCAAACCTTTCCGGTTGAACCGAGATATCGTCCACCTTCAACACCTCAATAAATAAATATTGAGAAGCCATTAAGATGACGATCCCAAGCAAAAGATACCCATACGTTTTCACCCTTTTCAAAGGAGCAAACGAACAAGCATCTAAAATATATGACCGAATGTTTTTAAACAATATGAATACAATCAAAAACATAAATGCGTCCATCAAAATCACATTGTTACCGGTAAATAAAAAATCTACAACTTCCTTTCCTGTTATCTCTTGGATGATCCCAGCAATAAACCCAATAATAACACTTAACCCTAAAAAGCTAATGCCAAATAGAAGAATCGATTTCCACGTGATCTTTGGTTTATAATTAGGAGTCGTCTGCTGTACGTTTGTTTTCACTGTCTCGTTCATACTCTCTCTCCCTTTCTACTAAATAACTATCAAACCTATGAATAAACTGAAGGATTGAATAATCAATATACAAATAGCAAAATGACAAGAATTTTCCCCTGAAGATTATTTTACCAAATAAGTAAACATATGAGAAAGATTATTTATAGAAAACTCCTATCATACTTATGCTTTCTCTATAATTCTCGAATACTTCTGCAAATAACCTACAGGACCGGCTTTATATTTTTATCTCCTAATATTGCCTAAGTGCTTATGATTTTAGAAATAAAAAACCTTTAAAGCAACTTGAACGCTTTAAAGGCTTTCACTTTACAGCTGACTTTTCGGCAAAATCTCTTCCCTTAATTCCTCCCAATTCACCTCATACAACCACTTGGCTGCTTGTTCAATGTCTTTTGAGAATATACGATCTTGTTTAATAGATGGAACAACTGATCTTACTTCATGAAATAACGCTTTTGTAAATGAACTCATTTTTTCAACTCCGCGGTATTCTGCAGCTTGAAGTGCACAAATAAGCTCAATCGCTAATACTCTTCGGACATTTTGAATGATTTGGTGCGCATGTCTTGAGCCGATTGTTCCCATACTTACGTGATCTTCTTGGTTCGCAGAAGACGGGATTGAGTCGACACTTGCTGGATGTGCTAATGTTTTATTTTCTGAAACGAGTGACGCGGCAGCATATTGCATAATCATCGCACCTGATTGCAATCCTGGTTCAGGGCTCAAAAACGGTGGTAAATCACTTAGCTGCGGGTTCACTAAGCGTTCAATACGTCGCTCCGAAATATTTGCAAGTTCTGCGACTGCTATTTTCATAAAGTCCATGGCTAAGGCAATGGGTTGCCCATGAAAATTCCCGCCGGAAATAACCTTTTCACCACCATCAAAAATAAGTGGATTGTCTGTTGCCGCATTCATTTCGATTTCAAGCTTTTCCTTTACATAGTCAAGCGCTTGCCATGAAGCTCCGTGCACTTGTGGAATACAGCGTAATGAATACGCATCTTGGACACGTAATTCGCCTTGTTTTGTAACTAGCTGACTGTCGTTTAAATATTCACGAACTCGTTTCGCCACATTTATTTGCTGTTTGTAACCGCGAGCTTGATGTACATCGGCGTCAAATGCATCGATAATCCCTCTTAACCCTTCAATCGTTATCGCCGCAATGGCTTCACTTTCATAAGCGAGTTGTTCTGCTTCAATATAATTAATTACTCCCATTGCTGTCATCGCTTGCGTTCCATTGATAAGAGCTAAGCCTTCTTTCGCTTTTAACGTAACAGGTGCAATTCCTTCTTTTGAAAGAGCCGATAAAGCATCAACACGCTCTCCCTTATAAAAAACTTCTCCTTCCCCCATTAAAACGAGTGCTAAATGGGAAAGCGGAGCTAAGTCTCCACTAGCACCAAGTGATCCTTGCTGCGGAATGACCGGATGAATATGTGCATTTAATAATTCAATAAGACGCTCAATAATAACAGGCCGGACGCCCGAATATCCTTTCAATAGCGCATTCGCACGTAATAAAAGCATAGCCCGTGACACTTTTTCAGGGAAAGGATCGCCAACCCCACATGCATGTGAGTGAATTAAATTCAGTTGCAGTTGTTCAACATCTTTTGAATCAATAAACACATCGCTAAATTTACCGAATCCAGTTGTGATTCCGTAAATAACCTTCTTTTCATCTACTATTTTTTCGACTGCTTGACGACTTTCTTCCACTCTCTTTACGCTCGCAGGCGATGCTGTTACATATGCATCGTGATAAATGACTTGTTTTACCTCTTTTATCGTTAAAGAATGACCTGTTAATTCAACCATTTTTTTCCCCCTTATTCATTTTTCGAAAAATGCAAAAGGAGGCCATACTAGTAAACAAACGTATTTGCTTACTAATATAGCCCCCTGTTCACTCATCACTATAGGCTAGTTATTTAAATATGATTAATACCAAGCCCGATCGTTTCATGCTCTAATCCACGAATAGGCGCTCCGATTGTTCCATATAAAGCAACGGCGATCCATTCGCCTTCCTCTTGTCTATCATATGGTCTCCCTTTGACAACAGCAAAGCGTAAGCCGACAGTCCGTAACATATCACCAAGTTCAACTTGGCCTCTCGTTACACCATGTAAAGCTTCAATAATGGCATGGTAAAGCGCATGCATTTCACGATAAACATCTTCTTGGACAAGCCCTTGTCGTTTCGCTGTTGTTTCAATAGCAGCAACAATCTTTTGCATCTCCATCGAACCAACTTTTCCCTTACAAAAGCGCCATCCTTTATTTTCTAATTGCTTCGTTAAATCTCGCTCTTCCTCTTCTTCGGAAAAAGCAAGTAACATCGCATTGCGGCCAATTCTTTTATCTAAGCTGTTGTACATGCCATTACTCCTACACTAATTAAATTTTCTAAAAAAACTAATAACTAATTATTATTGTATGCGCTTTATTCTTAAAGGTCAACGGAAAAAGCCTTGATTTTACAAAGTTATCAAGCTACTACATTAGATAAGTAAAGAATTAGATGGTTGAAAGTGTAAAGCATTTATTCCATAACTTAAGGTTTTTATCCATTTAAAGAGCATATTAAAAGCTCAGCAGACATTCTATCTGCTGAGCTTTTTTGTAGGATGTTTTTAGATGGGCCTAAGTGGACTCGAACCACCGACCTCACGCTTATCAGGCGTGCGCTCTAACCAGCTGAGCTATAGGCCCGTTTATTTTTCTTTGGAGCGGGTGATGGGAATCGAACCCACGACATCAGCTTGGAAGGCTGAGGTTTTACCACTAAACTACACCCGCATATAAAATTTTGGAGGCGGCAACCGGATTCGAACCGGTGATAAAGGTTTTGCAGACCTCTGCCTTACCACTTGGCTATGCCGCCATTGGCTGGGCTAGCTGGATTCGAACCAACGCATGACGGAGTCAAAGTCCGTTGCCTTACCGCTTGGCTATAGCCCATTGATAAATCATCATGATTAAACTTCGTGAATAAACACCGCAGGATGATTTTCGTGTTTGAAAGAAATAACTTCTAAGAATTAGCTTCTAGAACAGGTAAATCATCCGACATATCCTATATTCTTAAATGAGGAGTTATTACACTTCATACTTAATTATATATTTTTCTGCGTACCTATTTATTGTAACACAACTATTATTAATTTCAATTAATGGGGCGATTGATGGGAATCGAACCCACGAATGCCAGAGCCACAATCTGGTGCGTTAACCACTTCGCCACAACCGCCATTATTTATTTTTATGGCAGGGGCAGTAGGAATCGAACCCACACCGGAGGTTTTGGAGACCTCTGTTCTACCGTTAAACTATGCCCCTATGATGGTGGAGGGGGACGGATTCGAACCGCCGAACCCTGAGGGAGCGGATTTACAGTCCGCCGCGTTTAGCCACTTCGCTACCCCTCCACTTTAAAAATCATTCAATTAAAATGGTGGCTCGGGACGGAATCGAACCGCCGACACAAGGATTTTCAGTCCTTTGCTCTACCGACTGAGCTACCGAGCCAAATATAAATTTCACACCACAAATATAATATATGTCTAAAAACCTTCGCCCCAATCTCAGATTGCTTATTCAAGCTGTAGCTCGATTGGTGCGCTGTAGCATCCCTTCGATGCTTACTCGAACGTGCTCTACCGACTGAGCTACCGAGCCAAATATAAATTTCACACCACAAATATAATATATGTCTAAAAACCTTCGCCCCAATCTCAGATTGCTTATTCAAGCTGTGGCTCGATTGGTGCGCTGTAGCATCCCTTCGATGCTTACTCGAACGTGCTCTACCGACTGAGCTACTGAGCCAAATATAATCATATATTATTTTAAGATGGCGGTCCCGACGGGAATCGAACCCGCGATCTCCTGCGTGACAGGCAGGCATGTTAACCGCTACACCACGGGACCTTTTTTATATTAAAGTATTTTATATTCCTCGTATCGAAAAATTAATTTGGTTGCGGGGACAGGATTTGAACCTGTGACCTTCGGGTTATGAGCCCGACGAGCTACCAGACTGCTCCACCCCGCGACGATAAATTAAATCATTCAGTTTTTGCTATGCTCAACGTTAGGCTTTGACCATCCCACTCTCAGGTAGCTTATTCAAGTAGTAGCTCGAGTGGTACGCTGATGTCTCTCAGTGAAGCTTATTCGTCTGTGCTCCATCCTGTGACAATCATTTAATAATGTGATATATGGCGGAGGAAGAGGGATTCGAACCCCCGCGGGCTTTGACACCCCTGTCGGTTTTCAAGACCGATCCCTTCAGCCAGACTTGGGTATTCCTCCATATATTCTAAATACTCAACAGCTAAAGTAAAAGTACTTGATTGGTGGCGGCGGAGGGGATCGAACCCCCGACCTCACGGGTATGAACCGTACGCTCTAGCCAGCTGAGCTACGCCGCCAAACAACTTTCAACTTTATGGTGGAGCCTAGCGGGATCGAACCGCTGACCTCCTGCGTGCAAAGCAGGCGCTCTCCCAGCTGAGCTAAGGCCCCATAGTAATCAAATTATGGCGCGCCCGAGAGGAGTCGAACCCCTAACCTTTTGATCCGTAGTCAAACGCTCTATCCAATTGAGCTACGGGCGCATATAAATGGTGCCGAGGGCCGGACTTGAACCGGCACGGTAGTCACCTACCGCAGGATTTTAAGTCCTGTGTGTCTGCCAATTCCACCACCCCGGCAGGCATCGTGGAGCGGAAGACGGGATTCGAACCCGCGACCCCCACCTTGGCAAGGTGGTGTTCTACCACTGAACTACTTCCGCATTTCAAATCATTGTGCACTGTATATACTTATTATGGTGGAGGATGACGGGATCGAACCGCCGACCCCTTGCTTGTAAGGCAAGTGCTCTCCCAGCTGAGCTAATCCTCCATTTGGTGACCCGTACGGGATTCGAACCCGTGTTACCGCCGTGAAAGGGCGGTGTCTTAACCACTTGACCAACGGGCCAATTTTTGTGAATTTCAACAAAACAATTGCCCCATTCGGGGCATTTGCTTGGCAACGTCCTACTCTCACAGGGAATACTCCCAACTACCATCGGCGCTGAAGAGCTTAACTTCCGTGTTCGGTATGGGAACGGGTGTGACCTCTTCGCTATCGTCACCAAACAGTTAGTGAAATGAAGAAACTTTATTCCTTCAAAACTAGATAACGTGCTTCACTGAAATCTATTCGTACATTTAGGTTAAGTCCTCGATCGATTAGTATCCGTCAGCTCCATGTGTCACCACACTTCCACCTCGAACCTATCAACCTGATCATCTTTCAGGGATCTTACTCACATAACGTGATGGGAAATCTCATCTTGAGGGGGGCTTCATGCTTAGATGCTTTCAGCACTTATCCCTTCCGCACATAGCTACCCAGCGAT
>NZ_JAKZKS010000011.1 GCF_022808615.1 Bacillus sp. FJAT-47783
GTTTTGTGTACCAACAATTCTTTTGGGACGTACTAAATCGAATTCAAAAGCTTCAATTAGAATGACCGAAAGAATGCTGTTCCCAACTGAAAAAAGTCGATTTTTTCAGTCAAGGGGGAAGTATGCCCAAATACAGGAAATAACCATTGGGAATGAAGTCATTTTGGTTAGCTGGCTATAATTTATGTCGAGAAGGCGATTAAGCCAAATTAGGGTACTGGATTTTCATTATCACTTTTTAGCTGTGAATAATTCAGGTATTTATATAATTTTTCGTTAAAATGGGAATTGATTTAACCATTGGCCGCCATCCATTGTAATACATTCTCCATTTATATAAGCAGCTTCATCTGAAAGTAAAAATGCAGCAACTCCTGCAATTTCCTCAGGGGTACCAAGACGTTGTAACGGAACACTATTTAACGTGCGTTTTGCCGCTTCCTCTGAAAGAAATAGCTTTTCGGCTCCCCCTGTTCGTTCAATTGGTCCTGGTGCAATGGCATTAGAGCGAATGCCATATTTTCTCCCCCATTCAACAGCTAATGTTCGTGTTAGAGAAAGAACGCCTGCTTTAGCCGCAGCCGAATGAATAACACCTGCTCCTGCGTTCCATGCGTATGTAGCGACCATATTTATAATCTGTCCTTTTTCACCTTTTGAAATCCAATCGTTCCCAACAGCAGAACTGCAGTAAAAAGTACCATTGAGGACGATGTCAATTACTGCATTCCAACCATTTGCAGATAATTTTTCCGCAGGACAAATAAAGTTTCCTGCTGCATTGTTAATGAGTGCATCAATCTTTCCGAATTTTTCGTTTGTTGCTTTCACCATTTGATTTGCCATCTCAGGCTCTCTTACATCCATTTGAAATGGAAGCACTTGCCCTGCAAACGTTTCAATTTCTTCTTTTGCCTCCATTAACCTTTCTTCATTTCTTCCCGTTATGACGACATAGTTTCCATCATTGGCAAACCGCGCGGCCATCGCTTTTCCCATCCCGCTTGATCCACCAGTAACGATAATCACTTTCCCTTTCATTTCTCCATCCCCCTTAATTGAGTTTTTATAGAACATTTGACACTACCAATAACAATTGAATGAATACTCATTCATATTTTAACATATTTTTCAGTATTTTCTCACTTCTTTTTTAAAATAATTTGCAGAATGGAAACGTGCTATAATAGGAGAACAACGAATTTAATAGAATGGTTGATTTATTTATGAAAGGTACATTATCTCGCCGTCAATTTTTAAAACGGCTGAGCGCAGCACTTTTAGCTGGAGTTGGTATATCATTCGGAGGATACAGTTATATACGGTTTATTGAACCGAAGCGGCTCAGCGTAACAAAAAAACAAATTAAACACCGTTTCATACCGAAATCATTCCATCAGAAAACGATCGTTCAATTTAGTGATACCCATTTAAGTGATTACTTTAAAATTGAACAATTAGAGCGAGTCGTTAATACGATCAATTCGTTCAATCCCGATGTCATTGTCTTCACTGGGGATTTAATTGATGAACCGAATAGGTACAATCGTTTAAATGATATTGTTCCCGTCTTACAAGACTTATCTGCACCACTAGGAAAATATGCGATATACGGCAATCACGATCACGGAGGCTATGGAACGGATATTTATAAAAATATTATGGAGCGCTCAAACTTCGAATTGCTACAAAACAAATCGAAAAAGATTCAACTTGAAGATGGAAGCTTCATCTACATGGCAGGTCTCGATGATTTAATGCTTGGCAAACCAGATTGGGATAAGACGTTTCATAAGATGGCTGAAAATACGTATACCATTTTACTAGCCCATGAGCCTGATGCAGCAAACCGGACAAAACATTATCCTGTTCACCTCCAATTATCAGGCCACTCTCATGGCGGGCAAATTAAACTACCTTTTATCGGTCCTTTATACACTCCCCCCTTTTCTAATGATTATCATGAAGGCTTTTATGAAGTTGGCTCGACAACGTTATACGTGAACAGAGGACTCGGAACAACACGGCTCCCGTTTCGCTTTTTGTCAGTTCCTGAGATTACAGTATTCACGCTTATATCCAATGAAGAAACGGAAAACTTATAAGAAAACCGCAAGCACCATGCTAGTCACAGGCAAAAATATTCTTACGACGAAAAGGTACTTTCTTCCTTTATTGGATGAACGTAATTTGACCTCGAGGGGCAGGCGCTGGAGCTAGGCATGAACAACTCCGTCCATTGTACTTTAACGCTTTATAGACTTTTTTGAAACAATAAAAGACTATTTACGGAATACCGCAAATAGTCTTTTTATTACTCTTCATCCTCTAACACGCGATAGGCCATATTAAATAAAACAAGCTGAGCATCAAATTCAGGTTCATCAGGCTGTCGCGTTACATAGTGATACTGACCGAATTCATCTTGTTCGCGCGCCTTTACGTTATCGGCTAGTAGAGCCGCAAGTGTTTTATTTAATCGTTTCTTTAATTCCCCTTCATAGATTGGGAACATGATTTCTACACGTTTTTCCATATTTCGTGTCATTAAATCGGCTGATGATAAGTAAATTTTTTCTTCCCCATTATGATGGAAAAAGTAAATACGCGTATGCTCCAGGAAACGACCGACAATGCTTCTAACGGTAATATTTTCACTTACGTCTTTTATACCAGGGCGAAGACAGCAAATCCCCCGAACAATTAAATCAATTTTCACACCTGCACACGATGCTTCATATAGCTTCATAATGATCGGTTTATCCGTTAACGAATTCATCTTTGCGATGATCCGACCATTCCCATACTGTTTATGAAACTCGATCTCTTTTTCAATTAACTTGATAAACTCGCTGCGAATATCAAAAGGGGCAACAGAAAGATGATGGAAAGTCGGCTTTTCTGTAAAGCCACTTAAATAATTAAAAAAGTTTGTTGCATCAATGCCAAACTTACGCTTAGAAGTAATTAACCCCATATCGGTATACAATTTTGCCGTTTGATCATTATAGTTTCCAGTACCGAGATGAACAAATCGATCAATCCGACCATTCCGTCTGCGAACGACGAGTGTAATTTTACTATGCGTTTTTAAATACGTCATTCCATAAATGACATGGCAGCCTGCTTTTTCTAACTCCTTCGCCCACTGGACATTATTTTCCTCATCAAAGCGTGCTTTTAATTCAACTAATACGGTTACTTGTTTTCCGTTTTCCGCAGCACGTTTTAATGCTTCAATGATTGGTGAATCCCCACTCACACGATAAAGAGTTTGTTTAATGGCCAGTACATCCGGATCATACGCCGCATCTGAGACAAAATCAACGACCGGTTCAAACGATTCATAAGGATGGTGAAGCAAAATATCCCGATCGGAAGCGATTTCAAATAGATCATCTGAGGAACCTATATCCTTTGGTGGTTGGGGAATCAACGTTTCATATACTAAATGTTCATGTGTTCGTTCCAGCTTTTTGTAAAAGCCAAATAAGAAAGTTAAATCTAATGGACCATCAATTTCGTATACATCTTTTTCATGAATTTCTAACTCATGAAGCAAATAATTTAAAATTCGTCGATCGCTTCCGTACTTTTTTACTTCTAAACGAACGGCCGCTCCCCACTTACGCTTTTTCAATTCTTTTTCGATTTCTTTTAATAAATCCCGGGCACCTTCTTCATGAATGGTCAAATCTGCATTTCTCGTAATTCGAAATTGCGTAACGGAAACAACTTTGTATCCTAAGAATAACTTTGAAATAAAATGGCTGATGACGTCCTCTAACATCATAAACGTTCGACTCGTTTCATCCCCTTCTAATTCAATAAACCGATTTAAAACAGACGGGACTTGTACAATAGCCGTTTTAAATCGATCATCCCCTGATTCATATTCATCTTCTAACAAAATCGCTAAATTTAAGCTTTTGTTTAACAGCATCGGAAAAGGACGGTAAGCATCGACAGCCATCGGCGTTAATACAGGGAAAATATGTTCATCAAAATAGCGTTCCAACTTGTCCAATTGTTCCTTATGTAAGTCATCTATCGTTGTAAATGTTACGTTCTCTTCCTTCAGCTTAGGTAGTATCGATTTTTTATAAATGTTATATTGACGTTCTACAAGTTGATGATTTTTATACGCGATTTTGGAAAGTTGTTCTTTCGGAGTAAGTCCTGCTTTATTTTCAGGCTTGTTAAAACCCGCTTTCACTTGATCTTTCAATCCCGCTACTCGTACCATAAAGAATTCATCAAGGTTTGAGCTGAAAATCGCTAAAAATTTCATTCGTTCTAAAAGCGGGTTTCGCTTATCTTCTGACTCTTCTAAAACCCGTTCATTGAATGCCAGCCAGCTTAATTCGCGATTGTTGTAATACATTGGATTTCTTAATTTTGTTTTCTTCTTCTTTTTTGTCATCGTCATCGCATTCACCCTTCATCCAAAATTGGCATCAATTCGTTCAATTTCCATCTTAACATTTACATTTCATTCATTTGTAAATTTCATGTTAAATTTGTATAAATTTAACGTAAAATCCCTTTCTATCAAATTATACCAAAATGGCTGTATATCTACTATTTAAAAAGTAGAGGAATGCTTTATTTTAATATATTTTTATTTCACAAATTCAACTACTTTCTCTTCGATCGATTTGAAATTCAGTTCGATTTTTTGTTTGAGTGTTTTTTCTAAATGCTTCTTTTGTTTTTCAGCTTCGTATTTTTCCGGTTGCCAATTTTGGTTACAATACACATTGATTCCAACCGTTTCATTATCTTTATGTGCAACGAATAAATCTTGTACAATATTTCGTTTCGTTGCATTTAAACTGTAAGTAAACTTGATTAAAGCACCCATTAATCGTAATTTTCTTTGCTCTTCTTTCGAAAACCAATCCATAAACGGCTCAATATATTGTTTGAACGCTGAATGGTTTTTAAAGGAAGCGATTAAGGCAAGTGCGAGCTGTTCTTTATGGCGTAACCCGTCAATCGTTCGGTTTGAAAGCAAATAAAACGTATGTTGACTACTTGATTCAGAATCGACATAGTGACCTAAATTATAAACGAAGGAACCATTGCGTAATATTTGAAGATCTGTTTTCGTTAATTGTACAACGTTAGCTTCCATTAATTGTTTAGCTAGCAGCATGAGAAGATTCGTTACTTGACACGTAAAGGGAATGTCGATTTCATATTCTACAGCTAATTCTTGGAAGCTTTCTTCAATGACATTCGGAAAAGCTGTTAATCCAAATTGCTGCAAAATTTCTTCGTAAAGCACGCCATCACGCAAGCCCTTTCGACTTAAGAGGAACGAAGATGTTTCTACAACGTTACATAATTCAAGAAACACTTCTGTCGTTGGAATAATAATGTCCGCTCTATCTTTTGATAATCCTTCCACACGCTGTAATTTTTCAAATGGAAGCGAGGTTAAATAGTTTTTCACATCCATAATATCTTCTTTATTTAATTCATATTGGTGTAATTTTGCGAGCGGATATTTTTTTAATGCTTGGTCTATTTGCACGACATTTCGGGCGCTGCCACCGATGGCAATAATCGGAAGCTTTTTCCCTTTTAACCATGGTAGTTTAGACATTTCTTTTTGTAAAAACTCTTTTACTGCTTTAAGTTCTAAACGTGTTGGCATATTTCCTTTTACAAACTGTTTTTTCAAGGATAAAGCACCAAACGGGAAACTATGAAATTCTTGTAAGCGCCGATTTTTGAAATACGTAACTTCACTACTTCCTCCCCCAATATCAATGGTAATCCCTTCTTGAAAGGAAGTGGAATTCACAACGGCTAAAAAACCGTAGTACGCTTCTTCATACTCAGATAAAACACGTACCCTAAAATCGGTATTTGTCGCAACTTCCGTCAAAATTTTGTTTTGATTGTTCGCTTGTCGAATCGTAGCTGTCGCAACAGAGCGAATATTCGTTAAATTATGAAAGCGAGTCACTTCTTGAAACGCTTTTAATGTATTCACAAGAACATGAATTCCTTCATCACTTAACTCTCCATTATTCGCTAAGTAATTTCGCAAGCGAGCAACTGCTTTTACATTTTCGATTTCTTTTAATCGGCCGCTTTTATCTTGAACATAGATCACTAAACGCATAGTGTTCGAGCCGATATCAATAATTCCATATTTATTTTTCAACGTCTCAACACCCTAACTAAAAGAATATAGTTTATTATAGCATACGATTGTTCATAAAAAATGTCCGTTATGAAAGGTGGTAAACGAATGATTCATCTCGTAAATAGTGGAGAAACTTTATCAGAAATTGCCCTTAACTACAGAATTCCCCTTTTGTCCTTAATTCAAGCAAATCAACTCATCAATCCAAATGTGATTTATCCCGGTCAACCGATTATCATTCCAAATTTGCCAGATCCGCAAACGATCCCATACAAGATCGATGTCTCCATTCAGGAAAGAAGGCTAAGATTATACAAAAACAACTCCCTCTATAAGACATTTCCGATTGCAGTAGGAGCCATTTTATCGGAAACGCCAATCGGTTCTTTTGTCATTGTCAATCGAGAGCCAAACCCAGGAGGACCATTTGGTGCAATGTGGTTGAGCTTATCAAAATTACACTACGGAATCCATGGCACGAACAATCCTGCTTCCATCGGGCAAGCAGTATCCAAAGGATGTATTCGAATGTATAACGAAGACGTTTTAGAATTAGCCTCCCTCGTTCCGAATGGGACGGAAGTTTCAATTCATCTTTAGCAGTTCGACTAGTTATGATATAGTTAAGAAGAATCGAAAGACAGACGTTTAAACAAGCATACATTACGATAGGAGCGGAAGCATGGATATCTTCAACAATCGTAATTTTGTCAAACTATTTTTAGCTGCATTCATGTCGCAAATGGGTTCTACCATCGGAAATATGGCATTTGCCTTCTATTTATTAGATCATTTCAGCGATCAACCTTATTACGCTACGCTTGCCGAGCTGATGTATTCGTTACCAACGATTTTTGTCTTTTTTATTGTCGGCGTTGTCGCAGATAGACTTGATCGAAAAAAGGTGGCGGAATGGTGTGATTGGATTCGTGCATGCTTAACCATTTTATTATTTTTTACTCTTTTTACCGAATCACTTCCACTCATATTTCTAATATTATTTTTACGTAGCGCTGTCACAAAATTTTTCTTCCCAGCTGAATCAAGTTTAGTTCAAGGAATTTTGCGGAAGGATCAATATGCAACAGCCGCAGGATTAAATCAAATTTTATTTAGTCTTTTTATGGTTTTTGGTGTCGGACTTGGGGCACTTACGTATAAATGGATTGGCATACACGGAGCAATAGTCGTGGATTGTGTGAGTTTTATCGTATCGGCCCTTTTTATTCGTGCATGTAAAATCCCAAGGGCTGTTCGATTACCGAATGGACTGCCTACGTTTAAAAATTTCCACTTTCATTCCACTTTCAATGATTTTAAAGTTGGTCTGAAGTATATATTGAAAAATCGGCTTTTGTCACTTATTATTTTCGGCTTTTTCGTTTTCGGTTTTTTCCAAGGTAGCTTCGCCATTTTACCAATGTTTACGATGAAGTTTGAGTTAGCGCCATTCCAATATGAAACATTCGCCGCGCTTTTTGCTATATTCCTAGGAGCAGGCTTATTTGTTGGCAGCTTATTTTCGGCATATCTTGCAAAAAAGTGCAAACCTTATTATTTGTTTATCATCCCGATCTTGATGACGAGCATTTTCATTCTCTTACTAGGTGTTACGGATAATGTATGGTTTTACTTAACACTCTCTTCTTTGATCGGAATATGTATTGGACCTGTTAATATCGTCATTGGCGGTTGGATGCCCAAAATTGTTGATCCAAAATTTATGGGCCGTGTCAGCGGCTGGATTGACCCTGTAATGATGTTCGCTCAGTCGTTAACATTAGCCGTTATCGCCGTTCTTTTCCCGAAATTTGTTCCAAGCGTTGACTTTATTTATTATGGGATGGCTGTGATCCTATTAGGGATCTTCCTATTCTACGCAAAATTTTTGCCAAAGAAAGAGGATTCATCACAAATGGAAGATGACAAACAGCTTCATGCATAATATTTCAATACCGTAAAAACGAAGAAGAGGTTCATCAAATCATGGATGACCTCTTTTTGATTTGCTGTTCTTTATATTTACTTCCTATCATTGAAAACAAGTAATATTGGTTGCATTTTCTATTCATAAAAGTATAATTTAGGTAAGATACTTTTTTTACATATATTAAACAAAGGAGAATTATTATGGATGACAGTTACCGAAGTATGACAGACGTAACCTTTACAAATGAAATTGCGCGAGCCATTTATGTCGTAAATCGACATGCCAAAACAGCACCTAATCCGAAAACTCTTTATTTCTTAAAGAAAAAGTCTTTACAAAAACTATTGTCAGAAGGTAGAGCGAAAAAAGTAGGATTGCACTTTTCAAACAACCCAAAATATAGTCAACAGCAGTCTGATGTACTCGTCTCTGCGGGACAATATTATTTTCACATGCCCCCTTCTAAAGAAGACTTCCAAAACCTCCCGCATTTAGGTTCCTTAAACAATTCATATCGAAACCCAAAAACAAATTTACCGTTATCAAAAGCGAAGGTCACCTTACAACAATATGTAGGGATAAAAAAGGAGAATGCAGAGCATCGAGGTAAGAATCAAAAAAGGACACCTCACCAAAAACCCGTTTTTAAACGTTTAGGGGAAAGCTATTTTTAACATATAAAGGTTATATGCCAAAACTAAGACCGAAAGAATGCTGTAAAATCTACATTCTTTCGGTCTTTATTTTTAGATATAGGGGTGTCATTACTTCCTATTTATCCTCTAATAGTTCGTCCATTTTTTGAACAAGGAGATGAATTTCCGGTTTGCTTATTTGGGCATCAACACCAACTTTTTGACCTTTATGGCGTAAATCTTCCGTTATTAAAGAGGAGAAAATGATAATTGGGAGTGCTTCCCATTCTGGTGTTTCTTTTATTCTTTTCGTTAAGTGCAACCCATCCATTTGTGGCATTTCAATGTCAGTAATGAGTAAATCTACCGTTTCGTAAAGATCTTTTCCTTCTTCTTTCAATAATTCTAAATACGTAACAACATCTTTTCCGTTCTCATAAAAGTCAATATTCGTGTAGCCAGCTTCTGTTAATGTTTCCTCTATTAATTGACGAAGGAGCGGCGAATCTTCCGCAACGATAATTTTCTTACTAGATCTGTCACATTGTGTATGTTTGCGTATTTTATCCTTCCCAATAGCGGATTCAGGATGAATGTCAAGGACAATGCGTTCAAAATCAAGGAGTAAGATCATATCACCATTTAATTTCACAACACCGGTAATTTGTGTCTCCATCCCTTGATACATGTCTTGCGGTTTTTCAATTTGCGTCCATGATACACGATGAATTTGTGTAACCGAATGCACACGGAACACAACCTTCATTTTATTAAATTCCGTTACAATCAGTTTATCTTTTTCCTGAATTTCATTTGGATGTAAATCAAGTGCTCGAGCTACGTTCACAACCGGCAAAACTTCACCACGAAGCTCAATAATACCTTCCACATAACGATGGGCATGTGGAACGGGGGTGACCGGGAGGGGTTGAATAATTTCTTTCACTTTCATAACATTGATTCCAAATTTATTTTCACCGACGGTAAACTCCACAATCTCAAGCTCGTTCGTACCTGTCTCAAGCAAGATATCTCTTTGTTCCATTATCTTCTTCCTTCCGTAACCATTCTCAACTTATATATCGGCAATTTCATAAGTCCTTTAATAGTTTGGGCAGACTTTCCGATGGAATCATTGTCATATGTTAAACATTTCCTCTTTGTTACTATCAATGAAAATGCTATGGTAAGGAGAAAATAACTACGAATCTTAAGCAACATGGAACGAGGGGCATAGAAAAACATGAAAACATCCGTTCTATTTTTGCATTTTTTTAATGAAATAAGACGTCAGACTTGTTATAATGCTATATGTGAATCAGTGTTTGCTGATTTAACGGGTTGGGTCGAGGGTTACATTATAAGGAAGGACGAAAAGTGAATAAGTTATTTAAACTAACTGAGCGCGGGACAAATGTACGAAAAGAGCTGCTGGCCGGTTTAGTCGCATTCTTTACCGTTGTGTACATCGTTGTTGTAAACGCATCTATTTTATCAGACGCTGGCATCCCTATTGAGGCAGGCATTTTGGCAACAGTGTTTAGTTCTGTTGTTGGTTGTTTGTTGGTCGGATTTATGTCTAACACACCGATCATTATTGTACCTGGGATGGGGGTTAATGCTTTATTTACGTTTACCATTTGCCAATCTATGGGCCTCACTTGGCAAGAAGGTTTAGCCGTTGTTTTCATATCAGGTATTCTTTTTATGATTATTGCCTTTACAAAGCTTGCTGCCATTATTTCAAATGCGATACCGGACTCGTTAAAACATGCGATCACAGTTGGAATCGGTATATTCCTTACGTTTATCGGTTTACAAAAAGGTGGGCTTGTCGTAGCAAATGAAGAAACATTTGTTGCATTAGGGGATTTAACGGATCCTCATGTCATCTCAACGATGGTAACACTACTCGTTACAGTTGTCTTATTTGCTCGCGGTGTACCAGGAAACTTTCTTTTTAGTATGTTATTTGGAGCTACCATTGCAACTGCTTTCGGTTTAATCGATTGGACGAATGTTAGCGGAACGTTATCATTTGATGAATACGCCAATGTGTTTGCTGCCTTTACATTTGATCGCATAGGAGATATTGTCTTTTGGACGGCTACTTTTTCGTTAACGATGGTCATTGTATTTGAGAACATTGGGCTTATAAACGGTCATGTAGAAATGATCCATCAACAAGAAAGTTACCGCCCGGCACTACAAGCAAATGCAATTTCCGCTGCTACTTGTGGGCTATTTGGAACGAGCCCAACCGTTGCGACTGCCGAAACCGCGGCTGGAATTGCGGCTGGAGGAAGAACAGGATTAACATCTGTTACGACAGGAGTATTATTTTTTGTTTCCTTATTCTTCTTACCATTTATTAAATTGATTCCAAATAGTGCGATTGCACCGATTTTAATTTTAATTGGTGCTTTAATGGTGCAAAGCATTCAGCATATTAATTTGAAAGATTTTACGGAAAGTTTTCCAGCCTTCTTAATTATTGTACTTATTCCACTCACATATAGTATTGTTGATGGAATGGCCTTCGGGTTTATTGCGTATCCAATCATTAAACTATTTATGAAACGCAGAAATGAAATTGCGATTCCATTGTATGTGATTGCCTTTTTATTTCTTGTCAATTTCATTTTCCATACGTAAGTTTACCTCCCACATCTTGTGGGAGGTTTTGTTTTATCCTTTTATTACCAGTAGCGTAAGTCGTATATTCCCCCTCTATCCATCAAACGATAATGATAAATACGGTTGGGGGTGCTTGAATTGAAAACTTGGCTCGTTCCTATCGCTTTTAGCCTGCTCATCGGATGTCAAAATCAAGCAGATGTAAATACACTAGAAGAAACAAAAGGACTTGAACATACAAATGCAGATAAAGACCAATCGCCAGATGAACTCTTATTGGAGTCGAGAAGAGAAGTAACATTTACGGATGACGAACTTCAGATTCGTGAAGCAGAAAATTTATTATCTTCCTACCTTAGAGTCAATGAAGAAGATACCGTCGTCCAATACGACCATAAGGAAAAGGGGAAATACATTTTACGCGTATACTCCTTAAACGAAAATCAAGACGTTCCCCATGAATGGTACAGCATCGATATTCATACGAAACAAATTGAGAAATTGATACGTTAATCCTTTTGCTAGGTAACTTTTACCTAGTTTTTTTGTTTAGAAACAATATTTACAAGCGAACAAAGTTCAGGCCACTTGTATTGTGACTATTTATTGAAGGTTAAATTTTCCCCCTAGATTTTTTTATGTAACGTGATAAAATTCTAAAGGTGTTAAAAATAATCTTTAATAGAAGGGTGTCAAAAGAAGTGGGTACCTTAATGTTTTTCCATCAAGATCAAGAAGTAACGGCCATTGAAAATGTTGACCGTGAAGTATATGACAACTTAAAACAAACCAAGGAAAACCATTCGGTCGTTATCACGATGAATGAAAAACCTTTTTTATTACACAACGTTCTTCATGTACAATATGTTGAAGACATCAATTGGGATTTCGGCTATTAATCGTTGAAAAAGCACTAGCTTAAGCTGGTGCTTTTTTTATACTATGATCAACCCCTTCTTTTGTCCTCATACGAACAATTCTCCATGAATACGTTTCATCGTTTTACATCGGCCATACACCTAACGAAATATTTATCATACAGTGTTAGTGAACTGGATTTTGATGAAAGGAGATTGCACATGTATCCATACAATCGACAGTTTCAAATTTTTCCTTTTCCGTTTGGTCAAGGCGGGCTCCCATTCCCTCCCTTTGGTGGAGGGCAGACACCTCCGTTTGGCCCACCTAGTAGTGGAGACGGTCTAGGCCAAGGTCAACAAGGTGGTCCACCACCTGGACCTCCACCAGCGTTTACTCCGCAGGAAGCGCAAGGTCCTTCACTTTATGCGGTAGACCCTGGCGGAATTCGCGGATGTTTATATCGTTACACGTATATTCGTCTAAATAATGGACGAAGCTTTTGGTTTTATCCAACCTTTGTAGGCAGAACATCTGTAGCTGGTTGGCGCTGGAGAAGAAGACAAAATCGTTGGGTATATTACGGAATTGACTTACAGCGAATTCGATCCTATTCTTGTTATTATTAAGAAAATGTAGAAGCCTAAATTTTAGCATTCAATGAAAGGACTGCACGTAGCGGTCCTTTTAAAATGATCACGTAGCTTAATCTCCTATCTCCCCCGTATTCCGGCATTCATCTAACGGTTGGGTAATTGCAGCAAAAGCCATTTGTACAGCTGTTTTGGCCGTGTTAGCGTACTGAAGCTCAACTGTTTTCCGTTCATCTAAAAAGCAACCTTCAAAAGCGACCTCTTTCACCTTTGTCGCCCAGCCTCCAGACGTTTCGATGACGATGACAGGCTTTTTATTCGTATAGGCGGCTGATAATTCCCCTAAAGTTCCATTTCCACCGCGAATCATAATGAGCGCATCGGCTGAGTGAACTAAGACTAAACCTCGATAATCGACATGCAAACCAGTTGTAATGGGAATATCGATATAATCATTGGCGACGTTCGTCTCGTCTCCAGCTAAAATTCCAATGACTAGTCCTCCCGCTTCCTTCGCTCCTTTTGAAGCTGCTTCCATCACACCACTTCCCCCACCAGATAACAGGACGGCCCCTTGTTTCCCGATTTCTGCTCCAACCTCTTCAGCCAATGAACACACTTCAGCTGGAATGTGACCAGACTGTCCAATAACAGCTATTCTTTTCATCTCTCTTCCCCCGTTTTTTTATATTTATTATACAAGTTTACGATGAACTTACTGTAAATTTTCTTATTTTTTTCGATTACATGAAAAAAACACCTACTTACGACAGTAGGTGTTTACATAGCCTCCATTCTGTTTTGTAACGACGCCATCCGTTTACTCCTTCTTTCGGCTTGTTCAATTAATCGCTCAATCTCTTGCTTGTAAAATCTCATATGTTGAACCGACAACGCTTGTAACATTTCATCCTTTAATCGACTTACGATACGTTTTTCTTCATCTGTTAAAACTGTCTCATCATACACCATGCTTCTCACCTCACATGAGTAATCTTTACTATAACTTTCGGAGGTGATATTTTCGCTATGTCGGTCTTTTCTTATAATTTTGGTCCTTTATTAAATCGAAACCAACCCATTCGATAGAAAAAAAAGACCATTCCGACCACAATAAAGGCCATTATGCCTAAAACAATAAAATATCCATTTTCCATTTGTAGCTCGGGCATATTTCGAAAATTCATTCCGTAAATCCCGACAATGAACGTTAATGGCATAAAAATGGAGGACATAACCGTTAGCGTTATCATAATTGTATTCATTCGATTGGATGTAAACGAAAGGTAACTGTCACGAATATCTGCCGTTAATTCTCGATTCGCTTCAATCATCTCAACGAGCTTTATCAAATGATCATAAATGTCGTGGAAGTAAAGCTCCTCATTCATTTGATTCACTCTTTCGGATGTTATCATTCGGTATAGTAAATCTCTCATCGGAATAATCGTCCTTCTTAATTTGTTCAAATCCGAGCGAATTTCGAATAACTGCTTCATTAAGTCATCAATCGATTGATCTTTCGTATTCTCTTCAATCTCATTAAGTAAATCTTCTAATCGATAAACGGGTGGAAAATAATCATCGACAATTTTATCTGTAATTTTATGCATAATTTGAATGGGGCCTTGTCTGAGACGTTCATCTTTTTTGACAAGATGCCAAATATTATTGATGTCGCGTATTCCTTTTTTATGAAAGGTCACAATATATTTCGTACTTACAAACATGTCTACTTCTTCTGCTTGTAACGATTTTTGATGGATCGCATGTAAAACAGTAAACATATATGTATCATAAAAGTCTAACTTCGGTCTTTGTACAAACTCTAAACAGTCTTCAATGGACAGTGGATGAAATTGAAAAAAGCGACCGAGTACTTTCGTTTCTTCGACAGTTGGGTTTTGAAAATCTACCCAATACCATAAAACGTTGTTCCTCTTCAAATCTGTTAAATTGTCATCATATTGTATCGAACCATTATCAAGTATGGCTAACGTTCGAATCATCCGGCTCGACCCTTTCTTTCTAAATTGCTGTCTTCCTTTAATATGGCTATTTCATAAGAAAATATCGGCATTGACGGGAAAAGAATGATAAAATAGGAGCAATGAAAAATTTATGATGGAAGGTGATAGCGAAATGGAACATCTCATTAACCAACGTGTAAAAGATTTGTCAATTTCAGGAATCCGTAAATTTTTTAATCTTATTCAGCAATATGACAATGTCATTTCATTAACAATTGGTCAGCCGGATTTCCCAACACCTTCTCATGTAAAGGAAGCAGCGAAAAAAGCCATTGATGATAATTTCACATCCTACACGCACAATGCAGGCTTCTTTGAATTACGTGAGGCAGCTTGTCAATTTGTCGAGAAGAAATATTCATTGACGTATGACGCAAAAGAAGAGGTGATCGTAACAAATGGAGCTAGTCAAGCAATTGATATTGTACTAAGAACAATCATAGAACCAGGCGATGACGTTCTTCTCCCCGGCCCAGTTTACCCTGGCTACGAGCCAATCATTCGATTATGTGGAGCCACTCCCGTACATATTGACACGACTCAAAACGAATTTAAATT
The DNA here is from genome assembly GCF_022808615.1 of Bacillus sp. FJAT-47783. Lineage (GTDB taxonomy): Bacteria > Bacillota > Bacilli > Bacillales > Aeribacillaceae > Bacillus_BZ. Next base: position 15,402 of record NZ_JAKZKS010000011.1, read on the forward strand.
GACGGCAGATCTAATTGAAAAACATATAACTGAACAAACAAAATGTATTGTCTTACCGTATCCGTCTAACCCTACTGGCGTATCGCTAACAGAAACAGAGTTAAAAGACATTGCAGAGCTTGTGAGAGGAAAAGACATCTTCATCCTTTCAGATGAAATTTATAGTGAGCTTTTGTTTTCGCAAAAACATGTTTCCATTGCCTCCTTTTTACGAGAGCAAACGATTGTCATTAATGGGCTATCGAAGTCCCACAGTATGACGGGATGGAGAATTGGCTTTTTATTTGCTCCAAAAGAAATCACAAAACACATTTTAAAAGTACATCAATATAATGTATCTTGTGCATCTTCTATTTCACAAAAAGCCGCATATGAAGCGTTAACGGTCGGAATGAATGATTCCATCATGATGAAAGCTGAATATGAACAAAGGTTGGAATATGCTTATATGCGCCTTTGTCAATTAGGGTTTGACGTCGTGAAACCCGATGGGTCCTTTTACTTATTCCCATCCATTCCAACCTCGAGACAGCAATCGTCTTTCGACTTTGCTCTTGAGCTTGTTCAAGGGGCAGGGGTAGCAGTTGTTCCGGGAAGTGCTTTTTCTCCATACGGGGAAGGGTTTATTCGTATATCGTATGCATACTCGATGGAGCAATTAGAAGAAGCTTTTCGTCGAATGGAACGTTATTTAACAACGTAGACGTTTTAATGAAGTTGATCGAACCTTTTCCCCCACCCATCTTATTTGCATTTTTTCAAAATCATAAGAGGTGGGGGACTTCTGCTCGTAAAGAGTGGGATTAAGCGGATGTGTATAATAGGTATGAGTGCATGGTGAAAATCAACTGAACGGCTTTCTATAGTATACGCTTTAAGAATAAGGAAGTTTAATTGTAAAGGTCGTTCCTTCTCCCTCTTTACTGCGAACGTTTATTGTACCATGATGGTTTTCCACCATTTTAAACGTCATCATAAGTCCTAAACCATTTCCACTTTCTTTTGTTGTGACAAAAGGTTGACCAATCTTTTGTAAAATGTCTTCGGGAATTCCCGTACCTGTATCCTTTACATGAATGACAAATTGATCATGTTCTGTATATGTGATAATGGAGACACTCCCTCCATTTGGCATTGCTTCAATTGAATTTTTAATTAAGTTAATAAATACTTGCTTGAGTTGATTTGGATCACAATAAATGTCACCACAATCTTCACAAAGTGATTTCTCAATCATTACGTTATTTAAATTGGCTTCTGTTTCTAATAATGTCATCACTTCCGTTAAAACATGATTCATATTTACTTTTTTCATGATCGCTTGTTGCGGCTTCGCCAGTAATAAAAGCTCACTTAAAATCAGCTCAATACGATTTAACTCAGAAAAAATAATATCAAAATATTGGTCATTTTCGTCTTTTTCAGCTTGCATTAATTGTAAAAAACCTTTAATAGCGGTTAATGGATTTCGAATTTCATGAGCGATTCCTGCAGCAAGTTGTCCAGCTATCGTTAATTTTTCTGATTGCAGCATCAATTCTTCCGTATGCTTACGTTCCGTTAAATCACGTATAATCACTTGTACTGCTGGTTCTCCAAAATAAGTTGTCGGTAAACAAACGATTTCTGTAAAAACTGCTCCTTTTTCTGCATGACGATTCCAGCTTTGATTCATTAAGACCGTATCCTTTTTTCCTTCAATAATTTCAGCAAGTGCTTTTCTCATATGCACATGATGCTCTCGCTCAAGAAAAGAATAGATATTCTTGCCAATGATTGCTGAATAATCACCGACGCCAAATAATTTGAGTCCTGATTCATTCATAAATACCCATTTATCTTTATGAATAACTGCAATCGTATCAATGGAGTTTTGAATAAGTCGTTGATATCTCTCTCTGCTTTTTTGCAGTTTATTTTGAACCCTCTTTCGCGATGAAACGTCATGGATAGCGACGAGTTCAGCTTTCTTACCTTTATACTCAATTAACGAAGGACGACACTCGACATCTATGAATCTTCCATCCGTTCTTCGCCACACTTGTTCAATCATCCCTACTTGTTTATCTTGATGGAGCAGTTGAATGCGCTTCCGTACAACTTCATGGTATGGAGCGAGAATAAGGTCATAAATGGACTTCCCAACAACTTCTTCCTTTGAGTGAGCACCTAGTAGCCCTAATAAAGATGTATTGACATATTGAATCACTCCATCAACCGAAATAAACAGCGGGCTAGGCAATTTTTCTATCAGGATATATGCATCTTCAAGGACTTTCAGATCGGAGATTGATGTATCTTGTATAGTTGGATTTTTCCCTTTCGTTGGTTGAGAGGATATATAGGAATCTAACATTTTTAGTTTAATTACAACTTCTCGCTCATTTTCTTTTAAGCGATTATGGATAAAATCAACCGTTGCCTCCATCCATATGTATACACCTTTTTTATGACGGAAGCGAAAAGAGCAAGGAGATAAATGATGATCATTGTAAAAAAACGATTCTAATAGATAAATATCATCCTTATGTATGTATTCGCGAACATCTCTTCCGATTAACTCCTCTTGTGCATATCCTAAACAATCTAAGCAATTTGAAGAGATGTACCGCAAGCGCCCATTCGAAGATAGTACAGAATACAATTCAACCGTATCAAATTTCTGTTTATCGCGTACATGGTTCGACAAAAGAACCCCCCCTTTTACAAAAAGCTCAAAAATACATCCCCTTATTTCTATTGTATTCGAGTTGTGCTCTATCTACAACTATATCAATCGAATTTTGTTAAATTCTACAATTTAATCATGATTTTTCTTGTATTCTTTTAAAGATGTGTACGCTTACGTGTCCCCCCTACAACTATTCTACTATAATAAAGTGAAATTGCATTCAGTGGGGTTTTTTTCATCTCCCACTGGATAGTGGATGTGATTAATTTTTATTTATTTCGACATGTTGTATTCAAATTCCTTTTAAAAATCGAACTCTTTGTAAAATGTACCATTTAATCGAGTCTCTTTTTCAAGTTTTCGGTTTAGTATTTACACTCCGAAATCTTAATAGACAGACCGAAAGAATGTTGATTTCACGGCATTCTTTCGGTCTTTTTTGGAGTATTTCCCCCTAAAGTTTTAATGCATCCCCTTCCATTGTCCATCATTTTTCGGAGCTTTTTCTTTTTTCGCGTGTTCTTTATGCTTTTCATTCGCTTCGTGACTGCCAAATTCATGGCTAAATTCTGAATCAATTTTACTTGAATCATAGCCTTTTTTATTCTTTTGCTCTGGATCATTTTTTTTCGTTCGTTTTGCCATCATCTCAACTCCTTTTCATTCATATCGTGTACGATTTGCTAAAAACTATCCATGAATAGTTGGAGAAAAAAAGCGACCTCGTGTCGAGATCGCTTTTTATTGTTCAGCTATTGTATCTTTTTTCGGGGCTGTTCCTTTTGCATCGTATTCTTTTTGTAAATCAACGTAGGCATTGACAATATCGTTGGCAATGGCTGTATTGATGTTTTCTCCTCGACTCGTGCGGGTCCATGGGACTACAACACTAAAAGCGATTTCAGGGTTATTCGAAGGATAGTAACCAGCAAACGTTAAATTGTACACATCTCGGCCCCAATAACTTCGATTTGCTCCATAATAACCGGATTCAGCCGTTCCGGTTTTGCCCGCGACATCGTGATTGAACGCACCATTTGCAGTTCCACCCGGACCTGTTACGAGCTTAAAGCCTTGTTGAACACGTTTTATGTCTTCCGGTGTATTATTGATTCGATTTAATATCGTTGTTTGACGTTCTTGTGCAACCGGTCCAATTTCACCATCGCCTGAAGGCTCGTGAATCGACGTGACAAGACGGGGCTGGATGCGATAACCACCGTTCGCAATCGTTGACATGTATTGAGCCAATTGCAGCGGTGTATACGTATCGTACTGTCCGATCACTAAGTCTAACAGTTTCCCCATATTAGTTGGCGTTGTTTGCTGTCCTTTTGATTCTACCGGTAAATCTATCCCTGTAGGAACCCCAAGTCCGAATTGGGCAAAATAATTTCGAATCGTCATAAAATCCTCTAGCGTTGCAGGAAACGACATCCCTGGATAGTAGTTCATCCCAGCTATTTTCATCGCAATATGGAACATATAGACGTTTGAACTCTTTTGCAGAGCCGTTATATCATTGACTGAACCTAGAGGTCTATAAGATCCTTTTGGTTTCGTACCCTTCAATCTAACAGGTGTATCGTAAACGTAATAACCATGAGAGATTCCAAATTGATAGCCTGCAAGAACCGTTGCTCCCTTGACTGTAGATCCCATTTCATATTGGGTCGCAAACGCTCCATAGTCAAAGTTCAAAACTTTTCCTTCTGAGTACATTTTTCCGACCATGGAAAGAACATCCCCATTGTAAGGATCCATGATGACGACAAACGCTCTGTCAAGTAAATAGTTTCCTGGATGTCTTTTCGCTTCAAGGAGGCGTTTTTTGACAATCTCATCAACTCTTTTTTGCAATTCCATATCGATGGATAAACGTAAGTCATAGCCCCTTCTTCCATCGTCGACGAGCTCTTGCGAAATCGTTTCTCCATCTTTATTGGATATATATTCAAGCTTCGCTTTTCTCGGATTTAAGTAATCTTCGTATTGCAGTTCAAGATAACTTTTTCCAACTCGGTCATTTCGCGCATAACTTCGAGCCCTGTAAAAAGATTCTCTTTCTTGCGGAATCCCTTCTTTTTCATTCGAGATGCCACCTAAAATCGTTCGAAACAACTCATCGCCATACGGATAGTGTCGTTCCCAATCCATTATGACATCAATTCCAGGCAAGTATTCCAGTCGTTCTGCTACTTTGGACACTTCTTCACGTTTCAAATTCTTTGCCACTAATTGTGGTTCGTACGCATAGCCTGATGAAAATTTAGTATAAAACGCGACGAGTTGAAGCTCGTCTGGATTCTTTGTAATTTTTTCAATTTCGTCTTCCGGCACTCGTTCTACTTGAAGCTTATACGTTTCCTTTGGCTTTAATTTCTTTTCTTCTTTCGATAATAATTTCTCTGCCTTCTTCGGGTATTTGGCGAGCCAATAATCGCGAATATCCCGCTCTTTTAAAAAGTCTGTTTTGATTGTGATTAACTTCGAGAGCTTTTCGGCTGTTTCCAGTTTATCTTCTGCTTTTGTCGTATTTTCCACCGTATACGTGATCGCTGGTACGTTTGTATTATCAACGATTACCCGGTGATGACTATCGTACATTTTCCCCCGCGGTGCAGGATACTTCGCGATATCAACCTCTGTTCGATTGACTTCCTTTGAGTATTCCTCACCTTGAACAATTTGAACAACCCCAAGACGAATGATTAGCGCAACGAATAATAGAAAGATGACAAAAAAGAATACATTCATTCTGATCATTCTTGCTTTTTTCTGCCGTTTTTTCTCTGTCGGTTGTTGTCTACTTTCTGAACTCACATCGATTCGTCCTTTCTAAACAATCTCTTTCGGTAAAGAGAATCTACACTCTTGATTGTAACCTATTTGTCATGTTTATGACAGAAAGTTGAAAAGAAAAAAATGCTTTTTTATGAAATGGATTTGACAATACCGCCATCGACGAGTAATGTTTGACCCGTCACGTAAGTATTTAGTTTGGATAGTAAAAATACAGCGTAGTTCGCAAATTCCTCTGGTTGCCCATATCGACCTAACGGAATGATGGACTTCATTCGTTCTTCGATCTCTTCTTTCGTTAGACCTTGTTTGTTCGCATTGATTTCGTCAAGCTGTGCAACGCGATCCGTAGCAATTCTTCCAGGTGCCACTGTATTAATTAAAATTTGATGTGAGGCAAATTCCATCGCTAACGTTTTCGTTAAACCGACAATAGCTGTACGAAATGTGTTGGATAAGATAAGACCTGGGATCGGTTCTTTGACACTGGATGAGGCAATATTGACAATTCGGCCATTTGATTGTTTTAAATACGGTAGCGCTTCCCGAATGATACGAATATAGCTTAATACGTTTAACTCAAACGCGCTTTGCCAATCTTCATCCGTCATCTCTTCAAACGTACCCGCTTTTGGTCCACCAGCATTGTTCAGGAGCATATCGATGCTCCCAAATCGACTTGCGGTTTCTTTGACAACTAGCTTGATATCTTCTTTTGAAGTTATATCCGCCGTTATGTAATGTACGTTTCCTTTTTGTAATGCTTCTAATTGATTCGCGGTTTGTTTTAATTTTTCTTCATTACGAGAAACGAGCATAACATTTGCGCCTTCTTCTACGAGCTTTTTTGCTATCGCCTTTCCTAACCCTTGACTTGAAGCGATAACGAGAGCGTTTAATCCATTAATTCCTAAATCCATTAATATCACGTCCTTAACTTTTTGTTCATAGTTTACCATATATTGATAGAAAAGTAGAACTTGTTTACTTAAAAAAACGCTGAACTCTTTTACAAGAGTCCAACGTCTTAAAAGCATTAAATAATAAAATGACGAACTATTTTTTGTAATTCCTTGCTTGATTCATTTAAGCCCTCTGCCGATTGTGCAACGGATTCGAATGCTATTGTTTGTTCATTTGTTGAAGCACTTACTTCTTCAACAGCGGCAGCTGATTGCTGGGAAATAGCAGAAATACTTTGAATCGCTTCGACTACTTGTTCCTTTTTCTCGTTAATATCGTTCATGTTTTCTGTAACGGTTTGTATCGACGTAATGAGTTCATTCATTTTTATCGCAATTTGTTGGAACGCTTCTCCTGTTAATTGAACGTGGGCATGTTGTTCATCGTTTAATTCTCTTGAACGCTTCATTGTATTTACCGCATTTTTCGCTTCTTCTTGAATGCCTTGAATCGTAACACGAATTTTATCTGTCGCTTCAGCTGATTGTTCTGCTAATTTTCTTACTTCCGATGCAACGACCGCAAATCCTTTCCCACTTTCACCTGCACGCGCTGCCTCAATACTCGCGTTTAACGCTAATAAATTCGTTTGGTCGGAAATGTTCGAGATCGTCGTTATAACATCCGCAATATGATGAATTTTTTCCGCTAAACCGTCTAACGCCTTTTCAACCGTCTGAACTTCGGTATTTGCTTCGTTTGACTTCAATTGTAAGTTATTTAATTTTTCTAACCCGTCATAACTAGCTTGTTCTGACTCTTTAGATAGTTGTTTGACTTGATAAATGGCATCATGAACACTTTCGATACTGATGGATAAACTTTTTGTTTGTTCATTCATATTGTCTACGTCATGAGCTTGTTCCGTCGTACCTTTCGCAATATCATCGATGGCTGCGGAAATTTGTTGACCTGAAGCCATTGTTTCTTCTGAAACGGCACTTAAATGTTCCGCGGAATCGCTTAAGTGGATGATTGAACTATTCACTTTTTCTAGCATTAAACGCATATTGTCGACCATTTTGTTAAAGCTTTCACTCAGTTTCCCAACTTCATCTTTCGATTTTACGTGAACAATTGCTGTTAAATCACCTTGAGATACTTTTTCCGCTTGGTTTGTAAGGGTAAGAATAGGACGAGCAATTGACCTTGACACGAAATAACTACAAATCACAGCAAAAACAACGGCTACAACAGTAATGACGAAGTTCATGAGCTTTAGCGCATTAGCCGTTTTCATTAGCTCCTTATATTGATAAACGACACCAATCTTCCAATTAACCCCATCTATCGTATCATAAACCATCATTCGTTCATCTTGATCGTATTCATAATCTAGTAAACCATTATCACTTTCTTTTAGTGGCTGCATGAAACTTAGCTCGAATAAATCCTTTCCTTTTAAAGTAGGATGCGAGAGCGCCATTCCATTACTATCCATTAAATAACCATATCCGTTATGCCCTACATGAACGTTATTAACGATCGAATCAACAGCTTCTAATGAAACGTCAAAACCGAGAACCCCTATCGTTTTTCCATTATGTTCAATTGCTTTCGCTCCCGTAATGAGTAATTCGCCAGATGCGGCATCTTCATAAGGTTCTGTCCATACAACTTCCTCTTTATTTTCAAGTGCAAGTTGATACCAAGGGCGAGAAGTTGGATCAAAATCATCAGGTAAATTTAAATTTGGCTCTGTATATGTCACTTTAGATTCCGTCCCGACAAGGACCGCTTTCACTAAAGGGTTTAATTCTAGAAATGATTGATATGAGTTTAGCACTTTTTCTAATTGCTTTTCAGAAGGATTTGCTATTTGTGCAACCAAATCTTCGTCTTTACTAAACAGGTGGATATCATTGCTATAATCTTCAATATGTATTTCAACATTCGTTTTAATTTGTTCGACAACTGATTTTCCTGATTCTCGTACTTCTCTCTTTAAATTATTGCTATCAAAATAAGTAGTAAAGATAAATACTGCTGATAATGAAATGATTAATAGTAAAGCGATCAATGAGGTGATTTTCCATTGTAGCTTTTTAAACATGTTTTCAACTCCTATAATTTGTATTTCTGATTGAAGGCTAAATTGAATGAGGTTTGTATAAAAGCATAAGCGTTCAAAAATTTAGCTACTATCGATACAAAAAAACAATAGGACATGACTCAAGTCCTATTGTTTATATCGGTTCATTTCATGATTTTTTAAATACAATTTTACGTTTGTGTAAATCATTTTTAAAATGGGCGCATGCAAGTCGTGTTTTTCTGCAAGAGTTAATAAATATCCTTGTAGATGATCTGCTTCGACTAATGACTTTTTCTCCATATCCCGTTGCATCGATGACTTCATGTCATATTCCATTTTTTGAATCGTCTTCATTTGTTTTGCAACGATTTGGTTATCGAGAGGCGCTCCGACTTTTTTCATGATCGCGTCAATTTCATATAAGACGTCTTCGATTAATTCTAGACCATATTCGGTTTCGCGAATTGGACCTATTGGTGCTTGAAACAACGTGGTAACACCAGAAAAGGCCGAGATAAACATATATTTTTGCCACATCGCTTTTAAAATGTTACGACTAGCCTTCATCTCTGTTTTCGTATTCGAAAATACTTCGGCCAATTTTTCTATACGGGTAGTGTGCTCACCATTTAATTCACCAAATTTCAGATGATGATCTTGACTTGTTTGGACAATTTCCCCCTTTTCATTTAATGTCGTTTCAATGAAGCAAAGCCCTCCAAGCACTTTTTCTTCTCCAAACACATCCTTTAATACATCGATATGTTTCATCCCATTTAATAAAGGAAGGATAATCGTATCTTTCCCGACAAACGGCTTCATATCCTCGATCGCTTCCTGAAGATGATAAGCTTTCGTACTTAATATAATGAGGTCATAGCACTCGTTTGCAGAACGATTTGTCAAAGTTTTTGGGTTTATTTTAAAGTCACCATGGATACTTCGAACAACAAGACCTGTTTCTTCTAATTGCTTCTTTCGATTTGACCGAACAAGAAAGGTAACATCCTCTCCCTTTTCCATTAACCTCCCGCCGAAATATCCCCCGACGCCACCTGCACCAACGACTAAAATATTCATTTTTTTGCTCCCCCTTCTTCCTTCTTTTCCCTCTAGTATAAGAAATAAGGAAGAAAAAATCATGTAAAATATTCAATCTTTGCTGTAGGAAAGTATTGCTCAATGTAATGATGAAGCGTTTCCTTTAACACTTCCTCCTCATCTTTTTCGTAAATATATTTACCAATTCCGTATCTTCCCCATTTGTAACGGCGCTTTTCTTCATCCATTTCGAGCTTTGATTTTGGATAATTTTTTTCAATGACTCGTTTTGCTGGCTTTGTAAACCGGTGTTGAATAAGCTCAAATGTGATATCGTCACGATCATCTTCCGGTACGTTTTTTGCTAATCTTTCAAACATGTCTCGATACCCCTCTTCCCACCCGTCATGGATGTAAATTGGCGCTACGATAAAGCCAATTGGATAGCCCGCTTTAGCCGCTTTACTTGCCGCTTCAATACGTTTATGAAGGGGAGATGTTCCATGTTCAAAATTTTTAATTACATAGTCCGCATTAATACTAAAACGAAAGCGACTTTTTTTATTATGTTTTGCGTCTAACAAGTGATCAATATGGTGGAATTTTGTCACAAAACGAAGCCTTCCAAATTCGGTTTGACCAATAAATTCAATCGCCTTTTTTAACGAATGGGTTAAGTGATCGATCCCGACAATATCCGATGTACAAGAAGCTTCAAATCGTGTAATTTCAGGTGCTCTTTCGTCAATATATTGTTTAGCACGCTCAAATATCTCTTCAAGGTTAACATATGTACGAATATAGGGCTTGGAACCGAGTGTTGTTTGTAAATAACAGTAATGACAATGTCCCATACAGCCAGTTGCTAACGGAATAGCATATTCAGCTGAAGGTTTTGATGTATCAAATTTTAATGTTTGTCGTACGCCAATCACGAGTGTTGACTTAGCATAACGATATTTCTGTAATTCATTTTCCCCGGGGATATTTCGAACTTGGTTATGGGATGTCGTTTGCCGAATTTCGATCCCTTGTTTTTTAAACGTTTGAAGTAATTGTTCCGTCAGAGGATAGTCAAGAGCTCGTGGCTCGTAATAAACTAATTGAGGCATAAACGGTTTAACCATTCGGTTCACTTCCTTCATTAAATCCTTTCTTATTAATATGAACGGTTACTCCTTTCCTTTATCTACATAAAATTTTCCTATTGGAAATCCTACCTCAATTACACGAGTCCAGTTATTTCATCTGCTTCGACATTATTCCATACCGTCTCGTTTCCACTATAAAAAAACAGCAAATGGCATAAACCATTTGCTGTTAAAAAGGGAGTCATACGTGGAATGTATTTTTTACAAATTCCACAACTTCTTCAGTTGTACTCATCGCTAAAATTTGTTCCTTGAAGCTTGCTGCTTCTTCTTTTGATAATTGTTTAATTTGAGTTCGTGCCGGCAAAATGCTTGTCGCACTCATTGAGAACTCGTCTAATCCTAACCCTAATAGGATAGGAATAGCAAGTGAGTCTCCGGCCATCTCTCCACACATTCCAACCCATTTTCCTTCTTTATGAGCTGCTTCAATAACTAATGTAACGAGACGAAGAATGGCTGGGTTGTACGGTTGATAAAGGTAAGATACGCGCTCATTCATACGGTCTGCTGCCATTGTGTATTGGATTAAATCGTTTGTTCCAATACTAAAGAAGTCCACTTCTTTGGCAAATTGATCTGCTAGAATAGCGGATGATGGAATTTCGACCATCATTCCCACTTCAATGTCGTCAGAAACTTGAACACCTTCATGAACAAGCTTTTCTTTTTCTTCCATTAAGATCGCTTTCGCTTGTCTAAATTCAGCTAACGTTGCAATCATAGGGAACATGATTTTTAAGTTCCCATATGTACTTGCTCGAAGTAGCGCTCGTAATTGTGTACGGAAGATGTCCTGTACATCTAAGCAAAGACGGACCGCGCGGAAGCCAAGGAATGGATTCATTTCCTTCGGTAAATCTAAGTATGGTAGCTCTTTATCTCCACCGATGTCCAGTGTACGAACAACAACAGGCTTTCCTTCCATTTTCTCAAGAACTGTTTTATATGCTTCAAATTGTTCTTCTTCCGTTGGAAGCTCACTGCGACCCATGTATAAAAATTCGGTACGATACAGGCCTACACCTTCACCGCCATTTTCGAGGACACCTTTCACATCTTCAGGCGTACCGATATTGGCAACGAGTTCAACATGATGACCATCTTTTGACATAGTCGGTTCATTCTTTAGTTTCGCCCACTCTACCTTTTGTTGTTCGTATTGTTCTTTCTTCTCTTCATATTGTGCGATCATTTCATCAGTTGGGTTGACGATCACTTTTCCATCTAAACCGTCGACGATGACTTGAGCTCCATTCTCGATTTTTTTCATGACTTCTTTCGTTCCAACAACAGCTGGAATTTCCATCGAACGAGCCATAATCGCTGAGTGTGAAGTTCTTCCGCCAATATCTGTAGTAAACGCTTGAACATATTGACGGTTTAATTGTGCTGTATCAGACGGTGTTAAATCTTCTGCGATGATAATCACTTCTTCAGAAATTAAACTCGGATTTGGAACTTCTACTCCTAATAAGTGGCCGATCACACGCTTTGTTACGTCACGAATATCGGCAGCCCGCTCTCTCATATACTCATTATCCATCGATTCAAACATCGTAATAAACATGTCAGCTGTTTCCCGCATAGCGTATTCAGCATTGACTGATTCAGTTTTCACTTTTTCTTGAACAGGGTTTAAAAGTTCTGGATCACTTAACACTAAAAGGTGTGCTTCAAAAATAGCTGCTTTATCTGCCCCTAATTCGCTTTTTGCATGATCTCTTATTTGTTCAAGTTCCGTTTTTGCTTTTTGAATCGCTTCTTCAAAACGAGCTACTTCTGCCTCAATATCGGCAATTTCTTTCTTTTGAACGGTTAAGTCAGGTTCTTCTAAGCGGTACGCTTTAGCAATGGCAATACCATGTGATGCTCCAATACCTTCTATTTGTAACATTACTCGCCTAACCCTTCTTTTTTAATTGTTTCTTCAATTGCTAAAAGTGCATCATTTTCGTCAGATCCAGCTGCTGTCACTTTAATGTCAGCACCTTTACCAATTCCTAAAGACATAACACCCATGATTGATTTTAAGTTAACGGTTTTTCCGTTATATTCTAAGTTAATATCTGCATCAAATTTACTTGCTGTTTGCACTAGCATCGTTGCTGGACGTGCATGAATTCCTGTATCTGCTGTAACTTTAAATGTTTTTTCTGCCATTTTACCTCAAACTCCTTTGTAATAAATTGACTTTTGTATAGTAACAGCCTAAAAGGCTTTTTTCAAGCAATTATATTTTAGAAAGGGCTATTTGCTAGCCCTCTCTATTTATCATTAAAGTGAGATAACTTTTTCTTCTCCAGCCTTTACATGACCTGATTTTACTAGATTTATCGCTTGTCCTTCTTCTAGGTTTGTAAAGACAATTGGCGTCATGATGGACGTTGCGTTTTCTTCAATGAAAGAAAGATCTACTTTTAATAATGGTTGACCTTTTTTCACTTCATCCCCTTCGGCAACTAATACGTCAAAACCTTCTCCTTTTAAATTAACCGTATCAATACCAAAGTGAATAAGAATTTCATGACCGCTGTTTGATTGAATGCCAATCGCATGCTTCGTTGGGAAAACATTAACAATTTTTCCATCAACAGGAGAAACGACTGTACCATCCGTCGGCTTAATCGCTAAGCCGTCACCCATCATTTTTCCAGAGAATACTTGATCCGGAACTTCTGTTATCGGATGAAGTTCACCAGTTAAAGGAGCAACGAAGTCAAGTGCACTCATCTCTGTTTCAACGTTCTTTTCTTCTTGTTTCTCTACTTTACGAGGGGTTTTTCCAGACATAATGTCTTGAATTTGTGTTTTTAAATTGTCCGATTTCGGACCGAAAATTGCTTGAATATTATTTCCTACTTCAAGGACACCTGATGCACCTAGTTTTTTCAAACGATCTTTATCGACTTGCTTTTGATCGTTTACAGATACGCGTAATCGTGTAATACAAGCATCTAAGTGAGCAATGTTTTCTCTTCCACCTAATGCTTCTAAAATGTTATAAGGTAAGTCTCCTGCTTCCGCTTTACCACCATCTGCTGAAGCATCCGTCTTTTCACGTCCTGGTGTATTTAAATTAAACTTGCGAATCGCAAAGCGGAATCCGAAGTAATAAATAACCGCAAAAACTAAACCTACTGGAATAACTAGCCACCAATCGGTGCGGTTTTGGATAACACCAAATAGTAAGTAGTCAATAACACCACCAGAGAAGGTCATCCCAATTTTTACATTTAATATGTGCATAACCATGAATGATAATCCAGCAAAAATCGCATGAATTCCGAAAAGAACCGGTGCAACGAATAAGAAGCTAAACTCAATCGGCTCTGTAATACCTGTTAAGAAAGAAGTTAAGGCAGCTGATCCCATAATACCAGCAACGACTTTTTTGTTTTCAGGCTTTGCTTCATGATAAATCGCTAATGCTGCTGCAGGTAAACCAAACATCATGAACGGGAATTTACCTGTCATAAATGTTCCTGCTGTTAATTCAGCTCCATCTTTTAATTGAGAGAAGAAAATCGCTTGATCGCCTCGAACGATGTCACCCGCTTGATTCACATAAGAACCAAATTCAAACCAAAACGGTGCATAGAAAATATGATGCAAACCAAATGGGATTAATGAACGCTCAATGACACCAAATACGAAAGCGGCAAACGTTTTATTCGTTTCAAGCATCCCTTCAGAAAATGCATTTAATCCACCTTGTATTGGAGGCCAAACGAAATACATAATCGCTCCTAACACTAATGCGGATGCCGCAGTCACAATTGGAACGAATCGCTTTCCGGCAAAAAATCCTAAGTATTGAGGTAATTCAATGTTATAATATTTGTTGTACATGTAGGCAGCCAATATCCCGATAATAATACCGCCAAAAACACCTGTTTGTAATGTCGGGATTCCTAAAACCGTTGCAAAAGCTGGGTCAGTGCTAATGTCCTCTGGAAGCTGGCCTAGCCCTTGTAAAATTTCACTCATTGTTACATTCATCACTAAAAATCCAATGATTGCTGCGATTCCCGCAACTCCATCACCATTTGCTAATCCAATGGCAACCCCAACCGCGAAAAGTAAAGCAAGATTAGCAAAGATAATTCCACCTGATTGCTCCATGATAGAGGCGATAAATTGCACCCAATCAGCCCCTAATGCAGGTGCTTTTTCAATTAAGGTTTCTTGTTGCAAGGCATTCCCAACGCCAAGCAAAATACCGGCAGCTGGCAATATCGCAACTGGAAGCATTAAAGCTTTACCCACTTTTTGCAACACACCAAATGATTTCTTAAGCATGTGTTTTCCTCCTTTTTTACTTCATGCAAAAGTGCGACTCGAAACCGTTTGCATCTTACACAAACAGAAAAAGGCATGGTGAAACAAGATGATATGAATTAGGGTAAACAAAACCCTTCTTCATATACGTATCTTGTTCACTCATGCCTGATCGTATCAGTAACACGTAAACAAATAATTATTATAACGCTTTCTTTTTAAGTCGATATAAGTGCATTGTTAAATAGACGGCTTCTGCATCATATACCGGTTTCTTTAGCACTTGTTGCATGACTTTAATCATCTTCCAAGCAGTATTATAGCATAATGGATATTCATTTTTCAACAATAAAGTGATCTTTTCTGGTTCTTCTACCATTTCCCCTTTTCTAACACGTTCAATCGCATGCTGCAGGTGGCGAACGAGTCTCATGTAATTGACACTTTCTTTATCAATTTTTACGTCCATCGAATCTTCAATAATATTCATCAGTTGACTAATGAGCTGAGAATATCGGTTCACTTCAGATAGCGATTTATTTGTTAGGGCACTATGAATATGGAGCGCAATAAACCCGACTTCTCCTTCAGGAAGATTAACTTGTAACTTTTCATTAATAATGTCAATGACTTCTTTAGCAATTTCAAATTCATTCGGGTAGAGCGTTTTCGTTTCCACTAAAAACGGATTATTAATCCCCATACCTTGTTGTAATCTTTTTATCGCAAAGGTTATATGATCCGTTAAGGCAATGTGAATGTGCTCATTTAATGGAAGCCCAACTTTATTACTAATAAAGTCGATGACATCACTGACAACGGCAATCATCTCTTCCTCAATAAACGGTAGAAGCATTTTATATTGTTCTTGTTCTTTTTCATTTTTTAAAACGAACATTTTTTCAACCGTTTCGTTTGATATCGCTTCTCCTCTTTTCTTTCCGAAACCAATTCCTTTTCCAATTAAAACAACTTCTTGAAACGACTCATGTTCTGCAATCAGTACGTTATTATTTAAAACTTTTTTTATTGTAAAGGACTCCATGCCGAAATCCCATCTCCTTTTAGTTGAATCTCTCTTATACTACAAAATTTTAGAGAGAAAGGTCAATGACTTTTGTCGCATTTTGTAGAAAATTTTATTACATCCTTATGTAAAAAAAGGATGTAATGAAGAAAAATAATCGAAACCTTATTATATGTACAAAAACAAAAAAACGGCATGTAGCCGTCTTTTCATTCAAACCGTACTAGATCGCTTTATTTTTTGGGTCTACTCCTGTATACACGGCATTGTAGGCAATTTTCATTTTTGCCAATGTCCCTTTTAACAGTTCCTGTTTATCACATTTCTCCCCGGATTGTAAGATTGTGAAGTCATACACGACTTGAGATAATAATTCAATCGCACGTTTCATTTGGAATGGGTCCGCTTGATAACCGTCCTTAATAATCAGTTCCATTACTTCTCCAGACAACTTTTTAATTTCCTCAATTTTTATTTGCTCCATCACAACGAATCCTCCCTTCCCATTTTTAACTTATGTCGTGCATTGATGTATTATTTATTATTTCGATACGAAGAGGCATATTTCCTTTACAAAGTGAAATTTCATTCGGTAGTTTTGGTGACAAAATGAGGATAAACCCGCATGAAAGAACGTTCGTTCGTATATTATAGTAGTACAGTAATTATTCATGGGAGTGTTGAGATGTCCCTTCTCGAAAGAAGCTTACTGGAACATCGACCACTAGAAGTTATATACATGTCAAAGGATGGAAAATTTTCAAAACGGCAAATTATGGTCCGTTCTATTCATGATTCGTATGTACGTGCATATTGTTTACGAAAACGGCAAATTCGGACTTTTCGGAGGGAGTCGATTTTATCTATGCAATTTTTGTAAAAGCCGTATGTTTGTTGAAAAATATAAAGAGAGCGGTTAAACCGTCTCCCTTACAATTAACTGATATGGCAGTATTTTACTTTCGCACTTCCCCGTTTCCAACAATTCTATAAACGCGGCAAATGCTTCTTGACCGAGTAAATATTTTGGGATTTCCATTGTTGTGATTTGAAGGGACTTGGCAATTGGATCATTATCAAAGCTTAACAATGCTAATTGCTCTGGGATTGTTATAGGATGTTTTTTGCATGCTAACAATAACCCTGCTGATACTTGATCATTTGTCACTAAAACGGCTGTCGGCTTATTTTCCATTTTCATATAAGTATGAAAAGCTCGTTCACCATCTTGGAAGTGATAACAATTGTCAAGAATCCATTCTTCCTTTACTTCTTCTCCCCAATTCATCAACGTTTGCCGATACACCTTTTCTCGTTTTTCGCTATTGCTCCCTTCTCTTCTTCCTAAGCAAAGCGCGATTTTTCGATGCCCGTTTTCTTTTAAAAAGTTTAACGCTTCTTTAAATGCATCGTCGTGTTTAATCGATACTACCGGTATTTCTTGAAGATGAATATCCTCACATAAAACAATCGGGCCATACGGTTTATAGGATAGAATCGTCTCAATAGGAAGATTTCTTGACAAAATAATTACCCCATCTAACAAGCGCTCTTGTAAATGTTTGAATGCTTGCATTTCTTTTTCTATTTCGTATTTCGATTGATAAATAACAAGCTGGTAATCCATTTCTACAGCTGAATCTGCAATTCCATTTAGGATGCGACTAAAATAATGGTGATCAATCGTAGGTAAAATGATCCCGACCATTTTTGTCCGTCCTTTTGATAAGTTAATCGCATTTTTGTTCGGGATGTAATTTAACTTTTCGATCGCATCTAAAACCGCTTTCCGTTTATCTTCACGAACATAGGGATGATGATTTAAAACACGAGAAACGGTCGTTACAGATACATTCGCTAGCTTGGCAATTTCTCGTATGTTCGCCACAAACGCATCCCTTCTTTCTTAATGTAAAATAATCTCTTGCTATGAAACGCATTTCATACTTTATGTTTATTTCAAAGAGTAGGAGGTGAGCATATGGGAGGTTTATTCGTTTTAATCCTGCTTTGTGCAATCGTTTTGATTGGAGCACGCATAGCTTTACACGCTGGTGGCATCTCGATTGAACGACAACCAGTAAACGATTTTGATGATTATTTCCCACAATATAAACACGACCTAAAATAATGCCGTTTACCTTTATTGTACAAAAAGCAAGTAGCTGACTCCATACAAATGAGTCAGCTTGTCGTTTCTTTTCAAGAATTTTTTAATTGGGATGGGAGCATTTGAATCGAATGGTTCACATCATCAAGCTTCCGCTCAATCCGGTTTAACAAATATAGTGTCACAACAATAGGAAACCCGACGTCGCTTATAAGCTGTAGCCACTCTTGCATAATGACCCTCCTTTTTTCAATATTCAAGTTAGAAAGAGCCAGTCCTCTACACGAGGACTAGCCATTCTTTCCTTAACTAATAGCGATTTCTGTTACTTGACGTTCAATCTCTCTAGCACCCTTCTTACTGACGAATTTTCCACCAGTTGAGATGAAAACATTCGATGATAAGATCGTATCCATTGCTGAAGCTATTTCAGCAGGGGTTAGGGAATCCTTTGGATCTTCAATAGAAAGCCTTACTGTTTTCCCCTCTTCATTTAAAAATTGAAGTTCTAGCGTTTTCTCCATGTTTATTCCACCTCTCTTTTACGGTTTAGTTTGTAATTTGTTGTGAATCATTACGTTCAATTGCTACAAGCGGCTTTTTTTGTAGACTTGCAATCGCTTGTGCTGCTGCGTAAAGTTGATCAGCTGTTGCAGTTGTGTCAACATTGTTGAAGTTTTTGTTTTTTAACTTGGGCTTTCCTTCTTCGTCTACGCCGTTTTGAAAAACGAGACGAAGTTGTGTATCCATTAATTGTGTCATTGCCATCTCCATCACCTCCCTTCACTTACCTTTTAGACGGAAAGGGGGGGAAGAGTAGCATCTAATTTTAAAAAAATTTATAGATTAGTAGAAACATCCATTTTTTATTGACGTATATGATTCATGTTGATATGATTCAAAGGGAAAGCTTGAGGAACCGGAGGCAGTTAAATTGGAGCAAATGATTCATAATTTAATCGAATTTTTTCAAGATTGGGGCGTTTTAGGCCTTATTATTGTCGCATTTACAGAATCTTCCTTTTTTATCATTCCACCTGATGCACTACTTATTCCATTAAGTGTCATCAATCCATCACAGGCGATTTTATACGCGGTCTACACAACCGCCGCTTCCGTAGTAGGAGGGATTGTCGGTTACTATTTAGGTAAAGGAATTGGGAAACCGCTCTTACACAAATTTGCATCAGAGGAAATTATCGAGAAAGCAGAACGCTTATATGATAAATACGGGACAGGTGCCATCATTATAGCAGGCTTCACCCCGATACCATATAAAGTTTTTACCATTTTAAGCGGTGCCGTTGAAATGAACATGACGCGTTTTATCATTGGCTCTATAATCGGTCGTGGGTCACGATTTATACTCGTTGCGAGCTTTATCATGTTGTTTGGGGAAAAAGCTATTGCACTCATTCAAGATTATGGCTCTATTTTCACATTGATCGTAGGGGTTGTATTTATTCTCATCTTTGTTCTCATTAAACGGAAAAAATAAGTATAAAAAATGCGGTTGATGTTTCAATTCAACCGCATTTTTTTCATCGTGTCTCACTCTAATGTGTGATAAGCAGACCTTAGCAACATATATTTATTGATGTTGCTTTAAATGCTTTACATAAAAAACTTCACGTTCATCGTCATTAATATTTTCCAAAAATCCGGTTTGATGGAAATCCAATCGATTTAAAAGTGATTTCATTGCCTCATTTGAATCATTTGTGGATACAAATAATTTTGGTGTTACGCATTGTTTCGATACTTCATTCATTAATAACGTCGCAATTCCGCTTCTCCGATAAGCTTCATCTACATACAAAAGCTTAATAAACCAATTTTCGAAAAATGAACGAGAAAAAACAACATACCCAACAACTTGCTCATCCTTCATTGCAACGAAGCAATTGCCTTTTTGTATCGCTTTATAAAGGCTTTCTTTTCTTGCCTTTTCTTTTTTAACCCATTCATTTAGAACGGAGATTTCATGTAATTGTTGTAAATCTGCTATTTTAATTTCTATCATTATACATACCTCGAAAGCGTTTTTATTTATACATTGTCTACTATTATATTAGAATTTAAGAAAAAGTAAATGGTTGACGTCAAGTTCGTGAAAGTTCTCACACAGTTTCAGAAAAAAAGGAGTGTCTTTTATTCACGCCCCTGCTTTCCGAAAGCCTGCATCCAAAGCTTCTCTTTCTGTACAAAAGATTGCTTCCGGCTTCGTTTTTTCATACCATGGTGATGTTGGTAAATGGTAAATTTTCTCTCCATCTGAATTAATGTTTCCTTTAATTTTACAACTGTCCCCTATTTTACTATTAGGTTCTGATTCTGTGAGATCGTCGTTAAACCCTACATCCTCTATAACATAGTTTTCTATGCTCCAAATACCGATTTCCTTTTGCTTTGCTTTTTTCTCGATACTGACAAATCGGTCAACATATTTTGTATTGGGCGGATATACATAGGCTACTCGTGCCAAGCCGTTTTCTAACAACATTTCATTAAACATTTGTCCGTTAATGTATACGTAAACGAGTAAACGACCATATTTATCACGTTCATTGACATCCAATTCTATCTCAACTTCTTTATTCGAAAGCATTTCTTTTGCGAATTGACTAGCTTCAGGGCCGAACGGCTGAACGGGTTTAGTTGGGTGTACGGTTTCCGGTGTGTCGATAAGTAATAAGCGAATCGTCTCTTCTTTACCATTCACGATTATTTTCATTGTGTCGCCATCAACCACATCTACAATGGTGGCCGAGATTCGCTCGTGGGCTTCATACGCTTTTTCACTATTTGATGATGATTGATCCATATCTGTCATTTGACATCCGACAATCATAAAGACGACAATAAGGTATACAAAGATTTTTAACATGTAAGTCTTCCTTTCTATTTCATGCCTAATCGTGATGGTAGAGACTATTATTTTATAACGAATCGAAAGTATCCGCAAGTTGGGGGCAAATTCGCTTAAGTTTGGATCATAATTCCGCAAATTATGAAAATAGTCCGCAAGTCATGAAAGAAATCCGCAACTTCATAAAAAAAGGACGCAACCGCATGAGGGACATCCTTACGCTTTTTTAGTTGAAAGCTTTCTTGAGGCTGAAAACTTTATCAAAATGATATAATTTCTAGCGTATTAAAAAATGAGAGCAGCCAACTTTTTCGGCTGCTCTCAATCTTTTTATGAGATAATTTGTAACGCTTTTGGAAACTTTGTTAAGGTTTCAGCACCATCTTTTGTAATGACCACGTCATCCTCGATGCGAACACCGCCAATATGCGGAACATAAATTCCTGGCTCGATCGTATAAACCATACCTTCTTTTAAGATATTATCGTTATCATCACTCATCGATGGATATTCGTGAACGTTAATGCCTAAACCGTGACCTAATCGATGAGGAAAGTACTCTCCATACCCTGCATTTGTGATGATCGAACGGGCAATTTTATCTAAATCACCGATTCGCACCCCTTCTCTACTTATATTTAATGCTTCAAGCTCCGCTTTTAAGACAACATCATATATTTCTTTTTGCTTATCCGATACTTCTTTGTAAACGACAGTTCTTGTAATATCTGAACAATAGCCGTTTAAAACAACTCCTAAGTCAAAAAGGACAAAGTCTCCTTTTTGAAGCTTTCTTTCCCCCGGTATTCCGTGAGGGTTTCCAGCGTTTTCACCGAAGAGCACCATCGTTGAAAACGACATGTCACGAACACCTTTTTTCTTTAGTTCATATTCAATCGTTGCAAGGACTTCTAATTCCGTACACCCTTCTTTAAGGGCGGAAATCCCGACTTCAACGCCATAATCAGCAAGCTTAGCCGCTTCTTTTAAAATTTCGATTTCCTCTTCGTCTTTAATCACACGCATTTCATTTAATTTTTGTTCAACAGATTGAAACGCCGCATTTGGAAACAGCTGAGCAAGCTGCTCTCCTCGTGATATCGATAATAAATCTTTTTCTACACAAATCATGTTGGCATCTTCTACATTCCGCTTATGTAAAGAGACTTTTAATAAATCCCATGGATTTTCGTTATCAGCATATCCGATAATTTCCCCGTTAAAGTTCGTCGCTTTAAGTTGTGGAACTTCCATTTTAGGTAAAATAAAGATCGTTTCACCTTCCGGAAACACGAACAATCCCATTAATCGTTCATGTGGGTCTGTATCATAGCCTGTTAAATAAAAGACATTTTCACGTGAATGGATAAACGCCACTTTTATTTTTTCTTCTGTTAACCAATTTTCCAAAATTTGTAAACGTTCTCTTTTCATCGTTAACTTCCTTTCTTCCTATTAAGCAATCATTTCAAAATCCATTGTATCAAATAATTCCGCTTATGACAGTGATATTGTTTTTCTACTTTGGCTTAACGATGTTTCTGCATACGTTCTTGTTCATTACAAACAAAATGAAGTGACAAATGCCGCTTGATCACATAAATAACTTACGTAACATTAAGTTTATGTTACGATTTAACTAATATCGGTGAGTAAACCATCGTTTTTTAGTATAATATATGGATAATTATAGTCCTCTTTTTTTGTTCTCATAAGGAGTGTATATTGTGACCGAGTTTTTAAAAAAACACATTGTGATGATTTTATGTATTTTAGCATTTATATCTCCTATTATTGGTAATTTGGCCATTGATTTATTTTACTATAGCTCCCTTATTGGTTGGATCATTGGATTTGTACTCATTGTATGTTCATATATCATTGTGACGAAAAGTCCGGATGATTCTGAAGGAGATCAACACGTTTCTTAATACCGCATTGCCAATAAAACGGTGAGTCTTACTCATAGGAGTGACTCACCGTTTTTTGTTCCTTCGTTTTTTACGATTTTAATAGTCGTAAACCGTTTAAAATAACTAATATTGTACTTCCTTCATGACCGATCACACCGTATGGCAAATCGATAATTTGCAAAAAGTTTGAGCAAATAAGAACGGCGATAACCGCTAAAGAAAAAATGATATTTTGCTTAATGATTCGGTTCATTTTTTTAGATAGTTTAATCGCATTCATCACTTTTGACATATCATTTTTCATTAATACGATTTCGGCGGTTTCTAATGCCGCATCGGTTCCTTCCCCCATCGCAATGCCGATGTTTGCTGTCGCTAAGGCTGGAGCATCGTTAATACCGTCTCCAATCATGGCAACGATACCGTAATCCTTTTTAAGCTGCTTCACTCGTTCCACTTTATCTTCTGGCAAACATTCACTATGAAATTCATCAATCCCTGCTTCACGGGCAATCGCCTTCGCCGTTGTTTCACTATCCCCTGTTAACATGACTGTATGAATTCCTTCTTTTTGAAGTTCATCTATCGCTTCAATGATTTCCTCTCTTAATACATCTTTTAACGCAAAAATGGCAACGATTCCTTTTTCATCACGGACATAAACAATCGTTTTTCCTTCTTCTGCATACCTTTTCGATACATGATCTTGAAACGTAACAGCATCTTCTCTACCAACGAAATCTGCTTTTCCTATTTTCCACATTTGACCTTTCCACTCCGCCGAAACACCAAACCCAGAGTGTTCTGTTACACTAATCCATTCATTTTCTCTTTTAATTTCATCTTGTCCAGTATAGTCAACAATCGCTTTCGCCAGCGGATGGTTTGACTGCTTCTCAATAAGATATACAGCTTCTAAGACGAGTTGTTTATCCGCACCTTCGCGAATAATAAAATCCGTCACAACCGGTTCACCTTTCGTCAACGTACCCGTTTTATCAAAACCAATCACTTTTACTTTACTTAATCGTTCTAAATGAACTCCTCCTTTAAAAAGGAGACCATTCCGTGCTCCATTCGAGATGGCTGAAAGTGTTGCCGGCATAATCGATGCTACAAGTGCACAAGGGGAGGCAACTACCATAAACACCATCGCACGGTAAAACGTTTCTTCCCACGTCCATCCTAGTACAAAATGCGGGATAACCATTAATAACAGAACGGCAATCATAACACCATTTACGTATGTGCTTTCGAACTTCTCGATAAATTGTTGAGAAGGAGATTTTTCAGATTGTGCTAATTGGACAAGTTCTAAAATTTTTTGAAACAAAGATTCCGTATTTTCTTTTGTCACTTCAACCGTAATCGAGCCATTCACATTCACAGTTCCGGCAAAAACTTCTTCATTAACATTTTTTTCTACAGGAACAGCCTCCCCTGTGATGGCGGATTCGTCTACACTTGTTCTCCCTTGAATCACAACTCCGTCAGCTGGAATTCGTTCACCTGGCTTAACGATAATGGGATCACCTTTTACTAACTCGGACACATGCACAATTTTTTCTTCTCCATTTGCAATGAGCGTTGCCGTTTCTGGCTGTAATTCCATTAAGCTTGAAAGTTCTCGCTGACTTTTGTTCGATGTATACGTTTCTAAAGCACCGCTTAATGCAAATATAAAAATTAAGATGGCCCCTTCTGCCCAATAGCCAATAATGGCAGAACCGATCGCAGCGAAAACCATTAACAGCTCAACATTTAATTTTTTATTTTCAATCGTTTCTTCAATTCCTTCTTTTGCTTTCGCAAATCCACCAATGACAAATGCTGCTAAATAAAGAGAAACCGATGCTGGTTCCACTCCATTTAAATGAAACAACCAAGCTGCAATAATCAAAATACCTGATGTAATCGCAGCGATTAATTCCCCGTGTTCTTTGAAAAACGGTTTCTCCTTTTCTTCATTCGTTCCCGTTATTTTCTCATTCATTTTTACTTTCATATTCGTCTCCATCTTCTCACCTCTCCTAATTTGAAAATCAAAATCATCTTCATTCCCCTACTAAACATTGAAAGCTGCCATAGAGGCAGCGTTACATCCTTACACATTCATCGTTGTTATCTCTATTCTATATCTATTATACATAAAGTGTAAAACTTTTTAAACAGATATTTATAATTATTTTAAATTAATAATCATTATTAATAACTGTTATCATTCTCATTTACCGTAGCAAACCGAACATAAGCGAGAACTTCGCGAAAGCGGCGTACAAACTGTACCATTTCAGTAGGAGATAAAGAAAACTCGGGCGACGTTTCAGTCGATGTTGACTGATTGTACGGACGAAATGGGAAGTTTACTAGCCACTAACGCCCGGAGCTAGTCGCAAAAAACTACGAACAAAATTGTCCAAAAATCGTGAATTTTATAACTTCCTATACAAAAAAGACAGGAACAAAATGTCCCTGCCATATGTAAAGAAGTATTTACACCTAAATACGTTGAATAAGATAGTATGAGATTTGGTTTTTTTCTACATGAATGATCTTCCATTCACGATTATGCCAATTAAATTGAAGGAGGTGGTGTTTATTGGCCATCTTGATTGTATGCCGAACATGCAATGGAACTGGAAAAATCAAAAAAGTCCCTCTTCTCCCCTTTTACACGCCATGTCCAGCCTGTAACGGTACGGGAAGGCAGTCGATTCAAACATATCGAGATGAAGAACAAAATCGCTAATGCGATTTTGTTCAGAGGCAAGAAGTTAGAGGTCAAAATCGGCGAAAAGCCGATTTCAATGTCGATAAGCATTTCCTAAAACCAAAAAGAACAAATATAAATTCTTGTGTATAATCAATTATGAACGACTTTCCGTTATCGTAAGGAGCTGCTCTTTCGTTACCGGACCAACTATTTTTTCTTTAATGACACCATCTTCATCGATCACATATGTTGTTGGAATAACGACAATACGATAAAGCTTCTGAGCGACATCGTTCATATCAT
This sequence comes from Bacillus sp. FJAT-47783, assembly GCF_022808615.1. GTDB lineage: Bacteria > Bacillota > Bacilli > Bacillales > Aeribacillaceae > Bacillus_BZ. The sequence continues at coordinate 41,281 of NZ_JAKZKS010000011.1, forward strand.
ACAAGATAGGATACGTTAAGTTAGATTGTTTCACAAAGGAATGAACAGCTTCTTTTCCACTTTCTTCCCCTGTTAAATTAACACCAATAGTCACAATAGATTTGTCTTCGGTCGTTTTCGCAAATGCCTGAATATCTGGAAGCTCCTCTTGACATGGCGGACACCACGATGTCCAAAAATTTAATACGACCTTTTTCCCTCTTAATGAAGAAAGTTTAATCGTTTCTCCATCAACCGATGTTAACGTAAAGTCAGGGGCCATCATCCCTTTTTCTGGAGACTCTTCGGCACTGCTTTCCTCTTGTTGTATGTTAAACATCCCTAAGACGACAATCATTATGAAAAATCCAACAACGCCCCATTTTCTAAACATCCTCCGTCACCACCTTTTTATCCTGTCATCTGCTTTCGTGTAAGCGTAAAATACGTGACGCCGATCTTTTGACAAATCGTTATATAATGCAGCAAAAACTGTAACACGCCTCCTGCATTTAAACCGATGATCACACCAGACATTTGCCATTCATGCATCGATCCTAAAATGTAAATGATTGAAAAGGCGACGATGTGTGACCATATCGTATGAAACAAAGCATCTTTAATTAAATTTAACCCAATTAAATACGCTTGTAGCGGGATGATTAAAAAGTGAAAGAAAAAATACGGCCATAACATTTTTAAATAGTAGCTCGCTGAAGACATATGAAAAAATAGCTTTGTTAACGAATCACCGAATGAAAAAATAATCATCACCGCTGGAATTCCATATAAAAACGTAATCAGCATCGATTGTTGTAAAAGCTTCTTTAATAAAGCAAAATCCCGATTAGCATATGCTTCAGATACAGACGGTATTAACACTATTAAAAGAGAATGTGCAATAAAGGCTGGAAAAAAACCAATGGTCATCGCCACACCTGATAATAAACCAAATTGTTCAACCGCCGCTGTTTGCGATAAACCAGCATTAACAAGAGCCATTTTAATTAAAAAAGGCTGGATGGCATGTGTTAGTGAATGGAAGATGCGAAGAACGGTAGTTGGTACTGAAACATGAAAAAGACGTTGCCTTATTTCTTTCGTACTTATCTCATTTTTCGCTACACTCACTAATTCTTTCGTTTGAAGCACATACGTACTTAATAAATAAATGACAACAATAGCTTCGCTGCCAATAAATGCACTAATTGCCGCTAATAAGGCTAATTCATGATGAAATTCAAAAACTTGAAACAATAATACGAGTAACCCTAATTGCACAAACTTACGAAATCCGTTCGAAAAAGCGATTTTCCCCATTTGATGCGTTCCCATAAAAAAACCACGGGCAATGGATGAAAAAGAAATCATCGGAATGAGGATGAGAAAAAGCCAAAGGATGACTGGATGATAATGCTGAAAAAAGGGCATTCTCGGTAGTAATAAAAACGTTAATAACGAAAACAATAATGTTATCCATATGGCAAGCTGAAACGCATTTTTCAACATGGGCCAATGGTGCTTCTTCTCACGTTCTGCTACATATTTTGAGATGGAAATGGGCAATTCAAAACTCGCTAACACGACGATAAAAAACATAACTGGGAGAATGGACATATAATGCCCCATCCCCTCTTCCCCTAATTCACGAGCAAGAATCATGTTAATGACAAACTCAAAGCATTCCCCAATAAACGCCGCAATAATTAAAAAAAGTGTACCAGTAAGAAATGTTTTCATGTTTTTCACCCTCATCTTCTCTCTATACAAGAATATGAGACAAGTTGTAAAACATGACAATCAAGACGATTTTTACTCAACAACACCTGTTTCAATCACCTTAACATTTGCTTTTACCTCTAATTTTGTTTGAAAAAAAGGGTTTTCCTGTTTGAATTTCTTTCGCGATCGGCTTTTAATAAAATCGCCAAAACCTACCGGATCCACTTGTAAAGATTGAAATAATGTTATTAACTCTTGGCCGTTTTCTTCGATTTCTTTTTCAAATGTTTTCTCAATTTTGTTTAGATCTTTTTTAGAAACTTTCGCCTTTGAATATTCACGAACATGACCTTTAACCGTTAATTCAACTGTGATTTTCGGCTCATCCTTATCGGAATAGATCATTTTTCGATTCGACTTAATACTTTGTAAGGAAGCAACGGTTCCATCTTCAAGTTTTAATGAGTAAGTTCCTTTTACATATTGATCGACGAACATTTTAAAAATAGGCAATTTCTTATTCGGAATTTCACCCACCATTTTGTCATTTTGAAAGAGAGCGAGTCCTTGAATTTTAATATTTTCATTCCCATTCTGTTCGATAATCGGCATAAAAGGATCTTTTCCATCTGTATATAAGGAATATAAATATAAGTGCAAGTTGTTCTCTGGTAGATCTCGCAACTGCATATTTTGTCTAATCATTTTCGTTAAATACGCTGCATTCCCTTGTTGTCCGTAATCAGCTTGAAGCAATTTATTCACATTATTTTTACTAACCGCTAAAATGACCCTCGATCCAACGCTTGCGTCTCGCTCAATCGAATCAATTAACGGTTGAACCCCTTCCTTTGCGATGTCGATATGATATAAGACGAGCTGTAATTTTCCGTACACGAGTGGATCGGCTGATTCTTTTTGCATCTTAGACATAATATCTCGACTTAAATCCCCTTCTACGGTCATCATTTTATTTTCAATCGGTTGATCTTTTTTGTACTGTGGCACAACAACAGTACCGAGAATTTCCTCGCCCTCTCCTTTATCATATCCGAGAATAGTAATTAAACTTATTTCATCTAAAACTTCCTTTTCAATACAGCCCGTTAATGTGATGAGAACAAGCAGGACGAACAAACTTTTTTTAACCATTTTCCTGTCTCCTTTTTTGCCACTTCTCTCGTATCCATGTCAGTACAAACAAAACAGGGGTATAATAAACCATTAAATAGTAGCCTGTTTGACTAAAAATAGTGTTAAGTTGATTAATGTTACTTCTTCCTACTAGTACGTTTACACAAAAAAACATGAAAAGAAGGATGACGATGATCCCATTTTTATAAGGCGTTTCAAAAAGTTCTTTGATCCCTCGATTCGCACACCATATCACTATACAAATATTCGGTAAAACGACCAAGCTCCAATTTGCTATACCGATGTATTCAAACCGTTCGACAAAAGGCATTTCGACAATCTTCCACATTGTTAACGTCGCCCACGAATTTCGGAGTAACTCCTGTTCTGAGAAGTATAAAATGGAGATGACCATAATGACAAAATATATAACGGTCGTAAATAAATGACCGAAATGTGCCCATTTCTGAGACTTTTCTGGCTGTTTAATGAAAGGATATAAAATATACAATACTTCAAACCCTAAAAACGTTAGCGACATTTCTTTTACTCCAGAAAAAATTTCTTTCGGGCTATGGGATAAAACGGGCATTAAATTGTTGTAATCGGCAAATTCCAGAGGAAAAATAATAAACGTTAAAATTAAATATAAAGGCAATATCGTTCCAAAAAAGGCTATACCGGTTACGACTCGAATTCCCCCCATAACAATGTAATAAATTAAGACGATAAAAAGAGCCGAATACACCCACACATTGATGTCCGGAAACATCCATACTTCAACCACCTCTATATACGTTCTTAAGACAACGATCGCGAAGCATAAAAAATAAGAAATCCAGATGAGATTTACTGCATTTCCAAGCCACTTTCCGAAAAGCTTTTGATGCACGGCTATTAAGCTTCCGTTTGCATATCGCAAAATACGGTACATCATCCAAATGAGAAGATGAATGTATAAGCCTGCAAGAATAACAGCGATCCATGCGTCATTTCCCGTTTCTTTGACGACAACCTTTTGAAAACCTAGTACGCCTATCCCAAACTGCGTTGCATGAATGAGAAAAAAAACGAGATAATAAGAAATTTGATGTCGCTCATTCATTTTTTCCATTCCATCCCTCACCTCCCAAGACGTAATTATTCATCCACTTCTTTGTTTTTCTGAGAATTTTTCGGATTCATCCGGTCAGGATGTTCTGTTCGCAACGCTTGAGGCCTTTTTGTCATCATGGAAAACGGAAAGCGAATAATCGCATCCTTTAAGTCATGGAGCCGCGGCGGATAGATTGGCTCTAAAAACGGTCTTCCTAATGAAGTAAGCCGTAATAAGTGTGCGGTAATAAAACTGAAACATAAAACAATGCCAAGCAGTCCGAACATCTCTGCAAAAAATAAAAAAGGAAAGCGAATAAGTCGAATTGTATTGCCCATTTTATATACAGGCGTTGTAAACGACGCAAGCGCGGCTAATGCGACAATAATAAGTAATATATTGCTCGTTAATCCCGCTTCAACTGATGCCGTCCCGATCACGATACCACCAACGATACCGATTGTTTGTCCAACTTTTGTCGGCAATCGAGCCCCAGCTTCACGTAACAGCTCAATCGTTAATTCTAAAAAAAGGGCCTCCAGCAATGGAGTTAACGGCACTTCCCTCCGTGACGTAATGAGTGTATTTAACATATCGGATGGAATAAGCTCATAATGATAATTCATCGTTGCAACATAGATAGGTGTGGCAAAGATTGAAAACGCAACGGCGAATAATCGGATAATACGAAAAAATGATGCCAGCAGCCAATTGGAAAAGTAATCTTCAAAGGATGAGAAAAACTCAACAAGTGTTGTTGGTGCAATTAACACATGCGGTGAACCGTCCACGATGACAGCGACTTTTCCTTCTGATAATATGGCCGCCACGCGATCTGGCCGTTCCGTATCGAGCATTTGTGGAAACGGTGAATGATTATTATCAGAAATCATTTGCGAAACATAGGAACTGTCATTGATTTGGTCCATTTCAATATCGTTAATACGTTGCCAAACCGTTTTCACATTTTCATCATTAGCTATTCCTTCTATATAGACGACAGCAATTTTCGTTTTAGAAATTTTCCCTAGTTTTAATAAACGAATGCGTAACTCTTGAATCGGAATTCTTTTTCGAATCATGTTTATGTTCGACTCAATAGACTCGACAAACGCTTCTTTCGGTCCTACAACGGTAAACTCCACTTCTGGAAGGGTTACTTCACGCGCTTTATTTACTTTTGCCTGTACAAGTAAACATGGCGATCCATACTCACTAAGAGCAATCATAATAAACCCATCAAGTACTTTTTCTTTCATGACATCCGTATCCATCGTGATGATCATGCCTTCAATCGGGAGAATTTGCTTTAATTCTTCGAGATTTTTCCACGGAACGGTATGCATCGGTTTTAAAATGTTGTCATGTAAAGTACTAACATCAACGAGCGTTCGAAAATAAGAAATCCAATACTTAACCTCTTCTGTTTTCGCATCAAATTGAGTAAAATCAGCAGATGTTCGAAAGATCGACATCATTTCGGTAACCGAATCTTTTTTCTTCCAATTTTGTTTATACATCTCTCCCATGCATACCACCTCCATTCTTTCCAATTATTCTCTTCTCCCTTGCATAAAATTATGTATCCAATTCTGTTCTTATTGTCCATATCACTCTTTTTTACGTACGAATCTTGCTACTATCTTCTTGTCAAATTGGTATTATCCGCCAAATGATCTGTCCGTTATCGTTTGTTTCCCCGTTCGCTCTTAAGCGTTGTAGCGCTGTATTGTGAAAATACCGCGGAATATTTAGAAGAGTGCACTCTTCATGAAGGAAGGAAACGATGGACAAAGAAGGACGATCATTTTCAACCATTCTAAAAGAGTACAACGGGATGATTTATCATCTCTTAAAGAATTTAAATATTCACGACCGAGAAAACGAATTTTATCAAATTGCCGCAATTGCTCTTTGGAAAGCAACGGAAAGCTTTGATCCTAAAAAAGGAACCTTTTCAACTTTCGCTTATGCGTATATAAAGGGAGAATTATTAACTGAATTAAGAAGAAGAAAAAAATTTTACGATCACCATGCATTACGTGATGAATGGAGTTTCGATGTAGAAGAGGAATACACGCAAGATATGGATGTTGAAAGCTTTATATGGCTTGAACAATTATCAGATGTTTTAACGCCCAATCAGCTGAAATGGGTAAAGGCATATTGTATAGAAGGGAAGCCACCGATTGTTATAGCAGAGGAGCTTGGGGTAACGATTGCACAAGTGAAAAGTTGGAGAAAGAGCGCGCTAAGAAAGTTAAAAAAATACGTATGAGGAAAAGAGAACTCGCCAAGTTTGTAACATATTTTCAAAATGGCAAAGGAGAAAAAAGCAGACTGTCCGAAAAGTCGTATTAACGGCCCAAAATCTAAAATGGTAGACCTAAAGAATGTTGATTTCACAGCATTCTTTGGGTCTTAATTTTGGATTATTTTATCCTAATATAGACTTTTTAGACATCCCCTTTAACTTCTCGGTTCTTTTAAATATTGATAGCGAACCTTCCCGCCGTGCATCGCAATTCCTTTAAAATGCTTAAAATCCGGTCTTGACACAAGCACTTTTCGTAACGTCATAAATTGCTCTTTTGTCACTTCATACTCATGAAGTTCTCCATCGCGTAGCTTATCTAACATTTCATGAATATATTTTTCGTCCATAATGACCCATTCCTTTCTATCAATCACTAATGATTACCAAAACCCTTTACAAGATTTCAGAAATCATGCAAAATAATGATAAGTTTAGTAGTAAAAGGAGAGAAAAAATGAAAATTGCTCAAGTTGGAAATGTCATTGAATTTAAAGATGGACTACAAGGTATCGTTGAGAAAGTCAACGAAAATTCCGTCATCGTAGATTTAACGTATATGGACAATTACCGTGAACTAGAACTCGAACATAAAACGGTCGTTAATCATAAAAACTATATCATTATCGCCGAACAAATTTAATAAGGTGAAACTTCATTCAGTGGGGTTTTTTCCCCCACTGAATGTTAGTCCCTACGGGATGACCTAAAGGCCCTTGTGGCCCACAGGATGTGGGTTTCACAGACGTTGCCACAGGACGTGGCGCTCTTAGTCTGTGTTCTTTATGTTCGGACCTTTACGGGCAGTTGCCCCCCACCTATCTTCTTTGCTTTCCTACAGAATCATGAGGTGAGGATCTTACTGCCCGTTAAGAGTGGGATAAAACTGAGAAGCGGGAGACAAATTCGTCTCCCGTTTTCGCTTTTATTATAAAGGAGAAACAAATGACTGTGCAATGGCGAAATCCTCATAAAGACTGTATCGCTTCAACAAAACAAAAATTTCCAAAGCAAAAAACTTGAAAGTCAAAAAAGGTCAAAGTATAATAAAGTCAAAAGGTCAAAGATAGTCAAAGTCAAACAAGACAACTAAAAGGGGGTAATGGAAAATGATGTGTCAAAAATGTCAAGAACGCCAAGCAACTTTTCACTTACATGTACAAGTAAACAACGAGAAGAAGCACTATCATTTATGTCAAACATGCTATCAATCATTAAAAGCTACGAATAAAATTCCGTCTGGATTAGGAGGTGGATTTATGTCTATTGACGATTTGTTGCAACAACTTCATGGTCAACATATGTCACAACAACCTGCAAACGAACAAATGACTCAAGTGCATCATGGTGGCGGAAATAAAGGAAATGGCTTTTTAGATCAGTTCGGGCGCAATTTAACGAATGCAGCGAAAGCCGGTTTAATTGACCCCGTCATTGGTCGAGATGATGAAGTTGAACGCGTCATTGAAATATTAAACCGTCGAAATAAAAACAATCCCGTATTAATCGGTGAACCCGGTGTTGGGAAAACAGCCATTGTCGAAGGGTTAGCGCTAAAAATTGCTGAAGGCACGGTTCCTTCAAAATTATTAAATAAAGAAGTGTATTTATTAGATGTTGCCTCATTAGTAGCGAATACAGGCATTCGTGGTCAATTTGAAGAGCGCATGAAGCAGTTAATTGCAGAACTTAAGCAACGCAAAAATGTCATTTTATTTATTGATGAGATCCATCTCTTAGTCGGTGCAGGGTCTGCTGAAGGTTCCATGGATGCAGGAAATATTTTAAAGCCTGCATTGGGACGTGGTGAATTACAAGTTGTTGGTGCGACAACATTAAAAGAGTACCGTGCGATTGAAAAAGATGCAGCTTTAGAACGTCGCTTCCAGCCGGTGATGGTACATGAACCAACGGCGGATGAAGCCATTGAAATTTTAAAAGGCATTAAGTCTAAATATGAGGACTTCCACGGCGTCCGCTATACAGATGAAGCGCTAAAAGCATGTGTAACGTTATCACACCGCTATATTCAAGACCGCTTCCTACCTGATAAAGCGATTGATTTATTAGATGAAGCTGGTTCAAAAATGAACTTAAAGTCTGGTGTTACAAACAAAGATGCAATCGAAAAACGCTTAAAAGAAATTGCTGTTGAAAAAGAAAAAGCTTTAAAGACTGAAAGCTATGAACTTGCCGCTAAGCTTCGTGATGAAGAAGCAAAGCTAGAAAAGCGTCTGCAAAATACGATGAAAGAAGAAACAAAACAGAGTGTCGATGTGGCCAACATCGAGGCAATTATCGAGAAGAAAACAGGAATTCCTGTTGGCAAGCTCCAAACAAACGAAGCAACGAAAATGAATCATTTAGCAGAAAACTTAGCGAATAAGGTAATTGGACAACAAGAAGCCGTTGAAAAAGTCGCAAAAGCCATTCGTCGTTCACGCGCAGGCTTAAAAGCGAAACATCGCCCGATTGGCTCATTCTTATTCGTCGGACCAACAGGTGTCGGTAAAACAGAATTAACGAAAACATTAGCGGAAGAATTATTCGGCTCAAAAGATGCGATGATTCGTCTTGATATGAGTGAGTATATGGAGAAGCATGCTGTATCGAAATTAATCGGTTCACCTCCTGGTTATGTCGGTCACGACGAAGCAGGACAATTAACGGAAAAAGTTCGTCGTAATCCTTACTCCATTATTTTATTAGACGAAATTGAAAAAGCACATCCGGACGTACAGCACATGTTCTTGCAAATTTTAGAAGATGGTCGCCTAACCGACAGCCAAGGACGTACAGTCAGCTTTAAAGATACCGTGATCATCATGACAAGTAACGCAGGTGTTGGCGAGAAGAAAATTTCGGTTGGATTTGAAAAAGCAACCGATGCGGTGAAACAAACATCTGTGCTTGATTCACTATCCTCCTACTTCAAGCCAGAATTCTTAAACCGCTTCGATGCGATTATCGAATTTAACCAATTAGAAAAGGATAGCCTCGTCAAAATTGTGAACTTAATGCTAGCAGAACTACAAAACACTTTATCTGAACAAAGCATCGTCATGACGGTGACGGAAGAAGTAAAAGAAAAGTTAGCTGAGCTTGGCTATCACCCTGCATTCGGAGCTCGCCCGCTTCGCCGCGTCATTCAAGAACAGCTTGAAGACCGAATCACTGATTTACTGCTAGACAAGGAAGAAGTAAAAGAAGTGCATGTTACTATTGAAAATGATGAGATTGTCGTAAAAGCGTAAAATAACACAAACTCCCTCTCACAGTCAGACTTCGTATGAGAGGGAGTTTTTTACATATCCTTTAGTTCGGTTCTCGGAAACATGACAAAAGCCCAAATTCGGGTGGTTTTGCCCCAATTCTTGAAGGTTTTGCCCCAATTCTTGAAAGAAAAGCCCAATTTATGAAAATAAAACCCAATTCGTGTTTTTCCGACTCAACTTCATTCCCCTTCTAAACTGCAGACTCCTTAAAAAGTTGCAATTCCGCAAGTTTAAGTGATTTCGCCGTAGGTTTTGAAAGTTTTGTTCACGTTTTGAAAATTTCCCGCAAGTCTTGAACATAAGACCCATTCTATGAAACTAAACCACATCTCATCAATAAATTGGACTTGTCCGAAAAGTGGTATTTGCTCCCAGAACTCAACAGAAGGAACCCCGAAGAATGCTGTAAAATCAACATTCTTCGGGGCTTTTTTTTGAGTAGTTACATTAAATTGGACTTTTTAGACAGCCCATTGTTATTATCGATTATCAATTTTCTCAGGATACAAGTCGTGATTCATCAGGCGATATTCCGCCATTTTTTCGTATTTCGTTCCAGGGCGTCCGTAGTTGACATATGGGTCGATGGAAATACCGCCGCGCGGTGTGAATTTTCCCCACACCTCAATATACCTTGGATCCATTAACGCAATTAAGTCATTCATAATAATATTCATGCAATCTTCGTGAAAGTCCCCGTGGTTTCGGAAGCTGAATAAATACAGTTTTAATGATTTACTTTCGACCATTTTTTTATCTGGAATGTAGCTAATATAAATCGTCGCAAAGTCTGGCTGGCCTGTTTTCGGACAAAGTGACGTAAACTCTGGACAATTAAATTTAACAAAGTAATCTCGGTTCGGATGTTTATTGTCAAACGCCTCAAGAATCTCAGGAGCATATTCGAATGCATACTTTGTTCCTTGATTCCCTAATAATGTAACGCCTTGTAATTCTTCATCTTTTCTTCCTGTCATAACGATTCTCCTTTCTGTTATACCCCTCTTTTATTCCCCCAAACGAGCGTATGGAGCTGAGGGAGTACACGTGCATCATTAAATTGTTCATCTTGCATCGTTTGATCAATTAACCACTCGTACCTTTTCAACAGATGTGAAACTAACACTTCCTCATTTTCTTCAGAAACGGTTGGATTTCCAACTTGTAAATAAAAAGGGATGCTCGAATAGCGTTTTTGCACCATTTTGGCAAATGATAAATCCTCTTCATCAAAAATAACAATTTTCAAGGAAACTGACGAAAGTCGATTTTCATTCTCTAATTCTTTCATAATCGTATCAAGAACGTGAAAGTCATGTTTCATCTTGGAGCTTGGTGGCTTTGGTGAAATCGTTAAATCGTCAACTTTCGTAAGCCACGATTGATAGCGACTTCCTTGTGTTTCAATCGCCACTTTAATCTTTTTATGATGAAGGAAATCAATGAACTCCTCTATTTGTGGATAAAGGGCAGGATTTCCTCCTGAAATGGTCACGTGTGAAAAATTGTTGCCAGCAAGATTTTTGAGATTTTCCCATATTTCATTTGGAGACATAAGCCGAATTTCTTTTTTACCGCTCCCATCCCACGTAAATGAAGAATCACACCACGAACAAGAAAAGTCACAACCTGCCGTGCGAACAAACATTGTCTTCCTACCGATGACCATTCCTTCCCCTTGAATGGTCGGCCCAAATATTTCAATGACTGGAATGAGTCGATTTCTCACGAAGATTTCTCCTTCTTTGGACGATAAACAACATAGCTCGTTGGTGTTTCTCTTACAAATACTTGGACACATTTCGGTTTATTCGGAAGCTCATCTAGTTCATGTTGAATCATTTCAAAAATCGTTCTCGCTACGACTTCTGTCGTTGGAAATTGATTTGAATTTGTGTTACTGAAATAAGGATGTTCATTTAACACCGTATGATCAAATTGTCCGTGAATCAGTTTTTTTAATACGCTAAAGTTAACTAAAAATCCCGCGTCATCCAGTTCGTCTCCAGCAATCGTGACATTCACAAAGTATGTGTGACCGTGCGTGTTTTGACAATTCCCTGCTGCTTCACTCGGAATAAAATGAGCAGCGGCAAATTGCATATCTTTATTTAATTCGTAGAGATAATCATGTTGTACTTGAGGGTAAATTTGTTGTAGCATTATGCTCCCCCATCCTTTTCTTTTACGTATTGGTCCAATCCTCTTTGTCTTAATTGACAAGCTGGGCATTCTCCACAGCCATCTGACATGACTCCGTTATAGCAAGTTAATGTTTTTTCACGTACAAAATCAAATGCACCTAGTTCATCCGCTAGTTTCCATGTTTCCGCTTTATTCAGCCACATAAGTGGTGTATGGATCACGAATTGACTGTCCATTGCTAAATTAACTGTGACATTGCAAGATTTAATAAAAACATCTCGACAATCTGGATAACCACTGAAATCTGTCTCACAAACTCCTGTCACAATATGCTTCGCCCCTATTTGTCCCGCTAAAATGGAAGCAAAGGTTAAAAATAATAAATTCCGTCCCGGAACGAACGTACTCGGCAATTCGCCTTCTTCTTGCGTAATCGCCATATTTTTTCTCGTTAATGCATTAGGTGCTAACTGATTTAATAACGACATATCTAAAATATAATGTTCAATGTTCAGTTCTTCCGCAATTTGCTTTGCTACATCTATTTCTAGCTGATGTCGTTGATTATAATCAAATGTCACCGCGACGACTTCATCAAACTGTTTCATCGCCCAAAATAAACAGGTCGTACTATCTTGACCACCGCTGAATACAACGACTGCTTTTTCTTTCCCCATTTATAAAATCACCTTTCCTAACAGTATAGGAGTCATCATTTCCCCATAAAAAAAGCACCTTCTATATAGAGGATAGAGGCGCTAGCAATAATACAACATAAAAAAACTATACCCTAAGGATATAGCGTTCCTTAGTTTTTTATAGAGGGTTTAGCTAGAACCTCTCCCGTTATGAATAACGGAATTGATATGCATTTGTCAAAATCCTTAAATACTATACCAATAATGTTTGAAAAATGCAATATATAAGCAAAAAATCGCCTCAAGATGGTGCTTGAGGCTTTGTTTACATGTTAACTCTGTTTTTCATCATTAGCTAATTGTTTAAACGATTTCACTTTCCCATGCTCATTTTGGGCTTGTTTTCGAACGGTCCATTGTCGTTCTTTTTGACGCTTTGATTGAGTCATGCTTCTACTCCTTTCAACCTTAATCTATTCATTAGCATTTAATGAATCAAGAAAAGATATGCATGAAGAAACGACTTTTGCGAACATTAACGATATACCTTGCAAAGAAAGGTGAGGAAATATGAAGATTGTCATTATTGGAGCTGGATTTGGTGGATTAGAGACATGCTTTCGACTCAGACGTTTATTAAAAGATCGACATGATGAAATCATCTTAATATCTGACATCCATTATTTCCTTTTTCGCCCATCTCTTATTTGGATACCGTTTCGTGAAAGAGAAATCTCTGACATTTCGCTTCCTTTAAAAGAAATTATAAAGGACACGAACATTACTTTTATGCATAAACGAGTAACGAGAATAGTACCGCAAAAACAAATGGTCGAATTAGACGATAATGAAACCGTTCATTACGACTATTTAGTGATCGCATCAGGAGCTGAACTCGATTTTCAACAAATAAATGGTGATACAAAAAAGATCCATTCCATTTACACAATAGAAGGTGCTTTGAAAGTTAGACAAGAAATTCAAAAAATAGCAGATGGCGATTCCATTGTCATCGGATCATGCGCCGGTAATCCTAATCCTTCGCCATCGTATGAGTTTACTTTCGAACTGCATGCTTATTTACAAAAGAAAAACATTAACGCTTCCATCACATACTTTACTTCGGAGGATCAGTTATTTCATTTTGCTATTTCCGAATCAACAGAACATGTCACGAAATTAATGAACAAAAAAGGGATTACGTATTTTACGGACACTACGGTTACAAAAATGACGGATCACCACGTTCAATTATCCAATCATCAAGTAATACCTTACACATTTTTATTAGTCATTCCCCCATATAAGGGAGCAGACTTTATTTTGAATTCAGAGCTTCACCACGAGAACGGATTGCTACGAGTCAAAGAAACATTACAATCTGAAGAGTGGGAGAATATTTTTGTTGTAGGAGATGCGTGTATATTGCCGAAACGGGAACGAGTTAAAAGCGGACGAGCAGCAGAGCTTCAAGGAAGCATCGCTGCAGAAAATATTTTTTCAAAGATGACGAAGCGTACTAAGCAAAAAAACTATGAAGATCAAGTAGTCAGCATAGTGGAAACGGGCACAGATGGGGGGATGCTTTCGGTTCTAACAAAACATTTGGAAATTCATACAAATGGATCTACACCACATGTAATGAAAATCATGTTGGAAAAATATTATTTACAAAAATTAAAGGGGCAAAAGTAAGACAGCCATATCCCAAATATGTCTAAAGTTCGATGAAAATAGCCTTACTTTTTGATTCCCCGATAACGTCCAGTTCTTAATTCTTGCTCATACTCTGCAACATCTGGAAGGCGTGCTTCTTTTGCTTGGGCAATGGCTTTTTCAATATCGTACGGGATACGAACAAATTGAATAGAAAATGGAGCAGATGTTGTTGAGTTGTATACACCTTCAACAATTACATAGGATGCTTGGGTAACATCAAGCGGATTTCCAACACTTCCCGTATTAAATAACGTTTTACCGTTAAGGTGTTGGATGAAAGCGTTGTGAACGTCACCATATCCTACGATTTGAGGTGTACCATACTTATCGCTTGTATTCGGTGAATTTTCAAACATCGAAAGCCTTTTCTCGATCGTGTCCCATGGTTGAATTCTCGTCCAAACACTAAATGGCGATGCATGGAAAAATCGCACAAACCGACCACTAATAAAACATTCAATCGCATAAGGAAGTTCATGCAAATACGTTAACTGTTCCCTTGTTAATTGGTTTTGATGCCATTTGATTTCAAACGGGACATCTTCTTTTTGCATGAGGTCATCCCAATTCCCTTGTACAACTTGTTCACAGCGATTTCGGATAATATCAACAGCTTCCCTCCCGCTTGGCCCTTTTCCAACGAGGTCTCCAAGGCAAAATATGCGGGTAATTTTTCTCATTTCGATATCTTGTAACACAGCTTCTAACGCTGGTAAATTTCCATGAATATCAGATATAATCGCAATCTTTTCCATAATATCCCCCTTCCACCTTCCGTACAGATTATGAACACTATTTTACCATCCATCCATTATTTCGGCACCTTTTTTAATGCTAAGAGAAGAAGAAACCCAACACTCATGTACCCAAATAATGGATATAACTTCGTGATAAGATCACTATACCCAACTAAACTAATAAAATAGGTAATACATAACAAAACAGTTACAATACTAATGCTAGGGAATTGGAAAGTCGCTTTTATTTGGCGTTCAATCCCGTATACATTTCCGATAACGGATGTAAAAACTTCTCCATACATGACAAGTAAATATAAATAATAAAAACCTACCATACTCCCTTTAATAAGCTCGGCCATTGGAATATCATACATTTCAACGTTCGGAAGACTTGATAAAGCGAGGTGGCTTGTACATAAAATGATACCTAGCCCAACCCCCCCAAGCTTTGCTCCAACCTTTATTGCTTCTTCATCTTGAATTTGCGAGGCTAGCGGAACTAATACAGCTTGCGCTAACGCTAAGTTGAACGATGCATATAAAAAACTTGAAAAGATAGATGATAGAGATGGACGTGCGATAAATTCGAGGGAAATCGTTGATACATCCAATGTTTGATATGAAAGAAAAAGTGAAAATAAAATAAAGATCGGTACGACGACGACATTGACAGATGAAATACCAGTAATCCCAAATAATAGAACAACCATCGTTAATAAAATCGTTAATACGATGCCAAATTGTGCCGACATGTGAAGCTGCTCTTTAAAAATGGCGCCTGCTCCCGATAACATTACCGAGGTTACCCCGATTAACGTCATAAGCATCAACATATTAAAAACAGGTCCAAAAAATGAACCGAAGAGAAAGTGATTTAATTGTTGATACGACTTAGCACCAATTCGATGTCCTACTATCATCATCTTCATGCCTAGCCAACTTAATAACCATGTACAAATAATAATGCCTAGTAACCCAGCCTCTCCATACTTTGTAAAAAATTCGACAATTTCTCTTCCAGTTGCAAACCCTGCGCCAACAACTGTACCAATATAAATCGCTGCTACTTGAAAAGCAACAAATAGATTTTTCCTCAACCTATCCACCTCGTTCAATCCCGTTAAAATATTATATGGACAAGAGCGAAAAAAAAGACGGATGAATCTTCTTAAAAAGAAAAAGTATTCATTCTCTCTTTCACTGTTCATACAATGTACGTGAGGTGATTGAAGTGGATTATATGGATCGATTTTTTTTATCGGTTGTCATCATTTTAGTGTGTTTAAATAGTACTTCTATTACGTTTATATTGTCATATGAAACGTTCGATTCTATATTTGGCCTGATAATGTATTATTTCATTTCCCTATTTTGCCTATGCTGTTATTCCATTCTGGACTTCTCTTCCTTCTCCACCTATTATCGAAACCTTCTTTTCTATTGTTGTATCGGGACATTGTTTTTACCTTTGTATTATGAATGGATTGGCAACTCTATATTTCGCCACCTTCTTTTTTCTCTCATCCTTTAGACTGAAAAAATTCCATCATTTATAACGACATAACATTACACCTTCTATCTGATTTTTTCCATCTTAATCCTTTATAAAATATAAATACATACAAAAAAAGGAGATGAAAACATGTTTGAACATGATTATTTCACTTGGAAACAATATGAATACACGTCTTTAAAATTAAGGAAAAAAACATGGTATTGGAGAGGGGCAGCGTAGGCTGGCTCTTTTTCTATGAATACTCGTCCTCTTCTTTCAGCATCATTATTCAAACTTTGTACATATTTTGTGTCAAAAAAATTGAAGTCGTTAAAGTTCTTTTCATTCATGTCGATATATGTAATAGGAACATTGAAAAAAGGATTTGATACATATGGACAAAACTTCTCTTATTGGTTTAATACTAGGAATTATTGCATTAAGTGTTGGGATGGTACTAAAAGGTGTTAGTTTTTCTACTTTAGTGAACCCAGCAGCGTTTTTAATTATTATTGTTGGAACGATCGCTGCTGTAGTCATCGCATTCCCTAGTAGTGAAATAAAACGAATTCCAAAGTTATTTCGCATCTTATTTCGCGAACAAAAAACAACTTCCATTAAAGAGGTCATTCCACTTTTTTCAGAATGGGCACAAATCGCCCGGAAAGAGGGTTTATTAGCTCTTGAAACAAAAATTCATGAAGTGAACGATCCGTTTCTTCGAAATGGGTTGATGATGGCTGTTGATGGGCAAAATGCGGAGTTTATTCGGGATGTGATGACAGAAGAAATTGAAGCGATGGAAGATCGACACGAATCAGGTGCTTCCATTTTTACACAAGCGGGTACTTATGCACCGACACTTGGGGTATTAGGAGCTGTTGTCGGGTTAATTGCGGCCCTTTCCAACATGGAAGACGTCGAAGCACTAGGAAAATCGATTGCGGCAGCTTTCGTCGCCACTTTATTTGGAATTTTTTCAGGGTATGTTTTATGGCATCCATTTGCGAATAAATTAAAACGAAAATCAAGACAAGAAGCGCTCGTTAAACAAGTGATGATTGAAGGAATATTATCCATTTTAGAAGGACAATCAGCACGTGCTATTGAGCAAAAGCTTGCGATTTACTTACCAGAAAATGAACGTGAACAGCTCTTTCAAGAAAGTGTGAATCAAGATGGCTAAACGAAGAAGGAAAAAAGAAGAACAACATACTGATGAATCTTGGCTCATCCCGTATGCAGACCTTCTAACGTTATTACTCGCTTTATTCGTCATATTATTTGGGATGAGCTCCCTTGATGCCCAAAAGTTCCGTCAACTAGCAAGTGCGTTTAATGCTACTTTAACAGGTGGGACAGGTGTTTTAGAATACCCTTATCCACCTAACGAAATTGAAAAAACAGATGTAGAAAATGCGGATCTTTTGAAAATGAAGGAAGAAGAAAAAGAAGCAGAGCGTAACAAAATCAAGGAAGAAAAAAATCAGTTAAATGAAGTTGAAGAAAAAATTAACACATACATTGATGAAAAAAATTTAAGTGGGAAGTTGCAAACGACGTTAACGAGTGAAGGACTTTTAATTACCATTTTAGACGACATATTGTTTGATTCTGGTAAAGCTGATGTCCGCAATCAAGATATTCAATTAGCAAAGGAAATTTCCGAACTACTTGTCATGAATCCTCCACATCATGTTGTCATTAGCGGGCATACAGACAATGTACCGATCAAAAATTCACATTTTGATTCAAACTGGCACTTAAGTGTGATGCGTGCTGTAAACGTCATGAAGATTTTATTAGAAAACGAACAATTAGATCCAAAAATGTTTAGTGCAAAAGGATATGGAGAATTTAAACCAGTTGCTTCCAACGATACGGCTGTAGGAAGACAAAAAAACCGTCGTGTGGAAATACTAGTGTTACCGTATGGAACAAACGAGAAGAATCGTAATTAAAAAATATCTATCAGAACAGCTAGCCTCCCTCGTATATGGGCGAGAACGTAAAAACCCAGCTTGCATTTAGCTGGGTTTTTACGTTGTTCACACTTATGAACGATCCATATTTTTCACATACAAACCAAGTTTTTTCAACATTTCAATGACAGCTGTTTTTTCTTCATCCGATAAGATGCAAAGCGCATCATCGATATATTGCTTATGTTTAGGAAACATCTCTTCCATAAGTTGAATTCCTTTTTCCGTAATGGCCGCATGTGTCACTCGTCGATCGTTAGGGCAAGCCTTTCGTTCAAGCAGTTCTTTTTTCTCTAGCTTGTCAACTACATACGTGATACTACCACTAGCTAGAAGAATTTTCCCACCGATTTGCTGTAGCGGCTGATGTCCTTTATGATACAACAATTCTAAAACGGCAAACTCAGTTGGGTTCAAACCGTATGATTGAATATGTTTACTCACATGATCGTGAATAGCGCGATACGCCTTTGATAAGACGACATATAACTTTAACGATTGATCCATATTTTCCGTACAACTCAATTTTCATCAATCCTTTTAATATAAATACCTTGAATTCTAAATAATCATAATGAAACTGCAAACAATTGTCAAGTATTACTGAATAATTTTCCAGTTTTCATTTGTCTTTCCTTCTAACATTTTCTATAGTCGATGATCAATGCTTTAACTACACGCTTAAAACTACTCGAGAATGATTCATGACAACGTAGTACAAACGATTTTCTCATGCCGTATTCCCATTGTATGTCAGTGAAATGAACCGTCACTTGCTTTGCTCTCTCCTTTTTACTTGCAACTTTTCTCTTCATACTAAAAAGTCCAACATAGAATATTGACATCCATGTTAGACTCGTTTTTATATGGTAACAATCTTTTCGATCTCTTCTAAAAATTGATAAGGGATCACAACAGTTGAAGCTTCTGCATTTTCGGCAATTTGTTCAACGTGTGACGCACCGACAAGTGTACTGGCTACATTTGGTTGTCGCAATATCCAAGCTAGTGCTAGCTGTGCCAGTGTAATGTTAAGTTCCGATGCGATTTCATTTAATAACGAAAGTTTCCGATTTACAATATCATTAATGATTTTCTTCACCCATGAATTAACATTTTCGTTGGCCGCTCGACTACCAGATGGAATATCTCCTCCTAAATACTTCCCTGTCAACACTCCTTGTGCTAGAGGTGACCAGACGACTTGAGAGATTCCATGCTTTTCACTTATTGGAATGATTTCTTCCTCGATCTCACGATGCAATAAATTATATTGTGGCTGATTCACAATAATGCGATTTAATAAGTATTGATCAGCAACAGACAATGCTTCTAGCATTTGCGCTGCCGTCCACTCACTGACGCCTACATACCGAATTTTTCCTTGTCGAATTAAATCATCAATCGCTCTTAACGTTTCATCTAGTGGTGTCTCTTTATCATAGCGGTGGCAATAAAAAATATCGATATAATCAAGTTCCATTCTTTTTAAGCTTGCATGAACTTGATCATATATATGCTTTCTTGACAATCCTCTATCATTAGGACCATCGCCAACAGGCCAAAACGCTTTCGTTGTAATGACATACGATTCTCTTGGAAATGCTTTTAATGATTTTGCCATCACGCGTTCGGCTTCACCATTTGCATATACATTCGCCGTATCAAAAAAATTGATTCCCTCGTCGTAGGCTTTATGTATAATGTTTTTCGCATCTTCTTCACTAACGGTTTTCCCAATGGTTAGCCAGCTGCCTAAGCTTACTTCACTTACTTTTAAACCGGATCTTCCAAGCCTTCGATAATTCACCTTGACTCCCCCTTCATAAGCCTAAAAAGTAAGTCCATCCCTTTTTTCTTTTTATCTGAAAAATTATTTCTACCTTTAATTTATCAGAAATTTCAAAAAACGTAAAGAACAAGTCGAATCCAATTATCGACTTGTCCGCCATTATGATGAATGGTATTTGTTCATTCGTGAACTTCCTCTTGCCTTTGGCTTAACACGTTTTTTTCGACGAAAAAGTTTTTTCAAGCTGGTAATGATGAAGTAACAACCTATGTATATAAAGAAAAACACAAGAAAGCCCCAAAGTCCAATAACGGCATCCTCAAATTCCATGTTTCCACGATTCGTAATTTTTTGCTGAATTTCAATGGCAAAAACAATGACGACTAAAACAGTAAATGTGTAAATAAACGAAAGAAACGTTATGCTATATTTACTAATCCACTTAAAAACAACATGTGTAAAGAAGAAAAAACCTATTCCGAAAATACCGATTACCCAAAAATGCAATTCCTTATCTGTAACCGTCAATCCTAAAATCTCAAACAATTGGATAAACATATCATGAAAATCATTCATGACATTGGCAATTAGTTTAATTACGTCTTTCATTTCATGGCTCCTATACTTCTCATTGTACCTTTTTATAATAATGATGAATAAAAAATTTGTAAAATAAAAAGATTGGATGTCTATTTTACAAATGGATGGCAAGATTATTTAAGGTGTTCGTAATGTAACGCTAAAAAAATGCAAGTTTCCCTTTAAGAAATCGATTTATTTACTAGAATAGGTTCAGAAATTGTCCATGATTTTACATGTTCATAGATATATTGAAAGGGCGTTTTTTCGGCAATCATTTTTTGGTATTCATTTAAAAGGTGATCGAGTTCTTGACTAATCATGACGGTTTCGGAATTTGTAAACCCTTTTAAATTAGCTACTTCCATTAACTTTTTTCTTTTTAATGAAATTTCCAAATCAAGTTTTTCCAAAACTTCGTTCGCCATTTTCTTTACCTCCTATTCAAATGTGCTAAAGTGAGCACTATCGTATTATTACAGATTCTACTATTTTTGTAAATAGAATCGCATTTTATGACAATTTTTTTAACATTTTTTATTTGATGACTCTTTTTTCCCCATCATTCGCAATACTCGTAATACTCATTTCCATACAAATGTTACTTCTCCCGACTTGTCTCATCGTGTAAGTAGAAACGAAATTTCATTTAGCTAATAATTCCATTCCCAACAATCTCCACTTCAACTTTTACATTCGCTTTTACTTTTTGATAATCTTCTTCCCAATTTAGTTGATCCCATGCTTTTCGGTTGTATGCCATTAATTCACGACCGATACCTAACGCATCACAATTTGCTTCTAGCAAATGTGATACTACTTCTTCTGCTTGTTTCGTGAACTGTTTACTAAGTTGTTTTGAAATATGTTTTATTTCTTTTGGAGACTGTAAACGATTTGGCGGATACTCTAAAATATCAGCCTTTGTATTTACTTGAATATCTACTACAATTTCATTGTTATTCTTTACTTTCACCTTTACTTTACGTTTTAAGTTATTGACTTTAATGGAGACGTTGGACTCCTCTTTCATCTTATTGGTTTTGATCTTTTCTGTAAGATACAGGTTACGGCCTATTTTACCAGTTAGCATCATATATATTTTTGTCTCTTCTGGCGTCATCTTCCCTGTCATTTGCTTATCATGAAATAATGCGAGGCCACTTAACTCTACTGTTTCTTCACCTTCTTTAAGTTTGACCATCGGGATTACGATACCTTTTCCAGTATCATAAATGATAGAATGAATCGACAAAGCCGTCTGTCTTGGAATGACAGAATCAATTTCGGCACTGATCAGTAAATCATTGATATGTTCACCAATATTCGTCTCTCCTACCCGCTTTTTACTTATAACGTCTAAAACCTTGCCTTCGACAATAATAATTTTAGCCCCTAATGAATTAACTGGGTTTCGATAAAACGTATCCAGTATCTCATAAATGTTCTTATGAGCTAATTCTTCACTAATTAAAATAGATTTAAGTTTATGCTGTACCGGTTCATCGGAAACACTCAAATTTAAGTTGGAAAGCGTTTCTTGTACTGACCTTCCACTTCCCTTAATGATTTCGTTTCTCTGCTCCCCTTCATCTGTACCGGATCCTTTGAATAACGTAATCGCAGCTGTTGCCAACAATTCATCATTGCTTAAACGATCAATTCCGACAATCGAAATAAACTTCGTATGCTTTAAAATTTTTTGATCCCAACAACCATTCAGAAGCAGTACGATTATAGAAAGTTTTAGTATGATACTTAATTTTTTCATTAAGCTGTCTCTCCCATTCGCTTCTTAAAAATAAATGCAATGATGAATAATAAGAGAGGGATCCCTGCAATAAAACCATATCCTAAAAAACCAATAAGTTTAGAAAATTGGTCTAGCATTTCTTGGTTTCTTGGAATTAATGAAACAATAAAAATAAGGACTGTGATATATGGGATCATCTGTTGATGCGGTTTTCGAAAAAAGTACTCTAGACCTTTGGCTCCTAAATATCCATATGTCGTTAAAGTTGTGGCAACGGAAACAATCCAAATGGACAGAAATAATAGATCAATCCGTTCGACAACCGTTAAGTTAATTGCTTTTAACATAAATAATACTGGCTCAGGAATAATGTTTAATTCCTCTGGTGAAAATGTAAGAAGTGATACAACAACTGTAAATAAATAGTATGAAGTAACAAAAAGGTTTGCGAACGTAACCGTTTTAAAAATGGATTTCCTATCTGCTTCAACTAACGGAAAGACAAACAGCAATACTTCTAATCCAACCATGGCAATAATCGATTTATCACTTCCTAACAATATGTTTTTTATACCTGATTGTCCGACCGGAAAAATATAACGAAAATCAACATATTCAAACGAAAAGATGACCAATACAACTAAGACAATTAAAAAAACTGAAACGAACATTTGAAAACGTGCAATAACTTGTATTGTTTGACTAGAAAAATAAATGACAATAATCGATCCCATTAAAAGAAAGACCCATTGTGGGGTTTCAAAGTATACCCATGTTTTTAATGTGACCGACCATAAATCGATAATGAGACTACACGTTAAAATGAAATAGATAATATAGAGAATGTTTATCCCTCGTCCTAGCCATTTGCCCACTATTTGCGGTGAAAACTCATAAAGATTGAATAGCGGAAATCTTTTACATAAGAAGTACATCAATACATAAATCAATTGGACAGCAACCCCAGCTATAATAATGGAGATCCAGCTATCACTTTTTGCAACTTGATGAACATCATACGGTAGTGACAAAATACCAACCCCGATTTGCGTAGATACAATAATAAAGAACAATTGAGCTGAGGTAATTGATGCTTTACTTCTTGCCATTCTTTTTCCACTCCATCGATTCAGATTGCTTCTTTAACACTTGTGGATGCGGTTCAAGTGGACGAGTTTTCATCATAAATACCGGCATTCGAACGATTGTATCTTTTACATCCTTCCACCTAAATGGTGCAAATGGTGCGAAATACGGAGATCCAAACGTTTCAAGTTTACAAAGGTGCATTAATAAGAACATCAAAATCAATACGATGCCTAAATAACCTAATACGGCTGCCCCTAACATTAAAGGGAAGCTAATAATTCGTAATGACACACTCATCTCATTTGAAGGAACGATAAACGAAGAGATCGCTGTTAAAGCAATGACGATGATCATCATATTCGACACTAAGCTCGCCTCCACTATCGCTGTTCCAATAACTAATCCCCCTACGACCCCAATTGTTTGTGCAATCGGACTAGGTAAACGGATGGATGCTTCTTTTAACAACTCTAAAATGGTGACCATAATGACTGCCTCAAAAAGCGGGGGAAAGGGGACATATTCTAACGAACTTTTAACAGTAAATAATAACTCAGCTGGAATGATTTCAAAATGAAACGATACAGTGGCAATATAAATGGCCGGTAAAGAAACAGCTAAAATAAAGCTAATCAACCGGAACATGCGATAAAGCGTTCCAACGTAAAAGCGACTATTATAGTCATCGGGTGATTGATAAAAGCTAAAAAATGTCACAGGCATTACAAGAGCTGATGCACTTCCATCCATCAATAGCACGACGCGTCCTTCCATTAACATGGATGCCACCCGGTCAGGTCGTTCTGTATTTAAAATTTGAGGGAAAGGTGAGAAAGGAGCATCTTCAATAAATTCTACAATATCCCCAGGCGTTTGTATGGCATCCGCTGAAATTGACTGAATTCTGTTTTCCACTTTCTGCACTAATTCATCGTTTGTTAAATTTTTAATAAACAATATCGCCAGTTTTGTTCCTGTTGCTTCCCCAATCTTTCGATATTTCGTCACTAAATTAGGGTTTTCAATCCGTTTACGAATAAGGTGTAAGTTTTTCTCAATTTCTTCTACCATTCCCTCATGGGAACCTCGTATGACTTGCTCATTTATAGGTTCTTCAATATTACGTGTAATTGATGAAGGGATGCTTAATACATTTACAATATCACTATTTTCAGTAATAAAGGCACAGCCACCTCGAATTATTTCCATTTTAACCTCGGTTAAATTATTCATCTTTTGAATATTTACAACCGAGACCGTTTCCTCTATTTTTCCTCCTTTGTTTTCTAAAATTGGCTTAATGACTTCCGTTTCTAACACTTTTTTATCAACCATTGCTTGGAGATATATAAGTATACAGCGCTTGTTATTAAATACGATTTCTTTTTTGTGTAAATCTTCGGTATGCCAAAAAGCTTCTTCAAAAAATCTTACATTCTCATACAAGCTTTCTGATGCTAAAACAGGTCGCTGATTCGTAATCTTATAAGTATGGTTATTAACGAACACAGGTTTTTGCGGTTTGAATAGCTTCCTCACCATTATTCCTCCATTTACTTAAAAGAAGCATATAAAGCCTTTGTCTAGTATTTTGTACGAAGAGGAATTAAAAAATACAAGAAATGAGTTGCTGTGAAACTTAAATAAAGTAAAAACACCCTTCCTTTCCTCATAATTTTATATAAATTTGCCTGAAATCTAGATAGGCTTCGCTAATCTAGATGAACAAAAATTGATGATTTTTATCACGACAAAAAAGTGCAGACCATAAGTCTACACTTTTTCTGAAATAGGTATTGTTACAGTTACAGTCGTTCCATGTCCTTTTTGACTTGCAATCTTCATTGATCCCCCGTGAAGTTCTATAATTTCCGATGCAATTGATAAGCCTAATCCGGCTCCTTGCTGTTGGGAAACTTGGTAAAACGACTTCGTTAAATATGGAAGATGTTTTGAATCCACACCAATCCCTTCATCCTTAATGGATAAGCTAAATTCGTTATCCGTTATGTTAGATTGAATGGAAATGCGCCCGTGCGGATTTGAAAATTTAATGGCATTATCCAAAATATTAAGGAAAACTTGCTTCATTCGATTCGGATCTACAGAAATGACTTGATCCTCCACATCAAAATCCAATCTTAACAGTTTATCTTCCGCTTTTTTGGATAATTGCATGATGACATCGTTTAATAAATGCTCAACGTTTACCTTTTCTTTTCTTAATTTTATTTTATGGTTTTGCAGACGTGAGAAATCTAGTAAGTCTTCGACCAATAATATCATCCGGTCTGTCTCTACCGATATGAGATTCAAACCATTCTCGATATCTTTTTTTGATAGTCCTTCTGGGTTCTTCAAAGTTTCAGACCAACCTTTTATTCCAGTGAGGGGTGTTCTTAATTCATGGGATATAGAAGAAATAAATTCATTCTTTAATTTTTCTGAACGAACAATTTCGTCAGCCATCGTATTTAATGTTTTCGCCAATGTGCCTAGTTCATCCGGGTAATTTTCATCCATTCGATCCTTAAAATTACCTCCAGCCATTTTAGAAGAAACGCTAATAATTTTCTCAATTGGTTTTACAATCGAATTAGCTAGTTTCAAACTAATGAAAAAAACGAGAATTGAAACAAACATTCCAATCATAACCGCAGCTATATTTAACGTTAAGAGCACTTGATTCACTTTTTTTAACGAAGTGATATAGCGTAAATAACCAACCGTTTGACCTTTCCATATTAAAGGACTATAGACTGATAATATTTTTTCTCCCGTCGTTGATTCTTCAATAAGATGAAACGAGGAATCGTTTGATTGCGATTTAATTTCCTTTACCGTTAATCCTTCTGTTGAAAACCCAGATGATGACTGAATGATACGTCCATCCCGGCTGACGACTTGGAGTGTCGCACCGGGATAATTCATCGTGTCGATAATTTCTCTCGTTACCTCACCATTCCACCCTTTTTGAAGTTGATAAAAACGCTCCTCTTGAAAGATCGATATGAGACTCGAAGCTGATTCGGCATGTCCTAAAATTGTTTTAGCAATTCCGTTATAGTAATATTGGGTCGCTGCTATTCGGAAAATCCCGATTGATAACAACTGTACGAGCAAAATGATGATCATAAATTGAAAAACGACCCGTTTTTTCATCCCGAATGTCCTTTCCAAATATAACCTCGTCCCCAAACTGTTTGTAAATACTCAGGGTCAGAAGGGTTCGTTTCAATTTTTTGACGTAGCCGTCGAATGTTCACATCGACAACTTTGTAATCGCCGACATAGTCCTTCCCCCACACATAATTCAATAGTTCATCTCGCGTAATCAGTTTGTTCGGATACTCAACAAATATCTTCATGATTAAAAACTCGGTCGGTGTAAGCGGAATAACGTTTCCGTCTTTTAACAACACTTCTTCATCAAGGGATAAGGCAATCGACTGAGAAAAGGCGTGACTGCCTTTTTTCTCAAATGAAAGCCTTCTCCAAAGCGACTGAATACGGGCTACAAGCTCCCCTACACTAAATGGTTTTACGATATAATCATCTGCACCACATGTTAATCCTTCAATTTTGTCTTCTTCTTGACCTTTCGCCGTTAGCATAATAACGCCGACTTCTGGATAGTTTTGACAAATATATTTACATACTTCAATCCCGTTAATACCTGGTAGCATAATATCTAAAAGGGCCATGTGGATTTTTTCTTTTTCCATTATTTCAATTGCTTGTTCACCTGTTTCTGCCTCATGTACATTCCATCCATGTTTTCGTATATTTAGAGATATAAAACTACGAATGGATAATTCATCTTCTAACACTAATATCGAATTCATCTCCTACACCTCTATACATTTTCAAACAATAAGTGAAAACGTTTCAATACGTCTTTTGAAACATGTTGTTTTTTTACATAAAATATGAACTCATCTGTTTCTTTTACGATTTGATATGATTGATTTTGTAAGTTTTTATCTTTGTTTTGCCAATAGATTTCCACATACCACTTCGATAAACTCCCAATTTTCACACTGTTTTCATTTTCAACGATACGAAGGGGACGATTCCATTTTTCATCGATTGTAATAAAAAATCCTTTTTCATAGTTTGCATACCGCTCATATTTTGTATGATAAGTAAGATCCGCGTTCATTTGAACATATTTCTCATAAAATGGCGTTTCCGCTAAAGAAGTGTATAATTGTCCTAATTCATTTTTCGGTTCTTCTAGCAAGCCGATTTCCACGATGTTATCTTGATTAACATCATGGGAATACACCATATACGGCTTAAATGTCACATCGTCTTTTTCTTCATCCACCCATTTTCGATAGTTATCATGTTCAAAGGTAACAATTTGCGTATAAGCCGAGTGAGCACCGACACTAGCATCAAGGAAAATCGCTTTTTTCCCTTGTTTTACTTGTCCTAATATGACATTTCCATATCCATTCACGAAAGGGTCTAACTCGATTTGATGAATCGTTTGAATACGGTTATTTTCATCCATTTGGAGCATTTCCAACCTAGCCTCTTCATTTCGAATGTGTTTGACTATGTTTACATCGACGAAACCATCCGTATTAAAATCATCAATGATCATATGTGAATAGTCTGTCTCATAAACAGATTGTAACTCTCCATCCGACTCCTCATAAATATATAATCCTTTTCCACTGGATTCAAAACTGGTCATTCCAATAACAATCTGACGTTTCCCTTTTTTTGTTAAATCTACCACATCAAAAAACTCAATATCGTACCCTTTTAATTCAGCTTGAGAAGTAAGACTCCACTCATGAAGATCTGCTTTTTTAAAAACCGCGATCGATACTGGGCTAAAGCCATCTTGTTTCCCAAAAAAGACAATCGCCTCTTCTTTTTCGTCTCCATCCAAATCAAACATATGAATCGTTTTAGGGTATTTGCTCTCTTTTGGTGTGATCATCTTCATATCAGACGGTACTGTTTCGGAAATGACTTGGAGTAAATGATCCTCTTCGACTCCTAAAGACGGCTCGTGTATTAATGCTGTTGGAGTAGCTTGAAAAGGATTACACCCCGATAAAATAACGAAAAAGAAAATAACTAAGAGGGAATTCCTCACCATAAAAATCCGCCTTTCAACACTTCTATGCTTGTTTGAAGAATATATATTAGATATTATGCCGTTCATATGGATCGTGCAATAACTCCTAAAAATGTATCGGCGTCATGTCTTCATTTAACGTTTTATATGTATAACCTTTCTCATCTAGTTTCGTCAAGAAGAGATCTAAATATTTGGCCGTCTCCACTTTTTCGTGCAATAAGACAACAGGTGATTTGTTTTGGGATTCTAGTGCTTCAATCTGGCTTATAGCATCTTTAACGTACCGTTTATCTCGATATTTCCAATCTCTACTATCGACATTCCAGTCCCACACTTTATATCCATTCTTCTCTGCTGCCTGAAAATATTCTTTCTTCATATTAGGATACGTGCCGTATGGTGTACGAATAAGAGAAGATGTAACTCCAGTTAATTCTTCTAACGTTTCTTTCGCCTTGTCCATTTCTGTCAAAACAGATTTTGCAGATCGATAAAATTTACGTTTATCATGTGTTACACCGTGTAATCCTAACGCATGTCCATCTTCTTTCATCCGCTTAACGATATCGGGATATTTTCTCATGTTTGGCTCAAGCAAAAAGTACGTTGCTTTCGCATTATGTTTAGCTAAAACATTTAAAATTTCTTCTGATACTGGGAACGGTCCATCATCAAAGGTTAAATAAATGACCTTCTCCATTTCTTTTTCATCTTGTTTTTTATTTTGATTTTCTTCGGTTGATGTTTTTTCCGTCACGTTTGTCGTTGGCTCATTTGTTGAATTCGTGTTATTGGAATTCTCCATTGTTTTTTTAGCGTTTTTTTGTTCAGCTACTTCATTTCCCTCTGCTTTTTGGTCCTCACCCCCATCACCTTTAAATTGATTTTCATCTTGTGCAACCGTTTCAGAGTTGGATATTTCTTCCTTCCGTTCTGCTTTTTGTGCTTCCTCCGAATGAATCGAATAAGCTTTCATACTACTTAACAGTACAATTAAACCGATACTTATCGAGAAAAAGTAAAGTCTTTTCTTTGATTTTCTTTTTCTGTTTTCTGACCGATTCCGCCCTTGCATTTTACGACCATCCTTTTCTATTATTTTCTACTTCGAGTATAAAAGAATAATAGAAAAGCATTGTTACAAAGAAGTAACAAAAATCAACAAATAGCAACAAAAATAAAAGAAATGAACCATATTTAAAAAAGATCTTTTGGCGATCATTTTTGTTATAAAAAAAATGAACAAAGGTTTAAAATAGAGATGGAATGAAACTTTTAAATAAATTAGGCGAAACTTGTTGCATACTTCATTCGTAAATAATAATAACAACTAAAATAGGAGTCGAATGTGAATGAAATCTGTTTTATTTTTTATTCTAAGAGGATTCGCTGCCTTGACAACCATGACATTCTCATGGCTTGTACTCTTTTTCATCGTTAATCTTCCGTTTTTACAAGCAAGTCTTTATTCTTTTTTAAGCGGAGTGGTGGTGTTTTTTTTACTTCGCATCATAGAGAAGCGGCGCTTTTTAAAAAAGAACGGTCTTTCAAGGCAGGAATTTAAGTATATTCAAGAAAATTTAATAGAAGCATCACGAAAAATGAATCGATTACAAAAAGCGCTCATCAAAGTGCGTTCAATTGATTCATGGAAAATGTTACTTGATATAAATAGAAAATCAAAACGCATTTATCACATTGTCAAAAATGAGCCAAAGCGGTTTTACCAAAGTGAGCGGTTTTTCTTTTATCATTTAGATACATGTGTTGAGCTTGCTGAAAAATATACAAAGTTGGCAGCACAACCGATAAAAGATGTAGAAATTCGTCGTTCTTTAGAAGAAACGAAAGGAATGCTTCATGAACTACACGAAAATTTAGAACAAGATTTAATCTTAGTCCTTCAACAAGATATTGAACATTTACAGTTTGAAATGGATGTAGCGAAAAAACAAATTGCGTATAGAAAAAGTGAGAGGTGATCAATATGGTTCAACAAAATAAAACGACAGAAAATACAATTGAAGATTTATTAGCCAATCCATTTGGTGAAGATGAATTGACTCCTACACCCCAGCCGGTACAAAGCGCTGAAGCACAAAAGCGGTTAATTGATGTTTTGCCGAAAGAGCATCGCGAAAAAGCAATGGAGATCGCCAAACAAATGGATCATTCGAATAGACACACAATCGTCCAATACGGGGCAAATGCTCAAACGAAGCTTTCGACGTTTTCCAATTCAATGCTTGAGCACGTTCAAAAGAAAGATATCGGTCCAATTGGTGACATTTTAATAGAGCTCATGACGAAATTAGAACAGGTAAATCCTGATGAGTTAAGTCCAGAGAAACGGAATGTTTTCTCTCGTTTTTTCGGAAAAGTTTCCAGATCCATTCAAGAAGTGTTATCCAAATATCAAAAAATTGGTGCTCAAGTTGAACGAATTACCGTACATTTAGAGAAATCGAAACGAACATTGTTAGAAGATATTAAAATGCTCGACCAGCTCTATGAACATAATAAAGAGTACTTTGATGCGCTAAATATATATATTGCCGCAGGAGAGGTAAAACTAGAAGAGCTTCATACAAAGATTATTCCTGAAGTACGAAAGAAAGCCGAGCAAACGGACAATCAAATGATGATTCAAGAAGCGAATGACTTAATGCAATTTGCCGATCGGTTAGAGAAGCGATTGCACGACTTAAAATTAAGTAGACAAATTACGATTCAAAGTGCACCGCAAATTCGAATGATTCAAAACATGAACCAAACTTTAGCTGAAAAAATTCAGTCATCGATTTTAACATCGATTCCACTTTGGAAAAATCAAATTTCGATTGCCTTAACGCTACATCGTCAAAAAGGCGCACTCGAAGCACAAAAGCAAGTAACGAAAACGACCAATGAGTTGTTATTAAAGAATGCTGACATGTTGAAGTCGAATACATTGGATACGGCGAGAGAAAATGAACGCGGAATCGTTGATATTGAAACATTAAAGAAAACGCAAGAACAGTTAATTACAACGATTCAAGAAACATTGCAAATTCAGCATGAAGGAAGAATGAAGCGAAAGCAAGCGGAACAAGAACTTATTACGATGGAGACTGAATTAAAGCAGCGGTTGTTAGAGTTAAAGGATGAATAAGGATCTTATTCATCCCGACAACCAGATAAAGACCTTAATGATACAACTTATAAAGTTTTAAAGATTTGCCACCTCTAACCCTTCTATAATTATCATATCAACGGAGTTGGAACCCTTCTGTTAGATATAGAGGTGGCTTTGCATTGTGGTTATGATTGCTCACTCATTGTAGAAGATCAGTTTTTCAGATTGTCACCAATGATAGAATTACTCCAAGCAGATTAAATGTCCGAACAATCTAGTAGAGGGCTGTATTCTCATGATCCCTTGTATGCTTTCTTTAATTCCTCAAGATCAAACTTCTTCATTTTTAGAAAAGCGTGCGTTACGCGGGCAATTTGCTCCGGTGTTCCCTTCTTCATTATCTCGTCCATCTCTCTCGGCACAATCTGCCATGACACGCCAAACTTATCTTTCAGCCAGCCGCATTGCTCAGCTTCAGGAACCGCAGAAAGCCTTTCCCAGTAGTAATCAATCTCTTCTTGTGTGTCGCAATATACCATTAATGAGATTGCCTCGTTGAAACTAAATTTATGCTCCCTATTACTGTCCATTGCTGCAAATCCTTTGGGCTTGCTGGAATTAAAATATATTTTATTCATTACCTGAAACTTTATCGAAAGGAACTTCTTCACCATTGCTAAAAGCCCTAGTATTTTCATACTCCTTATCTAAATTTACCTTAATAAAGAACTTTATGATCTAATTTCTTATTGAAATAATCATCGGTGTGTTCTTTGCTAAATCGAACGTTTTTGCTATTAACGATAGTCTCTTTAATTGAAGGATAGTGATAAGATGATAAGCCCTACAATTAATACGATAATAAGAATTCCTGTTCCTTTCCAACCTATACTTCCAATTAAATCAACAAGACTACCAATACTAGCCCTGTTAAAAGCATCATTGATATTTCCAGTCGGATTCCTTTTTATTTCTTTTTGCCTTACCCTCTCTCGTTTCCTTTCAGGATTTTTATTTTCACCTTTCATACTAATCTCCCCTAGAATTTAATTGAGCAACGTATATAGAAAGAAGACTGCTATGACAGCCCTCAGCTAATCCTTCATCTCACCCGTTACATGAACAATAATTAAAATTCAATTTAATTATTAGTGTGGTATTGAATTAGTTACAAGATAAAAAACCATAAATAGACTACAACCACCATTTCTACTTCTTTTTTGCTACAAAACATCATATTTTCAAGTCCATTTCACAAGTTCTCTTTTGCTGTAGAATATTGTTATACCAGCATTCTTAAAATAGGAAAAGGGGCATCCAAGATCGAGAAATCGACTTATTGGATATCCCCCTAACTTCAATAAATTAACATTTGAAGATTAATTTATTTCCTTTTTATATTTTGACTTGGCTTCTTTAATTAATTTTTTTACGGATTCACTATCACCACTAAACTCAAGTTCATCACCCTTAGTATTTTCTAATGAAGCTTTTCCATACACAGCACCAACTGGGACAAATGTTCCTGGATCAGAACTACTTTCATCCGTAAAAAGTACATAATGCTTTCCTTTTTTCATAAGTTCATATCCATTGAGTGAATAAGAGACCTTCTTCTTTCCATCCCCAATAGTATCGGTAGCTGCATTCTCTAATATAGGAATTATGTCATTTTTCTTTATTTCCTTACCAGAAGTGTTTTTAATTACTTTCTTAACTTGAAATTCTGAAATAGTGTATCCTCCAGCAACACCCTCGTATCCATCTTCTCCTTTTACACCATCTAGAAAAATAGTGGGCTTTTCTTTTGTAAGTTTCTTACCAACTATAATTAAAGTGGACTTATTCTCCATTTCTTCAATACTTTCAAATTCTTCATGTTTCCCATGACCATAATAAGTTTGTTCTAGAGTTTTCTTATTAGAGTCGTTGTAAACGTATATACCACCTACAGTAATTACCAAAGCTAAAGCTGTTGAAATTAAAATTCCTTTGTATTTCATTTGTAAACCTCCTTCCTAATATCTAGCACGAATCCCCGCCCAATCATCAGATACTGGATAGATGCTATCTAACCAACCTTTTTCTCCTGATACCATAATGGAAGGGACATCATCCTCATGAGCCAAACCTAATGAGTGACCTACTTCGTGTGCTGCTGTTTCTTTTTGACGATCGTCAGAAAGTTTAGAAAAATCAGCATAGAAAGTTATATTTGAATAATCACTTGTAACACATCTACATTCACTAACCTCAGCTGCATAACTATTATTATCTATTGATGATTTTTCAAATCTAATAGTAGCTTGACTTTTATTGTATTTTTGTCCATAAACCCCAATTTCCGGTGCTGGATCCCACGCAAAAACACCATGCCTAGCGTCAGTATTATACACTCCTACTGATGAGCCAATATAATAAGTTAATGCGTGGGGAGCCTTTATTTTATTACCTAAAAATCCATATGCTTGGATTGAAATCGTTGAACTAAAAAATAAAACGACCAGTAAACTTGAAAAAGCTAATCCCTTCTTCATTATATCCCCCTCGTTCATAGAATTGATAATCTACAAAATCACTAATCTAAAAAAACAAACTTTCAACCTTAAGCTATCGTTTGATTAAAACGTTGACCGTGAGATATTGTAGTTTTCCAATTTGCGCTCTTTTTTCAATTGGTGTTAATTCGTTTTCAAATAAAATTTCATCATCTTTTACAAGGTCAACTCCGCCTAATAGCTGCTCTTTTAACTGACTCTCTAAAAATGAAGCATCACGACCGAGCACACCTTTAAAAATACTCATCAACAATGGCCGATCATAAACAGCTAATTCTTTCCGAATCTTTTCAACTCCAAATTTCGGTCCAGGGAAGGCTTTCTTTAATTCAACGGATAAATTAAGGTCTACAAGTTTAATAGCCCCATCCAGTGAAAGCTTTCCAAAAACCGTTGTTAAAAGCGCTGGCCAATCATGACTGAAATTCAAGGAAGGATAGGCGATTTGTATGAGCCCTTTTCTTCCAAGCTCTGCATCTTCTTCATTTTTGTCTTCAATTTTCACCACTTCGCCTTTATGCTTTTTCAGCTGTTCTTTCTCAAGATGAGGTAAGTCTGTCCATGATCCGACGGTTAAACCGAGGGCAATCGATTCTGCTTTTTTTTCGAATTTTCCTTTTTTGTCGTACACGACATATGTTGCAATGACTTGACTCATTTCACACCATCCTTGAATTCCAGTTTTCTTACAATAAAAAAAACAAAAACCTCTTCTACATTTGCGAGAAGAGGCTGGAAAGTTTACACTTACCATCCTTATCTCTCAGCTAAATGCTGCAAGATTTAGCACCGTGCTTAACACGATCTCCCTGTTAAGTCGGTTGCCGGGCTTCGTAGGGCTAGTCCCTCCACCTGCTCTTGATAAGAATGCTTAAACTTGAAATATTTACTTGTTTCGTTTGAAATTAATTTGGATTATGACGCGATTTTTTTTAATTGTCAACCATTTTAAAAAATATTTAATCCTTGAACTCTGTTTACAGCTTCCTTAATACGTTCTTCCTCTGTCAATAAACCGACGCGGACATATCCTTCACCATATTGGCCAAATCCATGTCCTGGTGCAACCGCAACATGTGCTTTATCAAGCAAATATTTTGAAAAGCTTTCTGACGTAAAGCCTTCTGCAACAGGGAGCCAGGCAAAAAATGACCCGCTAGGCGGTGTTGCTTCCCAACCGATGTTTTGAATTGCTGTCATAAGCACTTTCCGTCTTGATTCGTATATGTGAACGAGCTCTTCTACACACGATTGCGAACTTGTAATCGCGACAGCGGCTGCTTCTTGAATGGCGCTAAATACACTAACATATAAATGATCCTGTAATAAGTTAATAGCATTTATCACACTTTTATTCCCTACGGCAAAAGCGATACGCCACCCTGCCATATTATATGTTTTCGACAATGTGTAGATTTCAATGCCAACGTCTTTCGCTCCATCTGTTTGCAAAAAGCTACGTGGCTTTTCTCCGTCAAAACCTATCGCCCCATAAGCAAAGTCATGGATGACGCAAACATTATGTTTTTCGGCAAATTGAACGGTTTCGTTAAAAAATTCCTCGGTTGCGGTCGCTCCCGTTGGGTTATTCGGATAATTTAAAAACATTAATTTAGTATTGTTTTTAATGTTTTCGGGTATCCGGTCATAATCAGGTAAATACGCATTTTCTTTCACAAGCGGCATCATTTCCATTTTCGCCTTCGCTAACGCAACACCAGACCAATAGTCAGGGTATCCAGGGTCAGGGACTAACACCGTATCTCCTTGATTTAATAAACATTGGGGAATTTCGACTAATCCAGCTTTTCCTCCAAACAAAATAGCTACTTCTTCATTTGGGTCAAGTGACACACCATACTCACGCTTATAAAATGTGCGAACAGCTTCTTTCAAAAAACGTTGACCGCGAAATGGTGAATATTTATGATAGTCAACATTTTCCACAGCGTTTTGCATCGCCTCTACAATGTGTTTTGGCGTAGGTTTGTCAGGATTACCTTGACCAAGATTAATCACATTATAACCTTGCTTCACATATTGATGAACCGTTAACGCAAGTTTGGCAAAAAACTGTTCGGGTAGTTGTTTCAAAATATTTGATTGCTCAAAATTCATAAATTACACACCTTCTCAAAAAATTCTTGAAATTCTAGTCAAACATATTATAGTGTTATTAATAACTTGTAAAGTAAGTTTTTAAAAATTGGAGTGAGAAATAGAAAAATGCGAATATCATGCCTGCAATCAGATGTTTTTTTCGGACAGCCTGAAAAAAATATTGCTCATTATGAACATCTGCTCGAGAAGGCCGTCATAAAAGACAAACCATCCGTCGTTTTATTACCGGAACTTTGGACAACTGGCTACGATTTAAAAAATTTAGATTCAATCGCCGATGATGAGGGACAAATAGCACGTACGGTGTTATCTAAATGGGCAAAACAATACGGTGTCCATATCATCGGGGGGTCCATTGCAAAAGCGACAAAAAAAGGCGTTTATAATACAACTTATGTCGTGCATAAAGATGGCATTGTCATCCATGAATATAGTAAACTGCATTTATTTCAATTGATGGATGAACATCTATATTTAACACCCGGTGAAGGAAATGGTTTATTTTCGCTAGAAGGAGAAATGTGTGCAAGCTTTATTTGTTATGATTTACGTTTTCCCGAATGGATTCGAACACATACGGCAAATGGAGCGAAAGTGATATTTTTTGTCGCTGAATGGCCACTCGCACGCACGCACCATTGGCGCTCCTTATTAATCGCCCGTGCCATTGAAAACCAATGTTATGTCGTTAGTTGTAATCGAACAGGAAGTGATCCGAACAACGTATTTGCCGGCCATTCGATGATTATCGACCCATGGGGTGACATTATTCAAGAAGGGTCTGAACAAGAAGAAATCGTTACAGGTGACATTGACATCCAAAAAGTCGATGAGGTACGAAAGCAAATTCCGATTTTTTCAGACCGGAAACCGAATTTCTACTAATTTTTCAAAACCTTAAAAATCTATTGACAAATGGATTGAAGTGTTGGTAACATCTTCAACAAGTTTACTTTTCCAAAAGCCAAACTTTATTGACTAATTTTATATCACGATTTGAACTCTTATCTAGAGTTGGCGGAGGGATTTGGCCCGATGATGCCGCAGCAACCGACCGTAATACCATTGTGAAATGGGGCGTGATATACGCTTTGTAAGGCACGGTGCTAATTCCACCAGGAAGTATTCCATTCCTGAAAGATAAGAGGTGCGAAGACATGATTCTTCGAGCCTCTTTCAAACGGAAAGAGGCTTTTCTTATGGCCATACGATAAGAAAAGCCTCCAAAAAAATCCATTCATTTGGGGGTTATCTTATGACAACAAACTATTCTACTTATGAGCCTTTAACGACGGAAACAGCTTGCGATCTTGTTCAACGTCTCGGCATCATCGAACGTACTGAAGGAGTCGAATGTACAGAAGTTGGGGACGGAAACGTAAACCTTGTGTTTCGTGTCGTGAATCATAAAATAAATCATTCTGTCATTGTAAAGCAAGCTTTGCCTTATGCAAAAGTAGTTGGCGAGAGCGGACCACTTCCATTAAAACGAGCTTCAATTGAAGCCCATGCCTTAATCCGTTTTAAAGGTGTGGCAAATGAATTTGTTCCAACTGTTTATTATTTTGACGAAAAATTAGCGGTGACGGTCATGGAAGATTTATCACATCTTGATCGTGTTCGGACAGGACTCGTTGAAGGGAAAGAATATCCTCTTCTTTCAAAGCATATTGGGGAATATTTAGGCAATACGCTCTTTCATACATCTGATTTCGCCTTACATGCTGTGAAAAAAAAGCGACTACTAAATCAGTTTTGCAATCCGGAATTGTGCAACATTACTAAAAATCTCGTCTTTACAGATCCGTTTTTTAACTATGAGACAAATGATTTTAAAGCCGAGTTATTAGATGATGTAAATGCGATACGGAAAGACGAATCACTATTATTAGAGGTTGCCCAGTTAAAGAAAAAGTTTTTAACGAATCAAGATGCACTCATTCATGGTGACCTTCATACAGGGAATATTTTTGCCAATGAGCGAGAAACGAAAGTGATTGATCCGGAGTTTGCGTTTTTTGGTCCAATAGGGTTTGATATCGGCCTATTTTTTGCGAATCTTCTGTTAAATTACATATCACGTTCAGAAGCCGGTAAGGAGTCACTATTAAATCATCTCGCTTCCACTTGGGATACATTTGTAAAAACGTATTCAGCACGTTGGAAAGAGCATCATGTTGAAACATGTTCATTTGACCATTTACACATTGTCATTGCTTCAGCCTTTGAAGATGCCATTGGTTTTAGCGGGTGTGAAATTATTCGCCGCACGATAGGTTTAGCCCAAGTTGCAGATTTAGATACTATTGAACCTTATGAATTACGAATTACTAAGAAGAAAAAAGCCTTACAGCTCGGTTCGACACTTATAAATAAGCGACGGTACATTCATACAATAGATGAACTGATCAACTCTGTTCAAAACATCGCTAGAGAAAAGGAGAAAGCGGTATGACAAACCAACATTTCACGTCAGGAAGAAGGAGTACATGAAGCTGTTTTAGGGGCTGTCCGAAAAGTAGTATGTATGCTCAGAAATTTAAAAAGGTAGACCCAAAGAATGTTGATTTTACAGCATTGTTTGGGTCTTAATATGGGAGTACATTATCCTAACATAGACTTTTTAGACAGCCCTATTTCTTTTTAACTCATTCTAAAATTTCTGTGAAATGTTTGTAACCTTTCTCTTCATTCATTCGCTCACAACTTCCTTTTATGTTGGTTGTCCCTTTTTCATTTAAACAAATGATTATTCTTTTGTGTAAGATTGGACCATCTTTTCAATTTCTTGTGCTTGTTTATTAGAGAGAACGTGCATTTTATTTAAAATCTTTGCATATGCGGCGATTTTTTTTGGTCGTGACGTTTTCCAACACACTTTTATCACCTCTTTTTTGCCTTAGCGCAAATTTATTTCCCCTAGTAAATAATATGACGAGACAATGAAAAAGTGTAGAAGAAAAGCCTATATTGAACAAAATCGCTAACCGCGACTTTGTTCAGAGGCAGAAGTGAGATGTCAGAGTAGTCGAAATCGGCGAAATAGCCGATTTCGACTATCAATGGTTTGAAGTATTCCGAAAAAACTCTTTCAACATGAAAGAAAGCTACATACTTTTTTTAAAGGGCGCTTGTTCTAATGTTAATAAATACGCCTTTTTGTCCGTTTGATTTCCAGCGTAACCAACTAACTGATGATTTTTTCCGATGACGCGATGACACGGTATGACAATCGGTAACGGATTCCTTTTATTAGCCTGTCCAATCGCACGTACAGCTTTTGGCTTTTCGATATGATTCGCTACATCTTGATAACTCCACGTTTCACCGTAAGGGATAGATTTAAGCGTGTTCCAAACACGTTGTTGAAACGACGTCCCTTCTATTTTTAAAGGTAGATCAAATTGTGTACGCTTTCCCTCGAAATATTCTCTTAATTGATTCATCGTTTCTTTCAGCAAGGGCGTTTCTACTTGATGAACGTCTTTCTTTTTACAAAAACGGTTCAGTTCATGTATATCAAAAAATATTTGAGAAAGTTTCTCTTCTTCTTCAAGTATATATAATGAACCGATCGGTGCGTTTAATATACAATACGAAAACATATTACACCTCATTTAAAGTATCGTCTTGATGAATCGGCAACGATATCGAAAACGTCGTACCATTTCCCACTTTACTCGTTACGTCTACTTTTCCATTATGTTCTTCAATTATTTTGTAACTTACCATTAAGCCTAAGCCTGTGCCACGCTCTTTCGTCGTATAAAACGGTTCCCCTAATCGTTTTAATTTATCGCGAGGAATGCCGATGCCTTCATCTTTAATGGAAACAGTCACTTTCTGGCCGTTGCTTGATGAAATGCGTACATGTATGTTCCCGCCATTTGGCATAACCTCTATAGCATTCTTTAGTATATTAATGAACACTTGCTTAAGTTGGTTTGGTTCGCAATAAATAGGAGGAGTATCAATTGCATCGAGATGAATTTGTACATTTGCCAATATCGCCTGTGCGTTTAACAGGTCAATCGTATCTTTCATAATATCGACGAGATTTTTCTTTTGAAAATGGACAGCTTGAGGCTTTGCTAATATAAGAAATTCTGTAATAATCGATTCAATTCGTTGCAGTTCAGACGTTATCACTTTAAAATACATGGAATGGTCTTCCTTCATACTCCCTTGCAACAATTGAATGAATCCTTTTAAAGCGGTCATTGGGTTTCTAATCTCATGGGCAATACCAGCAGCCAATTCGCCTACGACATTTAACGTGTCTGATTTACGTAATTTTTCTTCCATTTCTTTCTTTTCCGTGACATCCCGAAAAATAGCTAAATTCATATTTTGTATAATATCACGTTTAAAGGAACATTCGATAAGTCTCTCTTCACCGCTTTGTAATATGAACGGAAGCTCTTTCGGCATTTTGTCCCCTTTTTCTAGCAATGTTCGAATGTTTTCTGTTTGAAAGATATCATGTATATGAAGCTTCTTTAACTGATGGAGTGGAATGTTGAATATTTTACTTGCAACAGGGT
Organism: Bacillus sp. FJAT-47783; assembly: GCF_022808615.1. Taxonomy (GTDB): domain Bacteria; phylum Bacillota; class Bacilli; order Bacillales; family Aeribacillaceae; genus Bacillus_BZ. The sequence continues at coordinate 82,172 of NZ_JAKZKS010000011.1, forward strand.
TTGCGTCAATAATACGAAACGTATCATCAAATAAAACATTTCCATCCATCGTTCCATCAAATACTTTTCTGAATTTTTGCTCACTTTCACGCAATTCTTTTTCCATTCTCTTTCGATCGCTAACATTCCGTAAAATCGTCATATGATACCCGTCATGACCTTCACGCTTAGAAGTAAATTCTAGCTGCTTTTTTTGACCATTAGGCATGTGAAACAAAAGTTCTTCACGAATAGCCCCCGTTTTCATATATTCCTTTTTAATTTTCTGAAATTTTTGGTCATTTTTATCAACAAAGTCGCAAACACGACTCTTTAAGAGCTTATCAAGTGGCAATTCGAAAATCCGACAAGCCCATTGATTCGCACGCACAATCTTCCCGTTTTCGTCCCAAAGGACAATGGCGTCTAATGCACTTTCAAACACTTCCCTAAACCGTTCTTCACTTTCCTTAAGTTGTTGTTCCATCATGCGCTTTTCGGTTATATCCCGTAAAATTGACATATAAAATCCGTTTAATATATTCGCTGTTGACGTAAACTCAAATATTTTCGTTTTCCCATTCTTTAATTTGACAGGGAGTTCTCCTTTTACTTTCCCCTCTTTCAACATAGTTTGTTTCATTTCAATTATTTTAGTTGGTTCGATAACAAAATCTTCTAAACGAAAGTGATTTAGCTCATGTTTATTCAAATCAAAGCTTACACAAAATGAATAATTGGCATCGACAAAGTAGCCTTCTTCATCAAAGATAACAATGCCATCAACTGCTCGATTAAATAAATCTTGGAATAATTGTTCGTTAATCGTACGTTCTCGTTCAAGTACTTTCCTCGATGATACATCACGAAAAATAGACAAATCGTATTCACCGAACGCTTTATATTTTGCAGTAAACTCGACAAACTTAACTTCGCCATCATCAAGATTTATGACAAGCTCATCTTGCAAGTAGCCCATTTTATAAAATCGCTTCATTTGCTCTTCTTTTTGTTCTTTCGGCATTAGTTTGAGGAAATCGTGTAAATTCCGTGACAAAAGCTCTTCCTCTGTTACATGGAACATATCACAAGCTGCCTTGTTGACTTTGACAAAGTTTAATTGTTGATCAAAAAAGACGATTGCATCTAATGCTTGTTCAAAAATGACTTGATATTTATTTAAATCGGATTTTAATTTTCTATTTTCTTCCGTTAATTGCTCGATAGCACTTATTAACTCTACTTGGTGAATCGTATTTTTCAATCTTCCCACCCCTCATCATTCGATCAGCTTATTAAACTTTCTACATCTTTCGATAGACTCCTTCTATTTTCCCTTTTACATTTTAGTAACTTTCGTTTGTTGATTTTTCAATTCACTTACATTTTGTTAACAATAAATAATAAACCATTCTAATTCGAGTAGACTGTTTTAAAATAGTACACGAACGCTCTAATACACCATCCCTTTTAACGATTTTGTTAACTATTCAATCATAGAAAGACGTTTAAGAAAAGGGGGAGAGAAGATGCATCGTGATAGTTATTTCGATAATGCCAAATTTATTTTAATTGCCCTTGTTGTGTTCGGACATCTCATTCGTTCATTTATTGAACAAAATGAAGTGATGTTGACCGTTTACAAGTTTATTTACACCTTTCATATGCCAGCTTTCATCTTAATAGCTGGGTATTTTGCAAAAGGATTTCAAAAAGAAGGCTATATTAAAAAAGTATCGATCAAACTGATTATTCCGTATTTAATTTTCCAAGGTATATATTCGGTGTATTACGTTATCATTCAAGAAAAAAATATGTGGGATTTGGTGGATCCGTTAAATCCACATTGGTCACTTTGGTTTTTATTAAGCTTATTTTGCTGGAATCTACTTCTTTATCCTTTTACAAAACTGCAAAAAGGCTTTGCTTTAGGTCTTGCTTTTTTCATCGGGATTGTTATTGGGTATGTTGATTTTATTAGCAACTATTTAAGTTTATCACGAACATTCGTCTTTTTCCCGATATTTTTAATCGGATTTTATTTACAAAAAGAGCATTTTTCTTGTTTAACGAAGCGATCGATTAAACGGTTAAGCATTCTTGTTTTATGTATAACGTTTATCTTGTATTTTTCGTTTCCATTTGACTATGAATGGCTATTTGGTTCTAAACCGTATTCGTATTTTGGCGAGACTTCCATTCTAGCAAGTGTAAAGCGACTTGGCTTTTATTTGTTAACGGTGATTACTACTTTTTTATTTTTATCCATTGTACCAACGAGGCGGACATTCTTTACCGATTGGGGAACGAGAACGTTTTACGTTTATTTGCTTCATGGATTTATCATTCAAGCGTTCCGTGCAAGTGATTTAGAGCATGAAATTTCATTTTTAAATAATTTGTTTATTGCTGCCATTTTGGCAATTGTGATTACATCGATCTTATCAAGTAATCTCATTAAAAAAGCGGTTCATCCTTTAATAGAAGTTCAACGAATCACGTATAAAAATGAAGAAACGATCGCCAAATGACGATCGTTTCTTTTCTTATAAGTCTTCTACAATGATATAAGATGCATGGATCGGTCCATGTACACCTACAACGAGATTCATTTCAATGTCTGCAGAATTACTAGGTCCTGAAATAAAATTAATACAAGACGGTATCCATTCACCGCTTTCGACCTTTTCATGTATTTGCTTCGCTGCTTGGGTCATTCTCGGGACAATCGTACTTTTTGGAATAATGGCAATGTAGGTTGTCGGTAGCAAACTGACTGAGCGTCCCTTTTCTTCAGAGCTAAATAATACGACAGTACCTGATTCAGCCAGTGTTATGTCACTAAATGTTATACCAACGTTTGCTTTTTCAGCGATTTGAACATTTTCCTCTTGTAAATTTGCCTCCCAAATATGTGTATCTATTTTCTTTTTTGGAAGTTCTTCTTGAAAAAATGACCGTATTTTCGCTTCGTCTAAGCGTTTATCCTCCCACACGACAATAGGGCCGCCACCATACTTGTGAATGATACGCTCAATTGTATTGGATAAATCATTTTTTGAAACATAATAAGCATCTGTTTGGATATTTTGACATTGCTCTATTAATACGTCAACAAGGTCATCATTTGATTTATTTTTCAACACGTCCCATTGTGGCTGATGGCGGTAATGTGGCCTGATGACTCCTTCTTTTTTCACCGGTCTACCGAGGCGGTTCGCTAAGTTCGATAGAAAGACTTCTCGGTTTTGAATCGTTCCCTTCATTTTTCTTCACCTCGTTTTTCGCGACTTTGAAACCATTCGCGGAAACCATTTTTCGGTGCCGGAAATTCACGTATTTGCGTCCAAGCTTTTAACGGTCCCGGTCCGTTTGAAATTTTTTCATCCTTTGTAAAAGGTTTCATCGCAGCTGGTGCTAATTTTGCTCCAAATTTATAAAGACTTGGATTGGCTGCTCCAAGACCAAATGCTTTCATCGCAAGCTTTTCGGACACAGGGGCTCTTCCTTCTTTTTCAACAATGACTTGACGGTGCTTATGAAGGAGTTCATGCAAAGGAATCTTTACTGGACAAGCTTCCGAACACGCTGCACATAGTGTAGACGCGTACGGCAATTCTTTATAATCATCATATCCGCCTAAAAGCGGGGATAAAACAGCACCGATCGGGCCGGAATAAATCGACCCATACGAGTGACCGCCAACATGACGATATACAGGACAAACATTTACACAGGCGGCACATCGAATACATTGAAGGACGGATTGGAATTCTGATCCTAATATTTTCGAACGACCATTATCAACAATCACTAAATGAAACTCCTCAGGCCCATCTGCATCTTCTTGCTCTTTCGGACCAGTTAGAACTGTTACATAACTCGTTAATTTTTGGCCGACTGCACTTCTTGTCAAGAGGCTTACGAGAATATCAAACTCTTCAAAAGTAGGAACGATTCTTTCCATTCCCATTACAGTAATTTGTGTTTTCGGAGCCGTTGTTACGAGCCGCGCATTCCCTTCATTCGTCACTAGGCTGATGGAGCCTGACTCTGCAATCGCAAAATTACATCCCGTTATCCCAACATCAGCTGTTAGAAATTCATTCCGCAACATTTTTCGTGCATGTATTGCTAATTCTTCCGGTTTTTCCGTTTTCGTATAATGTAGCTTTTCTTTGAATACATCACGGATTTGCTCTTTATTTTTATGCAGGGCTGGTGCGACGATGTGGGATGGTGGATCATGATCATCCACTTGCAAAATGTATTCGCCAAGGTCTGTTTCAATCACTTGACAGCCTTCTTTTTCCAAGCATTGATTCAAATGAATTTCTTCTGTTACCATCGATTTCGATTTAACAATTTTTTTTGCTTTTTTCTTTTGAATCACTGTCCGAATATAATGATTGGCTTCTTCAGCCGTTTCCGCAAAAAACACATGCCCCCCGCGTTTGGCAACGTTTTCACTTAATTGATGTAAATAGTAATCTAAATTTTCCAATGTATGCTGACGAATTTCTTCTCCTAGCTTTCGCCATTCTTCCCAATTACCGAGTTCTTCTGCAGCCCGCAGCCGGTTCGTTCGTAATCTCTCCTGCGCTCCTGACACCGCTTGGCGCATGAAATCATTTTGAATTCCTTTCTCAATACGATGTTGAAAAGCTTCATCACTGATTTTCATAGACATTTGCGCCACCCCCTAGTTTTTCTCACATGTATTTAAAACTTCTGCGATATGAAGCACTTTCACTTCTTTTCCTTTACGCTCCATTCTGCCACCAATATTCATTAAGCAACCACAATCTGCACCAATTAAAAAATCCGCTCCCGATTGTTCTACATGTTGTACCTTTTCATCCACCATCTGTTCTGAAATGTCAGACATTTTAACTGCGAATGTTCCACCAAAACCGCAGCAATTATGACAATTTTTTAATGGAACCACTTCGAGTCCTTCTACATTTTGCAACAGCTTAAAAGGCGCCTCTTTTACACCTAGCAATCTTGTCATATGACAAGAAGTATGATAGGTTGCTTTACCGTTTAATTTTGCACCAACATTCTCGATCTTTAAAACTTCGAGTAAAAATTGTGTTAATTCATACGTTTTATTGGCTAATTCTGTCGCCTTTTTTTCCCACTTTGGATCATCTTTAAAAACATGTGGGTATTCTTTAAACATCGTCCCACATGAACCAGAAGGTGTCACAACGTATTGTGCTTGCTCAAATGTACGAATCATATTTTTCATCGCTTCTTTTGCATCTTGGACATATCCACTATTATACGCAGGCTGACCACAGCATATTTGACTTTGTGGAAAATCAACATCGCATCCTAATTTCTCCAACAACTCAACTGTTGACTTCCCAACATTTGGGTGAAACATATCAACTAAACACGTTGCAAATAACGAGACCTTCATCTTCTCCTCGTCCTTTCCTTAATCAGGTAAATCGTTTCTTAACTACCACTTTAGCCTGTTTTAAGTTTTAGGTCAACCGGTCATCTGATGACTAAGTTTTTTTAGAAAAGGAACCTAATTTTTTAGGTCCCTTCCTGTTGACGGTTGTTTAAAAACTTCTTTAATACGTTTTCAACTTCTGTAATATGGGCTAACATTAAACGTTGGGCTTCTTCCGCATCTTGATTTTTAATCGCTTCATAAATATTTTTATGTTCTTCATATAACCGTTCATTGGTCGTATCTTTTGAATATAACCAAATTTTCCTCGTTTCTCGCATCGAATCGATCATCATGCCAGAAACATTGCTCATTAAGCTAATTAAGATGGGATTGTGTGTTGCCGTTGAAACGGCCATATGAAACAGCAAATCAGCTTTTTCGCCTAACTCTTTGTCATTAAAGTTCGATTTCATTTGGTTTAGCGCAAATTCCATTGCATCTAAGTCATGTTGATTACGTTTCATCGCAGCAGTGTAAGCAGCCCCAACCTCTAAAATTTTCCTCACTTCTACTAAATTTCTAATATCTTCCATATTCATCAATGCAGCCGTTGATAGTGGAATCGTCAAAGTTACCGGGTCAAATTCCTTTACATATGTTCCTTCCCCTTGCTTCATCTCAACAAGCCCCATCGCTCTTAATGCACTTAGCGCTTCACGAATCGCCGATCTTCCGACTTGAAAACTATCAGCAAGCTGTTGAATCGAATCAAGTTTTTGGCCAGGTTTGATTTCCCCTTTTTTGATCATATCTAAAAGAGCCTCTGCTACTTCTTCATATATTTTTTTAGGTTTTATCTGTTTATACTGCATTCTTATTCACCTCAAAGTTTGTAGAAAAAAAGCTTACTAGATTACCAATATGACTATTTTATAGTATCTCCTTCAAAAAAACAAAGAAATGCTATTGCAATTTGTTATCGCTTACATTATCATATAGTCATCTGATGACTACATGACCTGTTATTCAGTTTATTTTCAGAAGTTTATTTTCAGAATTTTTTGTCAGTTATGTTAAGGAGGTTATTGATTTAATGAATCAATGGATTGCGCTGATTGCTTTATTACCTATTGTATCTGTATTCTTTTTTCTCGTTTTATTAAAATGGCCAGCAAGTCGTGCTATGCCTTTGTCACTTTTTGTAACCATTTTATCGGCTTACTTTTTATGGGGAACAGACGGAAATGTAATCGCTGCTGCAGCCATAAATGGTGCTGTGACGACATTCGAAATTTTAATGATTGTTTTTGGTGCTGTATTATTGTTGAATACCGTTAAAGAAAGTGGAGCGATTGCGACCATTCGCCAAGGGTTTATTAATATTTCGCCAGATCGACGGATACAAGCCATTATTATTGCTTGGTTATTCGGAGCTTTTATTGAAGGAGCAGCCGGTTTTGGAACCCCTGCTGCGATTGCCGCACCTCTTCTCGTTGCGATTGGATTTCCTGCCATGGCTGCCGTATTAGTAGCACTCATTATTCAAAGTACACCTGTTTCTTTCGGAGCCATTGGAACACCGATTCTAGTAGGGGTTAACAGTAGTTTAGCAGATCAACCAATAGTCACATCAGCACTTGGTAATTGGGAGTATACTTCCTACCTATACACGATTGCTGCAAATGTCGGCTTACTCCACAGCATCATCGGGATGTTTATTCCATTATTTATGGTCAGTATGCTGACGAGATTTTTTGGTAAAGAACGATCCTTCCGACAAGGATTAGCAGTTTGGAAATTTGCTCTGTTTGCTGGAATTTCCTTTACTATTCCCTATTACTTGATTGCTGTCTTTTTAGGGCCTGAATTTCCGTCTTTACTAGGGGCACTGATCGGAATGCTTATCGTGATTCCAGCTGCAAAAAAAGGACTCTTTATGCCTAAAAAAGACGAAATTTTCGAATTTGAAGATAAGGAACATTGGCAAGAAGATTGGTTCGGAACATTGAATAATGATCCGCCAGTAATGACAAATCGTTCAAATAACATTTCATTAATTCGCGCATGGGCGCCCTATGCATTTGTCGCAATATTACTCGTATTAACACGATTTTCACCGGAGATAAAAGGATTCTTAACTTCTCCGTCGGTAACGGTTTCCGTTTCCAACTTATTTGGGACAAATATCGGGATCAAAACTTCTCCTTTATACGTGCCTGGAGCAATTTTTATTGCCGTATCCATTTTGACCTATTTTTTACATCGAATGAACTTAAGCTCTTATAAGAAAGCTTGGTCGAAATCATTTAATACGACAATAAGTGCTGGAGTTACGTTAATCTTCGCCGTGCCAATGATTAAAATCTTTTTAAACACACAAACGGACGAATTAGCGAGTATGCCAATTACGTTAGCAGAAGGATTAGCTCACGTAGTTGGACCAATTTGGCCTATGTTTGCCCCGATAATCGGTGCACTTGGCGCATTTATCGCAGGGAGTAACACATTTAGTAATATGATGTTTTCCATCTTTCAATTTGGAGCCGCTGAAAACATCGGACTAGATGTTACGCAAGCAAGCTATGTTGTTGCATTACAGGCAATTGGTGGTGCAGCTGGAAACATGATTTGTGTCCACAATGTTGTAGCAGCTTCAGCAACGGTCGGATTAAGAGGGAAAGAAGGTACGTTGATCCGATTTGCTCTTATTCCGATGAGCTATTACGTGTTAGCTGGAGGCGCTATCGGAATGGCAATTATTTCGGGTGGTTGGAACATGTGGCTTTTCGTATATGTATTCATTTTAATGAGCTACTTTATGTTGATTTACTATAATAAAGGGAAGCAACCCCTTCAAATAGAAAATAATCAATTTAGTGCTTAATAGCACGAGAGAGGGATTAACATGTATTCCCTCTCTTCTTTTTTGGCTAAAATGTGATAGAATAGAAAAGTTAAAATATATGAACAAAGGTGTTGACAAATGAACATTATCGTCAGTTCATTAAATGCAAAATACATTCATACGAATTTAGCGATTCGATGCTTAAAAGCTTATGCAGAGCCCGATTTTCACATTACGATGGCTGAGTATACGATTAAAGATCCAGCGATGAATATCGTGACAGATTTATTCCGTAAAAAACCAGATGTTATCGGGTTTAGTTGCTACATTTGGAATATTGAAGAAACGATAAAAGTCGTGAAAATGTTAAAAAAAATTAACCCTAACTTAACTATCATCCTCGGGGGTCCTGAAGTTACGTACGATACAAAAGAATGGATGGAAAAAATTCCAGAAGTTGATTTTATCGTTATTGGCGAAGGGGAAGAAACATTTAAGCAATTGCTCAACCAATTACATGGTGATTGCAACTTTGCTGAAGTAAGTGGGCTTTCTTATCGTAAAAATGGCACGATCATGATTAATCCACAGCGAAATAAAATTGATCTACGGCAAATGCCTTCCCCGTTCCGGTTTAAAGAGGATATCCCGCACTTATCAAAACGAGTGACTTATATTGAAACGAGTCGTGGTTGTCCGTTTAGTTGTCAATTTTGTTTATCTTCGATTGAAGTCGGTGTCCGTTATTTTGACCGCGAAAAAGTGAAAGAAGATATTCGCTATTTAATGAAACATGGGGCGAAAACGATTAAATTTGTCGATCGTACGTTCAACATTAGCCGTAGCTATGCGATGGAGATGTTTCAATTTTTAATTGACGAGCACCTTCCCGGAACGGTGTTTCAGTTTGAAATTACAGCAGATATTATGAGACCAGAAGTGATCGAATTTTTAAATGAGAATGCGCCTGAAGGATTATTCCGCTTTGAAATTGGTGTACAATCGACAAATGACGTAACCAATGAACTTGTAAAACGAAAGCAAAACTTTAAAAAGCTGACACGTACCGTCACAATGGTAAAAGATGGCGGGAAAATTGACCAACATCTCGATTTAATCGCCGGACTTCCAGAAGAAGATTACGATACGTTTAAGAAAACATTTAATGATGTGTTTGCGCTTCGACCTGAAGAGCTACAGCTAGGCTTTTTAAAAATGCTGCGTGGAACAGGTCTTCGCGTCGGGGCTAAGCAGTTCGGCTATTTATTTATGGATCATGCACCATATGAAATTTTAGGAAATCATGTTCTATCCTTCGATGACATCATTCGTATTAAACAAGTGGAAGATGTGTTAGAAAAATATTGGAATGACCATCGTATGGATGAAACATTGGAATATTTAGTTCAGCACGTCTTCAAAACCCCGTTTGATTTTTTCCAAGACTTTGGAACGTATTGGGACGAGCAAGGTTGGGCAAGAATCGGCCATCAACTAGAAGACTTATTTAAACGACTTTATCTCTTTTTACAAAATCAAAAAAGGGAACATCTTTCAATTGTTGAAGGATTTATGAAATATGACTATTTACGAAATCATAAACATAAACCGCGAAAGCCTTGGTGGGAAGAAAAGCTCTCGAAAAACGAGCAAAGTAAAATTTATCAAGCAATTCTTCAAACGAAACATATTTTTGGCGAAGAATTTGATAAGCTTAACTTAAATGAAAAAGATCTCTACAAGCACACAGTTATAGAAGTCATTCCATTCGATTTTGCTTACTATAAGGAAACAGGTACGATCATTCAAAAACCTTCTGTCATCCTTGCATATTATGACCCAAGCTTAAATAAGCCAACTTTATTTACAGCATCTACCTCCGTCCTTCAACAAGAAAAAGAAGCATAAAGAAAACAAACAACCGACCATCTAAGTGGCTCGGTTGTTTTTTTACAAATTAAATGCCTACCACAATAATTGTAGCAGGCACATCGATGAAGGTAATGCATGATATGTTGTTAATACCGTGGATGTGAAGGATTTATATCATGCATTGTTATTATTTGAAAAAGAAATTTTTTTATACATAAAAAAATTAAATTTAACATTCATCTTTCTTTCCTTTATTCCCTAACACTTCATAAATTTTACTTGCATTGTAATCTCCAAGCTCCGAGCCAAACTCTTCTTGAAGCAATTGTTTATGCATCGGCTTTTTATGATTTTGCATCTCTTTACTTTTTTGATGTTTTTTTGTCATAATCGTTTTCCTTTACTTCCTTTTTTTGAATTACGATTCGCACCTTTCATTGGGTCTTCGATATCATATGTCGCAGAAAATTCTGTATCTGGCAAACTTTCCTTCGGTGTAAAATTATTTTTTCGTGCTTGCTCATGAGCTACTTTTCGTTTCATGATGCTCCCCCCTTTACCCATTAATTTTCAACATTTTTCTATGAAGTAATCATGGAAATGATAAGTAATTCATAACTTCCCTTGCCGGAGTCATACTAATAACGAGGTGATGATTATGAAGAAAAAGGAGCCATTTGAGCATACGCTTCCTCATCAAATAAATGCGCCAAACTGGGAAGGAACAGGTCAATCGTTACAAAAAACGTTTACGAATGAGCATGGGGTTATCATTGGAGATAGTTATTACGATTCTGAACAATCCCCTTTAAATAATTGGAATGATGAAGTCGATCCTTCTATCATGTCAGGGAGTAAATGGGTTCATCCGACAAACGATATTGGCTGGAATACTCCTGAAAATCGGGAAATCGTTGAAAGTCAAAAAACCCCTCAAGGTGCACCATTTATGCACCCGACTAAAGATGTGGGAAGTGGAACGGATTAAGTTCATTCATACTTCGATAGAGAGGTACTCAAAGATAGCCTTATTATGAGTCATCCTCTCATTTTTTACTTTAGATGAACTAACGAGAAAAGCCATTAGGATTTGGTTCCAATAAGAAAGGAAGTAAATGTTCGCTCAATACGTTTCTTTTCTTTCTTTTGTTTTTACTGACTCATCCAGCATCATTTCGATTTCAAATGATTCATTGTCGCTCGCAGAGGCATCTGTATCCCACTCCTCGTTTAATAAAACCGGTTCATCGTCTTTCTTTTTCATCCTATACAACCTCCTTTACTATTCATTCAATGATTGAAATGCTATCTTATTTATCTTTTAGCATAAAGTGAAACTTCATTCACCTGACTCGTTCATCCAAAAAGAAAAGCGTGTCCCCATTTTTGAGACACGCTTATCCTATGATCACTCTTTCTTTCGGGTAGTGGTAATTAGCTTCTATTTCACGCCTTCCAAGTAAATAGAGGAAAGATAAAATTCCAATTCTTCCGATAAACATCAAAGTCATAATGACAATTTTCCCAAATGTCGTTAAGTCAGGCGTAATCCCCATTGAGAGTCCGACCGTACCAAAGGCCGAGCTTACTTCAAACAAAATTTCCATTAGCTGAAACGGTTCCGTAATCGTTAATATGACAATGGCTGTAAACCATAAAAAAAAGGCTACTAATGTAACGACTAATGCTTTAATCATATCTTCTTGATGCAATTCCCGGCGGAAAACCTTAACCGTACGAGATCCGCGCGCAAAATGGAACATAGTCAGTAAAACGATTGCAAACGTTGTTGTCCGAATACCTCCACCAACTGAGCTTGGCGAGGCACCGATAAACATTAAAAAGCATAATAATAGCAAGGTCGGTTCACTAAATAAGTTAACATCCATAGTAGAGAGACCTGCACTTCTCGTAGTGGCTGCTTGAAATAAAGCATAGAAATACGATTCATGCCACGATTTAGTAGCGAAAAATTTGTTATATTCTAAAATCAGTATGCTAATCGTGCCAAATATGAGGAGTCCGAAATATGTCACCGATGTTAATTTTGTGTAAAGAGAAAAACGATATTGATTGTGCTCCTGCTTTGATTTGAAATAGTTTTTCACTTCAATTAATACTGGAAAACCTATCGCTCCAAGTGTAAGTAAAACGATATTCACAATTTGAACAAAATAGTCATTAGCAAAAGGGACAAGAGACGACCCCGTAATATCAAATCCAGCGTTAGTCGTGGCGCTGACAGAAGCAAAAAAACCTTGTAAAAACGCTTCTTGCCAACTTGGAAAATAATTCAAATAATAAATACTTAAAATAACGGCCCCGACGAACTCAATCGTTAAAATCAGTACTAATATTTGACGCAATAAATTAACAAGACCAGAAAGCTTTGATTGATTCTGATCAAGCATAATTAATCTTCGTTCTTGCAATCCAATTTTTTTTCCGAATAAAATCCAAATAAAGGTTCCGAGCGTCATAACCCCAATACCACCAATTTGAAGGACAAACGCTAAAATGAATGTGCCGGCTACGCTAAACGTATCGGCCGTATTGACAACGGTTAAGCCCGTCACACTTACAGCACTTACAGCTGTAAAGAAGGCATCGATGAATGACCATTCTACCCCAGGCTTTCTAGCAAATGGTAAGCTTAGTAATAAAAATGATACGGTGACGGCTAAAAAGTAAAACGTCACAATTAATTTTGGCGGTGATAAAGAATATAATCGTTTTTTAAAATGTACTATCATATCAATTCAATCCCTAATCGTGTTGTTCTAATACGTACGGTATTAATCATAAAGAAAAACGTAGAAATTTAAAAGGTATTTTTTCATTTTTCTAAAAGGAATCATTTTTGACAGAAAAAATAAGGGGAAGTTCCCCTTAATTAGCACCATCATCAAAAAACTCCTCTAACTCCTCTTTTTTTATTTCGTCTTGTGCAATCTTCTCTGCATAAGGGTTTTGATCTAACGGAGACTTTGGATCTAAAGGTGTTTTCATAACAAAAATTGGATCATTTGACTGTTCACGATATAAGCGCTTTCCATTTTCATGCGCCATTTCATATCACCTCCTTCTCTTATGATGAGCGTGAAAGGTGCTTGTTATCCACAAAGACAACTCTCTACATTTTAAGTTCATGTGAACTTATATTATAATAATGGAAAAGAGAGGACATTTGAGGTGTATGATGGGAAAAATTCAATTAAAGCGAATAGCGATGTCTCAATTATTATTATCTTTACAAGGCATTCATTCAACTCCAACCGAAATCATTAAACAGCACGTTCCTTTCGTAGAGGATGAAGATATTCCAGAATTCATACATAGATTTGAGAAGAAAAAAAATAAGAAGGATTTCGGACTTTCCACAGTTGAGATTGTCACACTAGCTAATATTTGTGAGTTAACATCGTTAAAGTCTACTTTAATTCAAAACTGGATTAAGCGTGATATTAAAGAAATTATCGGTTCGCCTGAACTCGGTAAAAAATATTCAATTGAACAGGCTGCCCTTTTATTTATCGTTAAAGATTTAAAAGCTGTATTTGATTTTGAAACGATTCGTTTTATGTTAATGAAAGTATTTAATACATTATCAGACCGTAGTGACGATTTAATGAGTCCGTTACGTTTTTATCAATTGTATGCTGAAGCATTAGAAAATGTCGGACAAATTACATGGGCTCAATCGAACGAATTTCCACTTGAATCACGAATTGAAAAAGAGGTTACTCGATTGTTACGAAGGGAACATTATTTAAATGAAGACCAAATACAAGAAATAGCCCAAATTCTCGTGATCACCATATTATCGGTCGTCTCTTCCCACTTTCAATTAAGAACGATACGATACGCTGAAGGGTTGCAATCATGTACCATAAAGTGAAAACTTCATTTAAGAGTGGGATAATTTACATGAATGGAATCAAGCATCGGCTCAATACTAACATTACAACGTTTTTATACGTTGTAATGAAGGTAAGGAGATGAATCGTATGGCAAATCGGAACAAATTGCTTGTGCCTGGAGTTGAACAAGCATTAGATCAATTTAAAGCAGAGATTGCCCAAGAATTCGGCGTTCATTTAGGTTCTAATACCGTTTCAAGAGCAAATGGCTCTGTCGGTGGGGAAATGACGAAAAGGCTTGTTGCTCAAGCACAAGCACAATTGAATAATTCAAAATCATAAATATGGAAAAAAGCGCCAATACTGGCGCTTTCAAATTTTTTAGTATTACTTATCTTTATCTTGATGTTTATTCCATTTACGTTGTTCATCTTTTTTGTTTTTCCGTTCTTCATGAGCTTCTTTTTTCTCTTGTTTCTTGATTTGCTTTTCTTCTTTTCTTTGCTCTTTCATTTGTTGCCTTAATTCTTTTTTCTGTTCCCGCATTAATCGTTTTTCTTCTTTTTTCTCTTTTTGTCTTAATTGTTTTTCTTCTTTTTTCTCTTTCTTATTTAATTGATTTTCTTCTTTTTTCAATTGCCCTCGAGGTGTTTTTGTCTCATTTTGAATTTCTTTCTCTTCGTTTAGTTCTCCACGATCCGTCTGCACTTCTTTTTTCATAGTCTCTTTTTGGTTTAGAGCGCGTTGTTGTTGAGTATTAGCTTTTTCTTTGTTGTTGTCCTCTTTAGGTTGTACCTTCGTTTCCTTCTCTATGTACTTCCCTGTTGAAATCCCTTTGTTTTCCGCCTTTTTCCTAGTTTCGATATCAGATTTAATCGTTTCGATCTTAATTTCTTTATCATGATACGTTTTTTTCATTTCGTTTAACTCTTTTTCGAGCTTTTCATCCGATTTCTTTTCTTTACTATTAATAATCGTAGCAATCATAATTTCTTGATTTTTCTTTAAGTAACCTTCATTCTCTGTAACCGATATAATTTTATCGGTTACAGCTTGAATTGAGCGATTCTTCCAATCCGAAAGCTCTTTTACAATTTGTTTTGCATCCTTATTCAACGGTTTAATGTCTGTGACGAGTAAATCTGAATCGATTTCAAGCTCAAAGCTCGGATTGATATCAATCGTCATATACGCATATACATCCTCTTTTTGGAAAATCGGGATACTTAAGACAAGTAGCATAACAACTGCTAAAGCTAAGGCAATACGTCCATTAAAACGTGGTATAGACGCTTTTCTTTGTATTCTTGACAACTCATTTGGAAACGAGATTTCCTCCCCCAGTGCATACGATCCCCTGACGTTATTTGTTTTGACGAATTGGCCGTCAGGGGTTAATAATGTAACAAACCGTTCATTGACCTCTATGACGACCCCTTTTTTCAAGACGTTAGCACCCCTTTAATATAATCTTTCAAATAGACGTAATCACCTGATAAAATAATAGCCATGGACATGATATATTTTCGATTTCTCTCTATCGTCTTGCGGCTAACGGACACTTTTTTTTCGAGTTGTTTGACGGGTAACCTTTTCTTTTGAAGCAAAAACTGCTTCAATTCTTCATCTTCGACTAACACTTTTGCGACATTGATAGCATTTTGACGTGCATCTACATGCTTTGGGGATTGCTCAATCAATTCTTCAAGAGACAACTTAAACTCCTTTAATACCGCACGAAAAAATAATATTTCCTCTTTTCTTTGTTCCTGCTCTAACAATTTCTCATATTCTTCGATGGACAAATCAGCTTCAACTTTACTTTGAGGAGCCTCTTCATCCTCGGCCATCACTGGATCCCACTGAATCGTTCGACTTGCTCGCGCCTCTTTTCGAATATAATCAATAACTTTTCTCTTTATGATTAATTCGGCAAATGATAACAATGAGCTCCCTTTATCCGCTGAGTATTTTTCAACCGCTTCATTGAAAGCAATTAAGCCGATGCTAAATTCATCATCTCGTTCATCTATATATCGTTTACATACGGAAGACACGGATTTGGCAATAAAAGGTTTATATTTTTCAATCAGCTCATTTTGTAATTCGAGGTCGCCTTTTTGTATTTCATGCACAAGTTGTTCTAGCGATTTTTCCTTTTTTATTTTAAACAAAAGGCTTAACAAATGGTTTCACCCCTACTCCTCCCTATCATCCTTCGATAATCATAGCGAATTTCTACAAAACTCGCAAAGGGAGAATTAAAAAACAGAGGTGACGTTGTCAGCAATGTTACGAAAAAAAGACAAGCTTTTATTATTTTTCATGCTATTTTGATGTTGAACTGGCCAGTTCTATCACATCATTCGTACGATCTTTCTTTTTATTGGGGGATACAGCCAAATTTTTTACATTTCCATTACAAATCAAGAAAAGTGCAAGCACCTTGCTCACGTCGGGCAAAAACGTTTTTACGACAAAAAGTACCTTTTACAACGTCACGTTTTTGAACTTGAGGGGGAGGTGACTTTCGCAAGACACAAAAAACTATGTGCGAAGTTTTATACTCTTTCTTAAAAAAGCACTCCAAAATTAAGACCCAAAGAATGCTGTAAAATCAACATTCTTTGGGTCTACCTTTTTAGATTTCGGGCGAATCGGACAGCCCCTTTTTACGCATTATTCAGCTTTTCGATATGCGTTTGATTGTTCCTCTTGACGTTTTTCTTTTGAAAAAATCCAACCGAATGCTCCAATGGCTAATAATACACCCCAGAAGATGAGCTTCCACGTCGCAGAATGAATAAAGTGTTCTGAGATAACGGCTATTTCAGGGTGGGCTAACGTATGAAGTGCAAGCTTAACTCCAACCCAACCTACGATGAAAAACGCTGCTGTCTCTATATTTGGGCGCTTCTTTATGAGTTTAACAAACGCCGTTGCAGCAAATCTCATTAAGACCACACCGATAAAACCGCCAAGAAATACGACAATAAATTGTCCTCCGTCCATATCTCCTATATTCGGTAACGGAGTTTCTGGCAATGTAACAGCTAATGCTACGGCAGCTAAAATAGAATCAATCGCAAATGCGATATCTGCCAATTCCACTTTCAATACGGTCATCCAAAAGCCGCTCGTTTTCTTTTCTTTTTTTGGTTTTTCTTTCGGTTTATTTTTAAGTAGCCATTTCTTTGCGATATGATGAATCGAAATAAAGATTAAGTAAATGGCACCAAGCGCTTGTATTTGCCATATATTTACGAGTAATGAAATGACAAAAAGAGAAGTGATTCGGAATACAAAAGCACCTGCTAACCCATAGAATAGTGCTTTTTTCCGCTTTTCTTCCGGCAAATGCTTCACCATCACTGCCATGACTAATGCGTTATCGGCAGCTAAAATCCCTTCTAAACCAATTAAAATGAGCAATACCCAACTGTATTCTAGTAATAAGCTTACGTCCATCCTTATCCTCCTTCATATACTGGCTCGTTGCCCAACATGGCAGAAGACAAAACAAAAAGACCTTTGCCACGTATGGGCAAAGGTCTTGCTAGACATGGTTTCATGCCAACAAAGCCGATGGAGAATTCTCCATGAAATGACGACTTTGTTTTCAGAGTAAGTACTCTGAACGCTACTCCCCTTTTACCGAAAGCCGATAATTTTGTTAATTTAATTGTATATGAGTTTTAGAGGAACCGTCAAGAGACAAACATACATTTTATTCATTTTTGGCTGTTTTGGGAACATTATCCTTATTTACAGAAGGTTTGATGACTTTATTTTTTCAAAAAATCTTGTATGGTGATCGAACGAATTTGATGGTTCCGCCTGTAAAAAAATATAAATAAATATAAACAAAAGGCCAGTAGAGCGAACGGGAAAAACCATATGTTTAAAAATTGTTGAACTTGTTTTACATTCCCTCCAAGCATATAGCCTAAATAAATGTACAAGTACGTAATCGGAATCATCGCTAAAAAAGTATACAATGTAAAGGTTCCCACGTTCATTTTGGCTATTCCACAAGGCAATGAAATAGCCGTGCGAACCCCGGGTATAAAACGGCCGGTAAACGCAACAAATGCACCGTGCTTTTCGAAAAACATCTCGGATTTTGCCAAGCTTTTTTGTGAAAGAAACATATATTTTCCATACTTTTCAAGAAAGGGTCGTCCAGCAAAATAACCTAGTGCATAAAAGGTTAAAGGTCCTGTTGTTCCCCCAATTGTACCGGCAATGACCGCCCAAAACATGGACATTTCTCCTTTATAAACCCAGTACCCAACTAAAGGCAATACGATTTCACCAGGAACAAATTCAAACGTTAATGCAATCATCACACCGACATATGACAGATCCTTAAACCAACCGAGCATCGCCTGAAACAAACTTTCCATCTATGTCTCCTCACACGTTCGTTATAGTACAAGATATGTTTGACGAGCAGTTCTAATTCCAATTGTTCTTCATACGTTTAATTATACCTTGTCATTTCGAAACTAGGCGATACGAGGAGTGTCAAACATGGATTGGATGCAAGCGATTATATTAGGGTTCATTCAAGGGATGACCGAATTTTTACCAATTAGTAGTACAGGGCACTTATATATTGGGCGGATGCTCGTAGGCCTTCAAGAAGCTGGTTTATTTTTAGATACGATGCTGCATATTGGTACATTTTTAGCTCTCATCGTTTTTTATAAAGAAGTCTTGTTTTCAATAGTAAGAAACCCTTTTAGTAAATTAACGTTTTTATTAATAATCGGGACAATTCCTGCCGTCATTGTTGGATTGTTATTCTCGGATTTTTTTGACGAAATTTCTAAAACAGGAGAGACGATCGGATGGGAATTTCTCATGACAGGGGCCTTTTTATGGTTTGCTGATTCGGCCAAAAACGGCTCTAAACGACTTGAACATATTTCATGGCTCGATTCCTTTATTATCGGTTGCTTTCAAGCTCTTGCGATATTCCCTGCCGCCTCCCGTTCAGGACTCACCATTGCCGGTGCATTATTTCGAAAAATTGAGAAGGAAACTGCCGCGTATTTCTCTTTTTTACTCTCTATCCCAGCGATATTTGGAGCTATCACCATACAATCACTTGAACTATTTAATGGACACGTCCAACAAATTTCTTTTATGTCATTATTTTTTGCTACATTGTCGTCCGCCATTTTCGGTTATATTGCCGTTAAATGGATGATCGCCTTTGTTAAAAAATATTCACTAAAGATTTTTTCTTTGTATGTGTGGGGATTAGGGATTCTTCTATTACTCTTTCAGTAAATGTATAATGAATCATCCCAAAAAAAAGATTTGGCGATCATGCCAAATCTTTTTTTATTTTATTTCCAATAGGCCATTGACCGCTTTTTCATCATGTTACGATATTGTTCTGTCGATTTTTTTAACACTTCGCCACTCGCAAAATCAACAATCACACCATAGCGACGAATTAAATCCAATTGATCAATTTCTCCTTGCTTATACTTATGATAAACAACATCAATCTCTTCATTTAACCATTGTCTGCGATGTTGTTGAATGTACTTGCGTGCTTCGATCGTCGCATCCTCATCAATTTCAAAAAGGTCTAACTCACGATCAATTTCTTGAATAACTACACCGTAATCTTTTTCCGCACGTTCAATGGAAACATAGCCGTCAATTACATCCTCGAGCACAGCTTTCGGATCTCGCTCAAGCGGATCTCCTAGTCCACCGCCACCGGCTGAAGGTCTTGTAAAGGAATCTCCCTCTTTAATTTTCACATTGGAAAAAATAGCCCCTAAAAACGCTTCATCTTCTTTTCCTTTATTTAACCATGCACCGTGAGGAGAAGACGGTAATCCACCGAAAATGCCCCATGTTACCGAACGAGAGCGGTCACAGCAATAAGACATAACGGTATCTCGTGCATTCGTAAGAACTCCTCCTTTTTCAACACCGCAGCCGCCTCGATACTTTCCGGGTCCCCCTGAATCTGTTACAATTTCATGGTTTGTTGTCACAACAGGCGATAGTCTTTCTTGACCTTCACAAGGCTGGATGCTTAAGCCCACCCCGAACACCGGTGAAAGGGCATTCGCACCATCTCTATCGCTACGGCCACCATGACCTCCTGCCATCCAGTCATACCACATAAAGTAATTATCATACCCTTTTCGTTTATCCCAGCCGCCAATTAGCAAGTATTCTAAATTAAACGAACAGGCCAAAGCCCGCTCAGGCATTACATGAGACCATAACTCAAAACAAGCATTCATTATTTTTTCATAAGCACCTGAACAAAAACCTGTTACCGCAACAGGCCACGGTGCATTGACGACTGAATTTTCTGGAAGTTCTACACAGACAACACGATAAAACCCTGAATTTAACGGCACATCTGGGAAAAATGTTTTTGTACCGGCATAGGCGGCTGACATCGAAGACCCAAAAGCTGAATTTAAAAAGCAGCCAATATAAGGATGTGATCCTGCTAAGTCATAATAAATTTGATCATCATCAATCGTCATTTTAACGTGGATTGGAATAAGCCCATCGCCTTCTTCTGGGTCCATATCAATATAATCTGTTGTTTCCCAAACACCGTTTGGCAGTTCTTTTACTTTTGCTTTTGTTAGACGTTCAACATAATCCTGCACTTCTTCGAAGGCTGTTAAAACGGTATCCAGCCCGTATTTTTCAACGAGATGTATGAGCTGCTGCTCGCCTACTTTTGTTGCTTCCGCTTGCGCTCGTAAATCTCCTAATCTTTCTTCAGGAACGCGCATATTCCCTACAAGCATATTGGCAACATCGTGTAAATAATGACCTTTACTCCAAACACGAAGTGGTGGAATGCGAAGCCCTTCTCCGTAATGGTCTTTTGAGTTGACATCGAAGGAGCCGGGAACAGAGCCTCCCATATCAGACCAGTGACCATTTGACTGCATAAAGGCAATCAATTTTCCTTCATAAAAAACCGGCCGGACAATTCTTGTATCATTAAAATGTGTACCCCCACGATACGGATCATTAATTAAAAACACATCACCAGGATGTATATCATCACGAAAATCTTCGATCACTGCTTTTGCCGTTAAATGCAAGGTGCCTACATGAACTGAAATATCCTGTGTTCCTTGCATGACGGTATTTCCCTTTGCATCGCATAAACAAGAGCTGAAGTCTCGATTATAAATAACAAAAGAATAGCACGTTCTTAAAATTTGCTCTGACATTTGGTCAACTAAATTAACAAAACCGTTTTTTAATACTTCAAAGGTAACTGGATCAAGTTTACTTTCAAATACTTTACTCATACTGTTCACCTCTTTATTTAATTTCGTATCATTATTCATTTACCGAAACAGCATTTTTTTCTTCTTGAGTATGTTGTGTTCCGCTTGGAACATGAAATGACATAATAAGGTTTTTATAGTCATCTACTTTCACTTTACATTTCGGCGGCACAACGATGGTGGAATCTAACTGTTCGACAATGGCCGGGCCCATGAATTCAGAGCCAACAGGAATCTTTTTACGATCATAAATCGCTGTCTCAACAAATCCTCCTGCTTCTTCAAAATATACCTCTCGCTGTTCTTTTAGCGCATCTTCTAATGTACCTGTAGGCTTTTCTTTCGGAAGATTTGGCTTTGGAACCGTTCCGATTGCCTCAACACGCAATCCATAAATTTCGATGCCTTTTTCACGGTCGGAAAAGGCAAATTCCCGTTCATGTTCTGCATGGAATTGTTCAAGTGCGTCTTCTAACGAGTGAATCGGTCTGCCTACTGGAACAGATAAAGTTCTCCATTGTCCAACATAGCGCATGTCGACATAACGAATTAAATTCATATTTTCTGTCGCAATTCCCTCTTCTTCTAATAAAGAAACCGCTTCCTTTTCCATACTGATAAACTCATTTTCAAGTTCATTCTTCGATAGATGTTCCACATTCACTACATATGTTTTCGTTACATCATGACGGACATCAACTAATAAACACCCCATTGCAGCCGCGACTCCAGGATGTGCCGGAACAATGACATTTGGAATACCCATTTCCTTTGCTAAATCTGCACAATGGAGGGCACCAGCTCCACCTAGAGCGACAAGGGCAAATTCACGCGGGTCATAACCGCGACGAACCGAAATTAATCGAAGGGCATCACACATATTTGCATTGGCAACTTTTAAAATGGCATTTGCTGCTTCATACATGTTATAGTCAAAACGATTTGCAATATTTTCCTCAATGACCTTTTTCGAAGCTTCTTTGTCTAATTTCATTTGTCCGTCTAACAGCTCGGTATTTAATCGCCCAAGCACTAAATTAGCATCTGTATTCGTCGGCTCCTCTCCGCCTCGGCGATAACAAGCAGGCCCTGGCTCTGCTCCAGCACTTTGCGGTCCATTTCGCAACGAGCCACCTTCATCAATCCATGCTAAACTTCCTCCCCCTGCACCAATTGTTAAAATTTCAATGCTTGGGAAGCCAATTGGATAACCATACTCAATATACCAATCTTTTGTAATCCGTAAGTCGCCGTCATACATTAATGAGATATCCGTACTTGTTCCTCCCATATCAAGCCCGATTGCATTTTTGAATCCGCATAGATTGGCAATATATTTACTCGCGATGGCTCCGGCAGCAATTCCCGAGCTTGCAAGACGCGCTGCGTAACGCGGAACCGTTTCGGACGTCATGACACCGCCACCGGAATGAAGGACTAAAATATCGTCATCATACCCTTTTGCTTTCATTTCTTCCTCGAGAACTTTAATGTAGTTGCTTACGGTCGGCCCTAATACCGCATTAACAATTGTTGTACTCATCCGTTCATGCTCAAAAATTTCAGGTAATGTATCACTTGATGTACAAATATAAACATTTGGTAGTTCCTCTTGTAAAATTTCTTTTACCTTTGCTTCATTCACTGCATTTACATATGCATTCATGAAACAAACGGCAATCGATTCAACGTTACGCTTTTTTAACTTTTTTGCAAGCACTCGTACTTCAGCTTCATCAACAGCCTTTATAAGCTTACCTGAATAATCAATACGCTCATCGACTTCAAAACGATCTCTACGACGGATATATGGCGGCGCCACATCGTTGTATGCATCCCATAAATCCAATTTTGTTCCGCGACGAATTTCCGGGACATCTCGAAAGCCTTTCGTTGTAATTAAGGCTGTTTTCGGTAGTTTCCGTTCAATTAAGGCATTTGTTCCAACTGTTGTCCCATGTGAAAACATCGCAATTTCATCACCGGTAATGCCCGCTTTTTCTATTCCGTTTATAATCCCTTTTTCCGGATTTGACGGTGTTGAAGAAGTCTTTGTTACAAAAATTTCTCCTGTTTGTTCATTAAAAACAAATACATCTGTAAAAGTACCTCCAACATCAACTGCTACACGATACTTGCTCATAAAACCGCCTCCAATTTAAAATATAATTATATTCTTATTTATGAATATAAACTCTTTGAATCTACCTATTCGATTCACTCATCTCTGTGATATCACCCTCCATCCGTTATAACGACCAATACTCGTACTATCTGGGGATACCCAGACACTTTTTAAACGTATCATCTTCTTTCTTGCCTATCTCCTTATCACTTCCTCATTCGTAGTACTTTTTGGAGAAATAATATTGGCCATCTGTACGTTCATCTCCTATTCGGATATTCTTAAATCTAGCATTATTCCCTTTCCTATGATCACCACCTCCTTTAAGTTCCAACAAAAATATTAAATCTTATTAATTTTCAAACTATTTTTCGTGCTAAAATCTTAGCATCTTTTAGTTTCATAAAATATTTAGTTCTTCTACCATTTTTTTTATTTGGATTTGTTTATTAATACGTATTTGAATCGCTTGATTTACTGTAACTGCATGAAAACGTATAACGGACTTTGGTCTTGCTTGTGAAAGGATACTTAAGTCTGGACTGATGACAGTGCCAATTGTTACATACCCTCCTCCACCTGTTGCATCATTTAATAAAACGATAATCTCTTCATTATTAGGAACTAAAATTGAGCCAATTGGGTAAGCAATGTCAACAATATTAGCGGAGCTTTTTCCAGATCCAAATGGTGGCTCAAAATGATTGTAGTCGATGACAGCTCCTTTCAGTCGATAAGCTACCCGGTTTGATTCCATTAAAACTTCCCATTCATGATTTAAAAAGCTTTTCACCCCATAATCACTAACTCTTTCACTTGTTAATCCCATGACGACACGAACATCAACATTTCTTTGAAAGTGAGGAATCTTATCTAGTGGAATGTGTTTTCCAACATGTTTAAAAACACCAGGTAATGGCTCGCTGTATTCGATTACATCTCCCTCTTTAACTTTGCGGCCAAGGAGACCTTCAAACTCACTGAAAACATAGGCTGAACGGCTCCCTAACATTTTCGGTATTGTAATCCCTCCTGAAATACAAAGGTATGTACAAACACCATCTTTTGTAGACGAAAACGCTAAAATGTCTCCTTCTTTTACGGCTACTGTTTCCCACATCGGGATTAAATGGTTATTTAAATAGACATCAGCTGGTGCACCCGTAACGACAATCACAGTTCTTTTGTGAAATTGAATTTTTGGCCCTAATAACATGACTTCTAGCGCTGCACTATCAACAGGGTTTCCTAATAACAAGTTTCCTAGTTGAAACGAGTATTTGTCACTAGCTCCTGAAGGTGGTACCCCTAAATGGTAATAGCCATATCGCCCCATATCTTGAATCGATGTATGAAATCCACCATCTAAAACTTCAAACACATTAAAATCCCTCCATTAATTCTTGAATATATTGTCTTTTCTTTTGAACGTATTCTTCAGCTGAAAAATCAATGGTTTTTGATTTATATTGATAAGAACCCTCTTTTACTTTCTCACGAATTTGATAGAATTCTTGCTCATTTACAGAACGATACTTCCACAAGTTACCAGGATTCGCTAAAAAGTATGAATCATTAAAATCCTTTAAATATCTCTTTTGATCATATACAGGCACCGCTGACATCCCAATAAGCTGATAACTTCCAGATGAGCGTGATGGATAGATAACGGTAAATGCGCCGCCAATACCTACAGCTTCCTTTGGGGTATCAGTTCTCGGACTATAATATTTCGGTGCTTGAATCATCTCTTCATGCGAAAGTCCTAGCGGAAATCCCCAAGCTGTTCCAGGGATAAATCCAAGCATTGTAATTAAGTATGGCATTCTTGAATGCGCCTCTATAAACTCTTCTTTATAATGAAATCCATTTACCTTCATGACATATTCAAAATTTGATCCTTGAGGATTTTGGTGTCTTTGCTTAAATTTTTCAGCATATTCGCGTGTCAGCGGGTCGTCATACCAAATTGGAATTTCGATCATTTTACTTTTTAAATTTAATTCGGAAATATTGCTTTTTGTACAATCAATTTCACGTAAATAATCAAGTAAATCATATGGAGAGATTAAATTAGGATTATATCGAACAAGGTATGAAGCATTTGCTGGATAGATTTCAATAATTCCAGGAATATTTCGTTTTCGTAATTCATTTGTTATGGCAATTGCTTTAAAATTGCTTTCAGCACTCATGTCTTTCGCTATTTCTGCATAAATATATTCATCCCCACATAGATCGAAGCGTGTTTCAGGAAAAGTAAACAACTCGTTTCTCTCCTTTAATTTAATACCTTCTTCATTCGTCTGCTAATCGTAGATGGACTGATTCCTAAAACTTCTGCTGCTTTTGCTGCAGTCCCATATTTATTTATCGCTTGCTTAATTAATTGGCTTTCAACTTCATCCACTGCATCTTTTAGCGGCATTATTCCATATACAGATACAAAAGATTCCTCATTCTCTATTTCAGACTGATAAATAATTTGATAGACATCCTTTTGCTGAATAACGACTTGCTTCGTTGTAACGACTAACCTTTCAACAACATTTTGTAGTTCACGAACATTCCCTGGCCAACGATAGCTTTCTAATAGTTGTAATGCTTCTCTTGAAAATCTTTTTTCTTTCCTATACTTCTCGTTAAGCTGCTGTAAGAAATATAGTGATAAAGAAATAATATCGTCCTTTCGTTGGCGAAGTGGTGGAATAAATATTGGAATAACATGGAGTCGGTAATACAAATCTTCCCGAAACTTTTTTTCATAAACCATCTTTTTTAAATCACGATTTGTAGCGGCAATGATTCGAACATCAATTTTAATCGGCTTTATCCCGCCAACTCGAACGATTTCTCGTTCTTGTATGACTCGTAATAGCTTTACTTGCATATGGAATGGCATTTCAGTAATTTCATCAAGTAAAACGGTTCCACCATCTGCTGCTTCAAACAAACCAACTTTCCTTTCAACTGCACTCGTAAACGCCCCTTTTTCATGTCCAAACAATTCACTTTCTAATAAATTGTCTGGTATGGCACCACAGTTAACACTCATAAATGGCTTGTCTTGTCTATCACTTAATGAGTGCAAATGGCGAGCAAATACTTCCTTTCCAACCCCCGATTCTCCTATAAGAAGAACTGTAGAGTCGACAACGGCGATACGTCCCATTTCTCCAACGAGGCTTTTCATCTTATTCGAGCGATAAACAAGCGGCTTTTCCATAAGAGTTGATTCAGAATGATTATTCGTTTGAGCGACTGCTAATTCTTCTTTTAACCGATCAACTTCTGTAATATCACGAGAAATAACGACTACCTTTTGAAATTCTCCATCTTTATAAATAGGTGTTGCGGTTGACCAAATTTTCGTTTTAGCGTTTTGTTGGACGATGCTAACTTTTTTCTCTTCTTTTATACATTGGCTCACAACATTTGGTGTAAAGAACCCTTCTTTTTCTAAGTCATAGACATTTGCACCAATAAGAGGCTCTTGTGTATCTACATGCCAGAAATCTTTCAAAAAAGTTCCAGCTAATCTTGTAATGACACCGTTAAGATTCACAACTAGAATTTGTTCATTTGAAGAAGAATAAATCGCCTGAAAATCTTCATTTAATTCCTTTACAAATTCTAATTCATTCACTGCTTCTTTCCAATGTTCTTGAAGATAAAAAATATGAACGATGCCATTCACTTTCCCCTCTTTATAGATGGGTGAAAAGTGGCCACTCATCTGCTTAAAATTAAACGAGCTCTTCACACTGATAAGACGTTTCCCCATAAGCACTTCTTGGATATCCTCTTCTACCGTTATCAATGTTTTGTAATTACGACCGATTAAAAAAGAACGGGACAAACCGAGAATATTTTCGGCCACTTCATTCATAAATATAATTTCAAAATCATTATTCGTTGTAATAACTCCAAATTCAGCACTATCAATGCTTTTATTCATATGTTCAAGCATTAAACGATTCATTTCATGACGTGCATCGACAACGGTTGTATATCCAATAACATGATTTTCCTTGTTCACTCCTATAATACAATCGCTGTTATGATAAAATTCGATCGGTGCGTAGTCACGAACCTTTAAAATATTTGTTTCGTATTGAACTGTTTGCTCAAGGTGACCCATTAATTCAATTTGTTTACAAAGTGACTGATAATCAATATATCCTACTATTATTTCTTGTTCATAAACAAACCCTATCTCAGCGTTTGCTTCTATTAATTTCTGTATCGCTTCTTTTATCAAACAGTTCTTTTCGATTTTCACCGGAATCGCCTTTAATATTTCCCCCCACTTCATGCTCGTAACCCCCTTTTATAACCTGGAACAAAACGTTCAACGCCATAGGTAGTTAATAAATGTTTGATACTATTATAATGAAAGGAGGAAATTTGAGTAAATAGAAGCATTTAATGACTTGTTACACAACTGCAACGTACAATACGACACGCTTAATTAAGGGTATATTAAGTGTATCAATGTGTATACATCTTACTTTTTAGCTCTCTACCCTAATAACAGCAATCTCTTGTCCAACTTCAACAATATCTTCATTTTCCACTTTAAATGATTCGATTGTTCCATCCTTTTCCGCTTTTACTTCGTAGAAGTTCTTCATGATTTCAACAAGTGCAATAATATCACCCGCTTTAACCTTTTCTCCTTCCTTTACACATATTTCTTCTTTAGGACTCGACTTAAGGTAAATGATTCCTGGTATAGGTGAAAACACGCTTTTATATTCGCTCATATTCGTCTTACCTCACAATACCCTTTTTTTAGGCCGTTTTCACAAACTTTGTTGCTAATTAACAAGTCGTGGGGAGTGGTTTATCTATTAATTTTTTTTTACTCCTCTATTTCTTTCTACTATTTCTTTCACCGTTCCTGTATCAACTTTTAATTTTGCAAATTTTATGCCAAATATTTAAATTTTCAAAAAATAATTATAAAAAGACTTCTTTTTTCTTGAACTGACAATGATTTCATTTATTGCATTTTCTTTGTCAAAGGTGAAATTTCAATTACATGTATTCAAATTTTCAGGGATATTCTTGCAAAAATGAAATATGATATTTCATTTTTGCAATAAAACGACGATGTTTACTTGAATACTGCTTTCAATCCGTATCTCTATTGTCATTTTTTTCTAATCATATTTCTTTTCTAGCAACCGATAATAAGATTATGTTTATTGTTTCTCAAGGAAGGAAGTGTCCGGCATGCATACGATGTGGAAAGGATCGATTCGGTTTGGTTTAGTCAATATCCCAATTAAGTTATTTTCAGCAACGGAAGATAAGGATATTAAGTTGCGACAATTACATCGTAACTGTCATACACCGATACAATACGAAAAGAAATGTCCACATTGTGATGAAACAGTTTCCAATGATGATATTGTAAAAGGGTATGAATATGTTAAAGGGAAATTTATCGTTTTAACAGATGAGGAATTAAAAGAGCTAAAAGATGAACATGAAGATAAAACGGTCGAAATAAAAGATTTTGTTTCATTAGAAGAAATTGACCCGATTTATTATCATAGATCGTACTATTTAGGACCGGGAGAAAACGGGATTAAGGCATACGCTTTATTACGGGAAGCGTTACTTAAATCTGGAAAAATCGGCATTGCGGAGATTACGATTCGCTCTAAACAGCAGTTAGCTGTCGTGCGAGTGTATAACAATTGTTTAGTGATGGAAACGATTCATTATCCAGATGAAGTAAGAAGTGTCGAAAACGTTCCAAGCCTTCCTGAACAAACGACAATTGATGAAAAAGAACTATCTACTGCGATCATGCTCATCGACCAGTTGTCGACAACGTTTGAACCCGATAAATATACGGATGATTACAGGGAAGCACTAAAAAATAAAATCGAAGAAAAGATCAACCGAAATGAAGGCAAGGCTGTGGAAGAGGCGCCACGACAAAATGTTGTCGATTTAATGAGCGCGTTACAAGCAAGTATCGAACGGACGAAGAAAAAAGAAAAAGCTGCGAAGAAAGAAAACGCACCGAAAACTACTGAAAAGAAAAAGAAAACTGTCCGGAAAAAAGCTTAGGCGTTTGCTTATAAGGATGTATATCTACATTTTCACAAGTAACGAAAAATGGTATTTTTCCGGACTTATATCGATTGTTCAGCAATCCATTTCGCTGCATCAAGTAAATGCGGGAAGTGATAGTCTGCTTCTGGAACATCTTCTTCCCCAACTAAGATCGTTTTCACACCGGCTCTTTTGCCAGCAGTAATATCAACATCTCGGTCACCAATCATATAGCTTACTTCAAGATTAATATCATATTTATTTGCTAAATCGGTAATCATCTTCGGCTCTGGTTTGCGACAGGCACATCCGGCTTTTGGTGCATGCGAGCAATAAGCAATCTCTTTTATCGTTCCACCGTGCGTTTCGATTTCACGTAGCATTTTTTTATGTACTTCATGTAACTGCTGTTCTTTCATATACCCGAGGGCTATCCCCCCTTGGTTTGTCACAACAAATACGTCATAGCCGTGTTCATTTAATAAACGAACGGCATCCCCTACCCCTTCCAACAAGTACAAATCGGCAGGCTTGTTAACAAATTTGACACGGTCGGATAACACTTCATTGATGACACCATCTCGATCTAAAAATACAGCTTTATTCATAAAAAAACCTCCTTAAGGGTGAATAACATGAAACCGATGCTTCCAACGTTAACATCAAGACCTCCATTAGGCAATCAGTGGATTTTCGAACCGAAATATGATGGATTTCGCGCCCTTTTTCATCTCGAAAAAACATCCTACAAATTCATTAGCCGAAACGGACATGACATCACTTCATCTTTTCCAGAAATTGAGCAATTTGTTCAAGAAAATCTTTCATCCTTTACACCGTTTCTGCCACTTCTATTAGATGGCGAGCTCGTCTGTCTCAATTCCCGTTATAAAAGCGATTTTGAAGCCATTCAACAGCGAGGTAGACTCAAATCGAAAGAGAAAATTCGTGCTCATACGGACGACTTCCCTTGTCATTATGTCGTGTTCGATATTCTATCAATTAAAGGGGTGGATATAAGCAAAACACCGCTGATTGAACGGAAAGAAAAGTTACAGCAACTGTTTGACGTCCTTCATTTCCCATTACATGTATGTCCGAAAAAAGAAGGGCTTATACAATTAACCGAAATGAGTCGTGACTTTCAAACGTTATGGAAAAAAGTCGTTGCTGATGAAGGAGAAGGTGTCGTTGCCAAACAACTGAATAGTACGTGGGAAAAAGGGAAAAGAACGAAGCAATGGTTAAAAATAAAAAATTATCGAACAGCACTCTTTTTTATAACCGGGTATGATGAGTCTAATGGATATTTTCACATCGGCGTTCATCATCAAGGAAACATTCTATCGGTTGGGTCATTTACACACGGCATGAACGATGAAGAGCGGAACGCGTTATTGCACATTATTAAAGAAAACGGGACGAAAAACGGACATTTTATTGAACTCATTCCATCTATTTGTATTAAATTGAATTTTTTATCGTTTTCACAAGGACAATTACGGGAACCTTCTTTCCATTCTTTTGCGTTGGAATCACTATGGGAAGAATGTACACTTTTCCAACTAAAGATAGCCGGGAACCATATCCATAGAGACGTCCATTTTACACATCTTGATAAAGTCTTATGGCCAAAAACTCATTTAAAAAAAGACGATTATTTAGGCTATATGGCTGACGTTTCACCATTTATGCTTCCTTTTTTACAAAATCGCGCATTAACCGTTGTTCGCTACCCACACGGTTTGTCTGGCGAAGCATTTTTTCAAAAAAATTGTCCAGACTACGCTCCTTCTTTTGTCAAAACCGTAAAAATCGATCGCATTGAATATATCGTATGTGAAGATTTATCAACACTTATGTGGTTAAGTAATCAATTAGCGATTGAGTATCACATTCCATTTCATACGATTCATAACCAAAAACCAAAGGAAATCGTCTTTGATTTAGATCCACCGAGTAGGAACCATTTTCATTTAGCGATCCGAGCAACTCGAGAGCTAAAGGAATGTTTTGAAAGGTTCAATCTTGTTGCTTATCCAAAATTATCAGGTAATAAAGGAATTCAACTTCATATTCCTTTACCCTCTGAATCATTAACGTATGATGAAACGCGGGCGTTTACAGCTTTTTTTGCTCAATACTTAGTTGAACAATTTCCTCATTTATTTACGTCAGAACGATTGAAAAAGAATCGCGGAGAGCGGTTGTACGTTGATTATATCCAGCATGCACGTGGAAAAACAATTATATGTCCATACTCTGTTCGAGGCAATGAAAACGGGACTGTTGCAGCTCCATTGTTTTGGGATGAGGTACATGATCAGCTTGATGCTTCCACCTATACGATGGAATTTGTCCTTAAGCGGTTAAAAGCGCGCGGATGCCCGCTGAAATCATATTTTACTAACGGGCAAGATGAAGTAGTTAGAGCAATCATTGATCAACTGCGGCATTTGTGAATATTAAAAACCTTCGCAAACTCTATCAAAATACACCAAATTTATATCAAAAAGAAAATTTCTCATAAAAAGAAGGTTTTCGTAATTCAAAATAAATAACAAGACAAAAAACATTTAGCATTAAGCAAGAAGTTTCATTACAAATCCATAATTTCAATGTTTATTCAATCTTCTTCAAGCTTTTTAAATTAGTTAATATTTTAACAAAATATCTCATAGGGACTCTCTGCTTTGGCGATGTTCTTTATTTCCAAACAATACCACACAAAAAGAGAGTCCCTTTTCAATAGAATTTCCCATTAAACCTCCCGCCTGTCGGTTAGTGGATGTATTCTTTTTTTGTAATCAAAACAGCCTGGATCTTTGGCACCATCAAATTAAACATCATTTCAATTTAATTGTCAAATTCCCGCACTGCCTTTCAATCTCTTTTTCAAAGAGATCTTGCAGTTTTTTCGTAACTAATCCAGGAGCCCCGCTCCCCACTATTTTTCCTTCAATTTCTGTTATAGGAACAATTTCTGAAGATGTATTAGACATAAATACTTCATCTGCTTCATTTAAGACCTCCAGTGAAAAAGTTGATTCTTCGAACTTAATCCCATTTGCTCTACAAATATTTTTTATTATACGACGGGTAATACCATTAAGGATTAGATTTGTCGCAGGATGGGTTAGCACCTTGCCGTCTTTAACAATCCAGATATTGGATGAGCTTCCTTCTGTTATTGTATAACCTCGATGTTGAATCGCTTCGTAGCTACAGGCCTCATTCGCTTTTTGCTTAGCTATGATGTTGGCAAGAAGATTTAAGCTCTTTATATCACAGCGATTCCATCGAATGTCTTCAATCAAGATAGCTTTCACACCATTTTTCATACTATTAACTGGCCTTACCAATTCACGAGTATATGCCGTGAAAACAGGCAATAGCTCTCTGGGATATTCATGGTTTCTTGCCGAGACACCTCTTGTAAATTGCATATATACAATTCCCTGCTCCAGCTTATTTTTAATGATCATTACTTCCAGTAACTGTTTTAGTTCATCTACAGTATAAGGTATGTTTAAGTCTATCTTCTTACCGCTTTCAAGCAACCGATCAAGATGCTCTATTGGTGTGAACATTTTTCCATTATACACTCGAATTACTTCATAAACACCATCTCCAAATTGATAACCTCGATCTTCAATATCAACTTTCGCTTCTGAACGTTCGATAAACTTTCCATTCAATATGGCATATTCCATTTTATCTGCACTCTCCCACGTCTAGTTTTTTTGTATAATTCAATTTATATATCGTAAACCTCCCTGAAACCGTACCTAACTTTAACTTTATTTATTCGGATTGACCATCAACATGATGATATTCATTTATAAATTTTTTAAGATAGATTCATTTTCCAACCATTTTTTTGACACCTCCCGTAAGGAAAGAATACCTATAATCTTTCTACTCCTTTCCGAATGAATAATACATTAATAAATTTCAATTATTACTACTCAAACTTCGCACTTTAAAAAGTTAGTGCACCCATAGTGGTTCTAAGGTTCATTGGTGTAAAAAATGTTTATTGACAAATGATTCTAAAAATGCAAAAAACACCTCATTCTTTGGTATAGTGGAT
>NZ_JAKZKS010000012.1 GCF_022808615.1 Bacillus sp. FJAT-47783
CTTTCCCCTGAATCCAGTCCTCCTAACTAACAGAGCCCTCTTGTGGCTTTGGACACTCCCTTCCTTTGCAGGGTTATCCGACTCTGCCAGCCAACACGGTTAGATTGTCGCCTGTTCCAGGTTTTGCCTTCAGGTCCTCCGCACACTTCCTCACGGCAATGCACTACCTGTCGGCTATACACTTCCGCCACTACGGTGTGTTCGGGACTTTCACCCGTTAGTCCGATGCGCTGCCAAGCGCACAAAAGCACAGGAAGACTTACACTCCCTGTGCCAACAGCTATCAAATCGAATTTATTCATTACAAGAACAAAAAGGGAAACTGATCCATGCAAGAAGGAGTCTTGAGATTACCTTGTATTCCTCCCTTTCATTTTTTTAAGGTTAGTATTGATCCCTCCTATTACAACGGAAGATAAAGACATAGCCGCAGACTACATTATCCTTCACTTGTTGAAAAAAACCTTAGAAAAGGACATCGAGGCAATCGAGGCGTCGACGATACGCCTCCAAAAACCTTTGATTGGACTTTATAGAACAATAATTCATCAACTAAATCTTGATATTAAGGAAACACACCGTTCCATGCAAACAAAAGGCATTAAAGTGTTCGAACGAGAAGTGATCAATGAGGACATATGGCGTTATACGTACGTTGTGCGTGGATACGAAGGTGAATTTCGATTCTGGACAGCGGCATTGAGGCGCCATATGCAAAAACGCTTCACGAACTATTTAGACGTACATAAAGAAGATGACTTTTCGTAGTCCAAAGCCCGCCAATCTACCGGATATGGGAATGCTGTTTTAAACCCACAAATTGTCTTAACAACGGGATATGATAAGAATTATAAACTTATAGACGATAGAGCACTTTATAGTGATATTCATATTCAAAATGGAGAATACGTAAGTGACTATATTTATCATCGCATGGGACTAGCTTCTAGCAATCCATTAACTACAGCGCCAGATATTGATGTTTTTTATTATGCAAAGGTATTTAAGGATGGACGTGGAGAATTCTATGGTGTACATGATAAGGCACCTTCACATGAGTTTTACATTTCAGTATATCCTGGGGATTTTTATGCACCAATTCATCAGCATACTCATAGTGGTTTTGATTATTTATGGCCATGGACTTCAAAGGAAGTATTTGAAATTAATTTTTATTAAAATAAAAATGGGGCTGTCCGAAAAGTAGTATTTACGCCCCGAAATCTAAAAAGTTTGACCCAAAGAATGTTGATTTCACAGCAATATTTGGTTCTTAATATTGGAGTACTTTATCCTAATATAGACTTTTTAGACAGCCCCTCCCTATGTTTAAATTAAAAGTAATATGATTACGACTATTTCCTCTATATTTTTAATCACCTCCCTACTTTTTATAAACGAAAAAAATAGACAAATTGTTCCGATACTATTAAAAAAATTAATAAATAATACCTATTTATCCACTATATTCTAGTAGATTATCAATAAATTATTGAATATTATATACAAATCTAGTTAACATAAGGCCAATGATGGGAAGTACTAAAAACCGCCTATCCCTTAATCCACAAGGAATCGGTGGTTTTTGGTTTTCACCCGTTTTTGCTGGATTTTATACATCGTTGATAGATTAAGGATTTTCCTCTTTTCTGAAGCGTTGAATCTTGCATAAAAAAGGGGGATTCTATGCAGTCACTTAGTTGAAAAATTTTTTCCACCATGCTTTTTTCTTGTTTTGTTGCCGCAATCTCAAATTGTTTTTCTTCTAAAGAATTTTGAAGCTCTTTAACTAAAAGTCTATCTCTTGTCTCAATAAGATTCTCTAATTTATACTCAATTGTGCAGATCGATTAACTAATGATGGTTACCAAAAACCACTGTTTTTGTAACTACTTTGTCCATCCATTAACAGTTGAATGATTGCCATTGGATTTTAATAATACCAAAAGATATGTCCAAAAGTATCACCAAATACTTTTACCACAACTTTAGAGTGCTCTTGACTACTTTACTTTGCGGTCTACAGCAAGAACCCTGTCATCAAGCCTTGTTAGAAAGAAAGATGACAATCGAGGACGAATGTATCAGTGTTACGATTATAGTTGCTGTTATTACCGTATTTTTCATTTAATATGCCTATGGATTTTAGATGTGATATATCAATTCTACTGTTTATTTATAAAGTGTCATTTTATTCGATTCCAATGCCAATAAAACATAAATTTTAAAATTCTCTTTCAAACATTTACATATCATTTAATAAATTTGGTATAATTTAACTCAAAAAGGTCACTTCAATTATTAATAGAAACCAAAAGGAGGACATTATGGTTGGATTAGTCGCCGTTGTGATGATTTTTTCGATTCCAATTATCGCAATCGTAACGGATCATTTTCAAACACAAGCAAAACTTAAACAAAAAATGATTAAAGAAGAATTGGAACTTGAAAAGCTTAAACACGAAAACTATATGCTAGAAACAGAAAAAATGAGACTTGAACTCGAACACATGATGAAAGAAGACAAAAAAGACACGACTAATTTATTGTAATATTCTAGTAATACCATTTTCACAATTAAATTCTTTTATAGATAAAGATTCTGCTAAACATCCACCTTAACATTAATCACATGCGCATTATCTTCTATTTAGCCTTTTCTACCTTTCTATAGACGAGACGAAAATCGTTCCAACCGAAAGGGGTTGTACATATTTTAACTGTGAAAGGTAGGTGATCAAAATGCGAAAAAGGAAATATCGTTCATTTGCAGCAGATAGCGGCTCCTGCACTAACTTTTGCGTCAATGTGTGTACAGCTGTATTTAGAACAGGTGTTCAGCAATGCATCAATGATTGTTTAGCTTGTGGTGGAGAAAGCGGTCCATTTATTTTTTTATCTGATTCAGATTTCTTCGACGACGATGATGACGAATGCTAGAAAAGCTTGCAAGTCTATGCGGAAAAACTTATTTTAACTTTTAGATAAATAGATTCATTTTGATAATGAATAAACTAAAAGCTAGGGATTTTTTAAAGCAACTCTCCCGTTTTGTACTTTGCAATATTGGGGAGTTGTTTTTAAACTGAGAAATATTTCTCGTTTAATTAATACTTGCTGATATGAGTAACCTTTTTATTTAAAATGCTGTTTTTTTAGCATTTGTTGTAAGAATTCTTCCGATTTTCCTTTCGGGATACTAAGACTTTCCCAATCATTATTTTTAATTTGTTTACCGATATAAACGATCTGTCCTACGTGATAAGCGTAATGAGCTACTTGCCTCTCGATTGCTTCTATCACTGAATGACGTTCGCCTCGAATATAAACATTTTTCAATAAATCTTGTTCTTTTAAACAAGTTAGTGTATTAAATAAACAATTCCATCCTTTTTCCTACATAACTAGTAATTCTTCCTTTGATTGTAAATGATCTTCAAATTCTTGGTCACGATTTCTATCAGGTTTCTCTCCATCAGAAGATAAGAAGTCAGTCCATCTAGATACCATATTTCCACTTAAATGTTTAACAATTACATAAACACTATTTGACTCCTCATTCAAACGCCAATGAATATCAGCTTCTGATAGCTGAGCAATTGTTCGTTCGCCAAGGACTTTCATACTTTTAAACCGATCCGTAACAACGTTTAAATACACATTTCCAATGCTCAACGTTTTCCCTCCTGCTTTTATTCTTTCTATTTTTTTGATCCTATACATCTGTAAACACCATTATGGTGAGTTATAATTTCTTTAAAATTAATTCTTTTTAAACTTCCTTCCATTTCTTGACAATAATAATAGTTCTGATTCTATGTGGGATGGAGTATATACAAACATGCAAATCATTGATTTTTTATGGGGAGAGGCTTTCGCTAAACTTAACTTGATAAAGCATTTGAAAGATACCAATAAACCAGTGTTTATTGGCATAGGGAAATACGACATTTTGGTTGCTCCGACTACGTTATGGTATTCAGTTGGTGGCAATTACCCCATGTAAAAAAAGTGATATTTGAATATAGTGGCCATAATCCTATGTTCGAGGACTCAAAATCATTAAATTCCATCATGGTCGATTGGATATAAAGATTAAATAAATGATTGAAACTTGAAGATAGTTTGATTTGCTAGTTAAATCAGTCTGTCTTTCTCTCCACCATTTATTCCAATACATTTTTATTCATTAAATCTTCAACTTAACAAGCTTCCAAAAAAAATTACAAATGACAAGAATATTGATAAACCTAAAGTGATCACAATAGTTATTATACTTCTAATCATCGATTTCCAATCATGAACACCTGAGAAACCAATCATTCCAAAAACAAACGTAATGGTAGTAATAATTAAGACAATTCCCAAGCGGTGAACACCTATTACGTTTGTCACAATGGTACCCGGTGAAATAATTAAATATAAAACTAGACAAATGAATGAGAAAATAAATGACCAAACGTTAATCGTTTTCTTCATGTAAAATCACTTCCCTTACTACAATTCTACAAGTTCCTCATATTTTATTGACTCAAAATTAATTTTATTATCATCAACTACTTTATCATTCTTGACTGCAGACTAACCAGTTTTCCCAAATTTCGAAAAATTCACCCGAGCTTTGAAAATAAATCCTAACTCATGTATAGTAAATACACAATAATTTCTGGCTAAACTTACAATTTCTTTTTCTTCTCTAATATCTCGGTAAAATAATCCCAATATCCAATCGCTAAATACCCAACAATCCCAAATACTGTAACAAGAACCATAACGGATAATGTTATTTTTACTCCCCCTTCTTCTTAAAATAATTCTACATCACCCTAAATATTCCTTTCCCTTCCATAAATCAACTATAAAAGCACACTCCTTATTAAAAGGCTGTGCTTTTTAAGAAATAAAATTTTAAACACTTTTACCACCCTGTGATGGAACCGTACGATAATATCCCCTCTTTGACGGATGAACATTAAATAACAATAACGTTACAGTGATTAATAACATGACAATAGCTCCACCAATAACAACCAAGCGAATGGAGAGGAATTGAGCTAAAAGGCCAATGCAGACGGCAGTCATGATGACTAGAACTGCTTCCACTAGTTCATATACACTGCCAATTCTCCCCATCATTTCAACAGGAATATGAGCTTGATAAAAGGTATGAAATCCTGTATTAGCAAAAGCTAGAGAAAAAGAAAGGACAAAGAAACCAATCGCTGCCATGAGATACCCTTCTGAAAAAGCATATAGAAGATACCCTACCGAAACAAAACATGAACCCAATCCAATTAACGAAGAAGTCGTTACTCTTTCTGAAAATATTGTATTTATGAAAGCACCGATTGCAAACCCTATGCCCGCAATACTTACGAGAATCGCATAATCATGACCAGATAATAATAAGACTTCTTTTGCAAAAGTAGCTTCCAGTGAATCAACTGCTGCTGTCATCACGATCATCCCATTAAACAAAAAATAAATGATCATCACATAAACACTGTTTCGACTAAAATTTAAGACCGCCTTCCAGTCCTCTTTTATTAAATGCATTGAGAGCTTTTGAACATGTGTAGTATTAAAAGAATCCTTTTCAACATTAGGCATCAAGAAAGTGATAACTCCCGATATAAAAAGTGAGAATGCATTGAAATATATGGCGAATGTTGGCGTACCTATCACAAAAAGCATCCCTGCAATGGCAGGCCCTAAAATAAATCCTCCTGAATCCACTAAACTGCGTAGGGAATTAAACCTTTTTCGATTTTCAGGTGGAATGAACTTCGTCATATAAGTCATCGCAGCAGGACGAAAGATAGAGCTTCCCATATTTATTAGAAAGACAATTAAATACATTAATTCTATTGAAGTAAATAAAGAAATAGATGCAATCAATATTGCACGGAATAAATCAAGAAAAATCATTAATCGTCGCTTATTTAATCTGTCAATCAAGCTTCCTGCCCAGCTATTTGTAAATATGGCAGCTAGAGGCTTCAAAATATAAAGAATCGCAACGGCAAGTGGTGATCCTGTATGATTTAGAACGATTAAATTTAGTGCAATGAGATAAATCCAATCTCCTATATTCGAGATTCCGATCGCGAATAACATCATGATTGGATACTTCCTAGCTTTCTTCATTTACCTTCCCCCATCCTTTCTTTAAGATTGACTTTTTATTACTTGAACGGAATATGAATTTTTAACCAATAAAAAAAAATCCCACCCCCAAGACTTAGTCTTAGGGACGAGATTTTCTCGTGGTGCCACCCCAGTTCGTTCACATGTCACCATATGAACCTTTTCAGGTACGACATTTCAAAAATGCTTATACCCTAGCTCGATAACGGGAGCTCCCGTCACACCATCGCTTATGAACCGTTCCGATGTGCCGCTCAGAGACTTGCTTCAATAAAAATTTCTTACTCCTTTTCAGCATCCGGAGCTCTCTGTGAAGAAAATTTTTATCTACTCTTCTCTTCATCGCATTTAATTTTTCTAAATATTAACACTTTATAAACACCATGTAAATATTTGAACAGCTATTTATTAGGCAAATTACGATACCGTTTATACATCCTTATTTTCTATTGAAATTTTGTCAATATTAATGAGAAATATAACGAAAACTAATGATAGAACTGTTTTGGTGAAAGGAAGCGTTTTTGATGACAGTAGATCCACCCGAGAAGAAAAAGGTAATTATGCTGTTCATTGATACATTAATGGATTGTACGTTACAGGAAGCGATCAAGAGCGGAAAAGCTCCTGTCTTTCAATTTTTTATTAAAAATGGGTATAAGGTTCCTAATATGGTCAGCCCCTTTCCTACCATGTCTGTTAATGTTGACAGCACATTAATTACTGGTGTTTACAGTGATCAACATAAAATTCCAGGTTTAGTCTGGTTTAATAAGAAAGAAAATCGGATTGTTAATTACGGAAGTCATGTACGAGAACTGATAAAATTAGGCTTAAAACAGTCAATGGAAGATATTTTTTACCATTTAAACCATAGCCATTTAAGTAAAAAACAAAAAACCATTCATGAACTATTGATGGAAAAAGAGATTGAAACAGCATCTATCAACACTTTACTGTATAGAGGAAGTCAACCTACACAAATAACATTTCCTTTTCTCATGTCTTTGTTTACAGGGATAAAAAGAAATAAAGTAGCGAATGCGCCTTATGTCCTTTCCTACGGGGCTATGGCAAGGTTGAATCCGACAAAAAGATACTCTTTATTTTGGCAAAAATATGGATTTAATGACAAGTTTACAGCGAAGGAATTGAAATATCTTATCGAACGAGAAATGCTTCCAGCCCTTACAATTGCTTACTTTCCTGATTTAGATCAACACATACATAAAAAAGGGCGAATGAATACAAATGGGATAAAAAAAGTAGACAAAGAGCTGCAAAAGATCCTCAATACTTATCACTCATGGGAAGAAGCATTAACGAATCATATCTGGATTATTCTAGGCGATAATGGCCAAGCATGGATTGATCAAAATCGACATGCTGCATTGATCGATCTTCGAAAACTGTTACACATGTATCAAATTCCAAAATTAAAGGATGGAATACGTCCATCAGATCAAGTCGTTCTTGGTGTGAATGAAAGAATGGCTTTCATTTATACACTGGATTCAAAAATAGTACCTTTAGAAGATTTGGCAAACGTCTTGAAAAAAGATGAGAGAATTGATGTCATTGCGTGGAAAAAAGGAAATGCCATTATTGTAATTTCCGGTATTCAAGATGGACAGCTTACTTTTCATCCCGATGGAGAGTTTAAGGATGAGTATGGACAATCTTGGAATATAGAAGGTGATATAGAACTATTGGATCTCTCCATGAATGAAAAAACAATTCGTTATAAGGATTATCCAGATGCACTAGCAAGGCTTCACACGGCGTTTTTCTCACACGAAGGTGATTATGTTGTTGTTAGTGCAAAACCAGGTCATGAGTTTATAGGTGAAGGGTCTCCAACTCATGTTGGGGGTGCTAGCCACGGTGGATTGCATGCACAAGATTCACTTGTTCCAATGATCGTAACTGGAACAAATACAAAACCAAAGAACCTGCGCATGATAGATGTTAAAGATTGGATTCTATCATTAATTTTGTAAGAAATCCGTAATTTATTAATCGATAGATATTGTTGATAATAACGGTAAATGGTCAGAATCCTTTGCTGTTTCTTAGATAACTTCTGCTTTTACAACCTTTAGTTCGGGACTAACGAAAATATAATCCAATCTAGCCCTTGGACGATTTGATGGACAGGTGTTGAATATAATGGCTTCAATTTAGCATCAATTCTTATTAAACAAACCTGCCTTAAATTGAACAATATATAGCTCAATAAGACTGGAATAATAGCCCAATGGAATAACTGAATTTCTTTTATCAGTCAGTGTAGACGAATTTTTTTATTCATTGTAACTGCTGTCAAATTGTTTCTCAAACTAATATAAAACAGTTACTTCAAAAGGACGTAAAATATGTCTTATTTTTTTGATAGGAGCCCACTACGCTCCACATGAGTAAACTTTCCACATCAAAGCTATAATTCTTACCTATTTAACCAACTTATACATCAAGACGTCGTCTACATATTCATCTTCGTTAATCTTAAACTCTTTTACTTTTCGCCCTTCCTCGACAAACCCGAGCTTATTATATAACTCTATGGCTCTTGTGTTCGAGGAGAACGTGCCTAACGAAACTTTTTCGATTACTGGATGCTGCGCTGCCCATGAAAGGATCTCTTCGATCAAAAGCTTGCCAATTCCCCTATTTCGATAGTCTTTCTGTAGCATGATAGCGATAGATCCTGTGTGGTGCATCCTTTTTCTCTCTTGTGACCGGAACACGATCCAACCTACTACTTTTCCATTCATTTCTGCAACATACATTGTTTCTCTATCATGCTCGATAATTTTTTTTATCCATTCTTGTTGCTCTTTCACGGTTTTATTAAACTCTTCTGAAACTGCTATAAAATAGTCCTTTTCTTTAATGACCTCACGTTGAATATCAAGTACTGCTTCAGCATCTTCTATTCGAACCGTCCGAATCATCGCTTTATAGTCTTGTATTGCTAACATGCTTTACCTCCTCTGTCATGTAGACTTCATATTATTCTATAGATTTCGCTGATTACTTAGATCCCACCGCAGCCTACTGCATTTTCTAAAAGTAATTCTCAAAAGCTTGTTTAAATAACAAGTCATCATCCAAAAGGAAT
Organism: Bacillus sp. FJAT-47783; assembly: GCF_022808615.1. GTDB lineage: Bacteria > Bacillota > Bacilli > Bacillales > Aeribacillaceae > Bacillus_BZ. Next base: position 9,269 of record NZ_JAKZKS010000012.1, read on the forward strand.
CTAATCGGCTTCCTCATTCTCCTCAACAACAAAAAGCTCGCACATTTTTCACAGTTAGTAAAAATATCCTTTAGTTCATATCCAACATACCCATGGGTACATTCCCGATGTGATCAATTTTTAAGTTGTCAAATACACGCGCCAAGGTTTTACCCTTTTATTAGATCTTTTTAGTTATAAGCCCTTTTATTGGACACACAAATTATCCAGAAATTCCAAAAAAACTATCATACAAGGGTTTGTTCAATAAAGAAGGCTATCCCATATTAAAACACCTCACCTGCAAACACAATACTCTTAGTAACGTTTTGACAATACAACAAACGAAGAAAATACAGTTATTATTGTTAATGTTGCTAACAAACAAACCGTCTGATATCCATTTAAGTCAAGGATTTCAAATTGAAAAAGTAGCATAAGAATAATCATATACCCTAAAATAAAGAAATAACTAAAAAACATTCCTCTTTCTCGTATTCGTTTTGAACGTTCATCATTTTCTTTAAATTGCGGATATAGGTATGATAGACAAAAGGACATAACTGTCGTACCTAAAAAAACAAGTTCATGTCCGACAAAGAAAGCCCCTGTTGTAACGCTGGCAAAACCTATTAGCAGACTATAAAACAAAAATACAAAGCCACTTATTAAGAAAAACCTTCTCCCTACTTTACTGCTCATTTGCATAAAAATCCTCTCCTAATCTAAAAATATTATCTTGTTATACTATTCTTCTTCATCTTCTAAAAGGAAAACTTTTTCTACAATTGTGTTAAAACAACGTGCAATTTGAATAGCGAGAGGCAACGAAGGATTGTAACGTCCCTTTTCAATTGAAATAATTGTCTGTCGAGACACACTCAACATTTCTGCCATTTGTTCCTGAGAAATCCCATTCTCCTGCCTCAATTGTTTCATTCGATTTTTCATATAAGTAAACATCCCTCTCTATACATCATTATAATGTAAAGGACACTTTACTGTGAAGGTTACTTTACATTATAATAGCACATCTTTAAATAGTAGATGTGCCATCTGCAAACTATTATTGACTTTTTTAACTGGGCCTAAAGAGCTCAATGAAAGTTTTGTACACTAAGCTAACTTTAACCTATAATAAAGTGATCATTCCTCTCTATGTTGTTAAGAAATCGCACCCTTATTATTGAATAAAATATTTTTGCTGTTGTTATGAAAGAAAAAATGTAACTACAACACTAAGTTAATTAAGCAGCAATATTTTTAAGCCAAATCAATATACGTATCACTTGGAATGGTTCAAACCAAGCGATTAAAAACAGAACGATAAAAAAAGAAGCAAGTGATATAAGTTTTATCCTACTTTTTTCTCCTTTAGCGATAGCGATAAAACTAGATAAAGCCCCTAACAATATAACAAAAGAACCTATAAGTACGATAAATTCAAAATAACCTTCTATTATCCAATTAAATCCAAATAAAAGCAGCCCTAAAACTGTCAATGCCAATGACCATATACTGAATGGCTTCATAATCCTCCTCCTCTAAAATTGATTTTGCAAATTATAAAGCAATGATCATTATTTCTTATTTCACTAAACTGCCCTTTTCAAGCGTAACTTACAAATTTTAGATGAACTAATTTCCTTTCTCCCTCCAGAATATATTGACCAATCATAAAGAAAGACACTCTTCTTGTTAAAGAAAAGAGCCCGATTGAGAAAGATCGATGTTTGATAGTAATTTCTAAAATTAAGAAGAGCATTTAATAACACAGTGAAAACGAAGACCAATGAACACAATATGAAAGATAACTTCTTCATTTGTAGCTCCTTTTTCATTTTAAAGATTACATTATTGTTTATTATATTCACTACTTGTCTTAATTTTCCCTTCTTTCACTAATCTGTCATTAACAACAATATTAAATTCTATAGTAAGCCTAAATTCATTAAAATCTCCTAAACAAACCCTTTCATTCTAATCGCTTTTCCATTAAGGTCAAGTCCAACTTCTTGCATCCCGTTCTTCAAATAAAATTTTATATTTTGCGGGGATACTCGAAGGTGATATTCTGAAACATTTTGTTTCTGAAAAAAATTCATAGCATAATTATGTAATTCATTTCCTATTTGTTTGCCACGTTTTTCTGGGATTAGATAGTATAGGTGAACATAACCAATATTTGTATCATTATACTCACGAATGGATAATTCTAGCTGCCCAATATTCAAAAATACGAAAGAGCTGTAAAAATGGCTTTTACTAACGCGTCCAAGAAGAAACACCAAAAACTGTCATAAACGCCAGTTTCTTTACTTTAATTATTTATTTTTTGAATGTTGAACCATTTCATGTTGTATGAAACATGAAATCATTGTTCGATATATTTCTTCAATAATATTAGGATTTACATTATTTTCATTAGCTAATTTACGAACTTTTTCAATAACAGCTTCTACCCTTTTCGGAGCTTTAACATCTTCAGCATCCTTTTTGAATTTAGCAGCTTGTTCAACAAACCGGCTTCTTTCACTAATTAACTTTACGATTTGGTTATCAAGACTATCAATACCTTCTCTACTTTTACAATCTCTCATCTAACTATCTCCTCTCTGCTCAACTTTTTGAAAGTTCAATTTAATTTAAACTGTTTGTCTTACTGGCATCAATAAATAATTCAATTTTTGCATCTCATAAATTGCACCATAAGATCTTTACTAAAAGATATTCTATCCGTGTTAAACTAAAATCCAAATCAATGAGCCTTATGCCTTTAAATGGCCCGATTCACGAAAAGGCATATTCCTCAATAATCGCCCACCCTAAACTAAAATAAGCGTATCCTTGTTGAAAGATACGCTCTATAGCTAAATTGATAGGAAATGCATATTTCGATTAATAATTTTGAACTAATTCTAATTTCTCTAAGTCAATTATAAATTTACCATTCATTAAGATATCAAGTCCTATGAGACCATTGATACCCCAATCATCTAAGTTTCCAAAATCCAGCTTCATTTCTGTTATTTCATGCGCACCGAGCTTAATAAAATCAACTAGCTTTCGGAATGAATATTCCTCACCGCCAACCCCATACGCACTGACTAAAGGATCTCCATTCTCAAAATAAATACCGATGTCCTCAACTATGTCAGATGAAATAAGTGTATGAGCTGCACCAGTATCAATAACAAGCTTATCTATTATTTTCGTTTTTCCTTTATATGAAATCGTCATTTCCACTTCCAGTAATCGATTCACAAGCTCTAACTTCATAATCTCATACCTCTTAAGCCTGTTGGGGTTCTAAGTTCAATAACAATTTTATCGGAACCTGTATGATAAACAATGGTATTCCCTTTTGATTTAATCAACTCTTTTGTAGCCAATTTAGAATCTTCAATGACATTAATTAATGCTACATCTGTTACAATTTTTCTATCATCTTCTAAGTAATAATCAAGGATATTAAGTTTTACATATTGATCTGGGTATAATTTACGAACCTCTTCCCATTTCATAGTTTATCACTCCTTGTTTTGCTTCCTATCATTACCATAACATATTCCTATGACAACTTAAATAAATACCTCTGTTAGTGAATCAGAAATCCTGTATTTAGCAGATATAACTTTAATATGTGAATTACCCCTTTTGATTTTAATTAAAACCATTTCAAAAATACTTACTATAAAAATCGTGTCTCAACTTTCCACTAAACTGACCATATATTTTAGTGGTCTCACTCATTTCATGACCTAGTAAGCTCTGAATTACCTCAAGTGGTGCACCGTTATTCATCATATGTGTAGCATAGCTGTGTCGTAATTGATGAGGATGTATACTCTTTTTTATTCCAGCGCGATTCGATATTCTTTTGATTACATATCTTAAGTTATCGATACTCATACGCCTTTTCGGCCTTCTTTCCGTAATGAATAAACAAGGATCTTCATCATCTCGTTCATCAAAATATCTTTTTAACCAAATGGAGCAACGTGTATTAAAATATACTTCCCTTTCCTTATCACCAATAACCGAATTCATCTAAAAATTAATATCATCTCGATTTAATTTTTTCAACCTCCCCAATACGACATCCGGTCGAATACATAAACTCAAATAACGCATTCTCCATCGTTGTATGGCAAACTTCCCTAATATGTTCAATTTCTAATTCAGAAAGGAATTTTGGAATTCTTTTACCTAATTTCGGCTCTTTTAATTTAGCAGCTGGATTCTTCGAAATATAGCCTTCCTCATGCGTCCATAACGCACCGAACCCTGTGTCCTAAACTAGATGGCTTTAAGTGATCTCCTGCCTTTACTAGATACTCTTTTAGTTTCTCGGTTGTCAATTCACTCATATCAATATCACCGAAAAATCGTAATAGGATATTATATTGAAAACAATATGTTTTTAATGTAAGTAGTGAATATCCCTCAATTTTTTTATCTTGTTGATACTTTTCCCATACTTCGGATAGTAACATGATTATTTCACTCTCCTAATGTAAAAATCCATTAATCTAAATTCGATTATGTTCAAAGAGAGTCTTTTTCAAACCCTAGTTATTCAACAATCGCAAACTATGAGAAACAATGACACATAAGAAAATGGCACTTTCTTTACTCCTGGAAAGCGCCATTTAACAGAAGACTCGATTTAGATAATCTTAAAAGACCATTATAGATCTTCAACAATTGCACCCGTTACTTTAAAAGCGTGATCAAAAAGCCCTAAATTTCTAGAAAAATAAAAATACACCACCGTAAAAAATTGGTAAAACTAAAGTAACCCAACTCAAAAAATACCAATATGCGAGGTGCATTTTTGTTTTTTAAGCGAATTAGACACTTTTTGAATACGCTCTATGACTTCTATAGCCCAAAAATAATTGGTCCGCACATTCATCTGATAAAATAACTTTGACATTGTGCTTGGCTTCGAATTAACAGAAATGTGTATATTGTACTCATAGAAAAGCAAGGTTCCGACGTTGGGTAGATTCTAAATCATATAATTCTTGCAGGTCAACCTTCTACATCCAATCCCACTCCTCCCTTAATTTCAAGTAAAGTATGAGAAGGATGTTTTCTAATTCCGTTTGGCTTTTTCGATTTGATTCTACGCCAATTTTCGGTAATAGGATGTCGGCAATTTGTTTTGTGAACAGATTTCTTTGATGAATAGGCATCTGCAAAAAGCGTTGGCTGTATGTGTTAATAAGCTCCCACTCTTTTTGTCCGAGCTGCTTTAATTCCCATTCTCCAATCTGAAGTTTCTCATGAGAAAGTCCTCTTCTCTCTATTTCCTTTTCAAGAGGTGAGCGCTTTTTGCCTTTTTTTCTTCTTTCATGAACAACGATCGTTCCTGCTACTAAGTCACCAATTCTTTTATGCTTCGAATGAAAGAAAAGCATAATCATTCCAAGAAAATAATAAAAAGGTAAATAGTCAATAACTCGTAAAAAATTGCGAATAAAGCTGGAAAGCAATGTAATACTTTGTCCGTTGTCTTGAATGACGCGAATCCCCATCATTTTTTTCCCCGGTGTTCTCCCACCGTTAAAATATTCAAAGGCAAAAAAATAACCCCAGTTAATTAAAAATAAAACAAGAATGAATGTAGCAAACAATAAAGACGACATTTTTTCTATAAGCAAATAGAAAGGATTGTCACTATCGAATATGAAAATAAGAGCAACGAAAAGCAAAACATTACCAATCAATAAAATGATTTGATCGATAATATTGGCTGCTGCTCTACTTCCTAATCCAGCAGGACGAAATTGAAGTGATACGAATTCCGGTGTTTTAATATCTACATATTCCTGATTCATAATAATCTCCTACCTTTAAATGATACCTGTTATATGTTTCTATTTTTTGATAAACTTACTATAATGAAGTCTAGTATTAAAGTAGGTGTAACAGTGAACATCAAACAATTTGTTAAACAGCATCGAGATCATTGGGATCAATTAGAGCAAATGGTCACTATGCTACATAAAAGATCGAATAAAATGACAGGGCCCGAAATTGATCAGTTCCATCGACTCTATCAAAAAGCAGCCCAAAATCTTGCCTATAGTCAAACGTACTTTCCGAAAGAAGACATAACGCTTTACTTAAATGAACTCGTGGCTAAATCTCATAATCTTTTATATCGTGACCAATCTTCTAGCCTAAAGCAAATTCGTCACTTTTTTCGTGTAACGTTTATCGGCTTGCTTTTAGAGCAGTGGAAGTTTATTATCGCTGCCATGTTGTTATTTACTATCGGAGGAATCGGCGGCTACCTTTCCGTGTTGCATGACCCCCTCCACTTTTATTCCGTTCTTCCCGAGAGTATTACAAATGGGGTCGATCCTGAACAATTAGGAATGAGCGACGGAATGATTGACTCCCCGCTTATGTCGGCTAGTATTATGACGAATAATATCCAAGTTGCCATATTAGCCTTTGCTGGAGGGGTCACCTTTGGGATTTTAACGACCTATTTATTACTTTATAATGGAATGATTATTGGCGCTCTAGCGGCACTTTTCTGGCATTATGGAAAAACGTATGAATTTTGGGCTTATATTGTTCCGCATGGAATGATTGAGTTAACTGCTATTTTTATCGCGGGTGGTGCAGGGTTACTAATGGGTTTTAAACTCATCGTTCCAGGAAATGTTTCAAGAGGCTACCAATTAAAACAACAAGCAAAACGCTCTGTTCAGTTGCTTCTTGGTACCCTCCCTCTTTTTGTTATTGCTGGAGTTATTGAAGGCTATATTACCCCTGCAGCCATCTCGCTTGAAGCGAAATATATGGTTGCATTTTTAACAGTCATTGGACTCATCGTATATATGGTGATCGGAAAGCTATTCCTTGATCGAAACTTTAAACCAACCCACGATTCATAGTGTCTATATAATACGTAACGGCTGTTGCCGCTAATTTTTCCTCACGCGCCTCCAACATTTGGAGGCCTTGCTTTTCCCATTTAAGTTTCTCCCGCTTTTTCATTAGCCATTGCTGCTGAGCCATACTTTTAACCATCGCTGTTTGCACATTTACAGGTTCATCTTTGATTCTTTTTAATAAAACTTCATCTTCTATTCCAATCACGAAAAATTTATGGCGCTTTTGTAGCCGTTTCAAATAAGTAAGGGCCGCTTCTTCGTGAAGAAAGGTATGAACATCACTGAATAACAAAAGCATGCTTCGCTTCTTTTGAACCGTTTGAACGTAATGAAATACGGCTCCATAATTGGACTCGCTTGCATCCACTTGAATATGATAAATCGATTGAAGAATCGTTTTTAAATGATTCATCCCTTTTGCAGGTGGGACGAATACGTTAACATCTCTTGAAAAAGCTAAAACGGATACATAATCTCCATTCCGTAATGCTGCAGCTGCAACCGTTATGGCCGCTTCAATGGACTTCTCTAACCGATTACAGTGAGTTAATTCTGCTCCCATCACCCGCCCGCAATCGATCAAAATGGTCACATACTTCCCGTGCTCAGGCTCATGCTCATTCACCATCACGTCGCGAAGTTTGGCTGTTTGCCGCCAATTAATTTTGCGCGGATCATCTCCTACAGCATAACGGCGAATTTTCGCAAACTCTCCAACGCCACTTTTTTGCTTTCGAATCTTTTGCCCCTCAAAAAGCAAATATTGTTGTGGACTTTCCAATAACTGTTTCGTCTCGCTTAAGTCTGGAATAACCTTAATGATACCTGGTAAATGAACGATTCGTTGCTTTTCCCAAAAGCCAAGCAAACTTTTATAGCGAATGTAAAGTTTATTCACCTCATATTCACCACGGACAGAAGCCTTCGTTTCATAAGTTACAACGGTTTTGGATTCTTTTTGCATCTCTCCAGATAACGGAAAGGGTCTAGCAAATGATTGTGGAATCCCATCTATCACTTGAAAACGAAGGGGATAGTTAGAAAGATTCGTGATTTCGATATCAATTTGATAAGGTCTCGCTCTTTCCATCTCTTCTGGAAATGTCCGTTTAAATGTTAACTCACTTCTTTTCGCTGAAATTGTCAAATCAAGTAAGCTCACAAAAATAATTAGTAGATTGACCGTTATTACGAATTTCCATGATACTCCCCAAATGGTTCCAATCAGAAGGAGAAGCGAAAGGAAGACAAAGACGAGTAAGAATCGAGATGTTGGGATAATCCCATTACCTCGGAACAGAAACTGACCCAACCAGCTCATCAATCGTTTGATCAACGGTCGTTCCCTCCAATTCTATGTGTGGAGATAGTTGAATACGGTGTCGTAATGCTGGCTTTGCAACCATTTTAATATCGTCAGGCGTCACATAATCTCTCCCTGATAGAAAAGCCCAAGCTTGAGAAGCTTTCCCAATCGCAATCCCCGCTCTTGTACTAGCACCATAAAGAATCGAGTCAGATTCTCTCGTCTTTCTAACAATTTGCATCATATAATCAAGAACGTCTTCACTTATGGTTACCTTCTGTATCGCTCTTCTCGTTTGCAAAAAAGTCTCCATATCAAGTATAGGCTGCAAATCATCCTCTTCATAACGCCCTTCAAAAACTTGTCTTAACACCATTTTCTCTTCTTCAAATGATGGGAAGTCAATATGCAGTTTAAATAAGAATCGATCTTGCTGAGCTTCTGGTAGTGGATAGGTTCCTTCAAATTCAATCGGATTTTGTGTTGCCACAACAAAAAAGACATCTGGTAATCGGTATGTCTCTCCTTGAATAGTAACTTGTTTTTCCTCCATCGCTTCTAATAAGGCCGCTTGTGTTTTGGCCGGAGTACGGTTAATCTCATCAGCAAGTAAAATATTCGTAAAAACAGGACCTTTGACCGTCTCAAATGTGCTTTCATTCATATTGTAAATGGTGCTTCCTGTAATATCACTCGGCAATAAGTCTGGGGTAAATTGGATTCGCTGAAAAGTACCACCGAGAAGACTCGCAAGCGTTCGAACCATTTGCGTCTTCCCTGTTCCAGGAACACCTTCAAGCAACACATGTCCACCTGCTAAAATAGCAGAGAAAAGAAGCTTTAAGTTTTTAGTTTGCCCTAAAATTCGTTCCTCATATTTTTCGAGTACGGTTGTTAACTCTTGATTCATTTCTTTCAACCTCTTTTCTGAATCGATCTAATTTCTTTGACCATAACAAATATTCTTGCTTACTAATATGTTTTTTCGCTAACACATCGGTTAAGCCTACTAAAAATTGCTCAATCTCTCGCCTTGTCATCGAGTGACATTTACTCTCAAGCTCATCTAATTTCTCTCTCCATTCTTTTTTAGATGGAATTCCCCATTTTTCTTGCATCAATAGATTCATATAATCAGCTTGGATCGATAACGAGTCTTGATATCGTCGGCATCTTTGATACCATGCGGCTAATGCTCTAATTTTTTCATCACTGAAGCGAACACTTTCTTCCCTCGGCACGAAAATAGGGCCAAATCTTTTCCCTTTTCGCATAAGCCACAATACAACAAGTATTGCTCCCTGTAACAGGATGAGTAAATACCATTTTGGAAATAAGGTTAGAAAATTTGAAGCATGTTCTTCTCCATGTATGTAATCATCAAATAAAATAGTGTCAGGGCGTTCCTTATTAATGAAAGAGATAACAAGGGAAAGATGATCTTCCTCTAATATCATTTCATTTGTCAGCCATTGTGGAGAATTAACGACGATCAAACGTCCTTTTCCGTAAGGTTTTTCATAAGCAATGACTCCAACATCATCATAAAGTAGTACTTGATCCTGCTTATTCACCTGAAAGCGTTCCGGAGTGTTGACGTATCCTCTATGTTTAACCCCAGTTTGATCATAAACGATCGAAACATCATTCGAATCTTCTTTTGTATATTCGAATTCACTCTTCGCATCGAACATTCCATTAGGATTTTCTGTAAATAAGAATATCGTATTTCCTGCTTCCATAAAGTTTTGATAAGCATCCAATTCTTCTTGCTCTGGAATAAAAGAAGGTTCTACCATGATAAGCAGTTGATTATCATTCTGATTTGGTAGAAACTGTGGCTGATGCGTCCATATTTTCACAGAATCTGTTTCATTTTCTAACAATGTATAGAAAGCTTTTACACCTGTTGGAGAAGGAGAGTGAGCTAAATAAGCAGGGTAATCTTTCGGCTCTGGTGACACTAGAAAATAGTTAATAGTGATAAAGATAAGAATAGTTATCATGAGCCAAATACTCGTTCGTCTACTAGAAGTTTGTTTTCGCAAATTCCTCACCCTCCCTCTATTCGGCTAGAATTTTGCTCTTGTTCGGGCATTAACCATTTCATGACACGTTTTCGATACTCTACATATTCTCCTTTATCAATGCTTTTTTCTCCATACGTTACTTCATCAAAAATGAGAGCAAGATCGAAAAAATGATCCGCTCCCGTTTGATCCACTCTCCTTAACTCATCGTAGTAATCCCAGTTTGTTTTCCAAATTTTCGCTTCCAACCATTCTTTCTCGTGAAAGTGCAGAAGAAGTGCTAAAAACATATGGCGAATCGACAAAGAATAGTTTTCTAATTGCTCTTGCCTATGCGCTTCTGTTAAATGCTGTTTGGATGACCATTGGATTTCATTCAACGATTGCAAAGGCTTATTCATACTGTGTTGAAAACTATGACGCATGCGACGAGCTACGAAAAATAAGATGACAAGAAAGATTACGATGATAGTCATTAATAAGCCGATCGTAACTATACTTGCCGTACTACTTGTTGGTGACAAATCAGGAAGCCACTTTTCTAATTGATCGAAGACCCAATCGTTGAAATCATTCCACCAACTATCAATCATACTGTCGTTTCGATCGTAAACGGTATATTCCTTTTTATGAAGGATATGTTCTAGTTCACCTCTCGCTTTATCAGCATCGATCATTCACAATCACCAACCTCTAACTAATTCCCGTTTAAGGAATGAACCTCGGAATACTCTTCAACCATCTCTTTTAAATCGTCTGCATCATTTCTCGTTTTTAAATCAAAAAACATAACGGCAAACCCAACTGTATAAATCATCGTCGTGAGCATTGTTACTAGATTCGAAATCAAGGTATACAATACGCTGTTTCCTAAAAGGAACACAAGCGTAACTTCAATTACGATACTAATACAAGTAATAATGAGTAATAAAACAACATACAACCCCATTAATATCCAACCACGACCTTTTGTTAAAATCCAACTTCTTCCGATTCCAGGAGCTTTATTATCAATGACAACAGAGCCAAAATAAAAACTCCACCGCGTTAATAAATAACCGATTCCAATGGCAAACCCAAGAAATAAGATAATCGCGGACAAAACCCCAAAGAGTGGATCAATTATTAAGCCAAGGACGGCTATTAATATAATCATGATCACAGGTACTAACATCAATACAATTGCCATAAACCCGTACAACACACTGCTGACAAAAGTCTGCCAAAATCGAGAAAAGGCTTGTTTAATAACCGACCCAACCGTAAACGTTTCATTTTTACGAATACGGTCTATTGCAAAAAATATCGCAGCCCCTACAATTGGATAAAAAATTAGACTAATAAATCCCAATAATACAAATCCTATGTCAGCTACTAGATTACTTGAATAATCTGTTACATTCGTATCATCAAAACTTGTGAAAACTTGTTCAAGCCACATATCTCCTTCACCTACTTCCCGGAAAAAGCTCGTTCCAGAAAGCATATCAAAAATGGCTTGAAGAAAATAAATAGGACCGAAAAAAATCAAAAAGATGAAAAAGAATGGAACAAAATACGTTTTACTTAAACGAAACGTATGATCCAAAATTTCTCCAAAAGTTTTCGGCTTACTAAACTTTACATCCATCTTATATCCTCCCACATCAAAAAGCTTCACGAAAAGTGTCAACACATTGCTTATTTTATCATTATTTAGCAAAGAATCGAATATTTTCCTTTCTAATTCCTTAAGTTATAAGCTGAAAAACGCATTAAAAAGAAAGAGGTAACGAGAATAACTAATAAGAGAATTGTCTATATTTAATCATTTATAGTCTCCTCCAAAGAAAAAACCACTACCCGTTTAAAAAGTTTTAAATTGAGGTGTGGTTTGTAAAGATTCCTACTGCGTGACCAAGGTAATGATAAAGTCGGAAAAAAACATATTTTGGTGTTAATCGTTTATTGACCTAATATCTCCAAATAATTGTTGATTCGTCAAACATAGAGTACGAACTTCATCTTAATAGATATTACTTTGATGTTCATAAACGTTTTCTAACTCATTTCTACCAATTTGTCCTTCCGCTATTCTAATTGATTTACACACGAACTATTTGGGTATCGTAAGCAAAGTCTACATTCATATCAGAACCTTTTAATTTCACTTCTAATTCTTTCAGTTCGCTAAAACTTAATCCATTAAGCTCTATATTCTCATTGGCACCCAGACCATGTAATGGGTAGGAGAATTATCGAACAAACTTGGAGATATTGAGTAGTGCAAAAACACAGACCTCTATTTGAGGTCTGTGCAGTGTATTAATTCGAAACTACAAGTTAGTTTTTAGTCTTAAACAGAAATAAAACCCACCATACTAATAAGAACAAATAACCAATAATTGAGATAATAGACCAAATAGCCCCCTGTTGTAATTGACTCACTAAATGTTCAAGTTCATGCATTCCTTCTGGTCTTCCGATGCTATTTATCAGGCTAATTATTGGAATGGTTACAGTGAATGCAATGGCTACTATGGACAAAATATTCCGTTTCTTCTTTATAAAACTAAATATGGCAGTTCCTAATGTTGTAAACAAAAACAAGTAATATATTGCCCAAAACCAATTAGGTAGAGTTTCCCAATACATTTTTCCGCTCCTGAATGTTTAAAATTCCCATTCTCAACAACTATAAACATAGAAAGATTTCTTTTTTTTTACAAAATAACCTCTCATTAATTTCTATCAACCTATAAATCATGTGGATTGATCATTTTTAAGGATTTAGAGAAGATATCCCATCTCTTTCGCTTTAAATTTAAGCTCTTCTCTAAATTTTGGATGAGCAATACGGATAAGCTCTTTTGTACGTTCGCGGATCGCTTTTCCACGAAGTTTTGCAACACCGTACTCTGTAACAACATAGTCGATATCGTTCTTTGATGTCGAGACGGGTGTTCCAGCTGCTAAAGTTGGGACAATTTTAGAAATTTCATCATTTTTCGCGGTAGAATGTAAACAAATAATGCTTCTTCCCTCTTTGGCAAGGCGCGCACCTATCCCAAAATCTGATTGCCCACCTGTTGAGGACCAATATAGGTTACCGACTTTTTCTGAATTGCATTGACCAAGAAAATCGACTTCTACCGTTGCGTTAATGGCAACGATTTTCTCGTCATGTGCAATTTCTGTAATATGGTTACTTTTATGGACAGGAAGCATGTAAATGTCTTTATTTTCATGTAAGTAATCATAAAGACGTTTTGTACCAAACGCAAAAGTACCTGTCGTCTTCCCTTGATATTTTTTTCTCGAAAGATTGCTAATCGCACCGCTTTCAATCAGATCAACAATTTTATTTGGAATCATTTCCGTAGCAATACTTAAGTTTCGATGGTTTTTCAAAAAATCCATTACCGCATTTGGAATCGCACCAAAACCAATTTGAATGATGTCACCGTTATTAATTAATTGTGCAATATAGCTTCCGATCTTTTCATCCTTTTCTGTAATAACAGGATCAGCGATTTCAGGAAGAGGCTGATTATTTTCAACAATCGCTGTTATGTCATCAATGTGGATTTGGTTCTCCCCATATGTACGCGGCATCTGCTCATTTACTTCTAGTAATATCGTCTTGGCCGTCTCCAACATCGGAGCGGTGTAATCACAGTTCGTGCCAAGTGAAAAATACCCTTGATCATCCATCGGTGACACCGTTGCAAGAATTGCCGGTTCATTCGTAATTTCACTTAAAATTATTGGAACATCCGAAAAGTGGTTTGGCAGCAAATCGATTTGCCCAGCTTGAAACGCTCTTCTTTCATCTTTTCCTAGAAACATTGAGATGATTTTCAACCGATTTTCTTCAATTTCCATGACAGGTTTAGATGATAACATTTGAAACAAACGATTATTACGAAGACCTTCATGATGAGGAAGGGCTTCCATTAATGCTGGAGGTTCTCCTGTAATAATAGGGGTAATAATATCTTGACCTGGTTTAATCATTTCTACAGCTTGTGCAGCTTTCATCAATTTTTGTTCATATTTTCTTTGTAACGTCATCTTACTCCACTCCCTTGTTTGCTTATCTTAGAAAATTTGCTGTTTCAATCCCCCCATATGCTTGATTCAGCACTTACATCTCATTTTCCTGCTTTTCCTCTATATAAATGATTTTCAATATCCGATATCAAATAGATGTACCCTTTCATCCCTGTTCTTTTTTTGAGTAAAAGCCAAGCATATCTCTAAACGAATTGATATTCCATACAATAAAAAAGCATTCAACCTTCGAGAAGTTGAATGCCAGAAATGATTCACAGTATTTTGTCGATAAAACATAGATAGCTGTATTTTCTTTTTTAAAAGTTTTAGATGAGTCACTTAATCATGTCCCACAATACGTTCGGTATGGACGAGATGATGGCGGAGCTGGTGTACAGTAATCAGCTTGTTCTGGTGAGTGCGCGAATGGTCTCGAAAGAACATCAAGAAGGCGCTCCATCACAATGTAGTCCCCTTGGTTCACTGCGGCTTCTAATGCTTCTTCTACCCGATGGTTTCGGGGAATTACTGCTGGATTGCTGTTTAGCATTAACTGATGCGAGTCGTCTTTCGATTCCTGCTGTCTTTCGAGTCTCGCCTGCCACCGCTCATTCCACTCTGCGAATTCTCGGGTTTTAAACAGATCCGTATCCTCTTTAAGATCAAAAGTTAATGCACGGAATGTATTCGTAAAGTCCGCACGATAATTCTTCATCATACTGAGAAGGGCTTCAATAAGGGCTTCATCTTGTTTCTCTTCATTAAATATTCCCAGTTTCGCTCTCATTCCTGCGAGCCAATGAGCATGGTATAACTTAGGATATTGTGAAATCGCATCCTGGGCTAGTTTGACTGCCTCATCCTGATCGTCATGCAATAACGGCAATAAAGTTTCGGCAAATCGTGCAAGGTTCCACCCGCCAATACTCGGTTGATTACCGTATGCATACCTACCTTGAATGTCAATGGAACTAAAAACTGTTGCCGGGTCATAAGTATCCATGAAAGCGCAAGGACCATAATCAATGGTTTCCCCACTAATCGTCATGTTGTCAGTGTTCATGACCCCATGGATAAAGCCAACGAGTTGCCACTTAGCAATTAACCTGGCTTGACGTTCGATTACTTTTTCAAGAAGCGAAAGATATCGACTTTCATCTGTTTCAATGTCTGGATAATGACGCTTTATTGTATAGTCAGCCAAAGCTTGGAGCTCTTCGGGATTGCACCAATTTGCAACATATTGAAAAGTACCAACACGTAGATGGCTAGCAGCGACACGGGTGAGAATGGCACCAGGCAGTTCGGTTTCGCGAATGATGGACTCACCCGTTGTCACTACTGCTAAGCTGCGAGTTGTAGGAATACCGAGCGCATGCATCGCTTCACTAATGATGTATTCTCGTAGCATCGGTCCAAGTGCTGCTCGTCCATCACCTCCGCGCGAGTATGGCGTTCTACCAGAACCTTTTAGTTGAATATCAACCCGCTCACCAGAGGGGGTAATTTGCTCGCCAAGAAGCAGAGCCCGTCCGTCTCCTAACATGTTAAAATGACCAAACTGATGCCCCGCGTAAGCTTGGGCAAGAGGAAAAGCTCCTTCGGGAATCCCGTTTCCAGCAAGCACCGCTACCCCTTCTTCACTTTTAAGCTCCTGAATATTTAGCCCAAGAGATGTTGCCAACGAATCATTCAAAATGATTAACTTCGGTGAACGTACAGGAGTTGGAGTAAGACTTGAAAAAAATGATTTCGGCAGGCGGGCATAACTGTTATCAAAGTTCCATCCTGTCTCTATTAACTCTTTTTTGTTTGCCATCGTATCTCCTTTCTTTTCTTGCCTTCTTTCTATGCTAACAAAAATATGTATTTATTCTCCATTTCAAGATATCGTATTCGTTATAGTTTCTACTTGATATCGACATTTTAGTCTTTTGTTTCTTTAAAAAACATTCCGTGAAGAAAAGATATACCTAAAGATAAACCTAGAGGAGTACCCAAATCATAAACATCCATTTCCGAAGATCGAAATATAGCGTTTAAAAAATATGTCGTTGCACTGAAGAAAATAAACATCGTTATAAACTGCAATATTATTTTTTTCATTTCCGTTGCATTTAATTTTCTAAAACGCTGAATAGTTAGAAAAATTAAATATAACGAAAATAAATCACATAACCCTTAACAAATAGATAAGAGAAATCATGATCAATATTGTTATACACAATAAACAACATAACGACCGTTGTTACTATAAATATCGTAAAGAGAATTAAGTTTAAGAGAATATTTTTCTTCATATTTTTCACCATTTTAAAATATTATGTTTTTGATTAATCTAGAATACAACAAATTTATTAATTGGTAAATAGTGTATTGACATTGAAATTTCCATTTTTATCTCTTTTTTGTCCAATTAAATGATTTTACAACTTGAACATATTGTTTCATTCATTATAATTATAAAAAATCAATCGTGTACATTGATGCACACTTATAAGGGGAAATATGGATGAATGGGGGCATAAAATGAAAAGAGGGGTCATGCTCGAAAAATTTGTAGATCGATTGCCGTACTTACAAACAGCTCTTCCTAAAACACGGGTTAATGGTGAGCCGTATTATGAGGTAATCATGAGAGAAAATAGGCAAAAGCTACATCGTGATTTACCACCAACAAAAATTTGGGGATATAATGGTCACTTTCCAGGGCCGACTTTTAAAGTGTGGTGTCATCAGCCCATTCGTGTTCTATGGAAAAATGAATTACCACTTCGGCACTTTCTTCCAATTGATACAACCGTTCACGGTGCTGAAAAAGATAAGCCGGAGGTACGAACGGTCGTTCATCTTCATGGTGGGGTAACCCCAGATATAAGCGATGGCTATCCTGAAGCATGGTTTACGAATGGATTTAACAAAGTAGGCCCCTACTTTACAAATCAACTTTACATTTATCCAAATCAACAAAGTGCCTCAACGCTTTGGTATCATGACCATGCAGTGGGAATTACTCGCTTAAACATTTATGCTGGGCTGGCTGGTTTTTATATTATTCATGATGAACATGAACAATCTCTCGGCCTACCAAGTGGACAATACGATATACCATTGCTCATCCAAGATCGTACTTTCCATTCAGATGGATCTCTTTTCTATCCTTCACAACCAGATCCACCAGTTTCAGGCGTTGATCCTTCCGTTCTTCCTGATTTTTTCGGCGAAGCTATACTTGTCAACGGCAAGGTTTGGCCGTTTTTAGAAGTAGAGCCAAGACGCTATCGCTTTCGGATACTAAATGGTTCTAATGCCCGTTTTTACCGACTTTCTTTAACTAATGGATTACCTTTTATACAAATTGGTTCAGACCAAGGGCTTTTACAAACTCCTATTAAGGTTCCTAAGTTATTACTCGCCCCTGCTGAACGAGCAGATGTCATTCTTGATTTTTCGTCCTTATTTGATGAAGAAATTATTATTAAAAATGATGCTGTCTCTCCTTTCCCACAAGGTGAGAGCCCAAATCCAAGTACGACAGGTAATGTCATGAAAATTCTTATTAATCAAAAGCCGAAAAGTCAAGATCAAAGCAAAATACCGGTCATTTTATCACATGTGCCAAAGCTTAAAGAAAGACATAACTATAGCAATAGAAAGCTGTTACTGAATATGAGACCAGATGAGTTTAAGCGTTCTATTCACTTATTAGATAATCGCTTATGGTCCGATCCGATTACTGAAATGCCTCGCTTGTGGAGTGTAGAAATTTGGAGTTTTATCAATGTGTCAAATGCTACTCATCCGATTCATTTACATTTAGTTCGATTTCAAATTCTTGACAGACAGCCTTTTGATGCCAAGTTGTACGAAAAAGAGGGTAAAATTGTTCCTACTGGTCTACGGAAAGCTCCGGAACTTAATGAACAAGGATGGAAGGACACTGTACGTGCAAATCCGAAAGAAATCACACGTATTATCGTTCCGTTCGGCCCTTATACTGGCTTATATGTCTGGCATTGTCACATTTTAGAACATGAAGATTATGAAATGATGCGACCTTATATGGTCATTCGATAAAAAAGGTACACTTACTCAAGAAGTGCACCCGATCGTTCAAATGTATTATGAAGAAACCTCTTGTTGCTCAAACTTTCCATATAATTTCTACGAAAAAATTAACTATAAGCCAGTTCTTTTTCGCTTAGGCAAAGCGTCTGTGCTGTTGATGTGTGAATTTCCTTGAAAAGCTCTGGGTTTTCCACTAATGAAACTCCATAAGAAGGAATCATTTCTTTTATTTTCGGTTCCCACTCTTTCATATGTTGTGGGAAGCATTTTTCTAATACTTCAAGCATCACGTGTACGGCAGTAGAAGCCCCTGGAGAAGCACCGAGCAATGCCGCTATCGAGCCATCAGCAGCACTAACAACTTCTGTTCCAAATTGAAGTGTTCCTTTGCCGCCAGTCTCTGTATCTTTTATAACTTGTACACGTTGGCCCGCTACCACGATATCCCAATCCTCACTTTTAGCATTCGGAATAAACTCGCATAATTCTTCTATGCGTTTTTCATTCGATAACATAACTTGCTGAATCAAATATTTTGTTAATGCCATCTCTTTTACGCCTGCCGCCAACATCGTAAGGACATTATTCGGTTTTACAGATCGAATTAAATCTAAATTTGAACCAGTTTTTAAGAACTTTGGTGAGAACCCTGCAAACGGTCCAAACAGCAACGATTTTTTGTTGTTAATATATCTTGTATCAAGATGCGGTACAGACATTGGAGGAGCACCAACTTTAGCTTTACCATATACTTTTGCATGATGCTGCTCTACCACTTCCGGATTGTTACATACCATAAAGAGTCCGCTTACCGGGAACCCTCCAATATGTTTTGACTCTGGGATACCGGTTTTTTGTAGTAAAGGTAAACTCCCTCCTCCAGCGCCAATAAAGACGAAGTTTGCAACATGACGCTCGACTTGACCACTATCGACATTTTTCACTTTCAACTCCCACGAGCCATCGTTAGTACGTTTAATATCCTCGACACTATGCTTGTAGTTAATCTCGACATTTTGACTCTTTAAATGGTCAAACAGCGTACGTGTTAAAGCACCAAAGTTTACATCCGTTCCTGAGTCGATTTTTGTTGCTGCTATCGGTTCATTCGATGTACGCCCTTCCATGATAAGCGGAATCCACTCCTTCAGCTTTTCAGGGTCATCGGAAAATTCCATCCCTTGAAACAGCGGATTTTTTGACAGCGCTTCAAAACGTTTTTTCAAATACGTTACATTTTTTTCCCCTTGTACAAAACTCATATGAGGTATTGGCATAATAAATTCCTGCGGATTACGAATCAGATTGCTGTTTACAAGATAAGACCAAAACTGTCTAGAAATCTGGAACTGTTCATTAATTTTAATTGCTTTACTAATCTCTATTGTTCCATCAGACTTTTCAGGTGTGTAGTTAAGCTCACACAATGCAGCATGACCCGTACCCGCGTTGTTCCATTCGTTAGAGCTTTCTTCCCCTGCGTTTGCTAGTTTTTCAAACACTTTAATTTCCCATTCGGGTACTAACTCTTTCAGTAATGATCCCAAAGTCGCACTCATAACACCAGCACCAATTAAAATAACGTCTGTTTTTTTCTGTATGTTGCTCATATTACCCTTCCTCATCCCCTATATTTGCAAAAAAGAGAGGCGCTCCTGCTTAGGAACACATCTTTTCTGTCTCAATTATAATCCTATCATATTTTATTATAATTATTTATAGTTTAAAATATCTACTATTTTCTGATTATTTCAGGCTGGTAATAAGATGAAAGGTTCTACCCTTAGCGGTAGATTCTCTATTGGGATATTTCATCCATACTACACTCATCGTATCATCAAACCCCATTCTTTTCCATTGTTTTCAAGGTGAATATCACGAGCTTATCTACAGGGAACTTTTGTTTTTGTTGTTTGATTTCATTGTTCTAAAAGGACGCATAACCAAGGCGATAAATTCAAAATACTCGTTCAAAATTTCGGGATGCCAAATATGCGACCCTTTCCCACAGGTATACAAAAAGAGAAAAAATAAAAGTGATTCACGGAATTTTTTTATTCCTTATTTAGTAAACAAAGGAGCTAATGTTACACTTGAAAAGGATTAAATGGAAATAATCTAGAAATGGGGATTAAGAAGATGGAAGAAGTTATATTAGAAATTAATGATTTGAAAAAGAATTATGGTTCCAAGTCTGTTTTGAATGGTGTATCTCTTCAAGTGAAAAGAGGAGAGATCATTGGTTATATTGGTCCAAACGGAGCAGGAAAAAGTACCACTGTGAAAATTATGCTTGGCATTGAAGATGACTATTCAGGTGAGGTCAAAATCTTCGATCATGATATTTCTGATGGGAATATAGAGTATAAAAGAAAGATCGGTTATGTGCCGGAAGTCGCCGAAATTTACGATAATTTAACTGGCCATGAATATTTAACGTTTATTGGCGAATTATATGGTCTCGATTTTAACCTCGCCGACTACAAAGCAAAAAGCCTAATGGAACTTTTCGGTATAGGTGAAGTCTATCATTCACGAATTTCCTCTTATTCTAAAGGAATGCGTCAAAAACTATTAATTATCTCGAGTTTATTGCATAATCCGGAACTTTTGTTTTTTGACGAACCAATCAATGGTTTGGATGCGAACAGTGTAATGATTTTTAAAGAAATTATGGCTCAACTTGCCGAACAAGGAAAAACGATTTTCTACTCGTCTCATATTATGGACGTGGTTGAAAAAATAAGCAGCCGCATCATTCTCCTGCATGACGGCAAAATTGCTGCAGACGGTACATTTGAAGAGTTAAAGCTGCAAAATACGAAAGGCTCACTTGAGCAGATTTTTAACCGACTTACGGGGTTTACTGAACATAAAGAACTTAGTGCAAGATTTGTTTCGATTGTAAAGGAGATGTAAGGATGCAGGATTATCGCACGCTCAAACTATTGGATCGTTTTGCGAAAATTTTTACAAGCTTTGGCGTAGATTACAAGATTATGAGAAGAATTTTACAAGTAAAGTTAACGATGGATGGACGGCGTGTGCCAACCATTTTCTCACAAAACGTTAATAAAAAAGGCAAGGAAAATAGCAATCAATACATAAAATCTTTATGGATTTACGTATTATTTGGTCTGTTTATGATTCCGATTTTACTTATGGGTGAAAATTATCTTTTCCAAATGAGTCTCTTCTATGGAATTTTCACCTTTTTTGTCATGTCTTCCATGATTTCCGATTTTTCCTCTGTTTTACTAGACATTCGGGATCGAAACATCATGTTTCCAAAACCCGTTGATCGAAAAACAATTAGCACTGCTAAAATGGTGCATGTTGTCATTTATTTATCTTTTCTTACGATAGCGCTTGTCGGAGTCCCTTTGATTGTTGGGCTTGTCAAAAATGGTCTCTTGTTTCTCCTTGTTTCAGTTGTAAACATCATCTTAATTGACCTATTGATCGTTGGGTTAACCACGCTTATCTATTTGTTTATTTTACGATTCTTTGATGGAGAAAAATTAAAAGATATCATTAACTTTGTCCAAATCGGGTTGTCACTTATGATCATGGTTGGGTATCAATTACTTATTCGCTCCTTTGAGTTAATTGACTTAACTATTTCGCTTGAACCACGTTGGTGGCAAGTATTTATCTTTCCGATGTGGTATGGAGCAAATATGGAAATGATAATGAAAGGTGCCTTTCAGCCGTTTTACGTTTTATTTTCAGCTTTAGGAATTCTAGTTCCTTTCCTATCCATTTGGATTTTTATGAAATTAAATTCTACTTTCGAGCAAAACCTGCAAAAACTTGCTTATCATGGGAAAGAAAAAGAACCGAAGCGTAGTAAATTTGGTCAATCTCTCCTTAGAATCATTTGTCGTTCACATGAGGAAAGAGCTTTTTTTCGATTTGCCAGTTCAATGATGAAAAATGAACGAGATTTTAAATTGAAGGTGTATCCATTTTTAGGTTTTTCAGTTGTTCTTCCGTTTATTTTTATTATCAATGTTTTGAATACCGACCTTGATCATCTATCCACTAGCAAAACGTATTTAACGATTTACTTTAGCTTAATCATAATCCCGACCATCATGATTCTCTTAAAGTATTCAGGAACATATAAGGGGGCGTGGATTTACAGAGTTGCCCCGATAAAACAACTAAAATGGGTGTTTAGCGGTACAATAAAGGCGTTTATTTTTAAATTATATTTACCAGTTTACTTGTTTTTAAGTGTACTATTTATTGTACTTTTTGGGGTGAAAATCCTTCCAGATCTTGTCGTTGTATTTTTTAATGCGTGTACATATGCTGTCATTTGCTTTATGATTCTAAAAAAATCCATCCCCTTTTCGGAGTCTTTTGACCAGTACAATCAAAACAGCAACGGTTCTATTGTATTCGGTTTAATGCTGCTTGTTGCATTATTTGCTGGCATACATTATTTCAGCACTTTGTATTCTTATGGAATCTATCTGTATTTAGTAATCACCATCATTTTTCTAGCTACTATTTGGAAACTAGCTTTCAATATTACTTGGGAAAAGATTCTTAAATAATTCAGTGAGAACAGATGCGATTTAAGTCCACCAATTAGTATTAAGACTCAAAACGCTGTTGAAGTAAAAATCAACAGCGTTTTCTATTGTCAATCTCTTGTGACAAAAGCCGCACATGTTTGCTTCCTCAGTATGATGGAAGTCTAGTAGGAAAATTCACGGCTAGCCCTTTTCTGGAATAGAAGGCATTATTAGAAATCAATCTGTTCTTTAATATAATCAGCATCATCTTTATTGATTTTAAAGTAGTCTACCTGGTTCCAACTCTCCCCAGAACGAATTCCAATTATGGCACCTTCATCCTCAAACCATAACCTAGAATCAATTAACCCTGTCGACTGTTTCGGACTATTTATTGAAATATGAACATCTGGTTTTCCTAACTCTTTATTTGCATCAAATATTTTTTCTTTATTTAGATAAATCATCATAAAATTATCAACTATTCCTTGGCTTTCCGTATCCGTAATTACTTTTTTTATATCAATTTGCCCAACGTTCTCATTGTCATCATATCCTATCCATATTTCTCTGGAAGCCTCATTAGAGTTTATCATGCCCGTTACGTAACCAGCCCCAAAAATGATTAGGCTTAGTGCAATAACACTTATTACTTTTAATTTGATGATAACACATCCCCTTTATATAGAAGATCTCCCCTTTATTTTTCATCTCCTATAATTGCTGAATGACATCTTCTTCAATTGTGTCGATTATGTTCCTTAAGAATTTTGTCAGCTTACCATAAAGGAATCATCCAGTCAAAAAATAAGATCCTACTTTTCATTCCTCTGATAATCCATCTTTTTTCTCCTATTTAGGACATCCTTCATTATTTGCGTTTTCATACCGATTCCTAAGTAAACGAACAGACCCGTTGTGATACACACTAACGATGTTAGTACAGCTGAATAATATTCACTTATTCTTCCTGATATGCTTGTGTCCATAAAAAAATTCATAAACAAAACTGAAAATGCCATTACTAATCCTAGTCCAACGCTTTGTAATAATGATTTAATCAAAGGGAAAAATTCATACTGAATCGTCTTCTTAATCAAAACCATATTAAATATGACTGAAACAGAAAATCCTCCATATGTTGCTAAAACAGGAGCAACTTCTTTAAAACTAGAAACAAGCACAACGTTTAAAATCATTTTTACGATTACACCTAAAGCAACTCCTATTATCACCTTCTTTTGCTCATTTATTCCTTGTAGTATTGCAGCTGTAACGGTAAATAAAGCAAACACAATAGTTGCAAGCGCATACCATTGTAAAATGGTACCACCTACTTCATCGTTATTTTTCAGTCCAAAAATCATGGTGTAGATGGGTTTCCCCAAAAGGGATAATCCAATTCCAGCCGGTAAGGTAAAAAACACTAATATTTGAATCGTTTTCGTTATTTTCCGATGAACTTCTCGTATGTTACCAGTAACAAAGGATGTTGTAATTCCAGGAATTAAAGACATGCCAAATGCTGTTGCTAATGAAACAGGAACCATGACCAATATTTGAGCAAGTCCAATCACTGAATTAATGACCTCAGCTTCATCTAGCTGATAACCAATAGATTGAAACAGTTTATTTATGGTGAATGTATCAATGTTTTGATAAATCGGGATTGTAAGGCCAACAATAACGAAGGGTATGGCATAACTTATTAACTCCTTTAACATGGGAATAACATGAATTTTTTCTTTTATTGGACTTTCATTCATTTGTTTCCGTATCAATTCTCTTCTCTTGACGTACACACTTAACAAAACGACTAAACCTGCTGCACCGCCAATAAAAGCACCAAATGTAGCAATCCCTACTGCTTTTGTAATCGTGCTATGAAAAATATGTATCGCTATAAATCCACCTAGTAAGATAAAAATGATGCGAACAATCTGTTCGATAACGGTACTTAGAGCCGATGGGCCCATCGATTGACTTCCTTGAAAATAGCCTCTTAGAAGGCTCATTGGCGGAACAATTAATAGAGCAAAACTAACCATGCGGATGACAAACGTCACATCTTGTTGCGAATTTCCAGTTACATCATGAGGATCTATTAAAATTTTTGATAAAAATGGCGCTAACGAATACAATGCTCCAAACGATAGAAACCCCGTGACCACCATTAAAATGAATCCTACCTTTAATAAGTCGAGTCCTACTCTATAATTACCTAAACCATTGTATTTCGAAACAAATTTTGAAACAGCTAAAGGAAGTCCTATTGTCGAAAGGCTAAGGATGATCGTATATGGACCATACGCATACTTGTAAAGAGCATACCCAGAAGTCCCTACTAAGGCAGTGAAAGGAATTATATAAATAAAACCTAGTATTTTTGAAATAAAGGATGCAGCAGTGAGAAAAAATGTTCCTCTAATCAAACTATTTTCCAATTATAAACATCTCCAATTTCCTTCATTGTCCATTATATTATCATAGCGATAGTCATTGTTTTTGTATAGTGTTAGAAATAATCAACATTTCATAGGAATTGGAAATAGGAGAAAGATAGTTAAAAGGCCAGTTATAGTTATACAAATTGGGGAGGTACTCCTTTTTTCCTGTCTTAGAAAGCTTGATAAATAAAACTACGTATAATGAAATTTATTTAGCTTTGAATTTTCACACTTTATTTAATATTCATTATAATCTCTATCATTTATAATTGATTTACACCGTTATATGGGGGAGATTTTATATGAATCATATACAGAGTGTGCAGGATAATTGGGATGCGAATTTATATGATAACAACCATTCATTTGTTTCAAGATTTGGACATGATATATTCGCCTTATTAGAAGAGAGGCGAAACGATCCTTGACCTTGGTTGTGGAACAGGAGATTTAGCCAATAAATTACATAACCTTGGCACCCATGTTATAGGTATTGATAAATCCGAAAATATGATACATCAAGCAAGGAGAAAGTATCCACATATAAACTTTATGATTTATGATGTTTTAGACATAGAATTTACAGACGAATTTGACGCAGTTTTCTCAAATGCAACACTTCACTGGGTTAAATCTCCCAAACAAGCACTAAATCGAATTTTTACTTTTTTAAAACCAAAGGGAGATTTGTAGCAGAATTCGGAGGTAAAGGGAACGTTCAAACAATAACGGATGAAATTATTACTCAATTCAAACAAGAAGGATATAAGTATGATTCGGATCAATTTCCGTTTTATTTTCCAACCATTGGGGAGTATTCGACACTGATGGAAGAAATAGGTTTTAACGTGACATTTGCACACCATTTTGATAGACCAACACCTTTAAGCGGCGATAACGGTTTAAAAAATTGGATTGAAATGTTCACAAGTAGTATGTTTGAAGGTATACCCGAAACTAGAAAAGAGCAAATCATAGCAAATGTAGAAAATAACTAGAAAGAAAAGTTATATAAAAATGGGTGTTGGATGGCTGATTATAAGAGAATTCGTGTAATGGAACAAAATTAACCAAAAGAGCCTATTCTCTAATATGTAAAAGGGGTGTCTCTATGCCGAATATTCGACTTGTGAGACAGCCCAATCTTATAGTGTCTTTTCTCTAAAAGCTGTAGAGAGTTAATTGTCGCCTCATTTATTCGATGAACTGACCAAACATCAATATTTATCATTTTATTCTCGTAGTACTTTTAAAAAGCTTTAACATAATAAGATTATCTATTGCAAAAATAGTCTCATCAATATTTTAAAGCAACGTTTTTCACTTGCGTATAATTCTGTATTGCCTCGAGTCCTTTTTCTCTGCCAAATCCACTCTTTTTATAGCCTCCGAATGGCTGTGTAATGCCCCCACCCGCGCCGTAATGGTTGATGAAAACTTGGCCACACTGAAGTTGGCTAGCGACTCTGTGAGCGCGGCCAGCGTTTTCGGTCCATACACCTGCAACAAGTCCGTACGGGGTACCATTTGCTATTTGAATCGCTTCTTCCTCCGATTCAAATATACTTACAGTTAAAACTGGACCAAAAATTTCTTCTTGGGCAAGATGATGAGTTGGCGGAACATTATCGAAGATCGTTGGTAGCAAGTAGTAGCCTTGTTCACAGCCCTCAACACACACACGCTCTCCACCAGTGGCAATTTGGATACCATCCTGCTTTGCAAGGTCTATAAAACCTTGGATTCTTTCAAATTGTTTCCTTGATAATACTGGACCTAGATCATGATTATCGATTCCCGGTCCAATCGAAAGCTTCTCCATTGCCTCAGCCAGTTTCTTGACGAATTCATCCTTTATCGATTGTTCAATGACGAGTCGTGATCCTGCAGAACAAGTCTGACCGGCATTTTGAATGATAGAACGCATCACCCAGTTCAATGCATTTTCCTCATTACAATCTGTAAACACGATATTAGGGGACTTGCCCCCAAGCTCAAGTGTCACAGGAACAATATTTTTTGCGGCTGCTTGCATTACGGTCTTCCCTGTCTCTACTGAACCGGTAAACGTAATGTGATTAATACCTGCATGGGCAGAGAGTGCCGCTCCTGCTTCATAGCCATAACCTGTAACAACATTTAGGATCCCCTTCGGTAATGATAATGCCTCTAATAATTCAACAAGCTTTAACGTCGATAATGGGGTGTCTTCAGCAGGTTTTAAAACGGCTGCATTACCAGTCGCAATCGACACGGATATACTCCGAGCCGCTATTTGCAACGGGTAATTCCATGGGATAATATGACCGACAATTCCAATTGGCTCCCGGACTGTGTAATCAATAATTCCATTTTCAACCGGAATCGTTTCGCCCATAATCTTATCAGCAATACCTGCGTAAAATTCAAAATATCGCGCTGCAATTTCTACATCTGTCTCAGCTTGAATGAGAGGTTTCCCAACATCCAATGTCTCTAATCTTGCCAACTCTTCCTTATTCTCTCGAATGATTTCCGCTGCTTTAAAAAGAAGTTTCCCCCGATGATACGGCTCTAGTTCCAGCCATTCTCGAGAGTGAAATGCTTTCTTCGCAGCTTTAACCGCTAAATCAATTTCTTCCTTTCCCCCTCGAGGGACAAACGCAATCACAGAACCGTCTGCTGGATTCTTTACTTCAATTAATTTCTCTTGATCTGGAACTATCCATTCACCGTCAATATAAAGGCCTTGAATCTTTACTTCGATTGCTTTCACTCTTTAAATCCCCCTTCCGCCATCAACATTTAATACGGAACCTGTTACTATGGCAGCCTCTTTTGAGCATAAATATACAAGTGAGTTGGCGATATCCATCGGTTTAATCAGCCTTCCTAGTGGAACACTCTTCTTAAAAATAGTCTCCTTGGTTGTTTTGATATCTCCATCTTTGGAAGTAAATTGACCGAGCATATTCGTATCTGCGGGACCTGGGTTTACAACATTTACGCGAATTCCGTATTCAGCAAGTTCAATAGCTAGAGCTTGTGAGAAGGAAACAGCCGCTCCTTTTGATGCGATATAGGCATTTAACCCTGGGCGAGGTCTTACCATAGAGATTGATGCAACATTCACAATAACTCCCTCACCTTGTTTTTTCATATATGAAGCTGCTTCACGACAAGTGAGAAAAAGAGAGGTTGCGTTAACACTCATAATCTTCTCCCAATCTGCCAAACTCACTTCTTCTATCGGTGTTGCCGGTTGAGCAATACCTGCAATATTCACAAGCCCATCGATGTGGCCAAATTTACAATTTGCTTCTGAAAAAACTTTTGCTACATCGTATTCCTTTGTTAAGTCCGCTGCAATCGGGTAAAACCTTTCATTGCTCTCCAATCCTTCAATATTCAAATCAACCGCTGCTACATAAGCACCTTCCTCTAAAAAACGTTTTACTGTTTCTTTCCCCATTCCACCTTTAGCTCCCGTAACAACAAACACTTTATCCCGTAATCTCATTTATTATAAACCTTCCTTCCCTATCATTATGTCTTGTACAGCTTCACAAATGGCAAAACCCATTTCGCTTGTTGTTGAAGTTCCACCGAGGTCCGGTGTCCGTACTTCGTTTTTCGTCAAGACTTGTTCAATAGATTCCACTACAACTTTCGCTAAATCTTCTCTTCCTAAGTGTTCTAGCATAAGCGCTGCTGACCAAATTTGAGCAACCGGGTTAGCAATACCTTTACCTGCAATATCAGGCGCCGATCCATGAACAGGTTCAAACATAGACGGGAATTCCCCTTCAGGATTTAAATTGGCCGATGGAGATAACCCAAGCCCTCCTACAACAGCAGAACCTAAATCACTTAAAATATCACCAAAAAGATTAGATGCCACAACCACCTCAAAATCTTTCGGCTTTGATACAAAAAAGGCCGCAAGTGCATCAATATAATAGCTTTCAAGCTTGATAGCAGGGAAATCCTCACTAACTTCTTGTACAACCTCATCCCAAAGTTTCATTGAATGGATAATAGCATTAGACTTTGTAGCACTTGTAACGGTTTCTTTTCCGTGCTTTTTTGCATAATTGAATGCGAAATTTGCTACTTTCTCCGTGCCGCTTCTTGTCATAATCGTATTTTGAACCGCTATTTCCCCTTCTAAGCCAGGATATAACCTCCCGCCACTATTGGAATATTCTCCTTCTGCGTTTTCACGAATAATAACAAAATCAATTGGTTCATCATACGCTAAAGGAGATGGTACCCCACGTAGTAATTTCACTGGACGAAAATTGATATATTGCTGAAACTGTTTTCGGATAGGCATAATAAGTTCCCAAATCGTTACCTCGTCAGGAACCCTATTATCTCCAATAGCGCCAAATAAAATGGCATCAAATTGCTTTAGCGTTTCCAATCCATTTTCAGGCATAATTTCTCCATGTTTCAAATAATACTCGCTACTCCAATCAAATGTCTCAAACTCCATTTCCAAAGAAGGATCCATTGTTTTTAGAAGCTCTAATACTTTGACTGCTTCATGAACGACCTCTTTACCAATTCCATCTCCAGGTAACACGGCTATACGATGACTTTTCGTCATTTATAAACACCTTCCATTTCCACGATTTTTCCAGGATTCAAAATATTATCAGGATCAAGCGATTTTTTAATCATTTTCATGATTGGCAGTGCTGTGCTTCGCTCTTCTTTTAAAAATTTCATTTTTCCAATCCCAATTCCATGTTCTCCTGTACATGTTCCTCTATGTTCGAGAGCAAATTTTACGACCTTTTCATTTAAGGCGTGAAATCGACTCATTTCATCTTCATCCTCCGTATCTAAACCAAAAACCGCATGAAAGTTTCCATCACCAACATGTCCTAAAAGAGCCCCATCAAGCTTGTATTCTTCTAATAATTTTCTTGTATACGCAATCGAAATCGCTAACTGTGAAATCGGTACACAAACATCTGTTGAAACTAGCTTTCGGTTCGGTTTTCTTTCTACAATTGCTAATGCAGCATGGTGACGCGCTTCCCAAAGCTGTGCACGTTTAATAGAGTCTTCTTCAAACTCAAATCGTTTCACACCGGCATCTTCTATTAATTCTTTAATTAATGAAATTCCTTGCTTTGTTGACTCCACGGTTCCGTTGTATTCCAAAAATAGAGTAGGAACCTCTTCAAATTCAGTACTTTTCGATTCATTTACAGCCCGAATCGTTGCTGAATCCACAAGCTCTATTTTTCCAATACCAACCCCTGACTGCAGGACGAGCTCTGCTGCCTTTCCTGCCTCTTCAACTGTTTCAAAGACGGCTTTTGCAACGACTGTTGCTTCTGGAATACCCGCAAGCTTAAGCGTTATTTCGGTAAAAACACCAAGTGTCCCTTCTGAACCAATCATTAGCTCTGTCAAATTATAACCAGCTGCAGACTTAATCGTTTCACCTCCAGTTGTGATGAGCGTACCATCCGCCATGACAACCTGAAGACCTAGTACATTATTCTTCATCGTTCCATATTTTACTGCATTCGTCCCACTCGCATTTGTCGCAGTCATGCCACCGATTGTCGCATCTGCCCCTGGATCTATAGGAAAAAACAACCCGTACTTTTTTAAATATTTATTTAACTGTGTTCTCGTCACACCTGGCTGAACTTTCACCACAAAATCTTCTGGGTAAACCGCAAGCACCTTATTCATTAATGTAAAATCAATGCTAATCCCACCTTTTAAAGGTACAAGGTGACCTTCAATACTGCTTCCTGCCCCAAAAGGTACGATAGGGACATGATTTTTCGCCGCATATTTGACGATTTCAACGACCTCTTTATCGTTTTTTGGAAACACGACGATATCTGGACTCTTCTTTGTGTGATAATCCATCCCTCCACTATGGTGTTTAAGCACCGTTTCATTTACACTCACACGTTCTGAATCCTTTAAGATGTTTAATAAATCTTGATACATGTTATTCACCTCTATTTATCTAATAAATACAAGCTAATGGATGGCATGAAAGTCAAAATAAGTACATCGATAATCAACATAATGAGAAACGGCGTTATCGCACGAACGATGTGCTCCAATCTAATGTTGGCAATATTCGATGCCACAAACAAATTAATACCAACTGGCGGTGTGATCATCCCAATGGCCAAACTGACTACCATAATGACACCAAAATGAACGAGATCCATTCCTGCTGCCGAAGCAATCGGAACTAAAATCGGTGCCATTATTACGATAGCCGCTGAAGTTTCCAAAAACGTCCCGACAATTAACAAAATCACATTAATTATAATGAGAAGAAGTAGCGGATTTGACGTAATGCTTAGCATGGCATTCGAGATTTGACCTGGAATTTGCTCCCTTGTCAATAAAAAGCCAAATATGGATGCACATGAAATAATAAATAAAATGACAGAAGAAGTGATAGCGGATGAAATGAATATTCCTGGAATATCCTTCCACTTAATCTCCTTATAAATTAACAAGCCCACAATTAACCCATAGACAACCGCAACGACAGAGCCTTCTGTCGGTGTAAATATTCCCCCATATATTCCCCCAAGAATAATAACGGGCATTAATAATGCTAATATAGCGTTTTTAAAAGCAATGAAAACTTCTTTATATGAGCTCTTTTCTTCCTTGCCATACCCTCTTTTACGTGATATAAAATACGCAACTAAAATAAGAGACACCCCAACAAAGATTCCCGGTACTATACCCGCGATAAATAAATCCCCGATCGATGCTCCTGCAATAACCCCGAATAAAATCAGTGGAACACTTGGCGGAATCATAACCCCTATCGTTCCGCCCGCTGCTTGTATTGCAGTTGAAAAACTTTTATCATAGCCACGTTTTACCATAGCAGGAATTAGGATGCTCCCAACTGCTGCAGTTGTCGCTGCAGCTGACCCAGAAATCGCGGCAAAAAACATACAAGTTACAATCGATACCATCGCCAGGCCTCCATGAAGGCTTCCTACTAGCGTACTTGAAAAATGGATTAATCGTTTAGAGATTCCCCCTGATTCCATCAGTT
Source organism: Bacillus sp. FJAT-47783 (assembly GCF_022808615.1). Classification (GTDB taxonomy): domain Bacteria; phylum Bacillota; class Bacilli; order Bacillales; family Aeribacillaceae; genus Bacillus_BZ. The sequence continues at coordinate 41,625 of NZ_JAKZKS010000012.1, forward strand.
TTCCGGCTAATATAAAAAATGGAACAGCCATCAACGTAAAGGAATCGGTAGATGTAAACATTTTTTGGACAATAACCATTAATGGCACACTATCCTGGATCATCAAAACAATCATTGAGGCAAGTCCAAGTGCAACTGCTACTGGAATATTAATAAGAAAAAGAACAATTAGTAATCCGTATAATAGCCAGGCCATTATTCACTCGCCTCCTTTCTCCACTCGGATATCGTTATGTATAACACATTGATCACAAACAAAATACTTGAAATGGGAATAACCGTATAAACGTATCCCATCGGCAATTGCAAGGAAGGTGATGTTTGCATCATGCTTCGTTCAATAAATTCAAAGCTATTTGTGACAATATGCCAAAAGAAGAAAATAATTAGTGCAGATGAAACAACAATCATAATCCGTTTCACTAACTTGTTTCCTCTTTCAAATACTATTTCAATGCTCGGATGGGCTTTCACACTCATCGCATAACCTGCTCCTAAAAAGGTGATCCAAACAAGTAAATATCGGGATAATTCCTCTGTCCAAGCCAACGGTTGATCAAGGACGAAACGGAAAAGAACTTGTAGGAAAACAGCAATGACCATAATAAAAAAAAGAATAATTAATACCCACTTGATTAAATTATTTAATGAATCTACTACTTTTTTAACCACGATTCACTTCCCCTTATGACTAAAAAACTTGGTCTGTGCCGAATACAATTTCGACACTCGCCAAGTTTTCCAGATTTTTTATTTTTCATTTAAAATGGCGTCGAGTTGTTCTTTACCAAATTCAGATTCATATTTTTTATAAACAGACTGAATGGCTTCTCTGAAAGGCGTAACATCTACCTCTTCAACAACTTCTACACCTTTCTCTTTGAGAACCTGTAAAGATTTCTCATCAGACTTCTTTATAAGCTCTCGTACTTGATCTCCGGCGTTTTTCGCTTCTTCTCTTAAAATTTCTTGATAATCTGCAGGTAGTGTATCCCATACAGATTTACTGAACATAATAACAGCAGGAGAATACAAGTGACCTGTTAACGTCATATGAGTTTGGTTAGATTCATATAGCTTGTACGTATCAGCAACAATAATTGGGTTTTCCTGCGCATCAACGACTCCTTGTTGGAGAGCTGTCAATGCTTCCGTCCAAGCCATTGGAGTTGGTTTTGCTCCTAATGCCGTAAATGCATCGAGATGAATTGGATTTTCTTGTGTACGTATCTTAAGTCCTTCTAAATCTCCTGGCTTCGTGATAGGACGCTTAGCATTTGTAATATGACGGAAACCATTTTCCCCCCATGCAAGACCAACAAGTCCAACATCCTCCATCCCTTTCAAAAGCCCTTGTCCAATTTCACCATCAAGCACTTTATAGGCATGTTCCCTTGATTCAAATAAAAACGGCATATCTACAATCCCAATTTCAGGATAGAAATTGGCAATTGGTGCTGTTGAAGAAATCGACATATCTGCCGTTCCTAGCGTTAGAGCTTCCGTTAACTCCCTTTCAGCTCCAAGCTGACTAAGCGGAAACACTTCAATTTTAACCTTTCCATTTGTACGTTCCTCAACATTTTTAGCCATTTCAACCAAGCCAACGTGGTACGGATGTTCCTCTGTTAAAGAATGGCCTGCCTTAAAACTAAATGTCTGACCACTGTTTTTTTCCCCTGATTCATTCTTGCTTGTTGACTCCGAAGAGCTGCAGCCAGCAATGATTAAACTTAAAATCATTAAAGGAAAAAACCATAAAACCTTCTTTCTAAACATAATAAACTCCCCTTTTTATTTATCTGAATTACTTAAATATACCGACAATTATAACACTATTTTCGAGTTTATGCGCTAAATTTTTCGAACTTTATTAATTATCTTACTAGAAAACCTTTACCCTCACCTTTGGGTATGTGGGTTAAATAATTAGCTAGCATCAACTTGTCAAAAAAAAATTAACTAAGGTTAAAAAACAAAATATTAGCCATACAACGTGAAAATTTTTATAGTAGAAATATAAATACAAAAGTGGAGGGTCAAGTCGATGAAAAATCTTAATCAATGGTTTGAAAAAGGGATTAGTAAATACCAATACATTCATGAAATGAAAACACATAAAGAAAACCTTTTAACGATTTACAACAAATTTCGCTTAGATGATGAAGATCGATCTTTTTTGCAGACAGTACAAGAGAAAAAACTACGTGCGATTGTCTTATCAGAAGATTGGTGTGGAGATGCAATGGTAAACCTTCCAATTTTCCTGCGGATTGCAGAAGAGTCATTAATGGAAACACGTCTGTTGTATCGTGATATGAATCTTGAGTTGATGGACCAATATTTAACGAATGGTAAATCAAGATCAATTCCAATCATAATTATAATCGATGAAGCTGGTGAGGAAGTTGCAAAATGGGGGCCAAGAGCACCAAAAGTACAGGAGCTAGTTGAAAAAATGAAGTCTTCTCTTCCAGATAAGGATTCATCCGAATATGAGCAAGCATTTAAGTCCTTTATTTCAGAAGTGACAGAGCAATTTTTGACGAATGAATCGATTTGGGAAGAAGTAAAAAAAGACCTTATTCAAACGATTAGAAGGATTTCTAAATAATAAATGGAGCGGACATCAGCTATCGTCCGCTCTTTTTTGTTTTTAAAATTTTTTTATATGAAAATTATCCTTAAGCAATACCCAGTTTTGCGGAAAAGGAAATCCTAGCACCCAATAACTTACACCAAGTAAGCGATAGCTTTTGATCGTATCGAACTTTGCTTGTGTGCTTCTACCGTCTTCAAACCACACTTCATGGCCTCTTCCATGTTCATCTGTATATCGATAAAACGGAGATGCTGAAACGGGGTCATATTGAATGGTTGCTCCGTATTTTACTGCTCTGGTAATGGCTTCTTGCGGGCTAAATGTTTCCGCTTCTTGTCCTTGTACATGAGGAATGATCCAATCTCTCGCATATAACTGAAATCCCATAAGGATTTTTTGGGACGGTATGACGGATACTGCATAATCTAAAACTCGTTTAATTTCGTTTAACGGTGAAATTGCTTGAGGTGGACCCTTACGATAACCCCATTCATACGTCATAAGAACAACAAAATCAGCGATTCTGCCGTGTGCAGGATAATCGTGTGCTTCATATAACAATCCTTTTTGTTCTCCGCTTATCTTTGGTGCTAACGATGTTGAAACAAAATATCCGTCTTGATGAAGCGCATCAACAGCAAGCTGAAGAAATTCATTATATAGCTTGCGATCTTCCGGTAATACATTTTCAAAATCAATGTTTAATCCTTGATATCCTTTGTTTTTCATAGTGCTGATAATGTTTGCTAGTAATCTTTCACGGTTTTCTTTACTTGCTAATACAGCATGTGCAATATTTTCTCCAGCTTCGGTTACTGTAAAATTGGTAATGGACATCATCGGGACTGCCCCATCAGCCAACCCTGTTTGTATAGCATCCGTATCATCTTCCATATAAAGCACTAAAGATCCGTCTGGTTGAATGACATAAGCAAATGTAGCAAGATACGTTAAATCTTTTGCAACATCTCCAACAATTTTCTCTGCTTCAGCCCCTGAATGATACGTAAAAGCATTCGTTACAATCTCCAGCTTTCGTTTTGGTATGATTAGGGTTGTACCTGGGTATAAAAGATTAGGATTTTGAATTTGATTAACTTTAATAATCGATTGCACGGTTGTACCATATAGCCTAGCGATTTGCCACAGTGTTTCACCACGTTGAACTACATGCTTATAAGCAGGAATTTTTAAAACAGTGCCAGGATAAATAAGAGATGGATTCGTTATTTGATTTGCCGTAACAATATCTTCAACGGTCGTGCCATATCGGTTTGCAATCATCCATAATGCCTCTCCAGGTTTTACGGTATGATAAACATTGTATGTCGGAATGATTAAAGACTGTCCGACTACTAATTGATTAGGGTTTTCCAGTTCATTTAGTTCAACAATTTGTGAAATACTGACACGGTAACGATTAGCAATTTGCCATAGCGTATCTCCTCTTTGCACAACATAAATGATCACCATACCCTCCCCCAAATACATAGCTAAAACTCATTCAAATGACAAGATTACGATACATTCATATTCAATTAAAATTTTTGAATTCGAAAATGATCGCTAAGGACAAGCCAGTTTTGCGGGAACGGATTCCCTAATACCCAATAACTTACACCACGCAACTTTAGTTCATTGACCAAGTCATACTTCGCTTGCACACTTCGAGCGTCTTCAAACCATACGACGTGTTTTTTCCCTTGCTCATCTATATAGTTATAGAATGACGATTGTGCTTTCTCATCAAATTGAATGGAAACCCCATATTGAGCTGCACGCTCTACAGCGGCTAAAGGACTTAACGTTTTAGCCCATGGCCCACCTTCTACATAAGGCAATGTCCAGTCATACCCATATAAAGGCATACCCATCATTATTTTATGGTTTGGCATTTCAGTTAAAGCATATTGAATAACTTTCCGCACTTCACGAATCGGTGCAACGGCCATTGGAGGTCCACCAGACCAGCCCCATTCGTAAGTCATGATGACAACAAAGTCAACAATTTCTCCATGTGCCGCATAATCATGCGCTTCATATAACAGCCCTTTTTGTTCACGGGAATATTTAGGTGCTACTGCTGTGGACACGGAATAACCTAACGGATGAAGCCTGCTCACTACCCGGCGTAAAAACTCGTTATAATTCTCTTTATCTTGTTGGTATAAATACTCAAAATCAATATTTAATCCGACATATCCTTTCTCTTTCATAACTTTTATAATATTTCCTATTAACTTTTCTTGAACATCACTGTTTAAAAAAATTTCATGGGCTAAGTCTGAACTAAATTCACCTTCTCTGAAGTTCGTCAACACCATCAATGGAGACACACTTTTCGTTTTAGCAACATTCAGTAGTTCAGAATCAAAAAGATTCCTTACAGTGCCATCAGCTCTTACTTCATAGCTAAAAGGACTCATGTAAGTTAAATACTCCCCAATTTCCTTTACGATTTGCTGCCCACTTTGATCGAATCTTGTGATATAGGCATTCACTTCAATTAGTGGTTTCACTTTTTCTGGAATGATTAGCCTTTGACCTGGGTAAATTTGTGATGGATTGATAATTCGATTCACACGGACAATGTCTTGTACCGGTACTCCATATTGAATGGAAATCGCCCAAAGAGTGTCGCCAGCTTTGACGACATGAAAGTCTGTAGGAATTTTTAACCGTTGACCTGGATAGATTAAAGCTGGATTTTCAATTTTATTTTCATAAACAATGGATTCAATTGTAACTCCGTACATTTGAGCAATGCTCCATAATGCTTCTCCTGGTTGGACGATGTGATAGCGAGCTACTTCTGGTATGACTAAAGACTGTCCGACTACTAACTGATTAGGATTTGCAATTTGATTCGCTGCGATAATTTGATTCAAATTCACTCTATACGTTTGAGAAAGGCCCCATAACGTATCACCTGATCGGACGACATGGATGATCAACTTTAGCCCCCCCTCCCTTAAATACAAAGAGAAAACGTAGCTGTAATTTCATTACTTAATAACATTATGCGGGTGAAAAGCGGCTTATGAACATGTAATATGTACTGTACATAAAACAGCGCTTCGGCATGAACGAAAGCGCTGTTTATATGAGACGATCCCCCATTACCTTGTTAAAAAGGTAGCTTTTTTCTGGGGAAATATTTTTTCGCATTTTACTAATATTGAAGCATTATTTCAAATCCGTATAAAATTGAAGTTATATATACCTATAACGGGATAAAAACCGAAAAAAATCTTTTTCTAACGTGTGCTAATATTTTACGATCGCAAACGTACTCGCCTTCAACGTTGCGCATAAATCCGTTTGTACTTCAATTAATCTTCCTTCTAATAACTCTCTTCTTATCGTCGATTTTGGGATAAAAGAGATTCCTAATCCTTCTTCAATGAACCTCTTTGTAATATGAAATTGAGAAACTTTTATCGTTTTGATTGCTGGATAGAAATGAAGATTCTCCCAATACCCTAGGTGGTTAGATGTAAGGACATAATATTAGTGAAATAGCTCTTCTTCTGTAATCGGAGGAGTAAATTCAGAGTCCATTCCATCATGTGGTGCTACTAAAATAACCATATCCTCATATATGATTTCATTTGTTAATTGCGGGTTAAAGCTTTATTCAACTCATCATCTAATAAAACAACTTCCCCTTGCTTCTCGAGAAGGTTCACAACGAGTGAAAGGTTGTCCTTTACTTTAGTCGTGTACGTAAAATCTCCATAGCAAAAAGGATACCTGAAGTTATTTTTGTCTCCGCCACAATTATAGAGGTCAGGGTTTTGTTCAACTTTCAATTCCGAATATTGCTTTGCTAATTCTTCCGAGTGTTTTTTTCCATTGTTCGCAACGAAATCTATATACCCCGGTCCCATGTTATAACTTTGAATAATGGTATCTGTGTCAACACCTACTTGTTTCCCGTACTCGTACATTTTTGCGAAATGCAAAACACCTTGATGAATGCTTTTTTCAGGTGTCTTTATTTCATTTCGTTTTAAACCAGCTGATTCTGATGATTGCATAATATCGTTTCCCATTACATTACTTTCTTGAATCATAATGGCTAGTAAAAGAGGCTTCAGCTTGACAAGATTATGTTCCTCGAGCTCCTTATGGACAGCCTTTTCATAGTTTAATAGTCTCTCTTCTAAATAATTTGTTTCATTTACGGTTGTTTGTGAAGTATTAAGATTCATTGCCCAGATCAAACCAACTCCAATTAATACCGCTCCTATCATGAAAATGAATATAAACTGCATACAACCTCTTTTACGTTTCACGTTAACACCTTCCAATGCTCTCCCAAAATATAACTCTTTACATATAGTAAGACTGAATAAAATGAGATTTAGTTTCATAAAAATGGAGAATTACAAACATTTACATAAATTAACGACTAAAATTAACTTAGAAATCATTTAACAAAAGTGTTTTTATTCATTGGGGTTGTTAATATGGGGATCGTTTTGTAAATAGATAAAAGTGGGGACGTACTCCCACTTCATACAGCAACCTTTTTTCAAGCTTTCATCCCTGAATGCTTTATCAAAAAAAGATAAATTTTGATTAAAAAAAGAACGAAATCGTTCATGATTCCGTCCGCTAAAATGGATTGTTATCGTAATTTTTAAAATGATTGTTGATCTTTTTGACCTTCCCACGCTTCTGCATTCGTTAAACCTGAAATATTAGATGCTTTAAATAGTGGATCTTTTCCTTCTTTACGCTGTTTCACATAATCTTTTAGTACCTTTACGGCAATATTCGATAATAATGTAATGACTATTAAGTTTATAACTGCCATTAAGCCCATAAATAGATCTGCTAAATCCCAAACGATCTGGAACCCTGAAACACATCCGAAAATCACCATTGCTACAACAGCAACTCGGTAAAGGAAAAGCCACGTTTTGTTATCGCGAATAAATTCGATGTTCGTTTCACCGTAATAATAGTTTCCGATAATGGAACTAAAGGCAAAAAGGAAAATGGCAACGGCAATAAATATAGATGCCCAGTTACCCATATGAGATGATAAGGCTGCTTGTGTTAATTGAATGCCATTTAAGTCCTTATCAGGCGAAACATCGAATAATAAAATAATAAAAGCTGTTGCTGAACAAATGATGATCGTATCGAAAAAGACACCTAACGATTGAATAAACCCTTGCTTTGCTGGGTGAGATACATTTGCTGCAGCAGCTGCATTTGGCGCACTACCCATCCCAGCTTCATTTGAGAATAATCCGCGTTTTATACCTTGCATAAGGGTAGCACCGATTCCTCCGCCTACAATCTCTTCTAATCCGAACGCATTTTTAATAATTAACGCAATGATACTAGGAATTTCAGTCATATTCATGAGAACGACAATTAAGGCGACAAGAATATAAATTCCCGCCATAACCGGTACAATAATTTGCGTAACTTTCGCGATGCGATGAATACCACCGAAAATAATAATGGCTGTAATAACGGCTAAAATCATGGCCATCATCGTTTTATTAACAGAAAAGGCTTGTTCGAATGCCGCAGCAATCGTATTCGCTTGTACCGCATTAAAAATTAAACCGAAGCAAAGTGTAATCAAAATGGCAAAAATAATTCCTAACCAACGAGCATTTAACGCTTTTTCCATGTAATAAGCTGGCCCGCCGCGGAAATCATTTCCATCTTTCACTTTGTAAACTTGGGCAAGCGTACTTTCAACAAAGGCAGACGCCATGCCGATCATTGCGATAAGCCACATCCAAAAAACCGCTCCTGGCCCACCAAGAGCAATGGCAATGGCTACGCCTGCCAAATTCCCTGTACCAACACGAGAAGCAGCGCTTACAAAGAACGCTTGAGCAGAAGTTACCCCTTTCCCCTTTTTAGCGACACGATCTTTTTCTACTATGATACGGAACATTTCCCCGAAGTGGCGAAATTGAACAAACTTTGTTTGAATCGTAAATAAAATTCCAAGCCCAATGAGCATATAAATTAGAACATAACTCCATATAATCTTATTCCCTTGTGATACAATCCAATTTAAAAATTCCATACTATTCTCCTTTCATTCTGAGCTGCAATGAATATGTGAGGTTTTTTTACATGAACACGTTATATTATATCACAAAATAAAAATAAAATTCTAGATATTTTTCTAAGAGCTTTTTACAAAGTCCGGTTCTCATCGAACGTAATAAAAACCCCTTCTGTCCACTTTCTAAAGGACAAAGGGGTTTTTGGATTAATTGTCGACCAATTCTAACCAACAATCGATTACATTTCCTACTTCTTGTTCATCTACAAAGAAAGACCCGTTGCTATAACGTTCATTTACGCGGAGATTCTGAACGAGAATCGTTTCTACATACCCTTTTTCTGATAACAAGGATAACGACTCATTCCCTTTACACATAAACGAGCGAACGATTTTGTGTGGGTTTGTTTTTAATTCCCTCAACATGACTAAACCGCGCTTTGCCCGTGAAGAACACTCGAACTCTTTTAACGTCATTTTTTTAACTGCTCCGCGATGTGTCACAATAATCAACTCTTGAGAAGGGGTCTCCTCTCGCTTAAATACGTGGCCACTGACAACATAATCATCATCTTTTAAGTTAATCCCTTTTACTCCAGCGGCTCGTGTACCTACAATGTTTACTTCCTCTTCTAAAAACCTCAATCCATAACCATTGCGAGTTGTGATAAAGACATCTGACATGCCATCTGTCACCACAACACCCACAACTTCATCATTACCCTTTACGTTTATAGCAACGAGTGGCTTTGAATATCGCTGCGCTTTATATTGGATTAACTCTGTCTTTTTCACCATTCCACTTTTCGTGAAAAATAACAGATATTCTTTCTTCTCAAAGTCTTGAACAGGTATTGCATTGACTATAAATTCATCTTTATCAATCGAAATTAAACTAGCGACATGTTGACCTAAATCCTTCCAGCGAATATCCGGCAACTGATGGACAGGGAAATACAAGTAATTCCCTTTATTAGTAAACAGCAACAGCACATCTGTCGTATTCATTTCGATTTGACGAAGAAGTCGGTCTGTATCTTTCATACCGAAATCTTGTCCATTGGAAGCGTTATAGGATCTAACACTTGTTCGTTTTACATACCCGTCCTTCGTTACAGTTACAATGACATCCTCACTTGCAACCATTACTTCTACATTAATTTTGATTTCTTCAATTTCTTCCTCAATGACGGTACGACGCTTATCTGCGTAGGATTTTTTTATTTTTCTTAAATCCGTTTTAATCACTTGTAAAAGCTTCTTTTCATTTTCTAAAATCGAAGTCAATTCTTGAATCTTTTCTTCGAGTTCAGAAGCTTCCGCTTGTAAAGCCGTCACATCGGTATTCGTTAATCGATAGAGCTGTAAGGAAACGATCGCTTCGGCTTGTGGTTCTGTAAAGGCATATTTTGCGATTAAATTATTTTTTGCATCCCGCTTATCTTTTGATGCGCGAATCACTTGAATCACTTCATCTAAAATCGATAATGCTTTAATTAGTCCTTCCACAACATGTTGTCTTTCTTGTGCTTTTCTTAGTTCATACTTGGATCGATTTGTGACTACGTCTTTTTGATGATCAATGTATGCATCTAATATTTGCAATAAGCCCATTAGCTGTGGTCTTCGGTTGTGGATAGCAACCATATTAAAGTTGTACGGAATTTGTAAATCCGTGTTTTTGTATAAATAATTTAGAACACCTTCTGCGTCAGCATCTTTTTTTAATTCGATGACAATACGCAAACCTGTGCGATCGGTTTCATCTCGAATTTCAGAAATTCCCTCTACTTTTCGATCTAGACGTAATTCATCCATCTTTTTGACTAAATTCGCTTTATTGACTTCATACGGGATTTCGGTAATGACGATTTGCTGCCTGCCACCACGGATGGATTCAATTTCAGCTTTCCCGCGAATAATGATTTTCCCTTTTCCCGTTTCATACGCCTTTTTAATACCATCGATCCCTTGAATAATTCCACCTGTAGGGAAGTCAGGTCCTTTCAAAACCTCCATAATTTCATCTACTGTTGATGTTGGCTTATCAATTCGTTTCATGACAGCATCAATGACTTCACCTAAATGGTGTGGTGGAATATCTGTTGCATATCCAGCTGAAATTCCGGTTGAACCATTTACAAGTAAATTTGGAAACATCGCAGGTAATACAACCGGCTCATTGCTCGTATCGTCAAAGTTTGGAACAAAATCTACCGTTTCTTTCTCAATATCACGAAGCAACTCTTTTGCGATGGCTGACAGTCTTGCTTCTGTATAACGCATCGCTGCTGGCGGATCGCCGTCAATACTCCCGTTATTTCCGTGCATTTCTATTAATAAATTCCGCACTTTCCAATCTTGGCTCATCCGAACCATCGCATCATAAACGGACGAATCACCGTGCGGGTGGTAGTTCCCGATCACATTACCAACCGTTTTCGCTGATTTTCTAAATGGTTTTTCGTGTGTGTTTCCGTCTACATACATGGCATATAAAATTCTTCGTTGTACAGGCTTTAACCCATCTCGAGCATCAGGCAGTGCACGATCTTGAATAATATATTTACTATAGCGACCAAATCGGTCACCGAGCACTTCTTCTAAAGGTAATTCATGAAAACGCTCTAGTTGCGACATGTATTAGCCCTCCTCTCCGACAGATAAATTTTCGTTCTCGAGTATATTCGTTTCTTCATCTAAGCCGAATGCAACGTTTTTCTCGATCCATTTCCGGCGTGGCTCCACTTTGTCACCCATCAACGTTGTAATACGACGCTCAGCACGTGCTGCATCATCAATACGAACGCGGATTAACGTACGTGTTTCCGGATTCATTGTCGTCTCCCATAATTGGTCTGCATTCATTTCACCGAGACCTTTATATCGCTGAATCGTATAGCCTTTCCCAACTTTTTTAGTCACATCTTTTAACTCTTCATCGCTCCATGCATATTCTATCACTTCTTTTTTCCCACTACCTTTTGATACTTTATATAGCGGTGGAAGAGCGATAAATACTTTTCCGGCTTCAATCAATGGTTTCATATAACGGTAAAAGAACGTTAATAACAACACTTGAATATGAGCTCCATCCGTATCCGCATCGGTCATAATGATTATTTTATCGTAATTGACATCATCAACTGAAAAATCAGGGCCGACACCAGCACCAATTGCATGAATGATTGTATTAATTTCTTCGTTTTTAAAAATATCTTGAAGCTTCGCTTTTTCTGTATTAATAACTTTACCACGTAACGGTAATACAGCTTGAAATTTTCGATCACGTCCTTGCTTGGCAGATCCACCTGCAGAATCTCCCTCTACTAAATAAAGCTCGTTATTTTTCGGGTTACGTGATTGTGCAGGTGTCAGTTTTCCGCTTAAGGATGTATCTTTTCGCTTACGCTTTTTACCTGAACGGGCTTCTTCACGGGCTTTTCGGGCCGCTTCTCGTGCTTGAGCCGCTTTAATCGCTTTTTTAATTAATAAAGAACTCACATCTGGATTTTCTTCCAAAAAGTACGAAAGTTGCTCTGAGACAACAGAATCAACAGCAGAACGCGCTTCACTCGTTCCAAGCTTTCCTTTCGTTTGTCCTTCAAACTGCAATAGTTCCTCAGGAATACGGACAGATACAATCGCAGCTAACCCTTCACGAATATCCGAACCTTCTAAGTTTTTATCTTTTTCTTTTAAAAGGCCTACTTTGCGTGCATATTCATTAAACACTCTTGTCATCGCTGATTTCGCCCCAGCTTCATGTGTACCGCCGTCCTTTGTACGGACGTTATTTACAAATGACAAGATGTTTTCACTAAATCCGTCATTAAATTGGAAAGCAAAATCTACTTCAATTCCATTTTGCTCCCCTTCAAATGAGACGACAGGATGTAAGGAATCCTTTTCTTCATTCAAATATGTAACAAATGCTTCAATTCCATTTTCATAAAGATATGTTTCTTTTACATCATTCCGATTGTCGATGATTTCAATTTTTAATCCTTTTAATAAAAAGGCAGACTCCCTTAATCGTTCGCTCAACGTTTCGAAATTATAGGTGATCGTACTAAACATGCTTGGATCGGGCTTAAAATGAATCGTCGTTCCTGTTTCTTTCGTCTTGCCTACTTTTTCAAGCGTCGTAACGGGCTTTCCCCCGTTCTCAAAACGTTGTTCATAAATAAAACCATCGCGTTTAATCGTGACGACAAGCCATTCAGATAGGGCGTTTACGACAGAAGCACCTACTCCATGTAAACCCCCACTCGTTTTATAGCCACCTTGTCCAAACTTACCACCAGCATGGAGGACCGTTAAAATGACTTCAGGTGTAGGCTTACCCATTTTATGCATACCGGTAGGCATTCCACGACCTTTATCTTGAACAGAAACACTATTATCTTTATGTATCGTGACTTTAATATAATCTCCGTAGCCTGCGAGCACTTCGTCTACAGAGTTATCGACAATTTCATAAACAAGATGATGGAGGCCACGTGCATCTGTGCTTCCGATATACATGCCCGGACGCTTTCTAACAGCTTCTAAGCCTTCTAGTACTTGAATCGCATCATCATTGTATTCAATCTTCCTTGTATTTACCAAACGATTTTAACCCCTTTCAAAACAGTAAGAACGTATGTTCAGTATTGTACCTATAACAATTACTCTCGTCAACTATCTCATAAATACTCATGCTTTATTGTATATCTGTTTCATAAACAATTTCAAACCTTTCTGTAAAATAGAAAAACGGACAAATCCTACAACAAGCACACGTCAAGCCTGCCAAAAGGTACTTTTTACCTTTTAGATGAATTTGCTTTTCGTCTTCTCGAGCTGGACAATGAGGACTCTCATAACCTTTGAAATCTTTGTTATTATTATAAACGTAAAAATCGTAAACCCCGTGTAGGGCTTACGATTTCGTTAAAGAATGCGCTACTTTTATACATAAATCCATAATGACTGTTTTGTTTTTTTCTTTTAACAGTTCATATGCTTCTTCATTGAAAACACCTTGCTGGGCCCAAAAAACATCAGCATCAATTTCCAAAAACTCTTTTGCGACATCAACGAGGTGCTCTGACCTTCTAAATACATTTACAATATCAACATGGCCGTCAATTTCTTTTAAAGACGAGACAGCTTTAACACCGAGTACTTCATCAACCGTTGGATTAACTGGAATAATTTCATACCCGGCATCTTGCATCGCTTTTGTCACCATGTAAGACGTACGCTCAGGCTTATTAGATAAGCCAACAACAGCTATGCGTTTTGATTTTTGTAAAATTTCTTTAATCTCGCTTTGACTTGGATTTTCAAATGCCATCATTTTCTCCCTCCTTCATTTATTTCCATTATACAGTGAAATGTAATTCGACTCCAACTAATGAATACCCGTAATCCCTTTTCATGAAGAATAAAATTTAGTAATATTATAAAGCATTATACATAGAGGTTTTTTTAGAAGTTGTGTACAATAAAAAAAGAATCTGATTTAAAGGGGAAAAAACATGATTTACGCACTTATCGTATTTTTAGCTTATGTAATTGGATCCATTCCATCTGGCTTAATCGTCGGGAAAATTGGCTATGGCATTGATATTCGCGAACATGGAAGTGGAAACTTAGGTGGTACGAATACGTTTCGAACACTCGGTGTAAAGGCCGGTCTTATCGTAACGATTGCTGATATTTTAAAAGGGACATTAGCTACTGCTTTGCCTTATATTTTCGGGATCGATGCAAGTTTCCATCCTTTACTTGCCGGAATGATTGCAGCAGTTGGCCATATGTATCCAGTATTTGCAAATTTCCGTGGCGGAAAAGCAGTGGCGACCTCAGGCGGTGTACTGTTATGTTATAATCCAATTCTTTTTATTTCGTTGCTTGCTGTGTTTTTTATCATTTTATACTTTTCAAAATATGTATCATTGTCATCTATGTTAACAGGCACTTATACGATTATTTATAGTTTATTTACAAAAGATATTCCACTTATTATCGTCGTTAGCTTATTAACTATTTTTGTCATATACCGCCATCGCCCTAACATTAGGCGGATCATCAATAAGACAGAGCCGAAAATCAAATGGCTGTAAACGAAACGAGGGAAATTACTCCCTCGTTTTATCTTTAAACGGCTCCTATTATGACTTCTATTTTGAATTTCCTCAATCGAATGGATTTGTAATAATTTCTGATTTACGAATCCAACCGTTCAATGATCGTAGCATTAGCCATGCCATGGCCTTCACAAATTGCCACTAATCCGTATCGTTCTCCCGTTCGCTCTAATTCATGGGCTAACGAAACGAAAATTCTAGCACCTGTAGCGCCTAACGGATGTCCTAATGCAATGGCTCCTCCATTTCGATTTAACTTTTTCGGATCGGCACCCGTTTCCTGAATCCATGCTAATGGAACAGGAGCAAATGCTTCATTTACTTCGTAACAATCCATATCATCAATCGTTAATCCAGCTTTTTGTAATACTTTTTCTGTCGCGGCAATTGGACCTGTCAGCATTAATGTTGGATCAGATCCTACTACAGATCTTGCAACAATACGAAAACGCGGTTTTACACCAAGCTCTTCCGCTTTTTCTCTTGACATGATGAGAAGTGCAGCTGCCCCATCGCTCATTTGACTTGCATTTCCTGCATGGATGACTCCATTTTCAATAAATGAAGGTTTTAATGCGCTTAATTTCTCCAGCGACGTATCCCTTCTTGGACCTTCGTCTTCTTTGACAACGATTTTTGTTCCATCTTCTTTCGTTACTTCGATTGGATAAATCTCTTTTTCAAATTTTCCTGCTTCTTGCGCTTTAATCGCTTTTTGGTGACTTTCATAGGCGAATTCATCCAATTGAGTTCGACTAAATCCCCATTTTTCCGCAATTCTTTCAGCAGATAATCCTTGATGGATTAATTCATATTTGCTCGTTAGTTTTTCACTAAAAGGAATCTCTTGTCGATTAGAAAACATTGGAACGCGGCTCATACTTTCCACACCACCAGCGACAACGACATCCATATCTCCACTTAAAATCGCTTGTGCGGCAAAATGTACCGCTTGTTGACTTGAGCCGCATTGTCGATCGATCGTTGTTCCCGGTACTTCAATTGGATATCCTGCAGCTAAAGCCGCCAGCCTCGCAATATTTACGGACTGTTCACCGACTTGAGAAACACATCCTAAAATGACGTCTTCAATTAGAGTTGCTGAAATGTTTGCCCGATTCACAAGCTCTTGTAAAACTTCAGATGCTAAATCATCTGCACGAACATTAGCAAAAACACCTTTTCGTCTTCCAACAGGTGTCCGTACAGCTTCAACAATGACTACTTCACGCATATTATATCCTCCTCGAAACTTTTCTCTTTTTTAAACTCACTATACAATATGCAATTTTAATGCCAAGAAAAAATCTATGTAAAAAGAATATGCATCAGCATTTCAGCATAAAGACGATTAATATTCGGACACTTTCAGAACAAAAGGTGTATGGAAAAAACACAGTAATATATTTATACAATTTGATCAATACGTAAAAAAACCTATTTAAAAACTTCCGACATTTCTCCACTAAGTTTTTAGTTTTAACGCTAAAAAGTTTTCCAACAAAAAATGAACAAAGCGCCTACCTACTAGCGACAAGGACAAGACAAGCCAACTAAAAGATGCTTTTTATACCTTCTGGGCGGATTGGCTTTACTTCTGATCCGATGGCACCTGGAGCTAGACATCAAAGACTATATTTACCCCTGAAAACTTTATCAAAATGATATAAATTCTGGTAATATAAAAAAGAGGAATAGAAAAAGGATGTGTCTTATGAAGAAATATGCTTTAGTTTTTTTAATTGGCATTATTTTAGTCTTAGGTTTATTAACGTTTCAATCTTCCAAAGGGAGTCGATTATCTTCCAATAATGAAAGTAAAGACCATTCATTAAGAGTATCTGCCGCTTCATTAAAAGAGTTTCATTCCACTATTTCCATTGCGGCGATTGGAGATCTTCTCATCCATCGTCCTGTTTATGAAGACGCAAAGAAGCAAGATGGTGTTTACGATTTTAGTCCGATGTTAACAAATGTGAAAGATACGCTACGGCAAGCTGATTTCACAATGGCTAATCAAGAATCCATCATCGGCGGTACAGAAATCGGATTATCTACCTATCCTTCGTTTAACAGTCCATTTGAGGTGGCTGATAACTTTCAAGATGCCGGTGTCGACTTAATGACAATGGCCAATAACCATACGCTTGATCGTGGGGAAACGGCGATACAAAATGCCATCGCTCATTATGAAAAAATCGGGATGCACTATGTCGGTAGTTATAAAGATATGAAAGATGCCGAAACATTAAGAATTATCAATGTAAAAGGAATGAATCTCGGTTTTCTATCCTATACATACGGAACGAATGGTATCCCCGTACCAAAGGGCAAACCGCATCTCGTCTCTTTGATTGATAAAGAAAAAATCAAAAAAGATTTAGAGCGATTAAAAAATAAAGTAGATGTGGTCATTGTCAATATGCACTGGGGACTCGAATATCAAAGCTATCCTTCGACTGAACAAAAAGAACTAGCCCAATTCATCGCAAATGAGGGAGCTCATGTGATTATCGGTCATCACCCGCATGTTCTTCAGCCAATGGAATGGATTGAGCAAGAAAATGGAGATAAAAGTATTGTCGTATATTCCCTCGGGAACTTTCTATCAGCTCAAAAAGGGAACGGAAAAGATATCGGCGGAATCTTTCAATTGCAAATTGATAAAAAAACAGACGGAAACGTAACAGCCATTTCACTCCGTAACCCTAAGGTTATTCCTACGTTTGTATCGAGTCATGGAAGCCGAAACTACAAAATTCATTTTTTAAAGGATATGAATGAACAGAAAAACAACGAAGTGATAGAGCATATGAACCAATGGCTAAAAACAAAAGAAGCAACTTTTATTCAGGAAAGTGAAACGATCGAGCGTTAATCTCTTATTCCGATTACGTGTAGATTAAGCCTATTTCATTGAATAATCGATCCTGACATCTGTATAATGACATTTAGAGGTGACAAAAAATGAAAATGGATGTAACAAAAGAAGCAGCAAAATGGTATAAGGAAGAATTCAATTTAACGGATGGAGATACATTGCGATTTTTTGCTCGCTACGGAGGATGCAGTAATGTCCAAAAAGGATTTTCGTTAGGTGTTGCAAAAGAGCAACCAATGGATGTCGGCACTAAAATTTCTCAAGAAGGAATTACGTTCTTCATCGAAGAAAAAGATTTATGGTATTTTGACGGAAAAGATTTAACCGTTGCTTTTGATCAAGCAATGAATGAACCTATATTCCAAATCGATTAATTCAAGTAGCAAAAAGCTTGCGAACAACGATGTTTGCAAGCTTTTTCTAGTCATTTTTGGACGTATCCACTCACGAAAGTGCAAAAGGTGATATACACGTGTAATGTGAGATACGTAAATCAAGGCGCTACCCCATTCATAAATGCAAAAGGAATTATTCCGTATAAGTTTGCTTCAAATGAAAGCGAAGGATATGGTCTTCATATCCATATTTTTTTAAAATCAACCATTGTCTTTCCCCAAGAAGATCAAAATGTGGAAAATCACCATAATGGTGAATCCATTCTCGTCTAAGACCGTTCACTTCTCCCCATTTTTCTAATTTGTAAAGATTCCCGCACCCTACTTTTGTAACAGAATGGTATTTAGGGAAGCGTTCATCATACCAAAAATGGGTCAAAAAGGCGATTTCGCCTCTTTTGACTTTTTGTTTCCATTCAATAAGCTCTTTTCTCTTAATTCCAAAAGCCATCGTTATTCCTTCTTCATTGCATGCAAATATGCTTCATGCCACTCTGGGAACGTCTTCTTCATAGAAATAGGCTTAAACGTTTCTTTTCTTACACAAACATGTGTTGACGTACTCTGAATAGCGAGCTCTCCAGTTGGCGTATATATTTCATATCCGTACACTACTTTAAGTCCGTTATATTCTTCAATCCACGTATAAATCACAGCGGTTTCCCCATATTTAAGCGGCTTTTTATATTGAATATGTACATCTAAAACAGGTGATAATACGCCTTGCTCTTCCATACTCGCATATGAAAATCCAAGATCTTTAATTAGTTGTGTGCGTCCTACTTCCATCCAAACTAAATAGTTCGCATGATACACAACACCCATTTGATCCGTTTCCGCATACCGTACATCAATTTCCCTTTTTGATACGAACATATTTATTCCTCTCCTAACTATGACGACAAAAATATCTCTATATTCTTTTATCTTACCGAATGTTTAAATGCATCTCAACTGATTCAAAAAAAGAGCTGGCGTTTTGCACCAGCTCTTTTTTTCGTTATTGTTCATCTCGATATCCGCTTTCACGATCGGCTGCTTCATCTTTAATTTCTTCCCGCAAAGCGTGAATACTTTCTTCTCGTCGTTGATTTTTCGCTTGTATTCTCTCACGCTCTTCAGGACTAGAAAATTGCATCGTTTCTTCTGCTTCCTCCATATTTTCGATCGTGTTTTCAACAATGGATTGCAGCTTTTCAACATTATCAGAGCGATCATCTGGTTTTGGCTTATTATGTGGCATTCTTCATCATCCTCTCATTAATTAATATATATTACAAAATTAGTATGTACAGAATGAAGTGAATTATAGCCACATTTTTAGTTTACATAATGTTTTTATTGTAACAAAAGGAGAGTAAGGTATGATACCTTACTCTCCTTTTGTTTGAATCACTTGAGCATGTTGATTCGTTTTATCCGCCATTTGTTTTCCTTTATTCCCGCTAAAACCTCTTGGTTTCGTTCCTTGATGATTTGGATTGAAATGTGATTGTTTATCATTTGAATTCGTCACGAAAATCGCCTCCCATTTATATCATGAGGCAAAAATCGTGAATGATAACTGGTAAGTATTACATTCAACTTAATTTCTCTAAAAAACGCTTTTCAAGCTTTTTTTCGAGTCTTTCTTCTAATTCATCTAATGCGCGTTGATCATTTAAAAGCTTTTGTTTATTTTCTCGTACAAGCTGTTCAAATGAAGGTTTATTTTTTTTCATTTTTGTCCCTCTTTCTTTAAAAGTCGTATTAGAAATTAAACCCACTTTAATTATACTTAATTTTCTGACATTTATCAGTGTGGATTCGTGAACATTTAGTGACATTATGTCCAATTTTCCGATTTTTCAAACACATATCAGTAAAACTTCATTCAGTGGTTTTTTTCATCCTCCACTGAATGTTAGTCCCTACAGGATGCTTAAAGGCCCTTATGACCCACAGGATGTGGCGCTCTTAGTCTGTGTTCTTTATGTTCGGATATTTATGGGCACTTGTCCTTTACTATAAAATCTTGAGGTGGGGGTCTTACTGCCCGTGATAAAATAGAAAATGCTGCTACACAGCAGCACTTTTACATTCCGGTTTTTTCTATCATTACTTTATAGGTCATTGGACCAACAATTTTATCTATGATACGCCCTTCTTCATCTAAAAAATATGACGTTGGATATGATAAAACTTCATAGCCACTATTCGCCTTATTTTTCTGATCAAGTAAAATTGGGAACGTATATTCATTTTCCTCAACAAATGTCCGAACGTTTTCTTCACTTTTTTCACTCACTGTAAAATTGACGCCAATAACAGCTACTTGATCTCCAAATTTTTCATGAAATTTTTGCATTTCAGGCATTTCCTCTTTACATGGAGGACACCATGTCGCCCAAAAATTTAAAATGACTTTCTTCCCTCGAAAATCAGATAAGTGTGCTATTTCTCCTTCTAATGTTTGTACTTCGAAATCTGGCGCTAATGCTCCTTTTTCTAACCCTTCTTTCGTTTCATTGTGAGCCAAAGTTTGCCAAATCGCCACACTAGCTAAAACGACTAGAACTATAATCGCAATGATTCTCTTCATGTTGTCTCCCTTCCTACAAGCTCTAGATTAGAGCATATTCAATAAAATAATTTGTACACTTTTAAACACAATGAAATAAATCACAGCGGTCCATCCAAATAACCAACATGTTTGCATGACCGTTAATGATTTGTTACGAATGTTTTGAAATAGTATGTAAAGAAATGTCATAATAAGCCCCACATAGATCCCACTTGATGAAGTGGCAAAATATAAAAACGCAAGTGGATTTTTCAAAAGTAAGGATGGACTTGTAAGCAGTGTACTTGCTTTATAACTAATAACAAAAAGAAATACACCATTCCAATAATGTTTTCGGAAAAATTCGTTAAGTTGCTTAGTTGATTGTAACGCTTGTATTAAATAGTATGTAATAATAAAACTTAAAATGGCAAAAACGTATAAATATTGAATCGTTAACGGTCCAATACGAAAGGCATCCATTGTCATGGAGATAACTCCTTTTTATGTCTGTACTCAATTATCATAATCGATTCAATTAGTAAAAGCTATGAAGGTTTTATGACAATTTTTTCAATAGAGTAGGGTAATCTCTTTCAAGGCTACCAACGAGTTCCTTATCATTCTCAACAAGTTGCTAATGGTTGGGCATAGTTCATTTTCCGGACAAGAATAGAAGTAAAATATTATTCCAACCTTTAACAACTCACTCATTGTAAATGGTGTACGGATGGCCATCGCACATAAAAAGAAGCGGCATTTCACCGCTTCTTTTCACTATTTACCCTTTCAACTTGTCACGAAGTACCATTTGTAAAATACCACCGTGGCGATAGTAGTCAATTTCAACTTCACTATCGAATCGAACAAGTACTTCGAACTCTTTTTTGTTACCCGCTTCATCTGTAGCCGTTACTTTTACATAATCACGCGGTTTAACGTTTTCATCAATTTCAACCTCAATCGTCTCTTTACCTGTTAAGCCTAGTACTTCTGCATTTTCACCTTGCTTAAACTGAAGTGGAAGTACACCCATTAACACGAGGTTTGAACGGTGAATACGTTCGAAGCTCTCAGCAATAACAGTTTTAATTCCTAATAGATTTGTTCCTTTAGCTGCCCAGTCACGTGAGCTACCCATTCCGTAGTCCTTACCAGCAAAAACTGCAAGTCCGACACCGTCTTCTTTGTACTTCATACACGCATCGTAAATAGATGTCACTTCATTCGTTGGCCAGTACGTTGTGTATCCACCTTCTGTGCCAGGTGCAATCTGGTTACGAATTCGAATGTTAGCAAATGTACCACGCATCATGACTTCATGGTTACCACGACGAGACCCGTAAGAGTTGAACTCTCTTGGTGATACCCCTTTTGATTGCAAATATTTTCCCGCTGGCGTATCTTTACCGATTGCGCCCGCTGGTGAAATGTGGTCTGTTGTAACAGAGTCAGCGAATTTTCCTACGACACGAAGCCCTTTTAAAGGTTCAACTTTGCCTGGCTCAGCCGATAATCCTTCAAAGAAAGGTGGGTTTTGAATATACGTAGAATCTTCATCCCATTTATAAAGAGCATCATCCGTTGTTTCAATTTCATTCCAACGCTCGTTATCATCGAATACTCGCTCATATTCTTCACGGAATAATTCAGGTGTTACCGTTTCTTTAACAACTTTATTAATTTCATCCATTGATGGCCAAATGTCGTTAAAGAACACATCGTTTCCGTTTTGATCCTTCCCGAGCGAATCGCTTTGTAATTCGATATCTACTGTCCCTGCTAGCGCATACGCTACAACTAGTGGAGGTGATGCTAAATAATTCCCTTTTACAAGTGGATGAATACGCCCTTCAAAGTTTCGGTTTCCTGACAGAACAGAAGTGACTAATAAGTCATTTTCTGCAATAGCTTTTTCAATTTCATCAGCTAATGGTCCGGAGTTCCCGATACATGTCGTACAACCGTATCCAACCGTGTTGAATCCTAGTTTCTCAAGGTAAGGAAGTAAGCCAGAATTCTTTAAGTAGCCTGTTACAACTTTTGATCCAGGTGCTAACGATGTTTTCACATATTTAGGAACCGTCAATCCTTTTTCAACGGCCTTTTTCGCTACTAAGCCGGCAGCCACTAATACATATGGATTTGATGTGTTTGTACAGCTCGTAATCGCCGCTATGGCAACTGCACCAGTTTTCATTGTTGTTTCTTCGCCATTATTGAATTTAACTGTCACTTCTTTATTCACTTCAGTAGGCTCAAGACCGAACCCTTGGTTTCCAGCAGGAGCCGTAAGCGCTTTATGAAACTCACTCTTCATCATAGAAAGCGGAATTAAATCTTGCGGGCGCTTAGGACCAGATAAATTCGCTTCAATTGTTGAAAGATCAATTTCAACTACATCTGTAAAAACAGGGTCTTCTAAATCAGGTGTATAGAATAATCCATTTTCTTTACAGTATGCTTCTACTACTTTGACGTTTTCTTCATCACGGCCAGTTAAGCGTAAATATTCAATGGATTCGCCATCAACCGGGAAGAACCCACAGGTTGCACCGTATTCTGGAGCCATGTTTGCAATGGTTGCTCTGTCAGCTAGTGGAAGCTTCGCAACCCCAGGACCGAAAAATTCAACGAACTTCCCGACAACGCCTTTTTGACGCAACACTTGTGTCACTTTTAGTGCAAGGTCAGTTGCTGTTGTACCATTTGGTAATTCTCCAACTAATTTCACACCGATAACTTCTGGTACAGGGAAATAGGATGGTTGCCCTAACATCCCAGCCTCTGCTTCAATACCACCAACACCCCAGCCTAATACACCGATACCGTTAATCATCGTTGTATGAGAGTCAGTGCCGACTAATGTGTCTGGAAATGCTTCGAATTCTCCGTTTTCACCTTCAATCGTATGTACTACATTGGCTAAATATTCTAAGTTAACTTGGTGAACAATTCCTGTTGCAGGTGGAACCGCACGATAGTTATCGAACGCTTTTTGCGCCCAGCTTAAAAATTTATAGCGCTCCGCATTTCGTTCAAATTCTAAATCCATGTTAAATTTTAATGCATCTTCTGTACCTGCACGATCGACTTGCACAGAGTGGTCAATGACAAGGTCAACTGGAATTTCAGGATTGATTTTATCAGGATTTCCACCCATATCTGCCATCGCTTTACGTAAAGACGCTAAGTCAACAACAGCAGGAACACCTGTAAAGTCTTGTAATATAACACGTGAAGGTTTAAATGGCACATCCAAATCTTTTAATTCGTTCGTGCCCCATTTAGCTAAATTCTCTACGTGTTCTTTTTTAATAACACGTCCGTCTACTTGACGTAATACAGATTCTAATAAAACTTTAATCGAGTATGGTAAGCGAGAAACTTGACCTACCCCTGCATCTTCTAATGCTTTTAATGAATAGTAATGATATTTTTTCCCATTCAGTTGAAAGGATTTTCTTGATTGGAAAACGTCATTTTTCGTTAATTGTTGCTGTGTCATGTCGTTTTCTCCCCCTTTAAATAAAAATCGACAAAAATGTCGTTACTCCCCCTAAAATTCGCACAATTCAATCTTAATATACTTTTCACAATAAGTAAATAACAATGACGTTATCAATTTATATAAGTTACCCTTATATTTTATTATGTTCTTATTTTTTCAAAATAAAAAAATTTTACGTTCAATCCTTGAAGTATGATTGCGTCTTTTTCGTAAACACTATACATGGAGGTGAAGAGATAATGGGTAAAAGAAAAGCTAACCATATTATTGAAGGAATGAACGCTGCAAAAGCACAAGGAATGGGTGCTGGCTACAATGAAGAATTGCAAAATGAGCCTTTAACAGCTGAACAGCGTCAAAACAATAAAAAGCGGAAAACGAACCAATAATGATATAGCAATAATGATATAGGGTTACGAATTAGCCCCTACTTCATTAAGATTCAAGCTTTTATTAGATACCCCGATAAAAAACGACGGATTCTTCCGTCGTTTAACATTCTTCGTTATTTACCTCATGAACAATTCGTTGTAAATCTTGTTCATACTGCTTTAACCTTTCCTGTTCATGCTCTGTTGCTACTTCTAGAGCATTTTGAATTTGTTCATACGCTTCATTTACTTCTTGCTTTAAATGTTTTAACTGCGAACCGTAGGTAGCTGAATCGTGTTCAACTTGAGTGTAAACATCCATTACATCCTTCATCCCTTGTTCTGCAGCTTGATAAGCTTGTTGCTTATTTTTATGATAAGGCAACAACAATCACTCCTTTTCTACCATCTCTTAACTAGTTTGTAATAGAACACACCATTTTATTCGACATATTTTTGCATGTTTTCTAAAAAATAACGAACGCTATTTTAGAAAGGAGGTAGAAGATATGAACAAAAATGATGGGAAGGACATGAGAAAGAATGCACCTAAAGGAGATTTACCTGGGCAGCCTGAACCTTTAGATGGGTCCAAAAAAGTAAAAAATCGGAATCATACACGTCAGAAACATAATAAAAGTCATGATATGTAATAAGAAAACTTTAAGTACCGCCTACTTTCTATGGTGGGCGGTGTTTTTCTTACAAGCAGTTTTTATACAAAATGTTGCATTTTTGTATGAAAAATGAATGTTCTTAAACAATCATCCTCTTCATAATATGATAAAAATGCTTTTGCCACCTTCAAAACTCCACAAATAGACGGATTTGAACCCGTTAACTCCATTCAACATTTATAGATACAGTTTCTTTAAGCTTCAATAGTCCTTTCACTCAGTTTCACTCAATTCAGTAACAAAATAATCACAATTGAATAAACATAATTTTAAGTTTGAAATAACTTGGGGGTATTGGTATGGGGAAGAAAAAACAGTCCCTCCCTTGTGAAATCAAGGGAATTGAGGAATGGATGAACCAATTCTTTCAAGATCCATTTACAAGTTTTTTGGATGACTACACATTCCGTGTCGATCTGTTTGAAACTAGTTGTGAGTACATTGTTGAAGCTCATTTAGAAGATGTTAAACGTGAAGATATTATGATTGAGATCAATAAAGATCGTATTATAATTGCCCATTCTAACGATGAACAGAACCGAAAAGAGCGTTCTGTCGTCTTACCATTTATTTTGGAAGATAAATGGATCGACGCAACATATGTAAGCCCTGTATTAGAAATTAAAATTAAAAAGGAAGGAACGATGAACCGCACAGTTAATACGATTCCTATTCAATAAAAGTAAGCAAAATCAGGCTGTAATGGCCTGATTTTTTTAAAGATACGAGTACAACGAAAATCCATCTAGCCTCTTTCATCAACAACGTGACACCGCATAAAGTAAAAAGTGTCTTTTCGTGATAAGAACATTATCATTTTAGAGCTGAACGATTCGATTCTACGAATCATATCTGTTACTTATGAACACCTCTCATTTTTATTATTCGTTTGAATATTTATGACAATACGCTTTACTTCTTTATTGCCACATCGCGTGCATTTCTCTTCTTCGTTAAGTAACAACATACATTGTGAACAATAATATTTAAGCACCTATATCCCCTTCTCCCAGAATATATTTTTTATCTTTTCTTGAAGTTCTAATTATTTTATGTATTTTTCACGAGATTGTTGACTTTTTCTACATGCCTTATTTACTTTATTGATTTTCGAACGAGTTACGGGAGAAGGGATTATACACAGTTCATTTAGAACATAGTTTTATTGGAAAATATGAATCTTTTCCAAGCTGCTTCGCATAATTTGAATAAAGTAAGTATTTTAATAGCGTTTTATGAAAACTGTCTGGAGGTGCTTCATTCATGGCATATAAAGGATCCAAAGGATGGTATATTGAGCAATTAAAGCTTAGAGGAATTCGAAAGCATCCTGAAGATCATCGGAAATTGGAGCAGTATAAAACACATGTCTTGCGGAATTTGTATTTCAAATATGTATTAACGAATGAAGAGTAAACAGATTCTTTTAAGCCCCTTCCGTTATTCAATTAGAACATGGTTTTATTTAATTAGATTTAATTTTCATTTAGAACATGGTTTTATTTAATTACAGTTATCCTCCCTTCATTATTCTTTTATAAAATTTTGTAAGAAAAGTAGCATTCGATGGAAACATTATGGTAATATTTTTTGTAGAAACGCAGTTTAGCCCACTTTTTACGGGCGTTCAGACTCTATCTTAAAAATTAAAAACAAAAAGTTAGGTGTGCTGTTCGAAAATAAAAAACATAGACTAAGAGTCCCACGCCCTATGGAAATGTCTATATCACCCACACCCATTGGGCCACATGGATCTTTCATTTATACCGTAGGAGCAAACATTCAGTGAGGGATGAAAGAGACCCCATTGAATGTAGCTTCACTTTATTTTATTAGATTGGGGGATGCCTCACATGAACTTTCAAATGAAACTTTACGAACTGTTTATTTATCCTTCTGATTGTGGAAACATTAAATTTACCATATATTTTGATAACAACGAATATGAAGTTTTTGCCGAACTAGATGATTATATGTCAGTAGGTCGGCATGAGGAAAAAGTTGAAGCGGTACGAATTGCTGTCAATGAATTGATCATCGCCCAAGAATCCATTAATCCATAACGGTTTCTTTCCTTCCATTCGTTGTGTATAATTAAGGATGGAATTTGTAATCTTTGAGGTGAAGGCATGTTAACGGGTTGGTTTTTATGGTTTATTTTATTTTGGGTCGTCTTCTTATTTGCCATGCTCGGAATTGGCGGATTTTTTATGTTCCGTAAATTTTTAAAACGAATACCAAAAGAAGACGGGAAATCTGAATTAGATTGGCAAGAATATTACATAGAAAAGACGCGGCATTTATGGCCTGAAGAACAAAAGGAGCTTTTAGAGGAATTAGTTTCCCCTGTTCCAGAACTTTTCCGAGATGTTGCGCGTCAGAAAATAGCCGGAAAAATTGGCGAACTTGCATTAAACGAAAAAGCCACTAGTATCACACAAGATCTTGTTATTCGAGGTTACATTATTGCGACACCAAAAAGGGACCATAAATTTTTAATAAAGCGTCTACAAGAGAAAAATATTGATTACTCACAATATGAAGCTCTTTTTTAGTTAAATATCCTGTCATAACAAGAAAGTTCAGGTGTTTTATAAGGTTTTTCACAACATGTTTTGAGCAACATATGAAGAACCAGCAATTCCTTTTGCAACATTAAAACCCCCCCTCTATCTAGGAGGGGGGATTGTTGTATGTATTTAATCATTTGTCTTTTTGCTTTCCAATTCTTGTTTCATTTTCCGAAATTTCATATACATCGAAATGCGCCACGGTACAATCATTCCAAATGCGAGCATCCAAAACATACCGCTTAGCTCGCCTAAATCAATTGTTGTACTTAAATAACTTTTTAAAATAATTCTCAGCAATAATAAGCTAATTAAAATAATTGGGAAAGCTTTTGAACGCTTTAAATAAATATGTTCATCTTTTCGTTCAAAATGAGACGTTTTCATCAAAATAATAGAGAAAATAAAACCAACTGCTAAAGCTTCCACTATTTCTAACGGTGTTATTCGGAAAGCAGGAAAAATATACATCAAAGCTCCCGTGCTCATAAAGATGGGAGGAAGAATAATTTTTTTAACAGTGGCTGGTTTTTTGGCTGCTT
The DNA here is from genome assembly GCF_022808615.1 of Bacillus sp. FJAT-47783. GTDB lineage: Bacteria > Bacillota > Bacilli > Bacillales > Aeribacillaceae > Bacillus_BZ. The sequence goes on from NZ_JAKZKS010000012.1 coordinate 69,899, forward strand.
TCGTACGTACGATAATGACAGCTAGTCCCATTAACAAACCTAAAATCGAATATGCAATCATCATGTTGAATCAACCCTTTGCCATAAAACGAAATGAATATCCTTATTGTAACACATGTTTCACTGCTTCTAATACACGAACTTCATCAAATGGCTTGACGATAAAATCTTTTGCCCCTGCTTCAATCGCTTCGACAACCATACGTTGTTGTCCCATCGCTGAACACATAATAATTTTTGCATCAGGGTATTCTTGTTTAATCATTTTTACAGCTTCGATTCCATTCAGTTCTGGCATCGTAATATCCATCGTCACAATGTCTGGCATTAACTCTCGAAATAAACTGATCGCTTCTCTCCCATTTGCAGCTTCACCTACAACTTCAAAGCCAGCATGCTCAAAAATTTTTTTTAATGTTTTCCGCAAAAATTTTGCATCATCAACAATTAAAACTGTTGGCACGATTTTACCCGGTTACTAAAATCTCATAAATTCTTAAATTCGCCCCCCAAATCAAGAAAAGTGGGACATGCCGTGACGACTTTCACGTCACTCCGTTAGGATGAGCCTATTGTTCAAGACACCCCACGGCGTTCTGTTAGAGTCAGCAATACGATAAACCAATCCTTCCAATGGTCAGTTTACCGCAAAGATTTTAGAACCAAGGATTTACACCTCCCTACACACATACTGGTCATCTACTATGTATTATACTAAAAAAAAGAAAAAAGTGGGAAAATTCACCTTAAAATCCCGTAAATCCACCAAATATGTTAGTAAAGAAAATGATAATTTTCGTTAGCCAATCAAAAAACAATAAAATCCCCATAATAATCATAATCACGCCGCCAATTTTCATAATCTTGACATTATGTTTTTTAATCCAGTCCATTTTCCCAATGAAAAATGATAAAACGAAAAATGGAATCGCAAAGCCAAGTGTATAGGCTAACATATAAACGAAGCCAGACCCTGGATTTGAAGCAGCTAGTAAAATAACTGATGCTAAAATGGGACCCGTACAAGGAGTCCACCCTGCTGCAAAAGCCATCCCAATTAAGCTAGAGCCTAACAAACCAGCCGGACGATTTTTAAACTGAAAACGCTTTTCTTTCATCAGCGCATCTGGTGTAAACAAACCTAAAACGACAAATCCAAAAAACACAATAAAAATGGCCCCAATTTGGCGAATTAAATCTTGATAGTCCAAAAATAGCTTTCCAATAAACGTTGTACCAAATCCAATTGCAATAAAAATAACCGAAAAGCCTAATAAAAAAAATAACGTATGTAATAGGCTTCTCTTTTGCAACATCGCATTTTCACCCTTTATTTCATTAACCGAAACCCCTGTTATGTATGACAAGAAAGCTGGATATAACGGCAAACAACAAGGAGAAATAAATGAAAGCAAACCAGCTCCAAATGCTAAAAATACATTTACATCACTCAAATCAATTCACTCCTTTCCTTCCTACTATTTTAACAAGTTGGGATCGAAAAATAATCACGTTGGATATGACATTTTTATAACAATTTTATGTGGGAAAAGTGAATTCATTATGTTTGTAGCGTAAATATCTATAGGTCTCTTGATGTTTTACTGGGAACGACCATTTATTATAGTATGCTACATCCATAGCACGTGTTGAAACGAACACAATTTTCAATGTATTAAGATAAAAGAAGTATTTTTAAATAAATATGTTAATATAGGAATATAAAGATAAAATAGGGAGAGTTTGTTATGGAGGAAAGTAAGAATTTATACAAAGAAGGACATTATCGGTTTTGGTTAAATACCGAAAGAGGTTATCTTCGCTTAAAACTCGACGGAAGTAATGAACTATATACAATACCTAAAGACTCACCACTATATAACCGTCTCATGGAAGATTTATTTGGAAAACATAGCAAAAAAGACAAAGAATAATGACAAAACCGCTTTGTACGTAAATCGTTTCAAAGCGGTTTTTCTTTTGACTTCAACTTATTGAAATCTTACCTTATTCGTCATTCACCAACTTCTCGTCACGTTAATACACATATACATACCTAATTGTGTTTTAGATTCTCTCCCGTTATTTGCTATAATATATAAAAAAGGACTTCATCCCTCACTTCGGAATCGCATCATATAATAGAATAACTAAGGGTAGCCTCTATAAGCAGTTTTTGTTTAAGACGAAACGGTTATCATTCTCCGCCGTTCGTGTATTTATTATCTCCCATTATATAGTTTGAACTGTCACTAGGTTTATCGTTTGGGTTGGTTGGTATCTGCGAATCATTGTTGTTTTTCCTTCGTCTCCAGTCTATAAAAAAAGCAAATGCTAAAATCAAAAGAACAAAAATTAAAAACCCTATCACTTAAATCACTTCCTTTTACTTCAAATATTATCGGCCCCTCCTTTATATTTTATAAATATTCATACCTTAGTTGATCAAAGACCATCAAATTACTGGCTAACCTCCCTGTTCTCTTTTCTATTGACAGGCTTATCTCTAGGAAAGACAATACATTGTAAGTATATCGCTTGGTAGGAACTCCCCCTCATGCTAAACCCAATTCATCCCCTTGGCATTCACTTAGTAGAACCCCCTCGTTCTGCTCACCTTATTTTTTAAAAATACGTGTCTTGACGATGGGGTCCATTTTATTCCCCAAGAATTATCACCTCTTTCACCTTTTATTTTTGTTTTAACATCATGTACAGTACTCTATCGAACATTCGGTCAGAAAGAATTCGTCTTAAGAATACCATTGGTTTGGCAAACTTTCCTACCAAATACCTTGTCTTGGGCTTCTTCGATTCTATCGCCCTTAGCACCGTTTCAGCAATCAGCTTCGGAGAAGATGAGCTCCCTCCCATTCTTTTAGACATATCAACATAAGATTTCGTCATATTGGCATAAGCAGTACTGCCTGACATTTTTTGAACATTTTCTAGCATAATATCGGACCATTCACTTTCGATTGCTCCTGGCTCAATGACAACTACATCAATCCCAAATGGAGCAACCTCAAGTCTAAGACAATCTGAAAAACCCTCCAGCGCATGCTTTGTGGCATGATACCATGCTCCTAGTGGTGTATAAACTTTTCCGCCCATAGAAGAGTTATTGATGATCTTTCCTGATTTTTGCTTTCTCATATATGGAAGAACCAGTTGAGTTAGTCTGCTCAGTCCAAACAGATTTACCTCAAACTGCCTCCTTGCCTCTTCCAATGGGACATCCTCCACTGCACCGTAAGATCCGTATCCAGCATTATTAAACAAGACATCAATTCTTCCTTGTTCTCGTATGATACGGTTTAAACCATTAATCATTGATTGTTCATTTGTTAAATCCATTGCTAGGATATGAGCACCTTTCGCTTCCAATTCTTTCATTTTCTCTATTCTTCTTGCTGCTCCATAGACAATGTATCCTTTTTCCAAGAGCAATTCAGCTGTGGCTTTCCCCATTCCTGCAGAAGCCCCGGTAATGAGAACAACACTCTTACTGTTAGAATTCATTTTTTCTCCTCCATTTATCTATATTAAAGCTACATTTGTATCTAGTTATACACTTGTGTCATTTGTGTAACTAGATTATAATGACATTACTAAAACTAAGTCAATAGATGGGGAACAAGTGATACATAATAAGAAATATGGGACATTTTTTCTGAAAAGAAGGAGATTCTAATGCAATACAAAAAAAGTAATAACCCTAGTTCCATTCGATCGAGGAAGATGATTATTGATGCTTTACTGCAATTAATGGAGGAAAAACCTTACCATAAGATATCTATTAAAGAACTTACAGATACCGCTCAGTTAGTTCGAAAAACCTTTTACCGAAACTTCAAATCTAAAGAAGATGTTCTTCAGGAATACATTACTGGATTGATGAATGAAGTCGAACAGAAATTTGAAGAAGTAGACGTTCTGACCCCTTATATCATGGCAAAATTATATTTTGAGTTTTGGCAGAAACATATTGATTTTTTACAACTCCTCCAACAAAATAACCTTTTCATTATCGTTCTTAAGCAGCTAAACGATTATACACCTGTCATAAATAGTAAGTATAAAGCTGAATTGATGAAGGGATATGATGACAAATTCTTGGAGTATTATACGGTGTTCAATACAGCAGGTATTTGGCACATGCTTGAAAAGTGGATCAGTTTAGGAGTAAAGGAGACACCTGAAGAAATGGCTCAGATTTACTCAGACATTACATTGAATAATCCTCACATGAGAAAATGAAAAAAGGGAGACATCATCTTATAAGGTCGATGCTCCCTTTCTCCATCTATATTTTTATGTTAAGTGAACTATCTTCATCTATGGGGATTTTGCCCCATTTTGTAGATTAAACTAAGCGACCTGTTATTTTAGAATCCAGCTCTTTAACTTAATAACAAATTAAGTATAAGACTAAAAGCGTATACCGTTTAAAGGCGGTGGGCCCCTAAATATTTTTTCATTACCTCTTACTCTCCCCTAACCTGTAGGAAATGCATGTACCCTTTTTCCTTTTTATTTGATAAGTATTAATATAATTACAGTAAGAGCCCCCAAACCTATGAAACCCATCAACAAATAACCGAGAATACGAATGGGTAGTGGTAAGCTGTTTATATTGACATTCGAAAGGTTTGGGGATGGGAAGCCTTCAATCCGTCCCAAATGCTCCATGGCATCATTAATCGATCTTCCTCCGTTATTGTTACGGTTAGATTGTTCCAGACGTTTTTCAATACGATTCTTTACCTTCTCAAGTTCCTCATCGATAATGGTTCCACCTCCATTTTTTGTGCAATACGAAAGTACCTAGTAATAATAAACGAAACCGTAACGAAAAATGATGTACCGTTGCGTGATGATATAATCCTCGATTTGCTTTTTCCATCATCAACAAAGCAATCGAAAAACATTTCGGCGAACCAAAACAGTATTATTGTGAACAGATTCTCCAAATCAAAGAGTAGGTAGAACACGAAACCTACCGTTACTTTAATGTCACCGTGCTGCTAACAACCTTTGAAGCTGCCTAAGGATGGTTAGCGTATTAAGAGGTCTATTCTTTATCTTCAATTACATCTCTTAGGAACATTGCCGTATTGCCACTTGAGTCAAAGAAGATAGACCATAAAAGTACAAATGGAAAAGTAACGATTAAGAATAGATACTTCCCGATTTTTTTAATCATATCATCACCTCCGTAAATGGATAATAAATATACGGCTAAATCATCATTTGGTTTCATTATTTTTAATATTTTTACAATTCATTTAATTATTTATCCCACAAGCTTTTTTCTAGGGCTTTGCTGTGAATCCTTTAGCTTAGCATTGATATATGTACTCTTCTAAAGCTTCTTCCAAAACATAAAAAAACCACCTTTCATTGGTTACGTTTCCAATAGAAAAAGTGGTTTCGGATTCGATTGATGAAAGATTAAGCAAAAAGATCAGACATTTAAGGTAAAAAGTTCATCTACAACAAAATATTAGATAAAACTTGTCCTATTAATGCTTATCAGTCAGCTTAATCTCTTATATATCAACGTTTATTTATTTCAGTTGATTGTTCATCGCTTTCATCATTTGGTTAATTTTCTTTTGGGATGGCTTTTGACCCATTTGCATCATCATCATTTTTAACATTTGTTCGTTAATAGGTGGGTTTTTCTTCAAATAGTTCATCATATATTTTCTCGCAATAAAAAAACCTAACGCTACGCCACCAACTAGCGCTAGAACGATTAAAAGAATCGCTAACCAAAGTTCCATTAACTCTTTTCCTCCTTCATGTTGTCTAACATACAGTGTACTAAACGAAACGAAATTATACAATATTTGACCAGTAATTTTTGCCTATCTAGACAAATTTTCTTTCTTTAATAGGGTTTAACCATCCGTACTGTTCATTTTTAAAGTCCATAGCTAAAAAGCAACAATTGAACTTTCGTAATATTTCAAAAAAGACCGTTTCAGCTTCAAAGCTACCTGTTGCCGTAATTTCGATATTTTGTTTCTTTAACATTAATGTGGCGCTTCCACGATTATTGCTTAAAAAATATTTATGAATTGGAGATACATGTTGATAACCGTCATGATTTTCTAAATACATTTTTATAAGTTCATCTAAATATACAACAGGGATCTTCTTGGATACATAGTCGACTTGTCGCTTTATCGTAGCATAGCGATGCTCATCTCTGCTTGTCCATAAATACTCATGAAATAATTGAAACAATTTCAATTCTCGGCCGAAATAATGACTCGCAAACTCCTCATTTATTAAGTAGAGATAAAAGTGCCTCATAAAACCCACTCCGTTCCAACCTTTTCACTTATTATAGCGTAAAGATATGAAGAGAATTGTCTGATAGCGGTAAAATGAGGCACTAATTTTGTCGAATCTTAGCCTAATAATGCTTTTACTCTTGCAACAACGTTTTCAACGGTGAACCCATACTCTTCCATAATTTTCGAACCAGGAGCTGATGCACCGAATGTATCGATCGCTAAAATGTCTCCTTCGTCGCCAACGTAACGCTCCCAGCCTAATGGTGAAGCCATCTCAATAGCAAGACGTTTCTTTACATTCTTCGGTAAAACTTGTTCTTTATAAGAAGCTGATTGCTTTTCAAAGCGATCCCAAGATGGCATGCTGACAACTGATACGTGAATACCTTCTTTTGCTAATGCTGCTTGCGCTTTTACAGCTAATCCTACTTCTGATCCTGATGCTAGAAGGATCGCATCGTGTTGAGATTCTTTTGCTGGGGATACTACGTATGCACCTTTTCCTACACCTTCTTCAGCATGTGAAGCTGAAAGTTCTAACGTTTCAAGATTTTGACGTGTTAATACAAGTGCTGTCGGCATCTCTTTTGATGTTAAAGCTTGTTTCCAAGCCGCTTTCGTTTCGTTCCCATCTGCCGGACGAATGACAGAAAGGTTTGGCATGACACGTAAAGAAGCAAGTTGTTCAATTGGCTCATGTGTCGGGCCGTCTTCACCAACTGCAATACTATCATGTGTAAATACGTACGTAACAGGTAATTTCATTAATGCTGCCAGACGAATAGCCGGACGTAAATAATCAGAGAATACGAAGAATGTACCGCCAAAAACTCGTAACCCACCATGAAGTGCCATACCGTTTAATGCAGCACCCATTGCAAATTCACGAACGCCAAACCAAATATTACGACCGCTATAGTCACTAGCTGCGAAATCCTCAGCGCCTTTAATCGTCGTTTTATTAGATCCTGCTAAATCAGCTGAGCCTCCAAAGAAAAACGGTACTTTCTTTGCAATCGCATTAATCATTTCGCCAGACGAAGCACGTGATGCAAGAGCTTTACCAGCTTCATAAGTAGGCATTTCAGCATCCCAATCTGCTGGTAATTCACCTGCAATTGCAAGTTTAAGTTGTGCCGCAAGCTCAGGATATTCTTTCTCATAGCTTGCAAATAACTCATTCCACTCTTTTTCTTTCTTTTGTCCTGCATCTTTAACAGTTTGTGCAAAATGCTCATAAACTTCATCTGGAACATGGAAATCATTTTCAAATGTCCAAGAATACGTTTCTTTCGTACGCTTTAATTCTTCCGCACCTAATGGAGCACCGTGTACACTAGACGTACCAGCAAGGGTAGGAGAACCGTATCCAATCGTCGTTCTTACTTCAATTAAGGTCGGACGTTCAACATCTCCTTTGGCACTTTCAATGGCTTTAGCTATTTCTTCAACATTATTCCCATCCTCAACACGAAGAACTTGCCATCCCATTGATTCGAATCGTTTCTGTACATCTTCCGAAAACGATTTATGTAAATCACCATCTAGTGAAATATCATTGGAATCATATAGTACGACTAGACGACCTAATTTCAAGTGACCAGCTAATGAAGCTGCTTCAGAAGAAATTCCTTCCATTAAGTCTCCATCACCACAAATTGCAAATGTGTAGTGATCGACGATGTTGTACGATTCTTTATTATATGTAGAAGCTAAATGACGTTCAGCCATTGCCATTCCAACAGCCATAGCAATACCTTGCCCTAGTGGACCAGTTGTTGCATCGACACCAGGAGTATGTCCAAATTCTGGATGACCAGGTGTTTTACTTCCCCATTGACGAAATTGTTTAATATCTTCCATTGTGACATCATAACCAGATAAATGAAGAAGGCTATAAAGTAACATGGAACCGTGTCCTGCAGATAACACGAAACGATCACGGTTAAACCAATTTGGATTTTCAGGGTTATGGTTCATATAATTTGTCCATAATGTGTAGGCCATAGGTGCAGCCCCCATCGGCATTCCTGGGTGACCAGAATTTGCTTTTTCAATAGCATCAATCGATAATGTGCGAATTGTATTAATTGCTAAATCTTGTATAGAGTTAGACAAAGTCTTTCATCCTTTCTCTTATTAAGTAACCATTATTTTATCATAGCCTTTGTATTAAACATATATGTATTTTTTCATTTTACATCATTTTATAATCTCCAACACAAAAAGGAATACACGGATCATTGCTGTATTCCTTTTTAATGAAGTCGTTTATTTTTTATTTTTTTCAATTTTTCAGGTGTTACATCGTTTCCTTTTGGATCGAGAATCGTCACATTTTGTAATGTATTTTTAACAGAAGAACGAAAAGTTTGTAAATATTCTTTTCTTAATTGTTGTTGCTCTTCTTTTTCAGCATCTGTTAAACCAACTGATTTTGATTTCCTAGACAGTTCATTAATGCGGTCAATTTTCTCTTTTGGTAACATGCTTTAAACTCCTTATTTATTTCTATCGCGCTTTTATCGTACTAAATCGATTAACAACTCGCAACTATTTTGTATCAACTTCTTCATCTTGGAATTGCTCCATATATTCTTTAAAGCGTCGATGAACGGTTGCTTTTGATACATTATATCCAAAACCTCGTAATGTAGCAGCAATTTCAGCAAATGTTAATTGATTACTTCGTAGTCTTACAATTTCTTCAACTGGAACGTCAATTTTTTCTTTTCCTGAAGGGAAATGTTGATTTTTTAAATTTTTCGTTGGGTTATACCCTTTTTCTACCGCTCGTTTCATCCCACGCTTAATTTTCATATTATGGATTTTACGTTGGTACTCTTCGACAATACTGACAATTTCAAGCACCATGGAGTCAGCTTCTGATAACTCAAGTTCATTATTTTGACTTACAGTATAGATTTTAACCCCTTCTTTCAAAATACAATGAATGAGGGCAATTTTCGCGTTTCCCCTTCCAATTCTCGTTTCATCCTGAATCAGAACGGCATCCACTTTGGTGGTTTTAATTTCATCTAAAAGTTGAAAAACTCCTTCCCGATCTATTTTGTAACCACTTTCTCGTTCTTCTATCGTGCGAATCACTTCCATGTTTTTTTCTTTTGCTAATTTTAACAATTCCTCCTTTTGTCTTTTTAAAGACGATTCTTGTTCTTCTTTCGTTGTACTAACTCGACAATAAATGATCGCTTTCATCTGAATCTGCTACTCCTATTCTGATTATTCCTTTGCTAGTAAGTGTTCATTATATAACATTTTTTTCTCAACCGGAATGACTACGGTATCTCCGGGTTGAAGAACTAGATTCCTTAAGTCATTTTTCTCTTCGACCCATTTTACAAAATTTATTTTATCCATTTCTAATTTTTCTTCATAACGTTCGGCTATCGACCAAATGCTGTCCCCATGCTCAATCGTAACTTCGTGGTAGTTTGATAAATCTTCCTTCTCGCCAGTATAAATGAGTGCTAATACCACTAAACTCATAGCAACAAAAAAACTAATCATATAAGTAAAAGTCGTTTTCTCCATCACTTTTCCCCTCCTACAGAAACATTTGTTCGTGTTATTTGATTTTAGTATAATGCGAACAAATGTTTCTGTCAACACAGTTTTCGAACTTATGTTTGTATATGAAGGAAAATCATGCTATAATTTACATAAACGAAATGACCCGAGGTGCTTTAAAATGACAAAACTATCGAAAAGACAACAAGAAATCTTAAACTTTATTAAAGATGAGGTTCGAAAAAAGGGGTATCCACCATCTGTTAGAGAAATTGGTGAAGCTGTAGGGCTTGCTTCTAGTTCGACCGTGCATGGTCATTTAGCGAGATTGGAATCGAAAGGATTAATTAGAAGAGACCCTACGAAACCAAGAGCCATCGAAATTTTAGAAGAGGACATAACCGCACACATCCCGAAAAGCAATGTGATCAATGTACCCGTTATCGGTAAAGTTACAGCAGGACTTCCAATTACAGCTATTGAAAACATCGATGAATACTTCCCTTTGCCAGATCGTTTCGTTTCAAGTGATGACCAAGTCTTTATGCTAGAAATTATGGGAGATAGTATGATAGAGGCGGGGATTCTGGATGGCGACTATGTCATTGTTAGACAACAGCAAACAGCGAATAACGGAGATATCGTAGTGGCGATGACAGAAGAGGAAGAAGCTACCGTGAAACGATTCTTTAAGGAAAAAGACTTTATTCGTCTTCAACCAGAAAACTCATCTATGGCACCTATTATTTTAAATAACGTCTCTATTTTAGGGAAAGTCATCGGAGTTTATCGGACGATTCATTAAAATGGACTGCCTAAAAAACTATATTAGGATAAAGTGCGCCAAAAATAAGACTAAAAGAATGCTGTAAAATCAACATTCTTTTGGTTTACTTTTTTACATTTCGGGGCGTACATACTTTTTTTCGGACAGCTCCTTTTTCGATTGTTTGAGAAAGCTTAATTTCCATATAATATTAAAGCGAAATGAACGGAGTTGTTCATATCCAAATTCCAGCACCTGCCCCATCGTGTCAAATGATCTAGAGGTCATCCAATAAAGCTAAGAATCTAAAAAACCCCCTTTCCTTAATAAGTGGAAAGGCGGTTTTTTAGATTAATATTGCGTAATATATTGCTCGCGCTCCCATGGATGCACTTGCGTACGGAACATATCCCATTCAATTTCTTTCGCTTCAACGAAGTGTTCGAATAAGTGTTCTCCTAATGCGTTGATGATCACTTCGTCTTTCTTTAAGTGATTTAATGCTTCATTAAGTGTTGCAGGTAAGTCAACGATTCCGTTTTCTAGGCGCTCTTCTTTGCTCATGACGTAAATATTACGATCTACTGGCTTTGGAGGAGTTAATTTGTTTTTAATTCCGTCAAGACCTGCAGCAAGCAACACTGCCATTGCTAAGTACGGATTTGCTGCTGGGTCAACGCTACGAACTTCGACACGTGTACTCATGCCTCGAGAAGCCGGGATACGAATTAATGGACTTCTGTTTTGTCCAGACCATGCCACATAACAAGGAGCTTCATAGCCAGGTACTAATCGCTTATACGAGTTAACTGTAGGATTCGTAACCGCTGTAAAGCTTGCTGCGTGTTTGACAGTACCCGCGATAAATTGTCTTGCTGTTTCAGATAATTGCATTTCGCTATTTGGATCAAAGAATGCATTTTCACCGTTACGGAATAAAGATAAGTTACAGTGCATTCCCGAACCGTTTACTCCAAATAGCGGTTTTGGCATAAATGTAGCATGTAAACCATGCTTACGAGCAATTGTTTTAACAACGAGCTTAAATGTTTGGATGTCGTCACATGCACGTATTGCGTCAGCATATTTAAAATCAATTTCGTGCTGGCCTGGAGCGACTTCATGGTGAGAAGCTTCGATTTCAAAACCCATTTCCTCAAGCTCTAATACGATATCGCGACGACAGTTTTCCCCTAAGTCTGTTGGCGCAAGGTCAAAGTATCCTCCGTTATCGTTTAACTCAAGTGTAGGCTCGCCTTTTTCATCAAGCTTGAAAAGGAAAAATTCTGGCTCAGCTCCTAAGTTAAAGTTTGTGAATCCTAACTCTTCCATTTCTTTTAACACACGCTTTAAGTTGTTACGCGGATCTCCTTCAAACGGTGTTCCGTCCGGATTGTAAATATCACAAATGAAGCGAGCAACTTTACCTTTTTCTGCAGTCCAAGGGAAAATTACGAATGTATCTAAGTCTGGATATAAATACATGTCAGACTCTTCAATTCGAACGAACCCTTCAATAGAAGAACCGTCGAACATCATTTTATTATCAAGTGCCTTCTCTAATTGCGACACTGGAATTTCAACATTTTTAATGGTTCCTAAAATGTCTGTAAATTGTAAACGAATGAATTTTACATTTTCTTCTTGAACTAAGCGAACGATGTCTTCCCGAGTATACTTTGCCATTTTGAAAAACTCCTCCCAATTTTTAAATATATTTTAAATTTATTTACACATAAATTAATGAAAAAACCTTGACATATCACCTTGTCGTAATGTTGCACGTTGGAAACGGCCAGCTTGTAATAATTCTTCTTTTAATAGTTTGCGTAATTCTGCATCCGATAAGTCAGATTTCCCAACCTTTTCAACATGTTCAACAGGCTCCTTTTTTTGCTCATTTTTAGCAGCAAAAAGTTGTTTTACTCCAGCCATGTTGACACCTTTTTCAATTAATGACTTAATTTCAAGCAATTTATCAACATCATTGAACGAAAACAAACGTCTATTCCCTTCCGTTCTAGCGGGAGAAACGAGGCCATGCTCTTCATAATAACGAATTTGCCTTGCGGATAATTCCGTTAACTGCATCACAATTCCGATTGGAAATAGCGGCATTGAGCGTCGAATTTGATCATTCACTGTTTCTTCCCTCCTCAATCTCTTAACTTAATCTTATTATATGCAATGTTAAATATTCTGTCAATCTTATGTTAGGAAATATGACATAAAAATATAAAAAAGCGCTCAATGCCTTTTTTGGATGAAGCTTATTCGACCTCGAGGGGATCGGTGGCTTTCGTTAGACAAATTTTATACTTTCTATTCCATAAAAAAGAAAGAGGGGACTCCCTCCTTCTTAAAACGATAAAATGTTTTTATCGATTAATGAATCAATTGCATGGCATATAGCGATTTTTACATGTTCATACGTTAATCCACCTTGAACATATGCGACATATGGCGGTCGAATCGGGCCGTCTGCTGTAAGCTCAATGCTTGCTCCTTGAACGAACGTACCAGCTGCCATGATGACATCATCTTCATATCCTGGCATATAACTTGGGTATGGTGTAACATGTGAGTTAACTGGTGAAGCAAATTGGATCGCTTGACAGAACGCAATCATCATTTCAGCGCTTTCAAATTGAACGGATTGAATTAAATCGGTACGTGTAGATGTCCAATGAGGGTCTGTTTTTAGACCTAGCTCCTCTAACATCGCAGACGTAAATACCGCACCTTTTAGCGCTTGCCCTACAACATGAGGGCTTAAGAAAAATCCGTGGTACATTTCTTGAAGGCTGTATAAAGATGCTCCTGCTTCACTTCCAATACCTGGAGAAGTCATCCGGTAAGAGCACGCTTCGATTAATGGCTGTTTACCGACTAAATATCCTCCAGTTTTCACAAGTCCGCCACCAGGGTTTTTTATTAATGAACCGGCCATTATGTCCGCGCCGACATGACAAGGCTCCATCTCCTCTACAAATTCGCCGTAGCAATTATCAACAAAAACGATGATATCCTGCCTTATCGATTTAATAAATTCAATCATTTCTTGAATTTGCAGAACTGTAAAAGACGGTCTTGTCGCATACCCTTTGGAACGTTGAATCCCGATCATTTTCGTTTTTTCAGAAATAGCTTTTTTCACCGATTCATAGTCTATCGCGCCGTCTTCTGTTAAATGAACGGTTTGATAGTCAATGCCAAACTCTTTTAAAGAACCAACACCATTTCCTCTAATCCCGACAATTTCTTCGAGCGTGTCATACGGTTTACCAGTTATATAAATTAACTCATCACCAGGGCGTAATACCCCAAATAATGCAATTGATATGGCATGTGTTCCTGAAATGATTTGTGGTCTAACGAGTGCTGCTTCTCCACCAAACACATCCGCATAAATTCTTTCTAATGTATCTCTTCCAATGTCATCATACCCATATCCTGTTGATGGAATAAAGTGACTATCGCTCACTTTATTTGCTTGAAAGCTTTTCAACACTCGAAACTGATTCGATTCCATCCTCTTGTCAATTTGTTGATGGATCGGTTGAATTTTTTCTTCTACGTTTTTTGCTATGCTTGATAATTTTTGTCCGTGACGTAAGTTTTGATACATCTTGCTGTCCCTTTCTATATGTTAAATTTTTTTACAATAGATTGAAGTGGGTGATCGATTGAAATGAGTCCCTTCATCCGATAGTGATTGGACTCTTCTTCATACATTAGTTCATGTACAATCGAGTCTTTTTTTAATTGAACGATCCATTTTCCTTCTGTTACCGGAACCGTAACTGAATAAGGGATCATCTCTTTTTCTAATTGCTGTTGAATTTCCACTTTTAGACGGGCGAGATCCTTTTCATTAAATGCACTAACTTGAATACATTCCCCTTGTGATGTTGGGACAAAATCAGCTAATTGCTGATCCTTTTTATTATATACGGTTACTATAGGAACGTCGTTTACTTCAAGGTCTTCTAAAAGCTGATAAACGGTATTTTCATGTGATTCATAGTCCGGATTTGAACTGTCCACGACGTGTAAGATAAGATCTGCTTCTTTCACTTCTTCCAATGTCGATCGAAATGCAGCAACAAGTGTTGTCGGAAGATCTTGTATAAAGCCAACGGTATCCGTTATGAGCACTTCTAACCCAGACGGAATACTCATTTTCCTTGTTAACGGGTCTAACGTAGCGAATAATAAATTTTCTTCAAATGTTTCTGCATTCGTTAACCGATTAAACAGCGTTGATTTCCCAGCATTTGTATAGCCCACTAACGAAAGTTGCAAAATTTGATTTCTTTTCCTTCTTTTTCGATAACGCTCACGGTGTGAAACGATCGTCGAAAGTTGCTTTTTAATATCGTAAATACGATTATGAATGTGACGTCTATCTGTTTCTAATTGCGTTTCCCCAGGTCCTCTTGTCCCAATTCCCCCACCTTGTCTAGAAAGGTTTATTCCTTGTCCAGCTAATCTTGGTAATAAATATTCAAGTTGAGCAAGCTCAACTTGAAGCTTTCCTTCTCGTGAGCGAGCACGTTTTGCGAAAATATCTAAGATGAGCTGTGTCCGGTCAATGACTTTTACTTCTAAAAGCCTTACTAAATTTCTTAATTGGCTCGGCGTTAATTCATCATTAAAAATAATTGTTTTAGCGTCTATTTCTTCAACTAATGCTCTTAATTCTTCCGTTTTGCCTTTTCCTATATATGTAGATGATTCTTTCTTATCACGTTTTTGGGTTAGCGTTGCAATGACCTCACCACCAGCTGTCTTTGTAAGCGACTTTAATTCATCCATCGAGTAATGAAATCGGTCATCATCTATAAATGGAAGTTGGCATCCTACTAGGATGACATGTTCCATCTCTGTTTTGTTCATATCAGTCAAATTCATCCATCCTTCATCCTTCAAATCGTGAAACACATTAATCATAACAAATATCAATCTTTTCATCTAGCGCTCAAATCGCATCTAATTCCAAAGAAAAATAGAAACGAAAACCGGTTACAAATCGATAAAATGATGGTAAAATCATTAAGGCTAAAATAGTATCAAATTAAAAGGGGACTAACGAATGACATGGGAAGTTTTTAACATCATTGGAACGATCGCCTTCGCTATTAGTGGTGCTATTATTGCGATGGAAGAAGAATATGATATTTTCGGCGTTTACATTTTAGGTACTGTAACGGCTTTTGGCGGAGGAGCCATTCGTAACTTATTAATCGGGGTTCCTGTTTCAGCTTTTTGGGAACAAGGAATGCTTTTCCATATAGCATTAGCCTCAATGACAATTGTCTTTTTGTTTCCGAATCACTCCTTAAGGCATTGGCGTATATGGGGGAATTTCACAGATGCGATCGGTTTATCAGCATTTGCGATACAAGGAGCGCTCTATGCTGTTGAAATGAACCATCCAATTAGCGCAGCCATTGTTGCCGCGGTTTTAACCGGAACAGGCGGTGGAATTGTTCGTGACTTATTAGCACAACGGAAGCCGCTCGTTTTACGCGAAGAAATTTATGCTGTTTGGGCCGTTCTTGCTGGTCTTGCAATCGGTTTTAAAATCGCCCATACACCCCATGAATTATATGCTCTATTTGCGATCATCGTCATCTTACGCATATTAAGCTATACATTTAATTGGAAGCTTCCGAATCGAACTGTTCATTCAAACGAAACAACGAAGCAAATGAAAGGATAGATTTGCTAAAATAAAAGCTAATCTATCCTTTCATTATGAACTAGCGATTGAGCAAACGTGACAGGTTAAAACGTTAAATCTTCACTTTTAATCGTCACTAAGTCTTCTTTCGTATATTGATCATTTAGTAATAAACGCATCGCCTGTGCACGGATCGATTTTTCAATAATATTCCGCACAAACCTTCCATTTGAAAACTTTGCGGGGGGCGTTTCTTGTTTTATTTTCATCAATTGATCTTGTAATTTCCGCTTCGCATCACAATGAAACTGATATTCTTTTTCATTTACCATTAACGATGCAATTTCCATCAGTTCTGCTACGGAATAATCAGGAAATTCCATCACAATGGGAAATCGTGACTTAAGACCAGGGTTTAACGAAAGGAATTGTTCCATTTCCCTCGGATATCCTGCAAGAATCAAAACAAATTCATGTTGTTTATCCTCCATATGCTTAACAAGTGTATCGATCGCTTCTTTTCCAAAATCTTTTTCTCCACCTCTCGCTAATGAGTACGCCTCATCAATGAATAAAATACCTCCTAATGCTTTTTTAATTAAATCCCTCGTTTTTTGCGCTGTATGCCCAATATATTCTCCAACTAAGTCTGCACGTTCTGCTTCAATTAAATGTCCTTTTGTTAATACATTCATTTGAAAAAAAAGCTTTCCAATTAACCGAGCGATTGTCGTTTTTCCAGTGCCCGGATTTCCTTTAAACATCATATGAAGTGCTTGTTTCCCAGCTTTCAATCCCTTTTCTTCACGTTTTTTATTCACATAAATCCATGCGTAAATTTCTTTAATCATTTTTTTCATTTCTTCCATACCAACTAGAGAGCTCATTTCCTTTTCAATTTGAATTAATATATCGTGCTTAACCTTCGTTTTCGGTATGGTGATTTCATATGTTGCAGGCTGTTCTGTTTTCGGAGTAGATTTCACATGGCTTTGATTATTCAATACAATATTCATTTGTCCATTATTTTTAAAAGTCACTGCTTGATCCACCGAGCTCACCTCACCTTCTCATTCGACATTGTATATCCCACTCTTAACGGACAGTATGACCCCCACCTCAAGATACTGTCGTAAAGCAAAGAAGGTAGGTGGGGGACAACTGCCTGTAAAGGTCCGATTGGTTCAACTAACATTCAGTGGGGGATGAAAAAACCCCCACTGAATGTTAGTTGAACTTTATCATTGGCAGACAATGTCTTGGTGGTCTCTGTAGCAATCAAAAGGAAAATGTTGAATATTGCGCTTTCCCAAGAAATATTCATTATTGATATTTATGCACGTTCAAGCTGAGGACAAACCTTCTTTTTTTAACAGGACTTTTTTAAAAACGATGTTAACACAGAAAAAAATGTTAAAGGAATCTATATATCAACTATGATGTTTTTTAAAAAAGCTCAAATATAAAAAGCTGAAAGCACGTTGTCTTTCAGCTTTATTTTCATATTATTCAAATTCGATTTGAATATTCTTTTGTGGAGCAAATGTTGAGATCGCATGTTTGTAAATTAACTGCTGTTTCCCTTCTGTTTCGAGCATAACCGTGAAATTATCGAATGCTTTTACTTGACCTCGGAGTTGGAATCCATTTAGTAAAAATACAGTCACAAATGTACCATCTTTTCGTAATTGGTTTAAAAACTGATCTTGGATATTAATTGGTTGTTTCATCATTTCGTCCTCCTCTATTCTCTATATGTATTTAATTCTCTTTAACGTAAAACTTTCCTGCTACATATTGAAAAATTTCATTCAACTTCTCATCAAGCGTTATCGGGGGAGTCATATCAAACCACTTCACATCCATTTTGTTACGAAACCATGTTAATTGACGTTTCGCATAGCGACGTGAATTTTGTTTTAATGCTTCAATCGCTTCATCAAGTGTTTGATTCCCATTGAAATAATCATACAATTCTTTGTATCCGATAGCTTGTATCGACTGGCAATCGCGAAGTCCTTGATCATATAAGCATTTTACTTCTTCTACAAGTCCTTCTTCAACCATGAGATCGACTCGTTCATTGATTCGTTTATATAATATGGAGCGATCCATCGTTAACCCAATTAACGCAACATTGTAGATTGGATCATGTTGATTCGTTTCCTCAATTTCACTCATTTTCTTCCCTGTATCATAATATATTTCTAATGCCCGAATGACTCGGCGAACGTTGTTTGGGTGGATTTTTTGAGCAGAAACGGGATCAACTTTTTTTAATTGTTCATATAGCGAAAGTCTTCCAACCGACTCTACTTTCTTTTCTAACTCTATTCGAAGCGCTTCATTTGTATTGGATTCCGTAAATTTGTAGTCGTAGATGACGGATTGGATGTAAAGACCCGTACCACCAACAATCATCGGCACTTTACCACGGTTTGAAATCTCAGTAATAAGAGGACGAACCAACGCTTGAAATTGTGCAACCGAAAAGGATTCGGTCGGTTCTTTAATATCAATTAAATGGTGGGGAATTCCTTCCATTTCATCACGCTTAATTTTAGCTGTTCCAATATCCATTCCTTTATAAATTTGCATGGAATCGCCACTAATGATTTCGCCATTTATCTTTTTTGCCAGCTCAATACTTAACTTTGTTTTTCCAACTGCTGTTGGACCAATCATTACGATGACGTTTTCCTTTTCATTTACCATGAAACCACTCTTTCGATTTACAAAAATGTACGTATTCATCCTATCATGTTTAACAGGAAAACACCAATACATTATCCCCTATTTCCGATTTTTCATACGCTTTTTACAAGAAAAGCATTCTATTTATAACAAAACAGAAGCGGCGACTTGAACATGACAAAATAGTGTCTCCGCAAGTTTGGTTCATTTTCGCGCAAGTCTTGAAAATTGGCCGCAAATCTATGAAAAAATCCCGCAAGTTTTGAAAATAATCAGTAAGCCTACGAAAAACGTGCAACCCACATAATAAAAATCCTGACAAAACCAATAGTAATTGGCTTTGTCAGGATTTTACCTACATGACGCGTTTGAACATTTTCTCCATTTCATATGTTGAATAGTGTATGATAATTGGCCGGCCGTGTGGGCATGTAAACGGATCACTTGAATGCCGTAAAGACTCAAGTAAAGCAAATATTTCATCATGACGCAAATGATGATTCGCTTTTATCGAGCCTTTACAACTCATCATAATCGCCGCTTCTTCTCGAAGTTTTTTTATGCTTACTCTTTTATCATCTAGCACTTGTTGAATGATTTCTTCAATTACTTCTTGCTCTTTTCCTTTTGGAAACCAAGTTGGATGACTCCGAACGATGTAACTATTACGACCAAATTCTTCTAGGAAGACACCGACCTTTTTAAGTTCCTCTAAATGCGCATCAATAATTAACGCTTCATCCGTGGAATAGGTGAAGGTCATTGGAACTAATAGTTCTTGCACCTCATCAGCTACTTCTCCTACCTTTTCACGGTAATATTCATATTTAATTCGTTCCTGTGCGGCGTGTTGATCAATAATGTAAAGCCCCTTTTCATTTTGAGCTAAAATATACGTACCGTGCATTTGCCCAATCGGGTACATTGTTGGTACCCGACTTTCTTTCTCTTCTTTTTCCGGCGGTGAATCCTCTTTTGCATAAACCATTTCGCTTTCTGTAGCTGATTCAATGAAGGAATCGTCTTTGACCTCTTCTTCTTCCAATTGTTCGTAAATAACCGAAGAAGCTATCCCTTCTCTTTCTCCACCTTGTCTTAACTCTTGTTTTTCGTATGGGGGCTTTTCCTCTTTCGGTTCTATATATGATTTCTTTTCGATCTTTAGTTCTTGGGCAGGAAATACTTTTTGTTCCTTCATCACATCGTGGTGAAATTCAAGCTTTTGCTGTTCACTTTCTTCTTTTTTCTTCGGGCTCGCTACTTTCACTTCTGGAATTAATTGTTTTTCTATAAATACGTTTTTAACTCCATTTGATAATAGTTCATATAATTCCGCTTCTTTACTTATCCGGACTTCTAGTTTGGATGGATGAACATTCACATCAACTAAAATTGGATCCATCGTAATTTGTAGAAGCGCAATTGGATACCTGCCAATCGGCAGGAGTGTGTGATAGCCGTCCAACAAAGCTTTAACAAGCGGAAAGTTTTTCACATATCGACCGTTCAAAATGGTTGAAATATAGTTTCGTGATGCTCTTGTCACTTCCGGATACGAAATAAATCCTTTCACTTCAAAATCAAGGGAACTCAAATGAAGCGGCACCATCTTTTTTGCCACCGCCATCCCATAAATCGCTGCTATAACATGGCGAACATCTCCTTGACCGTTCGTATATAGAAGTCGTTTTCCGTTATGACTTAATTTCATTGAGATGTCTGGATGAGCAAGGGCTAAACGATTTACGACATCCGAAATGTTACCGAGTTCGGTATGGACGGTTTTCATATATTTTAATCGTGCTGGTGTATTGAAAAATAAATGGGTGACCGTAATATCTGTTCCTTTCCGGCTAGCAAACGGCTCTTCTGTTTCGACGATTCCACCATTTAATACAAGCCTTGTTCCAGGTCCATCACCCGTACTCGTTTTCATTTCAAGATGTGAAACAGAAGCGATACTAGGCAACGCTTCGCCTCTAAACCCTAGTGTTCGTATCCGAAAAAGATCATTTTCATCTTTTATTTTGCTCGTCGCATGTCGATGGAAAGCATTTAAACAATCATCCCGTTCAATTCCGTCCCCGTTATCGATAATTCGAATTTTGCTTAACCCTGCCTCTTCTACTTCGATTTCGATAACGGTCGCGTTTGCGTCTATCGCATTTTCTACTAACTCTTTTACAACAGATGCGGGGCGCTCCACCACTTCCCCTGCTGCAATTTTATTCGAAAGCTGATCATCTAAACGGATGATCTTCCCCATAATTACACCTCTTTTTTAAGCTTCTTTTGAATTTTGTACAATTCATTCATTGCGTCAAGTGGTGTCATATCAAGTAAATCAAGTTTTCCGATTTGTTCAATGACTTCCTTTTCTCGTGTTCCTAGCATACGATCTTTTCCTTTTTTCACCGTTTTCGGCTCTTCAAAAAACGATAGCTGCGCCTCTTTCTCTATTTTTACTTGATCGTTTGCGGTTTGCTCTTCTTTTATCAAAAACGTTTGCTTTTCCTTTTCATGCTGCTCTTTCACGAGTGAATGGCTTCCTTCTTCAAATTGTTGTAATAAATGTTTGGCCCGTTCAATAACTTTATGCGGAAGCTGTGCGAGCTGCGCAACATGGATCCCGTAACTTTTATCCGCTGCACCTTCTTTTACTTTATGAAGAAATACAACTTTTCCATTTTCCTCGACCGCGCTAACGTGAACATTTTGTAAATGACGAAGTTCTTTTTCAAGTATCGTTAATTCATGATAGTGAGTGGAAAATAACGTTTTCGCCCCGATGTAGTCATGAATGTATTCAATCATCGCTTGGGCAAGTGCCATCCCATCATATGTGGATGTTCCTCTACCAATTTCATCAAATAATATTAGGCTTTTCGATGTCGCATTATCGATGGCATTTTTCGCTTCCAACATTTCCACCATAAATGTACTTTGACCAGAGACTAAATCGTCCGCTGCCCCAATTCGTGTAAAAATTTGATCGAAAATAGGTAGTACCGCTTCCTTTGCCGGAACAAAGCATCCAATTTGTGCTAAAATGGCGGTTAACGCGATTTGTCTCATATACGTACTTTTCCCAGACATATTTGGACCTGTAATTAACAATAAATTTCGTTCTTCCTTCATGTAACAATCATTCGGGACGTATTCTTGTGATTCCATTACTTTTTCGACTACTGGATGACGCCCGTCTTGGATAAACAATTCGTTTTCTGAAAAGATGGGCTTCGTATAATGCCTCTCCTCACTGATTACAGCAAAGCATTGCAATACATCCAATTCACTTATTTTTTTCGCTAACAATTGCAAGCTTTGAATGTAGTGTTTCACTTGTTCACGAATTTGGACAAAGAGTTCGTATTCGAGCTCCACACTTTTTTCTTCCGCTTCTAATATAAGCGCTTCTTTTTCTTTTAATTCAGGTGTAACGTATCGTTCGGCATTGGCAAGTGTTTGCTTTCGCTCATAACGCCCCTCTGGTAAGAGATGTAAATTCGCTTTCGTTACTTCTATATAATAACCGAACACTTTGTTAAAGCCGACCTTTAATGATTTAATTCCTGTCTCCAATCGTTCCTGTTGTTCTAATTCTGCAATCCAACGTTTTCCGTTTTGACTCGCATCACGGTATTGATCAAGCTTCTCATTATACCCGTCTCGAATAATGTTTCCTTCTTTAACTGAAAGCGGTGGATGTTCCAAGAGCGCTTCTTCTAATAAATTGGACAAATCCGCGCACGTATCCATTTCTTCTCCAATCTGCTTCGAATAGTCATTATCAAAAGATGAAATAATCCGGATCATTTCGGGTACTTTTTGTAATGATTTTTTCAATTGAATTAAATCACGAGCATTTGCACTTCCGAAAGCAACTCGTCCGGCTAAGCGTTCTAAATCGTAAACTTCTTTTAATAGCTCACGTAATTCTTCGCGTTCGAAATAATAGGTGATGAATGTTTCTACCATTTGTTGACGTCGTTCAATTTCGTCTTTATCCAATAATGGGTGATCGATCCATTTCTTTAGCAATCGCCCCCCCATGGCCGTTTTCGTTTCATCTAATAACCATAATAGGGAACCTTTTTTCCCTTTTGTTCGAATCGTTTCGGTTATTTCAAGATTACGCTTTGAATACAAATCCATTTTCAAGAAGTTATGAAGTTGGTAATACTCAACCTTTTGCAAATGATCTAAACGCTGTTTTTGCGTCCGATGTAAATAAGCATAAAGCTTTACAAATGCTTCTTTTAAACGCTCATCATGAAGGTGAGAAATAAGCTGATTAAAAGGTTTTATTTTCTCCTGGTTTGTTTCAGTTGAAAACGTAACGAGACAACGTTCGACTATTTTCTTTTTAAACGATTCTGGAAAATCGTTATTAACGACAACTTCGCGAACTTGATGGGAATATAATTCGGTAACGACTTCTTCAATATTTCGCAATAATGTAACCTTGGATTCACCTGTCGTTAAATCTGTAAAGGCCAAGCCAATGGCTGCTTCAAAAACTTCAATCGCTGCAATAAAGTTGTTTTCTTTCTCGTCAATCCCCTTCCCGTTCATGACTGTACCTGGCGTAATAAGCCTGACAACTTCCCTTTTGACAACCCCTTTTGCTTGTTTCGGATCTTCGGTTTGTTCACAAATCGCCACTTTGTATCCTTTTTCAATTAATTGCTCAATATAACTAGCAGCAGAATGATACGGAACACCACACATCGGTATCCGTTCTTTTCCGCCCCCGTCTCGACTTGTTAACGTTATTTCTAATTCTTGAGATGCCTTTAGCGCATCATCAAAAAACATTTCGTAAAAATCTCCTAAACGAAAAAATAAAAAGGCATCCTGATAGTCTGCCTTGATGTTCAAATATTGTTGTATCATCGGCGTATATGTTGCCATATAAATCCCCCAACTTTATCAATCTAAGTTCATCTCTACTGAAAACAAACTATATTATAACATAAAGTGAAACTTCAATCAGTGAGGTTTTTTCATCTCCCACTAATTGTTCGTTGCCCTACCTACCTTTTTTATATTTCAACAAATCCTTGAGAGGGTCTTCCGCCCATTAAGAGTGAGATAACGGTTAAAATGCAGGAGGAAGACATATATGTAAGAAAAAGAAAAAACTAGGAAGATTAACTTCCTAGCATTTTTTACTCTTCCGGTTCATCCAAAATCATTTCTGGATCTAAATCTTCAATCTCTTCTTCTAATTCTTCTTCCCAATCGTCCCAGTCGTCATCTTCTGTTGATAAGCCTTCAGGATTCACCGACACCGCTACTTTTGTTTCACCAATAACCTCTGCTAAAAATTCACGTTCTACTTGAACGACAATATTTTCACCACTTGGCGAAATGGTCACTTCTAAACAATTTGGCTGTTGTAATACACGGGCAACAACTTCATGATCATCATCTAAATAGTTGTCATCTTTATATCTTAATTTTAAGATATCGTTGTACTTAGCGGTTTCTGTTACGACTTCTGTTTTTGTATTGTCATTAAAGGAATACCACACGTTAATATCGTAGCTTCCAGCGATTTCAACCGCTTTTCCTTTTTTGCGCGCATCATATTTATGGTTAATAATCCATCCACCTAAGATGCTTGCCGGTTTTCTTCCAGGTGAAACCGTATGTGTCGATTGCGTAAATTTTCTCCCTTTGGCGATAACGGCTTTTGTAATAATTTCTCTGAATTCAGACATAGTAAGCATTCCCTCCTCAAAACAATCTTCAGTTTATGAATTTTGTATGTGTGTCACTCACGAATCGGTTGCCATGATGAATAAACTCATAAGTCCTTCTAGTTCATTCTATGCGGACTTTTTTAAATATGTACTAAAAATGATAAATTACATGATTTATTGAAGATTGGAGTTATTGTTATATTTATATGCGGTGAGCATTCATGTGTTTCCATTATCAGTGGGAACTTATACTCGTTAAATCCTAACAAAAGCGCAGGGCGGCTTGATCAGTAGCCTCAGACAAAATGTTCTTTCGACGAAAAGGCGGTTTTTGCTGGACAGCGAAGACTCCATTCATCCGAGAAAACTTTATCTAAATAATATAAATTTTGGTGTATATAGAGTAGGGTAACCTCTTTCAAGGCTACCCCCTCATCAAACCGTACGTGCCCTATTAAGGCATACGGCTTACCAACGTGTTCCTTATCATCATCAGTAGGTTGCTAATCGTTGGGC
>NZ_JAKZKS010000013.1 GCF_022808615.1 Bacillus sp. FJAT-47783
AAAACATTTCCACAAGCGAAAAGAAGATTTTCTGATTGGACAAAACGTTTTCAATTTCATGCATGTGGTGCCGTTTCAAGCATCGTGAAAACCTTTGTTTCCCGTGAGAGAGCCATACTCGATACCATTTTATCGACTTTATCAACCGGGATAATGGAAGGGACAAATAATAAAATAAAACTCATCAAACGGAGAGGATATGGCTATCGAAATGATAAACATTTATTCTTGCGTATCCGCCTAGAAACAGGGTGCTAGTTTGTCAACCCCGACTTTTGATGATGATCCTAAAAAGTCTATATTAGGAAAAAAATCCAAATTTAAGTGTCGAATGACAATAAAGTTGTTTAATTTACAATAAAGTCGTTTAAAAAATAATAAAGTTGTTTAAAAGTGATCGCATAAACCCGCATTCTACCGTTTTGTGAACTACCCACCACTTAGCCCCCTTACGGGTTGCTTGAAGTGGGGGCTTCTTGGGTAATCGCCACTTTTGGTAGCTGACGAAATTGACCAAGCTAACCCTCTTGTTCCAAGAGTTTATATTTTATTAGGCGCTTGATAATAAGCGAATACCTTCTTTTTTGATGTTGAGTGCTGAATTGTAATCTCTATCAAGATTTAGTCCACAAGTACATTGATAAGTACGTTCTGATAATTTGATTTCTTTTACTGAACCGCATTTCGAACACGTTCTTGTAGAAGGGAACCATTTATCTATTTTGACAAGTTGTTTCCCTTGTTCATTTAGTTTGTACTGCAAGAAAGAAGTGAACATTCCCCAACCATTATCAGATACGCTTTTACCGAATTTAAGTGCTTGTGACATGCCTTTCATATCCAAATCTTCAATCACAACAGCATCATATTTTGTTACTAATTCTTTTGATTTATGATGAAGGAAATTCTTTCGTTGATTGGCGACTTTCTCTTGAACTTTAGCTACTCGAATACGTTGTTTATGCCAATTAGAAGAACCTTTCTTCTTACGAGATAGTTTGCGCTGTTCTTTTACTAATTTCTCAAGCATTTGTCGATAAAACTTAGGGTAATTGGCTTTCTTACCCTCACTATCGACAAACAACCCATCCATCGTAAAATCTAACCCCACTACTTTTTCGATTTTCTTGCTTTCAATCTCCATCTCGTACTCTGCCAGAATAGATATATAGTATTTTCCTGATGAAGTCATTGATAGGGTACAGGATTTGATTTTGTGTTCAAAAGGTATCTCCCTATGTTGCTTGATTTTGACCCATTTCAATTTAGGTAATTTGATATGACCATCCAACAATTGAATGTTCCCATTAACAACATTGGTTGTGTAGCTTTGTTTGTGTCGCTTACTTTTGAACTTTGGAAACTTGGCATTCCCTTTGAAGAAGGCTTTGTATGCTTTATCTAAGTTTAGTTGAGCGTTTGCTAACGCTAAAGAGTCTACTTCCTTTAGCCATTCAAATTCTTTTTTATATTTAGCAGGAGTAGGGTGTTTTAGCTTCTTCAACGCTTCTTTATCGTCTTTTAGACGTTCATACGTTTCTTTTCGCTCTGCCAACATTTTGTTATAGACAAAGCGAACACAACCGAAAGTTTTGCGTATAACCGAAGCCTGTTCATCTGTTGGATAAATTCTAAACTTGTACGCTTTATTTTGTTTAGTCATATCAAATCACCTCACTTTAACCCTTGATTTTCAATATATTTTTTCACCACTTCAATAGGTGAGCCGCCAGTCGTCAACAAACAAAAACTTCTTGACCAAAACATTTCTTTCCATAACTTTTTACGAACATGAGGAAAATCCTTTTTGATAAGTCTTGAACTGGCACTTTTATAAGCGTTGATGAATTTCGATAGTTCACTGTTAGGTTGTGCTTTGAACAAAATATGAATATGGTCAATATCGTGGTTCCATTCGACTAATGTGATGTTGTATTTTTCACTCAACGACACAAATTTATCTTTTGCATAGTCTGAAATCGTATCATCTATTACTTTCCTTCGATACTTCACAACTAATACAAGGTGGTAATACATTAAGAACACTGAATGATTGTTACTATCTAATTTCATTGTTATATCAATCCTTATTCTTTATAAGACTGATTATACCATATTGAGAAAAAAGACAAAATAAAAAAGTCTTTGGGCTTTCGCCCAACCGAAATTCATCTCCCCCTTACCGTTGGGCTACGCCCTTCACACGCTTGAAGAGGGAGACTTCTTTCGGAAGTGCGTTAAATGACTTTATTGTCACTAAACATTAAGACCCAAAGAATGCTTGTAAAATGAACATTCTTTGGGTCTCCCTTTTTTAGATTTTGGGCCGTAAATACTCCTTTTCGGACATCCTCTAAGTATCTTGAGATTAATGGGATGAAGATAATGGTCATCCATTCACATTTTATCAATCAATTATTCAGTTATTATAGTAGAGTATACCAATACCCGCATCACAAGATCGGGGATCTGCCCATCTACCAATTTCCCCCAGTCATAAATTTTGTCTGTAGGAATACTATCTTCGCGACCAATTTGAAGATAGGGTATACAGTTTAAAGTAGTTATACGTCTATGTAAATGAAAAAAAATACTGTATTGAGTTTAAAGGATTATTTCAAAATTCTGCATTAAAAGTTATTTATCAGGAACTCCGTCACTAAAAAAGCCCTCACAAGAGGAGTATTAATTCTATACTGAGGGTTAAATCAATTTTACTTTAATCCTACTCTTACTTCACCATCATGAAATATTTCAATAACATAACCTGAAGTAGGTGAAAATATCCATGTATCAAAACTTACAGCAGTAACGTCATCTATAACTTCAAATACTTTATCTAAAGTAGTTTGAATTAATGGTAATGTCCCTTCGTCCCAAATTACATAAACAACATTGCTGTATTCGTCCATGTTTTGGTGTAAAAAGGAGATTACTTCATCAACTGTATTCACTTCAGCATGATTAGACACTTTTTCCCATTCAATACGCCCCCACTCAGCAAATGGAAAAAAACTTTCAAAATTGCGTAATACTTGCTCTCTATTACATTCAGATAAGACATGTACATCCTCACCTAAAGCTTCAATACACTCAGCAAATAAACTCATCCAAATTCTCCTTATCTATTTAAATGTTTTAATAAAGATTTAAAGGTCCTTTCGTTCCCCTCAAACGGGATAGCGATTTTCCGGGCATTAGCCCCTTTACCATTTCGAAAATCTTCAATATTAATATGTGTCCCTTTGTTTGGATCATAATCTAATCTCCATCTTACTTTTCCGTCTGCAGACTGTCTACCAACAACTTGACCATACCCAGCACTTGACTTAAGAGTTCCTATATAAGGCTTTGAATTTGGACCTAAATCCCCTACTAAGTCTAGTGCTTTATTTAATGCTTGTTCATATGTCTTGACTTTATCTAAAACTTGTTCACCTTTACCTCCAATACCCTTAGTTTTTACTCTGTCACTCTTAGAAACCGAGAACATTTGCGGACTAATTTCATTCAGTTGTTTCGTTTTAAGGGTATATTTGTTTACTCCGATTCCCTCAGGTGTTACGTATCTTTCTTTTGCCACGGTAACCGGAACTTTTGTTTTGCCGATATTGTGACGTAATGAATTTAAGGCTACCTTGGCTTGGGTGAGTTTATTCGTGATATATTTTTGGCTGTATGGATAAACTTTTTTCAGGTTGACTTTGAGATTTCCTGCTACTTTTGATGGGCTTTTAGCTTTCGTGACACCTTTTACTTTCGAAACCGCTTTTAGTCCTTTGGTGGCGCCAACTCCGGATATGAAGCTTGGCAAGATGTTTCCTGTTGCATACATCATTCCGTTATGTTCTACGGAGTCTGTTATGGATTGGGCGAAGGATTCGGCGACACTTACTGGGTTTGTTATGAATTGTAGAGCAGTTTGTGTGTATTCATCAATGGTTTCATTTGCTTCATTTTTTAGAAAGTCGGGTTCGATGATGTCCGGAATCGCCCCGGATAGGGTAACCACCCCTAGGTCTGCGACGATCGTGACGACTCCTACAACGATTTCATAAACCCTAACGACGATTCCTTTTACTAGGTCCCTTGCGCCTTCTGAAACAGTTTCGACAGTATCCCATACCCCTTCAAAAAAGTTCGTATACTTACCTTTTATTTGGGCTGCTTTATGATGATAGTCATCATCCGCGTTCTCAAATTGGACGACTTTCGAATCGTACACGTCCCACAGTTCCTCCATTTTCCTCTCCAGCTTTTTCTTGGACGATTCGATTTTTTGACGGATTCTCTCTAACCTTTCTTTATTTTGACGGCTTCTTTCTTTTTCCTCGTCCGTCGGTTCCGTCAAGCGAAAAGAGAAGATGGAGGGAGATTCACCAGCTCTCGTAGCAGCTTTCGTGACATTGCCTATGATCCCAGACTCTATTTGACTTAAATTCGCCCAAATGTCATTTCGATCCACTCTCATCATCGCATCTCTGGCAATCGGTGTGATACGCTCTGTCGTAGCGGCGACATACCCTTCAAATAAGGATAAAAGATCTTTGATTTGTGCTTTATAGCTTTTTATATTTTTCTTTGAATGTTTGAGGAGTTCATCCCATGCCTCAATGCTTTCTCCTTCGCTGTTGTCAATAAAGACGGCAATATCCGAAAGGGAATCTTCCATGTTTTCTAGCGCATTTTTGTATGTATAGAGCTGTTCAATAATGTTATCAAGGATGCCGTAATTAATTTTTAAGTCCCGTTTCATTCACGTGCACCCCTGATCGATTCACCTAGTCCTTCGTCTGCATTTTTCATGTTTTTCAGCAATTCTTCTCCTGCTTGATGAATCTTATTGATCGTTTTCAATAAATCCGTATTGATATCATCGTTCATGTTGTCTAACAAAGCATCTACTTGATCGATGAAGTCTGAATGAAAACCTTTTAATTGATTTCTCGTATTTTCTCGAAACGTTGTCGTATAACTCGTAAATTCATCCATCGCCGTATCGAGTTTATTTAAAACCATTTGAAGTTCGTTCGTATCGATTTTTATGGTTGGTGCAGCCAAGCTATGGATCATCCCTTCTTTTTGAATTTAGCTAAAGTGAACGGATTGAATCGTCTCTATTAACTCGCTTAATTCCGTTACCATTTGATCGATGATCTCTTCCATTTCTTGTTCAACCGATGCATTTTCAAGGTCCATCTCCTCAAAATTTTTCTTAATTTCATGAAGTGCATCCCGTAAATGATGGATAACTCCTAAATCCCAGGTTCCATAAACGATATTATGACAAAACTCATCATCGTATAATCCCATTACGGTCACCTTCTTTTATCACTGATCGTTCTTCTTGAAGCTTCTTCATGTCAGCATCGGAAAACTCAATGGACTTCATCTCTTTATCTAAAATAAACTCTTTTTTAATTAAAAATTGATACGCTTCTTCTGTTTCATCTTTAAATCCGTGATGAATGACCTTTTTAATTAATGATGGAGTAAAATGAATTTGCGCACCGGGCTTCATTAATCCGACCGGGTAGACGATCCCTGTATACGGGAAATAAGCGTTATAACCCTTTTGGGCAATAAACCGGCCAGTTATGACAATTTTCACCGGTGACTCCCCTTGCTGTTCGAGGTTAAAATAAGTCGGATCTAATTCAACAACAGAGCCTAACGGCAATACATCTCTCATCATCTCGATCGAGTAAGCTAGCAAATCCGCATAAGCCTCTTCATGTACCGAAAATTTTTTCTCTAAAAATTGAATCGTATAAACGTCCATTTCGTTTTGATAGAATAGTTCACCATGGTGAGTATGTAAGGCTAACGATGGGATGTACTTTTTATAGGCGCGGTATAAATCTTGTAAAACCGATAAATCTTCAAGGAACAGATCAAAAAAATCTTTTATCATGAATCCGAATTCAATTTGCTTTTCCTTGTCCAAGGAACCAGTAATCTTTTCCACTTTTTCCATGGCCAACGCTTTTAATTTCTTTTTTAAGTCTTCGTTCATCAAATGTAGTCACTCACTTTCAAATACCCTTTATTCATTCTCGAGTCTTAAATCCCCTGTTCCCTCCAAAATATCCTCATCTATATCGGTCATTTGTCTTGGGCCAATGCTTAAAAAACACCTAAATAGATTACACATTAGGGTTCATTATTCCCATCCAACCCCATACTCTATAGTATAAATTTTACATATTCATAGATAAATAGGAACATTTTATCTTTTTACAATATCCTAATATGTAATCTAGCTGATAAATATAATCCATAAGGCGTGTTTAATTTGGTTATTGATCGAAGGAAGTACTTCATATCTGGCTTCCGTACCATTTACATTTGTACTCTAACATTGTTCTAATTGTGACCATGACACTTCGCTAATTGTTTTAGCTAATTTGTGGTTCACTTGGGGGTGACAAAATCCATAACTTATTAGCCATTGCAAACATTTATATTGCAAAAAATGAGGGAATTGAGGTGAATACATATTTTATAGAAATTATCACCCCCGACTTTTGGTGATAACCCCAAAATTTCTGTAATGAAGAAATTTGAGGATTGAACAAAAAAGAGCCCTCCTAGTATAGTACGAGGTGTCCGAAACTGCAGCGCAAGGACCCTTAATTTAGAACCAAGGAGGACTCAATAATGAATTATACACAAAATCAAAAAATCTCTCTCATACCTTCAATTCGATCCTTCCACGAATGTTTCTTCTTTTTAAGCACAAAATAACGACGTCCATAATAGGAGGTGAAAAGGTTGCCAAATTTAAATGATCGTAAATTTAGAAAAATCCAATCTGAAAGCCAAAAGCAAGGAAAAACCCAAGAGGAATATGCGGCAGAGCTTGCAGCAAACCGGGCTAGAAGTCAGCAAAAGAAAAAGTAATCCTAGATAAAGGGGCTGCCTAAAAAGTCTAAATTGGATAAAGCACGCCAAAATTAAGACCTAAAGAATGTTGATTTTACACCATTCTTTAGGTCTACTTTTTTAGAATTTTGGGCGTAAATACTACTTTTCGGATAGCGCTTTTTTTATTTAGCGATGTCTCTCACGCGAAGTAACCGCAATGCATTCAACGTCACAAGCAGTGTTGCTCCCATATCTGCGAAGATTGCAATCCAAAGCGTTAACCACCCAGGGACGACGAGAAGAAGTGCAAGAATTTTAATCCCGATGGAAAAGGCGACGTTTTGTTTAATAATGGCCAAAGCTTTTCGACTTAATCGAATCGTAAATGGAAGCTTCTTTAAGTCATCACCCATTAACGCTACATCCGCTGTTTCTAATGCCGTATCTGTTCCCGATGCTCCCATCGCAAACCCAACGGTTGATGCCGCTAGTGCTGGTGCATCATTGACACCGTCTCCAACCATCGCAACATCGTCAAACTTTGTTCTTAATTGTTTAATCACCTCAACTTTTTCATGAGGTAGTAATTCGCTTTTTACCTCTAATACGCCAATCTGTTTCGCTACAGCATTTGCCGTATGTCGATTATCACCTGTTAACATAATCGTTTGCTTGACACCTAATTGGTGTAATTGATGAATAATGGACTGGCTGTTATGACGAACCGTATCCGCGATCGACACAACGAGTAATAGTTGATCTTTATCCGCAAAAAGTATAACGGTATTTCCAGCTTCTTGTCTTTCTTTGATGATGGAGCGTACAGACGTTGCGTAGTTCCGCTTTAATTTTTCTTCAACAAAATTCGGGCTCCCCAGAACATATTCTTTTCCTTCTATCGTACCGACAATGCCTTTCCCAGTAATTGAGGCGAAATCCATTACTTCAATCTTTTCATATCGTTGATGTTGTTCGTGAGCATATTGGACGACTGCCTTCGCTAATGGATGCTGTGACAAGTTTTCAAGTGCTGCCATCTTCCCTAAGTCTTCCATCGTTCCTGTAAGGAAATCAATATGAGTCACTTTTGGTTTACCTTCAGTTAACGTACCTGTTTTATCAAACGCAATGGCCTGTAATTTTCCAGCCTGCTCTAAATAAATACCACCTTTCATTAAAACGCCATTACGAGCGGCATTTCCAATCGCTGTCACAACAGCTACTGGGGTTGAAATGACAAGTGCACAAGGACAACCGACAACGAGGACAGCTAACCCTTGATAAATCCACGTTTGCCAATCGGCTTGAAATAAAATCGGTGGAATGATTGCGACTAGTAAGGCAACAACCATAATAATCGGTGTATAGTACTTGGCGAAACGATCGATAAAGGCTTGAGAAGGAGCTCGTTCGGCTTGTGCTTCTTCTACAAGTTGAATCACCTTTGCAATCGTATTATCTTTCGCTGTTTTCGTTACGTTTATTTTTAAATTTCCATCTTCATTCAATGTACCAGCAAACACTTCATCGCCTACTGATTTTAAGACAGGTATTGATTCTCCTGTAATAGCCGCTTCATTTACCGTGGCAGAACCGACTAAAACCTCTCCATCCATCGCGATTTTTTCACCAGGCTTTACGTGTAAAATGTCCCCGACTTGAATATCATTGACATGAACAACCATTTCGTTATTTCTGCGGAAAATCGTCGCTTTCTTCGGAGCAATGTCCATTAATGTTTGAATCGAACGTCTTGCTCGGTCCATCGAGTACGATTCTAATGCTTCACTGATGGCAAACAATAGAACGACCGTTGCCCCTTCACCCCATTCACCGATAATGCTCGCACCGATTACGGCAATGGTCATTAACGTTTTCATATCAAATTGGAGTCGAATGAGGTTTTGAAGTCCTGCTTGAAACAGCCTCCATCCACCAATCAGAGTCGATGTGAAAAACGCTCCAATTGACAAAATGGACTGTTCCCCATTCATTAAAGAAAATACCCATCCGATACTTAAAAAGAGTGCCGAAAGAATGGTCTGTAGATGTCGTTTCCAAAACGGCTCTTTTTCTTCTTGACGTTCCTCATGTTCCGGGTATATTTTGATCTTGTCAAACGCCCCCGCTTTTTCTAACTCTGCAACTGACGCTTTCCCGTAAACGGTAATTTTCGATGCCCCAAAATTCACTTCCGCTTCTTCCACACTTTCAATGCTTCTTACATTTTTCTCAAATGTTTTCGCACAACCTGCACAAGAAAGACCTTGTACACGGTAAACAACTCTTTCTTCACTCACGAGATTGCAACTCCTTTTGATGAGTATAAGCTAAAACAATAATTTGCTGGACGTGATCATCATCTAATGAATAGTATGCAAGCTTTCCTTCTTTTCGATATTTTGCTAACCCTAAATTTCGCAGTAATCGCAAATGATGGGATGCTGTTGCGTTCGAACAACCGACGACGTTTGCCACATCACAAACACATAGCTCCTCTTCAATAACGAGTGAATAAGCAATCTTCACTCTCGTTTCATCTGCTAACGCTTTAAAAATTTTGGCCACATCTTGATGATGCTTTTGCTCTAATTCTTCTTTTACTTTCTCGACCTTGTCCGAATCAATACAAACGACTTCACATACATCTTTTTCTTTCATATACTCCCCTCTCAATCAAACGTTCAAATAATCGTTTGAATGTATTGTATGCATAAATTGGAATTTTGTCAATGAATTCGGAAATTTTGTATGTAGTTATTCTTTTTATTTGGATATGTACAAGAAAAGCGAAAGAGCCTTGTTCAATGGTCAGTTTTATTTGGGGCTCATTTTCATAAATTGGGGGTTACTTTCAATAATTGGGGCCCTATTATCATATATTGGGTTTTACTTTCATAAATTGGGCTCTAATCTTTAAGATTGGGGTTTCATGAAAAAAGATGCAAGAAATATTAAATTTTAAGAATAAAAGCGCCATAATTCGGCGCTTTTCATTACTCTGTTTTAATATCTTGTCTAAGTCGAATAAGACGATATAAGTTGATAATAATTGTTTTAGAAACCGCATACGTTGGGACAGCTAAAATCATTCCAAGTACACCTGCAATATTTCCAGCTACGAGAAGTAAAATGATTATCGTTAATGGATGTGTATCTAATCGCTTCCCAATAATTAATGGTGACATAATATTGCCATCAATTTGTTGCACAATCGTAATCACAATAATGACGATTAACGCTTTTGCTGGAGAATCAAGTAATCCAACGATAACAGCCGGGATTGCTCCAAGAAAGGGGCCAAGATAAGGAATAATGTTTGTCACCGCAATGACTAAAGCAAGGAGTAAAGCATACGGTAACTTTATTAAAACAAATCCAATAAAAACTAAGATACCCACTCCTAAAGAAACAGTCATTTGACCACGGATGTACGTAGACAACGTTTCCCCCGTTTCTTTCAATATACGAAGAACTTCGTGACGATAATCTTTCGGAAAAAATTTTACGACTGTTTGTGGGAATTTTTCTCCATCTTTGAACATGTAAAATAAAACAAATGGAACCGTTACGATAATTAATGTAATGTTTGCGATGACGCCGAAAACGACTTGAAATCCTTGAGAAACATTTTGTGTAATCGTTGACACGTAACTCGTTAATGTATTTTCGATTTTATCTAAGGAAATAAGTTCCTGTGAAACAACCCACTGAAACCATGTACTATGATACAAATCTTCAATGACAGTTCTAGATTGCGCGATATACGTTGGCATGTTTTCAATCAAATCATTAAACTGGCTCACAATCGTCGGTCCAATGGATCCTATAATTAATGAGACGACACTAATAAACAAAACGTACAAAAGGAGAATGGCTAGCGTCCTCGGTACTCTTCTTCGTTCAAAAAACACGACAACCGGATTAAGTAAAAAGTATAAAAACCCCGAGATTAAAATCGGAAAAAACAATGTTGTTGCAAAGATGACAATTGGCTTGAACAAAAAGGTGATTTTCGTACTAAAATAAATAATGAGTACGAGCAGTAAAATTTCTAATGTCCAAAAATGAACTTTCGATTTAAACACTTATTTTTCCTCCTAAATGATTCCGTTATTCACGATTTTACCCATATTATTAGATTATCATTCTTTTTTGCCTCTCACAGCATTTTTAATCGTTTCAGCTTCGTTAAAGCTATTCCTTCCCTCGTCATGTATTGAACTGTCTCTTGAAATCGAAATTTTTGATATAATTTGATGGCAGGAACGTTTTTCGTACCTGTTGTCACATAGTATACGTTTTGATCCCCCTCAAGTTTCAAAAGATATTGTATTAAATGAGAAGCTATTCCTTTCCGAAAGTATAGAGGAGAAATCATGACTCTTGTTATCGTAATCATATGAGGTTGTTTTTCATAAGCAATCGCCCCAACTAAATCGTTATTCAAAAAATATCCGTAAAAATGCTCATCAGAAAGCAGCAAAGAGCTTAATGTTTCACGGAGTGGCGGTAACTTCTCTGACCCTAAATATTCCGCTTCCACTTCATATGCTTTTTTCTGTAGACATAAAACATGTTCAGCCATTTTTTTCTTCGTTATATCTATTTTTCTAATCAACTTCATTGCCCCTAATCTAAAAATTGATTTTATCCAAAAAAAATTTCGATATAATGATAGTAGATTGATTTTGGAAGGTGATGTCGTGAATCGGTTGTTGGAATATATATCCTTAACCATTGGATCCTTAATCGTGGCTGTTGGTATTGAATTAATATTAGCACCAAATAGCTTAGTAGATGGCGGTGTTACCGCTATCGCGATTATGATGAACCATTTATTTGGAACACCAATCTTTATCATTTTTCTCGCTTTAAATATGTTAATCCTTCTTTTTACAGCAAAAGATGTTGGTAAACCGTTTGTCATTCGTACAATGTATGCCAATATTGTCACGACAATCGGCTTAATTTGGTTAACACCATTTCCGGCTATTACCGATTCAGATGTATTAATAGTCCTTTATGGAGGATTGTTAGTCGGCTTAGGAATTGGAATTGTCGTAAAGTTTGGCGGAGCAATAGACGGCACAGAAATGTTAGCGGTATGGTTTCATAACCATTTTAAAATCCCGATTAGTACATTTTTATTAGCAATTAATGCGGTCATCTTTACATTTGCTGCGTTCATTTTTTCCATTGAGCAAGCGATGTTTTCATTAGCCATCTTTTATATCGTGACGAAAATGATTGATTTTGTATTAGACGGCTTAAATCAAGGGAAATCGATTATGATTATTTCTGATAAATCCGAAGAAATCGGTGAACATTTAATGTCAAACTTAAAACTATCCATTACATACTTACAAGCAGTTGGTGGTTACTCAAATGAACGTCGCCTCATCATTTATTGCATTACAAACCGTTTTACTTACCCAAGAGTAAAGGAAACCGTCCTGAAAATGGATCCGAGTGCTGTCATTGAAGCAGCCTATGTTTCTGAAACATCGAATGTTAAAAAAACGAGCTATTTGCCGTTTTCAAAAGACTAAGAAAAGCGCAAGCGCCTTGATCATCCCGCGATGAAAAGGCGCTTTTTGCCTTTACGGCGTCACGTTTTTGACTCGAGAGGATAGGCGCTGGAGCTAGACATCGAAGAGTCCATTTACCCCTGAATACTTTCTCAAAATATAAATTCTGATCCTAAAACAAAAGGAGCTGTCTAAAAAGTCCATTTTTGTGTAAACCACGCCAAAATTAAGACATCAAGAATGCTGTAAAATCAACATTCTTGATGTCTACTTTTTTAGAATTCGGGGCGTAAATACTACTTTTCGGACAGCCCCACAGAAGATGTAACAAAGTGTCTTTCTCTCACTTTTCCCTTGATATTGTTTGAACCGTTGTAAGTAACAGAAGAGATATTAAGATCATAATTAAAACGAGTGTCCATGCGAGCGTCATATTTCCCGTATCCATTGCCACGTAAATGGCAGTTGGGATCGTTTGGGTTTTACCTGGAATATTCCCCGCAAACATTAATGTTGCGCCAAACTCCCCTAACGCTCTTGTAAAACTTAAGACAATTCCTGATAAAATGGCTTTTTTGGCCAGTGGAAACGAAATAAATCGAAATGTTTGCCACTCATTCGCCCCATCTACGCGAGAAGCTTCTTCTATTCTCAAATCAATGGACTCAAAACCTGTTTTAACCGATTGATACATGAGTGGGAATGCCACCACCGTTGAGGCAATAACACAAGCTGTCGCTGTAAACATAACAGGTTGATGAAATAGCCATTCAATCCCTTTTCCGATGATACTGTTTCTGCCAAAGACGATCATTAACAAAAAGCCGACAACCGATGGCGGCAAAACGATGGGCAATAAGAAAAACGTTTCCACTATATTTTTCCCGGGAAACGATCTTCTGGACATCCATTTACCCATGAATGTACCAACTAGGAATGCAAAGATTGTTGCGAGTGCTGCGACTTTAAAAGAAAGTATAATAGGATTTACAATTTGTTCATTTATCACGTTTCGTTCAACTCACTAAATCCGAATTTTTTTAGGATCTCAACTGACTTTTCTTCTTGGATAAAGTGTAAAAATTGCTTTGCTTCCGCTTCATGCTTTGTTGTGCTTACGACTCCCAGCGGGTAAACAATCGGAGAATGAAGTGTTTCATTTATCGGAATTGACGAAATAACATCTTTCGCTAATAATGCATCCGTTTTATAAACAATCCCTGCATCGACATTGCCTGTTTCAACATACGTTAACACTTGACGAACATCTTTACTAGTGACCACTTTAGTCTTTAATATCTCCCACAAACGAGATTGCTCTAGGGCTTCTTTTGCATATTGACCAGCTGGCACTGTTTCAGGATTGCCAACTGCAATCTGCTGAACTTTCTGCAAATCTTTTAAATCTTTTACTTCTTGTTTAACATCCTCAGAAACAATGAGTGCAAGTTGATTTTTCACCACATTGATGGTTAATTCTTTTGAAAGTAACCCTTCAGCTACTAGTTCGTTTATATGTTTTTCTCCCGCCGAAAAAAACAAATCAACAGGAGCTCCTTTTGAAATTTGTTGTTTTAAAGCACCAGATCCTCCGAAGTTTACATGAACCGTTACAGATGGATATTCTTTTTCAAAGGCTGCTATCAATTCCATCATCGCTTCTTGTAAGCTGGCTGCTGCTGAAACAGTAATTTCAACTTTTTCTTGTTTGTTTTGTTGTCCACTACATGCACTCACAAAAAGTAGTATGATAGCGAACATCGTCATTTTCTTTATTAACGACTTCACTTCAATCGTCTTCCTTTACTCGTTATTTCTTCTAATATATCATATCAAATGTTTGCATATATACTATGTTCATTTTTAAGGGAGAAATAAGAAATGGGGACACAATCGCCTTGTTTGGATAAGAAAAGCGGAAGCACCTTGCTCAACCTCAAACAAAAATGTTCTTACGATGAAAAGGTGCTCTTTACCTTTACGGTGTAAGGTTATTTGAAATGAAGAGATAGCTGGAGCTAGACGTAAACATCCCCATATCGAAACTTTAACACTTTAGCGAATTTAAACTGAAACAAAAAAACAATCCCCTTATTACCCTTTGTTTTTTGGATAATTAGGGGACGTTATTCTTTATAGTTTAAAATCGTTAAGAAGTATATAGGAGGTTTATTTTGCAAATTCATCTTTTACTCCTTTCTTTCAAAATTTTTATTACACTAAAGTCAGTTTCTCTTCTTTCTCATGGAGAATTTCCTTCGCAGCTCTTTCCCACCATAAATCTTCGTCTATAATTGGTAATTCAGGTTTAATTACATCGTATTTCGGTAATACAGCGTTTTCACCCATATCACAACAAACATCGAAAATATCATCAAAGTGAGCGAATGACATTTAAACCACCTCCCTCTCAAATACTTTGATTTCTCCGTTTATCTTAAGATTATGGGGAAGTAATCAATCAGTTAAGAAAATCGTCAGACCCTTTTCAATTAATAATATGATGGCTACCCCATTTATATGCAACATCTTCTAAACAGAGATTCTTTTTTGAGGAGAAAAGATGTTACCTTTCCTTCCTCATCTTTATTATAACACCATTTAATGGAAAGAGAGGTGGAGATATTGACAATATTGTTAACGCTTACATGATTTGGTTAAGAAGAAGTTAATGGTCTTAGTTCAAAAACATACCATTAATATTGCGAATAGCTACGCTTTTTTCAATCGTTGATGTGAGGCACTTGTGATTCACAGGATATGGGCCGTTTCCAAAGGACACTCCTGTTAAGTGTAGAATAAATGAATAAAAAAGAAAAAGCCTTGTCTCTCAGTTCTTTCAATTCCGAGTTCCGAGAGATAGGCCACGTCTTCAAATTGTATTTAGCGCGATAACTTCTCCTGTTGAGGCATTAACACCATATTGACAGTCCAGTTTTCCACACAAAATAAACTGTTTCTTCTTTTTATCATATACGTATCTTGGTTTAAGTTCGATGAATTCCTTCAATTGTTCGTATGCTTGGTCTTTATTCATTTCGAAAGGGTCAGAAGGGGCATAGTTATTGAAAAATTCTAAAAACGTTTTATTATCTATGTAATTCAAAGCTTGGAACGTTACAGGATCAATCATCACTAATAGTTTCCGTTGAAAAGCTCGATAATCTTGTTTAGTCTTTCGTAAAGTCGCCTGAATGTAACCTCTTTCACGATGTAATGTTTTAAGCATCCATTTTCCTGAGTCATCTGGAAACTCTTGGCGCAAAAACTCCTCCACAACAGCTATACACTGATTTTTCTCTTCTTTTGATATGGGCAATACATTCGGATGAGGTTGTTTGGAGAGTGCTTGCTGTATTGTAACGGTCTCTTGTAAATTTATTTCCATCCTATCGAATGTTTGTTGACTAGGTAAAAACCACTCTATCTTTTTATTGATTACCAAATAATCTCCATTATTCGCAATGAATTCAAACGAAATCGTCGATGTGCCATCATTGGTGACATAAATTTCTTCTATTACATAAACAGGAACCAACTTCTTCAGTTCGTCAGACGGAAATTCAATCAACTTCAACTGTTCTTTTGCTAAGGGTTCTATATCTTTAAGTGTAAGTGAATAACTTTCTTCCCTAACATTCTTACTTGAAGGAAATTCTCCAATAATCGAAAACATTACAAGTTTTCCTTCTTCGTCCCATTTAAATTCAATATGACCAGGTGGTGATACGATCACCCCATCGATGCTAGCTTGAAATTGAAGTTTTTTCTTTTCTTTTTTTATGAGCTGAAAATGCTCTTTATATGTTAGACCCGTTTCATTCTCTACCCATTTTATGATTTCGTCAAAATGGAGATTTTTAAACGTAACCTCCGGTGTAAACGATTTTTCTTTAACGAAAATGACACTCTTTACTTTTCCAGTATGTACATTCAACTCAATAACGGCTGTACCTTCTGGATTCACCCCTTCTTCCTTACGTGTTGTCACGAAAGATGGAAACCATTCCATTGACAATGTATACTCGGTTTCATTCAAAATCGTTACGTGCTTATTCAGTTGATAGTCAAATAAGTAATAGTTATTCAAATGGAACTTTTCTTTCGTATAGTTAACTAACCGTTCTATTTTGGCATCGATATGAATCAGCCTCCTCTAATTTTCAGGGAAAAGAACCCCATTTGTCAGCTTATGAACAGACTTATGAAAACCTATACTAGCAACTGATATCGTTACGAAAACTAAAACAATTTTAAATATGTAGCTTAGCCATTCAATGCTTAAGTACCGGTTTATCATACCACCGATGAAATGAAAAACAAAAACGCATATTCCAATATAAAGAAACAACAGTAAGAGACATCCAAGTTTTTGCCATATCTTTAACTGTTTCAGTTCTGATTCGTGGTTGCACGTAAAGAAGATTAATGCAACGATAAAGCTCAGTATACTCAATACTTCCTCCAAAAAACTCCCTCCTGGTAAAAAATGGCCTCTTTCCTCTTAATAAACGAATACAACCTCCTAAAAGTTTCAAATGACCTTGCTCTTGTAAGACATATTCCGATCTAAAATGGGAATATTAACATAAAAATGTGGAGGTGGATGTTTTTGGATACAACCATATTTCGAGCCATCAATATGCTTTCGGGCCGTTTTTCTTTATTAGATAAATGGATGATATTCATTTCTAACAAAATTCGTTATGTCTACATCCTTCTTTTACTTATGATGTGGTTTAAAAATATGACATACAAGAAAATGACAGTAAATGCCGTCATCTCTTCCTTTATCACTCTAATCCTGAATAGTTTCATTAAGTTTTTTTATTTTAAGCCACGACCATTTGTGAAGAGACGTGTAGGAATCCTCATTCCTTCAAAGCGTGACTCTTCCTTTCCTAGTAAGCACACATTGCTCGTTTTCGCGATTTCGACTTCCGTCTTTCTTTATGAACGTGTTCTTGGTTTCATCATGTTTGGGCTGTCTTTCCTTACAGGCTTTTCTAGAATTTGGGTAGGGCACCATTATCCTTCAGACATTATCGGAAGTGCCGTGCTAGGCTCTCTGACAAGCATGATTATTCACA
This sequence comes from Bacillus sp. FJAT-47783, assembly GCF_022808615.1. Taxonomy (GTDB): domain Bacteria; phylum Bacillota; class Bacilli; order Bacillales; family Aeribacillaceae; genus Bacillus_BZ. The sequence goes on from NZ_JAKZKS010000013.1 coordinate 17,489, forward strand.
AATTAATACGGTTTCAAACGAGTTTTGTATTTAAGTTATAATGCTAAAAAAACAACCTCTCCCTATGAAAAGGAGAAGGTTGTTTTTTTACAAAAATTTCTTATGCATTGTTTTGCCATCATAGCTAAAGACAACTGTTTTATTTTCTAATTTTGTTTCAATATGGGTATTTCTTCCCCATAGCTGGTATATATATGGAAGTACTTTTTCTAAATATTTCACATCTAGTTCAATGCCTTCATACCAATGCTTTAAATAAAGCTCACCATTTCGTAAATAATCACCGTCGTTGACCGTAATATAAGGGAATCCTCCGTTGACTCTCATGCTTACAAGCTGATCGCGAACAGCTTCCCAAGCTTTATCAACAATTTTGTAGTCGCGCCCCTGTTTTTGGAATAAATACATGTCTTCTCTCATGACTAGGTCTTTTGTTAAATAGTTACGAATAAAGGAAATATCAGATTCAATTTCGCGCACTTCAAATATTTTTTCACGCCCTGAATTCGGTTCAACTCCTTGACGCTTCATCTCTTCCGTCGGATTGTTGTACCGTTCCTCAATATCCTCAAAGATTTTAATGCCTAAATAATATGGATTGATACTTGTACGAGACGGTTGGACAACACCTGCATTTAGCTTTGCATACTCAACGGCTTCATCTGTACTTAAATCAAGCTCACGCATAATTCTTTGATGCCAATACGACGCCCAGCCTTCGTTCATAATTTTCGTTTCAAGCTGCGGCCAGAAATATAACATTTCCTCTCGCATCATCGTCAATATATCCCGTTGCCAATCTTCAAGTTCACGACTATATTCTTCAATAAACAATAATATGTCCTTCTCCGGTTTAGGCGGGAACTGTTTTCTCTTCTTTTTGATTTCTTTTGGTTTTTTCTTCTCCTCTATTGACCATAAGTCATCATAAGGGGAAATGGACTTAACTGGTTCATCGTCTACTTCATCATCGACACTCCATGCAAGCTTCGGACGTACAAGTGACGGGTCGATATGCTCTTGAATAGACAAGACAGCATCTAAAAAGGTTTCAACTTCTCGTTTTCCATACAGATGTTCATAAGATTTGACTCGCTCTGCTGTTGCTGCCATACTTTCAACCATATCGCGCTTCGTATTGCTAAATCGAATATTATTTTTAAAGAAATCACAATGGGCTAACACGTGTGCGACAATTAATTTATTTTGCACTAATGAATTCGTATCAAGCAAAAATGCATAACACGGGTCTGAATTAATGACAAGCTCATATATTTTACTTAAGCCTAAATCGTAGTGAAGTTTCATTTTATAAAATTGTTTCCCAAAGCTCCAATGCGAGAACCTTGTCGGCATTCCGTACGCACCGAATGTATAAATAATATCCGCCGGACAAATTTCATACCGCATTGGATAAAAATCTAGCCCAAATCCTTTCGCAACTTCCGTTATTTCTTCAATCGCATATTGAAGTGCTTTCTTTTCGCTTTCGTTCATCGTCATCCCCCTCCTCGTTCCCTTACAACAATTTATGAAACAAGTTCGGAGATGATGAAAAAACATTTAAAATCTTTAAGGATCCTAACAGGTGAAAAAATCATGAAGTTCGCTAAAAAATAATTTCAATCGGCTCTTCTTGCTTTCATGAAAATACTGTCTCTTGTTCCGAGGTTTGCCTTCAAGCCCTCCGCACCAATGCCAAGGTAACAGAAAATATTGAGGTAGAAGTCACAATTGACCTTAATTCTCTATTGTTTGTTGGTTTAAACTAGTCATAGAGAAGCCCCCTTGGTTTGTTTGGCTTCATCACCTATGACATTACCAAAAACGGGGCTTTTTTCATGTTTTTAGACTTTTACCTTTCTTCCTAGATTACTATTTACATAGTACTCCTTGATGGTTCAGCCTCCATGAGTTTTCGAATCAAATATCAGATTACTTTTTAACCACACACTTCTTTGGGTTAAGAAAAAACCTTGAAAGGCATATAGCCAGTCAAGATATGATAACAATAACATTATATTTTTATAAGCATCAACTACTTCACCTACTGATTTATCGGTGAGAATATCATAATTGTTTTATATATTCTTTCTAATACTATAAGGCTATTTTAAAGCAACTCCACTCCAACTTGTTTATAAAATTTAACTTTTAGTCTCTCTTCTTCCCCCACATTTATACATGCTGAACGGTGTCTGCTTCATTTTTCTCGTTATCCCTTGCGCTCTCACAAAGCTAAGGTTGTCGGTATGATCTAGTTTAAAAGCTCGAGATGTATCTTCAAGAACTCGACCGCCTTTTGCTTGGATGTCTTTCCCAACGTTCTTGAAGTCAGTGACTAGGTTGGTGGCGTCTTTTGTGACACCATCAGCACCTTTTGCCTTGATGTAGCCGGCACCTAGTCCGAGAAGTCCTTGGACGAAACTTGCTTGCCGCTGTTCTTCTGTTAATTTGTTTCCAAACATGTCATAGCCGGTGATGTATTCACCGAAGCCATTGGCACTGGCAAGGCCGTATAGGCCTATTTCTGTTTTTTGCAGAATGTCAAAGGATTTCGTTGTTTTATACGTATCGAGTGCGTGGGAAGCGGCATTGATGCCTTTTGTCGTTTTGTAAATCGCTTTTCCGCCTTTAAAAAGCTTTTCCTGCCCAACCTATGAGCGGAATGAAGCCCGCAGCTGCCATGGCGGCTGCTTTTACGCGGTCAGCCTCCGATAGTTTATCGCCGGTGATTTAATTCTAAAACGTAAAAAGCACTTGTCGCCTGTATTAGACAATCAAGTGCTTTAAGCTTGTTATCAATATATTTAAGATGTTAGTATGTTTGTATGCTTAATATATTTACATGACCAGTATGAGACTTTTTTTATTTCTTGACAAGTGTGTTTAAACCTACAAGCTTGTTCGCTCTCGTTTCTTGCTTATGTCTTTCATTACCTTGTGCACAAAAAATGTTGTCTCGCTTGTCATCCACCCTAGTATTTAAACAAAACTATATAATGGTACAGCATTTATGAGTTTTTGATTTTTCTCAAATACCAGATTCTAGTTATCTTTAAAAATCTTCTTCCCATGCTTCTTTTGCATCCAATAACCTTTGTGATAAAAACTCATAAAAGTTCTTTGCAGTAACATAGTCATCCAGTCCACCTTGTCTATTCCATGCTATTATTGGGCACTCATTATTCTCCATTTTACCTGTGTCTAAACAATAAGCATATTCTCCCAAATCTTCAATAACTACTAAATTCTCATTCATTCCTAAATTCCTATAACTCTCTGTTTCAATAATGACAGTCGCTATATTCGACTTAGCCACTCCTAAAATATCAACACCAAATAACCCACCAGAGCCATAATTAGTTAAAAACCACTTGTAACTTTCTGGTAATTCTAACCCTAAGGTTTCTTGAACATAATTAATCTTTTTTACATCTACTCCGCCAGTAAAGTCATCAGGTTCCATATTTCTCTTAATAAAATGGGTCAATTCCTCTTTATTCATTTAATATTCCTCCTTTTACAATTCATCTTGATCTATTTGTTTAGCTCTCCATCTCCAGTATTTCGATCTAAAGTTTTCATATTGCTTTTTTAACACAGGGTCATTTCTAAAGCTTCCACCATTCTCGACTAAACCGTGCAATATTCTATCATATTCCTTATGCAAACTACTTGGAAGTTCCACCATTGATCCTGGCTCTCTTTGTATTAAATGATGAAGTTCGATTTTCGTTCCATCTTTCCAAATTGGTGGTTTTCCACTTTTCATTAATTGATAATTTGTCTTACCTGTCTTAGGGTCAACTCTCTTGTAATCAATATCCAACCTTTGAAAAACCCGCCTACTAATATCTCGTACTTCTCCATTAACCTTAGTCGTTCCTGTATATTCCACAGCCTTATAGTTCTTGTATTCTTTTTCCGTACCCTTACCAAATCCCCCAACACCCTCAGCCTTCATCATTAGATGTTCTTTTGGCACGTGCTGAACGGTGTCTGCTGCATTTGATCTCGTAATCCCTTGCGCTCCCGCAAAGCTAAGGTTGTCGGTACGATCAAGTTTTAAAGCTCGGGATGTATCTTCAAGAATTCGACTGCCTTTTGCTTGGATGTCTTTCCCGATGTTCTTGAAGTCTGTTGCTAGGTTGGTGGCGTCTTTTGTGACACCGTCTGCGCCTTTTACTGTGATGTAGCCGGCACCTAGTCCGAGAAGTCCTTGGACAAAGCTTGCCTGCCGCTGTTCTTCTGTTAATTTTTTCCCAAACATGTCATAGCCGGTGATGTATTCGCCGAAGCCATTGGCACTGGCCAGGCCGTATAGGCCCATTTCTGTTTTTTGCAGAATGTCAAAGGTTTTCGTTGTTTTATACGTATCGAGTGCTTGGGAAGCAGCGTTAATGCCTTTTGTCGTTTTGTAAATCGCTTTTCCGCCTTTAAAAGCTTTTCCTGCCCAACCTATGAGCGGAATGAAGCCCGCAGCTGCCATGGCGGCTGCTTTTACGCGGTCAGCCTCGGATCGTTTTTCGCCGGTGATTTAATTCTAAAACGTAAAAAGCACTTGTCGCCTGTATTAGACAATCAAGTGCTATAAGTTATTTCAATTTCTATGTTTAATGTTTTCTATATGGACGATATGGTGCTTTTGTTTCTTTTATTCCAATGTCTTAAGATATTCTTCTAAAAACTTTTTTCCAGAGTTACTTTTAGGAACAATACCAAGATGCTTATACTTCCAAATTGTTTTTCGTTTGTGCAAATCCACATTTGAAAGATCATCATAATTATAGTCAATCTTAAACTGTCCCTCTTTGTCCAAAATAAATGTAAAGTTTGTCCAAGGCTCTTGTTCGTTGTCTTTAAACTCTCTCCAAAGTTCTTGAACAAGATCCACCAAACTATTCCATTTTTCTGAGTATTCAAGATCACTTAATGCAAAAATTTCAGTAATATCATGGCTGTAAATAGGTTTTTTATTACCTTCAGGATAATAATAGAAGTATGCAGTCTGCGAGCCTTCACCAATCTCACCGTATAGATAGACCTTAGACCATTCTTCTGGGATAGTGTCTACAACAACTTCTGCTATCTGTTGATATAATTTTCCTAATTGTTCTTCATTCATTTAACATTCCCCCCTGGAACATTATCAAATCGCCTATCTTCCCATTCATCGTCTCCGATTTTATACTTAATATGAAAACTTACTGGACGTTGCGAGTCTCCTTTATAGATTGGTGTAATTTTCACTTTTACTTCATCACCATATTCAAGTGCATTAGCCCATGTATTCTCAAGTTTTTTCCATTCCCCTTTATTTAGGTTTCCATTCATTGGAACAAGGTTATCAAGATTACCCGACCCATAAAAAATACTTGCGATTAAATGACCACCTTCATCATCTGGCAATCTATCATCTCGTCCCACTACCTTCTGCGCATATTTATTCCTTTTACCCTCGCCTACTTTAAGCGTACCTTCAGCACTTGAAATACGCCCTTGACTATCCGTTTTATAATTGTACCCTTCTTTACTTGTGTACTCTACATTTGGTTTTAATACCTTTTTACGACCATCCTTAGTATAATGCTCTCCATAGCTTACCTTTTTAGAAGTATTCCCCGTACCCTTACCAACTCCCCCAACACCCTCAGCCTTCATCATTAAATGTTCTTTTGGCACACTCTGAACGGTGTCTGCTTCATTTGATCTCGTAATCCCTTGCGCTCCCGCAAAGTTAAGGTTGTCGGTACGATCAAGTTTTAAAGCTCGGGATGTATCTTCAAGAACTTGACCGCCTTTTGTTTGGATGTCTTTCCCGACGTTCTTGAAGTCAGTGGCTAGGTTGATGGCATCTTTTGTGACACCGTCTGCACCTTTTACTGTGATGTAGCCGGCGCCTAGTCCGAGAAGTCCTTGGACAAAACTTGCCTGCCGCTGTTCTTCTGTTAATTTGTTCCCAAACATGTCATAGCCGGTGATGTATTCGCCGAAGCCATTGGCACTGGCAAGGCCGTATAGGCCCATTTCTGTTTTTTGCAGAATGTCAAAGGTTTTCGCTGTTTTATACGTATCGAGTGCGTGGGAAGCGGCGTTGATGCCTTTTGTTGTTTTGTAAATCGCTTTTCCGCCTTTAAAGGCTTTTCCTGCCCAACCTATGAGCGGAATGAAGCCCGCAGCTGCCATGGCGGCTGCTTTTACGCGGTCAGCCTCGGATAGTTTTTCGCCGGTAATGGGGTCGATTCCTTCTTTTGTTCTCTTATAATCATAATACCCGGTGAACTCACCTGTAAAGGTCGCAATGCCATCCCACGTTTTTTCGTACCAAGGTTTGTTCGCTTCTTCCTCTACTTGCTGTTTCAGGTCACGGACTTCCGCTTGCTCTTCTTTCGCCTTTATGTATGCTTCGGTCGCTTGGTCCACTTCATCTTTTACTTGGTAAATGTCACTGCGATGATAGGCCTTTTCATCAAAATACATGGGGGAAGCTACGCCACCTTTTGTCGTTGCGTTCATCAGCTCCCGATATAAGTTGATGACAAGCCCTTGATTTTTTTCCGATACGGCATATTCATGTAGCCATTGTTGGTCAAGCTCCCCCACCTGATGAACGGTTTCCTTTTTTTCTTTTTCCGCTTTCTCGATCTTTTCTTCAAACGATTGCGTGGAATACAGCTTGAGATCGACCAAATCCTCGATATTCGATAAAATGTTTTGGATGTCTTCCTTTTGTTGGGCGACCATTTCTTTAGACTGATTAAGCTTATTCGTTACTTCATGATCGACAAAAGAGGTAGAAACAACCGTCCCCTCTCCTAGGTCTGCCTCTTCCATGTCTCCTTCGATCCCTTGCAAAAAAGCAATTTGAACATCGATAAAGTCAAGCCAACCATCCATGACATCTAGTTGTGCCTCGTAAAAATCTTTAATGGCATCGGCTCCTTTCCCTTGAAAGGCTTGATCTAAATCAGCGACTCTTTTACACGCTTTTTTCACTTCTTCTAACTGTTCTTTCAATGACTGATACTGTTTCACCCGTGTTTTTACTGCTGAAACAAGTGTATGTGCTTCGTATAGTAAATCTTCCATGATTGCGAGAAGCCCTTTCTCTTTATTTTTTCACCATCGCTTGATCTTGCTCTTTCAATAAATTCACATTCGCCTTCGTATCCTCCACATTTTTTACAACGGCCTCTTTGCATTGAGAGACCAGTTGATGAATCTCATGTTCACGTTCGATCCATTTCTTCGTAAAATTCAACTTGTTATTCCCTACCGATTCTTCTGGTAAAGAAGGAAATGTCAGCTTTTCAATTGCTCTCTCTATGTCGTTTAAATGACTCATGACCGTCTCATAATCAAGCTTAATCGTCGCCATTACAATAACCTCTTTCGTATCTCTGTAAATTTGTGCTCGATCGCTGCATAGGCCTCCTCGCCTTTATGTAATAAATCACCCGCTTCATGACTTAAGTAGCTTGCAACTCTTAAGGCCTCTCGCTGCATCTCTAACAGATTGATCTTTTGTTGGATTTGATTAGTGTATTGTTCAACTTCCTCATGAAAAGTTTGTTCAATCTCCTTTTTGGCCCCACGCCTCGCTTTGTCAAAATGATCAGCACGATTCCCCGTCCAGCTTTGACCTAAATCCGGATCTAGTATTTTTCCCCATTCATTCTCTACTGCATGTTGTTCATTTATTAAATCCTTTTTCGCTTTCTTTAGCCTTGCTATTTTTTCATCGACATCTGCTGACTGACTCGATATGGTCTGAGACAAAGAGTAAAGAATATCTGAATAGCTCATGCGGACACCTCTGTATGTAAGATTACATTCCTCTATGTTATAGTATAAATTTGGAAGTACATAAGCTAAATAGGGAAAAATTCTCTTTTAGAATAAATAATGGATGGAAGAAAAAATGACTATTGTCGTTTACCAAGATCATTTATAGGATAAAAGATACATAACCTAAAGGTTCGAAATACTCAAAAAGAAACATTATAATGAATGTAACCAATTAAAGATAGTTTCCTTTGTATAACGAATCACATAAACGAAAAACGAGTAAATCTAATTTGGAATCGTCACGATCACCATAATGGGAAAGAACCATTTTTAGAGGGATTTGAGACGTTTCTTGAAGAACATGATGACGATGATGCGACAGAAACTAAACTTGTTATCAACGTAGACGGTGCTTAGTGGATTCGAGCGTGTCAGGATTATTTTCAAGATCAAGGTTTTTACTGTCTCGATCGTTTTCATATGGCAAAAGCCATTCGTGAATTATTCTGAAACCATCCTCGTTACCGAGAAATTAGAGTCGCCTTATGCTTACACATATTTACAAACGAAAAAGTGCATAAAAAGAGACATAAACAAACTTTCTTAGTAGAATAAAAGCGCCAACCCGTATCCTACAAAGCAGTGTTTATGTCTCATGAAAAAGTTAGCACATCATCAAGAAATCTACAATACGCTTTTATGGATTTAGGATTGAAGCTCTATTACTCGCAACCCGTTTTGAAACATTTGGTTCACTTTGTGGGCAGCATTTTGACGAAAGGCTTTCCTACTTTCAAGCGAAAATACATATCTTTTTTAAATATATAGACGAGATGAACAGAATAACGAAACACCAACCTGCCAAAAATTACAAAACAGCAAGTTTATTTGGCGTTTCCGTAGACTCAGTGAATGATTGTTCTTTATACAGAAATTAAAACAGCCGTACAACATATAAAAGAAATATATTAAAATGAATAAAGATACAAACGTCACTGATTTAGGAAGAATAATAAAAAGGAATTAATTTTCTTTGACTATGTTAAAATCTTCAAAAAAGAAAAGAGATGAAAAATGGGTATATACTACACAAACCAAACAATTGAAGCTTATCAAGAATTTAAGAAAAAAGGATTCTTCATTGGGAACGAAAAGTTTGTTTGGGAGGAATTTAAAGATCCTTATGGTTGGATGATTCAACAAATGAATAAAAGAATTAATCACGATGGTTCTTATCCAGTGTGGTTATGGACAAAAAAGCCTGATTTAAAGGCAGAAGGTCATTTTGCAAAAGGAACAAAAGCCGTATGTTTGACCGTGGAAATTCCGGATGAAAAAGTACTTCTTTCAGATATTTTCGCTTGGCATTGTGTATTAAGCGATATGTATTGTGGACTTACAGAGGAAGAATATGACTTATTCGATCAAGGGAAAAGTAAAATCTCTAAAGAGGAAAGCTGGGAAAATATTTTTCGTTTAGACGAATTAAAAAAATCTGAAATGTGGGGAATTAATGAACCACACATTCAAGGGGTTACTGGAAAAATTAGCTTAGCACAAATAGTGGATGTTGAATTTTTTATTGCTAAATAAATGATATACATATTAAATACAATCGGCATGAGTCGATTGCTTTTTTCATTTGTAGTTTTCGAATAAATTATTGTTAGGCGGACAAAGGACCCATTAAATCAAATTAAAGCACTTTCGTTTATATATTCCGCTAAATCACTAGTTGAAACCCCTGCACCAAATATTTTACTAAATCCTCTATATAGAGCGGCTAACATTTTATGATCCAAATCATCCAATGTAGCTGATAGCACATAATAGGTAAGAAAATCATGAAGTCCCGCTGAGCGAAACCGTTTTCATTTTTAAAAATCATAACATTTTGCCCTTCTTATTGTTAATCACATGGAAATCACAGGCGTAAAAAGCAATAATTGCACCACTCTAAGGAACAATTGCACGAACTTACACCTTAATTGCACGAATTTCAAAATAATTGCACCTAAAAATGATTTTTTGCACCTTTCCTCCTTTAATTGCATCTCAAATCCCTTATTTGCTTATAAATTTCCGCAATTGCACCTCCGTCATCGTATTGTAAATACAAAAAGAACACCTTCTTAAATAGGCAAGAAGGTGTTCTCCAAGTTTCCATTATGATTGTGCAGTCACCGTTTCGTTTTCATCCATTTGTTCAAGTGTTAATGCAGGACCGAAAAATTCATAGTGAATACGATCAACATCTACATTGAGGTCTTGTAATGAATGAATCATGGCGTTCATGAACGGAACAGGGCCACAAATATAGTAATCAGCATCAGCCATTACAAATTGTGATAAAATTTCTTTTGTGATAAAGCCATCACGGTCAGCATAAGAAATGAATGATTTTCCGTTTTGTAATGTTTCCATTGCTTCTTTCACTTCATTTTGGAACGCATGAACCGCTTCATTTTTCGCAGAATGAATAAATGTAACAGGTCGAGTTGCATGTTCTTTTGTAATCGTACGAAGCATGCTGATCATTGGCGTTACACCGACTCCACCACTAATTAAAACAACTGGTGTTTCCTGTGTAACATCTAGTATAAAGTCTCCAGCAGGTGGACTTAACTCCACTTCATCTCCCACATTTACTTTATCGTGCAACCAATTCGATACTTTCCCTTTCGGATCAGAATCCGCTTCACGCTTTACAGAAATACGGTAATAATCATGACCCGGAGCATCTGATAAACTATATTGGCGATTAAGTAAATATTCCTCTCCATCAATACTTACGCGAATCGTAATATATTGTCCTGGTAAATAGGATGGTAATGGTTCTTGATCTTTCGGTTTTAAATAAAAGGACGTAATGACATCGCTTTCTTTCACTTTATCTGCAACGATAAACGGTTTAAAATAGCGCCAACCGCCTTCTTCATTTTCCACTTCTTGATACATTTCTTCTTCCACGTCGATAAATACGCCAGCAATGACTTGATAAGCCTCTTCCCATGCTTTTAATACTTCATCTGTTGCTCCGTCTCCTAACACTTCCTTCATAGCAACTAATAAATTTTCACCGACTATTGGATAATGTTCTTTTTTAACACCTAAGCCTCGATGCTTGTGAGCGATTTGCTTCACGGCAGGAAGTATTTTTTCTAACTGATCAATATGAATAGCTGCTGCATATAGTGCATTGGCTAATGAAGTTTGCTGTCTGCCTTGATGTTGATTTGCATGATTGAATATATTTAAAAGCTCTGGATGCTTTGAAAACATTCTTTTATAAAAATGACTCGTAATCTCTTGTCCTCTTTCTGCTAATATAGGTGCAGTTGACTTAATAATTTCCATTGTACGCTTTGATAACAAACTTCCCACTCCTTTTAAATTTTTAAAAAGATGTATTTTACTTACATCTTTAAAGATACAATTCTTAATGATAAAAAGCAATATTTAAAATACATCTTTAACAAAGGTGTCACATTTCATTATTTGCTATTAAAAGGTGTATAATGTAAAGAATAGAAACAAAGTGAGGGAACAATACGATGCGTCTAACAAATTACACAGATTTCTCATTACGCGTTCTCCTATACGTTGCGACGAAAAAAAATGATGAGCTTTCGAACATAAAAGAAATTGCCGAAGTATATGGCATCTCAAAAAACCATTTAATGAAAGTGATTTATGAGCTCGGCAAAAATGGTTACATTGAGACAATTAGAGGAAGAAATGGAGGAATTCGCTTAGCACGTCCGGCTTCTGAAATTAACATCGGAGAAGTTGTCAGAAGAACAGAGGAAGATTTCCACCTCGTCGAATGTTTTGATTACGAAAAAAATCAATGTGTCATCACGTCTGTTTGTGGATTAAAGCATGTGTTAAACAAAGCATTGAAAGCCTATTTCAATGTATTAGATCAATATACGTTAAAAGATTTAGTCGGTAACCAAAAACTTTTATATTCTATATTACATAAGGGAACTGATTAAAGTCCCTTATGTTTTCTTTTTCATTTCAATGGAAAGGATTTTGTCTGTTTTCTCATTAAACGTAACTTCAATATAGAGGATAAATGGTCGTTCTGTTTCGCTCTCGACTTGCACTTTAAAGATATCTTTTTTCTTTTCTTCGTTTATTTTTTCCCTTTTTACATATTCAAAATCCGTTAGCTTTCGCGATGGAAACTGTTTTTTCACTTCCATGAATGCTAATCTACTCCATTTTTCATCCCCATTTTGTTGCTCTCCATATACATTAATCGTGAAAAGGCCTGTAATTAAAATACTGCATAAAGCGACAATTAAAACTAATAACCGTTGATAGTTCATGTTGCCCTCCTTGACGCCAATTTGCTTTCATCTTCCCCTCTGATTTGTAAAATTATGTAACATTCAGTAATTTTTTTTGATACTGTGAGCAAGACCAACATTTACAGTGTTTTAACAAATCGTATTTCCATACACTATCGATAACTCCTATAAAGTGAAACTCCATTTAGTGGGGTTTGTACCGTTACGGGCAGTTATCCCTTTTTTTACAACAAGGGACTTACTTCCGTTTAGGGTGGAACGAAGGAGGCATGAAAATGAATACAGTTGATTACGATAAAGCGTTGTATTATACGCATCGATCACAATGGGATAATTTACTCATTTTAATGGTGCGAACAGAAGATGATCTGTTATCAAAACGAATTGAACATTTCTTGCATGCATACAACTTTGAGCATGACTACCGCATGATTGAACAAAAGTTATATGCATTGTTACGATATATCGACCATGCATCTCATCAAAGTATTGAGCAAGAAGCTGCGATGATGTATACGTAAAAAGGACCGAATAACCGGTCCTTTTTAATTCATTTTTTTGTATAATTGTGCATACATTTTTAGCTCTTTCATCACTTCATCCACTTTTTGAGCCATTTCTTCTACAACAGCTTCAGACTCATAATCAAAATGGTTTGGATCTAAAATGAGTTGTTTTGGAATGACATTAGCGTAAACACCTCGCATAACCGTTCTCATATTTGTTAAAGCATTCATGCCACCTTTTCCGCCCCCAGCGACTGCTAGAAGGGCAACAGGCTTATGTGTGAATTCAGTTGAACTTAAAAAATCTAACATATTTTTTAACGCTCCACTCATACCGCTGTGATACTCGGGAGATAATAAAATGACACCATCAGCATTTGTAATCGTTTCTTTTAATTCCTTAATCATCGGAAGTTCATACTGTTCAGCTTCACCATTATATAACGGGAACATGTGCTCACTTAAATCAATGAGTGTCGTATTGTATTTCGTTGAAATAAATTTTGCGGCTATTCGTGTGCGCCCCTTTTTTCTCGGTGTACCATTGATAACGACAATATTCATATTTATCAATCCCTTTCGTTAATCTAAACCGTTTTTAACAGCAAAAAGAGCTGCCTGTGTTCGATCAGATACTTCTAATTTTGCCAATATATTTGAGACATGTGTCTTAACCGTTTTCTCTGTAATAAATAGGGAAGAAGCAATTTCTTTATTACTTTTTCCACGAGCAATTTCTTTAAGAACTTCTTTTTCACGTTTCGTTAACTCATATACTTTTGCTTTATAGCCCGCTTCATTCGATACAAATTGTGTCATAACGTGTGATGTAACTTTCGGGTGAAGAGAATTTTCCCCGTTCATGACTTGACGAATCGTTTTCACTAATTCATCTGGCTCAATGTCTTTTAATTGATATCCAGAAGCCCCTGCCTTTAAAGCTGGAATCACATGGTCTTGATCAGCAAAGCTTGTTAAAATAATGACTTTCACATTAGGGAAGCGAACCTTTATTACTTTCGTTGCTTCGACACCATCCATCTCTGGCATCATTAAATCCATTAATACGACATCCGGTTGTAATGTTTCCACAAGTTCGATTGCTTCTTTCCCATTTTTGGCTTCTCCAATAACTTCCACATCACTTTGGGTTTTTAAGAAAAACATCAGACCCCTTCGAACCATATGGTGGTCGTCAACAATGAGAACGTTTATCGTCAACTAAGATCCCTCCTTCGGTATCGGAATCGAAACGTGAATTGATGTTCCATTGCCTACTTTTGTTGTAAGGGTAAACGTCCCATTTAATTTTTCTGCCCGCTCTTTCATACTTGTTAATCCGAGTGACGGTAAAGATGATAATCCATCGTACGTAAAGCCATGACCGTTATCAGAAACGATCATTTCCACGCGACTTACACACCGTTGGATCGAAATGCTAACTTCTTTACTTCCAGAATGACGCTTACAATTGTTTAGCGCTTCTTGAGCAATCCGCCATAATGCTTCTTCAATATGATTCGGGAGTCTTTTCACTCCTGAAATTTCCATATGAAGTTCAAGGTCTAACATTTTTCCATATTGATCTAATGCAACAGCGATACCATCTTCTAAGCCCTTCGGACGAAGCTGCCATATTAAGGCACGCATTTCTGCTAACGCTTCTCGAGATAGGTCTTCTACATACGAAAGCATTTGAGAGACATTTTCTTCCTTTGTCATCTCTTGTGCTGCTCGAGCCGTTAAAGTTAACGAAAATAAAAGTTGGTTTACTGAATCGTGAAGGTCTTGCGCCAATCGATTTCGTTCTGCAATAAGTGCGAGCTTCTGTTCATTTTCTGTTAGTTTTATTCGTTTAATCGCGGTCCCAATTTGAAACGCTACCGATTCTAATAATGCAAGTTCTTCATTCGAAAAATGCGTTTTATTGGGAGAGGCAACATTTAAAAGCCCAAATTTTTCATCTCCTGCTCGAAGCGGTACTGTTGCATGATGCGAAATGTTCCAGGTGTCTCCCCACTTATAATTTTCTGCATCTTCTATTCGTTTACAGCTTATAATATTGACTGCTCGGTCAAGACGCCCATCTTGATACCGATCTAGACACCAACAATCCCCTTCACACATCGGCTTTTTATTCTCCCAACTTAATGCCGGTGGCAAATCATGATGGGCCGCGAGCTTATATTTTCCTTTTTGATCAATTAAGAAAATCCACCCTGTTTGTAATCCGGTAACATGTAAAAGCTTTTGTAGCACATCTCCCAGCATTTTTTCTAAATCATTTGCTTTATTTAATGTTTCAGCAATCGTTTTTAACGTCGTTAGTTCATCAATATGTTTATCATCCAATGCTATCTCACCCTTTGTTATCGACAAGGTCTTATCTTTATTTTATCAATTATTTGCAGTCGAGACGCTTCACAATCCGTCTGATTTTTTCTCCTACTAAAGTCTGAAATTATTACATTCAAGGTGTGTTGGCCATTCTAAAAAAAAATAAAAAGATAACAAAAACTGAAAGAGCCTTATGCTCTTTCAGTTTCCTTTAACATTTCATTTACTTTTTCCATGACGGCGCTTGTTAACTCTTCTAATGCCTTTTCACTATTTTCTAGTGAATCCGCTTGAACGGCAAAATAGAATTTCACTTTCGGCTCAGTTCCGGATGGACGAATACAGAACCATGAGCCATCTTCTAAGAAATATTTCAATACATTTGATTTCGGTAATTCAATCGCTTCTGTTTTATTCGTTTCTATAAAAGTACGTTCACTTATTTGATAATCTTCTTTCACAGTGATTTTCTTACCCGCCATTTGTTCAGGTGTTTGTTCGCGGAACTTTGTTAAAATGCCTTGAATTTGTTCCGCACCGTCTTTTCCTTTTAACGTTAACGATTTTAACCCTTCACGATAGAAGCCGTATTTATTGAAAAGTTCAAGCAAGCCTTCATACAACGTCATTCCTTTTTTCTTGTAGTATGCACACACTTCAACAGCTAAAATCGCCGCTTGCACCGCATCTTTATCACGGGCAAAATCTCTAATTAAATAGCCGTAGCTTTCTTCATACCCAAATTGGAATTCGTATTGTCCTGTACGCTCATATTCCTTAATTTTTTCACCGATAAATTTAAAGCCTGTTAACGTATCGATCGTATCTAACCCAAATGATTTTGCAATAGCACGACCAATTTCAGATGTAACGATTGTTTTTAATACAACGCCGTTTTGCGGTAGAGTGCCTTTTGCTTTCTTTTCAGATAAAATGTAGTGAAGCAATAATGCACCTGTTTGGTTACCTGTTAACACGACGTATTCACCTTTATCATTTTTCACTGCTACACCTAACCGGTCAGCATCTGGATCTGTTGCGATTAAAAGATCAGCATCTATCTTTTCCCCTTCTTGAATCGCTAACTCAAATGCTGCATGCTCTTCAGGGTTTGGTGACTTGACTGTTGAGAAGTTCGGGTCCGGTAATTCCTGTTTTGAAACAACGGTTACATTTTCGTAACCAAGTGCCGCTAAGCCACGACGAACCGGTTTGTTTGCCGTTCCGTGAAGCGGTGTGAAAACAACTTTCACATCAACTTCGTTTGCTAGCTCTGGATTTAAAGAGATAGTCGTTAATTTCTCCGTATAAACATCGTCAATTTCTTCGCCAATCACCTTAATGAGCCCCTGTTGTTTTAACAACTGTTCACTTTCTACTTGGACTTCCAGCTCGTTTTCTACTTCGTATACTTTCTCAATCACTTCATCAGCTTGTTTTGGCGGTAGCTGTCCACCGTCTTCACCGTACACTTTATAACCGTTATATTCAGGTGGGTTGTGACTCGCTGTAATAACAATCCCTGAGAAAGCATGTAAATGACGGACAGCAAACGATAATTGTGGTGTTGGACGAAGCTCATCAAACACGTATGTTTGAATCCCGTTTGTCGCAAGTGTTTTGGCTGCCTCCATCGCAAATTCTGGTGACTTATGCCGGGAATCAAAAGCGATGACAACACCGCGTTTTTTCGCTTCTTCTCCAAAAGATTCTATGTATTTCGCTAAACCATATGATGCTTTTCGAATCGTGTATATGTTCATGCGGTTCGTACCCGGCCCGATTTCACCGCGCATTCCACCTGTACCAAATTCTAAGTTTTTGTAAAAACAATCCTCGAGTTGTTTTTCATCTTTTGTTATATCTGTTAATTGCTGTTTCAACTCTTCATCTAGATTTGTTGCTTGATTCCAACGCTCGTAATTCGTTTTCCAGTTCATGAAATTAAAAAACCTCCTACGTTGTTTTTGCTCATTTTTATTATACTAGAGCAAACATCTTCTTCCTCCTAAAGAAAAACGACAACCTTAAAATATTTTAGCATATCTTGTTGAAAAAAGTAGAAAACCGTTTAACAATGAATTTTAAAGCCGTCACAATTTATGTGACGGCTTTTTCGTTGTATAGGTAATGATAAAATTCACGACTTTTGGTCAACGTTGTTCATAGTTGCTTGCGGCTAGCAAACTTCCCATTTCATCCGTACGAAAAACGTCGCCCGAGTTTCTTTATATCCTACTGAAATGGACAGTTTGTACGTATGTCGCTTAAGAAAACTCCCTACGCTTTTGTTCTGTTTAGGATGCAGATTTTGATGATTGGTCAACGGTTTGATCTTTTGGCATAACAGCGTCATGAATCTGTTCTTGTAAAGCTGTTTCATGGCGCCTTCTTTCCTCTTTGCTCCACCCGAAGCGATCCGCCATATAATTTATAACCGCTTCTTTCCACTTTCTTGCCCATTGGATATGAAAGAATACAGCGCCCGTTCTTCTCACAAAGAAGTCGACTGGTGTTGTTGTCATTTCTGATACAATACTGTACTCTACTTGAGCTAATAAGGAAGCGGGTACTTGGCGTTTTTTTGCTTCTTCCACTAATGATTGTGTCAATGCGAACACCTCATCCACATTAGAGCCGTACATTTTAGCAAAAGAACGTGCCTCTTCCTCCGATAGACCTATGTCCATTCCTTCCTTTGTTTTTTGTTCAATAAATGAAGGGAGCTTATTAGACCCTCCAACATGTCCTCCTGAAATTGGAAGGTTTTTCGTTCTACATGGCTCAAAAACTAACCCTTCCTCTTCTTTTAGCCGTTTCGCTACTAAGTCGACGACCATTTCAGCCATTTTTCGGTATCCTGTTAATTTCCCACCCGCAATCGTGATGAGACTAGAATGTGACGTCCAAATTTCGTCTTTACGCGAAATTTCGGATGGATCTTTCCCTTCTTCATATATTAAAGGACGTACACCTGCCCAACTAGATTCAACGTCATCTTCCGTAAGCTTTAAATCTGGGAACATAAAATGAATCGCACCAAGAACGTACTTCCGATCTTCAAACGTCATTTTTGGATTTGCTGTATCCCCTTTGTACACAGTATCGGTTGTACCAACGTATGTTTTTCCGTCTCTTGGAATCGCAAACACCATTCTCCCATCTGGTGTATCAAAATAGATCGCTTGCTTTAATGGAAATTTTGTTTGATCAAATACTAAATGAATGCCCTTCGTTAACTGCAGTTGCTTTCCTTTTTTTGAGTTGTCTTTTTCCCTAAGCGTATCAACCCACGGCCCTGCTGCATTAATAATTTTTTTCGCATAAATTTCGTATGTTTTGTTTGTTAACATATCTTTAACTTTGACCCCGACTACTTTTCCGTTTTTGTAGAGGAATTCAGTGACTTTCGCATAATTAACAGCATCAGCACCAAATTTCACTGCTTCTTTCATCACTTCAATCGTGAGACGTGCATCATCCGTTCGGTATTCAACGTAATATCCTCCGCCTTTTAACCCTTCCTTCTTTACTAGCGGCTCTTTAGCTAACGTTTCGGACGCATTTAACATTTTACGCCGTTCACTTCTTTTTACTGCTGCTAAATAATCATAAACTAAAAGACCGATGGAGGTTGAAAATTTACCGAATGTTCCTCCTTTATGAATCGGAAGAAGCATCCATTCAGGGGTCGTCACATGCGGACCATTTTCATAAACAACAGCACGTTCTCGCCCAACTTCTGCGACCATTTTCACTTCAAATTGTTTTAAATATCTAAGCCCACCATGCACAAGTTTTGTAGAACGGCTCGATGTACCGGCCGCAAAGTCTTGCATCTCACATACTGCTACTCTCATTCCACGTGTCGCAGCATCTAAAGCAATCCCTGAACCTGTAATGCCTCCACCAACCACCAATACATCGTACGTATCGTTTGTCATTTTATTTAAGATACCTTCACGGTTTAAACTTGAAAAACTCATCAACTTCTCGCCTCCAGTTATGATATAGAAAAGCGCAAGCACCTGATCCGCCTCAGACAAAAATGTTTTTACGACGAAAAGGCCCTTTTTCCCTTTACAACGTAAAGTTATTTTCCATCGAGGAGTAGGGGCTTTCGCTTGACGATAAAAACCACATACAAAAATTTATATTTATCTTTAAACAAAAAGAGACCACAACGAATCTAAAGCAATATGCACACGAATTGCTTTAGCGTTGTGGTCTCTCCATGTCTCCAACCGAATATTAACTTATCTTTATTGTAACATATTTCAAAAAGTTCGTAAATGATCCGTTTATTTAAACGCCATCGCAGCTCTGACAGCTTTTTTCCAGCCATCATAAAGCTCTTTTCGTTTCTCTTCCGCCATTGTTGATTCGAATTGTTTGTCAACATTCCACTGTTTTTTAATTTCGTCACGGTTTTTCCAATAGCCAACGGCAAGACCTGCTAAATAAGCAGCTCCGAGTGCTGTCGTTTCATTAACGGATGGTCGTTCTACTGGCACTCCTAAAATATTGCTTTGAAATTCCATTAAGAAATTGTTTTTAACCGCTCCGCCATCAACACGTAATGTTTTTAATGTAATCCCTGAATCCTTCTCCATTGCACGTAAAACATCTTTAGTTTGATACGCTAAAGATTCAAGTGTAGCGCGAATGAAATGTTCTTTTTGCGTACCACGCGTTAAACCGAACACAGCCCCTCTTACATCACTGTCCCAATACGGCGTTCCAAGCCCGACAAATGCAGGGACAACATATACACCGTCTGTAGATTCCACTCTTGAAGCATAATCTTCACTATCCTTAGCGTCTTTAAACATCCGCAAGCCATCTCGTAACCATTGAACCGCTGAACCTGCTACGAAGATACTTCCTTCAAGCGCATATTCAACTTTACCGTCAATGCCCCATGCAATCGTTGTTAATAACCCGTGCTCGGATTTAATCGCTTTTTCCCCGGTATTCATCAGCATAAAACAGCCTGTTCCGTACGTATTTTTTGCCATTCCTTTTTCATAACACGCTTGACCAAATAGGGCTGCTTGTTGATCCCCAGCCGCTCCTGCAATCGGCACTTCCTGTCCAAAGAAATGATAATCTACCGTATTCGCATATACTTCCGAGGAAGGACGTACTTCTGGAAGCATGTTAGCAGGTATTCCTAAAATGTCTAAAATCTCTTCATCCCATTTTAATTCATGAATGTTAAACATTAATGTACGAGACGCATTGGAGTAATCCGTTACATGTGCTTTTCCACCAGAAAGTTTCCAAATGAGCCATGTGTCAATCGTTCCAAATAGTAATTTCCCTTGTTCTGCTTTTTCTCTCACACCGTCAACATTGTCTAAAATCCACTTTACTTTTGTACCAGAAAAGTACGCATCGATTAATAATCCTGTTTTGCTTCGGAATAACGGGTCGTATCCAGCGGCTTTTAACTCGTCACAAATTTCTGCTGTTTGTCGTGATTGCCAAACGATAGCGTTGTAAACTGGATTTCCTGTTTCTTTATCCCAAACAACTGTCGTTTCACGTTGGTTCGTAATGCCAATACTAGCAATTTGTTCAGCCTTCACATTCGCCTCAGACAAACACGATGCGATAACAGCTAAAATAGAGCCCCAAATTTCATTCGCATCATGCTCGACCCAGCCTGGATTTGGAAAATGCTGCGTAAACTCCTTTTGTGCGATATGTACGATCTCTCCTTTTTGATTGAACAAAATCGCACGTGAGCTCGTCGTTCCTTGATCAAGTGATAAAATAAATTTTTCCATCATTCTACCTCCATTTATTCTAAATTGAAAACCTTTACAAAAAATTGGTTAGTAAACGACTTTTTTCGCTTGTGAAATGGTATGTTCCTCTTTTTTGCTCATTACATACATAATGGCCAACACGACCACTAAGACGACGCTGCCAATCCAAAAATATTGACCATTTTCTCCTTTAAAAATGTATTGATAGAAGAGACCGCCAAAAGAACCACCTAACATTGGGCCAATAACTGGAATCCACGCATACTCCCAATTGGAACGACCTTTGTTCGGGATAGGTAGAACGAAATGAGCAATTCGCGGACCTAAATCCCTAGCTGGGTTAATGGCATATCCTGTCGTTCCTCCTAATGATAAACCGATACTAACAATTAAAAAACCGACGATAAGGGGATTTAAACCTTCTGTAAATTCATTTGCTCCAATCGCTAAGATGCCTAAAACTAATATAAATGTACCAAAAACTTCGCTAAAAAAGTTGGCAAATCGGTTCGAAATAGCAGGACCCGTTGAAAAGACGCCTAATTTAACACCTGGATCTTCTGTTTCCTTCCAGTGAGGTAAATAATGAAAATAAATGAGAACAGCACCTATAAACGCTCCGATCATTTGGGCAACAATATAAGATGGTACTTGCCCCCAAGAAAATTCACCTACAAAAGCAAGCCCAAGTGTAACGGCTGGATTTAAATGGGCTCCGCTAATCCCTCCAACAGCATATACCGCCATAGCAACACCTAATCCCCATCCGAATGTAATGACAATCCATCCAGAGTTATGTGCTAACGACTTTTTTAAGCTGACACCAGCGCACACACCTGCTCCTAAAACAATTAATATCATCGTACCTATTAATTCTCCCATAAAAGCTGACATCTATCTTCCCCCTATTCAATAATTTTAGTGTAATGGAGTTCAAGAACAAAAGCGCGAGAGCTTCATTAAAGCGGCGTACAAACTGTTCCATTTCAGTAGGAGATAAAGGAAACTCAGGCGAGTATGTGAGTCGATGTTGACTTATCGTACGGATGGAATAGGAAGTTTGCTAGCCACTAACGCCGAAGCTAGACGCAAAACACTATGAACAAAGTTGTCCACAGTTAGGAAATTTACAATTTCCTAAACAACGACAAAAAAGATCCACAACAAATAACCCCCTATAATTAGGAAGGAACTTGTTGTGGATCTCCTTTTCTCCATCACAACTATTAACTTGATAGAATAGTATCATAATTATGAAAGCGTTGTCAACACTCAAAATGGAAGCCACAAATCTTCTCTCGATGTTGTAACAGCAGTCGCTCCAGCATTTAAGGCATTTACAACATCCTCTTTGGAACGAATTAACCCTCCAGCAAATATCGGAATACCTGTTTTCTCTTTAATTTCATCGATTAATGATGGAATAATACCAGGCATCACTTCGATAAAATCAGGCTCATACTTTTTGATCAGCGCTAAACTTTTCTCCAGTGCCCCAGTATCGAGTAAGAAGATTCGTTGAATCGCATATACCTTTTTTTGCTTCGCTTTTGCAATAACGGAAGACCTTGTTGAAATGAGCCCATCCGGTTTAATCTCTTGACATAAAAATTCAGTAGCATACTCATCATGTTTTAACCCTTGAATTAAATCAACATGGATAAATAATTTCTTCTTTTTCGATTTCGCTTCATTGACTAAGCCTTTCAATTGCCCTAAATGACTATCAAGCAATACTCCGTATGCATAGTCACTCTTTAAAAACCGGTCGAACTGCTTCATACTTCGTAAAGCTGGAAGAACGGATTGCCCATGAAAACTCAATAGTAGTCACTCCTTCTTATTCTAACATCCCTTCTCCCTATTATAAGTAGCTCTTCATCATTTTCAACGTTTGATTTCCGCACAGCTTTCGCATTTAATGAATTGGTGGAGGATAATCATTTTCTACACAATAGACCGCTCAGAAAGCAATTGTTTTAATGATCTTTAGCAAAAGATCGTAGCAGGAAGCCTTTTGTTCCTATAAAATATTTTACGCCAGATGATTTCATATAAGATCGTTTGGCGTAAAATATTCACAATCTAGCTTTTTGAACTCCTTATGATCCCACGTTAATACTGGAACGTTTCTTCTTTATTTATCACAAAGTAATGCATCAGCAAAATCGACATTCTTTTCTGAATATAATCTTAACACATCTATTACATTATCCTCTTCTAGTTCGACATTTTCTGATTCTATAATATCAATGAGATATTCAGTAACTAATTGTTTTTCCAGTTTAAAAAATGTCTTTAATAACCAACAGCATTCAGCAATGACTATTGTAGGAATAATTAAAGTCACTTCATTGTTATCAACTTTTTCAACTAGCTTTACAACCGTACTATATTTCAATTCGTCATCTTTAACTATTAATCTTATTAGACGAGGGCCCGTTCCTTCTTCGAACGCACCTTTCCCAAACCGGTCAATGACAACGATTGCGACGTTCTCTAACTGCATGTTGTGCTGTTGAACAAGGGTTTGGAAGTGTCTAAGACAGACGAGATCGCTTTCAATAAATAGTCGCTGTTCTCGTTCATTTTTGATGAAGGTATAACCGTTCTTTTCCAAAGCTAGGCACCATTTTCGTAAGGTGCTATCACCAATCCCTAAGGTATGGCTCACTTCTTTTGTACTGTAAGCTCGTTCTTGCGATTCCATTTATTCAACCTCCTCATGGACAACCGTTTTGAGTGGGATGAGACGGGATGTAGAGCGTTCATTTATCCGTTTTAGAAGCATTCGACGGACAACAGGAGTGACTTACCTGTTTCATAAGGATAAAAAGGTCCAAGAGGACTGCATAAAATCCCCCTTTTTTATGCAAGATTCAATGTATCAGAAAAGGGGAAAACCCTTGATCCATCAACGATGTATAAAATCCTGCATAAACGAGTCCAAACGAAAAACCGCCGATTCCTTGTGGGGCAAGGGATGGGCGGTTTTCATGACTTCCTATCATTGGCCTTATGTTAACTAGGTTTGTATGAATTTTGTATAAACTAACAGACTGTTTTTATTGCAAGTCCCATATTTCATTGGCTTTAGAAATCATTTTTTCAATTTCAACTTTATGTTCCTCTAACTGTTGGATAGCAACTGAATCATCTACATTTATTGGATTCATATTTTCATCGACGTAGATCTCATATACTTCTCCATCATTTTGTAGTCTGATACCATATTCAAATCCACCAAATAATAATGGCCAAATGATTAAGCCATTCATACTTTCTTTTTTACTAACACCTAGGTTACCGGTAAAGCTTAAATATCCTGGTTTTTTTACGTTATAGAGATATCCATCCTCTTCTTTAATATAGACACCATATTCATTTTTCGGTATTGCTTCTGTAAATTTATTATATTTAATTGCTGTTATTAAAAACCAAGCAATATTCCAAATTAGAAAAATTGAAATGACAATTAATAGAATCTTTTTAATACTTATTTTCTTACTAGGACTTTCTTTTATACTAGTTTCTTTCATAAACTTACCACCACCCCTCCTTGCTTTTTTATTTCTTCATCGTGTGTAACAAGTATAATTGTTTTACCTTGTTCATTTAGTTGCTTTAAGATTCTTAAAACTATATTGGCATTATTCTTATCAAGGGAACCTGTAGGTTCATCAGCTAGGATAATATCACATTTTTTGAGCATTAATCTGGCTAAAGCTACTCTTTGTTGTTCTCCACCTGATAATGTATAAACTTTTTTGTTTAATTTATTCTCTAATCCCACAATACTTAAGGCTTCTTCTATTGATAATTCAGTTTTACAGTCCTTACGAATCAGCTTTAAATTTTCTTTAACGGTTTTACCGTCAATAAGTGCGAAATTTTGAAATAAAAATCCTATTTTAGTTCTAAAATAATTTAAATGATTCCTTTTGTTTTTTATGTCAATACCGTCAACGATGATGTCTCCTGCATCTATTTTTTCAATAGCTCCAATCATATTCAGTAATGTTGTTTTTCCACAACCACTAGGACCTGAAAAAATGACAAATGACCCATCATCTATTGTTAAATTGAAATTTGAAAATAAAATTTTATCATCGAACTTCTTAGTTAAGTTTTTAATTTCAATCATATATTCCCTCCTTTAAGTATTTTCTGAATTTTACCTTTTTCAGTTTTGTGAATATAAAACAAAATTAGAAAATACTCTAGAAATAAAATAATCATTCCTGCAAGGATTAGATAATAAAATTTGTTAAATTCAATGAGCCAAGCAATAATAACGGAAGTTAAAATACTCAATATTGTAGTTACTATTGTGATTAAAATAATTTTTCTATGCTTTTCGAATATACTGTGTCCTATGACTTTCTTAATAGCAAGTTCAATTGCGTTTACTTCATATTCTAATTTAATAATTGAATTTATAATAATAAATTCTAAAGCTAAGACTAAAATACTAAAAACAAAATTCATATATAAGATTCTCTTAGCAATAATCCATTTGTTTTCATAGTTTTCAAAAACATTTGTTTTACTAACAATTTGATTAGTTAAATTATGATCAGCAACAAATTTATTAAATTCATCATCTGATATTTTATACATAATATCATGTACATAGTTTATTTTTTGTGAATCGTCTGGTTGTTTTTCAAGTATATCTATTGACATATTATTATAAAGAATGACTGGATTCTTTACTAAATCACTTCGGTATACATAATTTTCATCGATGCTGATGATTTCTATGTTTTCGTTGTAGTAAATGATTTCATAATTATAGATTAGAGAATCTCCTTCATAAAAATTGATTGCTTCTTTTAACTCTTGAATAATCAGAGAATCATTTTTCATTTTTTGAGGCAAAATAAAATAAAAATCCTTGTTTAGATTAATTTCATTCAACTTCTTGATTTTTCCTGATAAATAATCATAAGAATTTTTATTTGCTAAAATTCCTTCTGTTTTTGAAAA
Source organism: Bacillus sp. FJAT-47783 (assembly GCF_022808615.1). Lineage (GTDB taxonomy): Bacteria > Bacillota > Bacilli > Bacillales > Aeribacillaceae > Bacillus_BZ. The sequence goes on from NZ_JAKZKS010000013.1 coordinate 43,205, forward strand.
GTTAGAGATATTAACTAGTGAAATTGCATTAAATTTTTTAAAGAATTCCCTGTAAAAATTCGCCTGTACTTTTGCGCTTTCTGTAAGTGTATTATGCAATGAACTATCACTATTAGGGGTAGGTTTATACTCTAATCTAGTATAATAATAGTCGTCATGCTCCTGAAAAAAGGACTTTTGTTTGTACAGATTATAGGAATCAAGAATGAAAACTAGATTGCTAGAGATAATGAGAGTTGTAAGCACGGATGTGATTAACTTTAAACTATAATTAAGTGACAATAACTTTTTAGAACCTATGCTATTGGAAAAAACTTCTTTAATATTGTAAAAATACAAATTTAGATAAATGAATGAGTTTGATATTAATAAAATAATGAAAGCAATCAGGGAAATATCAAATCTAAAAAACACATGTGTATATTTTGATAATATGTATATTATTGTTAAAAAAATGGATACTAACACAAAGGAATCAATAAATATATTCTTCCAGAAGATTATATTTATTGATTCACCCATTGAGATTCTAATCAGATTTTCCTTTTTTTGAAGTATGGCATCATAAAATGTTAGTAATAAAATTATGCTTATAATAAGGAACCAAATAAAAATAATATTGTTTCTTATATCATTCCGTTTATAACCTTCTTTTGGGTGATTACCAGCATATTTATCGATTAGCTCCATTTTAAATTCGTTAACTTTTTCTTTTTCACCAATGACATAGAAGTCATTAATATTTTCCATATCAGGTATTGTTTTAAATTCGTTAAATTCGAATCTAATATTACCTAAAAACAGACTTTTATATTCTTGATTAAATATATTTAAATTCTTATTTATGTATTTTTCTACCCCGTTAGATCCATAAATTTCAAACTCAGTAAGAAAAGTACTACGGAGAGTTTTAGTGAAAGTGAATACTTCAACTTCATTATTTTGAGCTGAATTAAGTATATCATTTACCATCTCTTCATCCGTTATATTTGGTTGTAAATACAGAGTTGTATTGTGAAATTGAGTATAAAAGTTATTTAAACGAAAGATATGACTTTCACCAATAATTAGCATACCGATGAAGAGAATACAAAAACTAATAATATACTTGATTACTTTCAAAAAAATCCCTCCGTAGTTTGAGTAGCGTGTTTACATAATATATATTGTTAATTCCAAATAGTATAGAATCAGTATGGAATTTAATATGATATGCTGTATTGGATATATGATCCACTATGTCTAACTTCTATTTTTGCCCATGCTCCATCACTAGCATTTTTAGAATAAGCACCATTTCCATTGCTGACTGTTGCAGTATGATCATATACAGAATGTGTTGTATGAGTATAATCTTCGTCAATCCAAGCAGTATTAAATCCATATCTCATTAACCAGTTAGTACCACTAGCAGTAAGTTCCCAAGATTTTGAAAAGGATTGCCCACTACTACTTTTGGTGTACGTTGTTGCATCTGCAGGTGTTATTGAAGAACCTAATAAACCCAAAGCTAATGCAGTACAAATTAATAGTTTTTTCATAGATTTTTCCCCCTTTAATTTCCTAAAAAGATTTTTATGATACAACTAAATACAATTAAACTAACCACTCATCACCTCACAAGATTTATGTATTGACAGCGCTATCGCTATTAATATTTCTACATCAAGGTATAAAATCCTTTATTTTCCTTATTTTTATTATATTATTTGACATTACTACCAGTTATTGCGCTGTAATTTCAAGAGGAATTTTTTGGTTTATTTCATCATTCCCTACCTTTCAAGCTCCATACTTTTGTATCGTTGCTTGGATTTCCTTTTTCGTTTGGTTGGTTGTTGCTGCTGACGTTTTCGTTCTCTGGTCATTTCCACTGTGGCTTGCTCTAATCCTTTTAGAACGGCATCCAATAAACCTAATCCTTTTTCAAGCGATTCGATTTGGCTTTTCCATTCAGGTACTCTCGCTTCCATTTTGTCGAGCTGATCCACTTGTTTTTCAAAGTCAACTCTTCCAGAAACACCTTCCTTCTCCATGTAGTATTGAGAACGGTCACGGGCCGCAACCGCATCTTCATATTCTTGCTTGATGGACTTGGAGAAAAGCATTTTTCCTCTCAAGAATGGGTTATGTTCATATTTCTCGACAATGGCTTGGTGCTTCTCGTAATCACGTAGGTAATCTTCTGCTTGCTCTAAACGTGACCGGTTCTGATCCACACGTTGAATTTCTCCTTGTAGTCTTTGGATTTCCTGTTTTCGATGATGGAACGTTTCTTCGATGTTCTCAATCGGAATTTTTCTTCCTTCTCCGTATTGGGTATTCAGTTGGACAATCTTCATGGCTGTTTGGAAGCTCATATAACGCATTTCAGGGCGTTTAGGATATAAAAAGGACAAAAGCGTTTTTATGGGCATTTTCAGCCTTCTGAAGCACATCTCGTTCATAGTGGATTTGTTGACGAGCTTTTTGATTTTTCGCCAAGAGTTCTGGACGCTCGGTTTCATATTGATGTTTGATGTCCTCAAATTCCGTTTCGCTGTGGAAGTCAAGCTTCTCACGGTGATAATGAAGCTTTTCCTCACGGAGCTGGATTTCACTTTTGGCTCTTGAAATCGTCTGTTCAGCTCGCTCTTTCGTGAGTCGATTTTCCTTTAATTTCGACGGATTGAGCCATTGAATGGTTTCGATTTGTTTTTCAGCTTCTTGAATCGTGTTATCTTTCCAACGGATATATTGGCTATTCTGATCCAATCGCTTTTCCCATTTATCAAGTTGCTGACGTCTTTCCTGAATCTTGGCCAGACTCGGTTCAGCTTTTAAGAGTTTGGAAGCCTTTTGTAACTCAACAGGCTCGGTATCTGTATAAAAACACTCGACGTTTCGCTTTTCTTCCTGTTTCCGAGCCATTTCTTGCTCTAGCGCTTGTTTTTCTTCCCGATACTTTTGAAGCTCCACAACCGTTTGATTATATGCTTGGCGTTCACGATTCAGATTCCCACGTTCCGTCTGAATGCCCCGTTTTTCCATTTCATGAGCGACATGGCCAAGATGAACCGTTGGCAAGGTTTCCAGTCCACGTGCTTCATGCGAAAGGTGCGAAATACGCTCGTTGATATCAGCTCTTTCTAACGCACGATTGGCATAATTCGCCCATTCTGCACGCCAAGATTCTAACTGTTCTTTCTTATTCCAGTCACGATTTTTTGGACCGAAACCATCAGCTGTCACTTCTCTTGTGGTCAGCATGACATGCGCATGAGGATTGTTTGGATCATCGCGATGAATCGCAATATCGGCAATCATCCCTTGATGAACAAAAGTTTCTTGAACATAATCACGAATTAATTCTTCTTGTTCGTGGTGGTTCAATTCTCTTGGTAGCGCAATATTGATTTCTCTAGCCAAACGAGCGTCTTTTCGTTTTTCAGCATGCTCCACTTCATTCCAAAGAAGCCCTCGATCATAGACCCATTCCTGGGCATTCGACAATTAGGTATACCTATATTGCAAAGTAATACTTACAGAATATTCAATATCACTATTATGGATCATTCACTTCATTGATAACATTACATCTTAAACGACCACTTGCTAAAACAGGTGGATTTAGACATAAATGTCGACGACTAAAGTCGTTACCTAAGACTGAAGTCATCTTAAAGCATTTATGCTTAAGCACACTAAACTTGACTAAACTCATTCCTCAATTCTGAAGATGTCGTTCTTTTCATCACGAAATTGATTGGCGATGTAATTTCGAATGATTTCCTCTGTCACGGTTCCCACTGTTGCACAAAAATATCCCCTTGCCCATAAGTGCTGACCCCAATATTTCTTCTTCAGTGCTGGAAATTCATCTTGCAATAACCTTGATGACCTATCTTTTAAGTACTGCATGATTTTACTCGGGGCAAGACTTGGGGGACATGACAAAAGTAAGTGAATATGTTCTTTTCCGATACTTCCTTGTAGAATGGTTATTCCACGAGCTTCACACCCTTGCCTGATGAGCTCTCTTGTTCTTATAGCGATGGGACCGCGTAACACTTTATATCGATATTTTGTTACCCAGATAACATGGTATTTTATATCAAAAACAGCATGACTATTTTTCTTATATCCGTCCATACTCTCACCTCTTCATTTAGTATGGACACATCCATATAAGGCTAAAAGCGTATACCGTCTAAAGACGGTGGAGTTAGACCACGCATCTGTAAGTTAAACGATTTTTTACCTGTTTACGTTTATCCATTCAATGGTTACAATACAAACTAGGTAGGTGAGCTTATGACATATGAATTGGATACCATTTTAATTACAGAAGAAGAGTTGAAGCAAAAAGTAAAGGAAATCGGCGCTCAGATTCGGCAAGATTATCAAGATGAAACAATTGTATTCATTATTGTTTTAAAAGGAGCATTTGTGTTTGGAGCTGACTTAATCCGAGAGCTAGAAGGAAAAGTGTCCGTTGACTTTGTCGCGGCTTCGAGTTACGGCAATCAAACGGAAACGACAGGAAAAGTACGATTGTTAAAAGACATCGATGTGAACATTACAGGTAAAAATGTCGTTCTTGTGGAGGATATCATCGATTCAGGCTTAACACTTAGCTTTTTAAAAGAGCACTTTCAGCTACATAATCCAAAATCGTTAAAAATATGTACATTGCTTGATAAACCTGAGCGCCGAAAGATTGACTTAAAAGCGGATTACGTTGGGTTTGTTATTCCAGATAAATTCATAGTCGGATATGGTATTGACTATGCGGAAATGTACCGGAACCTTCCATATATTGCTTCTGTGAAGGAAGTATAAAGTGGACATCTTATCGTATTAAATAAACCAGCCTTGATCAGGCTGGTTTTTATAAACTAAAAGGTTTGATTTTGTTGAGAAATATTAGTTAGTGCTTCTCCAGCAGATTCGTTGGACATTTGATTTGTAGCTAAATCACCTAACGCAACATATCCGACTAATTGATTGTTTTCTACAATTGGTAAGCGACGAATTTGATTTTGTGCCATTAATTGAGATGCTTCTTGCAGGCTCATGTTTGGATTACCTGAAACAATGTTTGTCGACATCACTTCGGATACTGGCGTATTTCCATCCATCCCTTGCGCGGTTGTTCGAAGCGTAATATCTCGGTCGGTTAAGACCCCTTTTAATTGCCCATTTTCAACAACAGGAATCGAGCCGATATTATGTTGACTCATTAATTGTGCTGCTTCTTGAACAGTTTGATTGGACGAAACACAAACAACATTCTTACTCATAATGTCTTGAATCGTATTCATAAATTGTTCCACTCCTTTCGTACATAGTTTAAACGGGTGTCAGCAATTTATTATTGGAAATAATTAACGATTATATCATTCACAAATTGTTTAATAAAGTTTATGTTCAATTCTTTTACAATCTAATAAAAAGTGTACTATAATGTCCATGTGTGTATGAAAAAGACTAGTACCGTAAATTTTACTGCTTTTTTCATTGAGAAAGAAGAGTGATATGACTTGATCCAATCACTTCTCTCAAGTATGTAAAGCAACAACAAAAATACGATTATAAAACAGATAAATGAGGGAAATTATGAACGAAAACAAAAAAGAAAACATACTTTTAATCGCATGGGCCGCATCTCTTGTTTCTACTTTAGGAAGTCTTTATTTCTCAGAAGTCATGAAATTTATCCCATGTGATTTATGTTGGTATCAACGAATTTTTATGTATCCACTTGTCTTCATTCTTGGTATTGCAACAATTCGAAAAGATACTAATGTTGCGATGTATTCGTTAATTCTTTCGGCCATTGGCGGAGCTATATCGATTTACCATTATTCTATACAAAAAATCTCATTTTTAAGCAACAATGCTCCTGCTTGTGGGCGTGTTCCTTGTACTGGCGAGTACGTGAACTGGTTTGGATTTATTACCATTCCACTTTTAGCTCTAACAGGATTTACCATTATCTTCATTTCAAGTATCATGATTCTACGACAAAAAGGTTAGGTGAAAACAGTTGAAAAAAATTTTACTATTTGGCGGAATTATCGTTCTATTATTCGGCCTATTAGCATTCATTACGAATTATCAAAATGAGCAAAAGTTAGCTGGCGTTGAAAACAACCCATATAATAAAAATGATTTAGACCCTGCTACGATCGAATTATTAGAGGATCCAAATTATCAAAACATTATACTTCCTGAAGAGCTTGAAGAAAAAGTGAAAAACAAAGAAGACATGATTGTTTATTTCTTCAGTTCAACATGTATACATTGTAAAAATACAACACCTGTCTTAATGCCGATTGCAGAAGAATTAAATATGGATATTAAACAGTACAACTTGTTGGAGTTTGAACAAGGATGGGATCAATACAATATTAACTCAACACCAACACTTGTCCAATTCAAGGATGGGAAAGAAGTGAACCGTGTTGAAGGCTATCAAGAGGAAGCCTTTTTTAAAGAGCTACTAACAGAATGGAAATCTTAACGGTCAAAACAAATCCGAGTGATGATAATGGAGTCGTCACTCGGATTTTATTTTTGAAAAAAGCATTGTTTTTAAGTTACTATCTCCACATTTTTTTAGTTACACCTATTTTATTCGTCACTTTAATCGCATTTTTTCATCACTTACACGATTTTTCCCATCACTATCTGGCATTTTTCCATCACTTCTAACACTTTTTCATCACTTTCTCACGTTTTTCCATCACTTCTATTAATTCGGTATATAAAAACCCACAAACCATTATCGTTTGCGGGCTTCCGGATTCTATATAATCCACTTATTCGCAGGCTTTATATACCGACTAAAGACTTCTTCCCTCGTTGAAACAGATAGAAATTGATCATAAGATAGGGGAAATTTATACCCATATTGTTCTAACGTACGCAAATTCTTTTCAAACATCTCTCTATACTTTTCTTTATTTCTCTCTGCTTCTTGTACATTTTCTAGTAGTGCAATAAGTGCTTGTAGACTGGACATAATTTGAAACGCCTCTTTTAATGTACCGTTATAGTCCGCAGAATCATCCGGTTTTAATACAGACATCTCTTCCAATTCCTCAACCTTTTTGTCAGGAAAGTACATCGGAAAGATTTCGGTAAACATTTGTTGTACAAGTTCCTCAATATATTTTTCTTGCTCCTCTGTACTTGCAACGACAATTTTCAACGATTACTCACCCTTTTACATTTCGTTACTTACATAAGAATACCATAGCTTCTTTCATCATTTTAGAGGTAAGTGTTTCCGTCATTTTTGTTGTATACTGGGAAAAGACAAAATGAAAGGTGATGAACATGAAGCGAAACGGTGACTGGATGGAATGGACCATCCATGAAGAATGGACAAAAATTCCATTACAAGAATTATTAAAAACAACATTAAGAGCTCCTAAAGCCCTCTTGCACGAATGGAGAATGAATAAACAAGTAAAAGTGAATGACGAAAATCCAAATTGGATGAAGCCGTTACAAGTTGGAGATAAGTTATCCATTGAGCTTTTTGAAAAAGAAACCGATCCCGTTATATGTGAAAAACACCCGATAGATATTCTATTTGAAGATGACCATGTCATTATTTTAAATAAACCGATACAGATGAACACACACCCGAATGAAAAGGGAGAGACTGGGACTTTAGCCAATGCTTTAGCCTATTACTATCAAAAAAATAGGAAAAAGATAAAAACTCGGCACGTTCATCGGCTTGATAAAGACACATCAGGCGCTGTCGTTTTTGCGAAGCATCGTCTTGCCCATTCGATTTTAAATCAAGACCTAATCGAGAGAAAAATGAAGCGTACTTATGTAGCCATCGTTCATGGCAAAATGAAGAAAATTACCGGAACCATCAATGCACCGATTGGCCGAGACCGTCATCATCCAGTTCGGAGGCGAGTGTCAAAAGCTGGGCAACAAGCCATTACACACTACGAAGTAATCAATTACTGTAAGGAGCTTGATTGCACTGTTGTAAAATTAACACTTGATACAGGGCGAACGCATCAAATCCGTGTGCATTTATCTTCCATCGGTCACCCGATAATGGGGGATAAACTATACGGTAGTAAAAACGGTCATATAAAACGGCAAGCACTTCATGCTGAAAACGTGACATTTATTCACCCAATAACAGGAGAAAAACTAGAGATTCATGCTCCTTTCCCTAACGACATCAAAAACTTACTTTCTACATGTTAAAAGAGGCCGTTCCTCTTGAAAGGAACGGCCTCTTATTATGATACTCGTTTCGCATACATAATGTAGCGTTCTGGCGCATTTCCAATATATGAAAAAGGATAACATGTCGTCACGATAAGCTCTTCTTCTTTATTTTGCAATGTAATAATGCTCGTATCGTCTGCATCTACAATTTTTGTTTTGACCATTTCATACGTAAAGGAGCCATATGGTAATTCAACAACAAATGTATCCCCTATTTCTAATTCTCCTATTTTCCGAAAGACCGTATCGCGGTGTCCAGATAAAATAATTTGCCCATTTTCATCCGGGTAGTAACTCCCTTTATAATGACCGACCCCTTTATCCAAATCATCTGGATCGGTTCCTTCTATGATCGGAAGCTCTGCTTCTAAACGTGGGATGGATAAAAGACCGACTGCCTCTCCTTCGTTTGGTAAAAACCGATCTGAACCTTTTCTTTCATCACTTGCAGGTATATTTTCAATTCGCTCTTTTGCTTTTACGATTGATTGATTCGTTTCATAATGGGTATAGACCAATTTCCCTAAAGCCAAAACCATAAATCCAATACCAGAGACGATTAATAGCCAAGATAACCATTTCATCTGTAAACGAACCACTTCTTTCCTTTTTCTTTATTATACTAATTTTTTCCTTGAATCTCTATATACAATACTGTTAAAGAAAAGGTTTTGGAAAAAAGGAGGCGTGAAATGTTTCAAGACACTATCAATACAGAGAAAGAATTAAGAGAAATACTAAGTGAGCCCAGAAAACTCGTTAAAAGGAAATCGATCAACATTGTCAACAATTCATTCAAAAATCCCCATTTCTTTTAATCGGGAGTGCCAATCAGGATGGCTTGTGTGACGTATCACCACGAGGGGACCAGCCAGGGTTTGTCCATATTTTAAACGAAAACTATTTACTCATCCCTAATTTAGGAGAAACGTTAAGAGTAAACGGGATTGCCACGATTATTCGTGATAAACACTTATTACAAAAGATGGCTGTAAGAAACAAAATGCCGCTCGTTGCAATCGCAGTGAAAGTAGAAGAATGTTTTATTCATTGTGCAAAGTCGATAAAGCGCTAAAAAATTATGGAACTCCGAAACGTGGTTTGAAACGGAACAGCTTCCAAAACCAGCAAAAATACTAGCCGACCACGCTAAGCTCCCAAGTATAGATGAGCAAAACCTTTAATTAAATAAATTCTATTGCCATTATAAGAGTATTCAAAAAAAGTTAGTTCACTTTAAACCTAGCACGTTCACAACAGTTCTTCCTCTTATTTTTCCTTGCAAGATGTCAGATAACGTTTCGGGTAAATCTCTTAATGATATTTCATTTTCAATTGTTCCCAAATCTTCTGGCTTTAGGTCAGTTGCCATTCGGTTCCATAAAGTTTCTCTTAAATCTTTGGGACAATAAACAGAATCTATTCCCAATAAATTTACACCTCTAAGGATAAAAGGGAAAACAGTTGTTGGTACTTCTGCACCTCCAGTTAATCCACTTACAGCAACAGCTCCTCCATATTTTGTATTACTTAAAATAGAAGCTAATGTCTTACCACCGACTGGGTCTACAGCACCTGCCCACCGCTGATTTCCAATAGGACGAATTTTTTCTGGTGTAACATCTGCACGCGATACAATCTCTTTTGCTCCTAATTTCTTTAAGTAATCATATTCAGATTCTTTCCCTGTACTTGCTGTTACATGATAATTTCGTTTGGCAAGCATTGAAATCGCCATGCTTCCTACGCCACCAGTTGCCCCTGTAACTAAAATAGGACCACTTTCTGGTGTTAGTCCATTTTTTTCTAATTCATGGAAAGAAAGAGCAGCTGTAAATCCTGCCGTCCCAAAGACCATCGCTTCCTTTAAGGTTAAATTATCTGGCAGAGGTACTACCCAATCCGCTGGAACTCTTGCATATTCACTATATCCACCATAATGAGTAACACCTAACTCATAGCCTGTCACAATAACCTTGTCACCCTCTTTATAGCGAGAATCATTTGATGAAGTAACTGTTCCTGCAAGATCAATTCCAGGAATAAAAGGATATTTTTGAACAATCTTTCCGTTTGGAATACTTGCTAAACCATCTTTATAATTTACGCTTGAGTAATGAACTCTTATCGTCACATCTCCTTCGGGTAAGTCATCAAAAGATAATGATTCGATATTGATTGAAAAACCTTCTTCCGTTTTATTCACGACTAGAGCACTAAATTCCTTTGGCATCGAAATTTCTCCTTTCAAATTCGTTATTTTATCATACTGTAAATTTATCGTAATACATTTTATACTGACCGGTCAATATATTTCATCCAGTCAGTATAAAACCTCGTATAAATTGATAATATTTTATATAATATTGTTAGGTTTCAAATGGAGGTTGGATCGAATGGCTAAAAAAGCTGAACAAAGACGCAAACAAATACTAAAAGCAGCATTTCAAGTTGCCTCTGAAAAAGGTTATGAGTCTGTAACATTACAGGATATTGCAGATTATGCGGGGGTAAGTAAAGGGGTAACAAACTATTATTTTAAAAATAAAGCAGATGTATTTGCACACTTATTTGAATGGATTACAACGAGAATTTATGAAAAAGAAACAGAATCTATTGATGAAAAAGAAACAGCAATTGAAAAACTAGAAGCATATATAAACCAGGTCTTCATCAGTCCTACAGAAAATAAGACTTTCTATCGTGTGTACTTAGATTTTTTAGCACAGATGAAAAATAATAGCCGGTATAAAGAAATTAACCAACAATTTTATCAAAACTGTTTCTCTATCGGTAAAAAGATTATCACACAGGGAATCGAAGAGAATGTATTTAAAGTTGATAATATCGAGCAATCTGCCATTAGTATACGTTGTATGATTGATGGTAGCATCATTCAGTGGCTAATGATGGACGATGACAGCTTACATAATTATTACCGAACTGTATGTTACGAATCAATTCTTCAAATTCTAAATTTTAAAAAATGAAAATGGATGAATAAAAAAAGCAAACGGGTATGGTGTTTCCTTTAAACACTTATTCCACTATTTGTCCCTTAACAGGGTAACGTGTCTAGCATTTATCATCATCCCTATTGTAAAATGTTAACATCTTCATTTCCATTCAACCTGGAGGTTCTTTTTATGGATCGTCTTCTGTGGGTAATAGGGATTGTCGTTTTTGTGATTAGCTTCATCTTTTTTGCGATGAATTTTATAGGGGAATTTAGCGAAACGGTGCTACTTGTCTCATTGTTCGGAATGTTTAATGCTATAATCGCGATGGCGGTAGGAGAAATCTTACAAAAAATTAAGTTTCTTATCAGAAGTGAACAAAAAACAAAACGCTAGAAAAATATTCTAGCGTTTTACAAGCTTCATTAAAAATCAAAGTTGTCTGGGTCAGGACCTACGCGCTCATCTCTATTTAGTGCATCAATACGATCCATCTCCGCTTTTGTTAATTCAAAATCAAAAATGGATGCGTTTTGAATAATGCGTTCTCTTTTCGTTGATTTTGGAATCGTCACAATACCAGATTGTACATCCCAACGAAGAATAATTTGGGCTGGCGTTTTCCCATATTTCCTACCAATTTCGACTAATACTTCATGATCTAATAATTTTCCTTGCATAAGAGGTGACCATGCTTCTATTTGAATTTGGTGCTTTTCACAAAATTCGCGCAGCTCTTTTTGAATGAGACGAGGGTGCAACTCTACTTGATTGACCATTGGCTTAATTTCAGCATCTTTCAGCAAGTCTTCCAAATGATGAATATGGAAATTACTTACCCCAATCGCTCGTACTTTTCCCTCATTGTATAAATGCTCAAGAGCCTTCCATGTTTCTTTATATTTGCCGGCAACCGGCCAGTGGATTAAATATAAATCTAAATAATCTAAACCAAGACGATCTAAGCTTGCTTGAAACGCTTCTAAAGTAGATTCGTAACCTTGATCACTGTTCCACACTTTACTTGTCACAAAAATTTCTTCACGCGGGACACCTGATTTGCGAATTCCTTGTCCTACACCTTCTTCATTTTTATACACCGCTGCAGTATCGATGCTACGGTACCCAACCTCTAAAGCTGTTTTCACAGAATGAATGGCTTCTTCCCCATCTTCGACTTTAAAAACACCTAGTCCAAACCAAGGCATTTTCACACCATTATGTAAAGTTGTACAATCTTGAAGACTTGTAAGCATCCTTTCATCTCCTCTCAAAATTCCTTCATCCTACATTATGAAGAAATGATGGAAGAAATGAAAATGATTTGCTTCATACAGTTAAGAATATGGTTATAACATCTCAATAATATCTTCCACTTCCTTTAACATATCTTTTCGCGATTGATCATCGATATACGGAACTGAATAAAAAAATTTATGCGCGATCGTTTCAATTCCACAAAATTGCAAAATCCCAACATCGATTATTGTTTCAATAGCTGTAATGAGTTGAAGTGATTTTAATTTGTCTTTTGGATTCGCAGTCGTTTGAAAAATGAGTGCCTTCTTATGAGTCAATAATCCTTCCGATCCTTCATCCTGAAATTCAAAGGCAAAACCGTTCGTAAATACGCGATCAAAATAGCCTTTTAATATGGCAGGCATTCCCCCCCACCATGTTGGAAAAATAAAAATTAAATTTTCCGCCCAATTTATATGCTCTTGCTCTTCCCGTACAGTCGAGGGTGCTTTCTCTTGTTGCGGTACCGTAAACGAATCCTCTTTTAATACAGGGTTGAAACTCATTTCATATAAATCACGAACTCGTATTTCATGGTTCTTTTCTTCCAACTTTTGAATACACGTTTCAACAATAGACTTATTAAAACTTGATGGACTAGGATGAGCAACAATGATTAACGTCTTCATTTACGTCCTCCAAACAACGTCTTTTCACTTATTATGGAAAATCTGCTCATTTTCATGCATTCACTCAGATACTTTAACACGATAAAATCTCATGGCAAAATAAAACCCTTTCATTTTTTTCAATATTAAAAAGCAATAAATATTTTCATAAAGGGTTGAAACCATTTATGAAATTGGTAAAATAGCGATAGTCACATTCTTCGTAAAGGATGGGAGAAACGTGTTAACGAAAAAGAAACCATGTCGTTACGTCATTAATGCGACGGGAAAAAATGGAGAAACGTACTTAATGACTTGCGATAATAAACAAGAAGTAAAGCAATGGATTAAAGCCAATAATTCAAAACTGAATCTAAAAGAGTTAAAAATTATCGATAAGCATAAGAAGCTTGTTTGGACAAAAAATCTTTTACTGTTAACAACAGCGGCATTTATCATTGTTGAACTTTTCATGTTTATGTAAATCATTTAAAATAATCCCCACCTTATAACAGGTGGGGATTTTTAATACCCTCAAAATTTCCACTACATATACTTCATACTAAACCATCTAGTTCATTTCGAACTTCGTATCCTATCGTTCAATATAAAGTGAAACTACTTCATTCAGTGGGGTTTTTTTCATCCCCCACTGAATGTTAGTTGAACCAATCGGACCTTTACGGGCAGTTTTGTCCCCCACCTAACTTCTTTGCTTTACTACAGAATCTTGAGGTGGGGGTCTTACTGCCCGTTAAGAGTGGGATCAAAGTAATCTAATGAATAATTTTGCTTTTCTTTGCCATTTTCGTTACCCTCTCCGTTGATTTACTTAACGGTTTCTTTAACACAACACCAAGTAAAAATGCGCTACAAAGGAACAAGAATAAGCAAATCACATCTTTTCTTACAATACCAGCCACCATGCCTCCTACCGTTTCTCTCATTAAGCTAATACCGTATGTAAACGGCAAAAATGGATGGATTGCTTGAAATAATGGCGGTGTGACTTGAACAGGAAAAGTCCCACCTGAAGCTGATAATTGTAAGACGAGCATAACAATGGCAAATGCCTTTCCAATGTTTCCAAATACAGAAACAAATGTATAAACAATCGTCATAAACACGATGCTTATGAAAATGCTAGAGAGAACAAACCAAACCGGTTCTGCGACATATGCACCGAGAATAAACATATCTCCTAACGATACAATCAAAGCTTGAAAAAACCCGATCGTCAAAAATGTTAAGAGCCTTCCAAAATAAATATGGTGGCTATTGTACATTCCATTTGCATCCTCAACATCAAAACGAAGCATGGAAACAAGTAAAAGAGCGCCAACCCATAAAGAAAGCGTCGTATAAAAAGGTGACATCGCCGAACCGTAGTTTGGAATATGAAACATTTTTTCTTCTTTTAAATGAATTGGGTTTGTTATAAAATCACTTTCGTTTTGGACGTCATTTTTTAACAACGCTATAATTTCTTCCAAATCTTTTGATTGTTTAAAATCCCGAATTTTATTTGCTGCGTTTTTCACTGACTGTTCTAATTTTGGTAAATCTGTACGAACAAGGTTTGCTAATTTATGCACTGTTTCTTCTACTTCAGGAAGTTTTGTTTGAATGAAATCTGATACCTTATGAACTTCTTCTTCAACCTTTGGTAAATCATTTCGAACAAAATTTGCTGCTTCATGAACTTTTTTCTCAAGGCCAGGTAAATCGTCTTGAACAAAGGCTGCCGCTTGATTGATACCTTCAACAAGAAGGTTCATCTTTTCTTGTATCTCTTGTGCTGCTTCATGAACTTTTTCTTTAATTTCAGGGAGTTCCTTTTGAATTCGTTCAAGCTCACTTCGGCCATAATCAATTGTTTTGTCAGCATCTTCAAGTATTCCTTTTATTTCCGGTAGCATTTCTTTTGCTTTATTTAAGCGATCAGATGCATTTTCAGTAGATGAACGAAGCTCTTCTAGAAACTGGTTGATTTTTTGAATAGTTTCTTTATCAAAATTAGCTAATAGATCGTTAATGTCATTGCTTGCTTTACTTGACAAAGATTGCAACTTAGCAAGATCACTTTCGTTTGGTTGATTCCCTTGCGCAATGGATTGTTGAACCCTTTTTAAAAGCCCTTTTTGTTGTTCAAAATTCGATTGCAACGTATTTAAACGTTGGATTTCAGGAGCAAATGACTGGTTGGAGCCGTTCATCTTTTCAAATAAATTAGCTGTTCGTTCAATGACTTCTCCACCTGTTTCGATACGCTTTTCTAAAGATGATACATCCTTTCGGAATGATTTTGGATCTTCATTTCCTTGTTGTAGCGCCTCCGCTAATTGTGTAACGGCATCGGTTGATTGTTGAAGAAGAGCGATATTTTGCTTTACAGAAGGCGCAATCGCATTGAATGCTTCAGCATTTTCCTTTATAAATTCCTCTAATTTATTTCTTAGTTCCTCACCATTCTTGGCTATTTTCTCAATTTCATTCAATGCTTCTTTGGCACTACTAATGACTTCATCGGCTTTATTCGCGTTTTCGATTGCACGATTAATCGCATCTTCAATTTTGTAAAAGTTTTGATCAATTTCAACAACCCGATCTGCTACTTGCTGAATCGATGGTAATTTTTCTTGAATGGCAACAATTTCATTTCCAACTTCCTTTATTTTCGGAAGTTCCTTCTCTAACTTGAGAACATAGCTTGCTGCATGGTTAATCTCAGGTAGTTTATCTTCAAGTACAACGATTTTTTCACCTTTTTCGCGTATTTCCGGTAACTTTTGTTCAAACGCTAGCAATTGATCGCCAGCTTTTTCAATTTCCGGTAAATGCTCTTCAAGCTCAAATAGTCGATTTTCAATATGGCGAATCGTTGGCAGTTCTTTTTCAAGCTCAATACCAATTCGATTAAATTCTTTTAACAACGCCTCACTTACGCTTTTAACAAAGCTTTCGTTTATTTGGTCCGTAACACCTGTCGCACCTTTAGCCGTAATCTTTGGTGCAATCGCATTTATTTTCTCATTTACGATATATTGTATTTCAGGGCTTTCTGGATTATCTTCTAATATTGTTGCTAACTTAGCTGAAAAATCTTTCGGAATAAGCAAACTAGCATAGTAATCCCCATGCCTCATACCTTCATGTGCTTCTTCTTTACTCACAAACGTCCATCCGAGTTTTTTATTTTCCTTTAAGCTATTAACTACTTCCTCTCCAACATTTATTTCTTTATGAATTTCATTATTGTGAATGACCGTACCTTCATCTTCGTTTGTTACCGCAATGGCAATACCCGAAGTATCTCCATATGGATCCCAAGCCGCTTTTAAATTAAACCAAGCATAAAGCGACGGGAGAACCATGAGACCGGCGATCAAAAATACTGCGATCGGCACTTTAAAAATATTTTGCCAATCCGTTTTATAAATTTGAAAGATCTTCTTCATTATTTACTCACCTAACTTGCATAATTTTTTATTAAGGTGTTAAGGAAAATTAAGTAAAGGTCGAGAAATGTCGAAAAAAAAGAGACAACATTTTTTATTATGTCATTCTATCCCTATATCTTCAAGTTCTACTTACTAACGTATTACTTGATTCCTCTTTCATAGAATAGACAACACCCGAAACATACTTTTGTCTTAGAAATTCCATCGTTGAAATCGACAATATCACCCTAAATAACCCTATTATTTACAAATCTATACTAATATTTTATTATTTTTACAATATTTTAACACTATCTATATATTTTTCCTTTACTATAGAAATGGTTGAAATTATGGTAGAGGAGGAAAAAGAGTGAATAGTAGGGATTTATTAAAAAAGTCTTTTATTCTAGTATTAGCGTTTTTATTAACTGCTACACCATTATTAACAAGTACTAGGTCTATGGCATTGGCTGAATCCGTTCAGGCAGAAACGTTGTTTTTCTCAGAGTATGTCGAAGGTTCAAGTAGTAATAAAGCGATTGAAATTTATAACGGGACAGGTCAGCAAGTAGATTTAAGCGATTATGTTGTCGAATTATATAGTAATGGAAATACAGAGATTCAAAGTAAGTTAGAATTAACTGGGACACTTGAACACAATGATGTTTTTGTTATTGCAAATGGTCAAGCGCATGACGATTTAAAGAACAAAGCTGATACTACGAGCGATGTTACAAATTTTAATGGAAACGATGCGCTTGTTTTAAAGAAAAACGATCAAGTGATAGATGTTATTAACACAGTAGGAAATAGTGATCATGTTGTCGAAAACGTTACACTTGTAAGACTGCCAACGATCACAAAAGGATCGAGTACATTTCATTTAGCAGAGTGGAATTCGTTCCCTACGGATACGTTCAACAATATTGGTCAACACTCTTTTGCTCAAGAGCCTACAGATCCACCAACTGAAGATGTACAAAGTATTAAAGATGTTCGTCAAACAAATGGCGAAATGGTAACGATTGAAGGAATCGTGACAGCTATTTTCGTAGCGGGTGGCAAAGCAAATGTTTACATTCAAGATGAAACAGCGGGCATTATCATAAGAGCCGCTGGCCTCGATAAGAAAGTGCAAATTGGAGACAAAGTAAAAGCGAATGGAACAACAGAGCAATTCCATAAGATGGCACAGCTCGCTTGTGATGCGAAAGATGTTGAAATCATTGAATCAAATTTCGGAACACCATTACCTCAAACCATTACTTCTTCTCAGTTAACAGAAGAAGTTGAAGGTGAACTCGTACAGATAAATCATATAACGATTGAATCAGTAAACGAATATGGGGAACATACAGCACGTGATGAAAATGGGACATTTTTAATCAAATCTGATTTAGTCGATGTGAATAAAAATTACGAGAAAGTCATAGGTGTTGTTGAATATAGCTTCGGCCAATACAAGTTAATACCAAGAACTAAAGCAGATATCATCGAAGACAGCAGTAAAGTTGGAGATGTTTTTGCTACACCAGAAGCAGGCTTAGTAGCAAAAGGGACAAAAGTAAACTTATCGACCGCAACAACAGATGCAACAATTTATTACACGACAGATGGATCTACACCAACGTCTACATCTACAGTATATACACAACCGATTGAAATTACTGATACGGTAACGATCAAAGCCATTGCCGTTAAGAAAGGTTTGCAAAACAGTGATGTATCGACGTTCACGTTTGAAATCGGTAAAGATTTAGATCAACTAGACATCCACGATATTCAAGGGACGAGCCATACATCCCCTTATGTCGGGAAAACGGTTAAAAATGTTGATGGGATTGTCACACATATAGACAATCATAATGTTTATATTCAAGAAACATCACCAGATAAAAATCCAAAAACATCTGAAGGTTTACTCGTTTACAAAAAGAATCATGGTTTAGCTGTTGGCGATCACATTTCTGTTGACGGTGAAGTAAAAGAATATGTATTAGACGGCTATTCGGATAAAAAAGAAACGGATTTAACGTTTACCGAAATCCAAGCAACGAATATCAATGTTTTATCAAGTGGTAACAAGCTTCCTAAGCCAATTGTGCTCGGGAAAAATGGGCGAGTCATACCTGATCAAATCATCGATAATGATTCCTTCAGTCAATTCGATCCAGAGGAAGATGCGATTGATTTTTATGAAAGCTTAGAAGGTATGCGTGTCCAGTTAGAAAATCCAACCGTTGTAGGCCCTCAAAAATATGGCGATATTGCTGTTGTCGTCGACAATGGGACTAACCAACTGAAAACGGACGCTGGTGGGTACAAATTATCGGAACATGACCCAAACCCTGAAATTTTATATGTTCAGACTGGAAGCGATTTCGTTGCAAAAGTTGGGGATTCATTTAAAGGCACAATTACTGGTGTCATGAGCTATGACTATCAAAATTTCAAAATATATCGTAACACAAAAGAACCACTTCCTTCACTAAAAGACGGTGGGGTAAAACGAGATACAACGACAATTAAAAAAGTAAACGATCAATTAACGGTGGCCACATATAACGTTGAAAACTTATCAGCAAAATCGAATGATACAAAACTAGAAAACTTGGCAACTTCCATTATTAAAAACTTAAACTCACCAGATATTATCGCGTTACAAGAAGTCCAAGATAATGACGGTCCAACAGATAGCGGGATAACAAATGCTGATCAAACATATGGTCGATTAATAAACAAAATTAGTGAACTTGGTGGCCCAACTTACCAATTTACAGATATCGCTCCAGAAAATAAGCAAGATGGTGGGCAGCCAGGCGGAAACATTCGCGTTGGATACTTATACAATCCAGAACGAGTCTCTTTAAAGGATAAAGAAAAAGGATCCGCAACAGAGGCTGTTCAGTATAAAGATGGGGATTTAACCGTAAACCCTGGACGAATTGCGCCAGATCAATTTGTCGATACTAGAAAACCACTAGCAGCTGAATTTGAATTTAACGGAGAAGACGTAATTGTCATCAATGCACATTTTAATTCAAAAAGAGGCGATACACCTTTATTCGGTAAAGCGCAGCCTCCTGTTTTAGGAAGTGAAGCGAAACGCATTGAGCTAATGACGGAAGTAAATAGCTTTGTAGAAGATATTTTAGCTGAAAATGAAAAAGAAAATATCATCGTTCTTGGCGATATGAATGACTTTGAATTTTCAAAGCCGCTTGAAATATTACAAGGTTCAGAGCTTACGAATTTAATGGACAAATTACCTGAAGCAGAACGTTGGACATACAATTATCGCGGAAACTCTCAAGCTCTTGACCATATTTTAGTTTCCAATCGTTTAGCGAAAACGGCTAACGTTGATATTGTAAACATCAATTCACCATTTATGGAAGAGCATGGCCGTGCAAGTGATCATGACCCAGTACTAGCACAAATTGACTTAACTCCACCAAAAGAAATTAACATATTACACACGAATGACTCTCACGCACGTGTATTTGAAGGAAAGTATGACGGTATGGGCTTTGCTAAACTTTCTACTTTAATTAACCAGTTTGAGGAAGAAAATGAGCATTCTCTTCTTTTAGATGCTGGTGATACGTTCCACGGAACAACATTTGCTACGTTAGAAGAGGGAAGCAGCATTGTCGAAGTGATGAATAAAATTGGCTATGATAGCATGGCTGCCGGAAACCACGATTTTAATTACGGATACAACCGATTATTAGAACTCGAAGAAATGGCCGACTTTCCTGTATTAAGTGCGAACGTGATTTACGAAGATACGGGAGAATTAGTGCTTGATCCTTACACAATTAAAACTGTTGATGGTATAAAGTTTGGAATATTTGGCCTTTCAACACCTGAAACGCATTACAAAACACATCCGAAAAATGTCGAAGGTCTTACATTTACCGATCCTGTTAAAGCAGCAAAGAAAATGGTGAAAGAATTACAGTCAAAAGATGTTGACGTTATTATTGCCTTAACACATTTGGGTACAGATGCTTCAAGTACAGACACAAGCTTAAAAGTAGCTCAAGGTGCCCCTGGTATTGACTTAATTGTCGATGGTCACAGCCATACAGTTGATGACATTGAAAATAGCGGCACATTAATTGTAAGTGCAGGAGAATATTTAAAAAACCTTGGCGTTGTTGAACTCACTTTCGACGATAACAATGAATTAATTAGCCGCGAAGCATCACGGATTACAAAGGATGAAGCTGCTAATATTGAACCTGATCCAGCTGTTGAAGCTGTTATAAAAGAAATTCAAGAAGCACAAGAAGAACTTTTAGCTGAAGAAATAGGGAAAACAAATGTCAAGCTTGATGGAGAGCGCGAGCAAGTTCGTGCAGGTGAAACAAATCTAGGGAACTTAATTACTGATGCAATGTTAGAAGAAACAGGTGCTGACGTAGCGTTAATGAACGGTGGTGGCATTCGAGCTTCCATTGATAAAGGGGTCATTACAAAAGGAGATGTCATTACAGTACTTCCGTTTGGAAACTATATTCAAACATTAGAAGTACATGGAAGCGCCATTAAAGAAGCACTCGAAAACGGTGTAAGTGCTTATCCAGAGGTTAAAGGTGCCTTCCCTCATGTTGCCGGAATATCTTTTGCCATCGATGTAGATAAACCAGCAGGTGAACGCGTTCACTCTATTAAAATAAATGGTGAGCCAATGGATATGGATGCCATCTACACGTTAGCAACGAATGATTTCCTTGCTGCTGGTGGAGATGAATACACTGTTCTTTCAAACTATGATGTCACAGGCGACTATTCTTCACTAGATGAAGCGGTGATTAAATACATTAAAAAGCGTGGAACCATTGAGCCAAAAGTCGAAAACCGTATTGTTGCAGCACCTACTCCTGACGATGGAACGGACAACGGTGATGGAGACGAAAATGGTGATAACAACGATAATGAAAACGAAAACCGAAATATCATCGACGTTACGATTGAAAATGGGAAAGTGAAAATTGACAACGAAGATTTAGAAAAAGCAGATCCAACGAAAGATATAAAACTCAATCTCGGTAAGGCAAAATCAGTGATCATTAAATTAACAAAAGAACAAGTAAAAATGTTAAAAGAAAATGGCCAAAAACTTATACTCGTAAACGATGATGTGGAAATACAGATTCCTGCTAACGTTCTTCCAGATGAAAACGTATCGATTCAAATGAAGCGTTTAGAAGACATAAAGGAAGCAAAGAGTTCCGTTTACGATTTTACCATTTTCGATCAAGCTGGAAACCCAATACACAAATTCGATACACCGATTAAACTTATTTTTAACGTAAATATCGAGACAGTTCAAAACGAAAAGAATTTGCACATGTTTTACTATAATGAAAAGAAAAAAGAATGGGAGCTTGTTCCAGGTTCCTCTTACAACAACGGGAAAGTAACAGCTATGACAGATCACTTTAGTACCTTTGCCGTGTTCGAACAAATACAAGAAAATGGAACGGACAATCATAAAGACCATGACAATAACGATCATGCAAAAAATAATGATTCGTTACCAAAGCCATCTGATAAAGAATACGAATTACCGAATACAGCGACTTCTACTTATAATTTATTAGCATGGGGCATCGTTACCTTCCTATTAGGTGGAGTCCTCATCATCATTCGAAAAAGAAAAGCAATAAAACGATAATTTTCATGCAAAAGGCCTTCTCACATGAATAGTGGAAGGCCTTTTCTTTTTTGTCACTAACATGACAATCTATTATTAAGCATACATTTTTAAACCAATAACTGATAAAATTACTAACGAAATAAAGAACAGCCGTTTCTTATCTGCTGGTTCCTTAAAAAATACGATCCCGACAACTGCACTTCCGATTGTCCCGATACCAGTCCACACAGCATAAGCCGTTCCCATTGAAATACTTGACATTGCAACATTTAATAACGAAAAACTACATAGAAACCCGATGAATAAAACGAAAAAAGAAAAAATTCCTCCGCGTTTGTTCATAAGCGTAATTCCCATTACACCGACGACTTCGAACAATCCAGCTGTAATTAATGAAATCCAAGCCATGATTAGTTTGCACCTTCCTCTTGGACAGGAGTCACAACCTTAAGTCCAATAATTCCTCCTACTAAAAGAAGGATGAATAAGAGCTTTACGCCATTCACTTGTTCACCAAAAAAGAAAATTTCTGCCAATATCGTCCCTGCTGTCCCTAAGCCAACAAATACAGCATAAACTGTACTTGTTGTTAAAAATTTGGATGTGTAAATAATAACCCAGAAACTCACAGCCATAGCCAATATTGTTAACGTCCATTCCAACCCACTACTCGCATGCTTTAATCCTATTACCCAACCGACTTCAAACAGAGAAGATAGAACGACGAGTATCCATTTACTGTTCATTAAAAATCTCTCCTCCTTGCATTCCTCTCCATAATATGTCCCATGAAGCATCCGCTCGTACCTTGGCTTTTTCTTTTTCCCCATACAATAACTCAACATAGACGCTATCTAATAGTGAAACAAATACAATACTCGCTTTTTTCGCATCTATTCCTTTTACAATTCCTTTATCGATTGCAACAGTGAACAATTGTGCTAAAAGATCTTCCAATGTATCAATGTATTGGTTAAACGTCTCAATAAGTTCACTCTTTAAGCTGGATGGCGGGAAAAAGCCTTGCCTTAATAAAAAATGAAGCTGTTGATCTGTATAAAATCGTTCAATACTAGAATGAAGCAATGAACGTAATTGCTGTTCAAGTGGTTCTTCATTAGAAAAAAACGTTTTGATAAACGTGTACTCATTTTCTAACGCTTCATGGTACAGCTCAAAATATAGCTCTTTCTTTCCTTTAAAGTGAGAATAGATGGAAGCCTTCTTAATTCCGACTTCCTCGGCGATATGAGACATGGATGTACCTTCATACCCTTTTTTCGCGAATAAATTGTACGCTTTTTCTTTTATTAACTGTGAGCTCATAAGTTCCTCCTTTTCACTACCTACCGTTCGGTAGTTCAATCATATCTCAAAAATAAAGTAAATTCAAGTCGAGAATTACTATTATTCAGTATCAACACTAACTTAGAAAAAAACCTTCGTTAAAATAATGTTTTAACGAAGGTTTTTTGATGAGAGTGTTTGTTATGAGGTGAATAAACTGAATTTCTAATTGAGGATACTTATCGTATAATCTATAAAAGGAGCGAGGGGAAGGATTTGTTACATACATAGGTAGTAATCGTTAACAAGCGATTCACTCCACTCTCCTCCCCTTTGTATTAACCCATACGAAATTTCTTTTCGGAAAGTATCACTCTCTACTCTATTTGGATAATGTAATAAATCATTCAATGACATGACAAATACACCATTTTCGGGTTCACATAATCCAGAAAAATGGATGAAATATATACAATTTATGGTTGAAGGTTACACATTACCTAAAATCGCTAAAAAACTGAATATACACATTTCTATCGTAATTTTATTAGAGACGCAAAATCTTGAACGCATTAAGGAATCTGGGATTCAGTCAACTACAAGGTATCGTAGAAAGTGATGAAACTTTCTTTCGTGAGTCATTTAAAGGTCGCAAATAACACACCATAAACCAAAAAACATAGAGAGAAAGATAATAAAAGAGGGATTTCTAATCTTAAAAATTCTGTCGCTGTGGCACAAGATAGAAACGGCAAAATAATTGCACGAAAAGCAGGAACTGGGATGTGAAAGGCGAAGAAATTGATTCTGAGGTTGGCAACTCACAAATACATACATAAAAACAACAATCTTTCAGAAAAGAGCCTTCATAAAAAAATGGCTGCTTTAGAAGCAACCATTTCTAAGAAGCAATTCGATTTTCAGCTTTCGTTTTTTTCTCAATTAACGGATAGGCTTTTTGAATTTGTAAGGCAATTGTACCAGATAACACGGCTTTCACAACATCACCAGGAATATAGGCTAATGCAGAAATTGCTGCTTGCATCCATGTTAAATCGGTTACAAAAGATAAATACGTAATGCCACAAGCGTAAACGAAGAGTACGCCGCCAATAATATTAAATAAGACCATTTTCCATAATGATAAATGATTCCAGCTTTTTTCCACTAAATATCCAATAAGAAAGGCAGCGATTGGCCAACTCATAATATAGCCACCGCTTGGTCCAACTAATATACCTAGTCCGCCCCGACCTCCTGATAAAACTGGAGCACCAACAGCTACAAGTAATACAAATACAAGTAAGCTTAATCCGCCGCGCTTTGCACCTAGAACCGCCCCTGCCAACATGACCCCAAACGTTTGTGCCGTAATCGGAACTGGCGTAAACGGTAACATAATCGGAGGCAGTAACCCAAGGACAGCAACAACAGCTGCCATGAGCGAAACATACATCATGCTGCGCAAATTCATCTAGTATTCACCTCAACTCTTATTCTTATATTCAATATATATAAAAATCAACTTATTGTAAACACGTAAATTTATTTAGTTAACATAAAATTTAAGATAACTTTTTGTTTATATGGGGCCTAGTAATAGTAATACAACTATTAGCAAACGAGGTAAAGGTTAGACATCATTTTCGATGTTACATAAAATTATAAGTATTGTACAAACTCATTATTTTTCTGGAATAACAATTATTAAACAAAAATGGAATATCGTAATGAACAAAATCTTTAAACCCTACAATAATTAAGGGTTTTTTATAATTTAGATTTAGTCTATAGTCTCTCTATAAAAAGAGCATTATGTGAAAATTCTCCTCATTTACCACAAATACAGTCCATTTGATCTATTATTCCCTCTAACATAAACAGGATTTTTATCACAAAAAGTGTAAGCCGCACAAAATATCCTAGTTAACTATTACTATTTTTCAGGAAAACGCTTTCTTTCATCTGAGATTCTATTTATAGTAGTAAACGAAATTATTTTAATATTATGAAAGGAAGTGGGTTAATGAAGAAAAAAACAATCGTTTCAATCGGACTGTCTATTGGATTATTAAGTTCAGGAATTGGAGGAGCAGGTTCTATTTTTGAACCTACAAATGTAATGGCCACTAGCAAATTAACCGAAAATATTAAAATGAATGCAAAAGAAAGCACACCACACTTTATTTCAGGAAAATTAACCGAAAAATCTAGTAAAAAAGCAGAAGATATTGTTTTTAGTTACTTAAATGCAAAGAAACATTTATATAAGCTATCTGGAAAAGAGGCTAAAAATTCTTTTGTTGTGAAAGAAAAGAAAAAAGATAAGCTTGGGTTTACTTACCTTCGACTACAGCAGGTTTATAAAGGGGTACCGGTATTTGGCGCAACGATAACCGCACATGTGAAAGATGGTGTACTAACAGCTGTTTCAGGAACACCTATCCCGCATCTAGATAAATCCTCCATGATGAAAGAAAAAACGGTTCAACCTCAAGAAGCTATCCAAATTGCTGAAAATGACCTTAACTTTAACCCATCCTATGAAAAGAAACCAACATCTGACCTTGTTATTTACGTAAATGAAAATAAAGCACATCTTGCATATTTAGTTAACTTAAACTTCTTATCCCCGGAACCAGGAAACTGGATGTACTTTGTCGATGCTGCAAACGGAAAAATCATCAATAAGTATAATGATATGGATTATGCGAAAGGAAACAAACCTGGAGACATTTCTGGAACTGAAACAGATGTTACCGGTACAGGCATTGGGGTTCTTGGAGCTCAAAAAACATTAAATATGGTCCAATCTTCATCTTCTTATTATTTAAAAGACCGGACTCGAGGGAATGGGATTTTCACATACGATGCATCAAATCGCCATCGACTGCCCGGATCACTTTGGAGCGATACGGATACAATATTAAATACTGAGTATGATCGTGCTGCTGTAGATGCCCATTATCACGCAGGCGTTACATACGACTATTATATGGATACATTTAACAGAAACAGTTATGACGATAACGGTGCTGCCCTAAATTCCACTGTTCATTACAAAAGAGGATATAACAACGCTTTTTGGAATGGACAGCAAATGGTGTACGGTGATGGCGATGGCTCAACATTTATCGAGCTTTCTGGTGCTTTAGATGTTGTAGCCCATGAACTGACACATGCTGTAACAGACAGCACAGCGGATTTAATCTATCAATATGAATCCGGTGCCATTAATGAATCCATGTCAGATATTTTCGGAACATTAGTAGAGTTTTATGCAAATGATAATCCCGACTGGTTAGTTGGTGAAGATATTTATACACCTAATATAAGTGGGGATGCATTACGCTCCATGTCAGACCCAACCTCTTCTGGAGACCCAGATCACTACTCAAAACGGTACACAGGCACTCAAGATAACGGCGGTGTTCATATTAATAGCGGCATTATTAACAAAGCAGCCTACCTATTAAGTCAAGGAGGAACGCACTACGGAGTTTCTGTCAATGGTATCGGCAATGATAAAATGGGTCAAATATTTTATCGAGCATTAACTCAATATTTAACAGCTTCCTCTAATTTCAGTCATTTACGAGCAAGTGCAGTACAAGCTGCTACAGACCTATATGGATCTGGAAGCCAAGAGGTAGCATCTGTTAATCAAGCTTTTGATGCCGTAGGAGTATATTAAAGTGAAATTCATTCAGTGGGGATTTTTTTCATCCCCGCTGATTGTTCATCCCAGCATGTCGAATACAGAGGAGTTGAACGGACAGAGCATTCTTTCTATTACCGCAAGTTTTTCCCCCTATCGACCATAATTAGATGATGAATAATTCTATGAGTAAAAATATCGTAACAAATAAACTAAGATACCCATAAGCTTTTCGTCCTTGTTGAAATTGTTCTAATCCCATAACCAGTATCATTAAACCTAAGAAAAATAACATGTATGGTTGTAGCCAATGAATATCTGTTAATAAGCCGTAGCAATAACCAGTAATGCTAAAATGACTCTTGAAATCTTTAACATCGATACACCTTTTGATCGTACTTTTACTTATCCATCCCACGTTGACCCATTGTTAATACCAACTTTTTCAAAACATGGCGTTCTACTAAATCTTTTTTTGCTATTATTTAATTGTTGTAACAAATACATGGGAATTTTTGAAATTAATCGTAGCCTCTAGCAACAAGTATGTATCCAAATAAAAAAGACGATACTTCTCTTATTGAAGTATCCTGTCTGATAGCATTTTCATAAAAAGAAACTGCTTTTGATTCTTCTTCTAATACATCAAAACTCCATATAAGATTATGTATTGTTTAATCATCAAGATTCACCTCATAATTACATTTAACCCTTATTCTTCACAATTAGTGATTCTTTATTAGCAAAAATACATACTACTAATTGTTTTAGCGGCGCTCAAATCCTGGCCCGATTCATAAAGAAAAACGCATTTCTTGCTACAGAAATGCGCACTTTTCTAGATTAATATGCTTTTGCCCAATATACCATATGTTTTGCCTCTTTATTACAGCAAACACATTTATCTGATAGCTGATCTTGTTGAAAAGGTATGCAACGAGATGTTGCACCACTTTCCTCTTTTATCAAATCCTCACAAGCTACATCACCACACCACATAGCTTTAATAAAACGATTTTCATCATTTAAAGTACGTTTGAATTCTTCTAAATTAAAGACGATTGATGTTTTGGTTTTAAGGTGATTTGCAGCTTTTAAATACATGCTACTTTGGATATCTGATAAAATTCCTTGTATATTACTTTCTATATCATTTATCGAAACAATTATTTTCTCACCAGAATCACGTCTTACTAGCACTACTTGCTCATTTTCAATATCTTTTGGTCCTACCTCTAAACGTAGTGGAATTCCTTGCATTTCATATTCATTAAACTTCCAACCTGGTTGTTTATCACTTGCATCCATATCAATTCGCACCAAACTTGAAAGTCTTCTCTTGATTGAATAAGCATAATCTAAGACGCCTTCCTTGTGTTGAGCAATTGGTACAATCATCACTTGAGTAGGAGCCACTTTTGGTGGTAAAACTAATCCTCTATTATCACCATGAACCATAATCATGGCTCCAATTATTCGTGTTGTAAATCCCCAAGAAGTTTGTTGAACATTTTGTAGTTTTCCATCCCTGTTCAGAAAGTTAATTCCAAAAGCTTTAGCAAATCCGTCCCCTAAAAAGTGGGAGGTTGCTGCTTGTAATGCTTTACCATCATGCATTAGGCTCTCTACTGTGTATGTGAATTTAGCTCCAGCAAACTTTTCTTTATCAGTTTTTTTACCTTTTATGACAGGAATAGCTAATAGACCTTCACATAATGTTGAATAAACATTGAGCATTTTTTCTGTTTCATTTATAGCCTCTTCTTCTGTTTCATGACATGTATGACCTTCTTGCCATAAAAACTCTAATGTTCTTAGAAAAGGACGAGTTGTCTTTTCCCACCTTACGACATTGGCCCACTGATTATATAACTTTGGTAAATCTCTATAAGAGTGAATAATATTTTTAAAATGTTCTCCAAATAATACCTCTGAAGTTGGCCGAACACATAAACGTTCTTGCAATTCTTCTTCACCCCCATGTGTTACCCATGCAACCTCAGGAGCAAAGCCTTCAATATGATCTTTTTCTTTTTGTAGTAAACTTTCAGGTATTAAAAGTGGCATATAAACATTTTCATGTCCAGTTTCTTTAATTTGCTTGTCTAGTTGATCTTTTATATTCTCCCAAATTTTGTACCCATATGGCCGGATGACCATACTTCCACGTACACTTGAATAATCAACAAGTTTTGCCTTAGTTACAACATCTGTATACCATTGGGCAAAATCAACTTCCATGTTCGTAATTTTTTCAACAAAACGTTTCGACATAATACACCTCCTAAAAATTAACAAAAAAGCTGAACTCTAAGTTAGGGACCATCTCTGGTGGTACCACCCTAATTTAAAGCTCAGCTTTACACTTAATTTTGATAACGGCATAGAACCGCTGTGTTTTGTATACACAGAACTCATAGGCAGGTTCACTTGAATGTCTTTAGGAACTTCTCAGCATATGTTCCCTCTCTGTAAAAGTTTATTCAAATTACTGATCCTAATCAACGAAGTTTTAATATTTATATTTTTAAAACATTTTATATGTAAATCTTTTCAAAAACAATACCATATAAACATATTTTTGTTAAAATACCTCTAATCAAACTTGAGATTCCCATCAATTAGTATTTCCTAAATCCTTGTTCCATTATCTGAACCTAAAATGGAAAGCGAGCGTTTATCCTTTTTGCAGAATCGTGCCTTATTGAGGAAGACATATAACTGTATGTGGCTCTGCACATTAACTTCTGAAAATCCCATCTTTGTTCAAAGGGAAAAATAACAGTAATTATATTACTTGCAATTCGCTTTGAAGTAACCATTTAAACCATCTACCATGACCATCTACTTCAGCAATTGTTTGCTTATGTGCAAAACCGTTTAAATAGTAATCTAAATGTAAATTCCTATCTTGGATCTTATTGTAAATGTGAAAAACATCTCGTTCTAGTCCAATTGACTCAATATTGTTTAAGAGTAACTTTTTCACTTCTAATGGCATTTGATTTGCAACATGAGTATGAAAAATACAAAGCGAACTATCCTTTGGTACATTTTCAACAATTTCTCTCAATAATGTTACACCATCACCTTCAATTAATTGAACTGAATAGTCTTTAATATACAATTATTTCAAAATCAGAAAATTAACTCAACCTTTTATTCTATTAAAAAGACGATTTATTTGTTTTCAAAAAGCGCCCGATTACGGAAAAACTGAGGAGCTTCTATTAGCTGGTTTAGTTGCACTAGAACCATTTAAAAATCAAGTCCTAAAAAGGAAAAAAGCGCTGATCCTTATTCAAGGATTGCACCCTATAATGAATCTAGAGGCTTAGTAAAGTTGAGAGGAGTCTTTCTCTCCTCGTATCATATCTGTAATAGCAATATAAATGTTCGGTGGATATTCAGCTATTCTATGACAAAGGTATAAGTACCACTCAACACCATAAGTTAGATAAATCCGAACGGGTAGTCCATCATCTTTAAATCGTTTACAAAGGTCGGGGCGAATTCCGTATAGCATTTCTGCTTCTACATGTGGGTTTTGCAAATATCCACGCCCGATAACTTGTTTGTGTATTGCTTCATCATGAGAAGCAATTGAAACGGGGTGACCAGCATTAACACATAAATCTACTAATTCGAGATAACGTTGATTTAATTTGTCTGAACGAGGAACACAAATATCTGACGGTTCTTGGTAAGCCCCTTTAACGATACGAATTGCTCCAGAGTAGTTAAGTAACTCATTAAGATCATCGAGTGTTCGATACAATTGGGCTTGAAGGGTAATCCCAACGTTCGAATATTCCATAGCAACTTTTTTGTATATAGAGAGTATCTGATCCGTTTTTCCTGATTCCTCCATACTAATGATAAGAGAAAGACCATGGGACTGTGCTTCTTTCGCCATTGCTAGTAAGTTTTGATAGGCAAGATCAGGATCAACAGATAATCCAATATGGGATAGATCAAAAGAAATGCGAGAATTTATTCCACGGTTTCCACATTCTTTCATCAGCGCTATAAACTCATCTTTGGCTCGAACACACTCCTCTTTGTCTATAGTATTCTCCCCAATGAATTCTAGAGAAATGTTGTATCCCTTTTGTATAAGTTTGTCACCAATAGAAACGGCGTCTTCTCTTGATTCACCTGTTACAAATCGTTTAGCAGAACTCAAAAATAACGGATAAAGTTCAGGAGATTGTTGAATGTACTCCTTTATTTTTAAATTTCGAGCAATGGATTTCAAGGAATCTGTAAATTGTTTCTCAATTGACGGAAGACTCAATTATACCCCTCATTTCATCTGAATTTTCATAACAATTATCATTTAAATGTTGTCACAAATACAGGGAAATTTATGAAACTAATCACAGCCTCTAGCAGCAAGTCTGTATCCCAATAAAAAAGACGATACTTTTGGAAAAGCGCCCGATTACGGAAGATCATTTATGTTCTTTATCGAAGATAACCATCCGATACTTTAAGGGACTTAAGTCATTTACTATTAAACTCTCATACCCATCCTTAGAATTCCCTAGCCCATTTACCCTACCGATTAGCGTTTCTTTGCTATACTCTCTAATATTTCCATTCCCTTAGCTTCTGTCAATACATTAAGTACGTGTGTCTCAACGAACTCTTGAGCTTGCGGATCGCTGCTAGCTCTTATCTCTCTGGCGGCTGTCACCGTATCGTATGTCGTACGTTTAAACTCATATCCCTCTGGGGTAAGTAAAAGCCAATAGGCACCTGGCTGGTCAGCAAAGGGCATTCCTACACTTCCAGCATTAAGAATACACACTTCTCCTACTTGCTGCTTAAATTGTATATGAGTATGTCCGCACACAACAATCTGCTGATCACACCCATTAAAGATGACAGCAAGCCGCTCCTTTGAGGTAATAGGGGTAAAGATCTCCTCATCACTATGTGGTGTGGCATGGCAAAATAATATATCTCCTAATCCTTCAATACCAATTGTTGTCTGTTCTGGCAACTGAGCAAGGAAATCTCTTTGGGAACGTGTTATCTGTTTAGCGACCCAGTGTTGCTTCTCACTTCCTTTCTCTGACATATGGGGGAGTGGCTTGCCATCAAAAGCCATAACAACTTCGCGATCCCCATTTCCACGAATGAAGTGAACTTTGTCACCTAGCTTGGACAGACGTTCTAGCGTTTGAACAGGCATAGGTCCAGAGACGATATCGCCTCCAATAAAAATTAGGTCCGGCTGTACCTCTTTTAGCTCTTCAAGCACTGCGTTTAGTGCCGGCAGGTTCCCATGAATATCGTAAAGTGCAGCAATTCTCATCTCTCAATCCCCCAATCACTTTTTCTAGTGTTTATATTCTCCTTCTTTAAATTAATTCCTTTATTTTCAAGTTTATAGAGAATAAACTCCCAATAGCACAATATGCTTTCTTCCACATTCTGGACCTATAATGAAAAATGAGCGTTCAACATCTTGTGCGGCCCCTGCATGATTAAACGCTTCAATCTCCAGATCATTATCTTCGAACCACTTGCTGGCCCTAGTGTGTAGAACTGCAGCTTGATCGGGGCTATTCTTTATGGATTTATAGAACGTTGGCGTAACAAATCGGCAAAAAGATGATGATACCGGTACCACCAACGGTTGTTATCCAGTGGGATGATAAAGAGATTAGAACGCTCAAGATATCGTCCAGTTTTTATCTGAAGAACTCTATCGCATAGAGAACCGTAACATCGGTCAAGTGCAGTAAAAAAGCTCCTATTCGCTCGAAATATAGAAAAAAACACAAACGAGCTAGAACCCTTCCTTGCCCAGATGATCCGCAACCATATCACTGATGGAGCGTTCGTTTTCCTCTAATAATATTTAATATTTATGTTGTCATACTTGATAATATTTCACTTGTTCACTTTGAAATTAACCTCCGGATATTTAGCCGCGAGTTGTTGCAACCTAGAATCATCCGTTCCTTTTAAGAACTGATCAAAGAAAGCAAGGGTGAATTCGTTGACCATTCGATGAATCCTCTTCGGATCCTCGCCTTTCGCACACAAAAAGCACCCTTATAAGGTGCTTGGATCAAATTGCTGCATAATATTCATTCCATTCCGAATTATGCTACAAGTGCAAACGCATCAACGAGAAGAAGTTCCTCTAAAACAACACTTATTATTAATAACCATAAAACTAACGATGGCAAGTAATAATCCAGAAAAAACAAATACATTCCGAACTCCATAATAATCAGAAAACAAACCCATTATCAATGAGGAAACACCAAACACTCCTGTTTGAATTGTGCCAATGGAAGTATAAACAGTGGCCAATTTTTCTTTGGGAGCGCTCGTTTGAATTAATGTTTGTTGAGGAATATTTTTCAATTGTCCAAAAAGGCCAATTAATGCTGATAGAATCAAAGCAGTAATTGGAATGCTTGTCATACTAAATAGAATCGTTATAACGAACGACATACAAGCACCTGTAACAATAAAGGCATATCGGTTATTCTCTACGAACTTAGAAAACTTAACACAAATTATACTTCCTAAAACTAAACCAACAAAAAAGGAACTATTTAAATATCCCCACCATTGTTCTTGCTCATTTAAAACCTGTTCGACATACACATAGACTATTGATGCAATCCAAACGGTGGATGCAATAGTTTCTAAAAATTCTATTCGAACAAGTATTCTTAAGGTTGAAGTCATGTTAATTGTTTTCCATCCTTGTATTAACTGATCCCATGTTTTGCCTTGGTTGACTGACTTATGTTCTACACTTTTTAACAAGCTTACTATCAAGCTAGCCAATCCGAACATTATACATACCAACCAAATTAACTGGGTCGCATTTAATACTATCAATAACAAACTCCCCAAAAACCAAGTACCTATTTGAATGGATTGAGTAATCGTTTCAGCTATTCCATTTGCTTTAATTAGTTGGGCTTCCTTTACATAATACGGGATTAAAGTCTGTCGTATTGGATTAGCGCAGCCATCAAGCAGTGCTATTCCTGCAATTCCTACGAAAATAAAAATATAGTTAATTAAATGTACACCTGTCATCATAAACATCCCTAAGAATGTTAATAAAAATGTTTTTCCTATTTGTGAACCAAGTAAAAGGAGCTTTAAATTAAATCTTCCAACTAATACAGGTGTTAGTGTACTTGAAATAAACATAGAAAAAGTAATCGTAAATGGAACAAATGATGATACAGTAGCAGACTCGGTAATATCGTATATTTCACTAATAATCGCAACAATGTATAAAATGTCACCAATATTAGCAATGGACTGTCCAAGTATCAACAAAAGGAAATTCCTATTTAATTTCAAAACTATCCCCCATTTTTAAATTAAACTTTTAAAAAAATGAGGGGATATTAAATTGGATTATTAACCATAGAATTTTGCTCCTTTTTATATACGCAATATGATAAAAATCTTTGGGGGATAACAAGATTTATCATTTTTTGTTTCTATATTTTTCCTTATCATACCACATATAACGGATTTATCATTTTTTCAAATGCCTTTAACAAGAAAATAGGGGCAGCCAACAAGAACCGAAGAATGCTGTAAAATCAACATTCTTTTGGGGGTTACCTTTTTAAAGTTCGAGGAGTAAATATTACTTTTCGGATAGCCCCTTCCTTTTGCTTATTAAGCTTCCATTTTTTTATGTTGACAAAATGATAAGAAGAAACTACCTGTCCAAAGAATATATGCTAATTGAAATTTTGATAAACATTGAATATTCAAAGAAAGAAAGAAAGTTTTCTTTCTCGCTTAATTTTTTTCAGCTGTCTATAATAAAAAAATGAACAAAAGATAATAGCAATACAGCTACTTTTTGTGCGTATTCTAATAAGCTAATAATAAGTTATCACTCCACCCAATTAATTGATCATTGTTATATCCTTTGTTAATTGGTAATTCAAGTATCTTGTCTTTTAGTTCAAGATCACCACATCCAAATAAAATGAGACCTTACAGCTCTCTATTTCTTATAGTCCAAATAGCTTTAGAAAACATAAGAAACAACGAAGATAGTGAAAGGCTGTATAAATAAGACATTAGCAGACTACCATTTTCCTCTCCAAAAAGAGATACAAGTATGTGTTCATCTTCCAGCATCGATACATAGAGAGTACCGTTTGATCCGGCTGCTCCATTACTAGTAATCCAGGCGAGTAGCATAAAAAACAAAAGAAATATAATAATGACCCCCATCGGAAATTTTTTAGATGGAAAGAGTCTCTCCCCATAAAATGATACAAAATAGACGATACACCAAAAGGTAAGTAGAAAAATGTTCCAAAACATGCCAACTGATATTTTCAGGCCAGGTATAAGGGTAATCACCGATGTCAATACCATTGTAATGGAGATGTAAAGATTGTACAGTCGCTTGCTATTTCTGTTTATGAATGTAGCATACAGTGAAAAAATTAGCAGTACTGCTATGATCAGTCCTACTGCGATCGAGTGTGGCCGGGATTCATAGGGCGCAACAATACTAACAATACCAAATAGAATAGGAATAAAGTAGATATGAAATGGATGAGGTCTTGTATGTTCGTTGAAATCTGCTTTTTGTTGCTTTATTGCTTTAGCCATGCCCTCAACACCTTTTTTGTTTATATTTATCTTTTATACCTTTTATACGTTTATCATAAAACATTGTTTCGAATTCCTCCCTTTCTTCAACTAATCTGCCCGACTACTGAATAAGCCCAAACTTTTTTATTTTCTTTTTACGCTGCTACTCATGAACCATATCAATAACCCGTAAATTACAGTAAAAAATAAGGCCTGTACTATATTTTCTGTCCAAAGAAGTTTATTGTACCTAGAATAATCAAAGAGTAGCGCAATAATGAACACTGTCACAAAAATAACAAGATGCTTATATATGAACTTCATAAAACCACCAGTAATGTAGAAATTTATTCTTTTTCCATACCCAAAACTCAACAGCAACCATCCAATAATCCCTAATTTTTCACAACATTTTCATACCATTAAATGGCCAATTAACGGAATAACAGACTAAAAATTTTTACAACTCCAGCAGGAACATAAATGAACGAAACCCCTGTTTAATTAATCATACTTTTATAAATAATCACTCGTTGCCTCCGCGCTCTAGTGACAGGAATTCCTCTTCATAAAAACAAGTATTCAAATCTTTAACAACTCATTCAGTTCTGAATTAATGCACAGAGTTCGAATGCCAGTCTCACACAAAAAGCATCCTTATAAGGTGCTTGGATCAAATTGCTGCATAATACCCATTCCGAAGTATGCGATAAGTGCAAAAGCACCAACGAGAAGAAGATAACACATGAGTGTCGTCCATTTTGTTTTGGTATCCGTAATATAATATGTTTTTATTTGTTTCTTTTCATCGTAAAGCTTATCCATTTCTTTATTCAAACGGTTCATAGCTGCTTCGACATTTGCTTCTGTTTCTTGTTCTCCACTATAAAACTGAGCTCGATAATGATCGACTAGGCGCAGCTTTTCCCTTACGAAATCATACTCGACGATATGTAAAGCTTGCCGCTTCATCTCATTATCTTCAATAAATGAGATATAGGTTCTCTCTTTTTCTTTTTTTAACCATTTAAGTTCATCTTCTAATTTGTTCTTTTCATCAAAAATATTCAACTCTTCTTTAAGTTTCGTATGATAAAGTGCTAGTTCTTCCTTTACTCTTTTGTAAGTAGCTAATTTGGTGTCGATTAACTCTTGTTTAAATCCATCTCGGAAACGACCTAACCATGTTAAGAACCCTAAAAACAAAATGTATATTAATAGAAAAGAAGGGTCGAAAATGACAAAACCAAGTAAGAGCAAAAGACCTAGAAACCATACCTTCGGTGACAGAGCCGAAACAATTCTGCCACCATCTAAAGGAGATACTGGGATTAAATTAAACAAGTTTAAAAATGCTCCTAAATACATGACCATTCCCCAAAAAGGTGACTCCGTGAAATGATATAAAAGGAAGGCTGGTAAAGTTGCAAACAGTCCGAATAATGGACCGCCGTATGCAACATATGCCTCATCCTTCGCATTTTTTGGCATCTCTTTCATTCCGACTACCGCTCCGACAAACGGGATGAATATGGCCGAAGTGGTTGGAATCCCTTTTCTCTTCGCAGCTACTAAATGACCTAACTCATGGATAAAAAGCTGATAGATAAGAGCAATGGCAAATTTCCATCCGTAAAAGGCAGCATACGCCCACAAAGATACGAGCATAGAAATTAATGTAGGCAGCTTGGCAAATTTAAGAATCCCAGCAACCCACTTAAATTTCCCTAAAAGAAATGCTCCTATAACGAGTAGAAATGACCAAGCTCCTCGTTTTTGCTGAATCCCTTTACTTGTATGTTCCATCATCCTACCCCTTTCGACAAAAACCTTTCAATTAGCATGACGTTTCGGTCTTCAGGATGGTTTCATTTTCCAACGTTTTTTTCTATCTTTTACCTACATCTTATAAGAAACGATGATTATAAAATGATAACCTTTTAACATCCTAGCTCATGTATCGTTACTTCACTGCGTACCATGAAACGAAAATTGAGATGTGACTGACCAATTCCTTTTGATATGTAAAAAGATCCCTGCTCCCTTGAGTGTCTTCCTTTATAAATCCCTTTCTTCGGAAGTTCCCCCATATTTACAAAGTGAAAGAAATAAGGAACATTTACTTGTTTTCCATGTAAATGACCAGCGATAAGCATTGTGAAAGAATGTTCAATCTCCTCCACTATATTTGGGTCATGTGTTAAAACAAGTACTTCCTTACCCTTAGGATTTGAAAAACGAAAGCTTGTTTCGATATCATGAAAGCCTTTAGCATAATCATCAATCCCTACAATAATAATATCTTCTTTTTCAACATAATCATTTTTTAGCAAATAAACACCATGCGCTTCTAATAGATTCTCTAGCTG
This sequence comes from Bacillus sp. FJAT-47783, assembly GCF_022808615.1. GTDB lineage: Bacteria > Bacillota > Bacilli > Bacillales > Aeribacillaceae > Bacillus_BZ. The sequence goes on from NZ_JAKZKS010000013.1 coordinate 81,360, forward strand.
CGGAAGGTCTTTTATACGACGATCATGGTTACCAAGCACGGCGTAGCTTTCGATATTCGTTTCCTCGATCATCTTTAAAAATTCACTTAATAATGGAAACTCTTTTTCATTTTGATCTATAAAATCCCCTGTTAGAAAGATATAATCAGGGTTTTCTGCTTCAATTAAAGATTGAATCGTTCTTAGCGGTACTCGTAAATGTTTAATGTGAAGATCACTAATTTGGATAATTTTCTTCTTCACTTTACTATTCCAATGGACACGTTCTACTTTCAGCCATTTTGTTGGGAATACGAAAAAGAGCTCCCACAAGAGTACCAAGACGATTAACCCTGTAACACTAAATAAGAGAAATTCCAACTTACTTCACCTGCTTTTTTATCGTGATAGTATTATAACAAAGAATATACCATAATGTGCCAATAAATGAGTAGAAGAATATTTTATTAGGATATTTACTGGTATTTACACTTGTAAATTGTGTGAACGAGCTCTTTTAAAAAGATATGACCTTTCACCAATAGTGGCAAAAGGTCATAGTTTCATAAAAATTTTAGCATAGTCTAAAGAACAATATCAGCGCCAGCGCAAGGCGATAAGTAGACGACAGCAATCGAAATTTTCAACTTTTGATGTGAATTCTAATCGTAACCCATCAGGATTGTAATGGACATCTACGTTTGACGTAACACCTATCGAATGAATTAACCGTTTTACCTCTTTGATATCTGAAGCTTGTGCAGCATACATTAATTCAGCATCAAATTCTTTTGACTCGGATAATTTATTTAAGACGGTGCTTGCTTCTTTCATAAGCTTTTTCGCTTCATTTGCTGATTTGTACAAAAGATTTGGGTCAACCGCTGGATATTGACGATTTGGAATATAAGTAGTAGGCGAATAAGGGAGATAATAGTAACTAGGGTGATATAAATAATACATTTGCAATTTTCCCTCCTAGGATATACATACAATTACTATATGCACATATGCTTATTTGAGGGAAAGATATCTATTCATGAATTCTTCTTTAACTAAAACCGTTCTTGATCATTCTCCACCATACTACTACGATCATTTTGTACATCTCCTTTTACGATTTCATCTGAATACTCTTTTGCTGAGTCACTAATTTTAACTGCTGAAAATACATCTGACCAGGCTTCTACAGAAATCGAACCGCTGTTATTAGGGAGTTCTTTTTCATATTTCTTTTTAGGCATCTTGTATCCCCTTCCAACAAATTAATCTTTATTTAGTATAGGATGTTTATTTTAAAAAATAATCGTTAATTTTTTACTAAATGTTCATCAGGGTTTCGGGCAAATGAAGAAGGGTAAAACTAGAAGGAGGGATTATTATGAGCAAGCAAAATAAACAAGGTCGACGAAACTTTAATCAAACGCAGGATCAAACTGCTTTGCAAAGTGGAAGAAATGATATTGAATTAGGGCTTGCTGAACGAATTGGCAACTTAATGTTTTTTAAACAGCTATCTTCGCGAATACCTTTCTGAAAAAATGCCAAAAAAGAACTCTGAGCTTTCGCTCGAGATTCATGACGA
>NZ_JAKZKS010000014.1 GCF_022808615.1 Bacillus sp. FJAT-47783
GAGCGTGGTATTCTTTTTCATAGGGGACACCTCTTCCTTGGTTTGTTGGTTGGTACTTACATTCTACAGGAAAGGTGTCCTTTTTTGTTGTTTTTTCTGGATTTTATTGGTTAATCAACACTCGTGAAATCAGCCATTTGTTTAGAGATTTAACAAAACTGAAATGCCAGCACCGAGGATTACGGCTACTAATGGTAAAGATAAATACAAAATTTTCTTATTCCAATTTTTCTTCGCCTCTATTTCTTCCGGCGTTAACCAAGTACGGCCCAAACCCATTTACCTCCTCATTTTCTCATAGAAGGAAAACATCGATCGTTTTTTTGATGTTTACCTGTCAGGAAAATTTACACTCTTTTTGTAATATCGGCCGCACTTCGCTACTTTTAAGCGATTTTAAAGAAATAAGAAAAAAGCCACTGAAATGCCAGCGACCTTTTTCACAGTTTATTTAAGAAGCATAAACATTTTTAATTTCAAGTTCAATGAGCTTTAGCATTTCTTCTGTTGTCACATTCTTGGAAGTTTCACCTTTTTGGTAGGCGTTTAAGAGAACTTTTAATAAATCCTCTTGTTTCATCATTTTTTCTTCCATTGTCCAGAAATTCCTTTCATTTTACATTTTTAATCAAAATATACAGAAATTATACTAGATGTCGGGCTTTTTTGACAATAACCTCTTTATACCATTCGGAAAGTTGACAAATTTTCCTTCTCTTTTTTGAGAAAAAATTTACGGTATAATAAAGAAAAGCGGAATCGCCTTGATCATTGCAAAACGTAAAGACACTTTGCCTTTCCTTCTGACTAAAAGGGCTAGGCGACTTTCGCTAGATGAGAAAAACGATGGGCAACATTTTCTTTTACTTTAATAAATAGGAGCGAAAACATGCTGACTCGTGATTTGAATAAAGAGCAAGTTCTTCAGTTTGGGGAGCAAGTGCTGAATGTGTTATCTCCCGCTCAAGAAGAACATCAACAACGAATGAAAAAAGGCCTTTTGTTGTATCGCCAAGGTCTTGTTTATAACGTGAAGGTGAAGGATTCGATTGTTTCAGCAAATGTCCAGGATGTAACGCCTGTTCAAGTCGGGCTTGACTTAGATTATTTTTCACTTAGTACGTGCAGCTGTCCGAATTCTTTCCCTTGCCGCCATATGATTGCGGTTTTTTTATATGTATATGCAAGTATGGATCGTCTTGGTTCCTTCCTTAATGCTTGGAAAGAGGGAGAAGAACATAGCAAAGTCGCCCAATTAAAAAAAGCTGGACTCATAAAAAAAGCAAGTGAGCATCTCGATGATTCCTTGCAAGCTTGGTACACCTATTTTGAAGCAGAATGGGAAAAAGACATGCAACTAACACGTTCATCGCAGCAGCTTGTCCAGCATATTCACTTAAAGTTTTACCCGAAAATGAAACGAAATGTCCCGTGGAAACAAGAATTAAAGCCGATGTATTATCTCCACGCGGCCCTTTTTTCATTGAATAAAATGTTGCATTCACTTAATAAGACGCATGTGAGTGACTTTTTGTTGCACCAAATTGTTTATCCGTATGTGGATGAGTTTCGTGAAGAGATTTATGCAAATGTAGGTGCGTTAAGTCGGTTGCGAAATTCGTATTCCTTGCAAGGTTATTTCCATGAAACGATTCCGAAAATACGTGAGCTTTTAGCAAGCAGTTCGTACTTTCGTTTCGAGCGACTCGCTATTTATCGCTTTATTTGGATGCACTTATTCAACCAGCTCGAATGGGTGGAAAAAGAAAAAGCTTGGCTCGAGGAACAACTTGCGAAAGAAAACGGATCATTGGTCATCGAGTATGATATCGCGCTTCTTCACGCTTACTTCCTACAAGAAAATGATGAATATGTCACAAAACGGTTAACCGATTATGAAGCGATGATGATTCCGTATTCATTTGACTGGTTTGGTGAAATCGTTCATCAAAAGGACTGGGCGCGGTTTCAAGTATGGTCATCGTATTACGTTGATTGTATCGGGAAGTTTTTACAAGAAGAATTTACTGTTTCCATGAAGCGACAAGCCGTATCATTTTTAATTGACATGTTTGAAGAATACAGTGATAAAACAGGTGATAGCGAAACGTTTGAAAAAGCGTGTAAAATAATGCTTCCGTACAGTTATGCCGTTTACCACCTCATGTTAGTTAAAAAACAAGACTTTAAAGGGTGGCTTGAGCTTCAAGATTTATTGAAATTTCATGTGGAAGAAATGAGCACATCCATCTTGAAAGAAGTGGAAAAACAATCACCGGAAAGCTTACTTCCCCTCTTACATCGAGCGGTGGCAGCATTGATTGCCGAAAAGAAGCGCGACAGCTATAAACGTGCAGTAAAACAGTTAAAGAAGCTAAAACGTGTTTATAAAAAATTAAAAAAACCGGAAGTATGGGAAAGCTATTTTACAAACTTAGTCGAACAACATAAACGACTCCGCGCTTTCCAAGAAGAGCTGAAGAAAGGAAAGTTGTTGGATGGTTAAACTGTTAACATGTCAAATAAGTGGTGACAGACTAAAAGATTATCATTATAAACTCATAGGCTATGACGAAAGCGGAATTCCGCTCAACACAACTAAATGGACGAATCACGTATTCCTCCATCATTTGTCATCGTATTACGGGACAACGTTTGTTGATAATGAAGGATTTGCTTTAATTTTGTCGCCATGGATGGCACTGGAATTTTTTGCTCGTGACGTCACGAATTCATTCGTCCACGTTGAGATGGACGAAGCATTTCAAAAAGAGATGGACGTTGCGCCTCTCATGTTCGAAGCGATCCAAAACGGGCAATTTGCGCCTGATTTTGCCGCGTTTCAACAGGGCGAGCTCCGCTTTAAACCGCTCGATCTTTCGTTAGAAGGATTTGCCCTTGAATGGTTTTCTAGAAGTGTATTTGACGTGATCGAACGAAATCCGAAAATTCACGAAGCATGGCGTACCATTTTAGCTGAATACCCGGTTCTTGAGACGATGGACGGTCACTTTTTAGATGAGCGTGATTTTTTCGAACGAATCGGTTTGATCGTGAATCATTTGCCGTTTACAATCGGTCTCCGTTTAAATGAACCGGATTTTGACGGCGATGAGTGGAAAATTGAATTGTTTTTACGAAATCGAAAAACGGATAAAGTGATCTTTTTTGAAGGAGAACAAAGCTTACCGGCTCGTTGGAAAAAGTACTTACCAATGATCGAACGAGAGCAAGAGCGCTTTGAACAAATCGTTCCATGGCTGTCGATTCAGCATGGCGTTGCTTTATTATCAGAAGACGAAGCGTGGCGCTTTTTAACAGAAGCAAGTGAGACGTTCGTTCATATGGGAATTGAAATTCTTCTTCCTTCTTGGTGGGAAGTCGTAAGAGAAGCGAAAATGACGTTAAAGGCGAAAATGTCTCCATCTTCTCGTGGCCCATCGTTTGTCGGTATGAACAGCCTCATTGATTTTGACTGGCGCTTTGCCACAAACGGAGTCGAGTTATCTGAAGAGGAATTTTTAAAGCTCGTTGACGAAAACCGCCGACTCGTGAATTACAAAGGACAATGGATTAGAATTGATCCGGAGTTTATTCAACAAATGAAAAACGTGTTGAAGCGTGCCGAAAAAGAAGGGTTACACGTACAAGACATTTTACAACAAGAATTGATCGAACGTGAGGAAACCGTCGAAGATAGCGACGATTTACGAGCATTTGCGAATATCCAAATTGAACTGAACGCTCATATGAAAGCACTCGTTGAGCAAATGAAGAAAATCGACAATATTCCCGTTGTTCAAGTTCCGAGAAGTTTCCAAGGTGAGTTAAGGCCGTACCAGCACCAAGGTGTAAACTGGCTATTATTTTTACGTAAGTTTGGCTTTGGAGCTTGTTTAGCCGATGATATGGGGCTTGGGAAAACAATACAAATGATCACGTATTTCCTTTACGTAAAGGAACACGAAAACGTAGAAGCTCCTGCGTTAATTATCGCGCCGACATCCGTACTTGGAAACTGGCAAAAAGAGATTCAAAAGTTTGCACCTAGTTTACGTGTCAAGCTTCATTACGGATCAAACCGGAAAAAGGGGGAAGATTTTACCCCATTTGTTGAAGGAGCCGATGTGATCATTACCTCTTACGGTTTAAGTCACGCTGATTCGGATGAGCTTATCTCTATTACGTGGAGTACGATTTGTCTTGATGAAGCGCAAAATATTAAAAATGCCCATACGAAGCAGTCTCGAGCGATTCGAAAATTAAAAGGACTTCACCACATTGCCTTAACTGGCACACCGATGGAAAACCGCTTAACCGAATTGTGGGCCATTTTTGATTTCATTAATAAAGGCTATTTAGGCACGTTGCATCGCTTCCAGCAAAGGTTCGTGTCTCCGATTGAAAAAGATCGAAACGAAGCGAAAATTGACGAGTTACGGAAGCTGATTAAACCGTTCTTACTCCGCCGGACAAAACGCGATGAACAAGTGCAGCTTAACTTGCCGGATAAGCAGGAGCAAAAAGAATACATGCCACTTACCATTGAGCAAGCTTCGCTGTATGAACAGCTCGTCAAAGACACGTTTGAGCAAATGTTAGCGTTGACTGGCTTTGAGCGGAAGGCGCTTATTTTAAAAATGCTCGGGAAATTAAAGCAATTATGTAACCACCCTGCGCTATATTTAGGCGAAGAGCGGGCAACACACCTTATCGAACGCTCCCATAAGCTCGAAAAGCTTGTCGAACTTGTTCGTGCAATTCAAGAACAAGACGAAAGCTGTCTCATTTTCACCCAATATATTAAAATGGGCGACATGATGAAGGAATTGCTCGAAAAGGAATTCGACACGAAGGTGTTATTTTTAAACGGAAGCTTGTCGAAGACAGAACGCGACCGACTTGTTGAGGCATTCCAAAACCGAGAATATAACATTTTTATTTTGTCCTTAAAAGCTGGCGGAACGGGCCTTAACTTAACGGCCGCCAACCACGTCATCCATTATGACCGTTGGTGGAATCCAGCCGTTGAAAACCAAGCGACAGACCGCGCGTACCGCATCGGCCAAAAACGGTTCGTTCACGTTCATAAGCTAATCACAACGGGAACGATCGAAGAAAAAATCGACCAAATGATTGAAAAGAAACAATCCTTAAACGACGAAATTATCCAAAGCGACAACTGGATTACTGAGCTTTCTTCGGATGAGTTGAAGGAATTGTTTACATTATCGGTTGATTAGGAGGTTAAAACATGGCAAAAGAAAAGAAGTCCCCTGCTTGGGAGAAGTTTTATGAGTTGATCCAGAAAACGGTAAAGAAATAAGCCTATGCACCCGCTTTTGGCGGGTGTTTTTGTATGCAATAAAATTATTTAAACTTTCAATTTATTTAAAAATCTTGTAAAATGGTAACTAGTTAAAGCAGAAAAGGGGAATGCCTCATGGAAGTCCCATTTTATCGAAGTATGTACGTATTCTTTCATCAAGAAGTACTCCAAGTCGAATATTTCGAATATTCAAACTACACTCAAGTCGTCATTAGCAAAGAAACAAAGAAGGAATTCGTTTCAAGCAGCGCTTCAGATGTATGTCGAAAACGTGCATACCGCTTTGCACTTGAGCAGTTTAAGCAAAAAGCTGCCGCTTCTTTCGCGAATGCGAGCATTGGTTATCAACAAATTAAGATGTAAGTTTATGGATTCACACTGCTAAACGAAGTCGCAGTAAGCGAGTACAAACTGTACCATTTCAGGGGGAGATAAAGGCGACGAAATGAGGAGTTTTCTAGCCACAACCAACTATGAACAAAGTTGTACACAGGTTGCGATTTCATAAAAAAATACCAGTCATAATTATGACTGGTTCATTGTGAGGAGCAGTGGGGATGCCGATTGATTCTTTGTAATGAGGTCGTGTAATGTTGAACGCTACTCTTGCGACACTAATTCTCTTGCCCGAACTTGTGAAGGCGGTGTGCCCATAAATTGAACGGAATCTGCCAATACTTCCGTGACATAAACCCTTTTTCCTTCATTATTCTCGTAATTTCTCGTTTGGATTCTTCCTGTTACTCCTACGATAGATCCTTTTCGACAATAATTGGCCGTATTTTCAGCTGTTTTTCTCCACAATGTACAATTCACAAAATCTGTATCAATTTCACCTGCTTTATTTCGGTATTTGCGACTAACGGCTAACGTAATATTAGCAACCGCTTTGCCATCACTCGTATACCGAATATCTGGGTCGCGCGTAAGGCGGCCAACAAGTGTCACTTGATTAATCACATTGTCCCTCCTTTCATTTACAGCTTCATTGTAATCTATTTCGTAATCGTTGAAAAAAAGCGAATTTTCAATTTCTCTCTTTTATTTATTCCTGAAAATACAAATTTCGCAAACATTTTTCTTCATTTTTAGGCTCATTTTTTTTCGTTTTTTAAATTTTGAGGCCTTTTGCGATAATTTGGATAAAGTGAAACTTCATTCAATGGTTTTTTAACCGCCTAATGGCCCTTGTGACCTACAGGATGTGGGTGACACAGACGTTGCAACAGGACGTGGCTCTCTTAGTCTGTGTTCTTTATGTTTCGACCTTTACGGGCAGTTGTCCACCTTTCCTTGTTTACATTTTACTGCCCGTCCAGAGTGGGAAGAACGATCATGGAGAGGGGAAAACTTGTCCACTTCCGTAATAAGTCAGCACGATTATGGTATAATAAAGTGAAACTTCATTCAGTGGGGTTTTTTCAACCTTCACTAAATTACACAGACGTGGTCACAGGACGTAGCGTTCTTAGTTTGTGTTCTTTATACTCGGACCTTTACGGGCAGCTGTCCACCTTTCCTTGTTTACAAAATCTTGAAGTTGGGGTTTTTACTGCCCGTTCAGAGTGGGATAAAGGAACGTTCCCATTCTTTTTCAAAAAGTTGGATTTGAAAGTGAAATCATCAAAATGGTGGGGGGCAAACAGTGAAAACATTTAAGCTTGTCGGTTTAAAGATTGAACGGAAAGAACAGGAAGGCCGAATCGAAGAAATTCCTTTTGCAGATGGTCTCATTATCAATAAAGAAGACGGGGAAAATTCTTGGCTGATCGAAGCCCTTTTATCGAAACGGTATCGCTATTACTTTGAGCTAAATGCACAACACGAATCAGAACTTCGTCTCTTTGTAACGATTTCAAAGAAAAGCAACACACCTGCCCAAATCATCGCGAAAGTAAAGTCGATTACAACTCTAGAAGACCACATTTCCGTTTTGTTAGAAGGTCGGATGTACAATCTCCGTGCTGCAAAATTTGATGCAGAAAAAATTTTAAATGACCTCATTGCAACAGGATTGTCTGGAAATGAATTGTTAGACTCCTTTAAAAAGAAATTGTATAAACCTGATTCGAATTCGAAAGCATAAAGTGGTATTGAACCCCTTCACCTTAAGAGTGAGCTTTTTTACATAAGAAAGCCGTTTGCCTATATGGGAGCAAACGGCACTTTTATTATTCGTTTTCTACATCTTCTTTCGCTTCGTCCTCTACTTGATCTAAATCATCTTTCATCTCATCTTTCATATCTTCTTCTTGCTCTCGATCTGTTTCATCTACTGGTGGGAGCTCTTCTTCTGGTGTAACATCTTCATCAACACCGTTTTCTTCTATCTCATCATCTTCTGGTGGCGGTGGCTCATCATTGACATTACAACCTACCGCAAACATAGCCGCCATAAATGTACTCATGAAAACAAGTAACCATTTGTTTTTCATCGTATAATTGCTCCTTTCTATTCTCTTTTCAAGTGTAACCAATTGTTATCATTCCCAAAAGGAGACGAGACATGCATGATATATAGAGTTAATTTTAATTGTGGGAGTAAATGGGGAATCGGAGTTGTGGGGTAATTGTTGTGGCTTGGAGTTTCTTTTTTGAAATTGGGGGTTAGTTTCATGAATTGGGGTTTTCTTTCATAATTTGGGCGTTAGTTTCATGAATTGGGGTTTGCTTTCATAATTTGAGCTTTATTCTCATGAAATTGGGGTTTGCTTTCTGAACTTGCAAATCTCTTTATAATTTGGGACTGCTTTCTGATTTTGGGGGTTAGTTTCACAAATTGGGGCTTTCTTTCATAATTTGAGCTTTAGTTTCATGAATTGGGGTTTTCTTTCATAATTTGGGCTTTATTCTCATGAAATTGGGGTTTGCTTTCTGAACTTGCAAATCTCTTTATAATTTGGGACTACTTTCTGATTTTGGGGGTTAGTTTCACAAATTGGGGTTTTCTCTCAAAAATTGGGGGTTAGTTTCACGAATTGGGGTTTGCTTTCAAAAATTGGGGGGTTAGTTTCACGAATTGGGGCTTTCTTTCATAATTTGAGCTTTAGTTTCATGAATTGGGGTTTGCTTTCATAATTTGAGCTTTATTTTCATGAATTGGGGTTTGCTTTCTGAACTTGCAAATCTCTTTATAATTTGGGACTGCTTTCTGATTTTGGGGGTTAGTTTCACAAATTGGGGCTTTCTTTCAAAAATTGGGCGTTAGTTTCATGAATTGAGGTTTTCTTTCATAATTTGGGGTTTATTCTCATGAATTGGGGTTTGCTTTCTGAACTTGCGAATTTCTTTATAATTTGGGACTGCTTTCTGATTTTGGGGGTTAGTTTCACGAATTGGGGCTTTCTTTCATAATTTGAGCTTTATTTTCATGAATTGGGGTTTTCTTTCATAATTTGGGCTTTATTTTCATGAATTGGGGTTTGCTTTCTGAACTTGCAAATCTCTTTATAATTTGGGACTGCTTTCTGATTTTGGGGGTTAGTTTCACAAATTGGGGCTTCCTTTCATAATTTGAACTTTATTTTCATGAATTGGGGTTTTCTTTCATAATTTGGGCTTTATTCTCATGAAATTGGGGTTTGCTTTCTGAAATTGCGAATTTCTTTATAATTTGGGGATGCTTTCTGATTTTGGGGGTTAGTTTCACGAATTGGGGCTTTCTTTCATAATTTGAGCTTTATTTTCATGAATTGGGGCTTTCTTTCATAATTTGGGCTTTATTCTCATGAAATTGGGGTTTGCTTTCTGAAATTGCGAATTTCTTTATAATTTGGGACTGCTTTCTGAATTTGGGGGTTAGTTTCACGAATTGGGGCTTTCTTTCAAAAATTGGGGTTAGTTTCACGAATTGGGGTTTTCTTTCATAATTTGAGCTTTATTCTCATGAATTGGGGTTTGCTTTCTGAAATTGGGCCTTTCTTTTACAATTTGGGCCTAAATCCTGCTTTTTTGGGTTTTTCTCCCCGCTTTCACGAAAAAATCCCGCAGCAAGCACCACGCAGCGGGATTTTCAACTTTTTATTTAATTGCAAACATTAATTCAGCTTCACAAGCGATTTCACCGTCAACGGTTGCAACAGCTTTCCCTTTTCCGATCGGACCGCGTTGGCTAACAATTTCGATTTCTAGGCGGAGTTGGTCGCCAGGGCGAACTTGTTTTTTGAAGCGACATTTGTCGATTCCGGCAAATAATGGAAGTTTCCCTTTATTTTCTTCTTTACGAAGCATCGCGACTGCTCCAACTTGCGCTAGCGCTTCCACGATGAGTACACCTGGCATGACAGGGTAATCTGGGAAGTGGCCGTTAAAAAATTCTTCATTTGCTGTCACGTTTTTGATTCCTACCGCACGCACACCTTCTTCAATTTCGACAATGCGGTCCACTAATAAAAATGGATAGCGATGCGGGATTGTTTCTTTAATTTGTTGAATATCTAACATAGATATAGCCTCCTTATGTATAAAGTGAACTTCATTCATCTTCTTTAAGAATGGAATCAAGACAAAAGGAAGGCGATTGCATGCCTTCCCTTTAAAATAAAGTATATGACTATTCCTTTTCTTTTTCAACAAGATCGACGATATGTTGCCATGTTGACGGCTTTAACGCATCTAATGGCTTTCCATCACCTAAAACTCCGTAACCAACCATAGCACCTATTACAACACTGATGGCCATGGCAAAAACGACTAGAATGAGACGAAGCCAAATGGGAATTAAACGAATTCGGACTTTCTTTGGCTCCGTTTGCTCTTCAGTTTTTGTTTTATTCTCTTTTTTCGATTGTTCACGTATTGAAATTCGTTCCGCACTCATTCATTTAACCCCATTTCTTACGGACGTTTGTATACGGCAACAAGTTTATACGTTTAATTTGACCTTTTTTAACGTACATTATTTATTAAACCGAGCATTTGGTCACCAATTGTAATGGATTGGGCGTTCATTTGATAGGACCTTTGGGCCACTAATAAGTCCGTCATTTCCGTTGTTAATTGGACATTTGAGCTTTCAAGGGCTCCTTGTTGCACATTAATTTCTGTGCGAGCATTTCCTTCTAAATAGGTAATATATGCTGGGTTTGCTTGTGTAAATCCGTACATATTATTTCCCAAGGCAACGAGTAAATCCGGGCGGTTCATTTGAACGACACCTAACTCGGCAACTTGCGGCTCATCCCCTTCCTTTCGAGGGATGGCAGTAATGGTGCCGTTTGGAGAAATAGAAAATCCTTTTACGTCATCACGGAACGTAATCGGATGTTGATTTTCGTCGACAACTGGGTGCCCATCACTTGTAACGAGCATAAGTGTCCCATCATTCATCGGTGATAAATAAAGGGCTCCATCACGAGTATAACGGATTTCACCGTTTACATCTACTTGTAAAAATTGATTCGGTTTTGTAAAAGCAATATCAAGCTCACGATCGGTTCGTTTAATAGAACCTTGCTCATAAACTGTTTTTGTACTGAGCTTAGCTCCTGTCCCTTGCCGTATGCCGAAATCGGTTTGGCGACCGATTTCTTTTTCTTTATCCGGCTGATTGTTTAATTGTTGCTTTACGAGTTCTTGAAAGCTCGTGCTCGTTTTTTTGTAGCCATTTGTATCTAGGTTGGCCATATTATGACCAATGGTATCGATTTGCTTTTGCAGTTGATTCATCGTGTTTGTTGCTGTAATCATAGAACGAAGTAGCATTTATGAGGGCCTCCTTATTCATCCGAATTATCGAACGCGCCCAATTTCATTGACCGCTTTATCCATACTTTTGTCATACGCTTGGAGAACTTTTTGGTTTGCTTCAAACGAACGGTAAGCAGTGAGTAAATCCGTGTAAGAACTTGCGATATCAACATTTGATGTTTCTACATATCCTTGTTTTAACGTATATTGAATGGCACCATTCCCTACAGCACTTGGTAACGCTTCTTCACCGACCGTACGATACAATCCGTTTCCTTCACGTACTAAATTGCGTACATCGCTTGCAAAGCGAACATCCAATTGCTGGCCAGTTGGCTCTCCATTAACGGAAATACGTCCATCGCTCGAAAAAGCATAGTCAGATTCCGTTAATACAATGGGGCTTCCATTTGTGGATAAAACGAAGTTACCACCTAACGTTAAGCGCCCATTTTCATCGAGTGAAAAATGACCGTTTTTCGTATATTTTACTTGTCCTTCTGGTGTTTGGACGGCGTAGAAAAGCGATCCTTTTACGTTTGTCTCTTCTAAAGTTGGCACGACCTCTTCGATTAACGCTACATCGCTTTTAACCTTTGTTTCTTTTAAATCACCTTGTGTATAAAGGGGAATGATTTCTTGCAAATAAGCACCTGTATGTAAAGGACCGATTTCTTTTTGTGTAACATGACCATTCTTGTTTGTTTCAATATGTGAGAGCAGCAGTTCAGGAAAGGCACGAACAGTTCCTTGCTCCGCTTTAAAACCTGGTGTATTAGCATTGGCAATATTATTCGAAAGCATTTCTGCTCTTCGCTGTTGTGCCAACATCCCTGATGCTGCTGTATAAAATCCACGTAACAATCGTTTCACCTCATCCGCAAAATTCCGACACATTTCTCTTATTTTATTATAAAGGACTTTTTGATGATTCTCATTATAAAATTATTCGTCTCCTTGAAGAAAATGATCTTCTCTGACCTTTAATTCTACGTTCTGACATTTCATTTTAACGCTTCTTTAGATATTTTCGTCATTTTCTCAGATTTTTTTATCACTTTGTCCATTTTTTTCATCACTTTCGCTCATTTTTTTATCACTTCGTCCATTTTCCATCAAACGTCCATGATTTCAAGATTAAAAAAAGTCTGTCAGATGACAGACCCTTCAATATCTTTTAAACAAATTTTCTCTTCGGAAGCTTGTCCACGTTTTCTAGCATAATGCCTGTCCCAACTGCAACACAATGTAACGGATCTTCTGCAATGAAAACAGGTACTTTTAGTTCTTCTGCAAGTAATTGGTCAATGCCATTGAGTAATGCACCACCGCCCGTTAAGATGACACCGCGATCAATAATGTCGGCTGATAGTTCTGGTGGCGTTTTTTCTAATACGCTTTTTGCAGCTTGTACAATTGCATCTGCTGGTTCACGTAAAGCTTGCTCAATTTCTTCTGATTTGATTGTGATCGTGCGTGGTAATCCTGTCACCATATCACGGCCACGAATTTCGATTTCTTCACTTCGTGCACCTGGAAATACAGTCGCTACTTTTATTTTAATTTCTTCTGAAGTACGTTCACCAATCAGAAGCTTGTATTCTCGTTTAATGTAGTTTAAAATTTCAAAATCAAAACGATCTCCAGCCACCTTAATTGAAGAGGCGGTTACAATATCACCCATTGACAGAACGGCTACATCTGTCGTTCCACCACCAATGTCGACAACCATATTGCCGCTCGGTTGGAAAATGTCCATCCCAGCGCCAATTGCTGCAACTTTTGGCTCTTCTTCTAAAAAGATTTGTTTACCACCACTTTTTTCTGCCGCCTCTTTAATTGCTTTTCTTTCGACTGATGTAATGTTAGTCGGACAGCAAATAAGAATTCGTGGTTTTGATAGTATCCCTTTCACATTTAACTTCCCAATAAAGTGCTTAAGCATCGCTTCTGTCACTTCAAAATCCGCAATGACACCATCTTTTAATGGCCGGATTGCAACGATATTGCCAGGTGTACGACCAACCATTCGTCTTGCTTCCTCACCAACTGCTAGTACTTTCCCACTATTTTTATCAAGCGCTACTACCGATGGCTCATTTAATACAACACCCTTACCTTTAACATGGATCAGCACATTTGCTGTCCCAAGATCAATTCCAATATCTCTTGATAACATTTTTATTAAGATCCTCCTTGCCAATCAAATCGCCAATATCCAACTAGTATCCTAATTTTATATTGTAGCATAAATTTCATAAAATAGTATGATTTTGTAAATGTTTTGTAAAGATTTTTGTAACATTTTGTCGATTGGCATAGAGGATATTTTTTACTTTACAGGTTCTTCCTTCATTGATTCTTCTTTTTTGTATTTCATCTTGGTCGCTTCCCCACCACGAAGATGGCGAATAGATTTATGGTAGTCCAAAATTCTTTTCACTTCATTTGCTAGCTCGGGATTAATCTCGGGTAATCGTTCGGTTAAATCCTTATGAACAGTACTTTTGGAAACGCCAAATTCTTTCGCGATCACACGAACGGTTTTTTTCGTCTCCACGATATACTTTCCAATCTTGATTGTACGTTCTTTGATGTAATCGTGCACACCACTCGACCTCCCTAATATGGATGTGAGAAGTGTGAAATGAGACTCGCATATCCATTATTCAAAGCCATATCATAGATGTATAAAGGAATGTTGATTTCCCTACTGCGATCAAAATCTATTTTCACGATCCCTCACCTCAAACACTCTCTTTGTTAGGTTTGTAACATTTTATTAGCTTGGATGTGAATATATGCTTAAAAGTCAAGAGGGACAAGGGATTTTACACAATTTTTTTAATTTTTTAATAAAAAAGGAGAGATTCGACACATACTCTTCTCATTTTTATTTTCTGGGAAATTTGTCGAACATGTTGAAATACGTGTTCGGATTTGAATCACAAAAAAACCTAGAGAAATCTCTCCAGGCTTTTCATGATTAGTATTTAAACATTAATGAGCATGTATCTCTTTTTGATGATGGCGATAATTCCATTTATCTCGTAATATCGGTAGCACCATTCGATCAACTCCGTAGAAATAAGCGGCTGTGCCTGCAAACATTAGGAGAATAGCTACTGTATATAAAACTGGGTTTGTGCTTGTTGTACCCGCTAACATAAAATTCAAATTCATGAATGCACCGGCAAGTAATGCTGGAATCGTCATAAACCCAAGAATAAGTCCAATCCCGACGAATAGTTCGCCATACGGAATTAATATATTAAATGCACCCACGTTTGGAATGGCTACATTTTCTAAAAACGCTGCATACCAACCTTGAACAGCAGGATGGTCACCAGTTGACTTCGCAACGGCTCCCTGTAAAAACCCTGTAGCATCAAATCCACCTGTTATCTTGTGAATTCCAGACTCTAACCATTGAACACCTAACCAAATGCGAAGAATTGTCCAGATAATTGCAACCTTTGGACCTTTTAACCCGTTCATCAATGTTCATCCCCTTTACTGTTCCCTTTAGCAAAAAAAGTTTATGTAATATTTCACTTTCCTCTTTTATCATACGCTCAATCTACAAATGCGACAATACATTTGTGAAATAATTCACAAATCATTAATAATTTAATAGATCTTTAATACACGCTCATTTATCTGAACCTACTTATGTTGAGATTTATAATGAAAAACTTTTCGATGTTTTCGTGATTAAAAATATTAATTAAATCGCTTTATTTAAAAAGAATATCGTTGTTTAAGAACAAAAGCGCGAGAGCTTCGCTAAAGTAGCGTGCAAACTGTACCATTTTAGTTGGAGATAAAGGAACGTTTTAGTCGATGTTGACTTATTGTACAGATGAAATCGTTTACCAACCGCTAGACGTAAAACACGATGAACTAAGTTGTCCACAGGTTCGAAATTTATAATTTCCTTAAGCCGATGGCTTTCGCTGGACATCGAAAACTCCATTTACCCTTGAACAAAGATCCTAAAAAAAGAGACCTTCTCGTCATTTTGAAGATCTCCAGCCATAAAGATATCGTTCATCCCTCCTCTCGTCAATTCGATTGGTTTTTATGAGCTTTTTTTCGAAATATAAACTTCACCATCCTTATAAACCATTTGTTCTGGATAACGTAAGTTGATGACATCCTCTTGTAGTTGCTGAGATGGTGCAGGTGTTAAAAGCGAGACGATAACATTCGTTAAGAAGGCAGCGATGGCTCCGAAAACGCCGGCACCTGTGTCAATGATGCCTAAAATCGTCATCCCACCGTATTTCGCCGCAAAAATGTAAGCTAATGTCACAACTAAACCAACAATCATCCCCCATGTTACACCATGTTTATTCGAGCGTTTCCACCATACACCGAGCACTAATGCAGGGAAAAACGTTCCTGTTGCTAACGCAAATGCCCAAGCAACAATTTGGGTAATCACGCCTGGTGGATTTAGGGCGACAAGTCCCGCTAATACGGTTGCCGCTACAATCGAAATTCGGGCGATGGCTAATCGGTTCTCTTCTGTCGCTTTCGGATTTAAAACACGATAATAAATGTCGTGAGCAAAAGACGAGGATATGGCAATCATGAGCCCTCCCGCTGTTGATAAGGCAGCGGCCATCGCACCTGCTGCTACTAACCCGATGACAAATAAACCTAAGTTGGCAATTTCCGGTGTCGCCATGACGACAATATCATTTGATATAATCATTTCATTCCACTGTAAAATACCATCGCCGTTCGCATCTGCTAGCTGCAGCTTCCCTGTATCGATCCACGACTTTGTCCACGCTGGAAGTGCATCAAACGGCTGATTGGCGACATTTTTCATTAAAATAAAGCGAGAGAAGGCCGCATAAGCTGGTGCCGATAAATAGAGTAGTCCAATAAACAATAAAGCCCATGCACCGGACCACCGAGCCGCTTTCATCGTGGAAACGGTATAAAATCGAACAATAACGTGAGGAAGTCCTGCAGTCCCCGCCATTAAAGTAAACATAAGCGCTAAAAACTGCCACTTTGAGCTTTGTTCAAACGGGGCAAAGTATTCGGAAATGCCTAGTTGCCGGTCCAGCTCCCCCATCTCATCGATGACATGGCCGTATGAAAGCCAAGGAACCGGATTACCAGTTAACTGGAGGGACATAAAAATAATTGGTATTAAATAGGCAAGGATTAATATAATATATTGGGCCACTTGCGTCCACGTTATGCCTTTCATTCCACCAAAAGCTGAGTAAAAAGCAATAAGGACAACCCCAATCATCGTACCTACCTTCGCATCGATTTCAAACAGGCGACCAATTACCACCCCTGAACCAGATAACTGACCGATCGCATATGTAAAACTAATAATGATTGTACATATGGCCGCAATGACGCGGGCAGGATGACTTTCAAACCTATCGCCAATAAACTCAGGAACCGTATACCTCCCGTATTTACGCAATTGTGGAGCTAACAAAAACGTAAGGAGCAAGTACCCGCCTGTCCACCCCATAATATAAGCGAGTCCATCGTAACCGAGAATCATAATAGTACCCGCAAGACCGATAAATGAGGCTGCACTCATCCAATCGGCTCCGATGGCCATTCCGTTAAAGATAGGTGGTACGCCACGCCCCGCTACATAAAAATCAGATGTAGCACGGGCTTTGTTATAAACAGCGATCCCGATATAAATAGCAAACGTTACTAAAATAATTGATAAAGACACGAGAAATTGTGCATCCATGAAAGGCTTCTCCCCCTTAAATCATGACAAATATGACCGTAAGCTGTGTTGATTATCTAACACTTTAATGTTCCAAGACTTTTCCGTAACTGACCTCTTGATTCACCTCTTCATCAATCCCGTATTTGCGATCAATTCGATCACTTACTTTTGCATTGACAAATAAAAGAATAATAAAGACAACAATCGAGCCTTGTGCTCCCATAAAATAATGAAGCGGGAAACCGTTCAATGTAAACGCACTTAATTTTTCTGCAAATGCGACCATACCAAAGGAAACAATGAACCATATAACGAGGTACAATACCATATAAGCTGTTCGCTCTTTAAAATACGCATCAGCTATTTTTTTATCGATTTTTCTCAGGACGCTTCACCCTTTCAAAAATAGTTCTAGGATAAACTAAAAATAAACTTCAGAGTATCAAAAAACGGTGCAGGTACTAACGCTATTTCAACGACGAAGTAAAGAAATATGGATAGGATTGGGAATAGTAAAAAATGAGGTTTTTTGAAACGTAAGCTTAAAAATAAACTCAACCCGATGATAAAAAGAATTACATACATCATATACCATCACTCCTATTAAAAATTTTTTATTACAAGTCACCTCCAAGTTTTATTGTAATTTTACAAATTTTCTAACAATTATTATTATGAATGGACAAGCATGAAGCGTCAACAGGCTAAGCAGACTTTTCGTACTACAATTATCGACAAGATGTAAGAACAAAAGCACGAAAGCTTCACTAAAGCGGCGTACAAACTGGACCATTTTAGAAGGAGATAAAAGAAACTCTGGCAACGTTTCAGTCGATGTTGACGTAGATGTTAACGTATCGGGAAGTTTCCTAGCCGCTAACGACCGGAGCGAGACTCAAGCCAACTACGAACAAAATTGTCCACAAGTTGCGTTCTTTTTTTATGAACTTGCGGATTATTTTCATCACTTGTGGAGTTATGATCAAACCTTGAGCAAATTTGAACCTCACTTGCGGATACGCCAGAATACGCAACTTCATTCAGTGGGGGTTTAAGAGTGGGATATATTTATTAATGTAGCAATGTTTTACCTACATATTCTCAATGAAAGCGTCGCCAAACTTAAAAAACTAGTATTTTATTCTTTTTATCCATTTCTGGTAAATGACAAAGGTGAGATCCATGATAATTGCACGAGTATTAGCATTAATTGCACCACTTTTAGCAACTTTTGCACGAACTTACCCCTTAATTGCACGAATCTTAAAATAATTGCACATGTTTTTCCTATTTTGCATATTTCATCGTGTATTTGCACATAAATGTTTATAATTGCACGAACCTCTCGTACCGTAATCAATCTTTTTCCGATAAAAAATAGTCTACTCAATATATTTGAGTAGACTTATCGTTATACTTAATTTTTCCCATTAAGATGTCATTGTGTCGAGAGATGCCTCTGGTTCATTTGGTTTTGTACTAGAGTTTTCATCTTCTTTTTCATCCTCAGAAGGAGTTTCGTTTTCTTCCTCTTCGGTTTGAGTACCCTCTTCGGCAGCTTCTTTTGTTTCAGTTTCATCAGCAATACTTGTCATTGGTTTTTCCATATAGTTTAATGGATTATAGGCTTTTCCGTCTTTACGAATTTCAAAATGCGCATGGACGCCAGCTTCTTGGTTAAATTGGTTTTTACCAGCTTTTCCGATGACTTCACCTTGTTCGACTTGATCTCCCTCTTTTATATCAACATTTGCAAGGGATTGATAAACGGTGACAAGGTTGTCATCATGTTCAACTTCAACCACATAACCTAATAGCGGATCTTTTTGAGCTTTCGTCACAGTACCGCTTAAAGAAGCAACGACTTCAAACTCTTTACCATCCTCTCTCGCAAGATCAATTCCTTGGTTTTGATGATACGTATGATCATAGAGGACGAGTGCTTCTTCCTGTTCTTCACTAGATGCGTTAAAGTCATAGAAATTCGTTACGACTTTTACGGCATCTGGATCAATTGCTGGCATTTTAAAATTCTCGACAGAGCGGTTTACTTCAATTGCTGAATCGTCACGATAGGATAAATCTTGCGTATCTTCTGTATTTTCATCCATGATATCGTCACGAACAGCTTGATACCAAAGAACGGCTGTTAATATGACAGCTGCACTTAGTAAATATACTGCTGGGAAAAACCATTTTTTTCTGAAAAACTGCTGAAACTTAGCGCCTTGAGAAGTACGTTTCTTTTCTTCCTCTCTCATTGTTCATCACCTCAGCAATCATTTTGAACAAGTTTGAGAGATTCTATACATAAAATGAAAAAATTTCTTTAGTTTTTGCATTGATTTCGATTTTCATGCAAGAAATTTATATATAGGAGGCAAAAAAGTTGCGAGGGCTTTTTACAACGTTACCATTTCTATATATGGGGCTCATCTGGTTTTTATCGAGCCACCCATCTGATGCCATTGTGGAAACACCTTTTTCGTTTGATGATTTATTAAAAGAATCGCTTCACCTTGTTGAGTTTGGCATTTTGTATTGGTTATTTATTTTCATGCTTGCTTGTCACGGAAAACTTTCACAAAAGGCGAGCATGATTGTCGCTGTGATTTCTATTTTTTATGGAATAACGGACGAAGTTCATCAAGCCTTTGTCCCTTCCCGCTCTGCTACTTTTATAGACTTTGTGAAGGATACGATTGGGGTTTGGGTGTCTTTTTTCCTTGTACGAAAGTGGTATTTTGAAAAGAAGACAAGCCGACTCCGAAATTTCTTAGACGGCTTATCAAAAAATTAAAATGGTCCGTTTTTGTATTCTATTAAAAAACCTCAGTGGGAAACGAAGATCCCACCTGAGGTTTTTATTGCTTCGCTGTGTAGGTTGCTAAAAACTTCTCGGCTTCTGCGACTTCGATTCCTTTATAAAAGTACGTTACGATGTCTTTATAGTTTTTCCCTTCTTCAGCCATAAAGTTTGCACCGTATTGGCTCATGCCGATTCCGTGTCCATTTCCTTCCGTTGTGACAACGATTTGGTCTCCTTTTAACTCCATGGAGAAGTCTGTCGATTTAAGCTCTAATTTTTCCCTTACTTCTCTGCCTGTTAATTTTTTTCCATTTATGTCAACAAGGCCTACTCGCTTCCCAGGTGTCCGCTCTAATATTTTTCCAACCGACCCATCGTTCTTTAATTTGACCCCAAGCTTTTGTTCGAATTCTGAAATAGAATACACTTTGCGGTCACGAAATTTTGGTGATTTCACATCCCAAGGACTTTCAACGCTTTGTAAGTAAGGAAGGGCATCTGACCAATACGCTTCTGAATTTTCGGTGAAACCATTACTTGTAGAAAAGAAGGTTGCATCAATCGGTTGATTGTTATAGGTTAAAATTCGACCTTTCGTCGCTGCTACAGCTTCTGATATTTTTTGTATTTTCCAATCATAATCTGCTCCCCATTGTTTCTTTAACTCTTCATTATTTTTGTATACTTGATGCATTTGCGTATCGGTAACGACAGCTCCTTCTGGCACCCCTACACTTTTTCCACTTAACAGCTGTTTGACAATATACGTTCTCGCTGCTAATGCTTGTGCCTTCAATGCTTCAAGCTCAAATTCAGCGGGCATTTCCGATGCAACAACTCCAACAATATACTCTTCAAGTGGAATAGTTTCAACAACTTTTGCTTGTGAGCGATAAACGGGTATCGAGACTGGCGACTCCCCAAGTGCAACCAATTTTTTTTGATCTGTCTGCAGATCTTCCTGTAAAGTACCGGACGTTTTCTCTATAAATGGGGCCACAAGTAAACTTGGCACCATGAGAATAATAATAAAAATCGCGGCAAAGACAATCATTATTAGCTTCGTTTGCTTCATATTATAGCCCCCAATCTCATTCAATCACTTACAATACAGTCTATTTTTTAGGACAACCATTTATGACTGATTTGGATTGAAAGGCCGGAACACTTTTATGGATCGGTGAAGAAGCCGCATGTGGTGGGAGATTAAAGCATGATCTCCACTTAAAAAGTAAAAAATACTAGACTCATCAACAAACGATCTATTATAATATTTTTTGAAACCGCTTACATCACTGCCAATATATCCATTTAATTTTTTTGTATAAAATTATTCATTTATGGGGACTTTAAATATCGTGTGCAAATAAAAAAGTTAAAGTCTCCTTGTAAAAAAGGGACTTTAACCTTTATGTTTATGCATTTAAGTCTGTGACTGCTTGTTCTTGAACGATTTCTTTTACTTGTTCAGATACGCGTTCAATGTCGGCACCGAGTGCTTTTAGTTTTTGATGGAAGTTCACATATCCTCGATCAAGGTGTTTTAGTTCTGTTACGCGCGTGTAGCCGTCTGCTGCTAATCCAGCTAAAGTTAAGGCTGCCGCTGCTCGTAAGTCTGTTGCGGCAACTTCTGCACCTTGAAGGTTGCCAGGACCGTTAATGATCACAGATCGGCCTTCAATTTTAATGTCGCCGTTCATGCGTCTGAATTCTTCTACATGCATGAAGCGATTTTCGAAAACCGTTTCGGTGATCATACTCGTACCGTTTGCACGAAGTAATAATGCCATCATTTGTGATTGCATATCTGTTGGAAATCCTGGGTGTGGCATCGTTTTCAGGTCGATTGGTTTCAACACGTCTGGACCGATGACACGTAATCCATCTTCTTCCTCAATGATTTGGATACCCATTTCCTCCATTTTTGCCACTAATGATGTTAAATGTTCAGGTACAGCGCCTTTTACGAGGACATTTCCACCTGTAATGGCAGCTGCGACCATAAATGTACCAGCTTCAATGCGATCTGGAATAATTGTATGTCGAACACCCTGTAACGAGTTTACACCTTCGATACGGATTGTACCTGTGCCGGCACCACGAACTTTAGCCCCCATTGCATTCATGTAATTGGCTAAGTCGACAATTTCAGGCTCTTTCGCACAGTTTTCAATGACAGTTGTACCGTCAGCTAATACGGCTGCCATCATAATATTTTCCGTCGCTCCAACACTAGGGAAATCTAAATAAATTTTGGCACCTCGTAATCGGCCAGATACTTGAGCGTCTATAAAACCATTCCCAACTTGAATCGTTGCGCCCATTGCTTCAAAGCCTTTTAAATGCTGGTCAATCGGACGTGACCCGATGGCACATCCACCTGGTAAAGCAACGCGTGCATGACCATTACGAGCAAGAAGCGGTCCCATAACGAGGACAGACGCGCGCATTTTCCTTACATATTCAAATGGTGCTTCCGTTGAAAGCTCTCGTGATGCGTCGACCATTACTTGGTTATCTTCAAACGATACTTCTGCACCTAAATGACGAAGTACTTCGTTAATGGTATAAACATCGGAGAGCGTAGGTACATCACAAATTAAGCTTTTTCCTTCACTTGCTAACAAAGATGCAGCGATAACAGGTAAAACGGCATTTTTCGCACCTTCTACTTTTACAGTACCGTTTAACTTTCGACCGCCGCGGACGATGATTTTTTCCAAGGTATTCCCCTCCGCGTCCCAATTTCTCTATATTAATATTCAGTCGTTATGATTGGTGTTCCTACTACGACGGTAGTATTGCCGCCCAATCCTGCGTTTCGTAACGCAACTTGAATATTCATGTTGCCTTCATCCGTGGGAATGACTTGTTCCCAATCTGATGTTAAACCCGATACCGAGACAAAGTTTGATTCGGTCAATGCCTCGATCGGTTTTGCTCGAAATCTGTCTAAAATTTTTTCCGCTTGAATTTGCAAAACACCTTCCATCTTATCACTTGTATGACCTTTAACACAAGTGAAAATCTTAGCATTTCCATTCATTTTACGCAAAATTTTTTCGTTGAAATAACGGTTCAGTTCTCCCCACTTTTTTTCTTGCCAACCGTGAACAGTAGCATGATAAAGTATATACGATTGCGAGTGGCTGTTTATGGTGGTGGTTACAATTTGAAGTGTTTCATGTAAATTTAGATCGTCACGTTTGCGTTTGCCAATCCATTTTGTTACATGTTCCTCTTGGACTTGACTCCAATTATATTGACGAAACTGTTGTTGAAAAAGTTGCACATGTTTGGAAATATTTTCTTGACCTTGGATCGGCTGTTTAACATAAACGCTCCATTCATCAACTGAAATATTTTCAAGCCGTAATCCGTCCACAATGGTTTTCACATTTGTTTGATCACTCGTAGCGTCTATCATCGTTTGTTTCCCTAAAAAAGTGAGAATAAGAACAAAGACAATTATGAGTAACATCAGATCTTTTTTCTTCATTTCCGACACTTCCTCTCCTTATTTAAAAGTGTTACCGGATAAGAAGTGTCCATACTTGGAAAAAGTCGTCAAAATTAGACATGTATTAAGGAAGCAGGTAGGGAATTTGCTTGGACCAAAACAAAAAATCTAGGAAAAAATTACTAACCGTTGAACCAATCGTAATGGTTAATAATATAAGTAATAATCTCGCCTCGAAAACTCGGCCTTTTCGAATCACTTTTTCAATGGGTAATGCTTGAAGACCATACCATGTAATGACAATAAATATAAGATGCGAAACGATGCTAATTATTGCTTGTTGACCTAATGCTGCCATCCATTAGCCTCCTATTCCAAATAAGCTGCGAATCTTGTTTGTAAAAAAGAAATGAGGTAACCTCATACCTCTCAACATGTTGATCATGATACGTACAAAAGATCAAGAGCGATTTGTGGGAAAATGCCGAGTAAGATCGTAAATATCATACAAATGAAAATGACTGCCCATACCGTTTTTGACAGTTGAAAAGATTGTTCCCTTTGAGCGGGTCGGAAAAAGATTTGAACGAGTACACCAAAATAATAAACGTATGAAACGATCGTTGTAATAATCATGATAAGCGCTAAAGCGAAGTGCGCAGGATCAGTCGAAAGAGCACTTAATAATATATGAAACTTTGCAATAAAGCCGGCTGTTCCTGGTATCCCTGCCAGCGAAAGTAGAAAAACCGTCATTGCCAATGCTAAAAAAGGTGATGATTTATAAATCCCTGCAAAGGAAGAGAGATGGTGTCCTACACCTTGAATAATGGCAAACGCTCCGATGTTCATAAATATATAGGACAAAAGATAAAACCAAATCGTATCAAGATAAAAGTAAGGCGACAATGATACGAATGCGACTAATATATAGCCTGCATGTGCGATGGAAGAATACGCGAGCATTCGTTTCACATTTTGCTGCCTTAAGGCGATCACATTTCCTATGACCATCGTAAGGGCTGCAACAACCGCAATATACGGTTTTACATTCCATAAAAGCGATAAGCCGTTGTTCGTCGGTGCATTTCCGAAAATCGAGATAAACAGGCGGATGATTAAGATAAAACCGGCTGTTTTCGATACAACACTTAAAAAGGCCGTAACAGGTGTTGGTGCCCCTTCGTACACATCTGGAACCCACATATGAAACGGTACCGAGGCAATTTTAAAGCATAAACCAACGAACGAGACGAAAAAAGCTAAACCTAATACATATTGTACATTTTCCGTTCCGTTTTGTGAGAACAATAACGAAATTTCTCCTATATTTGTTGTGCCTGATAAGCCATAAATGTAACTAAACCCAAATAGCGTAATGCTTGATGCGATTCCGCCGTTAATGACATATTTCAACGCGGCTTCATTCGATTTTCCTTCACGCTTTTTAATTCCAGCTAAAATATAAGAAGATATCGACAGTAACTCTAAACCGACAAACAATGTAATCAGTTCACCACTTGAGCTCATAATCATCGCACCAAGAAGGGCTGTTAAAAATAAATAATAAAACTCACTGTAAGGAAATCGGTCATCTTTCACGTTATATCCGATGGCGAGTAACATAACAAGAGAAGCGCCGATTAATAATAAAAGTTTAAAAACTTTCGCAAAATAATCAAGGACAAATGTATCTTGTAAAATGGTCACCGTTTCTTCTTTCATCAAGAAAACAAGACTAATTGTCGCTCCTACAATTCCAATGAAGCCGAGCCAACCGAGGAGACGTCTATCTTTTTTTGACAAAAATAAGTCAAGCACTGAAAGGATGACGGCAACGCCAAGAATGATAAATTCCGGAACCATCGCTTCCCACTCATAGCTCAAAAATGTTGCAAGATCCATGCCTCATTCACCCCCCTATCCCTCTTAGCATTGTTTGGACTGTTACGATAACGGAGTCAGCCACCCACTTTGGATATACACCGAGCCCGATAATAAAAACGAGTAGTGTCATGACAGAAGCCGTCTCAACCCACTTCATATCAACCGTTTGTTTTGGACGTTCATAAGAACCGAATGTAACAGAGAGCACGGCACGAAGCATATAAGCAGCCGTTAAGATGAGACCAAGGACACCGATGAATCCGATCGTTTTATTTGCGGCAAATACACCGATAAAAGCCGTCAATTCACTTATAAAACCGGACATGCTCGGCAAGCCGAGTGAGGCCATGGCTGCGATCAGTAAAAAGCCAGAAAGCTTTGGCATGGCACCTGCGACACCGCCTAATTTTTTTAAATCGGTCGTATGAAGCCGCTCTTCCATTATATTGACGATGAAAAACAGCATCGCCGAT
Source organism: Bacillus sp. FJAT-47783 (assembly GCF_022808615.1). Lineage (GTDB taxonomy): Bacteria > Bacillota > Bacilli > Bacillales > Aeribacillaceae > Bacillus_BZ. Next base: position 25,372 of record NZ_JAKZKS010000014.1, read on the forward strand.
ATTAATCCATGTGACACGACTTGAAATATCGCTCCTTGCAGTCCTGCATCATTTATCGCGCCTAAGCCGAGTAAGACGATGCCCATATGGGAAACACTTGAATACGCTAAAACGAGCTTGAATTCCGTTTGTATAAGGGCTAAAAAAGCGCCAAACAACAAATTGATTAAACCTAAGATGAGAAGAAGCTGACTCACAGAAGCAAACGCCTCCGGGAAAAACCCGATTCCAAATCGAATGAGACCATATGCACCAATTTTTAATAAAATACCTGAGTGAAGCATCACAATGGCAGGGGGTGCTTGAACGTGCACCTTTAACATCCAGCGATGAAAAGGGAATATCGGTAGTTTAATGCCAAAAGCAACCAATAACGTGATCAGAAGCCATTGTTGAACCGTTGATGAAAACGGACCGCCCGCACGACTTAAAAACGTCGTTAACTCTTCGATATTCGTCGTCCCTGTTTTCGCAAAAATGGTAGCGATGACGATAAATAAAATGCCTGAACCTAAACCGTTGTAAAGTAAATAGGCATAAGCCGCTTTTTCTTTTTCGAAACCGCCCCATTTGCCGATAATAAAAAATAACGAAACGAGGGTTAGTTCAAAGAACAAGAAAAATAATACTAAGTTTTCAGCCGCAAACACACCAAGCATCCCGATGAGTAATAGAAAAAATGATCCGTAATACCCTCTTACCTTTTCTTTGATTCGAAACGAAGCAACTGCCGACAAAGTAGAAAGAAGGGCCGTAAGCCAAATCATAAGAAGTGAAAATCCATTGACACCTAGCTCATATCGAACCGAAAAGGGACGGTTATTTTCTTCTGGATAAAAGCCGAATTGCAGCCATTGTCGCGATTCCGCAATTGTCGATAAATCAAATCCTTGATGATACTTTAACAAGAGCCAGCTACTTAAAAAAAGGGATGGTAATGTTCCGAGAAACCCTAAAATCTTGACCGTTTGTTGATCCTTGTTCGGTACAAAAAATAAAAACACGATCGCAAGAAGTGGCGAAAAAATGAGGACTGTTAATAGAAAGGATGCTTGTTCCATTACCATACACCTCCTGTCAACGCGTAAATCACGAGTAATATCGCTAAACTACCAAAGGCAACGGCACCGTAAATTTGTGTCTGACCATTTTGCGCAAGTGCTCCTCTTTTCCCAAGCCATTTGACAAGACTCACGACACTGTTTGCGATTCCTTCTACAACAAATCGATCCAACCATTGTCCAATTTGTGCCGTTATCCGAACTCCGCGTACAAACGTTTTTTTATAAAAACGGTCGATAAAATATTGGTGGCCGAGAAGCTGATAAAGGTGCGGCGCTCTTGTTGACGCCCAATCTTTTGATAACAATGGTTTTTCACGATACATCGCATAGGCGAGAGCGATACCTCCTAATGAGACGACAATAGACAGGAGCACCATCCAAGCTGGACTGTCGTGATGTGTCATTTGCCATGAAACATCTGTGATTAGCCATTTTTCCAGCGGACGACCCAGTAGTGGTGAATTCAAATAACCGATGACGATAGCGAAGATCGCAAGTATACCCATTGTCCAACGCATAGACTTAGGGGATTCCTTAAGGGAATCGTCGTTTTCCTTTCTTTTCCCACCAAAGACGAGGAACACAAGACGGAACATATAAAAGGATGTGAATAACGCCGTAAGAACAGCGATGACAAATAAACCGTAATGTCCGCTTGACCAAACAGATACGAAAATTTCCTCTTTACTATAAAAGCCTGCAAATAGCGGGACACCACTTAATGATAAGGCACCGATGACAAAGAATGATGTCGTCCACTTTAATTTCTTTAAACCTCCCATTTTGTCAATGTTTTGGGTATGTACGATATGGATGACACTTCCTGCCCCTAAAAAGAGCAATGCTTTAAAAAACGCGTGTGTCGTTAAATGAAAAATACTTGCGACATAGCCAGCTGTTCCGAGCGCAAGCATCATATACCCAAGTTGACTCACCGTTGAATACGCTAGTATTCTTTTAATATCTTTTTGCGTTAAGGCGATGCTCGCGGCAAAGATCGCGGTAAACCCGCCAATACTAGCGACTGTGATGAGGGCGGTCTCACTTGCTAAAAAAATCGGATACACGTAAGCGACTAAGTACACACCTGCTGCGACCATTGTTGCGGCATGAATGAGCGCCGATACAGGCGTCGGTCCTTCCATCGCATCAGGCAGCCATGTGTGAAGCGGGAATTGCCCGGACTTTCCAATGGCTCCAATAAAAATGAGAATCGCAATGAGCGTTACCATTGAAGAAGAAACCTCTCCGTTTTGAATGCTTGTAAAGATTTCTTCATACTGAAAACTGCCAATTTGTGTGAAAAGGAGAACGATTGCGACAAAAAGACCGACATCACCAATCCGTGTCATAATAAACGCCTTTTTCGCCGCCTCTTTTGCTTTTTCCCGTTCAAAATAAAAGCCGATTAATAAAAAGGAACCAACCCCAACTAATTCCCAAAACATATAAAGCTGTAAAAAGTTTGTCGTCATCACTAATGAAAGCATAGCGAATGTAAACAAGCCAAGGTATGCATAAAAGATCGGAAAGCGGTTATTCCCTTTCATATAGCCGATCGAGTAGATATGAATAAAGAAACTAATGAGTGATACAACTAGTAGCATTAAAGCATTAAGGGCGGTTATTTGATACCCAAAAGAGATGTCCATTGTACCAATTGAAAACCATGACATTTCCGTTTGGAATGTAGGTTGATCGACTCGATCCATTAAGACGAATAGTGACAGAATCGTTGAAAGGAGCATTAGAAAGCTGGCTAGTATCCAACTTTTTTCACGTAAACTTTTCCCTAATATAAGAAGAACACAAAAGGAAGCAAGCGGAAATAAAGGGATAAGCCAAGCAATTTCCATCATCGTACATCACCTCACTCTTCACATTTAATGTTTCATTGTTTCATAGTCATTAATTTGAACCGTTTTACGCCGTCGATATATCGCAATCAATATAGCCAGTCCAACTGCTGCCTCAGCCGCAGCGATCGTCATCGTAAATAATGAGAACACTTGACCTTGCAAGGAAGGAATAGGCCCATATTTACTAAAAGCGATGAAATTCAAATTTGCTGCATTCAGCATTAATTCAATACAGATGAGGACGATGACAGTATTTCGCTTCGTCAATGCCCCGTACATTCCAATTGAAAATAACACGAGAGCTAATAGTAAATACAAGGATAAAGGAGTTGTCGTCATGGTTTCTCCTCCTTTTCTTCATCCTTTTTCGCTAAAATAATCGCCCCAACGAGCGCCACTAATAAGATGACAGAAGTCAATTCAAAAGGAATGATATAACGTGTATAAAGAAGATTCCCAATTTGTTTTGTATTATTCACATGTAAATCCGTTCCCTCTTGATGAAAATCAAGCTGATAAATACCGATATAAAACGAAATTGCAAACCCGATAATAAGAAGAAAAACGATGAACTTTTTTAATCGATTAGAAGACGTCTCTTCGTCTTGATGCTTCGTTAGCATAATGCCGAATAACATGATGACCGTAATCGCCCCAGCATAAATGAGCACTTGTACAGCTGCTACAAACTCAGCGGATAATAATACGTACAATCCAGCTAAGCTAAGAAAGGTGAAAACAAGAGCGACAACCATATGAACGACTTTCGACAATTGAAGCATAAAGAGAGCACCTAAAATCGCGATCGCCCCTAAAACGGTAAACGCCATGAACTCCCCAGTCATACTTTATTCTCCTTCCGAACATTCTCATCGTTTTCATCTAGCCATGTTAAGTCTTTAAACAGCTCATCACGGCTATATTCGGCAAGCTCAAAATTATTCGTCATGACAATGGCTTCTGTCGGGCAAACCTCTGTACATAAATCACATAAAATACAAATCTCAAAGTTAATGTCGTACGTATCAATAATTTTTCCTTTCACATTTGGATCCGGATGTTTTTTTCCCGTTAGTTGGATGCAATCGGTCGGACAAATGTTGGCACATTGGTTACAAACGATACATTTTTCTGGATAAAATTTTTGGATGCCGCGGAATCGATCGGGCATTTGAATGGGCTCATTCGGATAATCATACGTCACCTTTTTTGCCGTTAAATTTTTTAATGTATAGACAAGCCCCTTTGACAGCCCCTTCATACTTTCACCCCACTTCTTTTATTTTAAAAAGAGTTCTTTTATAAGAGCCGTAATAAAAATGTTGGCTAAGGCAATCGGTAATAATACTTTCCAGCCAAACTCCATTAATTGATCTGCACGAATTCTCGGAAACGTCACCCGAAACCAGATGAGGAAAAAGACGATAACACTAAACTTTAAGGCAAACCAAATGGCACCTGGAATAAAATCTAGAAAGAAAACAGGATGCCAACCACCGAGAAATAAAACGGTCGTTAACGAGGCCATTGCAAACAAGTACACATATTCGGAAAGCATGAAGAATGCCCAGCGAAAGCCGGAATATTCGACATGGTACCCTGCGACGAGCTCTGATTCTGCTTCAGGTAAGTCAAAGGGGGTTCTGTTTAGCTCTGCGACAGATGCAATGAGAAAAATGAGAAACCCGATAGGCTGAAGAAAAATAAACCAAACGTTAGCTTGCGCCTCGACAACGTCGATTAAGTTTAAACTGCCCGTTAATAACACGACACCGATAACCGACATCACGAGGGGGATTTCATATGAGATCATTTGTGCGGCCGCCCTCATCCCGCCAAGTAAGGCGTATTTATTGTTTGAGGCCCATCCGCCCGTCACAACCGCTATCGTCGTTAACCCCGAGATGGCGATATAGTACAGAAGACCAATGCCAAGGTCCGCAAAATGAAAAGCGTCCGTAAACGGGATTACCGCTAATACTAAAAACGCTGGGGTAAACGCGAAAATAGGTGCTAATATAAATAACGGCCGGTCTGCAGCTTTTGGAATCGTATCTTCTTTCAGAAGCAGTTTGAAAACGTCGGCAACCGTTTGTAATAACCCCCATCTCCCTCCAACTTCACTCGGGCCGTATCTCCCTTGCATAAACCCCATCACTTTCCGTTCTGCTAAAATTCCGTAAGTGACAAACCCAAGTACCATGAATAAAAAGGCTACTGCAAGTAAAAAGAACAGAAGGAAGTTCGAAACAGTGGGCACACTTTCGAGAAGGTGATTCATCATTATCCATCAACCTCCCCTAACACAATGTCAATCGCCCCTAAAATCGCGATTAAGTTAGCCATATTTTCACCTTTTAGGAGCTTCGGTAAGATTTGTAGATTATAAAACGACGGCCGTCTAAACTTGAGACGATACGGCTCTTTTTTTCCATTACTAGCAATATAGCACCCTATTTCGCCTCGTGGTGATTCAATACGTACATACGCTTCTCCTTTTGGAGGTTTAATAATTTTCGGCACTTTCGCCATAATTCGTCCTTCTTCTGGAAATTGCTCGACCGCTTGCTCTAAAATACGTAGTGACTGCTCGATTTCTTCCATTCGGCATTCATAGCGGGCATAGCAATCACCCGTCTTTCGAACAGGAATATCAAATTGAAAGCGATCATAAATGGAGTACGGATCATTTTTTCGCAAGTCAAAAGGAACACCTGTACAACGCAAGTTTGCTCCGCTTAATGAATATTGAATCGCCTCTTCCTTCGAGTACGTCCCAACCCCTTTTACGCGATTTAAAAAAATTTCATTTCCTGATACGAGATCGTGATAACCGTCTAGTTGCTTTCGCATATAAGGAATAAAGTCGCGAACTTTCTCTATCCAGCCTTCTGGCGCATCCCACTTCACACCGCCGACGCGCATATAGTTAAAGGTGAGGCGCGCCCCACTAAGCTCATTTAATAGATTAATAATCATTTCCCGTTCTCTAAAAGCATATAAAAATGGACTAACCGCACCGAGATCTAATAAATATGTTCCCCACCAAACGAGGTGGCTTGCAACTCTCCCAAGCTCCATCGCGATAACGCGTAAAAACTCCGCCTTTTCCGGAACCTCAATATTGGCCATCGTTTCAACCGCATGGCAAAGCACATAATTGTTAGTCATCGCGGCTAAATAATCCATTCGATCTGTATACGGAATAATTTGTGTGTATTGGAGGTTTTCTGCTAGCTTTTCTGTCCCACGGTGCAAATAACCTATAACCGGTGTAGCTTCTTGAATGAGTTCTCCATCAATCTTAATGACAAGCCGAAACACACCGTGTGTACTCGGGTGCTGCGGGCCAACATTTAACATCATTTCCTCCGTCCGAATCAATCGCTACACCTCCACATCAAACGGTTCATAATCTTTTCGGAGCGGATAACCGACCCAGTCATCTGGAAGTAAAATTCGCTTTAGTTCTGGGTGACCTGTAAACGTAATCCCAAGTAAGTCATAAGCCTCCCGCTCCGGCCAATTGGCACCTTCAAATAGATTTGCAACAGATTCTATTACCGGTTGCTCTCGATCAATCTTCACTTTTATGGCAACGGAATGTTGTTTTTCAAAGGAGTATAAATGGAGGTAAACTTCCATATGCGTTTCAAAGTCCGTTCCATGTAGCTCGGATAAATAGTCAAACGCTAATTCGTCATGTTGTTTAAAAAGTTGGATGACTCGCAAATAATCATCTTTTTTTACGACAAGTGTGGGAATATCTTTTGAAAGGGTATTGATGTAAGAATCCTCTAAGGCTGAATTCCCAAGATTCTTTTCCATTACGCTTTTATACAAATTTAAGAGAGGTTGATTCGGTGATGGTTTTACTTCTTTTGGCGGTTCATCTTGAGATTGTAATGCTTTTGCTTTCGCTGCCGCCGCTGCTTTCGCTTTCGCTACGGCTATTGCTTTTGCCTTTTCTTTCTCTAAATCGCTATCGGATTTGTTGGCATTCGCTTTTGCTCGTGCCGCCGCCTTCGCTTTTGCGACTGCTGCTGCTTTTTTCTTCGCGAGCTCGAGGTCTGACTCGCTTTCTTCTCCTTCCTTCGACTTTTGCTTTTTTAACGCCTCAGCTTTTGCTCGCGCCGCCGCTGCTGCTTTCTTCTTCGCGAGCTCGAGGGTGGACTCGTTTTCCCCTTCTCCCTTCGGCTTTTGTTTCTTCTGTGCTTCGGCTTTTGCCCGTGCCGCCGCTGCTGCTTTCTTTTTCGCGAGCTCGAGGGTGGACTCGTTTTCCCCTTCTCCCTTCGGCTTTTGTTTCTTCTGTGCCTCGGCTTTTGCCCGTGCTGCCGCTGCTGCTTTCTTCTTCGCGAGCTCGAGGGTGGACTCGTTTTCCCCTTCTCCCTTCGGCTTTTGTTTCTTCAACGCCTCAGCTTTCGCTCTCGCTGCAGCTGCTGCTTTCTTCTTTGCAAGCTCGAGGGTGGACTCGTTTTCCTCTTCTCCCTTCGGCTTTTGTTTCTTCTGTGCCTCGGCTTTTGCCCGTGCTGCCGCTGCTGCTTTCTTTTTCTTTTGTTCCAAATCATCCTTTTCCTCATTCGATTGCCCTGTTTTGTTTTGATCGGTCATATTACATCACCTTCTTTCCTGCCTTTGCTTCTTCACGTATTTTTCCTTTTAATTTGTTGATGCCGTAAATTAGCGCTGCTGGGTTTGGTGGGCACCCTGGAATGTATACATCGACAGGAACGATTTGATCGACCCCTTTCACAACGGCATATGACTTAATATACGGCCCCCCTGCGGTTGCACACGACCCCATGGCAATCACCCATTTTGGCTCTGGCATTTGATCATATAGCCTCCTTAATACAGGAGCCATTTTTTTCGTAACCGTTCCGGAGACAATCATGACATCGGATTGCCGCGGTGATGTGCGGAAAAACGACCCGAATCTGTCTAAATCATAATGAGATGCGCCAACACCCATCATTTCAATCGCACAACAAGCTAGTCCAAATGTTAATGGCCATAAAGAGTTACTTCTAGCCCACGCTTTTAATTGCTCTAATGTCGTTAAAAAAACACTTTGTTTTAACTCTTCCATCTCTTCTTTTGGAATTCCGGATCCATTTACATCCATTTCAACACCTTCTTTTTCCAAGCATACAGTAGTCCAATGAAGAGCATGATGACAAAAATGAGCATCTCGATAAGGGCAACAATACCTAATGATTCATAAGCAACGGCCCAAGGGTATAAAAAAACCGTTTCAACATCAAAGATGACAAAAAGCAATGCAAAGATGTAGTAACGGACATTAAATTGAATACGGGAATCATGGAAAGGCTCGATCCCACTTTCATATGTTGTTAATTTTTCTTTTGTTGGATTGTAAGGGCGTAACCATTTCCCCATTGTCAGGGCCACAACCGGTAATAAAATACCTAACAAGAGAAAGACGAAGACGATTAAATAATTATTTTGATAAACAAAAAGTGATTCCAACTGCTCGCCTCCTTATGACACGATTAATGTAATCGCTATCATTGTACCATTTTTATACATCAGCTGTCGACAGGATGAAAATGTCGAAATAGCTAGTAAAGTTTTAATAGGTTCTATTATCCATCTTATAAACAAGCCGTGCTGAATATTCTTATATTAATGAAACTATTTTAGTTATCACTTTCTCAAGTTTTTTCATCAGTTCTAGACGTTTTTCCATCACTTTCTCTATTTTTTTCATCAGTTCTAGACGTTTTTCCATCACTTTGCCGCATTTATTTATCACTTCCGATAGACATAAGACACTTATCAATAGAAAGAGCAATTTTATCTTCAATAAGTGTAGTTACTCAAACTAGACGTAAACCAACTATTATTGACAGAAAATTTTAAAATATCTAGAATGTTAAAAGAAACGAATTTAAGTGTCTCTTCAAGGTATGGGAGATTTTAGCGGGTGGCCCCCCTTAGTCACGACTACTTTACTTGTTCGTTTCCATCATTCACATGTACCAGTGCGATTTATGTCATTTCTTTAATTGCCATTCAAACACTAAAAAAGAAGAGCTTGATGAAAGGAAGTTGAAAAGTGCTCATTTTTAATGAAAAACAAATTCAGCAATTTTATAAGATAGATGATGCGATAGAGAGTGTGAAAGGCATATTGCTGGCAAAACAAGAAAATCAAGTAGAGAACCCACATCGAACCGTTCTCACATTTCCAAAATATGAAGGCTCCGCCCTATACATGCCAAGTGCGGATTTAGGAGAAGAACTGTCTGTCGTAAAAGTTGTCACGATTTTCCCACAAAATACGAAAAGGGGAAAATCAACAACACAAGGAGTCTTACTGTTGTCAGATGCTAAAAATGGCGATCACTTAGCGATGATGAACGCATCTTATTTAACAAGGCTTCGGACAGGTGCATTAACTGGTATTGCCACGCAATATTTAGCAAAAAAAGATGCACAAGTCTTAACCGTAATTGGAACTGGGGGGATGGCATTGGAACAAGTGCTAGGCGTCCTTGCTGTCCGGAACATCGAACAAATTTATTTAGTCAATCGAACGATTGAAAAAGCGCACAGGTTTGGTGAGAAACTTCATGAACATGGGATCGAACCCCCTTATGAAGTGACAAAAAATGTTTCATCAGCAGTGAGAAAAGCACACATTATTTGTTGTGCAACACGTTCCTATGAGCCAGTCTTTAATGGAGACGATTTACAACCAGGTACACATATTAATGGAGTGGGGTCATATTTACCAACAATGCGGGAAGTCGATTTAACAACCGTTTTACGAGCTTCCAAAATTGTCGTGGATGACCTGTCTGGTGTAAAAGAAGAAGCCGGTGAATTCATTTATGCAGAACGTCAAGGGAAATGGTCGTTTCAAAACATATATGGAGAGCTTCATCAACTTGTCGCAGGTGAAGCAAGTGGCCGAGAAAGTGACCAAGAAATTACTTTTTTCAAATCAGTTGGTGCCGCTTATTTTGACCTCGCATGCGCAAAAGGGGTTTATTCAAAACTTAAAGAGGATGGTGCATATACGGAGATTGAGATGTAGCAAATTTCATATGAAGGAAATCGATCATTGCACGTTTTTGGTGGTTTATTGTACCACATCTCTAGGGTTGCGCCTATTTTTCATCAGTTGCGCATTTCTTTCATAACTTGCGTGGAATTAAAATCAACTTGCGGGTTCTCCAGAGATACCCGGTATCATCTCCACCACACCCAAAATAAAAAAGGAACCTTAGCCTTAGCTTAAGGTTCCTTTTATCTATATGATTTATTTGCCTGATATGTTCAATCGGTTGATGGCACGTTGAAGTGCAAGTTCTGCACGTCTGAAATCAATGTCGTCTGCTTTTTCACGAAGGCGGCGTTCTGCACGCTCTTTCGCTGCTTTTGCACGTTGAACATCGATGCTGTCAGCTCTTTCTGCTGACTGTGCTAGGATGGTAACTTTATCAGGTCTAACTTCTAAAAAGCCTCCACTAACTGCGATGAGTTCTGTGCTGCCTCCGTTAATGAGTCTCACTGCACCAATTGAGAGTGGAGCCACCATTGGAATATGTCCTGGTAAAATTCCGAGCTCACCACTTTGAGCTTTAGCACTTACCATTTCAACTTCTGCATCGTAAACTGGGCCATCTGGAGTGACAACATTTACTTGTACTGTCTTCATGAATTGATCCTCCTCCTAGGTCCCAAAATTAAGCTTCTACGCCCATTTCCTTCGCTTTTTCAACCACTTCTTCAATGCGGCCAACTAAGCGGAACGCATCTTCAGGGATGTGGTCGTATTTTCCTTCAAGAATTTCCTTGAAGCCACGTACCGTTTCTTTTACTGGCACGTAAGAACCTGGCTGACCAGTAAACTGCTCTGCCACGTGGAAGTTTTGAGATAAGAAGAATTGAATACGACGAGCGCGATGAACGACAAGCTTATCGTCCTCAGAAAGCTCATCCATACCAAGAATCGCGATGATGTCTTGTAATTCTTTATAACGTTGTAATGTTGCTTGTACTTGACGAGCAACTTCGTAATGCTCCTGACCAACAATTTCAGGTGCAAGGGCACGAGATGTCGATGCAAGCGGGTCAACCGCAGGGTAGATACCCATCTCAGAAAGCTTACGCTCAAGGTTTGTCGTTGCATCTAAGTGAGCGAACGTTGTCGCTGGAGCTGGGTCAGTATAGTCATCGGCAGGTACGTAAATCGCTTGGATCGATGTTACGGAACCTACGTTTGTAGATGTAATACGTTCTTGTAATTGACCCATCTCTGTTGCAAGTGTCGGTTGGTAACCAACGGCAGATGGCATACGTCCAAGAAGGGCGGATACCTCAGAACCTGCCTGAGTGAAACGGAAGATGTTATCCATGAAGAATAACACGTCTTGTCCTTGCTCATCACGGAAGAATTCTGCCATTGTAAGACCTGTTAACGCAACGCGCATACGTGCTCCAGGCGGCTCATTCATCTGACCGAATACCATCGCTGTTTTCGAAATAACGCCGGAGTCTTTCATTTCGAAGTATAGGTCGTTACCTTCACGCGTACGCTCACCTACACCTGCGAATACAGAAATACCGCCGTGCTCTTGTGCGATGTTGTTAATAAGTTCCTGAATTAATACCGTTTTACCTACACCGGCACCACCGAATAGACCGATTTTTCCACCTTTAATATATGGCGCAAGAAGGTCTACTACTTTAATACCCGTTTCTAAAATTTCAACTTCTGTAGAAAGCTGCTCGAATGTTGGAGCTTGCCTATGGATTGCATCACGACGAGCTTCAGCTGGGATTGGCTCATCAAGGTCAATGTTTTCACCTAATACGTTGAAGACACGACCTAATGTAACGTCACCTACTGGTACAGAGATTGGAGCACCCGTATCTTCAACTTCCATGCCACGAGTTACACCATCAGTAGAAGCCATCGCAATAGTACGAACCGTATCGTCACCTAAATGAAGGGCAACTTCTAATGTTAAGTCAATATCGACTTCATTTTCATTACGCGCTTTATGAGAAACTTTTAGGGCGTTGTAGATTTCTGGTAGGTGTCCGCTTTCGAACTTAACGTCTACAACCGGACCCATAACTTGAGTAACGCGTCCTTTCATGATCGCTTTCCCTCCTAACTAACTTTCACAAATTTCACTATTCAAGTGCTGCTGCACCACCAACAATCTCTGTAATTTCTTGTGTGATTGCTGCTTGACGTGCACGGTTATAAGAAAGCGTAAGAGTGTTAATAAGCTCTTTCGCATTATCAGTAGCATTTTTCATTGCTGTCATACGTGCTGCATGTTCACTAGCTTTACTATCTAGTAACGCACCGTAAATTAAGCTTTCTGCATACTGTGGAAGTAATACTTCTAATATTTCTTCCGCCCCTGGCTCAAACTCATAAGATGTCATTTTATTGCTTGTCGCTATGTCTGTTAACGGAAGAAGCTTTTTCTCCGTTACATCTTGCTGAATCGCACTTACATAATGGTTGTAGTACATATAAAGTTCATCTACATGACCATCTGCAAATAATTGGACCGTTTTCATTGTAATCTCTTTAATATCAACAAAGCTTGTCTCATCACCGATCCCGACAATTTCTTCAACGACTGAAATTCCTCGTTTTTTAAAGAAATCACGACCAATTCTACCGATTGCAATAACGGTATATTCATCTTTAGATTGATGACGTTTTTGTAACGTTTGATATACCGTTCGTAATATGCTGCTATTAAACGCACCAGCAAGACCGCGATCTGATGTAATGACTAAATAACCCGTCTTTTTTACCGGACGTTTTTGTAACATCGGGTGGTTAACATCGGTGCTGCCAAGTGCAATGTTTGCTACCACCTCTTGAATTTTCTCCATGTATGGTACAAAAGCTTTTGCGTTGTTTTCTGCACGGTTTAATTTAGCCGCAGAAACCATCTCCATCGCTTTTGTAATCTGGCTTGTTTTTTTCGTTGAGGTGATTCTTGATTTAATATCACGTAAGGATGCCAAAGGTTTTCACCACCTTTATTGAAAAATAGCCGACTCATTAAAGGGGTTGTGAAAAGCGATTTTTTAGGCTTTTCACAACCAAAACATTATTCCGAAACGGCAAATGTCTTCTTAAAGCCTGTAATCGCTTTTTCCATTTTCGCATCTTCAGGAAGGTTTCCTGTCGTGCGAATTTCATTAAGAAGCTCTTTTTCGTTTTGATCTAAATATGCGAAAAATTCTTCTTCGAAACGACGAATATCTTCAACAGGAATATCATCTAATAATCCTTTTGTTAACGTGTAAAGGATCATTACTTGTTTTTCTACAGCGATCGGTTTGTTAATGCCTTGCTTTAAAACTTCAACTGTACGCGCACCACGATTTAATTTCGCTTGTGTCGCTTTATCAAGATCTGAACCGAATTGTGCGAAAGCTTCTAATTCACGATACGCAGCTAAGTCTAGACGTAACGTACCAGAAACTTTTTTCATCGCTTTAATTTGTGCTGAACCACCAACACGAGATACCGATAGACCCGCGTTTACGGCTGGACGAACACCAGAGAAGAATAAATCAGATTGCAAGAAAATCTGTCCGTCAGTGATGGAAATAACATTCGTTGGAATATATGCTGAAATGTCACCAGCTTGTGTTTCAACGAATGGTAATGCAGTTAAAGAACCTGCTCCCTTTGCATCACTTAATTTTGCTGCACGCTCTAAAAGACGAGAGTGTAAGTAGAATACATCCCCCGGGAATGCTTCACGTCCTGGTGGACGGCGTAATAATAGAGAAAGCTCACGGTATGCAGCTGCTTGCTTTGATAAATCATCGTATACAACAAGCACGTGTTTACCGTTATACATGAAGTGTTCACCCATTGTTACACCAGCGTAAGGAGCTAAGAATAACAGCGGAGCTGGTTGAGAAGCAGATGCTGTTACAACGATTGTGTAATCTAATGCACCATGCTTACGAAGCGTTTCTACTACGTTTCGAACAGTCGATTCTTTTTGTCCGATTGCAACGTAAATACAAATCATATCTTGATCTTTTTGGTTCAAGATTGTATCGATGGCAACTTGCGTTTTACCTGTTTGACGGTCACCGATAATTAACTCACGTTGACCACGACCAATTGGAATAAGTGCATCAATTGCTTTAATACCTGTTTGCAGTGGCTCATGGACAGATTTACGATCCATTACACCAGGTGCTGGACTTTCGATCGGACGCGTTTTTGTCGTTTCAATTGGGCCTAATCCATCAACTGGTTGTCCTAATGGATTTACAACACGGCCAACTAATTCTTCACCAACCGGAACTTCCATGATACGACCCGTACGACGAACTTCGTCCCCTTCACGGATATCTGTGTAAGGTCCTAAAATGACGATACCGACGTTATTTTCTTCAAGGTTTTGAGCCATACCCATAACGCCGTTTGAGAACTCAACAAGCTCACCAGCCATGACATTATCTAGGCCATGAGCACGAGCAATACCGTCACCAATTTGAATAACAGTACCAACATCACTTACTTTAATATCTGACTGATAGTTTTCAATTTGCTTTTTTATCAGCGCACTAATTTCTTCAGCTTTGATGCTCATGAGTTTCACCCCTATCTACGAACTTTTCGCAACTAATTCACGTTCAATACGTTCTAGCTTTCCGCTTACGCTACCGTCAAAAATTCGGTTACCAATACGGAGTTTCACGCCTCCGATTAAGCTTTCATCGACAACATTTTCAAGACGAAGCGATTTTTTACCGATTTTTTTGGCAAAAACGTCGGAAATAGCTTTTAACTGTTCATCATTTAGTGGACGAACGGAATAAACTGTCGCATCTTGAGTTCCTTGTTCTTCATTCGCTAGTTCTACAAAGCGGTCTGCAAGTTCAGTTACAATCTCGATGCGATGACGATCTATTAATAAAAGAAGTGTATTAACAATGTCACTTGATAAAGAAACAAATGCTTCTTGTATTAACGCTCTTTTATTCGTTAGCGATACTTTTGGATGTGTAAGTACTTGTAAGAAATCGCTATTATCTGAAAAAACTTGTTTCACAACACGTAATTCTTTTTCGAACTGATCAATGGCTTTTTTTTCTTTTGAGATTTGAAAAAGAGCGAGAGCATATCGTTTAGCTACACCCATCATAACTCTTCTCCTACCTCTTTAATGTAGTCGTTAATCAGCTTTTCTTGTTCTTTTTCATTTAATTGCTTTTCAATGACTTTAGAAGCAACTAATACAGATAATGAAGCGACTTGTTCACGTAATGCCGCAACAGCTTGCTCTTTTTCTTGCTCGATTTCTTGTCTAGCCGCCTCTTTTAAACGGTTAGCTTCAGCACGAGCTGTTTGAATAATATCTTCTTTTTGCTGTTCGCCTATCTTCTTAGCATTTTCAACAAGCTCTTGTGATTCTTGACGAGCCTTTTTCAGTAGTTCACGTTGCTCTTCTGCTAATTTTTTCACTTCTTCATGCTTTTGCTCTGCAGAACGAATTTCGTTTGCAATGTGATCTTCACGCTTCTTCATCATGCCCATTAACGGACCAAAAGCATATTTTTTGAGCAATGCTAACAAAATTAAAAATGCGATAAGCTGGAATAAAATATCTCCGCCATTAAAAGCGCCACCAGCTGCACCAAGGGCAAGGTCAAATGTTAACACGGCTTGTTTTCACTCCCTTCAAGAGTTCCATCTTAACTCAATAAGTCAACTCATATATGGATAAGAACGCGAATTAAATCGTTTTCAAATGTTTTACTTTACATAAAGGAATGGCGAAGTGTTTAATATTCTTCGCCATTAGTTGTAAACAATCATTTACGCACCAAATACCATGAATGCGATAACTACCGCGATGATTGGAATCGCCTCAACTAATGCAACCCCGATAAACATTGTTGTTTGAAGCATTCCGCGAGCTTCAGGTTGACGCGCAATACCTTCAACTGTACGAGATACGATAAGACCGTTACCAATACCAGCACCAAGTGCCGCTAAACCAATTGCAATTGCAGCTGCTAATAAATTCATGAGAAATGTCCTCCTTTTATCATTTAGAAAATATTTTTTTAAAAATAAAATGTAAATCATGAAAGCTTAGTGAATATATGATTAATGGTCATGACTCACTTTGTGTGCCATATAAACCATCGTTAACATTACGAAAATAAAGGCTTGGATGGCCCCGACGAAAATACTAAATCCTTGCCACGCTAACATTGGTACTATAGCAACAATGGTGCCGATAATACCACTACCAACGCTTTGGGCATATCCATTTGTTGCAAGACCCGCTAATAGTCCAAGTAAAATCTCACCGGCAAAAATGTTACCGTAAAGACGTAGACCAAGCGTTAATGTGTTTGCAAACTCTTCAATTATCTTTAAAGGAAATAAGAAAGGAAGTGGCCTTAAGAAATCGCGACCATATTCGCCTGCCCCTTTTAGCTTAATACCATAATAATGCGATAGGGCAACAACCATAACCGCTAACGTTAATGTAATGGTTGGATCGGCAGTTGGTGATTTCCACCATAGCTCATGTCCAACGATAACGGAAAATGGAAGTCCTAGCATGTTCGCAACGAAAATATACATTAGTAAGGTAACCCCTAATGTTAAGAAGCGACCGCCAGTTTTCCAGTCCATCGTGCTGTTGATGATGTTTCTAACAAAGTCTAATACCCACTCCATAAAGTTTTGCATTCCAGTAGGATTCATGGATAAAGTGCGGGTTGATAATACGGCGATGATGAATACAATCACACAAGAAATCGTGATCATAAGAATGTTTGCTAAGTTAAAGTGCAGACCTAAAAATTCAACGATTGGAGCTTCGTGACCCAACAGAATTCACCTCTCTTCCCAAGCTTGTCCGCGAATATAGAAAAAATAATCTATCATAATGACAACATACATTGTCATTAATCCAATAATTACACTTATAAAATGAAAGTATTCAGGGAATCTTAGTGAGATTAATACCGCTAATCCTGCTGCGGCCATTCTCGAAATTGTTCCTAAAGAACGTGCTGCCCGTCCTTCATTCATTTTATCTCGAAACTGTTTAGATTTGCGAATTAGTAACCATAAATTGTAGAGGCTAAAGCTAGTACCAAGAATGAGTCCGAGGAAAATCGTTTGATAAGAAGTAAGCCCCCACCCCAAAACATAAATAGAAAACAAATACAATATATATTTTTTGCTCCTTGCTAGTAAGTTCTCGAAAGAATACATCGTTGAATTCATTCCCCTGAGAAATAGTGTTGGACTAACCGGAGCATGGCATATATCCCTGCAGCAAGTCCGATGAGAAGGCCAATGATTAAAAAAAACGGGCTTGAATGAAAACGATCATCGAGCCATCTACCTGCAAAAATACCAATAAGTGTTGATCCGACTAATTGTGACAAAATCACAGACATTAAAGCCATTGCTTGGAGCGGATGGCGTTTGTTTTGTCGCATAATATTGAATCCTCACAACATTTATAATATAAGGATTTTTCAAGGTTTTATACACCTTTATGTAAGGATTGTGAAAACCTTATCATTTACTCCCCGTTTAGCATACAATAGCCACTATTCGATGTCAATCTGTTTCATTCTAAAAGTTTCATAAATCGACAAATGCCTTCCAATTTGTTCACATTTTTTTCACAAAATTTCAGCGACTTTTTAACAGTTTTAAATCGAGTAAAATGTCCGTCTCTAATTGATCTTCCTTCTCTCCTTTTTTCGCAAAAATGATTGCCTTATAAAGGCCTTCTGGAAGGTGTAGTTTTTCTTTTTTTATATCGATCGATCTTAAGCCCCTTTTTACATTTCGTTCCCAGTCTAAAAAGCCAATAAAACGAAGTGTGTCTGGATCGTACAATGCAATTCCAAACTCATCCGCTCCACCCGGTAAATAAAGCTCATAATGAAAGGTGTTCGCGATATCTGCTAATCCGAATTCAAACCCCATAAGTCGTGGATAGTCTGGCTCATCAGTAACAAATAAATACGGAATACGGATTTGTTGATCATCCGCTTGTACGTAGAGGGAGCCATCATATACGCCTTGATGAAACAAGCTTGGCGTAATATCCGCTGTCACCGTCACCTGCTTTTGTTCATTTGCACGTATAACGATTGTTTTAGGCAGTTTCCATTGAATGCCCTCTCGATGATCAGGCTGTAAAAATATAAATTTCTTTGGATAATTCGATTGATTATCAAGCGTTAGTGTTACTTGCTTTTGTACACGTGCGCCACTCGACTTCAATTGTCCGAATGTAATAGAGGCTGGATAAACGAGTGCCTCTGTCTGTATGGCTTTTACGACATCAATCCGTCCCGCTCCTTGCTCATAAGCTGGCAATAGGTTCCCTTCTTTACTTTTTAATGGTTTAGCACTATTCATAAGCGATGCTTTCACTTGTTCCGGCGTCCAATTTGGTCGCACTTGTTTAATTAAGGCACAAGCTCCTGCCACATGCGGTGCTGCCATACTCGTTCCTTGTAAGGCTAAATAACCACTAGGGATCGTGCTATCAATGGCAACACCTGGTGCTACAACATCCGGCTTAATATCCCATGAAGTTGTCACCGGACCTCTTGAACTGAAGTCCGCTAATGTGTCGACCTCTTTTTTATAAACTGTTTTTAACCAAGTTTGATTCTTCAAATTGTGCCGCAACCACTCTCCATCTTCTTTGGAAATCGAAGCAACTGGAATCGAAAACTCTTTTTCTAAATGACCGATAAAGCGCCCTTTTACATCATTATAAATAAGCACAGCTTTTGCACCGCGATTAATTGAATTTTGAACTTTTTCTGTAAACGATAGCTTTCCGCGTTTTAATAAAACGACTTTCCCTTGAACATCATTTGGGAAGTCCTCTTCTTCACCAAGCTTCGCATATATGATATCTTCAGAGCCTGTTAAATCCCATTCTTTCGCTCCATAAAGTGGAAGTAGCTTTATTTGTTTCCGGTATCCCGAAAGCGACAAATACGGCACTTTAATAGGCGGTGTTGATGCCCCGACAGAAATCGCTTTACTTGCTGTTCCAGGCGAACCTACAGTCCACGGTTTTGGACCGGAGTTTCCACTAGACACAACCGCGATGATCCCTTTTTCAACCGCTTTATTTAAAGCAAGACTCGTTGGCCAGTCGGGCCCATTCACATCATTCCCTAGCGATAAGTTTAAAACATCTACCTTATCTTCAATCGCTTTTTCAATGGCAGCAATGACTTGCTCAGATGTCCCCATTCCATTCGGACCTAATGCTCTGTACATAATAATGGAGGCGTCAGGGGCCATTCCTTTTAATTTACCATCTGCTGCAATAATTCCAGCTACATGTGTTCCGTGAATCGTTGCCCCAAGTTCATTCGCCTTTGTTTCCATCGGATCTGTGTCGATATCCACGAAGTCATAGCCTCCTTTGAAGCTATGGCGTAAATCTGGATGTGTATAATCGATCCCGGTATCTACAATCGCAACGGTTACACCTTTCCCTGTTAAACGCTCATTTCGTTCGTTAAAGTAACCGCGAATTTGTTCCCCACCAATAAATGGAACACTTTCTTCAATATGTGTCTCATACGTAGCGACAGGGCTTGCATGAGAAATATAAGATTCTTTCATTAATTTTTCTAGGTCCCCTCGTTTCCCTTCAACGGAAAAACCGGTAAACGCTGTTTGAAACTGATGACGTATAAGAACAGAAGGATAGCTTTGTCGAATGCGTCGCTTCACTTTTGAAAGCGGCTGATCATTCACGACGATAATCATCGCTATCCTTTCCTCTTGATCTTCTTCAGGTAATGCAGGGATGGTTGGATATTGAATAGTAGCATACGTTTGTAGTGGATAGAAGATGATGATAAACATCATAAAAAAAGAGCTTTTAACGAATGAACACATATTCTCACCTCAATCGTTAGTTTGCTCTTATCCTTGTTTTTCATGAATGAAGGCTAAATTTTTATCATTTTATCGAAATTAAAAATAAAACAGCAAGCAACGCGTGCTTGCTGTAATACTTTATTTTGTTCCAAATAAGCGGTCACCTGCATCGCCTAGTCCTGGAACAATATATCCGTGATCGTTTAATTTTTCATCTAGTGCTGCGATATAAATATCAACATCTGGGTGTTCCTTTTGCATCACTTCCACACCTTCAGGAGCTGCTACTAAGCACATAAAACGGATGTTTTTCGCACCGCGTTTCTTTAACGCATGAATCGCTTCAACAGCAGAACCTCCTGTTGCAAGCATTGGATCGACTACGATTAGTTCGCGCTCTTCTACGTCAGAAGGAAGCTTCACATAATATTCAACCGGCTTTAACGTTTCAGGGTCACGATAAAGACCAACATGACCAACTTTTGCTGCAGGGATTAATTTTAATATTCCGTCTACCATTCCTAAGCCTGCACGTAAAATAGGGATAACCCCAAGCTTTTTACCTGATAACAGTTTAGCCTTTGCTTTACTTACAGGTGTTTCAACTTCCACTTCTTCAAGTGGTAAGTCGCGTGTAATTTCAAATGCCATTAATGTAGCAACTTCGTCAACTAACTCACGAAACTCTTTTGTACCCGTATTTTTATCGCGAATATACGTTAACTTATGTTGAATTAACGGATGATCAAACACATACACTTTACCCACGCTACACATCTCCTTTTCTCTTTTGCACCTCAATCGATTGTACAGAAAAAAGAGCGTCGTTTCAACTTTTAAAAGCATTATAAAAAAGGGAGTTTTGGAAATCGTAGATAAATTGTAAACACCGTCAAGCTCATGTTTATTAAAAAAGGAAATGAATATGTTTTTTATTTGAAAGCGTTAGCAAAAAGTTCTTTCATTAAATGGGAGAGGGGCTTATAAAGGATAATTGCACGGGTTTTAGAAATAATTGCACCACTTTTGGAAACAATTGCACGAACTCGGCCTTTAATTGCACGAATCTCAAAATAATTGCACATCATTTTGTCTAATTGCATATTTCATGCATTATTTGCACATAAAGGCCTTTAATTGCACGACCTTCCCTTCATTTAACTCGTACTGATTTTGAAAAAATGCTATTCTCACCTTTCTAGAAATCATCACTTCATTCAAATTTATACGAAAACAGTCACATAAAAAGCACCCTCCATAAAGGAAGATGCTTTTCATCTTTTTAAAGGCTCGGATATAGAGAAAATTTTTCCGAAAGTGCATTTACACGATTTCTTGCTTCTTCAAGCTTTTCTTCATTCTCATGATTTTTTAATGCGAGGGAAATGATCGATCCAATTTCATCCATTTCTTCCACACCAAAACCGCGGCTAGTTACAGCTGCTGTACCGATACGAATACCGCTAGTAACAAATGGTGATTCTGGGTCATAAGGAATTGTATTTTTATTAACGGTAATGCCAATTTCATCAAGGACATGTTCAGCGACTTTACCCGTTATATTTAAATTACGCACATCAATTAAAATTAAGTGATTGTCTGTACCACCAGAGACAAGCTCAATTCCCTCTGCTGTTAATTTTTCGGCTAAGCGTTTGGCATTTGTAATAATGTTTTGTGAATAAGTTTTGAACTCATCTTGTAATGCTTCGCCAAAAGCAACAGCTTTTGCTGCAATCACATGCATTAATGGGCCACCTTGAATTCCAGGGAAAATAAACTTGTCAACTTTTTTCGCGAACTCTTCTTTACATAAAATCATACCGCCGCGTGGACCGCGTAATGTTTTATGCGTTGTCGTTGTCACAAAATGAGCATACGGAACAGGATTTTGATGTAAGCCAGAAGCAACAAGCCCTGCAATGTGAGCCATATCAACCATTAAGTAAGCTCCTACTTCATCTGCAATTTCACGGAACTTTTTGAAATCAATTTCACGTGGGTACGCGCTAGCACCTGCTACAATTAGCTTTGGTTTATGTTCAATCGCTTTTTGGCGAACATCTTCATAATTAATCAAATGTGTTTCTTGGTCGACACCGTATTCAACGAAGTTGAACTGTATACCACTAAAATTTACAGGGCTTCCGTGTGTTAAATGGCCACCGTGAGAAAGGTTCATTCCTAAAACCGTATCACCTGGCTCTAATGCTGCATAATAAACCGCCATATTTGCTTGTGAACCAGAGTGTGGCTGAACGTTTACATGTTCTGCACCGAAGATTTCTTTTGCACGATCGCGCGCGATATTTTCAACTACGTCTACATACTCACAGCCTCCGTAATAACGACGACCAGGATAACCTTCTGCATATTTGTTTGTTAACACAGATCCTTGGGCTTCCATTACGGCTTCACTAACAAAGTTTTCAGATGCGATTAGTTCAATTTTTGTACGCTGGCGTTTTAATTCATCTTGAATCGCTTGAAATACTTGTGGATCTTGGTTTTGGATATTGTTCATCGTTAAGTTCCCCTTTCTTTATATCGGTGCATGAATAGTGAGCTTGTCTTACATAAGATGCGCATAAATATGCAAGCTGTATACTGCTTCTTTTAAACCAAAACACTCGCATGAATGATTCAAAAAATTTTCACAGTTTGTACTATTACATTTTAGCATGTTTCGTTGGTCACAAAAACTTATTTTCTACGTCGTATGGTCACAACGAATGTACCCCATCATTTTTGTCCAACCGAAATAATATCTATTTTTCTTTATTTTATATAAAGATATTATTTTTTCAAGTCATTTTTACATATTCGTTCGGGATTTATGTATTTTTCGCTTTTAAAATTCATTCCTATTTATAATTATATCATTATTTACACACATTTTGTTTATAATATATTTTTTTATACGGGTTTTAACTATGTAAATAATAAAAGGCAAAATGCGTAAGAACATTTTGCCTTTCAGATGATTCACGTACACGATTCCTCTTTTTTCGTTTGTTCATATTGTGCTCGCGCGCCACCGATTAGTTTCGGTCTCGTTGTTGCTAGCGTGACGTGTGCATGACCAATTGTATTACGCGAGCAACGAACCGGGACGGCTACATGTTTTAAGTGCATTCCGATTAATGTATCGCCAATATCCATACCAGCATCCGCCTTAATAAACTCGACAACAACCGGGTCTTTCATCTGTTCAAATGCATAGGCAGCCATCGAACCACCTGCTTTCGGTACAGGGACGACCGATACAAGTTCGAACTTGTTTTTTTCCGCTACTTCGCGTTCGATAACTAATGCGCGATTTAAATGTTCACAACATTGGAAGGCCAAGTCGACACCTGTTTCTTTATGAAACTGAAATAACTCATTGTAAATCATTTCAGCAATCGTATTCGCACCGGCCGTTCCGATTCTTTCTCCGATCACTTCACTCGTGCTGCATCCAATGACAAAAAGCTGACCTTGACGGAAAGAAACTTGTTGCTTGAATTCTTGTAAAATGGAAGAGAGTTCTTCTTTCCAATCCTGTAAGTGTGACATTGTGATCGCTCCTTACAGATTCTTTTCTTCGTATTCCGTAATTTTTCCGACACGGCGCGCATGACGACCACCTTCATATTCGGTTGTAAGCCATGTTTTTGCGATTTCTATCGCTAAGCCAGGACCGATCACTCGCTCACCCATCGCTAATATATTGCTGTCATTATGCTCACGTGTAGCTTTTGCACTAAAAACATCATGAACAAGTGCACAACGAATTCCTTTTACTTTATTGGCTGCAATGCTCATGCCAATACCTGTTCCACAAATTAATATGCCGCGATCAAACTCACCACTTGCTACGCGCTCTGCAACAGGCAGCGCATAATCCGGATAGTCAACGGACGTTTCACAGTCGCACCCTACATCCTCATATTCAATATTCATCTCTTCTAGTAGCTTTCTTACTTCTTCTCTAATATTTATTCCACCGTGGTCTGATGCAAGTATAACTTTCATATAAAACCCTCCTATTATTAATACGTAAACCGTTCAATCATTTGTTTTAATTGTTCGGCACTCACTAAAAGATTTTTCGTTAAATGATGAATGTTTTCGATATTCTTCGTTTGATCTTGCACAGCACGTGTTACTTCTTGTGAGCCTGCAGATGTTTCCTCAGCAATCGCCGCTACTTCTTCCGATTGTGCTCCTGTTTGTTGAATGCCATCCATTTGCCGCTTGGCAAGACGTGAAATTTGTTTGACCGCTTCGGCAACTTGCAAGATGGACTGTCCCATTTCTTCAAGCTTTTGTTCTGTTTCTTCTCCTTTTTTCACTTCTGTTCGTGCGTCGGTTACTTGTTCACGAATTTGTAAGACGACTTCATTCACTTCATGTTGAATGTTTTGGATTAATCTTGAAATCCCTTGGACAGCCTTTGCACTTTCATCCGCTAGTTTCCGAACTTCTTGGGCAACAACAGCGAACCCTTTTCCATGTTCCCCCGCTCGCGCTGCCTCAATTGAAGCATTTAAGGCGAGTAAATTCGTTTGATCGGCAATATCCCCAACGAGTGATATAATAGATTCTACTTTTTTCGCATTCATTTCTAATCGCTGCACAACCTCTATGGACGACTCGCTTTTCTCTGCTAAATGATGAATACCGCTAATTAAAGAGTGAAACACTTTTGTGCTTTGGTCAAGTGATTGAACCATTTCATTTGATAATTGTTCTGATTTTTTTGCTTTCGTTTCGACTTCATTTGCTAATTTTACTGTATCTTCTAACGATTCTGCCGTCTCTTGAATGGATATAGCGGTTTGATCTGAACCACGTGAAATTTCTTCAATCGTGTATGTAATACTTTTCGCTTTCTGTTCTGCTTCTTCGGTTGCTAAATGAATACTTTGTACTTGTTGATTCGTATTCTCAAAATTTGTATTTATTTTTCGTACCATATCTCGTAAATTCGCTAGCATATGATTGAACGCGATACCTAAAGCTTGGATTTCATCGCTACTTCCTGATACGGGTACATCTTCTTGAATGTCTCCTTCTGCCGCCTTTTTTGCTGACTGTTCAAGGCGTTGCAACGGTTTTATGATGAATCCAGCCGCAATATAAGCTAAAATTCCAGACCATATAATGCCAAGAGAAAACGTCATAATCGTAAAAAATACTTCAGAAATATATTGCGCGACAAATTCATAGACTATGTAAATAAAAAAAGCGCTTGTAGAATATGTAATAATAGCTAAAATCGTTGTAAATAATACGAGCTTTTGACGAAGACCAAATCGATATCGCTTTCGGGCATCCACAATACTCACTTCTACTTCTCCTCCATCAATTTTTCAACAAGTTTCTCAATTTTTTTGTACAAATCTTCCCTAGTTAAGCGATATGTTTCAAGCGAACCACCAAATGGATCGATTACATCCTCTTGACGGTCGAAAACAAATTCAGATAATGTATGCGTTTTATACGATGCCTCCGGAAACTCATCGCACACCAGTTGTTTATGACTTTCTGTCATCGTTAAAATATACGTTGCCCAATCAACAAGCTCTTTAGTTAACGAAGAGGAACGGTGCTCGATATCAATTCCTTTTTCTTTTAATACTTCGATCGTATTCATCGATGCCTCACTTCCATCCATCGCAAATACACCAGCGGATCGAACATTCATTTTCCCCTCACTCATTTGACGTAAAAGCGATTCAGCCATCGGACTACGACATGTATTACCTGTACAAACAAATAAAATGTTTTGTTGCAATAGACCCACTCCTTTTTGCCCACTTTTCTTCACATATTTTTATTATAATCGAAATCCATTCATCCTCGTAATTCTTATTCGATTTAATTCATGAATTTTTCTAAATTTATGAAGGGTGGGTTGAATTGGCTACATTATGTGAGGAAGAGGTTTGGTGAAATCGCTTTCAATAATTGACTAGCTATCTTTTTAACGAATACCTCGGTGAAAAAACGCTAATTGCACGAGTTTTCACATGAATTGCACCACTTTAAGGAACAATTGCACGAGATTACTGATTAATTGCACGAATCTCTGAAATTATTGCACATGATGTTCTCTTTTTGCATTTCCTTATCCCGATTTGCATCTAATTTGGGTTAATTGCACTACTTTTCCGCTACTTCAGTCACTATACGAAGTTGTAGCCAAAAAATAAAAAACTTGGCATAACCGCCAAGTAATCTTTACATCGGTATTAATAATTTGATGCCAAAGGCGAGTAATATGCACCCACCAAGCGATTCACTATATGCACCGATCCAATTTTTTACATGTTTACCGATAAGTAATCCGCCCCATGTTAAGACCATACTGACAAAACCAAACAAAAGTATCGTTAAAATCGTTCGAGCGCCATAAATGCCTAAGCTTAAACCGACAGAAAAACTATCTAAACTAACACTTAATGAAAAAACGAATAACCCAAATCCCATTGGCGTGATTAAAGGGGTTTCATCTTGGCGAAACGATGCGATAATCATTTGGATACCTAAGATGATGAGTAAACTCCCGCCTGCATAAGTCGCGAGAAACCCTAGTTGTTCAGAAATAACCTTTCCAATCATCATCCCAGAAAGTGGCATAATCATGTGAAAAATACCGATCGTTAAACCGATATAAAAAATTTGCCTCATTCTCATTTCAATCAAACCCATTCCTAGTCCAACTGAAAATGCATCCATACCGAGCGCGAATGCCATAATCGTTAGTGTTAATAGTTCTTCTAACATAAAAAAACCTCCTTGGACACGCCTAATTCAAACTATGCGTACCCGAAGGAGATTATGACTTCTCTATTCATTTGACTCTTTAATAACGCGTTGCCCCGCTGCTTTTAACAAACGATTCATAATGGCTTGACCTACCCCGACTTTTGGAAACGATTCACTTAATAACACATCTAATGATTGTTCATTAAATGAACGGAGAGCATCATAAAGATGAGCTGCTACTGTGGATAAGTCGCTTCTTTTTCCACAAACAATGATATGGTCAGCATTATAGGAAGTTCGATGCTCTTCAGTTGTTAACACCCCTACCTTTTTACCTTGACTGCGGTATTTTTCAATGAGCGATTGTAAAAACTGTGGACTTCCTTCAACAATTGAAAGGGGGGCATCCGGTGCATAATGCGTATATTTCATTCCAGGTGATTTCGGTTTTTTTGCTTCATCTACGATATTTTTATCGTATTCTACTTTACCAATTACTTCTTCTATCTCTTCTTTGGATATGCCGCCTGGCCGTAAGATCACGGGCATTTTTTCGGTACAGTCGAGGACTGTTGACTCCACTCCGACTCCTGTCATCCCCCCATCGACAATCCCAGCGATGCGACCATGCAAGTCTTGCTCAACATGTTTAGCAAGCGTTGGACTCGGTTTTCCGGAAAGATTCGCACTAGGGGCAGCAATCGGTAGTTCGGAAGCTTTAATAAGACTAAGCGCAACAGGATGGCTTGGCATTCGAATGGCGACTGTATTTAACCCCGCTGTGACATATGTGGATAACCCCGCTTTTTTCGGCAAAATAAACGTAAGCGGCCCTGGCCAAAACGTTTCCATCAGCTTATATGCATATTCCGGTATGGAAGTAGCGATATCGTTTACTTGATGTTTGTCGGCAATGTGGACAATAAGTGGATTATCACTTGGCCGCCCTTTTGCTTCGTATATTTTTAATACCGCCTCATCTGATGTCGCATCTGCTCCTAAGCCATATACGGTTTCCGTGGGGAAGGCAACGACTTCACCACTCTTTAAAAATTGAGCAGCCTCCTGTATTGGTAAACTTTCTGAATTTACATTATCCACATTATCCACAACCCAGAACTTTGTATCCATTTTGTGTCGACTCCTTTTATTCACAACCTATTCTATCTTTTACACAATTACTATTTCGTAAAATATAAGGTTTTTCAACAAAATAAACAAGTTTTATCCACAAACTGTGGACAAAACTTGTTGTAAAAGTGGATAACTTTGTGGATATGACCACTTATCCACGATTGTACTCTCATTTTACCATAACTACTGCGGTTTCATTGTGCATCATCGTTTGAAGATGTTGATGATTCTCAATATGTTTCGGTACTTGATCGATATGAATCGGTTTAAACCCTACCAGTTTTAGAAATTCCGACGAGGCACCGGTATGTGTGACCAAATAAATCTTTTGAATATTTTTATGCTTCACGAGGAGATCGATACTTTGCCATAATGTGACGAGATGCGCTTCGTTTATGTGTTTCGACGCAACGAATGAACGCAATAATCCATCTTTCTTAATCATCTCAATCCCAATACAGCCAACAATGTCTCGTTCATCACATTCAAGCAGGACAAACTGTTCGATCATGTTTTCTATTCCATTTGTTGAAAGGCCAGCTTGTCCGATAAATTCTTTTAATGCTCCTACATCTTTTTGTTCGGCTATTCTTAACGAATAAAACATCTTTTCCCCTCCACAATCGTGTCTAGTACCCAATGTATGAGGAGAATTTTGTTTTATTCCCATTTCACGAGAATAATGTTGTAAACCATTCGACAATAAAAAACTTCACTTCTACTTCTTCTTTATCATCTTCTTCGTTTGTCACAAGGTCACTGATGACTTCAGCCTCTTTTGTTTCGTCCTCTTCGTCTTCATTTACTGTGACACCTTCTTCTAGCTCTTTCGCATCTACTGCTTCGCTATTTGAAAAATCTAAAAAACATAATGGCGGAAACAATACACACCACCAATTCGCCCCTTTTCCTTCACCTAATGTTACAAGAATCGCTTCATAGTTTCCAGCTGGATATAAATATTGACCGTAAAGCTTTGTTGGAAAAGCTACTTTATTGAAATTAACCGTAAATGGTTGTTCACTATTTTCTTCTTTTAACACCGTTTGAACAATCTCTTCAATTTCCGGTAATCGATTTTGAATTAATCGTCTTGCTTCTTCAATAGATGTCATGTTTAACACCCATTTATTGACTTCGGCATTGATTTCATCGCGAATCTTACGCTTTAGCGATTGATCCCCTTCTTGATTACTATTTGCTAAGATTCGTAGACGAATCGCTTCATCTGGGATAACGACTGTTCCATTTGCTGATACAGTCGGTGTTTGATAAGCTGTTAAAATACCACCTAATAATAATAGAAAAAGATAAATAATAACGAATAATTGTCTTTTCATCGTTCCCCTCTCCCTTCAGTTGTCATTATGGTCAAAGGGGAGGCAGCTTAAACGTTCTATTGCAAAAAATCTATTACTAGTTTATGAGAAACGATGGTTGGAAGAATCGTTTTTGCCAATCTCGTTTCAAAACAAAAAGCCGCACCGGTATCCCGGAACAGCCTATTGTAACTAAGAAAAGCATAAGCGCCTTGCTCAACCTCAGGCAAAAATGTTCTTACGACGCAAAGGCGTTTTTTGCCTTTATGGCGTCACGAGAGGACAGGCGCTGAAGCTGGACAGAACAGCGCCGTTTATTAACATTTCCTAAAACAAGTAGCAAAAACCATTCGGTCTTTTCCATTTATATCAAATACAATTTCTACTTCAGCGTCTGGCATCGATCGCTTCAATAAGCTCGCGACCGCTTCTCCTTGACCAGCTCCAACTTCAAAACCGATGAGCGCTTTTGTACCGATCACCTTCGGAATGTCTTCTGCTAACCGGCGGTAAAACGTGAGCCCATCTTGACCGCCGGCTAAAGCACGTATTGGCTCAAAATCTTTGACAATAGGGGAGAGAACTTCGACCTCTTCGTCTGGAATATACGGAGGGTTTGATACGACAATATCAACTTTCTCTCCTTTTTCAATTAATGGTGCAAGCAAATCACCTTGAATAAAGCTTACTGACGCATGGAATTGTTCCGCATTTTTTTTTGCAACGGTCAGTGATTCAGATGCGATGTCAATTCCCGTAACCTTCATCTTTTCGTTTTCACGTGCTAATGTCACGGCAATCGCGCCACTACCTGTCCCGACATCAACAACTTTTATTTCCTCACGCTCAGGAAATAGGCGATTTGTTCGATCTAAAATGCCAACGATTAATTCCTCTGTTTCCGGCCTTGGAATTAACACTTCTTTATTTACAATAAACACGCGTCCGTAAAAATGCTCGTACCCGATAATGTATTGGACAGGTATACCTTTATTCCCATGCTTCTTTACATCTTCCTGATACATTTGCCAAATGTCTTCTTCTATATCCATTCGTAAATGAGCTAGCAATTGGGCGTGGGTCATTTTTAAATGATGACAAAGTAATATTTCGGCTACTCTTTCTTCTCTTCCCGCATCAAGTAAAAAAGAAGAAGCCCATTTGAGGGCTTCATATACTTTTGGCATTTGTTACTCTCCTGCTTGTTGCAGCTTATTCGCATGATCTTCCACGATTAGGGCATCGATGACTTCATCAAGCTTCCCTTCGAGGATTTGATCAAGCTTTTGAATCGTTAATCCGATGCGGTGGTCGGTTACGCGGTTTTGCGGGAAGTTATACGTACGAATTCGTTCAGAGCGGTCTCCAGAACCGACAGCTAATTTTCTCGTTTGATCGTATTCTGCCTGTGCTTCTTGTTGGAATTTATCATAAATACGAGCACGTAGTACTTTCATCGCTTTTTCTTTATTTTTAATCTGAGACTTTTCATCTTGGCATGATACGACAATCCCAGTTGGTAAGTGTGTTAAACGAACAGCTGACATGGTCGTATTAACACTTTGACCTCCAGGGCCGCTAGAGGCAAACGTATCAACACGAATATCCTTTTCGTGAACTTCTACTTCTACTTCTTCTGCCTCTGGTAAACAAGCAACGGTTGCCGTAGAAGTGTGAATACGTCCACCTGACTCTGTCTCCGGAACGCGCTGTACACGGTGAGCACCGTTTTCAAACTTCAAACGAGAATAAGCACCTTTTCCGTTAATCATAAAGATGATTTCTTTGTAACCACCTGTTCCAGTGCTGTTTGCCTCCATCACTTCTGTCTTCCACCCTTGCGCTTCGGCATAACGGCTATACATACGATATAAATCAGCTGCAAATAACGCTGCTTCTTCACCGCCGGCAGCACCACGGATCTCCATAATAACGTTTTTGTCATCATTCGGATCTTTTGGAAGCAATAATACTTTTAAGCGTTCTGATAATTCTTCTTCGCGTGATTGTAGCTCAGATACCTCTTCTTTAACCATTTCACGCATTTCCGCATCCAGCTTTTCTTCTAGCATCGCTTTCGCATCGTTTAACTGCTCTGTAACGGATTTATATTCTCTGTAAACATCAACGGTTTCTTGTAAATCTGATTGCTCTTTCGAATATTCACGAAGCTTTTTCGGATCGTTCACAACTTCTGGATCCATTAAAAGCTGATTCAATTTCTCATAACGTTCTTCTACTGCTTGTAAACGATCTAACACGGACCTTCACCTCATATTTAATCCATAACATATTAATTATAGTATAGGGTAGGGAAACCGTCAAAAGCAAATTGTCTTCGCTGTCGATTCAACATGAATCTTTGCCGATGACAGCTATCTTTGCCGAATGAACACTTCTTTTGTCAAACAAGAAGGGACAGCCCTTTTTCCAGAGAATACGTTTATTATATGATTACATTTTGGAAAAAGGAGGTATAACAGATGAATACATCAGCAGCTGCCAAAAAACTAGGCGTCTCTCCTAAAACAGTACAGCGTTGGATTAAACAACTTGATTTACGAATTGAACGCAATGACCTCGGACATTATATGTTTTCGGAACAAGATATCAACTTGCTCCAGAACATTCATGAGCAAATTCAAAATGGTGTTGCGATAAAAGACTTAACCATTCCAGAACAAGCTAAACATGAAGATCCTGATATTCATACTTCAACTTCAGGAAATGGCCATGATCACGAAAGACTTTGGGCAAAACTAAAGTCGCTCGAGCTTATGATGTATCAAAAAGCAGATGATGTTGTTTCCTATCAACTTCTGCAGCATCGGCAGGAGATGGAAGAGTTACAAGCACGCATTGAAGAACTGGAGGCAAGAATTGTAGCACTTGAAAAAGAAAAAAGAGATGAAAAAACCGTTTCGTTTGAACCGACCGGAAAAAAAAGAATGTTTCGCAGAGGATTTATTAGCTCTATTTTTGGATTATAAAAAACCCGCTCTTGTCTGAACGAGTTTTATTCTTTTTCTTTTAATTGAACACGTATATCAAACCTTGGTAGTGCATCTTGAAACTTATCACGTAGTTGCTTCTCTTTCTTGTTTAATTCTGTTTTTGTCAAATCGTTTGACGTGAAAACCGTTACCCATGCATCATTCCCATTTGTCCACATTGATCCTAACCAATATCCCTTTTCCATGTTTAAAACATTTTCGATTTGTTCTTGGTTCTCATTTGTGTTAAGCGGACTATTTGAAATATCAACATTTGGATTTTGTTCTGAGTAATCAACATTTTTGTGTAAATTCTCTGGATTATATCCATCGGTCATTAATTTTGTTCCATAATCATCTTGATCCATGTCGCCATCTTGTGCTGCATTGTTAAAGCCACAACCAGTTAAAAGAAAAACGAACGGTAAAACAATAAAAAGTTTTCTCAAAGTCGCGGCACCTCCTTTTATTTCTTAAGGTGCCCTTTTTCTCGTTATCATCATTCTATATAAATATTGGCAGCGAAAAACCCTTATCGTTAAAAGTTAACAATAAGGGTTTTTCATTAATGCCATACCGTTCTCTAATTTGTTTTCCAGTTTCGACTGAGGGCTTCCAGGTACTTCATGATGGTGGCGACAACGGGCTTCGTACGATTCAGATGCCCCAACTAAAATAATCGGATCATGATAGGATGCTGGTTTTCCATTAATCAACCGTTGCGTACGACTTGCTGGTGATCCACATACGGAGCAAACTGCTTGCAGCTTCGTAACAGACTCTGCAATCGCCATTAATTGAGGAACAGGGCCAAACGGCTCACCACGAAAATCTTGATCTAAGCCTGCTGCAATAACGCGATATCCTTTATCCGATAAAGTTGTGACAACATCGATAATCGGTTCATCAAAAAATTGCACTTCATCAATCGCAACGATTTCTGTATCTTCTTGTACTTGTTTTAAAATATCGATTGAAGTTGAAACGGGCTTCCCTGTTACAGACGCTCCATTATGGGAAACGACCGCCTCTTCACTGTAGCGGTTATCGATTGCTGGTTTAAAAACTTGGATTTTCTGTTTCGCAAATTGCGCCCGCCTTACACGGCGAATCAATTCCTCGGACTTACCGGAAAACATACTTCCACAAATCACTTCAAGCCATCCACTTTGCTTCATTACATACATCGCTTTAAATCCCGTCTCCCTTCTCCTCGAAATATGTAACGCTCTTTTTTATAAAGTGAAACTTCATTCAGTGGGGTTTTTTCATCCCCCACTGAATGTTAGTTGAACGAATCGGACCTTTACAGGCTGTTGTCCCACACCTATCTTCTTTGCTTTACTACATAATGTTAAGGTGGGGGTCTTACTGCCCGTTAAGAGTGGGATAAAAAAGTACAAGCGTCCTTGATCATCCCCGAAAAGCAACGTTTTTACGACGAAAAGGCGCTTTTTGCCTCTAGGGGATAAGTGGCTTTCACCAGAAACCATAGACTACATAAATCCCTAAAAACTGCTGAATCTATGAAAAAACTCTTTTACGCGAAAAAAACAGGCAAGAAGTAAAAGCTTGCCTGTTTTTTAATCTGTTTTCTATTATTTAAGGCCGTATTTTTTGTTAAATCGATCGACACGTCCACCTGCATCAGCGAATTTCTGACGTCCTGTGTAGAATGGATGGCATTCAGAACAAACCTCAACGCGCACCTCTTCTTTTACAGAACCACTTTCGAATTCGTTACCGCATGCACATTTTACCATTACTTTTTTGTACTCTGGGTGAATTCCTGGTTTCATTCTTTTCATCTCCTTCCGCCCTGAATCATTTTGAAACAGAGTTATCTATTCGAAACGTGAAAGTCACGTTTCAATGTCTAATTTGCACATAAAAAAATTATAACAAGCCTTTAATTGAAATGCAAGACGACTTTATTTAACATTATAAACCTTTGTTTCCAGCACCTGCAGTTTTCCACTCATCTTTTAGTATTTCAAAAAATTCATCATTTGTTTTCGAATAACGCATCTTTTTCAAGAAACGCTCTGCAAAGTCAGGATGATCGGACATCGTTTTCCGAACCGCCCATAACATTTCCAGATGATCACGAGGAATAAGAAGCTCTTCTTTACGCGTACCTGAACGACGAATATCGATAGCAGGGAAAATACGTTTTTCCGCTAATGAACGATCGAGATGAAGCTCCATGTTTCCAGTTCCTTTAAATTCCTCATAAATAACATCATCCATACGGGAACCTGTATCAACTAAGGCGGTTGCTAAAATCGTTAAGCTACCCCCTTCTTCAATGTTCCTTGCAGCACCGAAGAAGCGTTTCGGACGATGGAAGGCGGCTGGATCGATACCACCTGATAGCGTACGACCACTTGGTGGAATGACTAAGTTATAGGCACGAGCAAGCCTTGTAATCGAGTCCATTAGAATAACAACATCTCGTTTATGCTCGACAAGGCGCATCGCTCGTTCTAAAACAAGCTCCGCCACTTTAATATGATTTTCCGGCACTTCATCAAATGTAGAGCTGACGACATCTCCATTCACAGAACGCTCAATATCCGTTACTTCTTCTGGGCGTTCGTCAATTAATAAGACGATTAATTCTGCTTCCGGGTGATTCGTTGTTATGCTGTTGGCAATTTCTTTTAACAGCATCGTTTTACCCGCTTTCGGGGGAGCAACGATTAATCCACGTTGACCAAATCCAACTGGGGCAATTAAATCCATAATTCTCGTTGATAAATTTTTTGGCCCTGTTTCTAATTTCATTTGACGGTTTGGGTATAACGGTGTTAAGCCAGGGAAGTGTACACGCTCTTTTGCTGACTCTGGATCATCTCCGTTGACCGCTTCCACATGTAACAGACCGTAATAACGTTCATTTTCCTTAGGAGGACGAACTTTTCCGGATACTTTATCACCATTTCGTAAATCGAAGCGACGAATTTGTGACGCAGAAATATAAATATCTTCGGCACTTGGCGAATAATTAATCGGACGTAAAAAACCGAATCCTTCCGATTGAATAATTTCAAGTACACCTTCCATAAAAAGAAGATCTTCCTGTTCAGCATTTGCTTTTAAAATCGCAAAAATTAGTTCTTTTTTTGTCAATTTACTGTAATAAGAAATTTTGAATTGTTTCGCTAATTCATACAACTCTTTTAGCTTCATATTTTCAAGAGTCGCAATCGAAATTTCACTCATGTCAACACCACACTTTTCTAAAAACTCATTATTTACTTAATCTTTCATTCAAAAAACAGTTACATTTTTCATCCATGTTTATCTTCGTTCGAAAAAATAGATAAAAGTGAAGGATGCGAAGGAAGCAAGAAGATCAGATGCAGATCATATATATTCTTTTTACTTTTTACGGACTCCTTTAGTTGTACCGTATTTTATTTCTTTTCGCAATAGATTTTCGAATTTTATAAAGTGAAACTTTATTCAGTGGGGGTTTTTTTCATCCCCCACTGAATGTTAGTCCCTACGGGATGACCTAAAGGCCCTTGTGACCCACAAGATGTGGGTTACACAGACGTTGCCACAGGACGTGGCGTTCTTAGTCTGTGTTCTTTATTTTCGGACCTTTACGGGCAGTTGTCCCCCACCTATCTTCTTTGCTTTACTACATAATGTTGAGGTGGGGGTCTTACTGCCCGTTAAGAGTGGGATAAAGGAACTTTTTAATAGAATGCTTTCGTACTTGTTCAATCCTTGGAGGTGAGGAAACCGTTGAAGATTCGTTTTACACAACCAAGATGAAATCGTCATTTTAGTATCCTACTAAAGAAGAGTAGTTAGGAGGAATTGTTCTTTTTATACTTTAATAAAATCTCTATCAATTTTGCTAAAGCAGGAAGAAGCTCCCACTTTAGCAACTAGCAATCATTATTTCATGACAAGATTTGGCTTTTTCTTTAATGAATGACGGCCGTCAATAAAGCGAAGGGTTCCTGATTTCGCACGCATAACAAGGGAATGAGTTGTACCAACAGTTCCTTTTAACTGAACGCCTCTTAACAGCTCTCCATCTGTCACACCTGTAGCGGCAAAGATTGCGTCATCACCTTTTACTAAGTCTTCCATTCGTAAGATTTTATTTACATCGATACCCATTTTTTTGCAGCGCTCTAGTTCTTGATCGTTTTGTGGGAGAAGCTTTCCTTGAATTTCTCCACCTAAACATTTAAGTGCAACAGCGGCTAATACACCTTCTGGAGCACCGCCTGAACCGAATAAAATATCAACACCTGTATGGTCAAATGCTGTATTAATGGCACCTGCTACATCTCCGTCGTTAATAAGCTTAATACGTGCACCTGCTTCACGTAATTGCTCGATAATATGTTGATGGCGGTCGCGATTTAACACAGTCGCAACTACGTCTTCAATATCTTTATTTTTTGCTTTTGCTACTGCTTTTACATTATCAATAATTGGTGCTTCAATATCGATACACCCAACAGCTTCTGGACCGACCGCAATTTTGTCCATATACATATCCGGTGCATGGAGCATGTTTCCATGGTCTGCTATCGCGATAACAGCTAATGCATTCCAACCACCTGAAGCTACAATATTCGTACCTTCAAGAGGATCTACCGCCACGTCCACGCGAGGGCCGTAACCAGTACCTAGCTTTTCCCCGATATAAAGCATTGGCGCTTCGTCCATTTCACCTTCACCGATGACAACCGTTCCTTTCATCGGAACAGTATCAAATACATCGCGCATTGCAGATGTTGCAGCACCGTCTGCTTCATCCTTTACGCCACGTCCCATCCAACGTGCTGAAGCTAATGCAGCCGCTTCTGTCACTCGTACTAACTCCATTGATAAGCTACGTTCCATATCATTGTCCTCCCCCAAAGTTGTTGTTCTTTTTATGAATTTTGCATTTGTTCAATTTCTTGATCTGTCATTTTTTCTCTCCAAACATTTGCCCCTAAACCGTTCAATTTCTCTTCAAGCAATGAATAGCCGCGATCAATATGTTCGAGACCTGTGATTTCCGTAATTCCATTTGCTATTAAACCAGCAGATACGAGTGCTGCTCCTGCACGAAGGTCGCTTGCTTTTACTTTAGCACCTTGTAATCTTATGGCACCAGTAATAATGGCTGATCTGCCTTCCACTTTTACGTTTGCTCCCATTCTCCGTAACTCGTCAATATGTTTGAAGCGAGAAGAATAGATCGTATCAGTCACAACGCTTGTCCCATTCGCCTTTGTTAATAAAGACGTAAATGGCTGTTGAAGGTCTGTTGGGAAGCCAGGATAAACGAGTGTTTTTATATCGACCGGTCTTAATTCCTTTTGTCCACCAACGATATAAATTTGATCATCGCTCGTTTCAACATGAATCCCCATTTCACGTAATTTGGCAATTAATGATTCTAAATGGAGTGGAATGACATTATCAACAATCAGTTCCTTCGCCATCGAAGCACCGATAATCATATATGTACCCGCTTCGATACGGTCTGGAATGATCGTATGGCGACAACCGTGAAGCTGTTCAACACCATCGATACGAATGACGTCTGTACCCGCTCCTTTAATTTTTGCACCCATACTTGTTAAAAGAGTTGCTACATCAATAATTTCAGGTTCTTTTGCTGCATTTTCAATAATCGTGCGTCCTTTCGCTAACACAGCAGCTAACATAATATTAATCGTAGCTCCTACACTGACGACATCAAGGTAAATGCGAGCGCCTATTAGCTCGTCAGCGCGTAAATAAATCGCGCCTTGTTCGTTCGTTACTTTAGCTCCTAACGCCTCAAACCCTTTTATATGTTGATCAATTGGGCGTGGCCCAAGATGACAACCTCCTGGCAAACCGATAACCGCTTTTTTAAAACGGCCAAGCATCGCCCCCATTAAATAATACGATGCACGTAATTTTTTTACTTTGCCGTTTGGAAGCGGCATTGAAATCATGTTGGCAGGGTCAACTGTAATTTCATTTTCATCATACGATACGGTGCCGCCGATTTCTTCCAGTAAATCACCTAAAATCCGCACATCAGAAATGTTTGGTAACCCTTCAATGGTCACAGGAGATTGGGCTAAAATTGTCGCTGGGATTAAAGCAACTGCACTGTTTTTTGCTCCGCTAATTCTTACTGTGCCTTTTAACGGATAACCACCTTCTACTTTTAACTTTTCCATGGTAGTCTCCCTTCTCTGCCAGAGCTTACTAAAGAAAATGAGCGCAAATTTTCTTTAGCAAACTATGTTGTTTAGTAGAAATTACCCTTTGCCAAAATAATTTCCAATATTTGATTGAAGCATACTTCTCTTTTTTATTTTTCAGTAAAGAAATGAAGTTCAGCGGGAAGCCCACACCAAAATAGTTGACCTAAAGGCTCGTGTCCCCACCGTTGCAGAGACATGCTACAAAAAGTAGCGTTCGTACCACGAGGGTTTTGAAACCTTCAAGTCTTATTAATTTTTCATCATCTGGTTGGATGACTGCTAAGAGAAGGATAAAGTGAAACTTCTATACGGGATGACCTAAAGACCGTTGTGACCTACAGGACGTAGGTTACACAGACGTGGCCACAGGATGTGGCGTCTGTGTTCTTTCCAGCTGTCTCCCACCTACCTCCTTTGCCTTACTACAAAATCTTGAGGTGGGGATCTTGCTACCCGTTAAGAGAATATTTTTAAACGAATGGATTGTCCCCATTATGAAATAGGAACAATCCATGATTCATTTATTATTTAGTAGCGTTGTTCCAGTCCGCTAAAAACTTTTCGATTCCTTGATCTGTTAATGGATGCTTAAATAATTGCATTAACACTTTATATGGTATTGTTGCAATATCTGCACCGCGAAGAGCTGCTTCTGTAACGTGTTGTGGATGACGAATGGAAGCGGCAATAATTTGCGTTTCAATGCCGTGTACACCGAAGATTTCAGCAATCTCAGAGATTAAATCAAGCCCATTTTGTCCGATATCATCTAAACGTCCTAAAAACGGTGAAACATAAGTTGCGCCAGCACGTGCAGCTAATAGCGCTTGGTTAGCACTAAAAATTAATGTGACGTTTGTTTTAATGCCTCTCTCTGAGAACGCTTTTACCGCTTTTAAGCCATCTGGAGTCATTGGAACTTTAATTGTAATATTTGGTGCAATTTTCGCTAACTCCAAACCTTCTTCAATCATTTCTTCTGCTTTTGTTGCAATAACTTCCGCACTTACAGAACCCGATACAACTTCAGTAATTTCGCGTAAACGATCATGAAATGAAACATTTTCTTTGGCTACTAAACTTGGATTCGTTGTCACACCCGCTAAAACACCAATTTCCTTAGCTTCTTTAATTTCGTTAATATTTGCTGTATCAATGAAGAATAACATCGAAATGCCTCCTACTATTTTAGAAATGTGATCGCTTTCTAAATGACAAGAAATGAAACCGCTGCTTGTATTTTGGATACAAAAGAGCGGTTCCACTCGATCATTATAAATGATTATTCTGCTTTACCAGAAGAACCGAATTCACGCATTTTTCCTTTTACGGTTTCCTTAATTGCTTCACGAGCAGGTCCTAAGTATTTACGTGGATCGTAAAGATCTGGCTTTTCAGCAAGCACTTCACGAACACGTTTTGCAGAAGCAATTTGGTTCTCAGTATTTACGTTAATTTTTGCTGTACCTAATGAAATCGCTTTTTGAATGTCCTTTGTAGGAATTCCAGTACCACCGTGTAATACTAATGGAACGCCTGTACGCTTTCCGATTTCCTCCATTTCAGCAAAACCTAAATTCGGTTCACCTTTATAAGGACCGTGTACAGAGCCTAGCGCAGGAGCAAGACAATCAATTCCTGTACGTTTCACAAGCTCTTCACACTCATTCGGGTCTGCGTAAATAACACCGTCTGCTACGACATCATCTTCTTGTCCACCAACAACACCTAACTCCGCTTCAACAGATACACCGTGGAAGTGAGCTAATTCAACAACTTTAGACGTTGTTGCAATGTTTTCTTCAAACGGATGGTGAGACGCATCGATCATAACAGATGTAAACCCAGCATGAATCGCTTTTGCACATGATTCAAAGCTTGATCCATGGTCTAAATGAATGGCAACAGGTACTGAAACGTTATATTCTTCCATTAACGCTTTAACCATACTTACAACGGTTTTAAATCCACCCATGTAGCGACCTGCACCTTCAGATACTCCTAAAATAACTGGGGACTTTTCTTCTTCAGCAGCTTGTAAAATCGCTTGTGTGAATTCTAAGTTGTTTAAGTTGAATTGACCCACTGCATAGCCGTTATTTTTTGCATTGTTCAGCATTTCTGTCATTGAAACTAAAGGCATGACAAAAAATCCTCCTTTTATGTAGCCAAATTTACGTATCGAAAAGCTAGTCTTATTTAGGCTTGACCAGAACAAACGAATGTATGTATATCTGGTTTGCTTTTCACATACATAAGGATACCAACTAATATCGATTTCGGCAACTTATCTGTTACATTCCAATATTAACATTTTGTGAAGATTAGTTTGATTTAATCGGTAAATACTTTTTAACAGCTTGACGAATATCATCGATATCAAAAGGCTTCGCAAAATGAGTGAGAGCTCCTAAATCTTTCGCTTCCTGTATCATGTCAAGCTCACCATATGCCGTCATAATAATGACACGAATTTCCGGATCAACAACCTTCATTCGTTTTAAAATTTCAATTCCGTCCATCCCTGGAATTTTCATATCTAATAAAACTAAATCAGGGGAGTGTTTCTCTAAAATTTCTAACGCTTGAAAACCACTTGCAGCTTGAAATGTTTTATATCCTTCCCTTTGAAATACTTCATTTAATAAAATTCGTATCCCATATTGGTCATCAACAATTAGTATTTTTTCATTCATACTATACACCTCTTTACGTCAAATTATTTATTTCCTAAAAGAAAAGAATAGCCCATTATGATCATCAAGTGCTTTTTAAATGGCGCTATTTATCCTCATCCTTTTCGTCTCCATTGTATTATGTTTACCAATATTATAACGTACTCCAATAACATATTCTTTATTGAAAATGAATCTCCTTCACATTCTTACCGACAATTTTTGCTATCCCCTCTAATTCAAGCTATAATGAGTAGCATAGTAGCGGGAATGATGTAGACCGATTCCATTCCCCATTATTTTCAAGTTGACATAAGGAGTTTACTCATTATGCTTAAAATTTTCACAACACAAGTTACAGGATTGATGAATCGAGTATATGAAAAGCAAGCGTACCAATTAGAGGATGGAGCTCGGCTGCTCGCACAAGCTGCCATTGGAGAGGGTACAATCTTTCTATATGGTGAAGGCGAAATGGCAGGGGTTATTTCTGAAGCGATCAATGGTTTAGAACCACTTCCTTCAGCAAAACATCTTGAACACCTTTCTGAAGTGACACATGCTGACCGTGTTCTCATTTTTAGTCGTTTTTCCAATGATCGAAAAGCAGTCGACATAGCGAAACATTTTGAGGCAGAAGGCGTACCTACTGTCGCGGTATCCGCCA
Source organism: Bacillus sp. FJAT-47783 (assembly GCF_022808615.1). GTDB lineage: Bacteria > Bacillota > Bacilli > Bacillales > Aeribacillaceae > Bacillus_BZ. The sequence continues at coordinate 66,996 of NZ_JAKZKS010000014.1, forward strand.
TTGTTCAAGAAGAAGGTGAAACGTTACAACATTTCGTTGATGTTCACATTGATACAAATCTAAAAAAGCCGTTAGTTCCAATGGATGACGGCGAAAGAACTGGGTTTCCTGCATTGTTATCGTCCTTATACATATACCACTGTTTAGCTTTAACATTACATGAGATGTTAAGTGAATATTGAGGGGAATCAAATACAATTCAAGTGAAATTTGTTAGTTAAGGATCATTGCGGATAATAAGTGCAATTATGGAAAAACAAGTGCAATTAAGCCTTTCTTGATGCAATTAAGGCCCTCTTCGTGCAATTATTTCAGAATTCGTGCAATTAAATCGCTAACTGGTGCAATTATTTCTGAATTCGTGCAATTATCCTTTAAACTGGTGCAAAAACACTTCTACATTTGAATCAATCATTTATTTTCGCGTTAAAAACTAAAAATATCCGCTTATTTTTCTTTTTCCCTATAAAAAGGACCTACCACAAGGCAGGTCCTTTTTTGAACAAATTATTTTGAATGCTTTAACGATGCTTCGACAAAGTCACGGAATAATGGTTGTGGTCTTGTCGGACGAGATGTAAACTCTGGGTGGAATTGAGATGCCACAAACCACGGATGATCTTTCACTTCAATAACTTCCACTAAACGCCCATCTGGACTTGTTCCAGAGAAGACAAATCCTGCTTCTTCCATTTGTTGACGGAATTCGTTGTTAAATTCATAGCGATGGCGGTGACGCTCATAAACAACCTCATCTTTGTAAGCATTATACGCATTCGTTTCTTTTGTAAGCTTACAAGGGTATAAACCGAGACGTAACGTTCCACCTAAATCTTCCACATCTTTTTGTTCTGGTAATAAGTCGATGATTGGATATTTTGTATTTGGATCGATTTCAGCCGAGTGCGCCCCTTCTAACCCTAGCACATGGCGGGCAAATTCAATCGATGCTACTTGCATACCTAAACAAATTCCAAAGAAAGGAACTTTTTGCTCACGCGCATATTTTGTTGCAATAATTTTCCCTTCGATGCCACGGTCTCCAAATCCTCCTGGCACTAAGACTCCATCTACATCTTTTAACAATTCATGAACGTTTTCACTCGTTACATGTTCAGCATTGATCCAGCTTATTTCGACATCAGCATCAAAAGCATATCCTGCATGGCGTAATGCTTCCACAACGGAAATGTACGCGTCTTGCAATTCAACATATTTACCGACAAGCGCAATACGTGTTTTCTTTGAAAGGTTGCATACTTTGTTAACAAGCTCTTTCCATTCTGTCATATCCGCTTCGCCGCATTTTAAATGCAAATGCTCACATACAAAATGATCTAATTTTTGATCTTGTAATGCTAACGGAACGCTGTATAACGTATCAGCATCACGAGCTTCAATTACCGCTTTCGGATCAATGTCACAGAATAAAGCAATTTTCTCCTTCATATCTTGTGAAATAGGCATTTCCGTCCGTACAACGATGACATCTGGTTGAATACCTAAGGAACGTAACTCCTTCACACTATGTTGTGTCGGCTTTGTTTTCATTTCACCAGCTGCTTTAATATAAGGCACTAATGTACAGTGGATATACATGACGTTGTTACGACCGATATCACTTTTGATTTGGCGAATGGCTTCAAGGAAAGGCAATGATTCAATATCTCCAACCGTTCCACCAATTTCGGTAATGACAACATCTGCACCTGTTTCTTTTCCTGCACGAAACACTTTATCTTTAATTTCATTCGTAATATGAGGAATGACTTGTACAGTACCACCTAAATAATCTCCACGGCGTTCTTTCTTTAATACAGTCGAATAAATTTTACCTGTTGTGACATTGCTATATTTATTTAAATTAATATCAATGAAGCGCTCGTAGTGCCCTAAGTCTAGGTCTGTTTCTGCTCCATCATCCGTCACGAATACCTCACCATGTTGGTACGGACTCATCGTCCCTGGATCCACGTTAATGTATGGATCAAACTTCTGAATCGTGACACTTAAACCACGGTTCTTCAATAAACGACCTAAAGATGCTGCGGTAATCCCTTTACCTAGTGAGGATACAACCCCACCCGTTACGAAAATGTATTTTGTCATAAATGTCCCCTCCAGTTGCTATCTAACATATAATGTGTACAAAAATAAAAAAATTAACGAGCATCGTGCCCATCAAAATGTTTTATTATTTGAGGACCAGCTCTATACCGATCAAAGCGATCGTTTTTTCTTTCTATAAAGTGAAACTTCATTCAGTGGGGGTTTTTTTCATCCCCTACTGAATGTTAGTTGAACCAATCAGACCTTTACGGGCAGTTGCAGTTATATCCCCCCACCTCAAGATTCTGTGGTAAAGCAAAGAATCTTGAGGTGGGGAGCTTACTGCCCGTTAAGATTGGGATAAAAAACAAAAAAGCTCCCTTCCACTTTGGAAAGGGAGCTTTTGATTGAAACGACCATTTTAAAGAGCCCAAGTAAAATATTAGCGAGGAAAGAGTCGAAAGTCAACCCTCTTATAAATCCTCTTCTTCGTCTTCAACATCTAATTCGTCATCTAAATCTTCTTCTTCCTCGTCTAAATCAAATTCATCATCTTCAAGAATTTCATCGTCAGAATCGAAGTCGTCATCCTCTTCTTCGTCCTCTGCATCGAAATCGTCATCCTCTTCGAACGCATCAAGGTCTTCTAAATCGATTTCTTCTTCTAAATCGTCAAGGTCGTCGCTTACCTTCTTCGCCTTTTTCTTCTTAGACTTCATAACTGGTTGCGTTTCCTCTTCGATTTGATCATATGGATACCAGCTTCTTAAGCCCCAATTGTTTTCACCGATGCAAATGAATCGTCCGTCTATATTAAGATCTGTGTAAAATTGAGCAATTCGCTCTTCAATCTCTGATTGAGTTAAATCCAATGCATGCGTGATTTCATCCATTAACTCTTTGAATGTAATCGCTTGTTTTTTTTCCGAAAGAATTAAATAGGCGACTTCAACCATGGACATTTCTTTCAGCTGCGCTGGCGAATATTGCGTTAAACTCAAGGCCTAGCACTCCTTTTCTGAAATATTTCATCTATATTCAAAATTAAAGGGATTGGCATTGCCTTTCGAAAAAAAAGAAAACAAAATAAGTTCAGTATGTAAGAAAGCTTTATAGGCAAGACCATCCCTTAAATGTGACAACTGTTAGCATACCTATCATTATAAACAATATTAACAGCTTTATGCTACATTATTTGATTAAAAATAAAAATTCTTTATTAACGTTCTACGTCCTAAATTATTCTTTCCAATCAAAAAAAGAAGGGAAAGGCATTTGGATGCCCATCCCACATTTGTTACATATTCCGACGGTATTGTCCCCCTACTTCGTACAGCGCTTTCGTAATTTGTCCGAGGCTTGCCACTTTTACCGTTTCCATTAGTTCAGCAAAAATGTTTCCGTTAGATACAGCCGTTTTCTTTAGCTTTTCTAACGCTGCTTCTACTTTGTCCTCATGCTCTTTTTGGAATTTTCGCAAATTGTGAATTTGTAATTCTTTCTCCTCATTCGATGCACGAGCTAGCTCCATATTATCGACTTCCTCCTCACTTGGAGGGTTCGGATTTAAGTACGTATTGACACCGATAATTGGAAGCTCACCTGTATGTTTTTTCATTTCGTAATACATCGATTCATCTTGAATTTTACCTCGTTGATATTGAGACTCCATCGCTCCTAAGACGCCGCCACGTTCATTAATGCGATCGAACTCTTTTAATACAGCTTCTTCAACAAGATCCGTTAATTCTTCAATAATAAAGGAACCTTGAAGCGGATTTTCGTTTTTCGTTAATCCATGCTCCTTCGTAATAATCATTTGAATCGCCATTGCTCTTCGAACCGATTCCTCAGTTGGTGTTGTAATCGCTTCATCATAAGCATTTGTATGAAGGGAGTTACAGTTATCGTGTAACGCCATTAGCGCTTGTAGCGTTGTGCGAATATCATTAAAGTCAATCTCCTGAGCGTGAAGCGATCTACCAGAAGTTTGCACGTGATATTTCAGTTTTTGGCTACGTTCATTCGCTCCATATTTATCGCGCATAACTGTTGCCCAAATGCGACGAGCGACACGTCCAATAACGGTATATTCAGGGTCTAAACCGTTGCTAAAGAAGAATGATAAATTTGGTGCAAAGTCGTCAATGTTCATACCGCGACTTAAATAGTATTCTACATACGTAAAGCCATTCGCTAATGTAAAGGCAAGCTGAGAGATTGGATTTGCCCCGGCTTCTGCAATATGATAACCGGATATGGAAACAGAATAATAGTTTCTGACTTTATTGTTAATAAAGTATTCTTGAATATCCCCCATCATTCTTAGCGCAAATTCTGTTGAGAAAATACACGTATTTTGTCCTTGGTCTTCTTTTAAAATATCTGCTTGCACTGTTCCACGAACGGTTTGCAATGTTTGGACTTTTACCTCTTCATATTCTTCGCTTGTTAATTTTCGCCCTAACTCTGCTTCTTTTTTCTCGACTTGCTGATGAATCGCTGTATTCATAAACAATGCTAAAATAATTGGCGCAGGCCCGTTAATCGTCATCGATACAGACGTAGACGGATCACATAAATCAAAGCCTTTATAGAGCTTTTTCATATCATCTAACGTACAAACGTTTACGCCACTTTCACCAATTTTCCCAAAAATATCTGGACGATAATCTGGATCTTCCCCATACAGTGTCACAGAGTCAAACGCTGTACTTAAGCGTTTAGCTGTATCATCTTTTGATAAATAATGGAATCGTTTATTTGTCCGTTCAGGCGTTCCTTCTCCCGCAAATTGACGCTTCGGATCTTCCCCTTCCCGTTTGAAAGGAAATACCCCTGCTGTATATGGGAACGAGCCCGGGACATTTTCACGGTAAACCCACTTTAAAATTTCACCATAATCTTTATATTTTGGTAAAACGACTTTTGGAATATCAATTCCAGAAAGTGATTTCGTTTTTAATTTTGTTCGAATTTCTCGTCCGCGAATAATCGTAACGAACTCATCTTTAGCATATGTCTCTTTCGTTTCTTCCCAATGGGCAAGAATGTTTTTTGATTCTGGCGTTAATTTTTCTTCTAAACGCTCTTTCATTGCTTTTAAAGAGGCTAGCACTTCTCCATTGCTTTCTGATTCGTTTACTGTCTCTATTGTTCCTTCAATTTGGAATAAACGACGGGCAATTTCGACTTGCTCCTCGGCTTTTTTATGATAATTTCTTACCGTTTCTGTAATTTCACGTAAATAATAACGACGTTCTGGAGGAATGATTAAGTTTTGTTTTTCTACGTCTTTTACAGATGGTAATGAAGACGTCCATCCTTTATTCGCTTTTTCGTTAATAAGCGATAAGAGTGCATTGAACAATGTGTTTGTTCCTGGATCGTTAAATTGGCTCGCAATTGTTCCATAGACTGGCATTTCGTCAAGTTCTTTATCAAATAGCATATGGCTTCTTTGATACTGCTTCTGTACTTGACGTTTTGCATCTTCGGAGCCTTTCTTTTCAAATTTATTAATAACGATTAAATCTGCAAAGTCAATCATATCGATTTTTTCGAGCTGGGACGGTGCTCCGAATTCACTTGTCATCACATACATGGCGATGTCACAAATGTTGCGAATTTCGGCATCTCCTTGCCCGATTCCGCTCGTCTCAACGATAACGAGATCATAATTAGCCGCTTTTACAATATCAATAGAATCTTTGATCGCAAGGGATAATTCAGATCGAGACTGACGCGTCGCTAAACTTCGCATATAAACGCGTTCATTAAAGATTGAATTCATACGAATTCGGTCTCCAAGTAGTGCCCCGCCTGTTTTTTGTTTCGTTGGGTCAATGGAAATAATAGCGATGTTAATATCTGTCACTTCATTTAAGAAACGACGAATGAGCTCATCCGTTAAAGAGCTTTTCCCTGCTCCACCTGTACCTGTAATACCAATAACCGGTGCTTTTGATGGTACATCTTTTAATTGAGTGAGCACTTGTTCGACCGTTGCTGCCGCCTCGTCATTCGCAAATAGTCTCGTTTCAGCAAGTGTTATTAACTGGGCAACCGCTTTTATATCCCCTTCTTTTACTTGCTCTAACGCTTTCTTTGGATCATTGATTGTTAAAAAGTCACACTCTTCAAGCATCATGTTAATCATGCCTTGTAAACCGTTACGTCTACCATCTTCTGGTGAGAATATTCTGGCAATTCCGTATTCATGTAACTCTTTTATTTCTCTCGGAATGATAACGCCGCCGCCACCTCCAAAAATACGGATGTGAGACGCGCCTCGTTCCTTTAAAAGGTCATACATATATTTAAAATATTCGACGTGTCCACCTTGATAGGATGAAATCGCAATTCCTTGCACATCCTCTTGAATTGCAGCGTTTACAATTTCTTCAACCGATCGATTGTGACCGAGGTGAATAACTTCTGCACCACTCGACTGTAAGATTCGTCTCATGATGTTAATTGATGCATCATGTCCGTCAAATAAACTAGAAGCTGTCACAAATCGAACTGCATGTTTTGGCCGATAAATATGTGCCATTCCCCATCCCCCTTGAATGTTCTTAGTTATTGATCATGTTTTTTTCATCTGTAGTCATTAACGTCAACAAATTCCTTTTAAAATGAAATTTGTTTGCAGAACAATATACTCTTCTAGTGAATACGTTTTCTGTAATGCCCAGCGTCTAAATGCCCACATTTGCCCCTTTACAAAAATGTTATGGGCACATAAACGCTGTTCTGATTTCGTTAAATCAATTTCCCCTTTGTTTACACAACCTTCAATAATTTGCTCGAACATGCCAACCATTTCGAGCTCCTTTTTTAAAACGTAAGGGAGCGCATCCTTTGAAAGCGACTTCACTTCTTGATACATGACAAGTACTTCGTCTTGCATTTCATCGACTACTCGGAAATAATTTGCAATTGCACGCTTCAAGCTTTCAACCGTTCCTTGCTTCATATCAAGCTCTTGTTCTAAACGCTCCCTTACTTCATCATAAATCGTGTCACAAACAAGATATAAGATATCCTCTTTTTGGCGAATGTACTCATATAGGGTTCCGATACTAAATCCTGCTGCTCTTGCTATTTCTCTCGTCGTTGTGCGGTGAAATCCTTTTTCTTTAAATAAGTTCACCGCACCTTTGACCATTTGATTTCTTCTCTTCTCTATTAACCTTTCATCCTTTACAGATGCAGGTACTTGCCTCTTCCCCATAAATCACCACCGATATCCCTTTATTTTGTTAACATTCTCGAAATAACAAGACGTTGAATTTCTTGTGTTCCTTCGTAAATTTGCGTAATTTTTGCATCGCGCATAAAGCGTTCGACCGGATAGTCTTTCGTATACCCATAGCCACCAAACACTTGAACTGCTTCAGTTGTTACTTTCATCGCGATATCTCCCGCATATAATTTAGACATCGCTGACTCTTTTCCATACGGTAAGCCTTCCGATTCAAGCCATGCCGCTTGATACGTTAATAAGCGTGCTGCTTCCACTTGTGTCGCCATATCCGCGATCTTAAAACCAATTCCTTGATTTGCTGCAATGGGCTTACCGAATTGATGACGTTCTTTTGCGTAATGAACTGCCGCATCCAGTGCACCTTGAGCAATACCGACTGCTTGTGCTGCAATTCCATTCCGTCCACCATCTAACGTCATCATGGCAACTTTAAAGCCATCTCCTTCTTGACCGAGTAAATTTTCTTTCGGTACGATGCAGTCTTCAAAAATAATTTCAGTTGTTGGAGATGAACGAATGCCGAGCTTTTTCTCTTTTTTCCCAACTGAGAAGCCTTTGAAGTCTTTTTCGACAATAAAAGCACTCGTTCCTTTATGTTTAGAAGAAGGATCGGTTAACGCAAACACTACATAGTAGTCCGCGATTCCACCATTTGTGATAAAGATTTTCGAACCGTTTAAAACGTAATGATCTCCTTCTAATCGAGCCGTCGTTTTCATCGCACCCGCATCTGAACCAGATCCAGGTTCTGTTAAACCATATGCACCAATTTTTTCCCCTTGTGCCATCGGACGTAAATATTTTTGTTTTTGTTCTTCAGATCCAAATTTAAAAATTGGCCATCCTGCTAAAGAAGTATGTGCAGATAACGTCACCCCTGTTGACGCACAAACGCGTGACAACTCTTCAACGGCAATAACATAAGCTAAGTAGTCGCTTCCGATTCCACCGTACTCTTCTGGCCACGGTATACCCGTTAAACCGAGCTCGGCCATTTTGTTAAAAATCTCCATGTCGAAACGTTCTTCTTCATCCCGTTCAGCAGCTGTTGGTGCCACTTCATTTTGCGCAAAGTCGCGCACCATTTTTCGTAACATCTCATGTTCTTCACTAAGTTTAAAGTTCATCTTCCCATCCCCCAAATTAAATGTATGATTAAATGAAACCCCTTTATTCAAAAAAGCGCAAGGCGCCCGCCTATCGGCGACAAGCCGGCTTGTGACCTCGAGCCGATGACGCCTTGCGCTAGACACTAAAAACTCATGCAAAACTTTATATTTATAGAAAATCAGATCTAATTGACAAATTTCCCCTTATTTCATCAATTGTTTACTAATGACAAGTCGTTGTATTTCGCTTGTTCCCTCGTAAATTTGACAAACTTTTGCGTCTCTGAAAAATTTCTCAACAGGATATTCTTTTGTATATCCATACCCACCATAGATTTGAATCGCTTCTGTTGATACATCCATAGCTGCTTGTGAAGCAAATAATTTCGCCATGGATGCTTCTTTTCCACAAGAAAGTCCGTTTTGACGTAAATAAGCTGCTTGGTAGGTTAGTAGTTTTGCTGCTTCTACTTGTGTAGCCATATCCGCTAGTTTAAAGGCAATTCCTTGATTTTTTGCAATGGGCTTACCGAATTGATGACGTTCTTTTGCATAGTCGGTCGCATGTTCTAAAGCGGCTTGAGCGATCCCGAGTGATTGAGCAGCAATTCCAATTCGTCCAACATCTAAGTTTGCCATGGCAATTTTAAATCCTTGACCTTCTTCACCGAGTAAGTTCTCTTTCGGTACGAGTGCATCTTCAAACGTAATTTGAACCGTTCTTGAACCGTGAAGCCCCATCTTATGCTCATCTTTTCCGATGATAAATCCTGGTGTATCTTTTTCCACGATAAAGGCAGAAACCCCTTTACTACGTTCTCCTTCACCAGTGCGTGCGAAAACGATATACGTATCTGCCTCTCCACCATTTGTAATGAAAACTTTCGAGCCGTTTAATTTATAGTAATCTCCTTCTTTAACAGCACGCGTTTTTAAGCTTGCAGCATCCGACCCTGCGCTTGGTTCTGTTAAACAGAAAGCCCCTAAATATTCACCAGAAGCAAGCTTTGGTACGTATTTTTTCTTTTGTTCCTCCGTACCAAAATAAAGAATTGGATTCGTTCCAACTGATGTATGAACAGATAAAATGACCCCAATCGTTGCACTTACACGTGATAGTTCATGAATGGCAATAATATAGGAGGTGAAGTCCATTCCAGATCCGCCGTACTCTTCCGGAATTGGAATCCCCATTAAGCCAAGTTCCCCCATCTTTTTTAAGATCTCTCTAGGAAACTCGCCCTCTTCCATTCTTTCAACAAATGGGACAATTTCACTTTCCGCAAAATCGCGCACCATTTTTCGCATCATTTCCTGTTCTTCTGTGAAGCGTAAGTTCATCTCATCCATCTCCCTTTGTTGTTGTTACTCGTATGTGTAGAAACCTTTACCTGTTTTCTTGCCGAGCCATCCTGCTTTCACATATTTTCTAAGTAATGGACATGGGCGATACTTATCATCACCAAATCCTTCATGAAGGATTTCCATTATGTAGAGACATGTATCTAAACCAATAAAGTCCGCTAATGTTAATGGACCCATCGGATGGTTCATCCCAAGTTTCATCACTTCGTCTACCGCTTCCGGTGTTGCGACCCCTTCGTAAACCGTATAAATCGCTTCGTTAATCATCGGCATTAAAACACGGTTGGATACAAAGCCAGGAAAATCATTCACTTCAACTGGCACTTTGTTCAATTTCTTTGTCATATCTTCTATAACTGCGTAAGTTTCGTCAGTCGTTGCTAAACCGCGAATAATCTCGACTAATTTCATGACTGGAACAGGATTCATAAAGTGCATGCCGATTACTTTCTCCGGTCGGGTTGTAGCAGCTGCAATTTCTGTAATTGGAAGTGAAGACGTGTTTGATGCTAAAATGACATGTTCTTTTGTGATTTCATCTAACTGTTTAAAAATCTTTGTTTTAATTTCCATATTTTCAACAGCAGCTTCAATACATAAGTCCACATCACTTGCATCCTCTAATGAAGTCGAAGGATTAAGGCGCGCGAGAATTTCACTTTTCTCTCCATCCGTCATGCGACCTTTTTCTACTTGTCTCGTTAAATTTTTCGTTATAATTTGCATTCCTCTTTGGACAAATTCCTCTTTTAAATCATTGAGGACAACGTCAAGCCCTGCTTGAGCACACACTTGTGCAATACCTGAACCCATTTGTCCAGCACCAATCACCATTACTTTTTGTACATTCATGAATCATCCATCCCCTTTGTATCTTTTTATTAACCTGGGCTGCTTTCGCAAGTTTTGTTGCTTATTGAACAAAGCGATCATTTTTAGTCTCCTTGTAGCTTTACAAGGTGAGAGATCAGAGGTGGGAGTAGAAGCAACCGGGATTCACCGATTGCCTCTTATCTATACATTCTCACTTTTTCAAACCGCAACAATCTTATAGCCTCAATCTATTAAAAGATTAAACTTGTACTAAGACAGCATCACCTTGGCCGCCACCGCTACAAATAGAGGCAATTCCAAGCCCGCCGCCGCGACGTTTTAACTCATAAATGAGCGTCATTAATATTCGTGCACCACTTGCCCCAATTGGATGCCCGATCGCAACAGCTCCACCATTTACATTAATTTTCTCTGGATCTAATCCTGCGATTTCTTTACTTGCTAAAGCAACTGCTGCGAACGCTTCGTTAATTTCAAAAAGGTCAATGTCTTCAACCTTTTTGCCTGTTTTTCGTAATAGTTCATTGATAACTAATCCTGGTGTTTTCGGGAAGTCTTTCGCCTCAACCGCAATGGCTGTATGGCCTAAAATCGTTGCTAGTGGTGTTTTCCCTTCTTTTTCTGCACGCTCTTCACTCATTAACACAAGGGCTCCAGCTCCGTCATTCACCCCAGGAGCATTACCAGCTGTAATCGTGCCGTCATGGTTAAAAACAGGGGCTAGTTGAGATAGTCGTTCATAGGAAGTATCTTTTCTTGGTGATTCATCGACTTCAACGACAATGCTTGCCCCTTTTCGCTTTGGTACTTCAACAGCAACAATCTCTTCTTGAAGCTTCCCTGATTCGGTTGCAGCAATTGCTCGTTCATGGCTGCGAAGTGCCCACTTGTCTTGTTCTTCTCTTGAGATGTTTAATTCCTTCGCTGTATCATTTCCGTATGTCCCCATATGAACACCTTTAAAGCTACATGTTAATCCGTCATGAACCATGGCATCTTTCACTTCACCATGACCTAATCGTAAGCCCCATCGCGCTTTCGGTAACAAGTATGGAGCATTACTCATCGATTCCATGCCCCCCGCTACAATTAAATCTTCATCACCAGTACGAATGATTTGATCCGCTAATGTAACACTGCGAAGACCGGAAGCACAAACTTTATTAACCGTCTCTGTTTTGACATGCCATGGGATTCCTGCCTCACGTGCAGCTTGACGTGACGTAATTTGTCCTTGTCCCGCTTGCAACACATGCCCTAAAATGACTTCTTGTACTTCTTCTGGTGCAACTCCAGCTCGTTTTAATGCTTCTTTCACAACTATTCCACCTAGTTGCGGCGCAGTAAAAGAACTTAACGCTCCACCAAATTTTCCAAAAGGAGTTCTCGCAGCACTTACGATTACCGTTTTTCCCATCATCATTCTCCCCTTTGTTAAAATGAAATTTAAATTACATGAATCCTTTAAACGACTGAACGCTCGCTCGACCTTTGACAACAAAATATTAACAGACATTCATTAATATTCTGTATATAGCAAATATTCTCCTGCTTCTTTTTAATATTATTTAAAGGAAGAGGTGCTCCCCCTTCCTTTTTTAAATCAGACACCATCGGCCCGAGCTCGCAATTGGGGTTCATTAAGTATTTCTTATAATATTTAGTTGAAGGAAACCGTTATTTTCCATATCTTTGAATCATTGAAATCGGCGAATTCGTCGATTTCAATGATTCTGACCTCTGAACAAATTACGTTAGCGCTTTTTTCTATGACACTAAGTTTTTCGGTTGTTCTCCGAAGACCGCTTTTTCTAGAAGCTCGGCAACATCATACGTTTGAACGTTTTCTTCAACCTCTTTTGCTTTCGTACCATCACTTAACATCGTTAAGCAATAAGGACATCCAGAACTAATAACACTCGGGTTCACAGCTAATGCTTGTTCTGTTCGGGCAACGTTTATGCGGCTACCTGTATCCTCTTCCATCCACATAAGACCGCCACCAGCTCCACAGCACATACCTGTTTCGCGGTTTCGTTCGATCTCAACGAGATTGACACCTGGAATCGCTTTTAAAATTTCACGCGGCGGCTCATATACTTCATTATATCGGCCTAAATAACATGAATCATGGAACGTTATCGTTTCATTTACTTCGTGTTTCGGTGTTAACTTTCCTTCTTTCACAAGCTCTGCAAGCAATTCTGTATGGTGATAAACTTCTGCTTCTAAACCAAAGTCCGGATACTCGTTTTTAAAGATGTTGTAAGCATGTGGATCAATGGTCACAATTTTTTGTACGCCAATCTTTTCGAATTCTGCAATGTTTTTCGCCGCTAAATCTTGGAATAAAAATTCATTTCCTAATCGACGCGGCGTATCTCCAGAGTTCTTTTCTTTATTGCCTAATATCGCGAATTTCACACCCGCTTCATTTAAAAGCTTGGCAAATGAGAGGGCAATCTTTTGGCTTCGATTATCAAAAGATCCCATTGACCCTACCCAGAATAAATAGTCAAACTCTTCTCCTTCTTTTTGAAGTTCTTTTACTGTTGGAACATGTACATCTTCACGAATCTCACGCCATTTTTCACGTTCACGACGGTTTAACCCCCATGGATTTCCTTGACGTTCAATATTTTGCATGGCTCTTTGTGCGTCTGCATCCATTTTTCCTTCTGTTAGTACGAGATAACGGCGTAGATCAATGATTTTATCAACATGTTCGTTCATAACTGGACATTGATCTTCACAATTTCGGCACGATGTACATGCCCAAATCTCTTCCTCTGTAATGACATCGCCAATTAAGCTGGGGTTGTAGTCAATCGTTGCAGCCACTTCTTGCCCACCAGCTGAGGCAGCCATCGTTGCTAACTGATTTCCCTTTGTATGTGAAAAAGCGAATGTCGGAACCCACGGCTGCTTCGAAGTTACAACTGCCCCTTTTTCTGTTAAATGGTCACGAAGCTTGACGATTAAATCCATTGGTGAAAGGATTTTCCCTGTCCCCGTAGCTGGACACATATTTGTACAACGTCCACATTCGACACATGCATATAAATCAATTAACTGTGTTTGCGTAAAATCTTCAATCTTTCCAACCCCAAACGACTCTTGCGTCTCATCCTCAAAGTCAATCTTTTCTAACTTACCAGGATTTGAAAGGCGACTAAAGTACACATTGGCTGGTCCTGCAATTAAGTGAGCATGCTTGGACTGTGGTACATACACTAAAAATGTTAATAGTATTAATAAGTGAATCCACCAAGAAACGTAAAAAATAACCGTAGCCCCTGTCTTTCCGACAAAACCTAAAAGAAATGCAAAGGATGAAGCAATCGGTTCGCTCCACGTTAAGTCATGGTTATGCCAAATAATATTCATGCCATTTCCTAATAAGACAGAAAGCATTAACCCACCAATAAAAATGAGAACAAGTCCTGATTTAAATCCCCTTTTTAATCGGACAAGCTTTTCAATATATCTGCGATAAAATGCGACAACAACTGCAATTAAAATGGAAAATGTAACAATTTCTTGGAAAAACGTAAACAATGGATAGAGAGGGCCAAGCGGTAGATGAGCATCTGGTACTATTCCTTTGATGATGAAATCAATGGCCCCGAATTGAACAAGAATGAATCCGTAGAAGAAGACGACATGGACCCAGCCCATTTTTTTATCTTTTAACAATTTCTTCTGACCAAAAACATTAACCTTAATTCTTTCTAATCTTTCTTTTACCTTTCCATCAAACTCGACTTTTTTACCGAGCTTAATATAGGCGATTCGCGTTCGGATTAAGTAAACAAATAAGGACACACCGTAAGCGGTCACAAGTAAGAACGCAATGAGATTCACCCATAACAGCGTATTCATAATACTCCCCCATTCCCCCAGTTGTCACGAAAATTCGTAACCCATAAAATATTCAGAAATGTTCCTTACTTCTATTATATAATGAATGAGCATTCAGTCAACGTTTTTTCTCACAATTCATAATCTATTTGGATAATGGAATTTTTAAACAGCAAAGCAAGCTCATTTTAATTTCTTGCGACCATTCTTTCTCATTTTTATATTGTTAATTTCAAAAAGACTCCTATTTGGAGTCTTTTTTTCGAAACTTTCCGTCATTCAACATCGTAAAAGATACTATCCATTTTTCTACTTTCCATTTACATTTTTCCAAATTTTAAATACTATTTCTTTATGTGTGTTAAAAAAGGAATTATTTTCAAAAAACCGAAAATTACCGGAACTATTTGACTCTAGCATTCGTCAATTAGGTAGAAAGGAGCAGGCAGATGGGAAATGTCGATATTGATATTGTAAAGGTCATAAAGACACATCGGCCACATATCGAAAATACGGTCAGAAAAACAGTGAAAAACCCGTCTCTTGTCGATGATATTGTGCAAGATGTATGTATAAAAATATATAATTATTTCCAAAATTATGGCTCATCACCAAAAGTCGGGGGTGACAAATTAGCACCCTGTTTCTAGGCGGATACGCAAGAATAAATGTTTATCATTTCGATAGCCATATCCTCTCCGTTTGATGAGTTTTATTTTATTATTTGTC
>NZ_JAKZKS010000015.1 GCF_022808615.1 Bacillus sp. FJAT-47783
GAAGATGTCCTTAAAAAGTCAAATCGAAAAATCAAAAAACTAATACAAAGTCAACTACAGCAATGGGTAGCAGCCTTACCTAACTATATCAAGGCTTATTTGCCGATTTCAGTATGCGAAGTTTGAGTAATAAGAATGGATTGTTATTTTTTCGAGAGTGAGTTTAATGCTTTCATTCCCCCATCTAGATGTGTTAATAAATACAGCGTTTCCATTTATTCTAACATGAATTCATGAAAAATGCTGTTTAGAGTTTTATCCCACTCTTAACGGGTAGTAAGCCCCACCTCAAGAATTTGTCGTAAAGCAAAGAAGATAGGTGTGGGACAGCTGCCAGTAAAGGTCCGAATAAAATGAACATAGACGAAGAGTGCCACGTCCTGTGGGTTACAATGGCCTTTCGGTTACTAACATTCAGTGGAAGATGAAAAAAACTGAATGAAGTTTCATCCCAACTTTCAAAGAAAATGTTCATGCAGGTGTGCAGCTTAGAATACAATAACGTAACGTCACATAAGAAAATGATCCATTGATTAATATAAAATATTAAAATTATTCTTGAAATTATTCGCGCAATGCTTTAGAGTAATAAAAAAAGTTGATAATTTTTATTTTCTTATCGAGAGAGATGGAGGGATCTGGCCCGATGAAATCTCAGCAACCGGTACTAAACGTTTTTTATTGTACCAAGGTGCTAAATCCAGCAAGCAGCTTTTAGCCGTTTGTCATGCTTGGAAGATAAGAAGGGGCATACTTAAACGTAACACCTTCTTCTTCTAAAGAAGGTGTTTTTGTTTTTTATCCCACTCTTAACGGTCAGTAGGATTCCGCTTGAAACTGCCGTAACGGTCCGATTGACAACACGGCCTCCGAAGACAAATTTAAGGAGGTAGTCAAACAATGAATAAGTCTCACATTGATACGATTTTAGCTCAATTAGGGAACCGTTCAGAAACTGCAACTGGAACGGTCAGTGCACCCATTTATTTATCCACTGCTTATCGCCATGTCGGGATTGGTGAATCAACCGGCTATGACTACAGTAGAACGGGGAACCCGACACGTCAACTCGTAGAAGAAGCGATTTGTACACTTGAAAGGGGAGATCGTGGGTTTGCTTTTTCCTCTGGAATGGCCGCGATCCAAACGGTTTTATCACTATTTTCAGCTGGGGATGAGCTCCTTGTATCAGCTGATTTATACGGTGGAACGTATCGATTATTAGAAGATAGCAGGCGGTACGGACTACGGATACAATATGATGATTTTTCTTCTTTACTAAAAACGGAAGAACGTATTAACGAAAGAACGAAGGCGATTTTCATTGAAACGCCAACGAATCCATTAATGCAAGAAACCGCTATTCGCCCCATTGCTGAATTAGCTAACGCATACAATCTTTTACTCATCGTTGATAATACGTTTTATACACCAGTGCTTCAGCGACCAATAGAGGAAGGAGCCGATATTGTCGTCCATAGTGCGACGAAATATTTAGGTGGTCATAATGATGTTTTAGCGGGACTTGTTGTCGCAAAAGGAGAGGAGCTTTGCAATCGGCTTTTCAATCAACAAAATGCGATTGGTAGTGTGCTATCACCTTTTGACAGCTGGCTCCTTCTTCGCGGGATGAAAACATTATCGCTGCGCATGAAAAAGCATGAAGAAAACGCGAAAATTTTAGCGAAATATTTAGCAGAACTAAATGAAATCACAGACGTTTTATATCCGGGAAGGGGTGGTATGATCTCATTCCGCGTTCAAAAAGAAGAATGGGTGGATCCGTTTTTACGAAATTTGTCGCTCATCTGTTTTGCGGAAAGCTTAGGCGGAGCAGAAAGCTTTATTACGTACCCAGCAACGCAAACGCATGCTGACATCCCGGAGGAAATTCGTATCGAAAATGGTGTCTGTCATCGGCTCCTTCGTTTTTCCGTTGGGATTGAAGATGTAGAAGATTTAAAGCAAGACTTAGTGCAAGCTTTACAAATAGCGGCAAAAGAGGCGGTGAGCACGCGTGGCGAATAAATGGACGATTCAAACGAAATTGCTGCACAATAAGCATAAATTTGATTCCGTTACGAAAGGGGTCAGTGTTCCAATCCAACATGCTTCCACGTTCCATCAAGAAGATTTTAACGCTTCGCCGAATTATGATTATAGCCGCTCGGGAAATCCAACGAGGGAAGCGTTGGAAGATGCGATTGCAGAATTAGAAGGAGGAGTGAGAGGGTTCGCCTTCGCCTCGGGAATGGCCGCAATTTCGACCGCTTTTCTTCTATTATCTAAAGGGGATCACGTTCTCGTATCAGAGGATGTATATGGCGGGACGTATCGTGTCGTTGCCGATGTGTTAACAAAGTTTGGGATTGACCATACATTTGTCAATATGACGGACTTACATGAAGTCGCATCAAGCATTCGTCCCAATACGAAAGTTCTTTACATTGAAACACCATCAAACCCACTGATGAAAGTAACTGATATTCAAGGGGTTGCAAAACTAGCGAAAGCAAACGGCTGTTTAACGTTTGTTGATAATACGTTTATGACACCGGCACTCCAAAGGCCGCTCGAGCTCGGTGCTGATATTGTCCTCCACAGTGCGACGAAGTTTTTAGCAGGACATAGTGATGTGTTAGCTGGTCTCGCGGTCGTTAAAGAGGAAAAATTAGGGGAAAAGCTGTATAAATTGCAAAATGCTTTCGGGGCAGTTTTAGGTCCACAAGATTGTTGGCTTGTTTTAAGAGGCTTAAAGACATTACACGTCCGTCTTAAACAATCGGAACAAACGGCTTTGGAGCTTGCGAAATTTCTCCGTCAACACCCAGCGGTCGAGGCTGTTCATTATCCAGGTTTTGAAGACCACCCAGGATCAAGTATTCAGCGCTATCAAGCCGATGGGGCAGGAGCCGTTTTTTCTTTTCAATTGAAAGACGAAAACGCCGTCAAGACCCTTGTATCGCATTTAGAAATTCCGGTATTTGCCGTCAGTTTAGGTGCTGTTGAATCCATTTTATCGTATCCAGCGAAAATGTCGCATGCGGCAATGCCAGAAAAAGAACGGTTGAAGAGAGGGATTACAAACGGTCTCCTTCGCCTAAGCGTCGGGCTTGAAAACATCGAGGACTTAAAAAACGACTTTTCGAACGCATTCGCAAAACTCGAGCAAAAAATAAAAATATAGGAAGAAATCCGGTTCGGTGGGGGCCGGATTTTTGTGTATTTTGGCTGAAATCAGCAAGATGGTAGGAGCGATACTTTTAGCGAAAACCCCAATAAGGTCCATCTAAGGCTCAATTTCTGAAAATAAACCCCAAAACTTGAAAGAAACCCCCAAATGATGAAAGAAAAGCCCAATACTTGAAACTAAACCCCAAATGATGAAAATAGTTAAGTAGGACATGAAAAAGTAATATAAACTTGCAGATTAAGTTAAGGATTTACTACGTCAAAACAGTTTTTTTAATCTTGTTATTTGATAAATTACGATATTTTACGCTATTATTAACTGTTAGATATACCAAATTTTTTTATTATTATTTGACAATTAAGACAAAGATTATGTTATTATATTTTTGTAGTTTTAAAATTAGATATAAAAGGGGTGTTTACGTTGAAAAAGTTACGTAGCAGTCTTCTTTTCACAGTGATGCTTACGATTGCGATGGTTATGGCCGCATGTGGGAACGGTGGCGACGAAGGCAATGGTGGCGGTGAAGGTGATAAAGGAAAAGCAGTAACGAGTTTAAGTATTGTAACAGGTGGTACTGGTGGTACATATTATCCTTTAGGTGGCGCAATGGCTAGTATCATCGAAGACGAGACAGAATTAAAGGCAAGTGCACAATCATCTGGTGCTTCTGTTGAAAATATGAATACGCTTAAAGGTGGCGATGCTGAAATTGCCTTTACGCAAACAGATATCGCTACATATGCATTAAACGGCGAATTAATGTTTGATGGAAATAAAGTAGAAAACGTACAAGCAATTGGTACACTCTACCCAGAGACCGTTCAAATCATTACAACGAAAGATAGCGGTATTGAGTCTGTAGAAGACTTAAAAGGGAAAACGGTTTCAATCGGTGCGCTAGGTTCTGGTGTTAATGCAAACGCTTTACAAATCTTAGAGATTCACGGTTTATCTGTTGACGATATTGAAGCGCGAAATGTGGATTTTAAAGAATCAACAGATGGTCTCCAAGCTGGAAATATCGATGCTGCGTTCATTACAGCTGGAACGCCTACCGGTTCAGTTGAAGCATTAGCAGCAACTGAAGATGTAAAAGTTATTCCGGTTTCTGCTGATAAAGCGAAAGAATTAATCGAGAAATATCCGTACTATGCGGAAGAAACAGTTCCATCTGGAACATATGGAATTGAAGAAGATGTTGCAACAGTTGCAGTCAAAGCGATGTTAGTTGTTCGTGAAGACTTAGATGAAGACACGGTTTACAACATTACAAAAGCGATTTTTGAAAACACAGATAAAATCACACATGCAAAAGGTGAATTAATTAAAGCAGAAACAGCTCTTGACGGTATTGGTGATATAACAGTTCATCCAGGTGCTGACAAATATTTCACGGAAAAGGGCGTTAAATAATCGAGTAAGTAGAATATAAATGATAGACCGATTCATTCGGTCTATCGTTTTCATGTGTGCTTTTTCATTTTATTGGGTGGGGTTGATATGTTACGTAAATATAAACGATTCTTTATTTTACCCCTTCTTCTTTTACTCATCGCTTTTGTTTTTTTCTTTCCTTATAAACAAACGATAGCCTTTTACTTTGAAGACACAAATCAGTTACTTCTCTTCCTTCCATTAAAAGAGTCAGACACATTTCAAATAGAATATACACATTCTATTCATTTATCAGATGTGATTGAAACGTACAAAATAGAAAATGAAAAGCTTGTACAAACACAATTGGAGTATGAAGACTTTGCGATCGGGATGCCATCGAATGCAGAAGGAAACGAGCGATTTGACAAAAAGAATGGAAAATATGTCATTTCCAATATGGATCGCCACTTTCAAACACTCGACTTGCGAATTGGACAAGTTAGAGCGGATCATAAACTTATTTATGATGAGAAAAAATATAAGCTTACAAAATGGATCGATGGGGGAACATGGGTAAGAATCATTCCAGCACGGTTAAATTTATGGCAACAGTTGAAAGGAGTGAACATCAGTGAATAACGAAAAATTCGAAACGTTATCAGCTGAAGAGCAGCAAAAGATTTTAGAAAAATATGATCCAGAATCGAATACACGAAACTTAAAAGGTATCTTTCGGATCATTACGTTTGTCGGGCTATTAGCGTTTTCATTATTTCAATTATATACGGCGATTTTCGGGGTATTTACCGCGCAAATTCAGCGTTCGATTCACTTAGGTTTTGCTTTAGCGTTAATCTTTCTTTTGTTTCCAGCTCGTAGAGGGCAGAAAAAGAAGGGGAAGCTACAAGTTGCATGGTATGATATAATCCTTGCATTATTAAGTGTTTACGTTGGAGCTTATTGGCCAACAAATATTGATGCGATCGTCATGCGCGTCGGTCTGTTAACAGATACTGACTTTTATGTTGGGGTTTTAGCGATTTTACTCGTTTTAGAGGCGACAAGACGTGCAGTCGGTTTACCGATAACGATTATTGCCATCTTGTTTTTGTCTTACGGATATTTTGGCGAAAGCATGCCGGGCTTTTTACAACATAGCGGCTTAAGCTTGGAGCGTTTAGTGCAAACAATGTTCTTTACGACCGAAGGGATTTTAGGGACACCGCTTGGCGTATCGGCGACATTTATTTTCTTATTCTTATTATTCGGTTCCTTCCTTGTCAAAACAGGAGTCGGCCAATATTTCAATGATTTAGCGGTATCCATTGCCGGAAAACGTACAGGAGGTCCTGCAAAGGTTGCGATTTTCTCCAGTGCCCTGCAAGGAACGATTAGCGGAAGCTCCGTTGCGAACGTTGTTACATCGGGTTCTTTCACGATTCCAATGATGAAAAAATTGGGGTATAAGCGTGAGTTTGCTGGTGCTGTTGAAGCGGCTGCATCAACTGGTGGACAGCTCATGCCACCGATCATGGGTGCGGCAGCGTTTTTAATGGTCGAATTTATCGGCGGTGGATTAACGTATTGGGATATTGCGAAAGCTGCAGCGATTCCAGCCATCCTTTACTTTACCGGTGTGTGGATTATGACACACTTTGAAGCAAAACGTATCGGCTTAAGCGGTCTTGCAAAAGAAGAAATGCCAAATCGTAAAGAAGTGTTAAAGAAAATATACTTACTCATTCCCATTTTAGCGGTTATCGTTTTATTAATGTCAGGCATAACCGTTACACATGCTGCATTGTATTCGATTTTAATTGCGATTATCGTAGGCTTCATTAATCGTGCAGCGAATATGAAGCTAGTAGATATTATTTATGCACTTGTCGACGGTGCTCGCACTGCATTAGCAGTAGCAGCCGCAACAGCAGCAGCAGGTATTATTGTCGGAATCGTAACGAAAACAGGTCTTGGCCTTAAACTTGCCAACGGGTTAATAGACATTGCGGGTGGAAAGTTACTTCCAACACTATTTTTAACGATGATTGCGGCCATTATATTAGGGATGGGTTCACCAACGACGGCAAACTATGTTATTACATCAACAATTGCCGCTCCAGCCATTATTTTACTCGGCATTCCTGATTTATCCGCTCATTTATTTGTTTTCTATTTCGGGATTATTGCCGACATTACACCACCAGTAGCGTTAGCTGCCTTTGCCGCAGCAGGGGTATCTGGCGGTGAACCGATACGAACCGGGATACAATCGGCAAAACTTGCAATTGCAGCCTTTATTATCCCATACATGTTCGTTTTATCACCTGAACTGTTAATGATCGATACGAATGCAACTGAACTAATTTGGGTTATCTTTACGGCGATCACAGGTATGATTGCCATCGGTGCCGGCATGATTGGCTACTGGTTCCGCACTTTACACTGGGTCGAGCGTCTGTTCGCCATTGCAACAGGCCTTATGCTCATCTATCCAGGCGTATGGACAGATACAATCGGATTAGTCGCATTCGCAGCTCTAATCGGCATCCAATTTGTCTGGAAACGAGAGGGAAACAAGCCGATGAAATCACAAAATGCATAAAGAAGACAGAAATCCCCCGACCTGCGTCGGGGGATATAATTTATTAAGAGGTCAGGTGTTGTGGGTCAAATCCGCAGGTTAGTCAAAAACTGGCGCAAGTTATGAAAATTAACCGCAAATAATGAAAGTTATCCGCAAGTCTAGAAATTTATCATTAAAGGATGTCCTACCCCAACTATTAACTACATGGAAATATTCGAAGATACATAAATCTATCAAAAAATTTCCGGGAAAGTGTTGACTTTACTCTCGTTCTTACATATAATAATCATTGTCACCACGAAATACCAAATACCCAGCACGTGATTCCGTAGCTCAGCTGGGAGAGCGCCACCTTGACAGGGTGGAGGTCGCTGGTTCGAGCCCAGTCGGAATCATCACGACGGTAAAGCGTTGATAAATAAGCGTTTTGCCGTTTTTTGTTTTCATTGAATTGTATCGTTGACTTGATACGGATAACAGCGCTAAAACGAAGCAGATAACAGCACGTCAATTCTTTACGATAAAACGTATAGAAAGGACGTGTTTTTTGTTATGACTGAAAAGCATTTGGCGAAGCGAGAAGGCGTGTCAAGACTGAAAGAAGAGGTGTTCTTTCGAATTCCAACAATGATTTGGACGCTTTATTCCAATTCTTCTATAAAGCGAAACTCGCCGAAGGTCGGGCTGTAAACTCATTGGAGATAAAAATAATCAAACAATAGTAGTATTCTTTGATCTATTAAATGGTTGAATTTGTATTAATTCCTCTTGACGAAAACCAAGCATTGGAAACGGATGAACAAGCAATGGCGGGATTTTCCCTTCTTTTTATGTTTTGTTTGGATGTATTAACCAAGTTATAATTAATTATAGAATATTTAGAATAGGGGCGACTTTACAATTGAAACAAATTATCGGAACAACAATAATTGCGTCATCTTTGCTATTGTCGGCATGTAGTTCGGACAAAGAATCGAAAATCGAATCGAAAGAAAGCGTTGCACACGCGGTGGAAAACACCGAAAATAATAAATCTAAAAAGGATATTGTTGACGAAAAAGCATGGAAGGACGCCACGAAGTTGAACGAAGAAATGAAATACGACTTCTCAACAAATGCGAAGGATTATATTGCGGAAGTGAATCGTATATTTCATGATACACCCGACGAAGATTCGAAACTTATTCAATCGGGTCACGACGAAGGGTATTATTACTATTTGGAAGCAATGTCGTTAGATAATGGTCTTGACATTATTCAAGTCGAAGGGATTTCGCTTAAAAAGGATTTCGACAACTTACGAAAACTTGTGGGAATAATTATCGAAGAACACGACAATCGGACGGCACATATTGACCCCGAAGAATACTGGGAAAACAAACGTGAAGCCTCAAAAGATTGGAAAGCACCAAGCGAAAGAATGATTCAAGCAATCAAATATACTAAACAGTTGTTGAACGATGTTGACATTGCAATTAATAATAAAGGTAAGGGAAAAACGTTCGGTGTAGCACATCAAATGGACGGACAAAAGACAATCGAACTTGAAACGTTTATTTTTGGTGAAGCGGAGAACGTAACTAAAATTTCGGAACTTGAATACCCTTATAAGGAAATTGCAAAACATATCGCAAATTGGGAACTTCCAAGTAAAGGCATTGTTTCTAGTGATAACGATAATATCGTTAGATACGAAAATGGTTATGGATTTATGAAAGATACGGGTTCGCTAATTGAACGAATTCATTCGAACACGGACGCACCACAAAAACCAACTACTGAACAATTTATCGGTGTTATCATGGGTCTTGTTTCCGATATTGCGGACAAACCTTCGAATGAATTTGACGCCGAAAGCAATTCGGACTTCTTTGTTGACGATATCGAACATAAACTTCGAAGATTGAACGAAATGAAACAGTACACTAACGGGTTTAAACCACTAGAAGAATGGATTGACGAAACTTTGATGTTGTTTACTTTTGCAAAGGAATCAAAATACGGTGATAAGCGTTGGGAATTGTACAACAAAGGTATGAAGAAAGTTGAAAAAATGCAAGATACAATCGAAATTGCACAGTCATAAAATAGCGTACTGCTTGGTGCGTTTTTTGCGTTGGAGAACGCAATTAGATTCGGCTTCATGGAATTGGTCGATGGAGTAAATTTCCCTGATGAGTTTACGGAGAATGTAAGGCGATTGATGAATTTTGATGTGAAAAAGTACGGGGATTATATACATTCTTTACGTATTTTAAGCGATGCGCAAAAAGTATGGCTATTAAATATAATACCTTTTAGAAGAGACACAATTTTAGAATGGGTTGAAAGCGGTGAATCAACGTTATGAAAAAAGTGCATACACTATTAGTCGTTTGGCAAGATTTGGAAAGCCGTTTGTATTACCATGTTGGTACACTGTCGTTTAAAGATGGAATATACGAGTTTTCCTATACCAATTATGAAAACGGTCACCGTACAATTATAGAAGCTATTGAGAAGGGATACATTTTACATCCTGCATTTCCAGAAATAACGAAAACTTATCAGTCTAAAAAGCTCTTTCCTGCTTTTGATCGTCGTTTACCGTCTCCAAACCGGTCTGACTACGAAGCTATATTGTCTGACCTTGGATTGAACGAAAACTGTTCAAAGATGGAGTTATTACAGCAGACACGAGGTCGTTTAGCGAATGATACTTATTCGTTTGAACAACCATTGCGTCTTGAAAGTAATGGGAAGCTTTATACATCCTTTTTTGTTCACGGAATGCGACACCGTAATTTGCCAATTGAATGGCCTAATTGGTTGACTTTGAACCAACCATTGAAGTTAGTGCAAGAACCAACTAATCCGGTTGACCAGAACGCAGTAGGCATATACACTGACAACGGAAAGCAATTAGGGTATGTTCCGGGCTTTTACAGTAAAGCGATTTTTTCTCTTCTAGAATATGGGGCAAAGCCACAAGTTATAGTGAATTATATTAATGAAAAGTCTACCCCTAATTGGTGGCTTAAGGTTGATTTTGAGTGTGGATTGCCTTCATTTGAGAGTAAGGACTCTAGAGAAGTCTTATTGTTAACAAAATAAATTGTTCGGCCAAAACGGTAATCCAGTATCTGGGGAACTAGATGCGAATGGATTACGGTTTTGTTTTTGTTCATTTTCATAACAATTTTTTTGCAAGAGTCAAGTAATTAATTTATTTGATTATGATGTTTAAGACTTATTTACATGAGAGATTACTCCATTTTATTTTACAGATCAAAATTGACTAGGTGGAGGTCGCTAGTTCGAGCCCAGTCGGAATCATTACTTAGGACGAACCATTGATTGATATTATTAAATGGTTCGTCCTTTTTGTTTGGATAGGATTTCAAGTGAACTAAATAACAATTGAGATAGGTGTCATCCATATCACAAATGAAGTCACGAAACTTTCCTTGGAAATTATAATGAGGTGGTTACTGTTGAAAGGATTAATTTAAAATTATTTCTAGTAAAAAACTACTAGAATTCTTTTAAAAAATAAGTATAATTGTATGGAGGTTCCAATTTTCACATAAATAGTATTACGAGGAGGATTATGCATGAGAAGATTTACCTACATACTTTGTACTCTACTTATCACTTTTCTTGCAGCTTGTTCAAATAATGATCAAGAGAATAATGCTAGTAAAGGTGAAAAATCTGAGCAACATACAGAAGATCAAACTGTTGATGTTGAAAAAGGTCTATTAAATGTAGAAATTACATTGCCAGCTTCAATGTTTGAGGGCGAAGATATAGACGCTGCTATTGCAGATGCGAAAGAAGAGGGAATTACCGATGTCACGAAAAATGACGACGGCTCTCTTACGTATAAAATGTCTAAAGCAAAGCATAAAGAAATGATGAAAGAATTAGAAACAAGTATGAATGAAACAATTGAAGAAACAATAAATAGTGAAGATTATGTATCAATCAAGGATATTACTCATAATCATTCATTTTCGGAATTTACTCTAGAGGTGGACAAAGGGAAATATGAGAATAGTTTTGATGGTTTTGCTGCATTGGGCTTAGGTATGCAAGGAATGATGTACCAGCTCTTTAATGGTGTTGATCCAGATAATTATAAAGTAACCATATTTTTAAAAGACGAAGCTACCCAAGAAATATTTGACCAAATTGTTTATCCAGATGATTTGGAGGAAGAAGAAAAAGAATAACAAATACACTAAAAAATATGAGGAGGAAGGAACATGAAAACTACTCGAAACAAAATACTTAACCTACTTTTCTTTGGGTTATTGAGCATCGTTTTACTTGGAGGATGTGGTCAAGATACAAAAGATATTACGGTAAAAGAAGATGCAAATCAACAACAAGATGCTGATACTCCAGAAGAAACGGAGAAAAAAGAAGAGCCAGAATCTAAACTAGGTTCTCGATCTAATCCTGTACCATTCCAGGCAACAGCTACAGTGGATGACGAATTATATAATGATGAAGGTGAGTCCTTCCCTATAAAGTTTGATTTAACGGTAGTAGAAGTGATTCGCGGTGATGATGCATATCAAAAATTAAAATCTATGAATGAGTTTAATGAACCTGCTCCAGAAGGGTATGAGTGGGTTTTAGCGAAAACAAAAGTAAAATTTGTAGAATCTGAAACAGAAGACTTGCCATTTCATATTGATGGAATTATAAATTTCACAATGGTAAGTGAAAGCGGAGATATTTATAGCGGTGATATAACTGGGACTACTGAACCTGATTTTAGTTTTGAAATGTACGTAGGAAGTGAAAAAGAAGGTTATATTTCTGGTTTAGTGAAAACAGGAGAAGAGGCACAACTTCGTTATGAAGAATTACTAGGGGGACATGTTTTCTTTAACTTGCAATAATCTAACCTTACTAAGAAAAATAATATCAACAAAAGGTCTGTCCGAAAAGTAGTATTTACGCCCCAAAATCTAAAAAGGTAGACCTAAAGAATGTTGAGGTTTCAGCATTTTTTAGGTCTTAATTTTTGGAGTATTTTATCCTAGTATGGACTTTTTAGACAGCTCTTTTATCCAACTCTTAACGGGAGTAAGACCCCCACATCCTGTGGGTCACAAGTGCCTTTAGGACATCCTGTCGAAAAAAAACTACTGAATGAAGTTTCCCTTTATTTTAAATTCTTCCCAATATACTGCACAATTTTTCTTAACTCTGTTGCAGATGGTCTTCCGAATGGGCTTGTTTGTTTTTGTTGATAAAGTAATTTTCCTTTTTCATCAACTAAGAAGTAAGCCGGTTCCCCATGCACTCCATGGTCTTCATACGGTGCATTTTCACTATGATAAAATACGTCAAATGACTTTAGAGCTTCTAGATTCTCATCAGATAAAACCGGAAAGGAAAACTGATGATCTTCTACCATTTTTTTAAGGTTGCTTAATGTGTCTGTAGAAATAGTTATTAAATGAACGTTCTTGCTCTCAAAAAATCCTTTATTTTCTTCTAAATCTTTTAAATCTTGGACACAAACAGGGCACCATGCACCTCTAAAAAAGATAATGAGATGCCATTTTGAATGCTCTTTTTGATGTGATTCAAAAGAAAATTCATTTCCTGAAGCAGAAGGTAGAGTAAAGTTTGGGATTTTATCTCCGAGCAAAAATTTTGACATGGGTATTTCCTCCTTATATTACAGAGAATCATTTATTTTGTAGTAGTACACTTTTTATATTATCGTGGTTTAGAAATTTTATATGTAAGGTAAATTACATTTTAAAAAATGTTGACCGTATCAATATTGCTAGTTCATAACATTGAGCATACGGTGTGTGTGAAACATCCGATGAAAAAACTTTTTTAAAAGAAGGAGAGGAAATCTCAATTACGCTTACTTACATAAAAGTGTATATTTGTTATGATGGAATTAGAATTTTTCTTCTAAACTAATAACAACTGAAGGAGGGACTTTATGAAACTAAGAGTCTCAGCTGTTCAATACCATCTTCATACAATACAATCCTTTCATGAATTTGCTAATCAAGTAGAACATTATGTGAAAACTGCAGAGGAATTTGAGGCGGATTTTGTTTTATTCCCGGAATTTTTCACGACGCAGCTTATGTCCATAGGGAATACTCAAGGGCAATCACTTTCCATACAAGATTTACCTGATTTTACAGAGCAGTATCGCTCCTTATTTATAGATCTTGCCAAGAAAACAAAGATTCATATTATTGGGGGTACGCATGTCATTCGGAAAGGTGAGAGGTTATATAATGTAGCTCATTTGTTCTATCCGGATGGGACAGTTAAAGAGCAAGCAAAGCTTCATATGACCCCAACGGAAGTGAATGAATGGAATATGACGCCAGGTGATAGCATAGAGGTGTTTGAGACGGAAAAAGGTACGATCGCCATGTTAACTTGTTATGATATTGAATTCCCGGAAATCGTCCGAATGGTGAAGGCAAAAGGGGCGGATGTTATTTTTTGCCCATCTTGTACCGATGATCGTCATGGGTTTCACCGCGTTCGTTACACGAGCCATGCAAGAGCGGTAGAAAATCAAGTATATGTCGTTGGTACGGGTACAGTAGGGTCACTCCCTACCGTTGATTTTATGCGAGCAAATTTCGGTCAAGCAGTAGTGATTACGCCAAATGATATTCCATTTCCTCCTCGAGGTATTTTAGTAGAAGGGGAAATCAACAATGATATGATTGTGACAGCTGATCTCGATTTAGACTTGTTATATAAAGTTCGTGAGCGTGGTTCAGTTACAACGTGGCGTGATCGCCGTATTGATCTTTATCCTGATTGGAAATAAGACGATTCCATTCGACAAGGTGGTGCGATGATGTATCGAAAGGAATTTTACGTTTTTGACAAGGATCGGCCAATCCCGGCATTGATTCGAAATTATGAAGAAAAGGACTTTTCTGGATTAATCCACATTCAGCAAGAGAGTTTTCCTCCACCATTCCCGTCTGAATTATGGTGGAATACGGAACAGTTGAAAAACCATGTTACGTTGTTTCCAGAAGGAGCGTTATGTGTTGAAGTTGACGGTGAGCTAGCCGGATCGATAACTGGTTTATTGGTTGATTTTGACCCAAATCATCCAGAGCATACATGGGAAGAGATTACAGATAATGGTTATATACGAAATCATAATCCAAATGGCAATACGTTATATGTTGTCGATATTTGTGTTCGTCCATCCTATCGAACATTTGGGTTGGGTAAATGGTTAATGTTTGCCATGTATGACGTCGTTATTCATAAAGGGTTGGTGCGGTTACTAGGTGGAGGCAGAATGCCAGGGTACTGTAAAAAAGCAAATGAAATGACGCCGCAACAATATTTAGATTCGGTTGTAAAAGGCGACTTAAAAGATCCTGTCATTACCTTCCTTCTTCGCTGCGGCCGCATGCCTGTTCAAGTGGTAGCGAACTATTTAGAGGATGAAGAATCGTGTAATTACGGGACATTAATGGAGTGGAAAAATCCTTTTTATCATTTCCCGACTAAGGAATGTAACTAGAAGAAAAGATGACTGTGTCGTGTTAGACTTTAAGATACAATAGAATGGGTCAAAACATACGAAGGAAAAGATATTGGAAAAGGGTACAGTAAGTAGTACGGGGTAGATAAGGTTTAGGTTATTAAAGAGCTTGATTTCGGAGAAGAAGCAGAATGTTCAACTCGAAATTGAGGCAAAGGGAACGATACAAAAGTATGAAAAATGTGTGGATCAATCATTTTTATGTATCGCCGGATATACATCAAACGGTGCTCCATATGGTTTTACTCGAGAAGTAATAAGCGAAAAGAAACGTTATATTTCAAAAGATGATGAATTTCCATTCTTTCTAAGGAGTTAACAGAAACATGGCAAGGAAACGAAGAGTAAAAGTACATTTGAACAAAGGTGATGTTCGATCATTATCAAGAGATGAGATAAAAGCGATTTTACGGGCGGCAGATGATTTGATCGCAGTTGGCGGACGAGCATTACTTGCTAAAATCTTAAAAGGTTCTAAAGATAAAAAAGTGTTGGAGTTGAAATTGAACGAGAATCCAAAGTATGGTTACTATCAACATTTAACGATTGATCAAATTCAACACCGAATTGATTGGATGATTTTGAGTGATTACTTAGAAATTGAATATAGCGGTCGTCTACCTGTAATCGTCTTTTCCGAAAAGGGTTGGGAAATTGAGCGAGATCAATACGCAGATGAACTACTAGCGGAATGGCAACAGTGGGTTAACCAAAATGTCAAGCCATTAAGTATGGAATACTTAAAGGATCGAAATCGTGGCATGATGTTGTTGTTTTTAGAAAAAGTGAAGGAAACGAAAAATCAAGCATTTATCCCTTTTTTAAAGCAGTGGGAAAAAATCGAATATAAAAAGATGAAGCAAGCCATTCGCGATGTGATTCAAGAATTAGATGAATAATACGGAAATAGAGCGGATCATAAAAAGCTTGGTAAATATACATTTGCCATGCTTTTTTTGGTTGATTAACATTTCAAAGTAGAATATACTATAGATATAAGAACAAATGTTCTGTAAAAAAGGAGGCTAATTGATGCGTGCAGTTGATCATGATCGCTTATTCAAAGAGCTCATTTCAAACTTTTTTGAAGAATTTATTCTTTTGTTTTTCCCAAAGGTGTATGAGCACATTGACTTTCGGTACATAAACTTTTTATCGGAAGAAATTTATACAGATGTAACAGCAGGTGAGAAATATCGAGTCGATTTGTTAGTTCAAACGAAGTTAAAAGGAGAAGATGGACTCATTGTAATCCATATAGAATCACAGAACTATGTTCAAAAAAACTTTAACGAACGAATGTTTTTGTATTTTAGTCGTTTATATGAAAAATATCGCACGAAAATCCTTCCAATTACAATCTTCAGCTATGATTCAATCCGAAATGAACCACAAATGTTTTCAATTCAATTTCCGTTTATGGATGTCCTGCAATTTCATTATTTAACGATAGAGCTAAAAAAACAAAATTGGCGCCGTTACTTACAAAGTGGAAACCCAGTTGCTTCAGCTCTATTGAGCAAAATGGGGTATACTAAAAGGGAACGAGTACAAGTAAAAATAGAATTCTTAAAAATGTTAGTACGTATGGAGCTAGATCCTGCGAAACAACAGTTAATCATAGGCTTTTTTGAAACCTATCTAAAACTTTCGGAGCAAGAAGAAGAACAGCTAAATCGTGAGGTGAAAAAGATGCATAGAAAGGAAGGGGAGAAAATAATGGAGATGATCACTTCTTATGAAAAGAAAGGAATAGAAAAAGGAATAGAAAAAGGAATAGAGAAAGGAATAGAAAAAGGAATAGAAAAAGGAATAGAGAAAGGAATAGAGAAAGGAATAGAAAAAGGAAAAGAAACTGTTGCTGAAAAGATGCTTTTAAAGGGGTACGACATCGAAACGATTGTAGAAATAACGGAAATATCCGAGGAGGAAATTAAAAAAATAAAAAAGAAAATGAACGCTAACGATCATTCGTGATGTGATATTTTGAGTGATTATCGGTTCATCGTGAAAACAACAGCAAATTCCACTCTTAATAGGCAGTAAGACCCCCACCTCAAGATTCTCTAGTAAGCAAGGACGATAGGTGGGGGAACAGCTAAATCGTGAGGTGAAAAAGATGCATAGAAAGGAAGGAGAGAAAATAATGGAGATGATCACTTCTTATGAAAAGAAAGGAATAGAAAAAGGAATAGAAAAAGGAATAGAGAAAGGAATAGAAAAAGGAATAGAGAAAGGAATAGAAAAAGGAAAAGAAACTGTTGCTGAAAAGATGCTTTTAAAGGGGTACGACATCGAAACGATAATAGAAATAACAGAATTATCCGAGGAGGAAATTAAAAAAATAAAGTTAGAAATGAAAAAGGATGAATGATGGACATTGTAAGATGAGACGAGATTTCCAAGATGTTTTTATATGCAATAGCCCGTTTTGTGTTTTCTTTCATTAAATGATGTACGTCCTTCTAAAGGCTATGCGCCTCAATTTGCCCGTTAAGCTTGTTATACGTTATTTTTCTTCAGGTCAGCCAAAAAGTAGAGGGGGAGACCCCCGTTTTATCAATTCTGAGTCAGTGGCAACTGAATGATAAAACGGCAGCCTGCTTTATAAGTTGGATCTAGTGTAATAGTACCTTGATGTTTTTCAATGATTTTTTTCGTAATGGCTAAGCCAAGGCCTGTCCCGCCGTTTTTTACGTTTCTTGCGCTATCGATACGGACAAACGGTTCGAAAATCGATTCGTGAAGCTCTATCGGAATTCCCTTTCCTTTGTCCTCCATAATGAGAATGGCGCTGTTTTGTTCTTCTTTCAGAGTAATTCGTATCGACTTTTCACTATACTCCATACTATTGTTAAGTAAATTGCTAATTGCTCTCTCTAGTTTTTCTCGATTGACCTTGACATATAGCGGTTGTTCAGGAAGATCGAATTCGTAATCTATGTTTCTTTCTTCGAATTCATCCACATACGTATGGAGCATTAAGCGCAACCACTCGGATAAATCACACTTATCTAATGAAAATACAGTTTCTTGCATGTCCATATGAGACAGCTCGAATAAATCTTGAAACAGTTTGTTTGCGCGCTTACTATTGTTTACAATGATTTGAAGATATTTATTTCGATCTTCCTCATTTAAATCATTTATTTGGAGCAACGTATCAGCATACCCTTGAATATTCGTTAACGGTGTTTTTAAATCATGGGAAATATCTAATATAAGTTGTTTGCGATTCGATTCTGATTTTTCACGTAAGCGTATTTCTTTGTGAATTTTTTGTGCCATATCGTTGATGGCCTCTTTTAATTCATTTAGCTCCCGATTGGCTTGAAATTGAATCGTTGTATTATAATTTCCGGATGAGATGGAGCGAATGCCGCCAAGTAGCTTTTGGATCGGTTGAATTATTTGAATGGATGTACGCTTTACATAAACCATCAACACGATTATTAGACTGGCAATAAAAAAAACGGTAGTGAAAATAAAAACATCATCAAGCGTCATAGTCGAATTAACTTCTGGAAAATACAATAGTAAAAAATTTTCGTCATTCTTTGGTATATATAAATTGATAGAATTAGAATGATTGCTTTCTCTTAATAACTCTTTTTGATCATAAGCAAAGCCAATAGGATGATCGCTATTATATTGAGCCAACACTTTATTTTCTGGGCTAATATATTCAATATAAGCATTGCTTGGAAGTCCACTAAGTGAAAAGGCTTCTTCTATTCCGAATGTTTTCATATCTACATAAATGTTCTCTACAAAATCATCATCTACCTCTTCATACATCGATTCGACATAAATATAGTTAGCAATGGAAGTCACCCCGACTAAAGAAAGTAAAATGAAAAATAAAAGAGCATAATTTGTGAAAAATTGTTTCGTAATCGATGGTGCTTTTTTATGAACCATGGCGATCCATCCTATACCCTAACCCCTTTACCGTTTTAATATAAGTTGGGTGTTTAGGATCATCTTCGATTTTTTCACGTAAGCGACTGATATGGACCATGATCGTATTGCTATCACCGAAGTAGGGCTCATCCCACACAAGCTCATACAGTTGTGTTTTCGTATATAGCCTTCCGATATTCTTCATCAAAATAGATAAAAGTTTTAGTTCTTTCGGTTTCAAATCAAGGAATATGCCATTTTTCTTTACAGTTACGTTGAATGGATCAAATTCAAGAGCTCCGTTGACGATGAGGGTAGGCTCTTCTTTTCGACCGTATTGTGTGTAACGACGAATTTGTGCCTGAACGCGAGAGACGAGTTCGATAATGCTAAACGGTTTGACGACATAATCGTCAGCTCCTAGCCCAAGACCGAGCACTTTATCTTCGTCTTGTCCTCTAGCTGTAAGCATAATTACAGGCACTTTATGCGTGTTGCGCACCTCTTGTAATACTTGAAATCCGTCCATTTTTGGCATCATCACATCAAGAATTAATAAATCCGGCGTCTTTTTTTGAAATTGTTTTAGCACCTCTAGTCCATCAAATGCTTGAAATACTTGATAACCTTCTTTTCTTAAATGAAGGGCCACTAAATGATTAATATCCTCGTCATCTTCGGCAATGAAAATGAAATTTGACATAAGGAACCTCCATGTTACAAATTTTTCTTTCTTATCATATCATGGAAATGTTTTTCGACAAGGATATTTAAGGATTATGTAAGGTTCGGTTATGTTTTGTTTTAGTTTACCTTTATATAATGGCAACAAAGATCGTAAAGAGAGAGGAGATAAACGTATGAAAACAAGAATAATAGCGATAATTGGTGTTATAACAGCTAGTCTTTTTTTAGGAAGTATATTTATTCAAAAGACAAGTGGTGATGAGAAACCCCTTGAGAAAGCGGAAAGCTATCACGCAAAAAGTAATGAAGAAAATGATGGTGAATTGTATGAACCATTTTTCACTGAGGAAGAAAGAAAAGAGTTGAAATCAATTTTTCAAGAAATTATTCAGCTTGAAGAAAAAGGAGATCGTGAAGCTTCCGAAGAATATTGGGCAGAATTTGAATCTGTTGTGAGTGATTTAACAGGAGAGTTGGCTTCGGATGAAGAACAAGACGATGAATTTAATGAAGAAAGGACATATCAAGTAAAAAATGGCAAGATCGATTTTGAAAAAGATGAACAGCACCAACAAATTTGGAGTTATGTAACGAAGATTGTTCCTGAAAAAATTATGAGTCGCATAACGAGCTTCGAAGTTGGGACAGATGGAAAAGATGAAATGTTAGCATACGTTGTGCCGAATGACGACACGAATCAAACATGGCTACTTGGAGTGGATAAAAAAGATGCCTTTGATTCAAAGGGCAAACTAGTAATAAAAGATATACAAGATACCATTATTCATGAATTAGGCCACATTATGACGTTAAATGATACACAAATGCAAGATGTAGAAGAAGATACCAAGACGTATACAACGGACGAAGGCACTTTAAAAAAGGACGCTTATTTAAATCAATTTTACGAAACGTTCTGGAAGGACATTCATGAAGAGTGGAAAAAGGCCATGGAAGCTGAAAGTGATGAAGCAATGAATCAGTTTTATGAAAAACATAAGTCGAAGTTTATATCAGAATATGCTATGACGAATCCAGAAGAAGACATAGCTGAGTCATTTATGCGATTCATTGTCGATGAGAAGCCAAAGGGAGACACAATGGCAGAAGAAAAAATACGCTTTTTCTATCAATTTGATGAGCTCGTTAAATTGAGGAAAGAGATGAGAGAGAAGCTTTGAATGGTAGGTTGAAATGTTATTAAATGGAGGCTGTCCCTTTTTACGCTAATTGGGGACAGCTTTTTTTTCGTAAGCAGTAACTTGCTTAAAAATCGATTTAGGGTTCCATAGGGATAGCCCTTTTTGAATTTGGTTTTTAATATAGGCAAAAAATATATAGGACTATATTTTTTTCATCAACTTGGAAAGTATCGATCGATAGTATTGAGATAGTTAGTAGGGAAAGTAGTGTTTTTTTCAAGTATAGAACCCCTTTCAACAACCTTAAAATTCCATAAGGATATTAGCACAATTTTATATCGGTGTTCAATAAAAATATCAATTCGTTAAAAATCAATCCCATAGATTTATTTC
The DNA here is from genome assembly GCF_022808615.1 of Bacillus sp. FJAT-47783. GTDB lineage: Bacteria > Bacillota > Bacilli > Bacillales > Aeribacillaceae > Bacillus_BZ. The sequence continues at coordinate 20,838 of NZ_JAKZKS010000015.1, forward strand.
GTATAGTTGGGGTGTAATTTATGACTACTTCAGAAATTTGAAGTAAAATATTTTTTAAAAATATTAATGAATTATAACAATATTCTAAAAATTCGTGTATAATAAACGTGTAATAATAATTAAAAAATTGTAGAGAGGATGTGGTGGGTTAATATAAATAAAAAATGAGCGGTTGTTCGAAAGGGTGTCTCATAACAAACTGGAGGCTTGTTGAGGCAACATGAGCAATTGTTCGGCATCGATCTAGAAAAAATTCTTTGGAAACACTATTGAACTTGAATTAATTTTCATTTGTAAACAAAGGGGTAGTTTGTTTGAATCGACTGAACGTTCAGTCTAGATTAGTAATTTAATAGTAAAAACACCGATGTAAGCGCTTCAAAATATGCGGAAAAACTTTTTCTGAAAAGGTGGGTATTGATGGGAGCTTATAAAAAAGAAGTTTGGTTTACGATTATTTTATCTGCTTTGTTTTTAATAGCGGGTCATATGGGGTTATTATTTTCGATTTTTCCAGTAGAAGGTAACTTATTTGGATTTCCAATTATGTATATCGTACCTGTTTTGGTTGGATGGTTCGGTGTATTTTTCCTAACGCTAATTGCTGGTAAGATAGGCGATCATATCGATAAAGCCATTGAAGAGGAAGACCGAAGAAACCAAGAAATCCAAGATAAGGAGGTTATCTAATATGGAGCAGCAATCATGGCAATTAGAAAATCCTATCCTTGGCTTAGGTGTAGTGATCGCATCCTTTATATTGTTTTACATTATTAGTTGGTTTTCAAACAGAGCTAGTAAATCGGTAGAAGATTTGTATGTTGCAGGTGGTGGCGTAGGGCCTGTTAAAAATGGTTTAGCAATGGCTTCAACGTATATGAGTTTAGCAACATTTTTAGGAGTAACAGGACTAATCTTAAATTTAAAAGCTCCTTTCGTTTTCATTTGGATACAAATGATTTTGGCTATTCCATTGATTACAATTATTTACGGAACGTGCCTCCGACGTATGGGCGCATATTCTCCGGCTCACTTCGTTAAGGAAAGGTATGGAAAGTCGGCGGCCGTGATTGTTGCAATCTGGATGATTTTAATTTCCATAATGTATGCATTAGGACAAATGATTGGAATTGCGAAAACATTTGAAATGCTGTTTGGTATTCCTTATATGACCGGATTATTTGTAGGTGGACTATTAATTACAGGTTATGTAACGATAGGTGGGATGAGAGGGGCAACAAATAATGCTGCCGTTCAAATGGTGATTATTGCTTTGATGTTCATCGTTCCTTTAGGCGCGATTATGAAGGCGATGGGTTCAACAGGTTGGTATTTCCCGCCGCTATTATATACGGACATGGTTCCATCGATGTTACAAGCTGTTCCAGACTTCTTTGATTATCAATTTGGCGTAAAGTGGTATTTTGCAATCATTCCGGCATTAACTTTAGGTTCTTTAGGACTTCCTCATCTAGCTATGCGCATCTATACGGCCTCTAGTTTAAAAAGTGCTAGACAAGCAATGGTTTGGTTTGCCCTCATCTTAGGACTTGTTTTTTCAGCTACATACACCATGGGATTTGCCGGCGTGTTCTTTAATAGTACGAATGGTAATATCATCTCTGCAGCTGATGCGGATAAATTAACGATTATTTTAAATCTTGTCTATAACCCTGAATGGGTAACGGCTCTCGTAATTGCAGGAGCGATTTCAGCTGGTATTTCTACTCTTAGTGGGAATTTATTAGCAATTGGTGCTTTACTTTCACAAGATATTATTACAACGCTAATGCCAAATATAACAACGAAAACAAAAATACGTATTGGCTATATTGCCATTGCTTTAGGTGGGATTGTTAGTATTTTATTAGCCATCAAGCCACCATCATTTCTTGTCGTTAGTATTCTTTGGGCGTTTGGATTAGCAGCTGTCACAAATGCGCCAATTATCCTCATGGGTGTTTGGTGGAAGAGTGCGAATAAATATGGGGCGATTGCTTCAGTTGTTATATCAGGCTTATTATATATTGTTGTTTCACCATTTGTATTCCCGAGTATTGTCGTAAGTGGTCATGCTTTAACAGATAGCCTTGGTTTATCAGGTGCTATGCTATGTGTTCCGGTAGCATTTATCATTTTAGTTGTCGTGTCCATGATTACGAATAAAATGCCAAGCTTACAAACTAAGTTAACAACAAAGCAGGATCATAAACTAATCGAACGTATTCACGGGTGGAGTGATGTGAATCCAGCAAGATACAATAGTTTAGTCGGTGCGATGATTGTTTTAGTCGTTAGCACATTAACAATCATTTGGGCCATTTCTCCATGGCATTTTTAATAGGAAAAGGTGAAGGTTTCCTTCACCTTTTTATCCGTACATCTTTACATTCAAAGCAGGTGAGTACATGAGCGCGTTATCATTAATTTTTCAAACCCTTCTATTAAATAAAGAATCTATTTCTAAAATTGTCCATTCAGAAAACTATTCGAAATGGGCGACAATCTTTACATTGCTTGTTGGTGTATGTTATGGACTTGTTTTTTACACGTACATCCCTGCAGATTATATAAAATTTGACTCTCAACTACTACAAGTTTTTGCGTTTTCGTTTGTCTTAGTACTTGGTATTTTTATGATTTTTATTACGAGAGTTGGACTTTCGTTCCTATTATGGGCTGGAGGAAGAGCTTTTGGGGGGCCGGGTTTACTACGTGTATTAAATCGACTGACAAGCTTCGCAATCGTGCCAATTATTATTGGTTTTCCTGCAATTATTTCCTTTAGCACAGGTAGTAACACATCCGTCTTCATGTATATTTTACTTATCATTTCGCTCGTTTGGATTTATTTAATATTAGTGAAAGTAATCGAAGTGTCTCAAAACTTAAAAGCATGGAAAGCATATAGTGCTACGCTTATCGCCCTTGTTTTCTTTACAAGTGTTTATTACTTAGTATTGCCGCCAGGATCATAATGTTTCTTATTATAAAAGGCGCTCTATTCCATAGAGCGCCTATTTTTAATTACTTATTTAATAGTTTAATAAATTCACGCATAAACGTTGGTAAGTCTGGCCAAGCATGAGCGGAAACGAGGTTGTTGTCTACATGAGTTGTGTCCGTAATGTAATTGGCTCCAATCGCTTCAACACCTGGTTTGCAAGCAATGTATGCTGTCATGCTACGACCTTTCACAACATCAGGAATGGTTTCAAGTACAAGGGACGCATGGCAAATGGCTGCAACAGGTTTATCTGCTTCAAAGAAATGACGGACGATGTTTGGTACGTTTTCATCAAGACGTATATATTCTGGGGCACGTCCACCAGGAATAACGAGAGCATCGTATTCAGTTGGATCTATTTCTGCAAATGAAGTATGGGCATCAATTAAGTAACCCGGTTTTTCTTCATACGTATCCCAACCGATGAAATCATGGACAACCGTATGTAATTTCTTTTTCTTCGGTGCAGCAATTGTTACCGTAAACCCTTCCTCTAACAAACGATAATAAGGGTAGTAAATTTCTAAAGACTCCACCGCATCTCCAGCAACAATCAATACTTTCTTGCTCATCTTAAAAAGCCTCCTTACCATGATTTGGGTTTTGACACTTCTATCATAATACAGTATAAAAAGCGATGAATAGTATTTTGCTAATTTGTTATGAAAATGTAAACGAACGACTAAACTGCACAATTAAAATGTGAGCGTAAGCACCTGTGAACATTGAAGTTTTTACTATAGTAAAACAATATTCGATTAAAAGATTGTTAGAATAGTATAGTATTTAAGGGGAGGTATTTTGTTATTAATTTCAAAATAGACTGAAAGGACAAATTATTCATATGATTTTATCATTTTTCGTTATTTTTGTTTTTGGAGTCAATTGTTTATGGTAGAATAATTAAAAATAGGATATGGCGGTGGGCATAGTGGGAATGGCAACGAAAGAAATACTGAATAATCTGCTTTTTATTATTCTTCCATTATTATTTGTTCAAGTGATTTATTTTCCTATTAATGCAAATTATCTCGGTAAGGTAAGAAAGTGGATAGAGCCTTTATTACCTGTATCAGCCATGGTTCTTTGTATGTTGTTTCCAATATCCATCCACGATAACTTCACATTCGATTTTCGACAAATTTCATTTTTGATAGCGGGATTATATGGTGGATTTAGGTTAAGTTATAAAATGTTTGCGATCATCATCATTTTTCACTTTTTCTTTTTTGATGGTATAAATTTTGCTTCCTTCTTTATTCAGAATTTTCTATTTGCTTCAATTGTCCCGTTATTTTCTAAATCATTTTTAAAAATGAATATATTTTATAAAATGTTGTTAAGTGTTGGAATGACCTTAATAACAACGATTATTTATCTCCTTTTTGTAACATGGCAGTTTCAAACGATGATTGAATCTTTGCTATTCATAAAACTGATGATTGGACAAATTGTTGGAGTGATCATTGTCGTATTCCTAACAGAAATGGTTGTCCGAAATTTCGAAATGTTTCAGCGTATTATCAAGGCGGAAAAGCTGGAAATTGTGAGCCATTTAGCTGCGAGTATTTCCCATGAAGTTCGAAACCCGTTGACAACGAGTCGAGGCTTTATGCAACTTTTGTATGATGAAGTACATAAAAATAAGCATGATTATATTGATATTGCGATTAAAGAATTGGATCAAGCAGAAGCCATTATTAATGAGTACTTAACGTTTGCAAAGCCAACGGTTGATGAAGAAGAAGTGATTGACGTGAAGAAACAGATTGAGAATGTTGTCCAAATTATGACGCCTTTTGCGAATATGAATTCCGTTGAAATGGACACGCACATTAAACAAGAACAATACTTCGTTTTGGGAGAACGTAAGAAATTGCAACAGTGCTTGTTGAATATTGTGAAAAATGGTATTGAGGCCATGCCACAAGGTGGTCAGCTAAAAATTCATATGACTTCATCAGATACTCATGTACATATTGATATTACAGATACGGGAAAAGGGATGTCAAAGGAGCAAATCAATCGACTTGGTGAACCTTATTTTTCTACAAAGGAAAAAGGAACCGGTCTTGGTATGATGGTGACGTATCGGATTATTCATGCTATGGGAGGGACAATCGATGTTAATAGTCAAATAGAAAAAGGGACTTGTTTTTCGATAAAAATTCCACTATTTAAAAAAACATACAAAATGACTCCAATAAATACGGCTATTTCTTCATAATTTTTTTCATGTATGAAGGTAAAATAGCAAGTCATAAGGAAATAATATAATAAGCTCTTTATAGGAGGGATAGTAGATGTTAGTAAAAGGGAATTACATAAAAAAGGAAGAAGTTGTCTTTTGTAAAGAAACCAATACGTTGAAAGAAGCATTAGATTTGTTGTATTCAACGGGTTATCGTTGTATACCTGTTTTAGATGAAGATGAGAAAAGGTTCCTTGGAAATGTGTATAAAGTACATATATTAGAAAAAGGAGAAACAGCTTACGATAATCCGGTAACAGAAGTCATCAAGGATCAAAAAGCATTTATTAAAGAAGAAAGTTCGTTTTTAGATATATTTTTGACCATTCGTCGCCTTCCGTTTCTCGTAGTCGTTAATGATCAAGAAGAGTTTTTAGGCATTCTTCCGCATTCGAAAGTGATTGACTTCCTTGAGGATTCTTTAGCAAATAAAAACGGTGGTGTGACGTTAACTTTAGCGACAAACGACTATCCAGGTGTATTGGCCAAAATTTTAAAAATCATTAATAAATATTCTTCGGTAAAAAGTGTGCTTTCACTAGATAGTGATGCCATTAATATAAGAAGAATTATGATTACTTTACCAAAAGGTATTGATGAACCGACAACAGAAAAGATTAAGCATAATTTGGATGAACATGGTGTTCGCGTCGTTTATGTTGATTTGAAACATTAATTTGTCCATTTTAATAGGCATGTGTACCCTCGGCATATTTTGTCGGGGGTTATTTTTTTGGAGGGGAAATGCCTCCCAACATAATTGGAAGGCCCCAAACCCGTTACTTCGTTCGACTTTTCGTCAATTGATCAACGAAAATCGCCACAACAGTTCCTAATACTAACCCGTTATTTAATAGAGAAGTGACGATTGGTGGGATCCCTTTAAATGCACTTGAGGCAACAAACATTGCCCCAATCCCTGTTAAAAGAGAAATGCCGATAACATATCTTGCTTGTTTTGCATCTTGTACCTTATCAAATTCTTCAAACGCTAAACCAATCATACTTGCAAAAATAGTAAAAATGGTCGCGAAACCAACAGGCGTTGGGAGCGCCGCGAAAAACGAAGTAATCGCTGGGAAAAAGCTCATAGTGATAACGAGTACACTCCCGATAATAAAGGGAAGTTTTGCTGAGATTTTCGTTGTTGCGATGAAGCCAGCTGCTCCTGAAATTGGTACACAACCAATGGCAGAAAAGAAACCGCCTAATAGTTGGTTAATACCTGTCATAAAGCCCGCTTGACGGTAGCGAGTCTCACCATTTTGAATTCCTTGATTTTTTAATACTTGGTCCACAACTTGAATACTTGCAATTAAATTCGCTAGTAATAACAACGTAATAAATGCGGAGGTGACGATCATCCCGGTATCCCATACAGGTTCACCAAAGGCAAAAATTTGCGGAAAAGCAATAAATTGATTTGGCCTTTCAATCGGAATCGCGAGATCGAATAAGGCAAATAAGACCCAGCCTATAGCTAGGCTTATTAAAATCGCATATTGCCTTACCACAGCAGGACCTTTTCGTATTAACAAAAATGTAAAGACGATTAAAACAAAACATAGACCGGCAACATGTAAGTCAACACCTTCTTTACGATAGCCAACGCCAAGCATTCCATTAAGAAAAGATCCACTTAATTGAGAGACGAGGAGTAGTAAATACACACCGGTTACAACAGGTGTAAACAATTTAGAAATTTTTTCAATGAGGCCGAACAAGCTTAATAAAATAAATAGAACACCACTTGCTAAAATACCAGCTTCAATCGCCTGTAATGTTTTTTCATGAGACCCGAATAATGTCGGCCCTAAGCTTGCATATATGACGAAAACGCCCCACCATAATCCGGCAGGACCTTCATTGATAGGGTATCGGTGCCCAAATAATACTTGTAATAAACTAGATAAACCGAGAACAAATATCGTTCGCTGAATAAGCCCAGCGGTTTCATGGGCATCCATCCCAAACGATGCCGCAACGGCAATCGGTGTCACGATTGTTCCAGCGATCATAAATACCATCCATTGAATGGAAGATAAAGCTGTACGCATTTCTCTCAATCCTTGTCTTTTAAAGTTTCTTTGGAAACCATACCATAATCAGCGGATTCGAACAATGGCCATTTGATAGATTCATAGGTGAAAAAGGATAAATAAGCAAAAGGAAGACTCATTTGCTACAATAAAGTGGAGCAAATGAGTCATTGGGGTGATGAATCATGGCAAAACGATCGAAAACAAATGCGATGAGAATATTAGACAATCAACAAATTGCTTACAAAATGTATTCTTATGAAAACAACGATGGGAAAATTGATGGTATATCAGTTGCTAAGAAAATTGGAAAGGATGTAAAGGTTGTTTATAAAACATTAGTGGCACAAGGGCTGTCTAAGGAGATTTATGTATTTATTATTCCTGTTCTGTATGAACTAAATGTAAAACTCGCCGCAAAGGCAGCCGGTGAGAAAAGCCTCCATCTAGTACCTGTCAAAGAGATTCAAAAATGGACGGGTTACATTCGCGGCGGCTGTTCACCAATTGGAATGAAAAAGCAATATAAAACATTTCTCGATGAAAGGGCTAAACAGTTAGATACGATCATTGTCAGTGGCGGGAAAATTGGTACACAAATTGAATTAGCTGTAAAGGACTTATTAGCCGTAACGAAAGGGCGCTTAGAAAGTCTTACTCAATAAAAAAGTAAGGGGATTAGCAAATATCCCCACATCCCTTTAAGCGACCTCAGACGTCTCTTTTGTCGTGTCATTCTTTTTTCATCGGAATCTTTTTCTGTTAAACAGGATGTAAAGGTCGACTTTTTAGAAGCTGCTATGAAAATATATAACGAAGTCCCTATATGAATCCGTTATTTTTAGGTATAATAAACTAGGTTAGTAAATACGATGAAGGATGCATAATATGGATTTTATTTATATTAATCAAAACGTATTAAATAATCTCTTTTATGTAGTAGTTAGTATATTTTTTTTATATTTTCTTTTAGATTATGTTCAATATTTTCAAAAGAGCAAGCGACACCAACAGTTTCTTATGGTTGTTTGCTTAAGTGTCCCACTCTTTTTATGCATGAGGTTTCCTATTTATATTGCACCAGATTGTATTCACGATTTCCGGCAAATCCCATTTTTGATCGGAACGCTTTATGGAGGATGGGTTGTTGGTTTTCCGTTATTACTCATTTTACTGATCGTTCGCTTTATTCTTTACGGATTTAACATTGTCACAATTGTTGTTTATGTGGCGATGTATATCGTTACAGCACTTTATTCAACGAAATTTATTCAATTAAACCGGACAAAAAAACTTGTCATGTCGACTTTGTTAACATTTTTCCTTGCTATACTTTCAACGATTATTGCCATTATTATCGCCGATTTTAAAGTAACTCAAAGTTATGTCGTGGATTTTATCATTATTCCGCCTATTGCACTATTATTTGTCGTATACCTTATTGAAACATTGAAAGATGCGATTTTTATGCGTTCTAAATTGGTGAAAGTGGAGAAAATGGAGGTTGTTAGTCAACTAGCTGCAAGTATGTCGCATGAAGTCCGAAATCCATTAACAGTTGTGAAAGGATTTATGCAATTACTAAAAGCGCCTGATTTAACACATGAATTGAAAAATCAATACATCTCCATTGCTGTACAAGAATTAGATCGTGCGAGCTCCATCATTGATGATTATTTAACTTTTGCAAAACCTGCACCACAAAAAATTGAAAAGATTCCAGTCGATCAAGAGCTGAAAAAAGTGATTGACATGATAAGACCTATTGCTAATATGAATTCTGTCCAACTATCAAAAGAGTTAGCAGCGGGTTTCGTTATAGGATGTCCTCATCATTTTCATCAATGTTTTTTAAATTTTTTAAAGAACAGTATTGAAGCAATGCCTAATGGCGGGGAGCTAAGGATAACTTCAGCGGTTAGTAAAAACAAAGTCACGATAAAAATTAAAGACACAGGTGTTGGCATGACTGAGGAGCAGGTTAGCCGTTTTGGGGAGCCATATTTTAGCACGAAAGAAAAAGGAACAGGATTAGGAACAATGGTTGCGCTTAAAATCATTCATGCGATGAATGGAACGTTGAAGGTTGAAAGTGTTCCTCAAAAAGGGACAACAATAACTGTTACGTTACCGCTTCACGATGAGTCACGAAAATGCATGCGATAATGGTAACGTAATCTGTAAATCTATCATGTATATGGGATTTAGATCGTAATAATGAAATTTTAATAAAAGGTAATCCTGTTCATACTTAAATTGGCCAACCTAAGTTGTATGACAGGCATCGGATTAAACTTGTATGAAGTTTTAGGAGAAAGGGAAATAGAGACATTATTATGAACGTTTTTCAACATTTGCGCTTAGGGCTTATTTTTATGGCTGTCGTTACATTGATCGGCTCAATCGGCTTTATGTATTTTGAGCAGCTGACGTTTTTCGACGCCTTTTGGTTAACTGTCATTACGGTCCTTACCGTAGGGTATGGTGATTTTATTCCAACAACAATGGAAGGAAGGGTATTCGCTTTATTCATTATTCCAATTAGTATTGGAATTGTAACGTATGTAATCGGTTCGATTACTGCACTTATGATTGAAGGAGAATTTTCACTAGCGGTGAGGAGAAGAAAGATGGAAAAAGATATTAAAAAATTGTCAGGCCATATCATTGTTTGTGGGATTGGACGTGTAGGGGAACAAGTGATGATTCAATTACAGGAAAAAAAGATTCCGACTGTATTTATAGATAAAAAGGAAGATTATATTAAGGAACTAGTCGATCATCATGTAAACTTTATCAATGGAGATGCAACAGATGAAGAAGTGTTGATAAAGGCAGGTATTAGCAGGGCTTCTGGTTTAATCTCAACACTTCCCAGTGATGCTGAAAACGTGTTTATCACACTCACTGCGAAAGAGTTAAATCCAAACTTAACGATCGTTGCTAGAGCTGAAAGGAAAACAACAAAAGAAAAGTTATTAAAAGCAGGTGCAGACAAAGTAATTACCCCTCAATCGATTGGTGGAAAACAAATGGTTTTATCGGTATTAAAACCAAAAAGTGTTGATTATGTTGACATGATGTTACAAGTTGGAAAAGAAGAATATGGGTTTGAGGAAATAAATTTAGAGCCTCACTCTCCCCTCATATCGAAATCTATTCGAGAAGCTGACATTCGAAACCGGTACGGGATAACCGTTGTTGCCGTTCTAAAAGGGGACGAATTTATGACGAATCCGAGTCCGGATGTTAAACTAGAGGCAAACGATAAGCTAATTGTTTTCGGATCCGATGAACAATTTCAAACGTTTGAGAATGCTGTAAGGGTAGAAAAATAGGTGAACGATTCATCGTATGAATGGTTCACTCTTTTTGTTGTTTCAGAAAGTTTAAATTCGATCTGCAAGGATCGGAGTTGTTCATGCCTAGCTCCTTGAGTCTAAAAAGTGACGCCGTAAAGGCTAATATGTCACCTGTTGACATATTGGCCTTTTGAAGCTTTTAAGTCTGTATAAAATGTAAGCGTTAACAATATTGTCAATATCTCTATCTCTCTTTCCATTAAATGGTGTTATAATAAAAGTGAGGAAGGGAAGGTAACATCTTTTCTCCTCAAAAAAAGAATCTCTGTTTAGAAGATGTCGAATATAAATGGAGTAACCATCATAATATAAATCGAAAAGGGTCTGATGATTCATCTCATAATCCTATAAATAAACGGAGAAATCAAAGTATTTGAGAGGGAGGTGGTTTAAATGTCATTCGCTCACTTTGATGAAATTTTCGATATTTGTTGTGACATGGGTGAAAACGCTGTATTACCGAAATACGATATAATGAAACCTGAATTACCAATTAAAGACGAAGATTTATGGTGGGAAAGAGCTGCGAAGGAAATTCTCCATGAGAAAGAAGAGAAACTGACTGTAGTGTAATAAAAATTTTGAAAGAAAGGAGTAAAAGATGAAATTGCAAAATAAACCTTCTATATACTTGTTGACGATTTTATACTATAAAGAATAAAGTCCCCTTATTATCCTAAAAGACACAGGGTAATAAGGGGATTGTTTTGTTTTGGTCGACCTGCGGACAACTTTGATCATAGTTGTTTTTTGTCAAGATCCGGGCGTTAGCAGCTAGCAAACTTTCCTTTTCATACGCACGATAAGTCAACATCGAACGTCACCCGTGTTTCCTTTATCTCCTACTAAAATGGTACAGATTGTACGTCGCTTTAGAGAAGCTCTCGCGCTTTTGTTCTTTTCGTAACATGTTTCACTAGTATTATTCACAAAACATCCAAATTGTTTTGACAAATTTGTGAATGCTTTCACAAATAGGTTTGGTGACTTGTAAAACATGGTAAAATAGTAACGTAAAGGTTGTGCTAGAAACAACCGGTGGTGGAAGCAAGGGTTATTACTTAAAACAATTCATTAACATGGTCAAATATTGTAGGAGGGAATGGCTCATGAAAGCAGCAGTCGTAGAACAATTTAAAGGACAACTACAAGTGAAAGAAGTAGATAAACCAAGCATTTCATTTGGAGAAGTGCTCGTTCGTATGAAAGCATGTGGTGTATGTCATACAGACTTACACGCAGTACATGGAGATTGGCCAGTAAAACCAAAATTACCACTAATTCCAGGACATGAAGGGGTTGGGGTCATTGAAGAAGTAGGCCCTGGTGTAACGCATGTGAAGGTTGGCGATCGTGTCGGTGTCCCTTGGCTATATTCTGCATGTGGTCATTGTGATTATTGTTTAAATGGACAAGAAACGTTATGCGAAAGTCAAAAAAATGCAGGTTACTCTGTTGATGGAGGATACGCTGAATATTGTCGAGCAGCTGCCGATTATATCGTGAAAATTCCTGATAACTTATCATTTGAGGAAGCAGCCCCTATTTTCTGTGCAGGAGTAACTACATATAAGGCACTTAAAGTAACGGAGGCTAAACCTGGAGAGTGGGTAGCAATATATGGAGTAGGTGGTCTCGGTCACGTTGCTGTCCAATATGCGAAAGCAATGGGACTGCATGTCGTAGCCGTTGACTTAGGAGATGAAAAGCTTGAGCTAGCCAAAGAGCTTGGGGCAGACTTAGTTGTGAACCCACAAAAAGAAGATGCCGCATCATTTATTAAGGAAAAAGTCGGCGGGGTACATGGAGTCGTCGTGACAGCCGTATCGAAACCAGCCTTTGAATCTGCTTACAAAGCGATTCGCCGTGGTGGAGCATGCGTACTCGTTGGGTTACCACCTGAAGAAATGCCAGTACCTATTTTTGACACTGTTTTAAATGGTACGAAAATTATCGGTTCTATTGTCGGAACACGAAAAGACTTACAAGAAGCACTCCAATTTGCCGCAGAAGGAAAAGTAAAAACAATCGTTGAAGTTCAACCGCTTGAAAAAATTAATGAAGTTTTTGATCGTATGATCAACGGGCAAATTAACGGCCGAGTCGTGTTAACTTTAGAAGATAAGTAGAATAATGGACAAATACGGGGTTACGTTATGTAGCCTCGTTTCTTTATCCCACTAAACGAGCAATAAGCCTCACACCTCAAGATTTCTTTAACTTGTCAACACCGATTGATAAATCCGAAGTGATAAATAATCTGCTAGAAGTGATGAATAAAAGTGAGAAACTGATGGATAAATTTGAACAAGTGATAAAAAAATTGAAGTGTAATCAATCATTAATTGCTTCGTAATGCTTAGATGATTAATAATCCCCAGAACTGATCAAAACATCTGTAACGATTGTACAAATCTTAAACTTAATCCTACATTTATTCTTTAGCACCTTGAAATCCACCTATTTTATTTATAAGATATTTTTATATAATAATTTGTATTTTTAGAATTCTTTTAAATCGTAACTGGAACGTAGATGGGGGATCGAAAATTGAGTACTTTTAATGAAAAAGTAGATACACGAAATTTAAATGAAAGGGTCTACTTCTATCTTCAAAATAAAATTATAACGAATCAATTAAAGCCAGGTTCAAGGATAAATTATCAAGAATTAATCGATGAATTAGGAGTAAGTAAAACTCCTTTACGTGATGCCATAAATCGCTTGCAGCAAGATGGCTTTATAGAAATTAAGCCACGCTCAGGGACGTTTGTAAAAAGCCCAAACGTAAAGGATATTATTGAAATATTTGATGTTAGAAAAGCTTTGGAGCGTGAAGCGATTGCACTCGCAATCGATCGTATTCCTCAAGCTACCATCTCTCAATTACTTAATCGAATAGATCAAGTTGACTTGGATATAAAGAGTGGGGAGATTGAGTCTTTTTTACAACTTGATCGCGATATACACCACTCAATCATTCATTACACAAATAATGCAAGACTTATTCAAATTATGGATTCATTACAAGCCCACATCTATTGGATTGCAACGATGTTAACAGAAAAATTATTAGAACGCTCTTTACTTGCTAATGCTCATCACAGACAAATATTAAATGCGATGATGAAGCGAGATGTCAAATTAGCACAAGAAATTATGGAAGAGCATATAGAAGTTATTAAAGAAGTTGCTGCGAGTGATTTAACGTAAAAATATCAATCACTTTTTTCGAAAAGAAAGGAGTGATTGAATATAAAAATCTGAAAAATTAGTTAATATAGATTTACAAAAAAATATATTATTGATATAATCTGAAATATCAGATATTAATTATTGATACGCTATGTACTAAGAATGACTAAAAGTTCTTATTTTAATTTTGGAAGCGATTTCTTATTGAGTTTGTGAATCTGAATGTTGCTCCAAAGTTTTCCTTCTTAATATTAGCGAAACATTTTTCTAAATCCTACTAAAGAAAAAAAGAACCTCACTAATTACTTCCCAGATAAACAGAGTATTAATTTCTGAATATAACGACTTTTAGACAGCAAAATGAACTACTTATTGAAAAAGCTTGATGGAAATTTAGAATGAAGCTCTAAAGAAGTTACTGGGTTTAAAGGAAAACCCTCACTAACTGATATATCAGATATTAGTTAAACGTTTTAAGTTTCATATTACATAATAGAAATGGGGGAGAACGGTGAAAGTATCACTATTTGTCACTTGTCTTTCTGATTTACTTTTTCCAAAGGTAGGGAAAAGTGTAGTGGAAGTACTCGAGAAGTTAGGGTGTGAAGTGTCATTTTTACCCGATCAAACATGCTGTGGTCAAGTATCGTTTAATAGTGGATATTGGAATGATGCGAAAAAAGCAGCTAAGCATTTTATAGAAGTTTTTGAAAAAGAGGAATCAGTTTACTTCCGAACATGCATCTTGTGATCATTTCGAAAAAGAAAATAAAGGGACGATTTTCGGATGCGGTGAAGCAGATGAAACAACTGAAGGAGGTGGGGAAAATTCCGGCTTGTACCAACTTTATATCAGGTCCTAGTTTTAGTGCAGATATTGCTGCTACGTTTGTACAGGGTGTGCACGGGCCAAAAGAGTTACATGTGTACATTATTGATTTTGAAATCGAAAACTAAAGGAGTAGGAGATGTTGTCGACTTTAATGATCTGTATTTTTACAAGGAGGAATGTGTGTGGAAAACACGGAATTGTCTTTAAGTCAAAAATCATCTCTGAAGACAGAATCACAGCAAAAGATGGGGCTAATTGGTGCGATCGCCACAATGGTTGGAGCTATGGTCGGTTCTTCCATCTTTGTCATGCTAGGCCCAATTGCTCAAACAACTGGTCCTTCTCTATATCTTGCCTTTTTGATTGGATCTCTCCCCGCCATATTTGGAAGCGCTTACTATGTGCAACTAGGCTGCATGTTTCCAAAGAGTGGAGGAACGTATTACTATAATAAACGATTAAATTCACCATTCATGGGCTTTCTAGCTGGGGTAACCATTCTATTTGCTTGTATAGGGGCAATTGGGATGCTCGCTTTAGGATTAGAACAGTATATGCTCTATTATTTCCCGAATATCCCTCAACTCTCAGTTGCAATGGGTACTGTTATTCTTTTCGGGTTGATTAATTACTTTGGGATTAAAACGGCAAACTTAATTCAAATTGGGATGGTTGTATGGATGCTCGTTGCCTTGTTATGTTTTGCGGTTCCTGGTTTTTTTGTGGAAAAATCCGTTTCAGAAAGCGCTCCATTTCTAACAAACGGTATGAGCGGCCTTTTATTAGCATCTGCCCTCGCGTTTTATTCATATGCTGGTTACAACATTGTAGCTGAATTAGGAGGAAACATTCGAGAACCTAAGAAAAATATGCCACGAGCTATTTTGTTAAGTTTAGTCATCGTAACAATAATTTATGTGGCTGTTACTTATGTCGTTTCATCCACTAGTTCAGCTAATGAATGGACTGATAGCAATTTTTCCATTCCATTAATGGCAAGTAAATTTCTTCCATCATGGATCGTGATGTTTATCGGCTTAGGTGGAATCATGGCGATTGCAACGACATTAAATGCTGCAATGATGGTGTTTCCTCAAGAATTACTTGCAATAGCGAAAGATCAACTCGTTTCAGAAAAATTTCTTACAGAACATAAGAAGTACGGAACACCTACATTAGGCCTTTTTACAGGAGCTATCATTTCTATCATTTTGTTAGTTATGAAGGTTGATATAACGACATTTGCAACAATGGTCGTCATTGGTTTTTTACTTGCTTCTGTGTTTACTGGCTTTGGCGCAAGGCGAGCTCCAAAGCGTTATCCTGATCTTTATAATTCGTCTATTATTTTAATTTCTCCCAAATGGCTAACGTTTTTCTGTTGGTCAGGGATCATCACGAGCCTTTTCTTTTCTATTTTAGCTGCAATGGATGCCCCTTTAGTAGGAGGAATCTATCTTTTATTAGTTATGTTGAGTGCATTGTATTATCGATGGAAAAAAAGTAAGAAATAAACATTCATTATTTATACGAGGAGGAATTAAAAGTGAAATCTTATTTAGTAACAGATTGGACTGATCCTGCAACAGGTGCAAAAGGGTATTTAGCTATTGATAAGCTTATCAATGGAGTTTCGGGTGGAGGCATCCGTATGAGAGAAGGTGTAACAAAAGAAGAGGTTCAGAGACTAGCTCATACGATGACATTAAAAATGATTGGACTAGATATGCCAATAGGTGGAGCAAAAGCAGGAATTGATTACCCTTCATCTGCACCGGACAGTAAGGAGGTCCTTCACAGATTTTTAGAAGCTCATCAACCATATCTTCTTCATATGTGGGCAACAAGTGAAGACATGGGAACGACAAAAGAGTCGATTGTTAAAATAGTCAAAGATTTAGGACTTCATTCGCCAGTTGATGCTTTATTTAACACCCTCGAAAATAAGGAAGAACTTATAACAAACTTAGTTTCAGCACTTAGCTTAAAAGTAGATGGAGCTCCGATTACAGATGTTGTGACTGGTTATGGTGTAGCGATTGCCGCGCTCGAAGCACTAAAATCGATCAACATAGAAACAAAAACGGCTAAAATCTCTATTCAAGGTTTTGGAAGTGTCGGAGCAAGTACAGCTAAATACCTTTATGAAGCGGGTGCGAAGGTTGTGGCCGTATCAGATGTTAACGGGACAATATACGCAGAAAACGGGCTAGATATACGATGCTTATTAAAAGCAAAGGATGAAAAAGGAACAATTGATCGAACAAAACTACCGTCTGACTATCAATTAGAAGACGGCTCTTATTGGCTCGTTCCAGAGGTTGATGTTCTTATTCCTGCCGCTATTGCAGATGCCATTCAAACTGGAAATGTGTCACAAGTCAAAGCAAAAATAATCGTAGAGGGTGCGAATATTCCAGTGACAAAAGAGGCGGAGGAAGTCTTAACAGAAAAGGGTGTCTATATTATTCCTGACTTTATTGCCAATAGTACGGGGGCAGGGTTTTTAGGGATTATCGTATATAAAAATGTCTCACCAGATTTAAACAGTATCTTTGCCTTTTTAAAGGAGCATCTATCAAACACTTTATCTTGGATATTGGAAAAAGCAAAGGAAGAAAAACTTTCACCTCGTCAAGCAGCTCTTTTACTTGTAAAAGAAAGAGAATTTATGAAGGAAGGAGTTATAAAATGAATTATGAATTTACATTGACAGATTTAGGTGAAGGTTTGCACGAAGCAGAGATTGTTCGTTGGTTCGTTAAAGAAGGAGATATGATCGATAAAGATCAACCAGTTGCTGAAGTGCAAACAGATAAAGCTGTTGTTGAAATTCCCTCACCCGTTAGTGGCAAAGTCATTTCTCTAGCAGGTCCTATTGGAACAGTTATTCATGTTGGGAATGTTTTGGTGACAATCGAACAATACGAATCAACTAATCAAGTAACAAATGACTCAAAGATTCTTCAAGATTTGCCTCAACGAACAACTTCAGAGAATAAATCAGCCATTTTTAGTCAACCAAACTCACAACCTAGTTCGAACAGAAGTAAAACGAAATGTCGTGTTTTTGCTGCTCCGACCGTTCGAAAGCTGGCAAGAGAGCTTGGTATAGATATCGAAACGATTGCCGGAACAGGTCCAAATGGTAGAGTAACAGAAGAAGATGTCCGGTCGGCGATAAATGAAGTTGCCGCTACTTCTAATACAGTTGCCATTCCTACATTACAAAGTATGTCTGAATCCCATGCTGATAAAAAGGAACCATCTTCATTCGTTGAGGAAGTACCGTTTAACGGACTTCGGAAAAAAATAAGCGAAAAAATGGTCGAATCAATGTACACGATTCCGCATGCAACAGGTATGGAAGAAGTAGATATGACCGAATTAACGGAAATTCGCAAATCTTTACTTCCATATGTTGAAGTGCATGGGGCCAAGTTAACCTATCTTCCATTTATTATTAAAGCGGTCACGAAAGGATTGAAGGAAAATCCATATTTAAATTCTTCTTTAGATCAAGAAAGAGGAAAAATCCTATTAAAGAAATATTACAATATCGGGATTGCAACAGCGACTTCCGACGGGTTAGTTGTTCCGGTCATTAAAGATGTTGATCAAAAAACGATTTTAGAAATTGCCATTGAACTCCATCAATTAATTGAAAAAGTTCGTCAACGTAAAGTAAGTAGGGACGATTTAACAGGTGGAACCTTTACGATTAGTAGTACAGGTAAAAAAGGTGGCTGGTTCGCTACGCCCGTCATTAATTATCCAGAAGCAGCTATTTTAGGGGTTCATTCGATAAAAGAGAAGCCAGTAGTTAAAGATGGTCAAATTGTCATTCGTCATATGATGGGAATGTCACTATCCTTTGATCACAGACTCATTGACGGTCATCCTGCGGGGATGTTTATGAAATCTGTTATAAATACGTTAGAAAATCCAAACACACTCCTTATGGAGGTGAGATAAATGGTCGTTGGGAGCTTTTCAGTTCATACGGAAGTACTTGTCATCGGAGGAGGACCAGGTGGCTATTCGGCGGCAATTCGCGCTGCCCAATTAGGGAAAGAAGTGACGTTAGTGGAGAAAAGCACGCTAGGGGGAGTTTGTCTGAATGAGGGATGTATCCCATCAAAAGCCCTAATAGCCGCTGCAGAAGATTTTTATAATTTACAAGATTATCGTGAACGTGGAATAGAGGTTGAACAACCATCCATAAATTTTCAAAAATTTCAAGAATGGAAAGATAAACAGGTTATTTCAAAACTTTCACAAGGTGTGTCGGCTTTATGTAAAAACAACCATGTCACTATTGTGGAAGGAGAAGCGACCTTTACAGGAAATCATGAGGTTCGGATTGTATCTGAATACTCGACACAGACGATCCATTTCGAGCAGTGTATTTTGGCAACGGGTTCTCGTCCAATTGAATTTCCAGCTCTCCCATTTGGCGGGAGAATATTATCTTCGACAGAGGCATTATCGTTAAAGGAAGTGCCAAAATCGATGATTGTCGTTGGCGGAGGATATATTGGGATTGAGCTTGGGACAGCCTATGCCAAATTAGGTACAAGCGTAACAATACTTGAAGCAGCACCAACCATCTTAGCCCAGTATGAAAAATCGATTGTTTCAATTGTGAAGAAAAAGCTGAAAAAGCTACACGTAGATGTACAAACAGGCGCATATGTCACTTCTAGTGAAGTAAGCGAGAATGATGTGAAAGTAAAGATAGAAATGAAAGGAGAAGAAAAGCAATTACATGCAGACTACTGCCTCGTTACAACAGGACGCAGGCCAAACACTGATGGATTAGGGTTAGAGACAATTGGCCTGCAAACACTTGAGAACGGTTTCATTGCTGTCGATCATCAATGCAGGACCGATATCAACCACATTTTTGCCATTGGGGATATCGTACCAGGACCTGCTCTTGCCCATAAAGCGTCATATGAAGGGAAAATAGCAGCTGAAGCGATTGCACGTATGGATAGTATTGTAGATTATCAGGCTATTCCGGCCGTTGTCTTCTCAGATCCAGAGATTGCCGTAGTGGGATTAAGTGAAGAAGAGGCAAAAGAACAAGGAAATCATGTAAAAGTTGGAAAATTTCCATTTATCGCAAATGGACGTGCATTGAGTACGAACGAATCAGAAGGCTTTGTTAAAGTAATCGCGGATGAAAATGATTATGTACTTGGGGTTCAAATTATTGGTTCTCATGCATCCGATTTAATCGGAGAAGCAGCATTAGCAATCGAAATGGGAGCAAAAGTGGACGATATTTGTTTAACGATCCATCCTCATCCTACTTTAACTGAAGGCCTTTTAGAAGCTTCTGAAGTATTGCTGAAAAAAGCGATACATATCGTGAATTCTTAAATAGAAAGGAGAAAGAAGCAAATGGAGAAACTAAAAACAGAGGTAGACATGTATCAAATCATTGATGAAAACGGGGACGGAAACGAGGAATTCCTTTCAAAACTGAACGTAGAAGAAGACAAAATGTTGATGCTATATGAATGGATGTTAAAAGCAAGAATGTTAGATCAAAAATTGTTGAAAATGCAACGTCAAGGCCGAATTGGAACGTATGGTCCACTTGCTGGCCAAGAGGCAGCTCAAGTAGGAAGCGCATTTGCCTTGAAAAAGGAAGACTGGGTGTTTCCGAGCTATCGTGAAATGGCCGCCATGCTTGTACATGGAATACCGATCCAACACTTTTTAAAATATATTCAAGGTCATATTGAAGGAAGTCAAATTCCTGAAGATGTCAATGTTTTTCCAATTCAAATCATTATTGCGGGTCAAGTTCCGCAGGCTGCTGGATGTGCATGGGCATCAAAGCTCCGCGGGGAAAAAACGGTTACAGCCTGTTACTTTGGCGATGGCGCGACGTCAGAAGGCGATTTTCACGAAGGGTTAAACTTTGCTTCTGTCTACAAAGTTCCAGCTGTTTTCTTCTGTCAAAATAATCAATGGGCAATTAGTGTTCCATTTGAAAAGCAAACGGCAACGAAAACGATATCGGAAAAAGCCTCTGCGTACGGCATGAAAGGAATGAGAGTGGATGGTAATGATGTACTTGCTGTCTATCAAGTCATGAAAGAAGCTGTTGACAATGCCCGAAACGGTGAAGGTCCAACATTAATTGAGGCTGTAACGTATAGACAAGGACCTCATACAACGGCTGATGATCCGACGAAGTATCGTCAAAAAGGTGATGCCGATATTTGGATTCACCAAAAAGATCCGATGAAACGGTATGAGTCATTTCTACTGAAACGAGGAGTATTGACAGAAGAAATAAAAGTTTCTCTTACTTCCGTCATCAGCAATGAGATTGAATCAGAAATTTCAAAAATTGAAGGGATGACACCAAGTCCAGTTTATGAAGCATTCGATTATGTATATGATGAGGCTCATCCGCAATTACAAAAGCAAAAAGAAGAATTAATCGATCGTCTACATGGTAAAGGAGGCAGCTATTAATGGCTCGATTATCAATGGTTGAAGCAATCCGAGATGCATTAGCTCAAGAAATGGAACGAGATGACCGAGTTCTCGTATTAGGTGAAGATGTCGGTGTAAATGGTGGCGTATTCCGAGCTACGGATGGTTTATATGAAAAATTTGGTGAAAATCGTGTGTTTGATACACCGTTAGCAGAATCTGGAATTATTGGTACTTCTGTTGGCTTAGCCGTGAATGGAATGAGACCCGTAGCAGAAATTCAATTTCTAGGCTTTATTTATGAAACGATGGATCAAATTTGTTCACAAGCTGCTAGAGTGAGGTTCCGTTCTGCTGGAAGATTTACAGCACCAATGGTCATTCGGAGTCCATTTGGCGGCGGAGTCCGAACACCGGAACTTCATTCAGACAGTCTTGAAGCGTTATTTACGCATACACCCGGATTAAAAGTGGTCATCCCTTCCACTCCCTATGATGCGAAAGGACTTCTAATTTCAGCTATTCGTGATGAAAATCCGGTTTTATTTTTAGAGCCGATGAATTTATATCGTGCTTTGCGAAGCGAAGTACCCGATGAACCTTATACAATTCCACTCGGAAAAGCAAATGTTGTCAAAGAGGGAGAAGACGTCACGATCGTAACGTATGGAAAACCTGTTCATATCGTTAGTCAAATTGCTGAAGAATATGAAAAGAATGGTGTCAGTCTTGAAGTCATCGATTTACGAACGGTTAGCCCGATTGACATTGATACGATTATCGAGTCAGTTGAAAAAACAAGTAGATTGATCATTGTTCATGAAGCGGTCAAAACAGGTGGAGTTGGAGGGGAAATTGCGGCTTTAATTAGCGAACAGGCTTTGTTCTCTTTATCAGCACCTATCATGAGGATTACTGGATACGATACACCTTATCCAGTGCCATCCATTGAAGATGATTGGCTCCCGAATGAGATTCGTGTGAAAGAGGGAGTGGAGAAGATTTTACAATATTAAAGGTTAGAAGAATTTCAGTTAGTTCATACGATTCCCTATGTAAAAGTACATGAAATAGCCTGGGCCCAAAACAATTTCGGGACTCAGGCTATTTTTTTAGAAAAAGCAAGCCGGTTTCGTATCATACTAGTTGCGTTGTTTTTTCAAGAACTTGAGGATTTTTTTACAAAACTTGCGGATTTCTTTCATAGCTTGCGCAAATATACACCTAACTTGCGGTTACACTATTTTCTCCATATAACGATAATCCTATTTTAAGTTGCCTTATTTACACTTTCAATATTTGATTGATCCAACTCTTGACGAAAAGCATTCTTTTTCAAAATGAACAAAGGGATGAGGCTAAGGAGGAAAACTGTACTAAATAGTAAAAGTCCTTGACTCTGGCTTAAATAACCTAACAATACAGGGCCAAAGAATCCTCCTAATCCTCCAATGGAGTTGACTAATGCAATGGCGACTGCTGCGGAAGATTCGGTAAAGAACATCGAAAGCAATGCCCAAAATGGACCTAAAAAGCTAAATGTCCCTAGAAACGAAATAGATATCATGGTGATAGCTAGAAATGTGTTTGGAGCAAAGAAACTTCCAATAAGACCGACTGCAGCAACAGTTAAAGAACAGGCTGCATGTACCCATCTCTCTCCTGTTTGATCTGAATGGCGGGCCCACCAAATCAGCCCAATTAAGCCAACAATTTCCGGTATCATGGCAATTAACCCAACCTGTGTATTACTAAATAACGTCGAAAGGGATTTAATAATGGTCGGTAGCAAAAAGTTCAAGCCATACGATGCAAGTAAGAATAAAAAGTAGATAGAAGAAAAAAGCCAGCAAATGGTGAAATCATTCATTCGGGGAGCTTATCTCCAAAATCATCCTCTGGCTATCATTTAAATGGATTAATGGTAGGATCTGAAGGTACTCTCGGTGTAATAACGGAATTAACCTTAAAGGTGTATGGAATACCAGAAATGATATCAGCGGCACGTGTATCATTTTCTACCATTCAGGAGGCTGTTGATGCTGTAGTGACCATAATGTCAGCAGGCATTCAAATGGCAAGAATCGAGCTTGTCGATGCCCGGTCCATTGAGCAGATGAATTCCTTCATGGATGCGTCATTTGATGTGGCTCCGACTTTATTTTTAGAGTTTCATGGAAACAAAGATGGAGTCGAGCAGGATGTTACATTTGCTCAAGAAATTTTAAGCGATATGAATTGCCTAGACTTCGCCTTTGAGAACGATTCGAAAAAACGTCACCAGCTATGGGAATTAAGGCACAACCTAGCTTATGCATTTATTCATGGGAACCCGGGGAAAAAGATGATGGTAACAGATGTGTGTGCAGATTCAATCTTTACCTGATGCAATTGAAAATACTCGTCAAAAGATTGAGGAAATGGGAATGGATTCATCGATTATGGGGCACGTAGGAGATGGAAATTATCACGTTGGGATTATGATCGACTTAGCGAATCAAAAAGAAATCGATCAAGCGAAAACCTT
The DNA here is from genome assembly GCF_022808615.1 of Bacillus sp. FJAT-47783. Taxonomy (GTDB): domain Bacteria; phylum Bacillota; class Bacilli; order Bacillales; family Aeribacillaceae; genus Bacillus_BZ. The sequence goes on from NZ_JAKZKS010000015.1 coordinate 44,510, forward strand.
AAATGAGCATATTGTCCATTATGCCTTATCCAAAAAGGGAACATGTACTGGCGAACATGGGGTTGGAATGGGAAAGGTAAAATATCAACGAATGGAGCACGGGTATGCATATGATGTGATGAAAAACATAAAGAAGAGCTTAGATCCGAATAATATAATGAATCCTGGGAAGATTTTTGTTGATTAAAAACATAAAAGTCCATTTTGTAAGAACCAGTAAGAGTGGTTCTTCTTTTTTTGTACATAAAGAAAGAATCTATATATAATAGAAGAAATAAGAAAAATGAATATATGTAAATCGAAAATCAAGCATGTTGAATGTTCTTTTAAGAAGTTATTATGAATGGAAAAGTATTATACAAATGAATAGGTGGTGATCGAAATGAAGGATGAAAATGTGTTTGAGAAAATACGTAAGAATTACAATGAATTGACCAATCGTCAAAAACCGGTAGCAAAATTTATTTTAGATGAACCGAAACAAGTAGCTCTACATCCAGCAAAAAAAATTGGTGAGTTGACATCAACAAGTGAGACGACAGTCATTCGTCTCTGTTATGCGCTTGGCTATTCAGGCTATACATCTTTACAAAATGACATTAGGTATTCACTTCTTAATGAAAAGGAAGATCCTTTGGAAAAGCTGAAAAATATAACAGGTGATTTAAAAGATGTCGATCATCTTGTGAAAAATGTTATCGAAGATGATGTGTCTTACATACAACAAACTCTACAAAAGTTAGACATGAGTTCATACCATAAATCCATTAAGGCAATGATTGAAGCAAAAAATATTATTGTTGTGGGCTTTCGCAGTAGTTATGCTTCAGCTCATTGGTTAGCCTATACGTTAAATATTATTAAGGGAAATGTGCATTTATTTAGAGGAGAAATGGAAGATGCAAACTATTTAATTAATAGAGTAAATGAAGATTATTTAATTATAGCTTTATCATTTCCTAGATACACGGAGTCAACGATACGTTTTGTAAGTGCTGCTAAACTAAAGGGGGCAAAGGTTTTGGCCATTACTGATGACGAATTGTCCCCAATTGGTCCGTTGGCTGATTTATTACTTAAAGTAGTTACGGCTACCCCAACCACTTTAAAAGGGATGCCGGTCATTTTTTCTTTATTGAATTTACTTGTAGCAGGCGTTAGTGCAACTGACAAGGCTAATGTCCAACAAAGAATACATGAGTATAATCAGACAAGTCGTCAGTTGGATTCCATTAAATGAAAACCTTAAATTTGCAGCTACGTTTATGGAACTTTTTATAAAAGGCTTTCACAAAAGTATTGTACTTTTGGTGGAAGCTTTTTTGTATATTTACTGTTATCAAATCAATCTATGACATCTAACTCCCATTTTCCAAATTATGTTGAATACTTTGTCCCTAGTAACGCTCAAATAATTAAATATCGGAAATTTCTGAATTGTTATTGAATTGATAGGTTGTTTGTGGTAATTTTGAATTATATCAAAATGAAGTTTATACTTTTATATTCATATTATTTAAAGTTTAAACTTCTTTAATGGAAAGATCGTATAAATTATAGAAAATGACTAATTGAACTTAACCTATGGAGGAAGAAAAATGAAACCAAACATAGACGCTCTTAAACCGACTATTGATTCCATTTTTGACTATTTGCATCACCATCCTGAAATTAGTTGGCAGGAATACGAGACAACTGAATATATTCAACGTTTTTTAGAAAATCAAGGCTTTACTGTACAAACCTTTAATGATTGTCCCGGTCTCATCGTTGAGGTAGGAGAAGGAAATTTCTGTGTAGCATTACGCGCTGACATGGATGCACTATGGCAGGAGGTGGATGGACAATTTCAAGCGAATCATTCTTGTGGCCACGATGCCCATATGACAATGGTTCTTGGCGTGATGATGCTTCTTTCAAAAATGAATGTTGACCCTTCCGTGAAGCTAAAGTTCATCTTTCAGCCTGCTGAGGAAAAGGGGACTGGGGCACTCAAACTGCTTGAAAAGGGAGTAATAGATGATATTGATTTTTTATATGGTGTCCATCTAAGACCGATTCAAGAATTACAAGACGGTCAGGCAACTCCTGCCATCTATCACGGTGCGGCCAAATTTATCTCAGGGGAAATTGTCGGGGAGGATGCCCATGGAGCGCGACCTCACCTTGGTCAAAATGCAATCGAAATCGGTGCATCCTTCATTCATGAAATGAAAAATATTTATTTAAATCCGATGGTTCCTTATACGGCTAAAATGACAAGTTTTCATGCGGGGGGAGAATCAGGAAACATTATTCCTGGAAAAGCATCTTTTCGTTTAGATTTACGTGCACAAACGAATCAAGTGATGGAAGAACTGACGGAAAAGGTTGAGACCATTGCCGGCGCTCTTGCCAATCTTTACGGCGTGAAGATTACGTTAGAAACGAAAGCAAATGTTGCGGCTGCACAGGTTGACACGCAAGCTCAACGGATGATGGAAAAGGCTATCATCGATTCGATAGGTCATCTTCAGGTAATCGCTCCTATAAACACAACGGGAGGAGAAGACTTTCATTTTTATACGTTAAAAAAACCAACGATTAAAGCAACGATGTTAGGCCTTGGGTGTGATTTGCAGCCTGGCCTTCATCACCCAAAGATGACTTTTAATCGTAATGCTATATACTCTGGTATCGAAATTTTAACGAAAGCAGTATTGAATACGATAGAAGCCTATAAAATGGGGGAGTTGGCATGAACACGGATATTGAGCTGAAAGTATTAAAAAGTTATGAAGCTTTACAACGAATTCAAAAACTTGAAAAACTTGTTTGGAATATATCCCCTCTCCCTATTCACCAAACGATTACCGCATCGCAAAATGGAGGGTTAGTATTAGGGGCATTTCTTCATGAGGAAATAGTCGGATTTAGTTACAGTTTCCCTGGTTTTCATAAAGGGCAAAGCTATCTATGCTCACACATGCTTGGTATTCACCCTGATCACCAAGGAAAAGGGGTAGGTGCACGTTTAAAACAAGAACAAAAAGAGATAGCCAGGGAAATGGGATACGACTTAGTCGTATGGACATACGACCCGCTTGAAACGAGGAATGCTTACTTGAATTTATCAAAATTGCAGACAATTTGCTCAACATACGTTGAGGATTGCTATGGGGAAATGGGAGATAACCTAAACAAAGGACTTCCTAGTGATCGATTTAAAGTGGAATGGTGGATAAACAGTACACATGTAAAAAATCAACATCCGATTCCTATCAGTCAAACCAAATTCCAATTTCGGTGGGAAAAAACTGTAGATGGATTACCGAAGTTGAAGAATGTTGAGCACGACCTTAAATCCAATTTCGATTATGACACTTCCATATTCGTACCTGTTCCAGCAAATATTCAACATATAAAGAAAGTGAATCATGCACTTGCTATGGATTGGCGGTTAAAAACAAGAAATATTTTCCAAACTTTATTTGCTAAAGGATATGCTGCGGTTTCTCTGAAAAAAAGTGCAGATGAATCGGTTCATTATTATCTATTAGTTCAAAAAAATACATTAAAAATATAATCCAACTGAGGTGGGGGAAATGAAAGTAAAAGAAATCACGTTACGTCAAGTCAAGATGAGATTAAAATCTAAATTTACGACGAGCTTTGGCTCGTTTCAGGATAAAGAGTTTCTTTTGTTAGAAGCAAAGGATGATCATGGACAAAGTGGCTGGGGAGAATCTGTTGCTTTCCATACGCCTTGGTATAATGAAGAAACGATAAAAACAAATTGGCATATGTTAGAAGATTATTTGATTCCAAGTGTTTTAAATCAAGAGATTCAGCACCCTGATAACATTTCTGAAATGTTTTCCTATATTCGTAAAAACAATATGGCAAAGTCTACGCTTGAAGGGGCAGTATGGGATTTATATGCAAAGCAAAAAGGTATTCCTTTAGCAGTTGCTTTAGGTGGTGAAAAGAATGAAATTGAAGTAGGCATCAGCATAGGTATTCAGGACTCTGTTAATGATTTGCTTCACATCATTGAAGATCATGTAAACGAAGGGTACAAACGAATGAAAGTGAAGATTAAGCCGGGCTGGGATGTTGAGGTTATGAGAGAAGTACGAAAGCATTTCCCTACGATTCCTTTAATGGCTGATGCTAATTCGGCTTATCGTTTAAAAGATGTAGATCGATTAAAGGCACTAGATGAATTTGATTTAATGATGATTGAACAACCATTAGATTCTGATGATATTGTCGATCATGCGAAGCTTCAACGGGAAATCTCTACACCGGTATGCCTCGATGAAAGTATTCATTCTTATGATGATGCTAGAAAAGCTATAGAGCTTGAAAGCTGTAAAATTATTAATATTAAAATTGGACGTGTTGGTGGATTAACAGAATCTAAAAAAATTCACGATTTGTGTCAAGAGCACAACATCTCTGTTTGGTGTGGGGGTATGCTTGAATCAGGTATTGGTAGAGCACATAACATTGCTTTAACCACTTTGTCTAATTTTGTTTTACCAGGTGATACGGCGGCTTCAAGACGCTATTGGGAAAAGGATCTTATTGAACCAGAAGTTATCGTTGATAATGGAATAATCACCGTTCCAAATCAGCCTGGCATAGGTTATGAGCCGAATCTTGAAACGATTCGACAATTTACGACTAATGAAAAAGCTTTTAAATAAGAAAAGATGGGAGGAGCTAGCTCTTCCTCAAATTTTTCGTTGAAAATTCTGAAAATTCTTATTTTAAGGAGGGCAACATGAAGAAGAGTATCCAAATTGCAGGGGCGTATATTGGAGTGCTTGTTGGAGCAGGGTTTGCTTCTGGACAGGAAATCCTACAATTTTTTACTAGCTTTGGATGGCTAGGTGTTCTAGGGACACTGTTAGCAACCGTTCTTTTCGCGTTCTTAGGAATGAATTTAACTCAATTAGGGAGTCGTTTACAAACAACCTCTCATAAAGAAGTCATTTACCACATTTGTGGACGTTACCTTGGATTAGTAGTTGATTTTATCATTACGTTTTTCTTATTTGGCGTATTAGTCGTCATGATTGCAGGGGCAGGGTCGATATTTGAACAGCAATTTGGGATATCAAGTTTAGTAGGTAGTATGTTGATGACATTCTTGACTATTTTGACCGTCACATTAAATATTCAAAAAGTAATTTCGATCATTGGCCTTATTACTCCGCTTTTACTCGTGATGGTTGTCATATTATCAGGCTATTCTTTTGTCGCAATGGAACATAGTCTTTTTGAAGTACACCAAATAATTGATACACAATATGCTGCTGCATCTAATTGGGGATTAGGTTCCTTATTATACGTTTCCTATAATATTGCGGCAGCGGCTGCCATGCTCATAGTGATGGGTGGGGCCGTGAAAGACGAAAGATCAGCTGGTTTAGGAGGGATCCTCGGAGGAATTGGACTTGGTATTCTCATTTTACTTATAAATCTTGGAATGCTTGCCAAAATAGATACGTTTACAGGTGTAGATATGCCGATGCTTTATTTAGCTAATAATCTTTCACCAATTTTTAGTGTTCTTATGTCCCTCATTTTATTAGGAATGATTTATAACACAGCAGTAGGTATGCTTTATTCATTTTCAGTACGGTTTGTTGACCCTAGTCAAAAAAGTTTCAAATGGTTAGTAACGATTTTTGGTTCTGTAGCATTTTTAGCAAGCTTTATTGGGTTTATTACGTTAGTTGGAACAGTCTATCCGCTTGTGGGCTATCTAGGTTTTACGCTAATGGCTGCTATCATTTTTTCTTGGGTTAGAACGAAACAAAAAGTTAAACAGTTTCCATCATCAAGTTTGAATTAATAAAGGATATTTCTTAGTATCTCTACTAAAAAGGAAACCAAGGTGAACTCACCAAAGTTTCCTTTCTTTTAAAGATACGGCATACGCTTTTTGTATTTTTCAATGAGCTGTTTGTTAAATTCATCGGCGCCATCAACATTTCCACTTTTAAATATCGGTGGGGTCGTTCCGTTTTGAATCATAATGTTGATAGCCTCCGCAGAAATCCCATTAATAATCGTTGATCCAATAGCCGTAGAGGAGGGGCCGAACGATAAACTAAATGCTTCTTCATGAAGAAGAGTGTCACCGATTGGGGCATGATTATCAATGACTAAATCGACGACTTCATAAAGGAAAAGTCCATCCGGATGTCTTGAAGGTTGGTGTATTGCATAGCGAGGAGACGTAATAGCAATTGTAAAAGCTCCTCTTTCTTTTGCTATTTGTGCTACCTCAATTGGGACTGGATTTCTTCCTGAAGTAGAGACGATGATAAAGACATCGTTTCGCTTTATATCAATTTCTTTCATAAAATGAGCTGCGATTCCACTTGTTCGTTCAAGCTGTGAAGAACGAACGGCTCCTTTATGGAGCATGAGGTCTTCAATAAAAATAGGATTTACAGGAACTAAGCCACCGGCACGATAAAATAATTCCTCACCTAAAATATGAGAGTGTCCACATCCAAATAATGTATGATAGCGTCATTTTCGAGTGCAGCTGCAATTTGTTTAGCAGCATGACGGATGTTCGTTGCTTCGTCTCTTTCGATTTCAGAAAGTAATTTCTGAATTTCACGAAAGTATTGTTGAAATAATGCCATGTATAAACCTCCAATGGGGTTAACGTTTCATATCAATCATAAATTTATAACGATCGCCTCGATATAAGGAGTAGACGACCTCTAGTGGAGTAGAATCTTCTAAATAGGTTGCCCGTTGAATACCGAGTATAGGAGCTCCCTTATTGATTTTTAATAGCTTTGCATCTTGTTCATTGGCGATGGAAGCTTCGAGTGTTTGGGTTGCTGTTCCAATTTTTAAATTTAATGTTTGTTCAATATATTGGTAAAGGGAGAAAACGACATCTGTTTCTGTTAAACCTTTGATTAGATTAGCTGAAAGATATGTGCGTTCAAGTGCCATTGGCAAATCATCAGCTAAACGAATCCGAATAATTTCGTATACCGGATCATGTTTTGGTATTTTTAATCGTTGGCAAATACTTTCCGGCCCTGGGATGAGATGAAACTTAATGAGCATATTGCTTGGCTCTAAACCGCGACGTTTCATGTCCTCTGTAAAGCTTGTCAACCCTGATAATGATTGTTCTATTTTTTGTTCTGCAACGAACGTCCCTTTCCCTTTTTTTCTCATTAAATATCCTTCATTCACAAGGTTTGTAAAAGCTTGTCTAACGGTCATACGACTAATGCCAAGGCTTTCGGCATATTCTCGTTCGGAAGGAAGCAAGTCCCCTGGAAGGAGTTCTTTTTTTTCGATTGATGCTTTTATTCGTTCTTCTAATTGAAAATAAATGGGAACAGGGGAGTTTTTATCGATCATTCATTATGCTCCTTTCACACTTTCCAAAACGGTTTCTGGTAATGCTTCTTCATCCACGAAAATTATAACATTCGGGTGAAGATTTAGGATAGAAGCAGGGAAACTTTCGGTTACTTCTTGGGAAAATAGTTTTTTTATTGCCTCTTTTTTGGCTTTACCTGATGCTAACAGAACAATTTCTTTACTTTGCATGATCGTTTTTATGCCCATCGTTATCGCTTGAGTTGGTACTTCATCGATGGAATTAAAAAATCGAGCGTTTGCTTCACGAGTAGCCTGAGCAAGGTTAATAATATGAGTTGTCGATGAAAAGGGAGTTCCCGGTTCATTAAAGCCGATATGCCCATTTCCTCCAATGCCTAGCACTTGAACATCGATTCCGCCATTTTCTTGAATAAGTTTTTCATAACGATTGCATTCGTCTTCTTTATGATCTGCAAGTCCGTTTGGAATGTGTGTGTTTGAAATAGGAATATTGATATGTTTAAAGAAATTTTCGTTCATGTAATAATGGTAACTGTGTTCATTTTCCGGTTTTAAGCCAATATATTCATCTAAGTTAAATGTTGTAATATTTTCATAGGAAGTACCGTTGTCTCGATGGTCTCTAATTAATTGTTCATATAAGCCAATCGGTGTCCCGCCAGTTGCCAAACCTAATGTCATACTTGGATTTGCGCGTACTTTTGAAATGAGATATTCTGCTGCTTTCCGGCTCATTTCTTGATAGTTTTTCGTCATAATAATTTGCATATTAAGTATCCTCCTTTTGAAAAGCGATCGACCCTTGACAAATGGTCATGTGTACATCATTTTCATCATTTAAAATGACAATGTCCGCATCTTTTCCAACCGTAATACTTCCTTTTCGATCATATATTCCAATCTGTTTTGCTGGATTTACTGAACTCATCCGAATACTTTCTTCTAATGAGCAGTTTGTGTATTTCATCATATTTTTTACCGCATCGTTCATACGTAGGACGCTCCCGGCAAGTGTCCCATTCTCTAAAATGGCCATGTCATCTTTCACGGTTACTTGCTGTCCGCCTAAATCGTACGTCCCATTTTTTAAGCATTTTGCTCTCATTGAGTCTGTAATTAATATAATGCCTTCTTTCTTCTTTAGTTGATAGGCAAGATGTATCATCTGTGGGTGTACATGAATACCATCTGCGATGAGTTCCACTTTTAATGATTCATGTAAAAGAGCTGCACCTGCTGTTCCGGGATCACGGTGATGTAAGCCGCGCATACCGTTAAATAAGTGTGTGACTTGTTTAGCACCAGCTTCAATAGCTTGAATCATCTCATCATTTGTTGCATCCGAATGACCGATAGAAGCGATCACACCGTTTTGATGAAGGTGGCGGATAAACTCATATCCTCCTGGCATTTCAGGTGCTACCGTCACAACTTTAATGAGGCCATCTGCAAGGTTTTGCCAAAGGTTAAAAATATCAATGGATGGATGCAACATGTACTGAAACGGCTGTGCACCCGCTTTTTTATAATTTAGAAATGGGCCTTCTAAATGGATACCAACAATCTCAGCTTCCCCTTCAGTTTGAGGTGATTTTTTATAGGAAGCAACATTTTGTAGCGCTCGTTCAATCGCTTCTTTTGATTGGGTAATCGTTGTTGCTAAAAAACTCGTTGTTCCTTCTTTTGGAAGGGCGTTTGCTATTGTGGAAAGTGCTTCATTCGTAGCATCCATCGTATCGGCTCCACCCGCGCCGTGGATGTGTAGATCAATTCTCCCTGGAATGACTTTATAAGAAGAAGGAATAGCAATTTTTTCATACCCCTCTGATATTGACAAATTCTCCATCGAGTTTATTTCTTCAATTTTTCCGTTTTTTATTTTAATATATCCGTTTTTAATTGTTGCTGATTCTGTGTAAATGGTTGCATGTGTAATGATTCGTTTTTTCATTATTTTACTCCCTTTCCCATGAATGACAAACCTTTTATTGAAGTGTAACATTATTTTGTATAGTTATCTATACCAGTGATTGTTTAAAAATAAATTATCCGTAATAAAATGTGATGGAAAAGTAGTTTTAGTGTAATGAACCCTTATGAATAACGATTACGTTCCAAATAAAACGCATTTTAACGTTTATTTAGGGTGATAAGAGAGGTGAGCATGTTTACACCACACCTCTAAAAAAGATACAATATTCTCGGAGGAGTACGTTAAGAAATAAAGATTATACATATCAGGAGGTGGATTCTCTAACGTTCCCAATTCGTTAGAGAGGGTCATTGGAACTAATCAATTTATTATTAATCATCCTTTTAATTGCGCTAACAGCCTTTTTCGTTGCATCTGAATTTGCGATCGTAAAGGTGCGGAGGACAAGAATTGAACAGCTTGTTGCCGATGGTAATCGGAATGCAGTCGCTGTGAAACGAGTACTCGATAATTTAGATGAATATTTATCTGCATGCCAATTAGGTATTACGATTACGTCACTCGGACTCGGTTGGCTCGGGGAACCGACGGTGGAGCATTTGCTTCATCCTGTATTTAAACAGTTAAACGTAAATGAATCGGTGGCAAGCATTCTTTCGTTTACAATTGCCTTTTCCATGATTACGTTTTTGCATGTTGTCGTTGGAGAACTAGCACCGAAAACATTCGCCATACAAAAAGCTGAGCAAGTATCCTTGATGTTTTCAAAACCGCTTATTTTCTTTTATAAATTAATGTTTCCGATTATCCGAGGTTTGAATGGATCGGCGCGAATCGTTTCGAAATTAATGGGGCTTAAAGCGAATGCTGATCATGAATTAGCCCATTCAGAAGATGAATTACGTATAATATTATCGGAAAGCTATAAAAGTGGGGAAATCAATCAATCTGAATACAAATACGTGAACAACATTTTTACTTTTGACGATCGTATTGCGAAAGAAATAATGGTGCCAAGAAGAGAAATCGTTGCTTTTGATATCAATGATTCGATATCTGACTTAATGGAAATTATTAAACGAGAAAAGTATACACGGTTTCCAGTTATAAAAGGAGACAAAGATCATATAATTGGTCTTGTCAATATAAAAGAAATTTTGACAGACTGCCATCATACACCAGAAGTGATGGGGAATAAGCTTGATCATTACATCCGTCCCATTATCCGAGTTATTGAATCAATTCCGATCCATGATTTATTAGTAAAGATGCAGCGAGAGCGTGTTCACATGGCGATATTAGTGGATGAATACGGTGGCACAGCAGGCCTTGTTACCGTTGAGGATATATTAGAGGAAATTGTTGGGGAAATTCAAGATGAATTTGATGTTGATGAAGTCCCAATGATACAAAAGGAAAATGAGGAAAAAATGATTGTTGATGGTAAAGTGTTGATTAGTGAAATTAATGATCTGCTTCGTATAAATATTGATGACACAGATGTTGATACAATCGGAGGCTGGATTTTAACGAATCAGTTTGAAATCCGTGAAGGTGATTCAATTTCATACGACCATTACGAATTCAAAGTATTAAAAATGGAAGGTCATCAAATTCAATTAGTTGAAATTTTGAATTTAGATAAGAAGACTTCATAACTGCGAAGAAGCAGGGCTATCCAAAAAGTCCATGAAAACTGACTTTTTGGACCCTGTTTTTCATGAAAGCCCAATATTTAGGATTAAAGCCCCAATTAATGAAAGAAAACCCCAATTAATGAAAGAAAACCCCATTTAATGAAAGAAAGCCCAATTAATGAAAGGTACCCCCAATTAATGAAAGAAAGCCCCAATTAATGAAAGATACCCCCAATTAATGAAAGATACCCCCAATTAATGAAAGAAAGCCTAATTAATGAAAGAAAGCCTAATTAATGAAAGAAAGCCTAATTAATGAAAGAAAGCCCAATTAATGAAAGATACCCCCCAATTAATAAAAAGACTTAAGTTATAAAAAAGCCCCCTTAACTAACGAAAAATTTCTAAGTAAAGAACTCTTGTTATTTCAAAACTTGCGCGGAATTGAGCCTAACTTGCGGATAAACCGATTAAAATTGTTGTATTGAAAAAACTAATATCATTAGTTAATATAAAACTAATACCATTAGTATTTGGTGATCAATTTTAATGGGGGATATATGATGAAGATTATTCAAAAAGGTCATCTTTACCAATTATCTTTTATGCCAAGGTGTTTCCCAATCAATTGTTATTTTGTAGAGGAAGAGAAAAGTCTTACGTTAATTGATGCTGCACTTCCATACAGTGCGATAGCAATCATTCAAGCGGCAAAACAAATAGGCAAACCGATTTCGAACATTTTGATTACCCATGCCCATGTTGATCATGTCGGAGCTCTTGATAAAATAAAGGAATCGAATCCGGATGCAGACGTTTATATTTCCTATCGTGATGCGAAGCTTTTAGCAGGGGACCTTTCACTCATGAAGGGAGAACCTAAAACACCGATTCGTGGAGGAGCTCCGAAAAACGTAAAAACAAAACCAAATGTGCTATTGAAAGAGGGGGATGAAGTCGGTTCTCTTCTCGCCATTGAAACCCCAGGACACACGCCAGGGTCGATGTCGTTTTTCGATCAACGTTCAAACGCGGTAATAGTAGGTGATGCGTTTCAAACGAGAGGTGGTACGGCCGTTGCTGGACAAATTCGTCTCTCCTTTCCATTTCCAGCTATGGCGACATGGAATAAAGGAATAGCGCTTGAGAGTGCAAAGAAAGTAAGAAAACTTAATCCATCAATACTTGCCGTTGGGCACGGTCGTCTATTGGAAGAACCGTTAGAGGCTATTAACCGAAGTATAGAGGAAGCGGAAAGAAAATTAGTTGTGTAATGAAAGGAGAACTTTAAATGTCACCAAGAAAAGGGCTAGATATTCATGATATCATTCAAGCGGCTGCAGAAATTGCAGATGAACATGGAATTGAACAATTATCCATGGCACTACTAGCAAAACGGCTTGATATACGATCACCCTCATTATATAACCATGTAGCGGGATTAGATGATGTGAAAATAAAGCTTGCAGTATACGGATTACGAGAGCTTCATTGTCGCATGGCAAAAGCTTCGAATGGAAAATCAGGTGATGAAGCGATACACGCATTAAGTGATGCTTATTTAACCTTTACGCGAAATCGCCCGGGATTATACCAAGCAACGTTTCTCATGCCTGACACTCAAACGGAAGAAGTGAAAAATGCTGGTGAAGAAATGGTTGAGCTCGTTGCACAAGTATTAAGAAACTATGATTTAGAAGGGGAACAAGTGATACATGCGGTACGTGGCTTAAGAAGTATTTTGCATGGATTTGCCTCCCTTGAATTTAAAGGAGGATTTGGCCTGCCACTGGATGTGGAAAAAAGCTTGACGTTCGTAATCGATACATTTCTTGCAGGTATTGATAAAATGAAGTGATAAACATTCATGCTTATCAGGGGTCTTCCGTTTGGATTTGAAGATGTAATAAAGAAGCTCCTTAAGGAGATTTTCGGTGTTCTGTTACTTCAAAACATTGTACAACAGAGATATTCAGTGATACTATTTCACTATCTGTTTGTTTTAGAAAGGATTTGAATAATGAGTAAAACAGTCGTATTAGCAGAAAAGCCTTCTGTTGCTAGAGATATTGCAAGAGTTCTCGGATGTAAAAAGAAAGGGAACGGATTTTTAGAAGGTGAACGTTACATCGTTACGTGGGCGTTAGGACATTTAGTGACACTCGCTGACCCTGAAAACTATGATGATAAATATAAAAAATGGAATTTACAAGACTTGCCGATTATGCCGAAAGAGTTAAGGCTCGTTGTAATCAAAAAAACAGGAAAACAGTTTCAAGCCGTAAAAGCACAGCTCCACCGTAAAGATGTGAAGGAAATTGTCATTGCAACAGATGCAGGGCGTGAAGGAGAGCTTGTAGCAAGATGGATCATTGAAAAAGCGCGCATTCATAAGCCAATCAAGCGCCTATGGATTTCGTCGGTTACGGATCAAGCGATTAAAGCCGGTTTTAAGCGATTAAAAGATGGAAAAGCGTATGAGCATTTATACGAATCAGCCGTTGCAAGAGCGGAATCAGATTGGCTTGTCGGTATTAATGCAACACGTGCATTAACGTCGAAATACAATGCATCGCTTTCGTGTGGACGTGTGCAAACACCGACACTTGCAATGATTGCAAAAAGGGAAGAGGAAATAAAGCAATTTCGTCCGAAACCATATTATGGACTTACAGCTGTTATCGAAGGCGTAACATTTACGTGGGAAGATGCGAAAACTAATGATACAAAATCGTTTTCTAAAGAAAAGGTTGATACAATTTTCCAAAAGATAAAAGGAAAGAATGCTGTCATTCATGATGTAAAAACGACGAAGAAGAAAAGCGTGCCACCACATCTATACGATTTAACCGAGCTCCAACGTGAAGCGCATCAACGTTTCGGCTTTTCCGCAAAAGAAACGTTATCCGTTATGCAGCGTTTGTACGAACATTATAAGGTGGTTACCTATCCAAGAACAGACTCACGTTATTTATCAACAGATATAGTTAGTACATTAAAGGAACGAGTAGAAGCGTGTGCTACTTCCGAATACAAAGCGATCGCGTCTCGAATTTTGAAGCAACCGATCAAAGCGAAAAAGTCATTTGTTAATGACGAAAAGGTTACGGACCACCATGCCATTATTCCGACTGAACAAACACCATTGTTGACGAAACTAACTGATAAAGAACGAAAAATATATGATTTAATCGTGAAACGGTTTTTAGCTGTTTTACTCCCTCCACATGAGTACGACGAAACAACGGTTTGGGCAATCGTTAATGGTGAAAGGTTTAAGGCAAAAGGGAAAGTCGTAACGAGTTTAGGGTGGAAAGAAGTATACAACGGGGAAGTGGATGAAGAAACTACACCATCATTACCTCAATTAAACAAGGGTGAGTCGTTTACAGTTCAATCGTTTGTCAAAACAGAGGGAGAAACGAAACCGCCTGCACCTTTTAATGAAGGAACACTTTTACAAGCGATGGAAAACCCAACGAAGTATATGGAAGGTGAAAGCAAAGCATTAAAGAAAACAATTGGTGAAACGGGTGGGCTCGGTACCGTTGCAACACGTGCCGACATTATTGAAAAACTGTTTAAAACGTTTTTAATTGAAAAACGAGGAAAAGATCTTTTTGTTACGTCAAAAGGAAAGCAGCTGCTAGAGCTCGTTCCAGACGATTTGAAATCACCAGCATTAACTGCTGAGTGGGAGCAAAAGCTCGATGCGATCGCAAAAGGTAAGTTGACGAAGAAAGCATTTATGAATGAAATTCGTCATTATGCAACATCTGTCATAACGGCCATTAAAGAAAGCGAGAAAACGTTTAAACATGACAACATCACCGGTTCGAAATGCCCAGAATGCGGCAAGCTACTACTTGAAGTAAAAGGGAAGAAAGGAAAGATGCATGTTTGCCAAGACCGTGATTGCGGCTACCGGAAAAACATTGCTAAAACGACGAATGCAAGATGTCCAAAATGTCATAAGAAGCTTGAACTAAGAGGGGAAGGAGAAGGGCAAATGTTCGTATGTCGCTGCGGTCATCGAGAAAAACGATCTTCTTTCCAAGAGCGTCGAAAAAAAGAAAAACAACAAAACGTTTCAAGGCGTGACATTAACAAATATTTAAAAAATCAACAGGACGAACAACCGATTAATAATGCCCTTGCTGAAGCATTATCGAAATTGAAATTTTAATAAAGTATTTGACATATCGTTCTATCTGTCTTATAATAAAGTCATTGCTATTACGTTTATCGAATTAAAGATTTTGGATAGTATAAGTCGTGTCTACAATCAAAGAGTGGGCGATTTGTTAGTCCAGATTTGATTGTAGAGCGACTTTTTATTTTGTCGTAAAAGAATTAATTGAAAAACTAATAGTACCATTTAATTTTTTTAGGAGGAATCATCATGTTATCAGGTAAAGTAAAATGGTTTAATGCAGAAAAAGGTTTCGGATTCATCGAGCGCGAAGGTGGAGAAGACGTATTCGTACACTTCACAGCGATCCAAACTGACGGATTCAAATCTTTAGACGAAGGTCAAGCTGTTACATTCGAAATCGTTGAAGGTAACCGTGGACCTCAAGCAGCTAACGTTCAAAAAGCGTAATGATAATATAAAAAAGGTGACACACATCGTCACCTTTTTCTATTTTCTCTCCGTTTTTTCTACCCCTTATTTTTCGAAAACTTTTCCAATACTGTTCATTTTGTTTTATTAAAGAAACGAGTTTAACATCTGATTCACGCTGGCGCGGCCAAGGAGCCGTAAGGATGAAAGAGAGGCAGGGCTTTCATTGTTTTAGATGAAACGAACGGATTTATGAAAACTTCTAGAACAAGAAAAGATTGACGTATGTAGTAGAAAGAAAAACTCTTTTACATGATCGATAACAAAAATATGAGTTAAAACGAGAAGTAGTTCGCTTGTTCCCCCTCTGATTCCTACCTTTGAAATCAGAGGGGAAAATTAGCTGCAAAGATCTGGAATAAAGACCATTCTTTAATTTATCCTATTACAAAACATATAAGATGTGTTATTCTTACATAAAAAGGAAACTTTTTGGATAGGTGATACATGATGGAAAAGGTTGTATGTGAAAAACGTTCTTATTCGAAAAAAATAACGACACATGATCACGAGTACGGTCAATTTCTTTTTCCGTTGCAAGGTTCGCTTGAGCTGAACACCGATAAACGAATGGTCAATTTATCCGAAGGACACTGTTTATATTTACCCCCTAATTGTTTACACCTATTTCGCTCATTAAATGTAAATGAATTTTTAGTTGTTGATATCCCTACGATTTATTTTCAGAATGAGCATGAGCAATCAGAGATTTTTATGAAAATGGATAGCAAATGGAATTCCTTACTTTTTTTACTGCTTGAAGAATTAAAGGAACAAAAAGGAAATTCCTCTGCTGTAAGTCATCTCGTTCAATATATGGCGAAAAAGCTGGAAAAGCCGTCTTATCCTTCCATTGCCTACATTCACAAACATTATAAAGAAACGATACGTGTCGAAGAGTTAGCGAAGCTTGAGCACTATCATCCAGCTTATTATTCCGCTTGGTTTAAAGATGTAACGGGGAAAAGTCCTGTTCAATACATCCAATCGCTCAAGTTAAAAGAGGCAAAACGTCTGCTCCTTGAAACAGATTGGTCGATTACACGAATAAGTCAAGAAGTTGGTTTCGAACATGCTTCCTCTCTGACGCGATTATTTTTAAAGCAAGAACAGATGACGCCGGTTAATTTCCGAAAAATCATAAAATAGGTCAAAATTTATCTTAAATCCGGTTAAAAATGAGAGGTAGGTATACATTAAAATGGTATTATCACATCTTTTTTAGAGGGGAGCAGGAAGTTGAAGCGAAACCTTTCCTTTGTGCTTATATTATGTGCTGCGGTCTTGTGGGGAACAACGGGTACGACGCAAGCGTTCGCTCCTGAGCATACAAACCCTATTTCATTTGGAACGATGCGCCTCGTTTTTGGTGGTGCGACGATGCTTTTATTTGTTCTTTTGCAGCGGAAATTATTTGTAAAAAATTGGAGGTATAAATACGCTCTCCTAGCAGCGATAAGTATGGCTTGCTATCAACCATTATTTTTTACAGGAGTAAAATTGACGGGAATTGCAGTCGGAACAGTTGTTGGAATTGGCAGTGCGCCTATTTTGGCTGGACTATTAGAGTGGCTCTTTAGGAAGAAAAAGCCGAAAATGAATTGGTATATCGCCACTTTCTTTGCATTGTCTGGTTGTATTATGCTTTTTGGCAATCAAAGTTCACTTTTTATTGATCCGCTCGGTATTGCTCTCTCGATTGGGGCAGGGCTTTCATTTGCTGTGTATACGATCATAAGTAAGGAGTTACTTGAGACGCATACCCCAGATGTCGTTGTCGCTGTTGTTTTCTCTATGAGTGCTTGCTTTTTATTGCCGTTCTTATTTTTCACAGATCTCACATGGCTCTTTGAATTTCGTGGCCTTGCGACAAGTTTATATCTCGGTGTATTTGCAACAGGTTTTGCTTATTTATTGTTTGCAAAGGGGCTTTCTCATGTACCATCTTCAACGGCCGTTACGCTTACATTAGCAGAACCGTTAACAGCCACTCTTTTAGGCGCTTTTATTATTGGAGAAGCACTATCCTTTACCTCATGGGTTGGCATAGCACTTTTATTAATGGCGATTATCATCTTGTCCATGACATCTAATAAACAACATGTACAGCAAGTAACCGTTGTACGTGATTAAATGAAGGATCATCTGTGGCGACAATCGAAGACTGGATGAAACTTGTTATCCCTTGTTGGGACGATTTTTAAATGAAGTCATAAAGCCAAGCTATAAGGCTTTCTATTGAATTAGGAAATGATCATGGGGATTTTTCAGTGTTGTATTAGCGGATAAAGTTTTATCCATGAAAATGAATAGTCCCGCCATTTTTGATGAAAGGGGTGATTCTCATCAAAAAATGGGGGATCACAAATGAAAAAAAGACTTTCTGCAAGTTTCATTATATTTCGGATGATTCTTTTTAGTCTTTGTATATTTTAATAATTTTTGTAATATAATTTTGTGTAAAGATACAATAAAACAAAAAAAACGGGCGATCGCCCGTTTTTTTTGTTTTAATAATATGGGGAAATTAATAAGTAAACGAGCACCCCTGTAAAACTAACGTATAACCAGATTGGCATTGTCCATTTTACAATTTTTCGGTGCTTTTCAACTTGTCTTGTCATGCCCCAGAAAAAGGCAAATAATGCAAGTGGTACGATAATAGCAGCTAAAATGCTATGAGAAGTTAGAATGAATAAGTAAAACATTTTCTCAAAGCCTGCACCGCCGTGACGAGTAGGCTCTGTTGATAAGAAATGATACGTTAAATAAGAAATAAAGAAAAGCGCCGTTGATGAAAAGGCAGCAAAAATGAAATTGCGATGTACAGTAATATTTTTCTTTTTAATCGCAAAAAGGGCTGATAATAAGAATACAAATGTAAAACTGTTTAAAATCGCATTAATGCGAGGAAAAATGGTTAAATCAAAATGAACTTCTCCTCTATATCCAATAGGGGAAAAGAATAAAATTAAAATGATCGCATTTATAACGATTGAAAGACTCACAACGAGTGGCGTGAAGTTTTTTTGCTTACCAGTTTGGTTGTTTGTCTGTTCCATAGTCCCGCTCCTTAAGTTTTTTTTCATTCATTATCTATTCTACCATTTCATCCGAAAATGAAAAGTGACAGAGTCATGAACATCCATTTTCGTTTTCTTCTAAAGGAAAAAATAAATAAATATGGTCTTGTCCAAAATCTTATATTAAAAAAATTGTTAGAGAATGACAATTGTGATACTATGACAATCGGTGATTGATTTCAAGGAAAGTGAAACTTCATCCAACAAAATTTTGTTTATATTCGATGGGATGACTAAAAGTTCTTGTATCCTAAGAACGTGGGTGTCCGTCAAGAGTGGGATGAAAATTAGAGGTGAATGTAGTGAAGAAGTTTGTCTTGGTAAGCCTATTGACGATTATTTCGATCACAATAATATACGGGGCTATTTTTCAAAAAGGGGAGGAAATAATACGGGTTTGGGATCAAATAGTAACTGAGTTCAAAATGAATCGTGCTATTCAGAACGTATTACCGGTTCCTAAAAGTAAACAACTCGATGTTCCGTTAATCAATCAAATGGCTGCCCCACGTTTATATAACGGATGTGAAGTTACGAGCTTGGCGATGATTTTACAATACCACGGTATCGTAGTTTCGAAAAATGAATTAGCTGAAAACGTTCCAACTGTTCCATTAACTTATAAAAATGGACTAAAGGGAAACCCGAATGAAGGGTTTGTTGGCGATATGGAAAATGGGCCTGGTCTATCTGTTTATCACAAGCCGATCTTTCAATTAGCTAAGCAATACGTAGGGAAGAGAGTACAAGATTTAACAGGGAGTGAGCCAGAAGTCATTTACGAACAGATTCGAAAGGATTTACCGGTTTGGGTGATCGTCACGAATACGTTTCAACCCGTTCATAATTTTCAAACATGGGAAACACCACAGGGGAAGATTGATATTACGTTTAGTGTACATAGTGTTGTTGTAACGGGATACGATGACAACTCTGTTTATGTAAACAACCCTTATGGAGTGAAAAATCAAAAAGTGAGCAAAGCTTCCTTTGAAGAAGCTTGGATTCAAATAGGAAGGCAAGCGGTTGTTATTACAAAATAAACATCCACAATTAAGTCAAGTGTGGATGTTTATTTAATAAGCGGATTCTTTTTATTACTTGGCTCCTCCACATCAATGCGTGGAGATTCATTCTTTAAGTCGTCTAATCCAGAGGCATAAAATGCAGAAAATGTGAGTTGGAAGGAGAAATAATCTTGATTTTCTTCTTCAATATATGTTAATTCATCAACGATTACAATGCGATCACTTGCTTCTAAAGTTTTTATAAATGTCGTCATCTCCTCGTAATTATCTGCATGGACGAGTACAGAAATCGTTGCATTCTCAAGTGAAGCGGTTAATTTGGCTTCCGCTTCCTTACTCGTTTCTGTATCTTGTTTAAAATTTAATTCAAGCTCCTCAACATTTGTTGAAGTTTTATCCGTATCTTCCTCTGTAACGACTTCATACGATTCTATAATGGTATTAGATACGGTTTTTGCCTCTTCTAATTCGGCTAATAGCTGATCATATAAGGGCTCAACAGGAACTTGTTTTTGTAACTCAAAGGAGTTTTTTCCTTGCTGAACATGCGATGATCGTTCTTTCTCCACAGTCTCTAATAACTTTTTTTCAATTATTAACGCTTCTTCTGCTTGTACTTTACGTTCCTTTAAGGGCTGAATGATTAAAAATTGCATCATGACGAAAAATATGCAAATGACAATGATGATGAAACTTAAATAAGTGAGTTGCTTTTTGGAAATACGGAGGTTCATTCAGACTCCTCCTTTTTCAATTGTTGTAAAGCTGATTTATTAATCGTCACTTCAAAAGTAGCAATGTATTCAGATAGTGTATTGTGATTGTCTGTTTCATCCGTTCGGATAGCTTCTACTTGTAAAAGTTTTACATCATCTGTCCACGGTTCATCATATAAGTGTCGATAATAAAAGCCAGCGTCGACTTCTTTTTCAATCTGAATCGATACCGTTACAATATTTTCGGCTAAATGAAATTCGACAAAAACACTAGATGGTGGTAAATGGGCAGTAAGACGATTTAATAAATCAATCGTGTTTAGCTGATACGATTTGGCCGATTCGACGAAAGATTCCAATTGTCGAATGCTTTCCTCATTAGAAGTAGAAACAGTTTTTCTCTTTTTTTCAAGCTCTATACGCTCAGCTTCAAGTGTTACCACTTGATTTTGAATTTGCACGACTTCTTTTTGTAAATGGACATATTGATAATAAAAGGTTATACCAATACTGGCAACAAAAAGGATAAGGATTACAATGAAAAAGAGAAATGATGGCTTTTTCGGTTCTTTTTTTTGGAGTAAATTAATTTCGATTAACATTAGTTTCCCTCTCTAACTGCTAAGCCTAGAGCACTAAACCATTTCGGTTGTATTGTATCTTTTTGACTCGTTTGAATAAACTCTTCAGAGATTGTGACAATCGGCATCGTGAAACGATTTTTCATCGTGTCTTTAATTTTATAAAAAAACGGGTGGTCTCCAGAAAGGAGTAGTTTCGTAATTTCTTGTGTGCCATTATGTATGGAAAATTGATAAAACCTAAGAATGCGCTCGATTTCGATAAAGATGTCTTCAATAGCAGATAACACGAGCACTTCCTTACATTC
Source organism: Bacillus sp. FJAT-47783 (assembly GCF_022808615.1). GTDB lineage: Bacteria > Bacillota > Bacilli > Bacillales > Aeribacillaceae > Bacillus_BZ. The sequence goes on from NZ_JAKZKS010000015.1 coordinate 65,797, forward strand.
AGTTAAGTCAAGTAAAGAGCCATTTTCTACAATTTTTGCTTTCCAAGCTTCCTCCATATAAGGGATGGGAAATTGCTGCATGAAAGAAGGACGATCTTCATCAAAAATACTAACCGTGATCGTTTTCATATTCATTTGAATCAATAAATAATGTTCATTTGCTGATGTTAGTTGAAAGTGATGAAATAATCGATATTGGCAAAGCGGTGATATATCCGCAACAGTTGGATTTGTCCGCTGTTCTTTTAATTCGTTTTGAAATGAATGAACCACTTCTTTCGGTGCTGCTACAAGCAGAACTTTTTTCTTCTCCTCATTTTGCCTCAAAACAGCTGCATCTATGATCGGTTGATCAAATGGAAGGTGAATGGAGTGATCCAATTCAAAGTAAAGATGACCTATGATTTCATCATCTGGAACATCCGCTGGAACATCATCTGTACGTACGACAACCGCTGCATCAGGAAGTATAAAACGAATCGCTTTTCTTTTTAAGCGCCATTTCTGAATGCAAGTTGCTAAAATAGTTGAAAATGCTTCTTGATCGACAATCCGTCCATGTTGAATAATACCTTCTTCTAAATAATGTTCACCAAAATGAGAAACGACAAGTGGCTCTTTACTTTTAAGCTCAACATAGCGAATACAATCGTCTTTGATTTCTACATTTACAACATTCCCTTTGGAAATTAAGGAAGAAATTCTCATAATTTGTCACCTATCTCTTTATTGTAACCATTGTAAGTACCAGTGCAATAGTTCGTCTTGAAAAAAGTAAGCAATCAGCCCGCCAATACTGATAAAGGGACCAAACGGAATGGCTGATTTTCGGTGTAGTTTTTTTACAAGCATTCCTGCGATGCTAAAAATGGTCCCGATAATTGTTGCAAGGAAAAACGTAAGTAAAACGCCTTTCATTCCGAGTGCAACTCCAAGAACCGTCATTAACTTTATATCTCCGCCCCCCATCCCGCCTTTACTAAGGACGGCGATGACATATAAAAGAATGAACCCTAAGAAAGCCCCTAACAGGGAATCATACCAAGGAGAAAGAGGGATGAATAAACGCTCAAATGACAATAAAAGAAAAAAGAATAGTAAGATGCTATTTGGGATGAGCATATACGATAAATCGCTCACCGAAATGATTAATAAAAGAGATACGAGCGTTAAGCTAACGAGTAGCTCCGCTTCCCATCCTATTTTATAAAGAGAAAAGATAAACAACAAGCCGGTGAGAGCTTCCACGATCGGATAAATGACAGAAAGCTTCGCTCCACAATGTCGGCATTTTCCTTTTTGAAATACAAATGAAAAAATCGGAATGAGTTCATACCATGACAATGTCGTTTCACACTGTGAACAGGCAGAGCGAGGGGTGACGATCGACATTTTCTTTGGCACGCGGAGCCCAACGACATTAAAAAATGAACCGAACGTAATGCCAACGATAAATAAATAGAGATAAATGAAAAGCATCTTTTCTAACTCCTTCATATGTAAAACAAAATAACAAAACAAACATTTGTAAAAAAGCGTGGCAATTGCACCACGCTTTTTTACAATTACTTACTACTTTCCAGTCCCAATCGTTGTTGCTTCGTCACCACTAGTGTCTTTATTAATGTCCTTCAATGTTGCATTCGAGAAAGTTAACGTCACTTTGCCCGCTTCAGCTGCACCACTAATGGTTAGTTCGTTTTTAGCATTATAGGTTACCGTTGGCTCTGTTGACCATTCTGTTCCAGCTTCTTCTAAATAGCCACCCTCAATTAATGCATCTTTAGTTAACGAAATGGAAGACGTATCATCCTTTGACTTCACATTTTGTTCAATCACGTAAAGTTTCGCTGCATTTAAGACGGCGATTGCATCGGCTTTTACCCCATCTTCCTTTGATTTTTGAATAATGTTCCCGATGGATGGAACGGCTACTGCTGCGATAATCCCTAAGATGACAATAACTGCGAGTAATTCGACGAGTGTTAAACCTCGCTCGTTGTTAAAGTACTTTTTTACCATTTGTTTCTCCTCCTACTTCTTATTGTATCGTATTAAATATCGTAAACATTGGAACGACAATTGCGAGGACAATTGTGCCAACGATTACAGCTAACAAAAGAATCATCACCGGTTCAATTAACGCTTTAAACTGTTCGGTCGCTGTTTCGACCTCCGCTTCATAAAAGTCAGCTACTTTATGAAGCATATAGTCAAGCGACCCAGTTTTTTCCCCAATTGTGATCATTTGCACGACTAAAGGAGGGATAATCCAATGATTTTTCATCGGATCGGCCAACGAATCCCCTGTTTCAAGTGATGCTCTTGCTTGGCGTAAAACCGAAGAGATGATTTCATTTCCGACGATTCTCTCTGTTAATACGAGAGAATCTAAAATTGGCACAGAATTTTCAAGTAATGAGGCAAAAGTCCTAGAAAAACGTGCGATTAGCGCTTTTTGATACAATTTACCTATCAATGGCATTTTGATTATAACATAATCAATGTAGATTCTTGTTGTTTTTTTGTAAAAAAATAGTGACAATAGTATAAAAATAGTAATGGCAATGAAAAACACAAGCCATAGGTGGGTTAAAATCCAATCGCTGATTGAAATAATCGTTTTTGTAATGAGCGGTAATTCACTATCAAACTGTGAAAATAGCTCCTCAAAGGTCGGGATAACATAAACGAGTAAAAACGAGACGATGAGAAGAGTAATGATCCCGATTACCGTTGGATATGTAAGTGCTGACTGTAGCTTTTTTTTCGTCCGATATTGTTTGTCATAATAATCGGCTAAGCGTTCAAGCGTTGTATCCATCGTTCCACTTGCTTCTCCTGCTAAGAGCATATTAATAAAAAGGGGAGAAAAAATATGTGGATGATGACTGCAAGCCGCTGATAGCGAAGAACCTTCGCGTAATTCGACTTCAATTTGCGCGAGTGTTTTTTTTAACACTTTGCTTTCGGTTTGAGAGCTTAAAATGTTCGTTCCTTCTACAATGGATACACCAGAGCGAATTAATGTGGCAAATTGGCGTAAAAAAACAATAAAGTCAATCGGTTTGACGGGATTGCCAATATAAATGTCTTTTGTCCATATCGATTTGGTTTTATGTTCTGCACGTAGGAGACGGAGTCCATTTTCTTTTAATTTTTGAGTTAATATTTGTTTCGAGGTTGCTTCCATTACCCCTTGATGAATTTTTCCTTTTCGATCGCGCGCTTCGTATTTAAATTGTGGCATGGCCATTCTCCTCTAATACACGACGAATCGCTTCGTAAGATACGAGTTGCTCCTTCATTAATTGTTTCACATGCATTTGCATCGTTTGCATCCCTTGTTCACGTGATGTTTGGATGACATTCCGAAGCTGATGGAGCTTTTGGTTTCGAATCAAATTGCTCACACTATGGTTGTTCATTAAGATTTCCAATGCGGCAATACGACCTCTTCCATTTTGTAAAGGGAAGAGGCGCTGTGAAATAATAGAAACGAGTACGGTGGCAAGTTGATAGCGAATTTGTTCTTGTTGATTAGCTGGAAATACGTCGACAATCCGCTCAATTGTTGCTGGCGCACTCATCGTGTGTAAAGTGCCGAATACTAAATGTCCGGTCTCCGCTGCGGAAATGGCGGTGACAATTGTTTCTAAATCACGGAGCTCACCGACTAAAATGACATCCGGGTCTTGTCGTAAAGCCGCGCGTAGCCCAGTTGAAAATTTCCTTGTATCTGTTCCAATTTCACGTTGATCAATAATACATTGAATATTTTCGTGCACATATTCAATCGGATCTTCTAATGTAATAATATGCTTTGCTTCGGTACGGTTAATAAAATCGATCATCGCCGCAAGCGTTGTTGACTTACCGCTTCCGGTTGGTCCTGTTACTAAAACAAGGCCTTGTGACTTTTCAGCAACACGTTTTAGAATAGGCGGAAGGTATAATTCGTCAATTGATGGAATTTGATTTGGAATTAAACGAATCGCTGCGGAAACGCCTCCTCGTTTTTTATACACATTCAAGCGAAAGCGGGAGATATTCTCTAACTCATACGAGAAATCCACTTCTCCGAGCGTTTCAAATTGATGGGATAGCTCTTTTCCCATAATGTCTTTCATCGATAATATTAATTCTTGCTCCGTGAGCGGAATTGCCTCATTTTGGCGAAGTTTTCCGTGAATGCGAAAAATCGGTGGTCGATTCGCTGATAAATGGACATCCGATGCTTTCAAGTCGTGTGCCCGAGTTAATATTGAATGAATCATTTGTTTCATGCATATCCCTCTATTCTAACGCAACGCGTAATAATTCTTCCGTTGTCGTAATCCCTTCTGCGACTTTCATGAGCCCGTCTTCAAAAAGAAAATTGAATCCATTTTTGATCGCGATGTCACGAATTTCACTCATTTGTGCGACGTTTAAAATGCCGTTGCGAATTTCTTCGGACATTTCCAGAACTTCGTGAATCGCCGTTCTTCCTTTGTAACCTGTCATATGACAAGTTGGACAGCCTTTCCCGCGGTAAACGTGATGAAGGTTAATCCCGTGTTGGCTGAAAATTTGCTTTTCACGCTCACTCGGTTCGACGCTTTCTTTACAATCGCGACAAATTTTACGAATGAGTCGTTGCGACAGAACACCGCTTAAGGAAGAACCAATTAAAAACGGTTCAATACCTAAATCTTTTAAACGACCAATCGTGCCGATGGCGTCATTCGTATGGAGGGTAGAAAAGACTAAGTGACCGGTCATCGCCGCACGAATCGCCATTTCTGCCGTTTCTAAGTCGCGGATCTCACCGATCATAATGATATTCGGGTCTTGGCGCAAAATCGCACGTAACCCGGTTGCAAATGTTAAGCCGATTTTTGGATTAATTTGGATTTGGTTAATGCCGTCAATTTGGTATTCGACTGGATCTTCAATCGTAATAATATTATGTTTTTCATCATTTAAAATGTTGAGCGCTGAATACATCGTTGACGTTTTTCCACTCCCAGTTGGGCCGGTAATTAAAATAATACCATGTGGCTTTTTGAGCATTTGCATAAAACGGGCTAAGTTTTCGTTCGAAAAGCCAAGTTGCTCAATATCATTGATGGTTGAACCGAAATCTAGTATCCGAATAACGATTTTCTCGCCAAAAATCGTCGGCAATGTACTAATCCGCAAATCTACTTTACGAAAATCAAGGTCCACTTTAATACGCCCGTCTTGTGGTAACCGTTGCTCGGTAATATTTAAGTTCGCCATAATTTTCACCCGTGTTATTAAATGGGCTTGAATTTGCTTTGGTAGTAACCGTTCGGTGCGTAACGTTCCGTCAACGCGAAAGCGAACGACGATTTTTTGTTCTTGCGGATCGAGATGAATGTCGCTTGCGTTTTGTACAATGGCTTGCTGAATCAGCTGATTGACAAGCTTGACAATCGGTGAATCTCCATCTTCTATATTCTCGACCGCCGTGTTTGCGATCATGTGATCTTCCATCCATTCTTCATCAAATTCTTCGATATCATAAAGCTTGTTTAAACTTCTGATGATATCATCCTTTGTTGCAATCACTGGTTCAATAGTAAAGCCAGTTGTCAGACGTAAATCGTTAATGACGAAATAGTCCATCGGGTCGACCATCGCGACAAATAGTTTTCCGCCTTCTTTTTTAAGGGGGATGACAGAATTTCGTTTGGCAAAATCTTTCGTGATAAGCTTCGTAAGCGATATGTCAAAAGGGTAGTTATACAAGCTAACGTGTGGAATTCCTAATTGGAATTCTAATACTTCCACGAGCTGAAGTTCTGTAATATACCCTTTTTGTAACAAAACGTCTCCGAGTTTTTGTCCGGGTTCCTTTTCGGCTAACGCTTGTTGCAGTTGTTCCTCGGTAATCATCCCGCTATTTACTAACAAATCCCCTAAACGCTTTGGTTTTTGTCGATTCATTGTTCGTCTACCTCCGGTTCGTTGGGCGAATTTAGGTTCTCTTCCGGCTCTTCCTTGTTACCAGCTTCCAATAACGACTTTAGTTCTTCTTTCGAAATGATAATCCCAATCTCACTATTTTCATCAGGTGTTAAAACAGTAGTATCTTGCAGTTTTTTTGTACCGTGGACTTCTCTACCCGAAATACCAGGGTAAAATTGTGACGCAACGATTTCTTTTTTGACAAAAGTTCCGCTTTTTGCAAACACTTTTCGGTAGATGTCAGCAGAGACAGCGGCTACTCCTTTCTTCTCTGTATAGTAAATCCCCTTTTCCATTTCTGCTGTATATGTCACAATCGGTTCTGTTTCATAATACACAACATTTTCCACTTCAATTTCATACGTGTAGGGGAAAGGTTGTCCGATTAAATCTACATACAAGCGATTTTCTTTGCTAGAAAAGGCAATCGTATAATCGTGATCATTTCGGTTTTGAAAGACGAAATCCATTCGATCAGGTGATACTTTGACATCTTGACCTAATGTCGTATAGCTTGGAAGTGAACGATTTGGCGTTCGTTTTAAAATGTCAAAATTCGTTGGTAAAATCACTTTGTAAATAGCTGTAGCCAGAAAGCTCCATTCGCTGTCTGTTCCATCTACATCGCTATCTTCTATAAGCGCGTTCATTGAAAACGGCGTTTGGCTCATCACTTGAACATTTTTATGTTGCTCCACCCATTGTTCGACAAAGTCGGCATACTCAACCGGGATGGGTAAACTAGTATTCGACACCGTTTCAAATGGTTGTTCAGGGAAATAATCACCAAGTTGAAGATATATGTCATCTTCAACGAATGCTTGTGCAAAATGCTCTAAATCTCTTTGCAATTGAGCGAAGTTTATGGATGAATAAACGGAACCGTCTAGCTGTTCTTCCAGCAAAGATTTGACTTGGTTCATATTTATCGTAACGACCATTTCATTTTCCTCATGGTGTTGAATCGATTCAACGGTCTTTTCGACTTGGAAGGAAAATGACTCTTTTGGAATGGTAATGTTCGTTTCATGATCTAAAAGGGTGATCGTTGTTTGTTTTTTCCACTCTTGAATCATTGACTTAATCAGTTTCGTTGTCTCTTCTTTCGTTTTTCCACTAATGTTTTCGTTACCTACATATGTATCGTTATCATACGTTTCCTTCCAGCCTAAAAAGGTGGGTAGGTAAGAACATCCTGACAAAAGGAGGAGTGTTGCAAGCGACATAATTATTACCTTTTTCATTTTTCTACCTTTCAATATGTATTTTTGTAAAATTTCGTAAAAGTATCCATCGATAGATGCGCTTTCCTATCATTCTATAATAAAATAGAACGTGATAAAATAGAGGAAATATGACAAAATAGTTAAAAAGAATCATTTTGATGATTGGGGAAAAAGGATGATTAATTGGAAATTTGATGAAAGTGGAGTGACGCTGGTAGAACTTGTTGCTTCCATAACGATTCTGTTCATTGTGTTGTCAGTATTTGCTACATTTTTTACGCAGTCCGCACTTTTTACGAAAAAAAATGAAGAGGCCATTTCTGCCGTAAACTTAGCTCGTCTCGTACTGGAAGAAGTGCGAGAAAACCATTCCGTTATCCCGTTCAAAACAGCGGAATACGAAACGTTTAACAAAGGTGATACCCCTCACATCTCGTATGTAACCGAAGATGGGACGTTTCTCGCAAATGAAAAATTGCGCCTTAAGCTTTTCGTTGAAGTAGTAACGGATAAACAAAATGGGGAATCTATGAATCTAGGAGCATACAAAATTACGATCTATATCGTCAATAAAAAAGGAGAGATTGTGACGGATACGTACGGCTTGATCGAGGTGACATCATGAAGAAGCAAAATCGATTGAACGAAAACGGAATCACGCTCGTCGAACTGTTAGCAACACTAGCGATTTTTATGATATTCGTGACGATATTTTATCAAGTATTAAATAACGTGGTTGAAACGGTTCAATCGAGACAAGCACAAGAAGATGCGAGGAGAGAAGCGAATTATATTTTATCTGCGTTAACAAACATTCACCAGACGAGCGACATGTATTGGATAGAAGATGGGATGAACGGAGAGCTAAACATTTTTTATATACGAAATGAAGAAACGCATCTGCTAGAAGTAGATCCCGCTCCATACGAAGCGAAGTTGACGATAACGTCGTCTAATAATGGGAAAATGAAAACCGTTGATATGAGAAATCGGGACAATAAAACGATCGATGTTACGTTACATCTTGATTATAACGGTACTGGCAAAAGAAGTGATACCCTAACCATTCAAACGAAAATCTCGCGTATGACAGAAGCAAAAGGGGGCGATGAAAATGAATAGCGAAAAAGGCTCCACACTAATTATCGTGTTACTATCGATTACAATTTTGCTAACGCTCGGTACTATATTAATCGCCCAGTCGCTTACAACCGCTAAACAGCGGGAACAAACGGAATCGAACTATCGCGCCACTCATTTAGCTGAGTTTGGCGTGTCGTATGTGAAAGAACGAATCGAATCGTACCTGACAGAAAATCCGCCTCATGGAAACTTGAAAGACTATATCCAGTTCATGCTGACAACTATTCAAGATGATGTAAACCGTTATCAAGTGGATGAACATCATCAGGAAAGAAAAATATCTCTTGATTCCGTCTCAATGAAAATCAATCACGTACATAATGAGGCTATTTTGGACATTAAGGTTACAGGAGATGATGGACGGCATAAAAAAACGTTAACTGCGACATTTTCCATTCATGCATCAAACAATAAAAACAATGACTGGCTAAATGAAGCGGCAAATTATTGGCTTGATGAATCTAAATACGACTGGATTACGGATCAGGTGTCTTATCCGGAGAAGCCGCAATCGGGGACGATTGTCAATAGACATATAGAATGGAACAATAAAGTCTTTAGAAGGAATGAAAATCTCATCTTGAATAACGGAGAGAAAATTAGCAAAAGTACTATTGATGTGAACCATTTTTATAACGAAAATGAGTTGGAATCATCGGATACCATCTATTCCATTAATGGCTTCAGTGTCTTTAATAATGGAGGATCATTTTCACATGATGAATTATCATCAAAAGGAATGTATGCGAAAAATAGTATGCATATCATGCAATCAACCTTTTCGATCGATGGGCCTTCAAAATATTTGAGTGTCTTTAATTTAGGTGATTCACACTACGAAACAACATCTGTATATGTGCAAAATATGATGTATAGTGCTAGCTCAACCGTTTCTGTTGACGATTATTTAATGCTGAAATCGGGTGCGCGGTTTAGGTATAGTGATATCGAAAGCAAATATTTTTATGTCACCATTTTCATTACAATTTATAATGCAAATGTTGATGTGGAAGGCTTTAGTTATTTCAATAATATATGGTTATACAGTAATGCAAATGTAAACGTTAAGGGAGATGTTTTTGTAAAAGGACTATATGATGCTCGAAACAAATCTTCGATGAAAGCCTGTGGGAACGGTATTTTTAAAAGTGTTGTGGATGTTGAGGGAGATATTAAAGTGGGCAAAAATATGTATGTGCAAAATCGACTTACGATGAAAAATGGGTCGATTGTAACAGGTGGTTCATTATACGCAAATGGCGGGATGGATCTTCATAATGGCAGTGGTCAGTTAATAGTTGGAGGAGATTTGATCATTAATCAAAAAGCTGGGGCTTCTACGCTGAATAATAATCAAATTGTTGTTTTAGGAGATCTAATTTTATTAAATGTACCTAAAAATCAACAAGAGTTGTTTTCTTTAAGGAAAAACTTGTTCGTTACAGGAGATATCCTCGTTTACTATGAAGGGGAGGATGAGCCAAAAGTAAATGAGGAAGCCAATTTCCATACGCCAGCAATGCTAGAATTTCAAGGTCAAAAGAAGTTTAAAAAGGGAACCATTATTTATCGTTATCCGAATTCAGAAGAGATCGAAATCAATGGGTGTGATCCCGTTTCTCGTCCAATGGATACGAGCGTGGAATTGGAACATGTACAATATTAGATTAGCAATTGAAACGAAACGGCCTACCTGCATTGCCAGGAAGGTCGTTTTTTCTTAAAAAATTTTTTTTAGCTTCTTCCCTTCTAGAAAAGAACCGGTTATAATAAAAGTGTATTAATTATAATAGTACACTTATTACGGGGAAGGGGTGTGAAGATGTTTGATTTAGATTTTCGCAGTCGGAAGCCAATTTATGAGCAACTTGTCGACCGGTTTAAAGAGCTCATTATTAGTGAAGTGTTAGGTCCGGATGAAAAGATTCCGTCTGTTCGAGCCCTTGCCCAACAGCTAACGATTAATCCGAACACGATTCAAAAAGCGTATCGAGAATTAGAGCGGCAAGGCTTTGTTTACTCGATTAAAGGAAAAGGTAACTTCGTTCAACCATTGTCGGAAAAAGTGAATGAAGAAGAAATAGAAAACGTTAAAGCGCTATTAAAGAAAAAAATCAAAGAAGCTCTGTTTTTAGGTGTGACGAAAGAAGAGCTTTATACATTGATTCAAGAATGTGGAGGGGGCGATGAAGGTGATTGACGTAAAAAGTGTTTCGAAACGGTTCGAAGGAGTGGAAGCACTTCAAAATGTGAATTTAAAAGTCAAAAAGGGTTCGGTTTATGGATTATTAGGTACGAATGGAGCTGGGAAGACGACGCTATTAAAAATTTTAGCGGGTTTATACGAAGAAGATAACGGAACGGTTCATATTGACGGCAAGAAGATTTTCGAAAATGAAAGATTAAAAAACCGTGTCATTTTTTTAACGGATATTCCGACCTTTTTCTCACAATATACGGTCAGTCAAATGGCTAATTATTACCGTAGTATGTATTCAACGTGGAATGAAGAGCGATTTCAAGCATTACATGAAGTATTTGAATTAGATGTAAAGAAAAAAGTACAAAGGTTTTCAAAAGGGATGCAGCGACAAGTAGCCTTTTGGCTTGCACTTTCAACAATGCCAGATGTACTCATTTTAGACGAACCATTTGATGGACTGGATCCGGTTATGAGAAGAAAAGTAAAAAATCTTATTTTGCAAGATGTTGCAGAAAGAGAAATGACGGTGCTCGTCTCTTCTCACAATCTGCGTGAAGTGGAAGATTTTTGCGATTATATCGGCGTATTGCACAGAGGGAAAATGCTGTTTGAACGGGACCTTGATGACTTGAAAAGCGATATTCATAAAGTCCAAGTTGCCTTTAAAGGCTCATTCCCTGAGCAATTTTTACAACCGTTTCGTATCCTTTATTCAGAAACGCGCGGTAGTGTCAAGCTCGTCATTGTAAAAGGAGAACAACAAGAAATTCTTTCTCATATACAACCATTTAAACCCGTTCTTTTTGATTTATTACCACTATCGCTTGAAGAGATATTTATTTATGAAATGGGGGATGTTGGTTATGCCATCAAAAACATCTTGGTTTAATAAAGAGATTATTATACAAGATTTTAGAAGTGTTGGCTGGATTAGCTTATTCTTCTCCATTGGCCTATTTTTTACGATTCCTGTTCAATTGCTACTAATTTTCTCAAACGAACAGCGTCAATATGATCGTTATTTTACGAATCATATAACTGATTTATTTGATGTGAACATGCCATTACAAATGATTTTATTTTATGTCATACCTGTTTTACTAGCGATTTTTTTATTCCGTTATTTACATGTAAAGCAACAAACAGATATGGTTCATAGTTTTCCAATCCGAAGAGAGCGTTTATATTTTCATCATATAATGAGTGGTTTATTCTTTTTACTCATCCCGATCTTGTTAAATGCTGTCATTGTTCTATTACTTCTAGCTCCACTAGATATACAGGGGTATATATCGTATCAAGAAGTGTTTGAATGGGTAGGGGCTGCTTTCCTGATGGAGTCACTCATGTTTTTTGCAGGTGTACTCATTGCGATGGTGACGGGTATTTCCGCTGTTCAAGGGATTTTAACGTATATTATGTTATTTTTCCCGTATGGTTTTAGCATGTTGGCGATTATGAACATTAAAAATTGGTTTTATGGTTATCCAGCCAACTATTTAATTGTAGAAGAAATTTTTTATTATTCTCCGATCACACGTTTACCGTTTATTTCAGAAAAGCCGTTGTCTGTACTAGAAGTGACGATTTATCTAATATTGACGGTTGGGTTTTGTATAACGAGCTTATTGCTTTATAAACGACGAAATTTAGAAGCTGCGTCCCAAGCGATTGCGTTCCCACAGTTAAAGCCGATTTTTAAATATGGAGTGACGTTTTGCTTCATGCTTCTCGGAGGTATCTATTTCGGTGTAGTAGAACAGAGTGAACGTACGTTTTGGCTCTATTTTGGCTATGCAACGTTTTCGATCATTGGTTACTTTATCGCCGAGATGATTTTGCAAAAGACGTGGCGTGTATTTTCAGCTATAAAAGGCTATTTGTTTTACGCCTTAATTATGAGTGTCGTCCTTTTAGCCCTTCATTTTGATGTGACAGGATATGAGAAAAAAATGCCCGAATTAAGTGAAGTAGAGCGCGTTTATTTTAGTCCATATATATATACGGCAGATTCTGAATCAAAAGAAGAAGAGTATAATCAAAATGCATATGAAGATCGGAAAAATATTGAAGCCATTTATCACATTCATAAAAGCATCGTTGACGAAAAACAACAAGCGAAAAATGGCTATCACTTTAACGAAGTGAATTTCATTTATGAATTAAAAAATGGGAAAAAATTTTCGCGCCAATATATGATTAAAGATAAAGATGCATTAAAAGATTTATATAATGTGATTTATTCATCAGAAGAATATAAAGAAAAGTACTTTGACATTTTACAAGTGAATGCGGAAAAGGTCGATAAAATAACGATTGAGTCACACTACTATAAATCGAAAAATTCTTACATTACAAAACCGGAAGAAATAAAAGAAGCGATTTCTATTTTACAAGATGAAGCGCAGAATGCAGATTATGACATTTTGAATGATCAACGTGAACCGTGGGGAAATATTCGCTTGACGTTAAGTAATGGAAAAACGGTTCGTGAAACGTGGTACAAAGGATATGAACAGTTTGAGCATTGGCTAAAAGAAAAAGAACATTTAAATGAAGTAAGAATGACATCTGATGATGTTTCAAAAGTTTTCGTTGCAAAAGAAAAAGACCTTCAAAGCATTGAAGAAACAGATTACTCATACGAAGAATACTTTAATCGTGCAGATGAATACGACTTTATTATAACGATAACGGATAAAGCGCAAATTGAAGAAGCGATTCATAATGCAACTTGGTTGGGAGATGGAGAGTATATTGTCGGCTTTTATTATGAAGAGGACGACTTCATCGACATTAAAAGTTTTTCTGAAAAATATGTACCACAATTTGTAAAAGAAAAATTAGCTGATTGAGGGAATAAAGGATGAAACTTGAACAAACAGGAGAGGAAATGTATCAACACATTTATACGACTTTTTACAATAGAGTGCTTCATGTTGCGCACTCCATCACAAAGGATTTTCATTTAGCGGAAGATGTTCTGCAAGAAACTTTTTTAAAGATTTATCAACATCTTGACCAAATGAAAGATGTTGAAAAATTAGGTGCTTGGATCGCAACGATTACAATGCGCACAGCGATTGACTTGTTACGGAAAGAGAAAAAATACCCGAAGAGCAGTATGGAAGAAATCATCTTTTATCTCGAGAATCCAGACGCTTCCACTGAAGATATGGTCTGGACCCACTTATTAAAAGAAGAGATTGAACAACAGATTGACCGGTTAAAGCCTGAGTATCGACAAGTGATCGAACTTCGTTATCATAAGGGGTTAAAAGAAAAAGAAATCGAAACAGAACTAAATATTACGAAAAGCACAGTAAAAACAAGGTTGTACCGTGCTAGACAAACATTAAAATCTCAAATCGCGCTATGAGCTTGGATTTAGTCCAAGCTTTTTTCTTATCTATTTAGATGAAGAGGAACAATTGATTAGAAAAAGTTTGTTATACTATGAGTGACAGAAAAGAGAAGGGAGTTTATTCTAATGAAGAGATATGAAACGATGGAACTGATCAGAAAACTAGTTTCGATTCCAAGTCCATCAGGAAACACAGGTGAAATTATTTCATTTATTGAACAATACATAAAAGATTGGAATGTCGAAGCGAAACGGAATCATAAAGGCGGGTTAATCATCACAATCAAAGGAGACGATGAAAAAAAGCATCGCTTATTAACAGCCCATGTCGATACGCTTGGTGCAATGGTGAAAGAAATTAAAGGAAATGGACGGCTAAAACTGTCCATGATCGGTGGTTTTCGCTGGAATGCAGTAGAAGGAGAATATTGCGAAATCGAAACTTCGTTAGGGAAAACGTATACAGGGACTATTTTAATGCATCAAACGAGCGTCCATGTATATAAAGATGCGGGCAAGCTTGAACGGAATGAAGAAAATATTGAAGTTCGTTTAGACGAACGAGTATCTTCAAAAGAAGAGGTGCGCGAATTAGGGATTGAAGTAGGTGACTTTGTTTCATTTGACCCACGGGTTCAACTAACGGAGAGCGGTTATATTAAATCGCGTCATCTTGATGACAAAGCAAGTGTTGCGATACTTTTACAACTTATTAAACGTATACAAGAAGAAAACATTGTTCTCCCGTATACGACCCATTTTTTAATTTCAAATAATGAAGAAATTGGCTACGGTGGGAATTCTAATATCCCAGAGGAAACCGTGGAATATTTGGCGGTGGATATGGGTGCGATTGGAGATGGTCAGTCTTCTGATGAATATACCGTTTCCATTTGTGCGAAAGACTCAAGCGGGCCGTACCATTATGGACTGCGCAAGCATCTCATTCAGCTTGCTAAAGACAATAATATTGACTATAAAGTTGACATTTATCCATACTATGGCTCTGATGCATCCGCTGCAATCCGAGCAGGTGCTGATGTGAAGCACGGTTTAATCGGTCCAGGTATTGATGCTTCTCACGCATTCGAACGAACACATGAATCATCCATTCGCCATACGGAAGCACTTCTTTATCAATATGTACAATCAACATTGGTTGAAGGGTAAAGAAAATACAGAGAAGCACCCATGATTAAGGAGGGGATATTTGATGAGACATGGGCACGATCACCATCATGGACATCATCATTTTGAACAGACGAGAGAAGGGAATAAAAAAGGATAAGTGGATGAAACTTTTACATAATCCGTACTGTCTAGCGGAAGCTCCCTCCCTCTTCATTAGGGTGATAATGAGAACCTTATTTGTTTCGCATCTATCATAAAGATGGCTTGAAAGTTTTTCCTCTAAATGGTGAAATAGAATCATCATGGCTCATCACTGTAACTTTGGGGTTACATAAAATCCATAACTTATTATCTCAAACTTCGCATACTGAAATCGGCAAATAAGCCTTGATATAGTTAGGTAAGGCTGCTACCCATTGC
This sequence comes from Bacillus sp. FJAT-47783, assembly GCF_022808615.1. Classification (GTDB taxonomy): domain Bacteria; phylum Bacillota; class Bacilli; order Bacillales; family Aeribacillaceae; genus Bacillus_BZ. Next base: position 81,260 of record NZ_JAKZKS010000015.1, read on the forward strand.
TGTAGTTGACTTTGTATTAGTTTTTTGATTTTTCGATTTGACTTTTTAAGGACATCTTC
>NZ_JAKZKS010000016.1 GCF_022808615.1 Bacillus sp. FJAT-47783
AGGCGCAAGAGCCAGTGCCATCATTTACAGTATTGTGGAGACAGCGATCGCAAATGGATTAAATCCTTATTACTACCTTCGCTATCTATTTGAGCAGCTTCCCAATATAGATTTGACAGATATGGATGCCTTAGACCGACTACTTCCATGGTCAACATCTTTACCAGTGTCTTGTATTTCTTTTAAAAAGTTATTTAAATAATACTTCAAGTCCCCATCTGCATGAAGGTGGGGACTATTTTACGCTTACCCTACAAAATTGTTGCTTATTCTTGTTTTTATCTTAACTATGAGGGATTGAAACCGAAATGCCTTCTCAATATATGTGTCAACTGAATTGTTTTTATCTTAACTATGAGGGATTGAAACCAAATAATATATATGCTGCTGCTATAAACACGCGCGGTTTTTATCTTAACTATGAGGGATTGAAACTCGTATTTCATTTGAATGCCGTACTTGTTCCAAAATGTTTTTATCTTAACTATGAGGGATTGAAACTTTTGAGTTTGGACTGCCATAATGTCAGTTCCATAGTTTTTATCTTAACTATGAGGGATTGAAACTTTTTCCCTCGCATGTTTGCGGGTTGTTTTCGCTAGCGTTTTTATCTTAACTATGAGGGATTGAAACTACAATGTCAATATGGATGCGAGCGGTAACCCTCAAACGTTTTTATCTTAACTATGAGGGATTGAAACATCTACCAGAATACACCTCATACTCGCCATTTCCACGTTTTTATCTTAACTATGAGGGATTGAAACGTATTTTCGGAGATAAGATTGTTTACGAAGATAACGTTTTTATCTTAACTATGAGGGATTGAAACATCTACCAGAATACACCTCATACTCGCCATTTCCACGTTTTTATCTTAACTATGAGGGATTGAAACTGAGTTTTCACAATGTATAATATACAAGAATGTGCACAGTTTTTATCTTAACTATGAGGGATTGAAACTGCAGATACGGTCGCCAATACGGCAGAAACAAACGCGTTTTTATCTTAACTATGAGGGATTGAAACATGTTAGATTTTCCTAAAACTGTCAACTTCCCAAACTGTTTTTATCTTAACTATGAGGGATTGAAACCCAAGAATTCGAAAACGTGAAGAATGAACGAAGGAGTTTTTATCTTAACTATGAGGGATTGAAACGAGGTGGTGATCTTGTACAAGGGAAAACTGTATATGTTTTTATCTTAACTATGAGGGATTGAAACACGTATAAGTTTTAGTTGGTAAATTAATTCTCTTAACTATGAGGGATTGAAACTTTGTTTCGTCAGCTCCGATAAATTGCTGAATATCGTTTTTATCTTAACTATGAGGGATTGAAACCTTTTCCTTCGATAAACAGTGTCTCTAAATCTCGTAAAGCGTTTTTATCTTAACTATGAGGGATTGAAACCCATAATAGTTAGTAGCAACCAGAACAGGCACGCCAGTTTTTATCTTAACTATGAGGGATTGAAACTACAATTCTTTCGGTGATTCACTATACAATTCGTTGCGTTTTTATCTTAACTCTGAAGAATTGAAACGAAATTCCACATTCACTTCTCCCGCATATCCTTCTAGTTTTTATCTTAACTATGAAGGGGTGAGGATCCATTTTGGCTTTGTAATGTCTTTGTGGCTAGGTTGGTAGTTATTGAGAGGATAGGGAATTGATTGGTAAGGGAGCTTGCTATTCTTTTTTTAATTCTTCAAAAATGTGTCAATTTGACGAACAGCTATTAAAAAATTAATATTTAGAAATTTTTAGAGAGGAATTTAGAGGTGGATGTATAATTGCTTATTTATAGATAGTATTTTTGACCTATTTTATAAAAAAGTGGGGTGAAGTGTTTGATAGAATCGATTGCTCGTTTAGGAGAAAATCTTTTGAAAACTGAGAGCAAAAGTGCGATCGAACAAGTGGTTGAAAACCCAGGGTATCCTTACTGTTTTTTTATCTTACTTGAAGAATCCGATAATCGTTATATTTATAAAGGAATTGATTATGAGGAGACTTCTTCGGATTATGCGAAATATTTGTTTCGATCAGGATCATCTAGGGGAGCTAATTTTGCTCCAACTGCAAAAGTTACTGTGTTAAATAACACTTTTGAGCAAAAAATTTTAGGTTGGTTTAAAAGTGTTATTAAGGATAAAAAAGCCCCTCATACGGATAAATTGGAAATGATTTATGAAAGTTTGTTAGAGAAAAGAGACGACATACTGAACGATCTTGAACAAAATATTGAATCGTTCCAGCAAAGGGTATTAATCTCATTGAAAGTAAATAATCATTATCTCTTTGATACTCATATTTTCACTGAAGCTTTTTCCTATTTAATCCACAAAAAAGATTTTGAAGTTTCTGAATCGAACCAAAGATGTTCCATTTGTAATCAAAATAAGTCAACAGTTATAGGGAAAATGTCCGTCTTCAAATTTTTCACACTCGATAAGCCAGGATTCATTACTGGGGGGTTCCAAGAAGAAAATGCGTGGCGGAATTATCCGGTTTGTTTGGAGTGTAAATCATTTGTTGAAGCAGGAAGACATTTTATCGAAGAAAAACTACAGTTTCAATTTTATGGATTACCATATTTATTAATCCCTAGTTTCCTTCTGAAAAATGAAGAGATGGAAAGTGATGACGAAGTATTAGAAATTTTGCAAAATCAAAAAAAGCATATTCAATTATCAAAAGACCATAAAAATTCTCTTATGACAGATGAAGGGGATTTATTAGAAGTATTATCTGAACAAAATAATACGATTTCGTTTCATTTATTGTTTATGCAAAAAGTTCAAAGTGCGGAACGGATTTTACTAGTGATTGATGATATTTTGCCGTCAAGGTTGCGTCAGTTGTTTCAAGCGAAAGAGCATGTAGAAAAAACAGTCCTTTATAGAAAAAATCGTGATGAATTCGGTAACTTTCATTATGGCTATTTCCGAACCTTTTTTGCGAAATCGGACGACGGAAAGCGGAATGCAGATTTGAATAAATACTTTTTAACTGTAGTTGAATCTACTTTTAAGAAAAAAGAGTTAAAACTGTCATTCCTATTGAAATTTATGATGAAAGAAATTCGCAAAAGTTTTATCCAGCACAGTGAAGAACAATTTTATTGGAAGGTAAAACAAGCAATCGCTTGCCTATTATTTTTGGAAAAAATTGATGTGTTACATATGGAAGGAGGACAAGAACTTATGGGCAAATTCGACTCTTTATTTGAAGAATTTGGTCAGCAACTAAATTCGAACGAGAAGAGAGGAGTTTTCTTACTCGGCTCATTGACACAGATATTGTTAGAAGTTCAACAAATCGAACGCGGCTCGAAACCTTTTATGAAGCAATTAAAGGGACTGAAAATGGATGAAAGCACTATGAAAGCTTTACTTCCAAAAGTGATCAATAAATTAGAAGAATATGGATCGTTCACAAAATCTAGAAGGTTATTAGCAGAAGAGATTGCATCATATTTTATGAAATCACAAGAAAAATGGAAGCTCCCTGTCGATCAACTAAACTATTATTTTGTTTGTGGCATGACTTTAGCAACGAAAGTAAAAAATGTTTTATATGAAAAAGAGGAGGTAACAACGAATGCTTAAAAATCGATCAGAAATCTTATTTTTGTACGATGCTCAGTGGGTGAATCCAAATGGTGATCCGGTTGATGAAAACAAACCACGGATCGATGAAGAAACTGGGAGAAACATTGTTACGGACGTTCGTTTAAAGCGAACGGTTCGCGATTTTCTCTATCAATATCGCGAAAAGGAAATTTTTATTCGTGAAATTGCTGATGAAAATGATTACATACAAGACGCTAAGCAGCGAGCGGAAGACTTCCTCGTTGAAAATGGAGAGAAAATAAAAAAATCGAGTGTTACTCTTGCCAAAATGAAGGAAATCATTAACGAACAAGTCCTTTCTTCTTGTATTGACGTTCGATTATTTGGTGTCACACTTCCAATTGAGAAAAGTTCAATCACTCATACAGGTCCTGTTCAATTTAAAATGGGGCAATCTTTACATTCTGTGAAACTAGAATATGTGAAAGGAACGGGTGCATTCGCCTCAGGTAGCAATGCCTCGCAAAAAACGTTTAGAGAAGAATATGTACTCCCGTATTCCATGATTTCATTTTATGGAATCGTTAATGAAGAGGCAGCAAAATTCACAAAGTTAACAGGAGAAGATGTACAATTACTTTTAGAAGGAATGTGGAATGGGACGAAAAGTTTAATTTCACGGTCAAAAGTTGGACAAGTTCCTCGTTTGCTTATGAATGTAGTTTATAAAGAGAAGCATTTTCAAATTGGGGAGTTAGATAAATATATTCAGTTACATTCAGAAAAAGTTGCGGAAGAGATTCGAGACGTTCGAGATTATGTTATTGATGTTGATCCGCTTATTGACGTACTTACAAAGTATCATCACAAAATCGATTCCATTCAAGTAGCAATAGACGAACGCCTACAATTATCTTCTGATTTAATTAATGAGTTAAAGAATAAAGAATTTGTTGTTAAACTATTGTCATATTAAGGGTGAAGAAGATGAAAGTTCTCGTTTTTGATATTTGGGCAGATTACGGTCATTTTCGTAAATATTTTACAACATCTTCACCATTAACCTATTCAATCATACCACCGACAGCGATGTATGGAATATTAGGTGCAATTTTAGGACTTTCAAAGGAAGAGAATCAATACTTAATGAAGGTAAATGAAAACACCGTAAAATATGGTGTGCAAATTGTGAATCCGATTAAAAAAATTCGCTTAGGTATGAACTATATTAATACAAAAGGAAAAGTTTGGATTCCGAAACAACGGAGGGAAGGGGCTAGAACACAAATCCGAACGGAATTCTTAAAGAATCCGTATTATCGATGTTATATTCATTTAACAGACGAGCAGTTATTTAATCGTTTGATTGATTATGTAAAGGAACATAAAACGGTGTTTTCAACTTCTTTAGGACTAAGTGAATGTCTAGCTAATTTTCGCTACGTACGGGACGATTTTTTTCAAAAATGCCCTCTTGAGGAAAAAAATAATATTTTAACTTCAATTCCTGCTTCTTATGTTGCATCAAATGGGGTAGAAATCGAAGAAGGAAAAACGTATATGAAGGAAAGAGTTGCGACGGCCATGAGCCCTCAAAGAGTCGTGTCAAATTATGAAGAAGTCATTTTTGAGCCCAATGGCATGCCTATAAAAGCTAGCATAAGTGAATGTTATCAAAATGAGCATGGAGACTACATTACGTTTATCAATTAGCCTTGTTTAAACAAAGCACGTTTGTGTTAAAACGTGCTTTTCTTTCATTGGGGGGTGCAAGGTGTGGAGACGCTTCTTTCACATCCGGATTATTCATTACAATTACATGTTCAAGGAGTCTTAAAACAAATTGAACACTTTATAGATGAAAAAAACTTATCCTTTCATGATAATGAAGAAATAAAGGAGATTGCGGAGCTACTTGGACTCTTTCATGATATTGGCAAGGCGACAAGCTATTTTCAAAAATATATACGCCATGTTGGAGATATAAAAATTTCAAACCAGTTGAAAAGTCATAGTTTGCTTTCGGCTTTTCTCCTTTATCAATTTATGAATAAAGAATTGGATACGCATTTTTCTGACGACCGATTAATACTCATCTCTTTCCTCATTGTTAAAAGGCATCACGGGCAACTAACGAATTGGCTTGATGAGTTTAAACAGTTCAATCATGAGATGAAAGAGCAACTAATCATGCAAATTGATTCTATTGACTTTCGGTTATTAAACGAAACATTCAAAACGATGCCGTATTATAGCCCGTTGACAAAGGACGTTTGTGAAAGCTGGGTCGAAGATTTATTTAAAGAAGCGCGAAAAATTCGTCGGAAAGTAATGCAGTACAATCGAGATGGAAATTCCCTTTCGCTTTATATCCAATATTTATTTTTATTTTCGATATTAATTGATGCTGATAAGTCTGAGGCAGGGATTTTACAAAGACATCACTTTCCAAAACGCAAAGATTTAGCAAATAATCTCATCAAAACATATAAAAGTGCACAACAATGGAAAAAAACGGAGTTAAATCAATTGCGTGAAAAAGCGTTTCAGGAAGTGGATCAACATAATATAGATTTATCCAACCACTTTTATTCTCTGCAATTACCGACCGGGCTTGGGAAAACATTAACATCAATCCAATTTGCGTTAAATTTAAGAAGAGTGGTTGAGGAGACTGAAGGAATTAAGCCAAGAATTATTTATAGCTTACCTTTTTTAAGTGTTATTGACCAGACCGAACAAATCATCCAAACGATTTTTAAAGAAAATCAAATAAAAGTGGATCAATCATTAGTTCTTGCTCATCATCATCTGGCTGATTTTCACTATTCTATTTATGATCAAGAAAGCTATCAAACGTACGATTATAACGCTGCAAAATTATTAATAGAAGGATGGAATGCAGAAATTATATTAACAACCTTTATACAATTGTTTCAAACGATTTTTTCGAATAAAAATAAATCTTTAAGAAAGTTTCATCGCCTAGCAAATGCCATCATTATTATTGATGAGGTTCAAGCTATTCCGCATAAATATTGGCTTGTTATTCGGGAAACGATGAAGGCTTTATCAGAAAATTTAGGGTGTTATTTTGTGTTTAGTTCTGCGACAACGCCAGCTATTCTTCCGAAAGAGGAAATCACACAATTAGTCGTACCAGAGAATTATTATCACGTATTATCCCGTGTTGAGTTGTTTGCGCATATGGCACCCGTTACGATTACTGATCTGATTGATTCGTTGCAACTAGATGATCATAAGTCCTATTTATTTATTTTTAATACAATTGGGTCTGCTAAAGAGTTTTATGAAGAAATGACCGAACTGATCGATGGGGATGAAGTGACTTTTTTATCGACTCATATTACTCCTTATGAGCGATTGAAAAGAATTAAAGATATGAAAAGTGGAAAATATCGAGTAGTCGTTAGTACACAGCTTGTAGAGGCAGGGGTGGATATTGATTTTGATGTTGTTTATCGTGATATAGCTCCGCTTGATTCCATCCATCAAGCTGCTGGAAGATGCAATCGAAATGGTTTGAATAAAGGTGAAGTTCATGTTATTCATCTGAAAGATGGTCATAGGAGTTATGCATCGTATATTTATGATGCCATTCGATTAAATGTTACAAAGGAACTGTTAAGGACAAAGCCAAAACTCAGTGAAAAAGAGTTTCTTCAATACATTGAAATCTATTTTCAAAAGCTTTTAGAGAGAGTGGCTAACAAAGAATCTACTAGCCTGTTAAATGGAATGAAGACATTATATTTTGACGGTGAGGTAGAGTCCGATCGCATTCCGATTTCCCATTTTAAATTAATTGAAGAAAACCATGACCGAATCGAAGTGTTTATCGAATTAAATGATGAGGCACGAGACATATTTAATCGATTTGAGAAAATTTTAGACATTCAAAATAGATGGGAACAACAAGAAAAGTTTTCAAAAATCAATTCGAAGTTTCATCAATATGTCGTGTCGATTCCATTAAAAGTTGATCATAAACCGCCTTTAAGAAACGGGATTGGCTATGTCGGTCAGGATCAGTTAAGTGATTTTTATGATCTTGTTTTAGGATATAAAACAAGTAGTACAGGATTAATATGGTAGGTGAAATAATGAGCTTTGAAATGCCGATAACCGGTACACACATTTGGTATTACTTTGTATGTAAAAGAGAAGTTTGGTTACTGATCCACCAAATTGCAGCTGATCAAGATCATGAGGACTTAGACTACGGACGATTTATTTCTGAGCAAAGATATCGTCGCGATAAAAAAGAAATTTCAATTGGTAATATAGTAGTGGATCGTTTGAGAACTGAAAATGGTCAACTCATTGTAGGTGAAGTAAAGAAGTCTTCAAAGTTTAAAAAAAGTGCTAAAATGCAACTGCTTTATTATTTGGACAACTTAAGAAAAATGGGGATCGAGGCAAAAGGAGAGCTATTATTTCCCGAAGAGCGAAAGAAGGAAGTCGTTGAATGGAGTGTGGAAGGAATAGAGGAATTAAAAAAAGCGATGGAAGATATCCGGAAAATCGCTCGACTTCCAGTACCACCAAATCCAGAAAAAATTCCATTTTGTCGTAAGTGCGCGTATAAAGAATATTGCTGGGCGGAGGGATAAATGTGAAAAAGACGCTCTATATATTTCAAAATGGTGAATTACGCCGGAAAGATAATAGCTTATATTTTGAAAGCGAGGGAAGGAAGAAATATATTCCTGTGGAAAACACGAATGATATTTATCTTTTTGGTGAGGTTGATGTTTCCAAACGATTTCTTGAATTTGCATCTCAAAAAGAGTTAATCATTCATTATTTTAACCACTATGGATATTATATTGGATCGTTTTATCCGAGGGAACATTTAAATGCCGGTCACGTTATTTTAAAACAAGCCGAGCATTATTTAGATAATCAGAAAAGATTAACGTTAGCCCGAACGTTTATTGATGGTTCCATACAGCAAATGCACCGAGTTTTGAAATATTATGAATCACGCATAACAGATAATGGACGATTAAAAGATGTAATTGTCCAAATGAAAGAAGAAAAGAAACGGTTACTTGAAGCGAATTCAGTTGAGGAGTTGATGGCTAGTGAAGGACATATGAGAGAAAAATATTATTCGACGTTCGATACGATCATAAACAACAAAGATTTCATTTTTGAAAAACGATCAAAAAGGCCACCGCTTAATCGTTTAAACGCGTTAATTAGTTTCGGAAACTCTATTGTTTATACGATGGTGTTAAGTGAAATTTATAAAACGTATTTAGATCCAAGAATTGGTTATTTGCATGCGACGAATTTTAGAAGGTTCTCGCTAAACTTAGACATTGCTGAAATTTTTAAACCAATCATTGTTGATCGGTTAATTTTTACACTCATTAATAAAAAGATGTTATCCAAAAAGCATTTTGAAAAAATGACGGATGGGATTTTGCTGTCAGAGGAAGGAAGAAAGGTGTTTATAAGTGAGTTGGAGAAAAAAATGCAGACGACGATTAATCATCGACATCTTGGCAAATCCGTTTCATATCGAAGGTTAATCCGCCTTGAGTTATATAAACTGCAAAAGCATATTCTAGGGGAAGCACTCTATCAACCGTATGCGGCGAAATGGTAGGTGAAGTGAATTGTTTGTTATTCTCGTTTATGATTTTAACGAAAGAAGAGTTGGCAAAGCTTTAAAGATTTCAAGAAAATATCTGCATTGGGTGCAAAATTCAGTTTTTGAAGGGGAAATGACACAAGCTAATTTTAAAAAGTTAAAATATGAATTGAAAGCATTGATGAATCCAGAAGAAGATTCCATTATTTTTTATACATTTCGATCACAAAAGTACTCGAAAAGAGAAGAGTACGGATTGAAAAAAGGTGGAGATGAATTTATTTTATAATAAGGAGTTTGAATACATGAGATTAAAAGTACAATTTCGACCAATCAATGATTCGTTAATCTTACCGCTCAATTATCAAGAGTGTCTTCAAGGATTGTTATATAGTTCATTAAATGATCCAACTTTTTCGTCATTTATACATGATAAAGGATTTCAAAAAGGAAAGAGATCATTTAAGTTGTTTACATTCAGTCGATTATTCGGTGAGCATGTTATTCTTAGAAAAGAAAAAAAGATAAAATATTTTAATACCATTACTTGGCATGTAGGGGCTGTCATGTCCCAATTTATCCAATTGCTCGGTGAGAATTTTCTGTTTCGTGGTGAAACAATTTACCTTAAAGGACAGCCTCTAGAAATCGTAAAAGTTGAAGTGGAAAAAGTAGAAATCAATGAACAATCGTATTTGATTGAGATGTTGTCACCACTTACTGTTTATAGTACATATGAACAAGCAAATGGAACAAAAAAGACACACTTTTTCTCGCCATTTGATGAAGTATTTCCAATTATGGTTGAGAATAACTTTTATAATAAATATGAAGCGTTTTATGGAACAAGTCCTGAAACAAGATTCGTCATTAAGCCGATTGATGTAAAACAGAAATACAAAGTAGTTACAAGCTTTAAAGGATTTCGAATTACAGCATGGCAGGGAAAATTTGAACTATCTTCATCTCCAGAGCAAATCCGATTCGCTTATGGATCGGGACTAGGAAGTAGAAACTCACAAGGTTTTGGAATGTTTCAGATTATTAAGTAAAAAAAGTCGTCGACCTCCAATAGCGCTAAAATCCCGGGAGATCGACGACTTTTCGAAATTCAAAGGAAAATTGACAAAATCAAAGCATTAAAGAAAAAATACCCATTTTAACAAAAAAGGCACATTTTTTAAAACAAATAAAAAGGAATTCAAAAAAGAATGTAGAACCTATAATACATGCGGTTTTTTGGGGTTTTTATCTTAACTATGAGGGATTGAAACCCCGATTCTTTTTCGATTTTTTGAATACTTTCATAAATGTTTTTATCTTAACTATGAGGGATTGAAACACAAGCAATATGATAGCGTTACGTTCCACGAGCTATACGTTTTTATCTTAACTATGAGGGATTGAAACGCCAACCATGACGAGCACATTGTTAGTTGTGATAGGTTTTTATCTTAACTATGAGGGATTGAAACTCTAAGCAAACTGATCAAGATGATCATCAAGAGTCTGGTTTTTATCTTAACTATGAGGGATTGAAACACTTTTCATCAAGAAGTTTTTCGATATCCTCTTTTTTCGTTTTTATCTTAACTATGAGGGATTGAAACAATCCAAGTCGTTTAAACTCTTCGGTGATTTCACTTGTTTTTATCTTAACTATGAGGGATTGAAACAAAGAATTTAAAGATCAGTTCAATAGCGACTTAGAGTTTTTATCTTAACTATGAGGGATTGAAACCAAATAATATATATGCTGCTGCTATAAACACGCGCGAAGGTTTTTATCTTAACTATGAGGGATTGAAACCATCTAACTCATCTTTCATGTATCGGAATAGCTCCTCGTTTTTATCTTAACTATGAGGGATTGAAACAGCTCATTTCTATGGATTCTTTTCTGTCTGTGTATCATGTTTTTATCTTAACTATGAGGGATTGAAACAAAATAACATTGGAGGCAAAGTCTTACATGCTTACAGTTTTTATCTTAACTATGAGGGATTGAAACCTTGACACCTTACAGGGCTTTTCTGGGCTTCATTGGTTTTTATCTTAACTATGAGGGATTGAAACAGCGAATCAGTAAAAATTTATGTTCCTTCTACTATGTTTTTATCTTAACTATGAGGGATTGAAACCCATAATAATTAGTAGCAACTAAAAGTGGCGTTCCATCGTTTTTATCTTAACTATGAGGGATTGAAACCTGTACGAGCTGTCATTTTCTCTTCCATGTCTTCCAGTTTTTATCTTAACTATGAGGGATTGAAACGTTTATTAAAGCACTAAAGCCCTGCTTTCCATCCCTGTTTTTATCTTAACTATGAGGGATTGAAACCGAAGTGAGGGTGTTAGAATCTCTCTTCTCTCCCGTTTTTATCTTAACTATGAGGGATTGAAACTAAGAATAGGAAGAACACATTTAATCCTCTTAGCCGTTTTTATCTTAACTATGAGGGATTGAAACATATATTTCAGCACATGTTTAAGTTCCTTCATCCTTGCGTTTTTATCTTAACTATGAGGGATTGAAACCTTAGCACAACGAATCAAAGATACGAGCGCAAAGCTGTTTTTATCTTAACTATGAGGGATTGAAACCGAGTGATGAAAGGAGGGCGCGTCATGAACCACGAAGTTTTTATCTTAACTATGAGGGATTGAAACTAACAATCAATAATTTCTTTTTCATACTTTCACCTCGTTTTTATCTTAACTATGAGGGATTGAAACCTTGAAGAAGATGGAACAATGGGCGCTGGAACAAAGGTTTTTATCTTAACTATGAGGGATTGAAACACTATTTACTTATAAATATAGCTACTTTTCTGCTTGTTTTTATCTTAACTATGAGGGATTGAAACAAATGAATACTTAATTGTCCGAGCGAAGCACGCAAGGTTTTTATCTTAACTATGAGGGATTGAAACTCAAGTGCGTCTGCTTGGTCGGCTAAACAATAGCAACTGGTTTTTATCTTAACTATGAGGGATTGAAACTATATTTTTGACCCGTCTGACAATCTATTAGCGATGTTTTTATCTTAACTATGAGGGATTGAAACCCCTGTCACTAAGCCTACTATGGTGTGCGGTAGCCTCGTTTTTATCTTAACTATGAGGGATTGAAACTCCCTTCTTTTGTTGTCCATTCATCGCTTTTTCCAGGTTTTTATCTTAACTATGAGGGATTGAAACCATTTCCCCTTTTCATTTTATTTTTGTTTTTGTGCGTTTTTATCTTAACTATGAGGGATTGAAACAAAGGAGACGACAACAGCCACAACACTCCGAACAAGTTTTTATCTTAACTATGAGGGATTGAAACTTGCTTCAAACGTTTGATCAATACAATGTATCTTTCGTTTTTATCTTAACTATGAGGGATTGAAACTAATAACTCATTCCTGCGATATGTTGGGACAGATCGGTTTTTATCTTAACTATGAGGGATTGAAACCGTGCATGAAGACGGAGACTATGCGGCTCGCTCAAGTTTTTATCTTAACTATGAGGGATTGAAACTCTGATACAAGGTACGATTCATAGTTTCGAACCACTTGTTTTTATCTTAACTATGAGGGATTGAAACTCAGTTAATATGATGTAACCAGTTGCATCGTTATTTCCCGTTTTTATCTTAACTATGAGGGATTGAAACTCATTCAACCGACATAATTCAAAATGCGTTTCATGCGTTTTTATCTTAACTATGAGGGATTGAAACTAGTCATCCCAGTCCTGGACTTTGCAATAAGCCTTTAATGTTTTTATCTTAACTATGAGGGATTGAAACCGGGATGACGTGGCACGACGCGAAGAAATCGCACAGCGTTTTTATCTTAACTATGAGGGATTGAAACTTAAATAGACACCTTTAACCGTAATGGTTTTGCCGCGTTTTTATCTTAACTATGAGGGATTGAAACACGACTTCCGAATCAGGTCGAGGATTTCTTCAAACTGTTTTTATCTTAACTATGAGGGATTGAAACGACGAATGGGATGGACACAATTGGGTAACTGAATCGTTTTTATCTTAACTATGAGGGGTTGAAACAATAAATGCACAGCTAACTTTGCTAAAGTACGTATGCGTTTTTATCTTAACTATGAGGAATTCAAACCGGTTTTTTCCATCCAATAAAGAGTTAGTGGATTTTAAAACTAATCATTAGTAGAACCTCTCTTGAAATAATTCATAAATTCTATTTTTATGTCTTGTAAGTTTTCAAAAATCACTCCTTCTATCTTGAGTTTTCTAAAAAATATCAAAATTCTATATTGAAAAACTATTAAAAGATCATTAAAATAGTCTTTAAACTTACAAACGACAAAACTAGGAGGTTGCAAAAATGGTTACATTTGTGACGGCAATTGTGTTATTAATTTTAGGGTATTTTATTTATTCGAAAGTGGTCGAAAAAATATTTGTTATTAATGATGCAAATGTAACGCCTGCTTATTCAAAAGCGGATGGGCTTGATTATACGCCACTCAGCTGGTGGAAAGGGACACTCATTCAGCTTTTAAATATTGCTGGTCTTGGTCCGATTTTTGGAGCTGTGATGGGGGCGTTATATGGTCCGGTTGCTTTTATTTGGATCGTGATTGGGTGTATTTTTGCAGGGGCCGTTCATGATTATTTTTCCGGAATGTTATCACTAAGGCATGGGGGAGAGCAATATCCTTCATTAGTCGGTCGTTATTTAGGAAATGTTGTGAAGGCTTTTATTAATGTTCTTTCTATCATTTTAATGATCCTAGTAGCGGCAGCCTTTACGGCGGGGCCTGCGCAGCTTATTGCCCAAGTAACACCGTTAAGCTATATGGCAGCGATTCTAATCGTATTTGCTTATTTTGTGTTAGCTGCTGTATTACCAATTAATAAAGTGATTGGGCGGATTTATCCAATCTTCGGGGCGGTTTTACTATTTATGGCTGTATCCATTGGTATCGGACTGTTTTTTATGGACAAACCGATTCCAAACGTAACATTTGAAAATTTACATCCGAACGAATTGCCAATTTGGCCACTGCTTATGGTGACTATTTCATGTGGAGCGATCTCTGGATTTCACTCTACGCAAAGTCCAATTATTGCTCGGACGATGAAAAAAGAAAGTGACGGTCGGAAAGTATTTTACGGTGCGATGATATTAGAAGGAGTTATCGCGCTCATTTGGGCAGCGGCAGGAATGACGTTCTTCGGTGGAACAAACGGATTAGGTAGTGCATTAGCGGAAGGTGGACCTGCAGGTGTTGTCAATGAAATTAGCACCTCATTACTCGGTACACTCGGTGGAATTATGGCGATTTTAGGTGTTATTGTTTTACCAATCACAACAGGTGACACGGCTTTACGCTCTTCTCGGATGATGCTCGTAGACTTAGTGAAGCAATTTGGAATGAACGTGAATTCCCCTAAAAAATCAGTATTATTGACCATTCCAGTTATCGTTGTGACATTTGCGCTGACTCAAATGGATTATACATTCCTATGGCGATACGTTGGCTGGACAAATCAAGTCGTTGCAACGGTCATGCTTTGGACGGGCGCTGTCTACTTATTACAAAACGGAAAATTTCACTGGATTTGTAGTATTCCCGCAATGTTTATGACAAGTGTCGTTACTACGTATTTATTTTACGCTCCAGAAGGGTTCCAGATGGCTTTCCGACCGTCTATGATCATCGGCTTAATTTTAACGGCTGCGGTTATCGGTTGGTATTTTGCTCAAATTAAAAAGTTTAAAAATTCTGAATACAAAACATTAAGCAAAGCAGTATAAAAAAGCTGTCAACTAAGACAGCTTTTTCCTTTTTGAAAAGAAAAACATACAGTAAAAAGACTTATATATCAAGGAGTTTAGAAAGCATTATAAAGTAGCAAATAAAATTTCATTGAATATTTAAAAAAATATGACATCCCTGATAAGTATTGCACTTCTGTTTAAAATGCTGTACTCTTTATTTACTTTGTTATTTTAGCGAAATAAAAATATATATCTTCTTATCAAGAGAGACGGAGGGACTGGCCCGAGGATGTCTCGGCAGCGGACTCATTTATGAGTGCTGTGCCAAATCCAGCAAGCTTTTTGGCTTGAAAGATAAGAAGGGTTTCTTATAGATACGTATAAGACCTCTTCTTATGTTTGCAAAAAGAAGAGGTCTTTTTGTATGGCCTTTTCGACATTTTATGAAATGAGGTGGAAGTATGGAAATCAAAAAGGGAAATCCATTTGCGTTATTTCCATTTTTAGTCTTTTTAATCTTGTTTATCGGTGCTGGTATTGTCACAGGAGATTTTTATCAATTTCCTGTCATTGTTGCGATTATGATCGCATCTAGTATTTCGCTTTTAATGAAAAGAAAGGAATCTTTGCACAAGAAAATAGACGTGTTTACAAAAGGTGCAGGAAATCCGAATGTCATGTTAATGGTCATCATATTTTTATTAGCAGGTGCTTTTTCGGAAGTGGCAAAAGGTATGGGAGCGGTAGAATCCACTGTTAACTTAGCCCTTTCTGTTGTACCGCAAAATTTATTGATCGTCGGGGTTTTCATCATTGCTTGTTTTATTTCGATTTCGATGGGAACATCGATGGGAACCATTGTCGCATTAGCCCCAATTGGAGTTGGAATTAGTGAACAGACAGATATTTCATTAGCCTTATCGATGGCGTCTGTGATTGGCGGTGCGATGTTCGGGGACAACTTATCGTTTATTTCGGATACGACGATTGCAGCTGTTCGTACGCAAAACACGAAAATGAAAGATAAATTTAAAGTAAACTTCTTTATCGTGTTACCGGCTGCCGTTGTGACCGCGATTTTGTTCGGTGTATTAACAGCAGGAGCAGAGGCGCAAATTACAAATGAATCCTTTAACTTTATTAAAATTTTACCGTACTTAGGTGTGATTATTGCAGCATTAGCTGGAGTGAATGTGTTAATCGTCTTAACGGGTGGAATTATTTTTGCTGGAATCATCGGCTTAGTTGACGGCAGTTATAAAGGTGGTATGGCGTTCATTCAGGCGATTGGAACGGGTGTTGTTGGAATGGAAGACCTTGCTCTATTAGCCATCCTTATTTCTGGAATGGTCGCAGTTATTAAGCATAACGGCGGTATTGATTTCTTACTTCAACTTGTGACACGAAATGTGAAATCGAACAAAGGTGCTCAACTAAGCATCGCAGGACTTGTTAGCTTAACGAATTTATCAACGGCGAACAATACGATTTCCATCTTAATCGCTGGACCGCTTGCAAAAAATATTGCCGACAAATTTGATGTGGATCCGCGGAAATCAGCAAGCATTCTTGATATATTCTCTTGTGCGTTCCAAGGATTGATTCCTTACGGTGCTCAAATGTTAGCAGCAGCGGGTATCGCATCGATTTCACCAATCAGCATTTTACAATATTCGTACTACCCTATTTTAATTGGAATTTGCGGTGTGCTTGCGATTCTCTTTGAATTCCCTCGATTAAATAGAAAAAAAGAAATGCAAAAAGAAGTAGAAGTGAATAAAGCGATATAAAAGGTCTCGGATGAGGCCTTTTTTATCCCACTCTTAACGGGCAGTAAGACCCCCACCTCAAGATTCTGTAGTAAAGCAAAGAAGATAGGTGGGGGACAACTGCCCGTAAAGGTCCGATTGGTTCAAGGGCCTTTAGGTCATCCCGTAGGGACTAACATTCAGTGGGGGAAAAAACCCCCACTGAATGAAGTTTCACTTTATATGAAACCCCAATTATGTCGATTGTAGCCCCAATTAATGAAAATAAGCCCCAATTAATGAAAATAACCCCCAATTAATGAAAATAACCCTCAATTTATGAAAAAGACCCCCAACTAAACTCCAAAAAACATAACTTTCATTAACAAATATTCGAAACTTTTCATTATTATCAAACGTACAAATTAAGAAAGAGGTGATGAAAATGTCCGTATTCTTTCTTATTTTACTCCCAATTGTCATAATTTTTATTGCTATCGGTGTATCCAAACCATCAAATCGTCGTTATATGAAAGGAATCAATCATTCTACCCATTACACAGGAGACTATGACGATTCAACTAATTGTGATAGCTTTGGAGGAGATTTTGGCGGAGGGGATAGCGGTAGTTGTGGAGGGGGCGATTAAGCCTTTTTATTGAAAGCATAATAGGTTGTACAAAATTTTTTGTCTAGTTCCGGGCTCATCGGATTGAGGTCAAAAGCCAATAGACGGGCGCGCCTTCCGATTTCTTAATTAAAATGAATAATTAGATAGCATCTCGGCAAGTTAACTTAAAAAATGTCCCTTAGTAAGGCTAATACGTTTATTATATATGGAAAGTGAGAGGCGGTTGTTGACGTTGGAAAATAAATATTGTCCGATATGTGGAGAAGAAAACAAGTGTATGGCAGGGACACAAGAACAATGGAACTGCTGGTGTGGTAAGCAAGGAACATTTCCTAAAGGAATCTTTGAGTTCGTTCCAACAGAGAGTAATGGGAAACATTGTATATGTGAAAACTGTGTAAATACATTTAGAGAACAATCAAACATAGAAAATTGAACCGTAAATGACTCCGAGAACAGATCTGGTTTTTCAATACTAAAAATAAAGTAGTTAGAATAAGAAACAGAAGTTAAAAAACTAACTACTGTTTCTTATTTACGCAATTAATTATTTAAAAGAATAGAGTCGAGGTACTTCCTTATTGCATCTGGATTCCCTGAAATTTGCTCTTCTCTCTTAATATCTTGATCTAGCTTTTTCATTGATTTTGAAAGAATGTCTTTCTCTATGTTTTGTGGTACGACTACTACTCCATCTGCGTCGCCTACGATGATGTCTCCAGGATTGACCGAAACTCCTCCACATGAAATCGGAACATTTATTTCTCCAACACCGGCTTTACCACTAGCAGCAACAGTCGTTCCTTTACAAAAGATAGGATAGTTTAATGCTTTAACGCCTTGGATATCACGGATGACACCGTCAACAACCATTCCTCTTATTCCTAAAGTCTTTGCCATACCTACTACAAAATCACCAGCAATTGCTCGATAAGTATCCCCTTTGGCATCAATGACTAAAATATCACCGGGTTTGGCCTCTCGAATAGCTCGAAGTACAACAAGATTGTCTCCAACCGGCATTTTTACTGTAAAAGCTCTTCCTGCTCCCTTAAACTCATCCTTTAACGGCTTAATACTTGGATCTAGATTGTTCAGTCCTTGCATGGCATCTGATATGCATGTAGTCGGAATATTTGCAAATAACTTAATGCTATCTGTCATCATACTACTCCTTTCATCATGGGCTATTAACTGAATTTAATCATATAAAAATAATGAAGTAAATTAGAAAATAGTTATCGATAGATATAACAAATGTGCATATCAGAGGTTAAAAAGAAAAAGCATCAAAACATATTTGTTTTGACGCTTTTGTGTTCTTTAACGAGTAAGTGACTTCTGTAATCGATTTACTTCTGCAATGATTTTTTCTTCATCAATTGTTGCGCATTCGCGGTTTTTCACGATTTGCTTCCCATCAATATAAACATCGCAAACATCTTGACCGTTTGCAGCGTATAAAAGATGAGAGAACGCTTCGCTAACAGGTTGGAGATGCGGCTTATTCGTTGGGTCGATCGTGATAAAGTCAGCACGCTTCCCCTTTTCTAAGGAACCGGTGTGAGGCATACCTATTGCTTCGGCACCAAGGCGTGTAGCCATTGCTAAAACAGTCCTTGCGTTCATTTTCGTTGCATCTTGATATAATCCTTTTTGCAAAAGCGCAGCTGTTCGGGCTTCTTCAAACATATCGTAGTTGTTGTTTGAAGCAACGCCGTCTGTTGCGATGCCGACTTTTATTCCAGCTTCTAATAGTTTTGGAACATCAGCAACACCAGATCCGAGCTTTAAGTTACTAATCGGGTTGTGTGCAACCCTTACATCGTACTGTTTTAACAATTGACGTTCTTCATCATTCAATACAACACCGTGGGCGATAACAGTTGGTTGGTCAAAAAGGTTCGAGCGACGAACATGCTCGACAGGACGAACCCCGTATTCGTTCGAGATGTTTTCAACTTCTAGTTCTGTTTCGGATACGTGAATATGGGCAAAGACATTTTGCTCCTTGGCAATTCGAGCACTTTCTTCAAGAGCTTTAGGTGTACATGCATAAGGACTATGCGGTGCAACCATTGTCGTAAGACGGCCATTTGCATAGTTTTTATAAGTTTTCACGAAGCGTTCTGCTTCCCGTAAGTTTCTTTGTTGTTCCTCTTCTGTACCAAAACTAAAAATCGTGTGAGAAAAAGCACCGCGTATGCCGCTTTCCGATAACGCTTCCATAATAGCGTCTGCGTCAATGCCATGCGGGTTGAACATATCAGAAAATGTAGTCGTTCCGGACTTGAGCATTTCTAAAACCCCAAGAGTTGAACTAACAACGCCGATTTCAGGTGTGAACTGTTGTTCAAGTGGCCAAATTTTTGTTTCTAACCAAGGCTTTAAAAGGATGTCATCGCCAATACCGCGCAAAAGGGTCATGACAATATGTGAGTGTGTATTCACGAGGCCTGGCATCACCCATTTCCCTTCTAAATTGACTTTCGTATCTGCTTTTTCAAAAAGTTCTTTTTTAAAAGGGCCAATATAGGAAATGGAGTCACTGTCTACAAGTATGAGTCCATTTTCAATGATTTCATGATCTGGATTCATTGTAAAAAACGTTCCATTGTGGAAAGCTTTCATGTTGTCTTCTCCTTCCATTATCAGTTAGACGTCATACAACTAAAATGATTTCTGTTAGATTAACAAAATACCACGAAAAAGTAAATAACATACCTATTTATTTTAAAAATATATGGTAAAATTTAGATGTTGGAGGTGTGAACATTGGGTGAAGAACATCGAATAGAGTTGAGGAGAATACGGATTACCCTAATTTTTATGGCTATTTTTTTGTTATTTGGCCTTAATAATCAAAAAGTGATTGTAGAAGAGTCGTACGATAGTAGTGAAAATGAGTTATATCCGTATAGAGAGAATATGATCAAATTAGGGGATCAACATATTGGGATATTACGAGGTATGTCTGAATGGGATCAAGAGCTCGAAATCTATCAATATAATGAGGAAACGAATGAGCTCAAGTTAAAGAAAGTAATAAGACTAGAAGAATTGCGTTATTCCGAGTAAGTGGAGGGGAAAATGGATAAAAACGTATTGATAAGAAGAATTAAAACTTCAGATTATCCGATACTTTGGCAATATATTTACGGGGAAAAAGATCCAGAATGGAAGAAGTGGGATGCTCCTTACTTTCCGCTAGAAGAAATTACCTATGAGGAATTTTGTGAAGATATGGATGAGATTGTGAATGATAAGATTCCAAGAAGGAAAGTTATCGAAGTGAATGGTGAAGTGATTGGTGCTGTTTCGTATTACTGGGAGCATCGTCCTTCCAATTGGTTAGAAGCGGGGATTGTTATTTATCATCCAGACTATTGGAGTGGAGGCTATGGGACAGAAGCCCTTCGTTTATGGGTTGATGAATTGTTTCATACACTACCACTTGTTCGAGTGGGCATTACAACGTGGTCGGGGAATAAACGAATGATAAGATGTGCAGAGAAACTTGGAATGAAACTGGAAGGTCGCTTAAGAAAATGCCGGCTTTACAAGGGGAAATACTATGATTCGATTCGGATGGGGATTTTGCGAGAGGAATGGGAGAACATTCGAAACTCGTAATCGAAGAAATTTTGGAAGGTGACAAAGCTCCTGTTGGTAGGGATGATTGCTAAAATCATCCGAAAGTAAAAAAGGAAAAGGTATGACTGTATACGAATATATAAATGAGAACGAAAACACGATGAATTCAAAGTACATTTCGTTACTAAGGGAGAGTTGGCATATACAAATGGAAAAGGAAATGCCTATTGCCGAATTATTTAATGAGGGGGAATACGATGGAAAATAGAACGTATAAAGAAACGTGGGATTTAGACGTATTTTTTAAAGGGGGAAGTGAATCAGAAGCATTTCGGCACTATTTAGACGAAATCAAAGTGAGTCTTCATCAGTTTAACGAGAATGTACCATACATAAACTCCATGAACTCTCTCCAAGAGGTATTAGAACAATATAAGGATGTAAGTGAAAAAATGGATGAGGCGAGTGCCTTTGTAGAATGTTTAAAAGCTCAAAATACAGCCGATAAAAAAGCGAGCATGCTAGAAATTGAGCTCACATCCCTTTTTGCGAAGCTAGACAATGCGCTGACGGTGATGGATCAAAAAATGGTCGAAATTCCAGATCAAGAATGGAACGATGGTCTTGCTAACGATTCTTTACGAGAATTGTCATTTGTCTTAAATGAGAGAAGAAATCGTGCGAAAGAGTTGCTGTCTGTACAAGAAGAAATGCTCATTCAATCATTGGCGGTCGATGGTTATCATAGTTGGGGACAAATGTATGATGAGATTGTTTCCAAAATGACGATACCAGTTCAACAAGAAGGTGAAGTGAAGAATTTTTCAGTGGGTCAGGCCTATAATAAATTTTCCGATCCGAACCGGGAAGTCCGTAAGTACGTTTTCGAGGAATGGGAAAAAGCATGGGCAAAAGAAGCAGATTTATTAACGAGAACGTTAAATCATCTCGCTGGTTTTCGTTTATCCACGTACGAAAAGCGTGGTTGGAGTGATGTGTTAAAAGAGCCTTTAGCACTTAATCGAATGAAGAGTGAAACATTACAAATGATGTGGTCGACTATTGAAAAGTATAAGGAGCCACTCATTAAATACTTGAAAAGAAAAGCGGAGTTGTTAAATGTTGATCAATTAAGCTGGTATGATTTAGATGCACCAGTTGGAAAAGTGGAGAGCACGGTGTCATATCAGGAAGGAGCCGAATTTATTTTAAAGCATTTTGGTCAATTTGGAGAAAAATTAACGAAATTTACTGAGCGGGCGTTTACGGAGCAATGGATTGAAGCGGAAGATCGACCGCAAAAAGCGCCGGGCGGATTTTGCACGAGCTTTCCTGAAAGTGAACAGTCTCGTATTTTTATGACATATTCAGGTACGCCGACAAATGTGTCAACACTTGCACATGAGTTAGGACATGCATATCACCAAGAGGCAATGAAAGGAGTTCATCCTTTAAATAGCTTTTATGCGATGAATGTAGCAGAGACAGCTTCTACGTTCGCTGAATTAATCGTATCGAACGCAGCGGTACAAGAAGCACAAACGAAGGAAGAAAAAATAGCTCTCCTTGAAGAAAAATTGCAGTCAAGTGTTGCGATGTTTATGAATATTCACGCTCGCTTTCTTTTTGAAACCTCTTTTTATGAAGAAAGGAAGAAAGGCTGGGTATCAACGGAACGTTTAAATGAACTAATGACCGAAGCGCAAAAACGTGCCTATTGCGGGGCATTAAAGGAATATCATCCGCATTTTTGGGCTTCCAAGTTGCACTTTTATATTACCGATTATCCGTTTTACAATTTCCCATACACGTTCGGCTATTTATTCTCACTTGGCATTTATGCGAAAGCATTAGAAGAAGGTTCCACTTTTGAAGAGAAGTATATTGCATTATTAAAAGATACGGGATCCATGACGGTAGAACAATTGGCGAGTAAACATTTAAACGTTGATTTAACGAAACAAGCATTTTGGGAAAATGGACTCCAAATGGTGACAAAGGAAGTGGATGATTTTCTTGAACTAACAAAAGATCTCATTTAATGCAACGGTTTTTATAAATGACCTAGAAGGATTCACTTCTTCTAGGTTTTTCTGTTAAAAGGGGAGACCTTAGAGATGATTTGGATATCGATTTTGTATGTACTCATCATTGTAGCTGGCCTCATTTTTATTTATCAAAAACGTCAAGAAGAGGAACGATATTTTGGCTGGAAGCTTATAGGGTATTTTCTCTTAGGAACTTTTTCGTTTTACTTCGATACATTTGCTATTCCAGTAGGTTTTTTCATATTCCTCTTTTTTATGCGACCGAAAGTGAACAAGAAGATAAAAACGTATGCAGCTGTCTTTGGTCTCGCTATGTTCCTTATGAACATTGCAAGTCAATATGCCGAGCATTATTGGTTTGAACGTCCAAGAAGCATTGACTTAACGACAGACAATGTATTTGATTTATCGATCATTGAACACTATGAAAGATTGCAAAAAAAGGCGGAAATAAGTGATGAAGCAGTCCTTCAAGATTACACGGTTGCCTTTACGAAAACAGGCGAATTACTTCGCTTTGACGTCGATTTTGTAGATGAAATCGATGAAACGAGTCACATTTATTATTGGTTAGAATTTGATAAGGAAGGTCAAAAGATTTCCGTTCGGAAAGAGAAACATGAAGGCACTTACTTTCATCATGAAAACTCAGCTCCGGTTAAACCATTTTTAAAAATGCTAGACTCGTTACCGTTTGAAAAAATAGCATCGGATGAGGAGTATGAGAAGTTTGAATTGTTTGGTGGGGGGTATATACAGAGTATTGCTATGGTGTATCATGATAAGTATTTGATTGTGGAGGGCGATTTCAAGAAAGTTGACAATCAAAATTTACCGATCGATACATACTGGATGGTAAAAAGCGGGGCGAAAAAACTTGAAGGGGATTCAAGGTGTGAATTACAAGCCTATTATTTAATTCAACCTGATGAGCTTTTGAAGTATGAGTAAAACGGGGAGAGGTTTGCTACCTCTCCTTTTGGCTTTTGTGCTTCATTGAAACAGAAAGGTAAACGAGTGCAAGGAGGCCAAAAATTCCGAAGCCAAACGCAATCAATTCTGGGACGGTTGTTGGTACTTGTAAAGCTGAGTAAATGATAGTGATCGAAACAACTACTAATAAAAAGTTCAGTAAATGGTTTGACAAAAATTGTTTCATCGAAATCACCTCAAAACACGCAATGGTAGTATTTTCGCTCAGATGGCAGATAAGACGATCATTTCTTTACAATATGTCACGTTTGGCTTTTGATTTATCCATTGTACCTATTCTTTTAACTACATATTCTCAATATGAATAAAAGTGTATCATAAAGGAGACGGCGAAATATAAATAGTTTTGTCGAATAGAAAAAAATAAGATTATATTCACGCAAAAAGGAGATAAAATGGAAGCGTTTACCCTCTTTTTTAGTACTTCTGTACTAATGGAAAACCATTAGTTAGTGATTTTCCTTAAAATGTAAATCGGTAGGATGAATGTGATATTTGTTACATATTATTCATTCGCCCAATATCTAATATAATCGAAGGTTGAAGTAGGAATTGCTTCAATAATATTTCCTTTTTCATCTGTATAAATTTCATATTCTCGATACGTTTCGACCCAATAGTTATCAATAAGCTCACGCTTTTCAAATCGTTTTTCTAATGTGAAATTGACGTTTTCCAACTCTTCATTGCTTACAGGAGCACTTTCTGTATCTGTATCACCAATTACGACGATGTCATTTCGTGATACAAATTCATAATCTGTGTGGGCAACAACAAGAAGAATAACCACAATCGGTGTGATATAGAGCATGTGTAAGCCTATTTTTTTCATTTACTTCACCATCCTTGTGAAGATTGTATGCAAGTCCGAATGGAAACTTCCCTTTTTACCTTATTTTTATAGGATTTTTACAAATAAACTCGAATGAATTATAGGGGAGGGAAAAAGAGATGAAGATTGTAAAATTGGAAGAAAACGATTTTCGTGAAGCGTTAGCCTTATCGGAGTATGCCTTTCAATACAAAGTGCCAGAAGAAGAGATAGAAGAACGCTTAAAACGGTTTGAACGTCACCACATTTTAAGTATTTTTGATCAGGAGCAACTTGCTGCAAAGCTTCATATCATTCCTTTTGAAATATTTTTAGGCAAAGAAAAGATGAACATGGGAGGAGTTGCAAGTGTAGCCACTTATCCAGAATACCGAAGAAACGGATATGTCAAAGCATTAATCGAATCAGCACTATCGTACATGAAAGAGAACGGTTATTCTATTTCCATGCTCCATCCTTTTGATGTTTCTTTTTACCGAAAATATGGATGGGAGTTGTTTTCCAACCATTTAAAAAGTACGTTAAAGAAAAAAGATCTCGTGCCGATGCCTTCTCCAGAAGGAGCGATTAAACGATTTAAAAAAGAAGGACATGGAGAAGACGTAGAGCAAGTGTATGAACAATACGCCAAACAATTTTCCGGAATGCTTGTACGACACCGAGACTGGTGGCTTCAATCTGTTTACAGCGATTTATATGCGGCTGTTTACTATGATGTAAGCCAAAATCCGTCAGGGTATATGTTGTACAAAGTAAAAGATTCGAAAATGACTGTGGAAGAGTTTGTCGTTTTAACAAATGATGCACGAAAAGGGTTATGGAATTTTATATGCCAGCACGATTCAATGGTCGAACAAGTCGAAATGGTAACATCGGAGCGTGAAGAGCTATTTTTCACATTACGGGAATCGAGAATTCAACAGGAGATTAAGCCTTATTTTATGGTGCGAATTGTTGATGTTGAAGCTTTTCTAAATCAATATCCATTTCAATGGTCCAAAGCACAAGGTCAAGTTGTGTTGCGAGTTGAAGACTCTTATGCACCTTGGAACAATAAATGTTATGTATTGGAAGATGGAAAAGTAACGGTCTTGTCTGAAACGGAAACAGATCCACATAATCTTCACCTTTCTGTTCAATCGTTAGCGGCCATGCTTTTCGGATATAAACGTCCTACTCAATTGCATCAGATTGAAAGGATCAATGGAAATGAAAGGCAGATCGAGCAACTAGAGCAGTTGATCCCGGATCAGAAGCCGTTCTTTTATGATTTCTTTTAATCATACATGTTTACCCATTACCACATGCTTTGAAATGAAAAAATTCGGGTTGACGATATTAAAAAATGAAGAAAGAGGTTGATACGTCAAAATGTATCGACCTCTATTTTTGTGAATATTCCGAAAAATATCCTTACAAATTCACCGTAGACTCACTCGTCTGTTCCACCTTATCTGTATACCAAATAAATTTCCCTGTAAATCCATAGATGATAGAAATGAGTAAAACGAGAATATTAAACCACATGAACGGGAGGTAGGATAGTGTTGAAACCCCGAGTACTGACGCCATGTAGACACCTCCATCTGACCACGGAACCATTGGTGTTGTAATCGTTCCTCCAGCTTCAGTATTTCTGGAAAGAACACGTCTGTCGATGTTTAAACGTTCGTAGTTTTCCTCTGTAATTTTACTTGCTGTAATGAGTGATACATAGGCTGCACCACCAAAGAAATTACCGAAAAATCCAGCAAGTAACGTAGATACTGTTAATTTACCTGAATTATTTGCCCAAGAGAGCATGTTATTACAAATGACTTTTAAAATGCCGGCTTGTTCCATTAATCCCCCTAATCCTAAGGCAAAGATAATTAAAATAATCACTTCAAGCATCCAAACAATGCCGCCGCGGTTTAATAAGTTGTCAATGAAATCGACACCTGATTCAATTGAAAACCCGCTGTACGAAGTTTTGATCGCTTCTAACATGGACATTTCTTGGAATAAAAATGCCCATATGGCTCCGAGTAATGCACCAAAACTAATGGTTGGAATCGATGGCTTTTTCAATGCAAGCAAAAGGATGACGATAGCTGCTGGTATGATCATATACCATTCAATATGAAAGTAAGTCGTTAACGATGTCATTACTTCTTCGGCACGTGATAAGTCTGCATTGCCTCCTACATAGAAAAAGCCAACGAGAAGAAACAAAATACTTGTGCCGACAAATGCTGGTGTACTGACATAGAGCATGGAACGAATATGTTCAATTAAACCTACTTTTGATAAGGAGGCGGTCATAACCGTTGTATCGGAAAGAGGAGAAAGTTTATCACCGACATAAGCACCTGAAATTACAGCGCCTGCGACTAATGGAAGTGGGATTCCAAAACTATGACCAATTCCCATCATCGCTATTCCAGCTGTACCTGCTGTTCCGAATGAGGTTCCTGTTGCAAGGGAGGTAATCGCACAGATGACAAATGCTGCAAAGAGGAAAATACTAGGATTCATAATGGTTAACCCATAATAAATAATACTTGGAACAACGCCGCCAGCAATCCACGTTCCGATTAATGCACCGACTGTTGTTAAGACTAAAACGGCTTCAAGTCCTTGACTAATGCCATTTAGCAAACCCTTTTGCATATTTTGATACGTATGTCCAAGTCTTAAGCCTAAAAGGATGACTAAAAACCAAGAAACAAATAGGGCGAGTTGTATCGGTAAACCTAAAACACCAATCGATACATACATAATGAGAATAAAACCAACTAAAACCGCAGCAACTTCCAATAAATTAGGTAATCGTATCGGATGACTAACCAAACTTATTCCCCCTCAAAAAATAGTTTTAAAATAAAACATGTAAGATTCCTGGTAGATTCTATGAATAGAATCTACCTAAAAAAGTGTGGATTGTTCAATAAGGGCCGATAAGCGTGTCTCGACACTCTATTATTCTCGAAAAGAACCTAATGTTGCTTCATAGGTGGTATTAGTAAAAATCCCTCTTTTAATGGATCGTCTTCGTTGTAAAGAAACTGATTCATTCCTGTAACCCAGGCAGATCCTGTAATCTCTGTAATGACTGCCTCATAGTTTTCAATAGTTGTCGTTTCAATAATTTTAGCTTTGAAAAGGCTTCCAACAATGCTTTCATGAATAAATTGCTCACCCATTTCAATCTCATTGTGAGCAAATAAAGTAGCAAGTTTGGCAGACGTTCCAGTCCCACATGGTGATCGGTCAATTCCACCTGGTGGAACGATCACAGTATTTTTGCAATTGGCTTCAGGGTGAGTAGGGTCCGTAAAAAATTCAATATGTGTAAGCCCTTTAATAAAGGAGTGCTCTGGATGAATGACATCAACCGTATCGTTGATTTTATCGCGAATTTTAACAGCTGTTTGAATAATGTTTGTAGCATTTTTGGTTGTTAGCTTTAACCCGATTTTTCGTGCATCGATAATTCCGTAAAAATTCCCACCATAAGCAATATCACAATCTATTTCTCCGATTCCCTCTACATGAACATGAATGCTCTTTAACAAAAAAGCAGGAATATTACAAAATGTGACTTCTTTCGCTTCACCTTGCTCGATCTTTATTCGTACTTTTACAAGTCCTGCCGGTGTATCAAGTGTTAGGTCGGTATATGGTTCTACGACAGGAATTAAGCCAGCTTCTACTAACGCTGTACAAAAACCAATTGTGTCATGTCCACACATTGGCAAATATCCACCTGTTTCAATATAGATGACGCCTACATCTGCTTCTGGATGACATGGCTCTACGAGTAAAGCACCTGACATAACATCATGTCCTCTCGGCTCAAACATTAAAAACTTCCGAATCCAATCATATTCATTTTTCATATGAAGCATTTTTTCTGACATCGTGCTGCCCTTTAATTTCGGAAGCCCACTTAAAACCGTCCTTGTTGGGTTGCCGCCAGTGTGGGTATCGATTGTATGGAAGATGCGTTTAAATTTCATGAGTGAACTACTCCTTTCTTAAAACGGTCGTGTCTTAACGGTTCGATTGGAATCGTAGTTTTCGGTTCTTCGTTTATTAACTCTTCGATTATTTTCCCCGTAATGGCCGCTAAGCTTATTCCATCTCCTTCATGGCCTGCGGCAATATAAAACCCAGGGACTTCTTCAACATGAGAAATAATTGGCAAATGATCTTCTGTCCAAGGCCTCAAGCCCGCATAATTTCGAATAACCATCATGTCTTTCATTTTTGGATAAAAACGAATGGCACGTCTGGCGATACACTTGACTACATCAAGATTTGACGTTGTATGAAAGCCTACAAACTCCCGACTGCTACCGATGAGGAAGTTTTGGCTTTCGGTCGGTTCAAATACTAAGGCTACACCATATTTTTCTGTTAAAGGGTCTACTTTTCTCTTCCCGCCGAATTTCGATATTAAATAACCAAACTCCATTACCTTTCGAATCCCGACAGGCTGTTGTCTTGATGCCACAATAATATGCCCTTTTCTTGGTTTAATCGGGACATGGACATTGACCATTTGTCCAATAAATGGTGCCCATACACCGGCGGCATTGACAACGTTTTTAGCAGTAAATCGTCCATTGGATGTTTCTATTTCGAAATTTCCTGATCCGTCTTTTTTGAGTGAGTTCACTTCAGTATGGGTGAAAATGTGTGCTCCATATTTTTTCGCCCCTTCTACTAAGGAAAACGACAATAAATAAGGATTGAC
This sequence comes from Bacillus sp. FJAT-47783, assembly GCF_022808615.1. Taxonomy (GTDB): domain Bacteria; phylum Bacillota; class Bacilli; order Bacillales; family Aeribacillaceae; genus Bacillus_BZ. Next base: position 29,551 of record NZ_JAKZKS010000016.1, read on the forward strand.
GGTTGAATCTGTTTCACATTCCAATCCACCGAGTAAATCGTCTGCAAAATAGGGGGATTCTTGACGAATATCTTGTCGATCTAACATTCGAAACGGAAGCCCTGCTTCTTTTTGACGCAAAACCCATTTTTCTGCTGCCAACATTTCTTCTTCTGTTTCACAAACTAAAATGCTGCCAGGTGCTCGATATTCAAAAGGATGATCTAGTTCTTTACTTAACTCATCAACGAGTTTTTGACTCGCTAAAGACATTTGACTATCAAAACCGGGGTCTTTATCGATCGCTAAAATATTTCCATCACACCTTGACGATGTCCCACTGGCAAGCTCATTTTTTTCGATGATGGCAACACTTCGTCCTGACTTTGACACGTAATAAGCGATAGCGCTTCCAATAATTCCTCCACCGATAATGACAACTTCATAATTTTTATTCACAAATGCTGACCCTCCTTTCTTGCTAGTTCAGTAATAAAGAAGCAAGAAATATGCCAGTAAGGAATTCTTCTCCTCGTTTTCCTAATTGTCAAAAATGTTTGTCATTTTTATTAAGGTGTGTAAAAATTATTTTAACGTGTAAAAAGATATAGACAGTTGTAAAGGGGGAGGAAGTGTGTACCACAACTTGCTAAGTATAAATGAAATGGTTAATCGAAATTTTGAGGTCGTAGAATCTAAAAATAGCATTCCTTCATCAAGTAATGTAAAAGCTTTATTTTTAAAAGAAGGAAAAGATATTTTTTTTATCAAAAACTCTGAACCTATGACACGATCAAAAACAATGACGGTTACGAGTAATAGTTCGATCGAACAACTATTGAAGTATTTAAAAAAATACTCGCATTTGCTTGTGGAAAATGAAGAAGGGGAATTTTTAGGTTATGTTGATGCTGTCATAGTAGGCGAAAATCTATTAAATGCATACAAATATTTGAACGCATTTTTTGAGACCGTGTTAAATACTATGGATGCCTCGTGTACAGTCATTGATAAACAGAAAATTGTTTGTGGTTGGACAGAAGGGGCTGAAAAAATCTTTTCCGTACGGAAAGAATCGATTATTGGGAAACCGATTACCGATTTTTTTGAGCCTGATATGCTGGAAATATTAAAAACATTACGAGATGGCAAAAGACTTTATCGTCAACAGCATCAACCAAGATCTGATTTATTTGTATTAATCAACTCAAATCCAATTTATTTAGATAATGAAATAATCGGTGCTGTCGTGTCTGAAACCGATATAACGGATCAAGTCCGTTTAAATCAAGAGCTCTTTACAATGTCGACAGAAGTGCACCGGTTAGAACAAGAGGTGGCGAAATTAAAGCCATCACAAGATCCATTCACTCCGATAAAAGGAAGAAGTTCTGCAATAAGAAAAACGATTGATGTTGCAAAAAAAGTAAGTTCCGTAAAGTCCACTGTACTCATTTTAGGAGAAAGCGGAGTTGGGAAAGAGATGTTTGCAAAAGCTATCCATGATGCTCGTGAATCAGCGGAAGCTCCATTTATATCGATAAATTGTGGGGCGATACCGGAATCTTTATTTGAAAGTGAGCTATTTGGTTACGAAAAAGGGGCGTTTTCAGGAGCTGATCAAAGGGGGAAAAAGGGAAAAATCGAATTAGCAAGAGGCGGAACGTTATTTTTAGATGAAATTGGTGAAATGCCAATGGAAATGCAAGTAAAGCTACTTAGAGTATTGCAAGATAAAACGTTTTATCGAGTTGGCGGAGTGAAGGAAGTTCGTGCTGATTTTCGCATCATTGCCGCGACGAATCGTAATTTAAAAGAAATGGCGAGAGAAGGGAAGTTTCGAGAAGATTTATTTTATCGGCTAAACGTAGTGAGTGTAAATATTCCCCCGTTAAGAGAGAGGAAGGAAGACATTATCGAATTAACACACTATTTTCTTTATGAGTTTTCGGTTCGCTATCAACGACCGATTCATGGGGTTTCGCAAGATGTGATGCATGAGCTATTAAACTATGATTGGCCTGGAAATATTCGTGAATTAAGAAATGCAGTGGAACGTTTAGTCGTTTTTGCCACAGACGGGATTATGAAAAAAGAAGATTTGCCCTTTGTTCCTCAAAATAGCTCAATGCATGCTGAAGCGATTTATATAAATGATCATCCAACTGAAAACAGCGATGAACTATTAACTTTACAAGAAGAGTTAGAGAATCATGAAAGAAAAATTATTGAAAGAGCATTGAAAATAGAGAATGGAAACAAGATGGCGTGTGCAAAAAAGCTAGGGATTACAAGAGCGACCCTTTACAACCGAATGAAAAAGCTCGGTATGACGAACTAGCTTTTCATCTTTTGTTTGGCATGTTTTTTGCATTATGAATGGTAAACATGCTAACTGATTGATGAGGGGGAGAATGATGGAAGCGTCAAAGGAATTGATCATTTGTCGTTGTGAAGAGGTCACATATGAAACGTTAGTTAAAACTGTTGAATTGTATAAATGCTCATCAAGAGAATTAAAATTACGGACACGTGCTGGAATGGGTTTTTGTGGAGGACGAACGTGCCGTCATCTCATTGATACGCTAGTGGATAAATATACGAATCATCAAGGAAGTGATACAGTTCCGTTAAAATATCAAGCCCCAATAAGACCGATTACATTTGGTATGTTAGGTGATGGGAAATGATGAATCGTATTATGAGTCATCCTATTTTAGGAGAATTAGAAATTCGGAAAAAGATTTCCTTTTCGTTCGATGGAACACGTTTTGAAGCGTTAGAAGGGGAGACGATTGCTTCAGCTTTGTTAGCAAATAACATTCGAACATTGCGTGTACACGAAGAAGCAGGAACAGCACGAGGAATTTATTGCAATATTGGCCATTGCTTTGAATGCCGTGTAACGGTAAATGGTAATCGAAATATTCGAGCATGCATGACGTTAGTCGAAGATCAGATGGACGTTCAAAGCGGTAAAAAAGAGCCGACCCCAATAAAAGACTTGTTTGGAAGGGAGGCTTAAATGATGGCTGATGTGATTGTGATTGGTGCTGGTCCTGCTGGTTTATCTGGTGCAATCGCTGCAAAGGAATGGGGATTAAACGTAATCGTGTTGGATGAGTTTATGAAGCCAGGTGGCAGATTGTTAGGACAGCTTCATCAAGAGCCTGACGGGACATGGTGGAATGGGATTAAAGAAGCGGACAAATTGTACCAAAAAGCGGAGCAATTAGGTGTCGAAGTGAAATTAGGAGTATCTGTCCATCATTTAAGTAAAGAAGAGCAGTGGACGGTTCATACGAATCAAGGAAATTTTCAAGCAGCTAATGTTTTAGTCGCAACAGGTGCCGCTGAATACGCTGTGCCAATACGAGGCTGGACATTACCAGGGGTGATGTCGATTGGTGCCGCTCAAGTGATGACAAATGTTCACCGTGTCAAAGTTGGAGAAAGAGGAATAATCATTGGCGCCAACATTCTCTCCTTTGCAATTATGAATGAATTAAAGCTTGCTGGGATCGATATTGAGTGTATGCTTTTACCAGAGAAAAGCAAGATGACAAAACAGGCTGGCGATCCGCTTGAAGTGATGAAATCTTTAATTAGAGCCTCTCATTTAGCACCATCTGCTTTATTAAGGTGGGGAAGTCGTTTCATGGTTCATGATCAGCTGCGTAAGCTCGCTTTAAAATGGTTTCCAAAAAACGGATATAACATATGGGGAATCCCCGTTCATCTACGAAAAGCAGCAGTTGAAATCGTAGGTGAAGGGAAAGTCGAAGGAGTAAAGGTAACGGATATTACGATAGAAGGAGAAAAGGTAGCTCGTTCGGAAAAAATAATCCCGGTTGATTTTGTTTGTATAGCTGGAGGCTTGTACCCATTAGCAGAACTTGCAGCCGTTGCAAGATGTCCGTTTCATTTTTGTCCTGAACTTGGCGGCCATATTCCGAAACATAATGAGCAAATGCAAACACCTCTAGAAGGGCTATATGTAGCAGGCAACATTACCGGAATTGAAAGTGCAAAAGTGGCGATGGCACAAGGAACTGTAGCAGGCTATTCCATTGCGGAAAATATGGGCGTATCAAGCTTAGTCGAAGGAAAACTACAAAAAGCTTTAGAACATGTAAGAAACGTTCGTCATCATGCAGTAATACAATTTCACCCGAATATTGAAGAAGGTAGAAAAAAGCTCTATTCAGTTTAACAGATTATTTGAAAGGCTGACTAAAAAGGAAAACTTTTGGTCAGTCTTTTTATAGCTCTTTTCTAAAGGACTGTTGCTAATCAAGCGGGTTGTGTGTTTTTCGTGGACTTTACTTGCGGATAAGTTTCAAAGTTTGCGGAAAGCATTCATCGATTTGCGGACCATTTTCAAAACTTGCGCAAAAATGCCCCCAACTTGTGGAAACGCTCCTCTTGAATCTCCCCCGAATCCTATGTACACGTAACAAAAATCACCCGATACACTTTCATCGGGTGATTCGTCTACCATTATAAATGATATTTTATCGCACACGTTTTAATTTGTGAATAAAAATCAAGAGCTGCTTGGCCTTGTTCACGTGTATGGGAGCTTGATTGCTTCATTCCACCGAATGGTGATTGATACTCAACACCTGCTGTTTCTTGGTTGACTCTTACCATGCCAGCTTCAGCTTGATCAAGAAAACGATGTGCTTTCGATAAGTTTGTAGTAAAAATAGAGGCACTTAAACCAAATACCGTTTCATTACATAATTCGATTGCTTCATCAAAGTCTTTCGCTTGGAGTACAGTCGTAACAGGTCCGAATATTTCTTCTTGAACTAATGGATGTTTCGTATCAACACCGCTGACGACTAAAGGTTTGATAAAATACCCATCATGTTCACAATCAATGGCTCCTTGGGCAACGATTTCTGCTTCTGTTTCGGCAAGATTGACGTATGAAGAAACCGTTTCATATTGTGATTTCGATGCAACAGGACCGAGATACGTATCCGGTAGTAATGGATTCTGAACTTTTAAAGTGGATACGGCGTTATTTAGTGCGTCCATAAACTGTTTGTAAATGTTTTGTTCAACGATAATACGACTTGTTGCGGTACATTTTTGTCCTGCCGAACGGAAGGCGCCGCTTAATACCATTTGAATCGTTTTTTCAATGTTTGCATCGTTCAAAATGATCGCCGCATTTTTCCCGCCCATTTCTGTTTGATATTTAATATTTCGTTTCGCACATATAGAGGCGACGTGTTGGCCGGTGGAAGTTGAGCCGGTAAAGCTAACGGCATCAAGGTCAGTCTCTTTTAAAAGAACATCGCCGATTTCTCGACCTTTTCCAATGACAAGGTTGATTACGCCGCTAGGGAGATTGACTGATTCGAAGATTTCCATTAATCGTGTTGCAGAAAGGGAGGCGTTTTCTGCTGGCTTCCAAATGACCGCATTTCCGCAAATAAGTGCCGGAGCTATTTTCCAAATCGGAATCGCCACAGGGAAATTCCACGGTGTAATAATACCGACAATGCCTAACGGGGTACGTTTATAATATTGCATGACATCATTGTCGCTTGCCGGAATGATTTCACCGTTTGAACGTACACCTTCTCCCGCATAATAACGTAATAAATGAATCCCTCTGACAACTTCGCCTTTCATTTCCGTAATCGGTTTGCCCATTTCTCGGCTCGCTAAAACCGCCAGCTCTTCTTGATGTTTTTCTAATTCATCTGCCATTTTATATAAATAGCTGCTGCGTTCAACACCAGTTAACTTTGACCAAACAAGAAAACCTTCATTTGCTGCTTTATTCGCTTCTAGTACATGCTTAGCGCTAGAGTAGTAGATTGTTCCAACTTCTTCTTTTATGTTGGCTGGGTTATATAAAACCGTACTGTTCCCATCCGTTGATACCCACTCTCCACCAATGTTGCTTTTCGCTTCAACGAGCACCTTCGTTTTCATTTAAAAACCTCCTCAATCGTTTTATACATTTAGAATACGGAAAGGATAAGGAAGTTCCTTACCCTTTTTCTTAAGAGATAAGAAAGTATAAAGCTTTGCACATCGTTTTTGTCCAGCAAAAGTCCAGCTGAGCAAGGCGCTTGCCCATTTTTTATCACATCAGAATTTATATCATGTATGCAAAGGTTTGTAGGGCTACTTGCGTTTAAGTTGTCCAACTCCAGGCTCCATCGGTTCAGATCGTCACAAGCCAATCCGTCCAGCAGGTGAAGCCGGCTTGTCTTGTACTTGTCGACGATAGGCAGGCCCCCTTTGCTTTATTGATGTACGATTTCTACTGCTCTCTTAAAATCTTTTCTAACACTTTCATACTCTTCCTGAGATAACGGAAGGCGAGGAGGACGAGATGGTCCAACCGGTTGTCCTGCTAATTCCATCATGTATTTAATGTATTGGACTAATTGAGGGCTTGCATCATAATGGAATAACGGAAGCTGACGACGGTACAATGGAAGTGCTTCGTCTATTTTGCCTTCTTTCGCTAATTTAAATAATTGAACGCCTTCACGAGGTAATGCGTTCGGTACACCAGAAATCCAACCTGTTGCGCCAATCATTGGACCTTCTAGTGCTAAATTGTCAACCCCAACCATGACTTCTAAGTTCGTTCTATCTAAAATATCATGCATACGGCGAATATCACCTGAAAATTCTTTTACAGCCACGACGTTTTCAAATTGAGCGATTTCCGCTAACAAATCCGGTGTTAAATCTGTTGGATAATCGCGTGGATTGTTATAAGCGATAATAGGAATTCCTACATTGTTAATGGCTTTATAGTGTTCTAGAATTTCATTTTTTAACGGCTTATAGTTAATAGGTGGCAATGCCATGACCCCAGCAGCTCCAGCATTTTTGGCATGCTCTACCCATTGGACGGCTTGCTTCGTAGATGGAGCAGCAGATCCGACAACTACAGGTACACGTCCATTTGCAGCTTGAATGACAGTTTCAACCACTTTTGCTCGCTCTTCGGGAGAAAAAGTCGCATATTCTCCGAGAGATCCTGCTGGAACAAGTCCATTAATCCCTTCTTGGATCAGCCAATCACACACCTCATATAATCTTTTGTAATCAACTTCATAATCTTCTGTAAATGGAGTAACTAATGCGACGTAAACACCTTCGAATTTAGCCATTCTGTTTTCCCCTCTCTTTTTCCAAAATTTCTATTCATCATTATTTAGTGCAAAAATTGTACCAATTCGTAAATATTGAAAGAAAAATGATTATTTTTCGCATATTCTCTTTAATTGTCTTGTTCCTACGATGTTTTAATGTGTCTATTTTTCTATACATGATGATGGAAGCATGATGTAAATGAAGTTATACATTGTTAAAAAAGTTATACATATTGGCATATAGATACTGATAAGAAAATATTCTTATAAAATAGAGGTTTAAATTTAATTGACAATGATTCTCGATATCATTTATAGTGATATTAATGAGAATGTTTATCAATTGTTCGTTTAGTATAGATAGTTTGTGAAAGGAGATTTTTTATGGAGAAGATTATTTTAGTTTTTGCCAGTATGAGCGGAAATACTGAAGCGATGGCAGATGAGATTGTAAACGGAATTAAAAAAGCAGGTGGGGAAGTAGAGGTGTTGGATATGATTGAAGCAACAACTGCTTCCATACTTGAAGAATACGATGGAATTTTATTAGGTGCCTATACGTGGGGAGACGGAGAACTACCAGATGAATTTTTAGATTTTTATGATGAAATGGAAGACCTTAACCTTAAAGGGAAAAAAGCGGCGGTCTTTGGTTCAGGGGATACATCTTATCCACAATTTTGCGGAGCTGTCGATATTTTAACGGAACGTCTAAAGGAAAGAGGGGCAGAAATGGTGTTGGACGGATTAAAAGTTGAACTAACACCGGAGGGAGAAGATGTTGAGGCTTGCATACAGTTTGGCGAGCGTTTCGTCCAAAAGTTGAAAGGGGAAAAGGAACAACCAAGTGTCTAACGATAGGAGGTTTTTACCGTGCAAAATAAAAACCCGTATATTTCGATTAAAACAATGTCAGATCAACATTTAGAGACGTTTATTCGTTGTCCGCAACGCTTTTTTTATCAACATGTAGTAAAGGAAAGTCGAATGGAATGGACATGGGAAGAAGGTGTACAACAAGTTATCAATCAAGTTGTTCATCAGTTTTACTTATTGCCATATCAAGCTCGGACTGCACATCGTATACTAACTCTAATTGAGAAGTATTGGAAGCTATTAAGTATAAATCAGTTTGAATCAAAAATTCATTACTATGCGATTTTGGCAAAAGTAACCGACCACCTTCTTCATTTTTTAAGCAAAGAACGAAGTCAATGCCCGCCATTATTGCTGTACGAAAAGCTCCAATCGTACATACAAGAATTAGAAACGAAATTGTCCGTTCTTTTTGAAGTAGTAGAAGGGGGAGAACGGTCATTTCGAATAAAAAAATTTGTTACTTCCTCAGAACAAGGCTTGAGCGAGCTTTTTTACTACTTAATGATTATTTTCTCAAAGGAAGTATTCAACACTATTCCAAAAGTGATTGAAGTTTACGGTGTCATTGATGGAAGAAAACAAGTGTACACACCAAAAGAGGAAGACGTTTCAGAAGCGATTACGTATTTACAGCTGTTAAAAGAAATAGTAGAAGATCCAAGCAGCTATTCAAAAACGTATTTTCACTGTGAACAATGTCCATATATGAACAAATGTGAGGAAAGTATGTTACAGGCAGAAAAAGAGACACCATTTCAATACGTGCATTAAGAAAGGAGAAGGCGATGTTTCAGCAATTTGTTGTAATAAATGAATTTACACACGTGCTAGATTGTTATTGTCCATATTGTCAAGAATTGAATCATTTCGAATTTCAAAAAGGAGATATCATTGAATTAACAGAAGAACAAAAATTTCTCCCTGAAATGGGTACCTATATTTTAGTTCAAGTGAATAAAGAATATCGATTTTTTATCGCTTTAGAAGACTTAGATTATTATTATAAGAAAGAAAATATTTGTTCCACTGGAGATTTACAGCTGAAAGAAAACTATTTACGCTTTAAAATTGATGAAGCACTTGACTGTGGTGATAAAGAGTCGTTCCACTTTTATGTTTATCAATTTAATGAAATTCAGGAGTTTCTAAGGACAGTATTGCAAAAAAATTCTATTCTACTACAGAATGTATAAAATGTGTAAATTACGAACTTTAAGGAGAAGGTTTTTTACCAGAAATTATATTTTAAGGTTGATAGTGTGAGAGGAAATTAAGGAATTTGTAGATAAGCAAAGTATATTCATGAAATAACAATAAAGGTTTTTATCACATTAAACTTATATAGGAGAATGAATCATCTCTTAAACATACTTGAAACAATCATATCTTCGCAAAAAAATCAAGCACCCAATTGGAGGCTTGATTTTTAAGTATGTATTTATTTTAATTCTGTTTGTCCCTTTACGTTCCATGTTAAGGCGAAAAGAATAATAGCTAAAATACAAGATCCTGTTAGTAACATAAATCCTGCATCCCAACTCGCCAATTCTACAACATAACCTAGTAAAGCGTTAGCCATTACGGCCCCACCTAAGTAGCCAAATAAGCCAGTTAAACCAGCTGCTGTTCCAGCTGCTTTTTTAGGAACGTAGTCTAGTGCTTGTAATCCAATCAACATAACAGGTCCATAAATTAAGAAACCAATTGCAATTAAAGCGATGTTATCAATCATAGTATTTCCTGCAGGATTTAGCCAATAGACTACGACAGCAATTAAGACACCAATCATAAATATAACACCAGATGGTCCTCGGCGACCTTTAAATAATTTATCGGAAAGATAACCACATAGTAGAGTGCCTGGTATTCCGGCCCACTCATATAAAAAGTAAGCCACACTAGACTCTTCCATATTAAATCCTTTTTCTTCACTTAAATAAGCAGGTGCCCAGTCAAGTACACCATATCGAACAAAATAAACAAATACATTGGCAATTGCGATAATCCAAATCCATTTGTTATTTAACACATACTTAAATAAAATTTCTTTTGTGGTTAATTCTGTTTCAAATGTCTTTTTTGAAGCAGTAGGATAATCGTTACGATATTCTTCAATTGGCGGTAAACCAACTGATTGCGGTGTGTCTCTCATTAATAAGAATGCTATTATTGCTACTCCAATAGCTACAAGAGCTGGCAGGATAAAAACACCTTCATAACCTGTATAAACTGCTCCAAAATATGTCGAAACGATCGATACTCCAGCGATGGCTAATGGAGCCATTAATCCTCCACCTACGTTGTGTGCTACATTCCAGATAGCTGTTTTACCCCCACGTTCATTAACACTAAACCAGTGAACAAGAGTTCGTCCAGAAGGAGGCCACCCCATTCCTTGAAACCAACCGTTTAAAAAAAGCATAATAAACATAATCGTAACAGATGACGTAAAAAATGGAATAAAGCCGAATAATAAGTTAATGATGGCTGACAATATTAGACCAGTTGCTAAAAAATATCTAGGATTACTTTTATCTGATACTGTGCCCATCACAAATTTACTAATACCATAAGCAATAGAGATTGCTGATAAAGCAACACCTAGTTCCCCTTTGGAAAACCCTTGTTCCGTTAAATAAGGTATCGCTAAGGAAAAGTTTTTTCGAATTAAATAATATCCAGCATAACCAATAAAAATTCCGAGAAATACTTGCAATCTTAGCTTTTTATATTCTGAATCAATTCTATTTTTTGGAAGTCTTTCTATAGCTGGTGCAGGCTTAAAAAACTTAAACATAATAATACCTCCTAACCTATTGAATAGAGAATTAATGCCACTTATTAATAAGCCAATCTCCCTCCTTTTCTCTATATAGTTGGAACATAAAAAAAAGCCCACACTAATTCACACTTACCAAAGGGGAAGTGTATTAATAGTGCGAGCCTCCAATTCTCCATTCGACATTAACTTGTACTAATACATTACATACTTAAGAAAGCGTTGTCAATACGTTAGTGCTATTTTTCCTTTTATGATTGAAAGTAATGCTAGAATGACTTAACTTACCTATACATTTACACTTCGAGATGCAAAATGGTCAAACGGTGATCCCGTTACAGCACAGGACTTTGAGTATGCATGGAAATGGGCATTAAATCCTGAAAATGAGTCGAAGCAAGCTTGGTATCTTTATTACATAAAAAATGGCAAAGCGGCTCATGGAGGTGAAGCAAGTTTAGATGATGTTGGAGTAAAGGCAATAGATAACAAAACACTTGAAGTAACATTGGAATCCCCCGCGCCGTATTTCCTTGAGTTAACAGCTTTTAGTGTTTACTTTCCTGTTAATAGCAAAATTGCAAAGGAACAAAACGAATGGTATCTCGATGCAGGAGAACAATTTGTCACAAATGGCCCTTTTACTTTAACTAATTGGGAACATAATAATGAGATTACTCTTGAAAAAAATGAACAATATTGGGATGATGATGCAGTAAATATAGAAAAAATTCAAATGTTAATGATTAATGACCAAAATACGGAATTAAATATGTTTGAAAATCACGAACTAGATTGGGCTGGCTCTCCAACTGGCTCACTTCCAGCTGAAGCAATTCCAACTCTTCAGGATAAGGGGACGTTAAATATTCAATCCATTGCGGCTACGTATTGGTTTGTTGTGAACGTTGAATACATACACCAGCAGCAGGAAATTCAAAATGAGACACAAATTTAAATTTGAGAATGTAGTCGGTATAGAATTAAAAGAAACCTTTCTCACGGCCTAAGATGCTACAACGTCTCCTTTTCTATTATAAACATTTTTGGTAAAATTAAGATGTTGGTTGAAGAATTCAAAATTTGGAGTGACCAGTAATGCTTTTGTTTTTTGGTAAGTTTATCTTGTTTTATTTGTTCGGTACAATTGCGTTCGCCCTTTTTAAGGTAATGTACTATAGTATCAGCAAAAAATTGATTACAAAAACGGCTGATGGTACTAAACTGAATTGGGCTTTGAATGTCTTTGTTAAAAACGGTAAGAAATTGGATAGTAACGATTACTTCGTAGTGGGCGTTTTTGCGGTTATTTGCACATTATATTTATAAAAGACTCCTAGAATATTTCCAGGAGCTTTTCTTATTCCGTAGGATATCCATTATTTTTACAGAAGTCTTTAATCTTCTTATGTTTTTTTGAAAACTTTTTGCATGCTTGTTTAATCCCATGTGTATAAACATCTTTTAAGAACTGTTGTGCCACTCCTGCTAATCCAAGTGCTGTCAAAATTGCGATTAATTCTTGCAACGAAATATATACAACCCAAGGTAACGCAGGGGCAATCATAGCCTTGATTTGATTATCTTCTTTTACTGCAACCTGTTTCTCTTCCTCTAAAAATTTCACTTGTTCTGTTGGTAAGTTTTCAAAAAACATCGCCATATTTGTCACTTGATCTACTGAAAAACCAATTTGGAGTGCTTTTTGGCGGTCTACAGAATATGTAAAATCATCATTGGTTTTCAATGCTTCTTTTACAAACTTCTTCGCTTTTTCCATGTCTTTTTCATCAACATTTTGCACAACATCACTAACTTCTTGATGATTGATCAAACTTTCTGTTGCATTTTTTGCCTGTACTGTAGCTCCTGGAGTAGTCAATATTACTGTTGTTAGGAGTGCCAATACTGAAAGAAGCGTTAACACCCTAGTCTTCAAACTTTTCATAACAAAAACATCCTCCTACGGTTTATATTTACAAGTAATATGTAATATATTAACATATAAACCAAATATATAGAATCATTGTTTTTGAGAATTTTATAAACTTTTAATTTTCTATCTGATAAAAGATTAGTACTAAGAAGGGGCTGGGTGATGATCCTTAAATTTAACAAATTTGTAAAGGTTAAAGGGTGTAGATAGCACACTAAAACACTTGAAATTTTTGTTTTTATTTCGTAATGCTCCTAATGACTTTTATAAACAAGGACGACACTGTTGATGGAGAAAAGATGGACGGAAATGAAATGATGGGTGAAAGAACGATGTGTGAACGGAAACCAGTCATCCGTGCCCATCCCACGGATGACTGGTCTTTACAGAATGACCGATAGAAAGGAAGAAGAGAAATTAGTCTGCCTCCTCTTTTGAGTAGTGGTAAAATGTTATCAGGGTAGATTGGAACATAAATTATAGGAGGATCGTTATGAATAAAATTAATAAAGTAAGAGAACAATTTGACTCATTGGGAATTGATGGAATTTTAATTACAAACCGATTCAATCGCCGTTATATGACAGGCTTTACAGGAACAGCAGGAGTTGTGTTAATTTCTAAAACAGAAGCGAAATTCATTACAGATTTTCGCTATATTGATCAAGCGAAAGAACAAGCAGAAAACTATGAAATTGTGAATAATGAGCGAGACATGACAGCAGCTGTTGTAGCTCAAGTGAAAAAAATGAACATTAAAAAGCTTGGGTTTGAAACGAAAAGTCTCACACATGAAGAATATTGTCATTATAGTGAGAGATTAGAAGCAGAGATGGTACCTGTTGGAAAGATAATAGAACAACTTCGCATGATAAAATCAGAAGACGAAATAAACATTTTGAAAGAAGCCGCTCATATTGCTGATCAGACCTTTACGCATCTCCTCTCATATATTCGACCAGGAATTACGGAATTAGAGGTTTCCAATGAAATTGAGCGCTATATGAGAACGCTTGGTGCGACTTCTTCCTCATTTGATACAATTGTTGCATCTGGATACCGTGCTTCATTACCGCATGGAGTTGCAAGTCCGAAAGTGATTGAAAAAGGAGAGCTTGTGACATTAGATTTTGGTGCCTATTACAAAGGGTATTGCTCTGATATCACAAGAACGATTGCGGTTGGAGAGATTAGTGAAGAGTGGAAAGAAATTTATCATATTGTGCTTCATGCACAAGAAAAGGCGATACAAGGAATTAAGCCGGGCGTAACAGGACGGGAAATTGATGAGCTTGCGAGAGGATACTTGAGAGAAAAAGGATATGGTCAATATTTTGGTACAGGAACAGGTCATGGAATTGGCTTAGAAATTCATGAAGAGCCTTTTCTTTCTACAAAATCAGATGTTGTTTTAGAACCGAACATGGTCATTACCGTAGAACCAGGTATTTACATTCCAGAAAAGAGTGGGGTTCGCATTGAAGATGATATGATCGTAACTGAATCCGGTTATGAAATCATTACACATTCAACAAAAGAATTAATCATTATATAAGGAGACAGCGGACAAGCTGTCTCTTTTTCACATAGAATTTATCCCACTCTTAACGGGCAGTAAGACCCCCACCTCAAGATTCTGTAGTAAAGCAAAGAAGGTAGGTGGGGGACAACTGCCCGTAAAGGTCCGATTGGTTCAACTAACATTCAGTGGGGGATGAAAAAACCCCCCACTGAATGAAGTTTCACTTTATTATTACCCTCAACATTAAGGAGTGAAACTTAAAGTTCAAGTAATGGAAAGAATCCGCAAGTTATGAAAAACACCTCAATAAAAACAGATAGTGATGAAACACCTTGTAAATTCCCAAAAAAATATCACCCGATAAAAATATCCGGGTGATGAAGAATGGGGGAATACTTGGAATCTACTCCTATTATGTACAATAATTCCAAAAAACATACTGTATATAAAAGCTTTTTTTCTTTTACTGAATGAAAAATGCAATTTTTATTTGACAACAATTACAAATAGCTTCTAATATGTTAACTATAAAGTAGTTTTGGTTAACTTGAAGGGGCGTGAAGTTAAAGGGATGAGTACCAGTCGCTATTACAACATACGCATGCGTGCATCTGAAGGTGGTGCACATGAAGAAGGAGGGAAACATATTTCTGGCGGGGAAAAGCTTTCTTCTCATGAACAACTACAGGAAAATATTCAATACTTAGTCGATAAAGCCTTTTCCCACCCAAGAGGTACCCCAGACTTTTTTCAATTGAAGGTAGAAGAAATTCATGAACCCATTTCCTTCACTCCTCCTCTTCAACACGAACTACATAATGTTTCATCTATTTCGGAAGGACGCGAGCTTGCGAAAAAATTTCTTTCTCAATGTGGTATTGCGTCACATGTAATTGAAAAGAGTTTTCGCTATTTGCAGCAACATTTTCACGTTCGTGGCGCTATCATCATCGATAGTGAAACAGGAATACGTATCGATCCACGCGTTGATCGAGGTGTTCGCGTTTCAACATTTGATTGGCATGATGCTAGTTATAAAAAGTGGCTAAAGAAAACAGGACAACAAGACAATCCGCGAATGAAAGAGGCACTAGCCCTTTCATCGAAAATATGTTCACACGAAAAGACTGTTGCTGAAATTTGCTGGTCAGATGATCCCGATTATGTGACAGGATATATTGCAAGTCGCATATACGGTTATCAACGAATATCGCCTCTAAAAGAACATGGGGATGAACAAGGTGGAAGGATTTTGTTTGTGAAAGACATCGAGGAGATTGCAGCATTTATTCATTATTTAGAAAAAACACCTAAATGGATTGGATGGGAGGAATAGTCATGAATCTAGTCGAGAAAAGTCAAAAATATTTATGGTTACCGTTTACACAAATGAAAGATTATGATGAAAATCCGCTTATTATTGAAAGCGGTGAGGGGATTAAATTAAAGGATATTAACGGCAAAGAGTACTATGACGCGTTTTCATCGGTTTGGTTAAATGTACACGGGCATCGGAAAAAGGAGTTAAACGATGCAATTATTGCACAGTTAGAGCGAATTGCTCATTCAACGTTACTCGGAATGACGAACGTTCCAGCTACAGAGCTAGCAGAAAAATTGGTGAAAATTGCGCCAAAATCGTTAACGCGTGTGTTTTACTCTGATAGTGGCGCCGAAGCGATGGAAATTGCGTTAAAAATGGCGTACCAATATTGGCAAAACACCGGTCAAACGAAAAAGCAGAAGTTTATCTCCATTAAAAATGGGTATCACGGTGACACAATTGGTGCTGTTAGTGTAGGGGCAATTGAATTGTTCCATCAAGTGTACGGGCCGCTCATGTTCGAAAGCTATAAAGTACCTGTTCCGTACGTTTATCGCCATCCATCTGAAGATGCTTCTGTTTGCCGCGATGAATGCTTAAAAGAATTAGAGCAATTATTAGCTGAAAAGCATGAGGAAATAGCTGCTCTTTCTATTGAATCAATGATGCAAGGGGCAGGAGGCATGATCTTGATGCCGGAACGGTTTTTATCCGGTGTAAGAGAGCTTTGTACAAAATATAATGTATTAATGATTGTAGACGAAGTTGCGACAGGCTTTGGGCGTACAGGTAAAATGTTTGCTTGTGAACATGAAGCAATCGAACCTGATTTAATGGCGGCTGGAAAAGGGATTACAGGTGGGTATTTACCGATAGCGGTCACCTATGCCACGGAAAAAATATATGAAGCGTTTTATGGTGATTTCCATCAATTTAAAACCTTTTTCCACGGTCATTCTTATACTGGTAATCAGCTCGGCTGCGCAGTAGCTCTTGAAAACCTTCGTTTATTTGAACAAGACAAAATCGTTCAGCGTGTTGCTAAAAAGTCAACGTATGTAAGCGAGCTATTGGAAGAATTAAAAGAACTTCCACACGTTGGCGATATTCGACAAATTGGGTTTATGTGTGGAATTGAGCTCGTGTTAGATAAGGAAACGAAAGAACCATTTCCATTTAAACAGCGAGTCGGGTATAAAACAACGTTGAAAATGCGAGAGCTCGGACTATTAACAAGACCAATGGGCGATGTTCTCGTTTTTATGCCGCCGCTTGTAAGTACGAAGGAAGAGTTAAAAGAAATGCTCACTATTTATAAACAAGCCATTTTAGACGTTCCGGTAAAGGAGGCTAAGGCCCTTGCCGGTACACATGTA
Organism: Bacillus sp. FJAT-47783; assembly: GCF_022808615.1. Lineage (GTDB taxonomy): Bacteria > Bacillota > Bacilli > Bacillales > Aeribacillaceae > Bacillus_BZ. Next base: position 46,482 of record NZ_JAKZKS010000016.1, read on the forward strand.
TAATTGGTTAAAGGACGAATTAGATGAAATAAAGGAAAACGGATTGTATCGACAATTCAAAACGATCGAGTCAGCACCTTCTCCAACAGTCATCATCGATGGAAAAGAATATGTCATGGCCGCTTCTAATAATTATTTAAGTTTAGCAGAAGATGAAACATTAGTCGCGGCTGCGATTGATGCAATGAAACGATTTGGTGTTGGGAGTACAGGTTCAAGATTAACTACTGGAAATACAGTGCTACATGAACAACTTGAGCGGAAACTGGCAACGTTTAAGCAGGAAGAGGCTTGCTTATTATTTTCAAGTGGGTATTTAGCAAATGTTGGCGTCATTTCGAGCTTAGTAGAAAAGGGCGATTGTATTTTAAGTGATGAGCTTAATCATGCAAGTATCATCGATGGATGTCGGCTGAGTAGAGGGAAAACAATCGTATATAAACATATTGATTTAGCCGATTTAGAAGTGAAATTACAAGAAGCCAAACATTTTCGCCGTCGCTTTATCGTTACAGATGGAGTTTTTAGCATGGACGGAAATATTGCCCCGCTTCCTGAAATTGTTGCATTGGCCAAACGGTACGACGCTTTCGTCCTCGTCGATGATGCTCATGCAACAGGGGTACTCGGGGAAAATGGAAGGGGAACAAGTGAGTACTTCGGTGTACAAGTTGACGTAACGATGGGCACATTAAGTAAAGCAATTGGAGCGGAAGGAGGATTTGTAACAGGCTCTAAGTTGCTTATTGATTATTTACGAAACAAAGCGAGGTCTTTTATTTTTCAAACAAGTCTATCACCAGCTGTTGTCGCTGCTGCAACGAAAGCGATTGAGCGTATCGAAGAAGAACCTGAGAGAAGGGGAAATCTCCATCAGTTAGAAAGAATGCTCCGTTTTGAATTAAGAAAGCTCGGCTTTCGTGTATTAGGTGATGATACGCCAATCATTCCAGTCATAATTGGTGAGGCTAATGAGGCCGTTCGCTTTGCCCAACAATTGCTCGAGGCAGGCATTTATGCCCCTGCAATTCGTCCACCAACCGTCCAAGCAGGTATGAGTCGAATTCGCCTTACATTAATGGCGAACCACACAACTGAACAAATCGACTATATAATTTCAGCATTTGAGCGAATGGGGAAAGAATTAAATGTTATTTAGGGGCTGTCCGAAAAGGAGTATTTACGCCTTGAGTAGACCGAAAGAATGTTGATTTTACAGCATTCTTTCGGTCTTAATTTTGGAGTATTTTGTCCTTATATATCTTTTTTAGACAGCCCCTTACTGTTTATTATTATTCAATTATCTCAAGGTGGTTCTTTAATTGTTTTAGATATTTGGCTAACTCTTCTTCAGACATTATATAGTAGGAGGCGTTATCAATGTATTCGTTTGTTCCTTCTTCAAATTGGTATTCGTTAATCGTTTTAGCAGCCTTTTTATAATGCTTTTGAATATCCATCATTTCATCAAATGTTAAGCTTGTTTTGACGTTATCTCCGATTGCTTCAAAGATGTTATTAAAATTCCAAAGTGATGAGACACTTGCTCCTTTATCGATGATGGCAGAAATGACTTGCTTTTGACGCAGTTGACGTCCGAAATCCCCGCGTGGGTCCTCTTTTCGAATTCGTGAATAAATTAAGGCATTTTCCCCGTCTAACGATAACTCTCCTTCTGGAAAATGTGTTCCTTTATAATGTAAGTCCATGTCATTCATTACTGTGACGCCACCAACAGCATCGACAATGTCAACAAATCCTTCCATATTTACTTGAATATAATGATCAATAGGAATGTCTAATAAGTTCTCAACCGTTGCCATGGCCATTTTGACTCCACCGCGAGCGTAGGCATGATTTATTTTCTCCACTGTCCCATTTCCGACAATTTCAGTTCTTGTGTCACGGGGAATGCTTAACATATTGACCGATTGTTCTTTTTGGTTAACCGTCATTACGATCATCGTATCCGATCGTCCACGATCATTTTTCCGTTCATCGACTCCTAACAAAAGAATCGAAAAAGGTTCAGCTTCATTTAAAGAGACTTTCCCATCTCTTTTATCCGAAACATGGTCAACTCCTTCATGCATATTTTTTAATGCACCTGATAAGGAGTTGTAAACGGTAAAGGCGTACACGCCCCCTGCTAACAATAAAAATAATAATGTCCATAGAACAATTCGTAACCATTTGCGCTTTTTCTTATTTTGCCGATTTCTCCTCATCACTCAATCTCCTTTCATCTACATTGACGATTGAAATCAGGACAAGTTTCAGCAATTTTTGACAAATACAGTGTTATACAATATAAATGTTATAGTAGTTAACAAAGTTGACAATAATTTATTAAAAAAAGACTAGAGAGAACGATAAAAATCATTTAAAATTTAAATGTGAAAAGTTTCACAATGTGTAGTGTATGGAAGGATGATGAAAAATGGCAAAAGAACGCGTGAATCGAGTAGTCGTTATTGGAACGGGTTCTGTAGGATCAAGTTATGCGTTTGCTCTTATGAATCAAGGAATTGCGGATGAACTCGTTTTAATTGATCTCTATAAAGATAAAGCGATGGGTGACGTGATGGACTTAAACCACGGAAAAGTATTTGCACCACATCCGACGAATATTTGGTATGGGGATTATGAAGATTGCCGTGATGCAGACTTAGTTGTCATTTGTGCAGGGGCGAATCAAAAACCTGGAGAGACAAGACTAGAACTTGTTGATAAAAATATTAAAATTTTTAAATCCATTGTAGATTCAGTTATGAAAGCTCAATTTGACGGGATTTTTCTTGTGGCGACAAATCCAGTTGATATTTTAACATATGCGACGTGGAAATTTAGCGGTTTACCTAAAGAGCGAGTCATCGGCTCTGGTACGATTCTTGATACGGCAAGATTTCGTTTCTTATTAGGTGATTACTTCAAAGTTGCTCCAACCAATGTTCACGCTTATATTATTGGTGAACATGGAGATACGGAACTACCCGTTTGGAGTCATGCCGAAATTGGGAGCATTCCAGTGGAGCAATATGTCGAGCGTGATGAAACGTATAAAAAAGAAGAATTAAATCAAATCTTCACAAATGTTCGCGATGCAGCTTACCACATTATTGAGAAAAAAGGTGCCACGTATTATGGAATTGCGATGGGACTTGTCCGTATAACTCGCGCCATTTTGCATAATGAAAATGCTATCTTAACTGTCTCCGCTTATCTCGAAGGAGAATACGGAGAAAAGGATGTTTATATTGGTGTCCCTGCCATCATTAACCGCGGTGGTATTCGTGAAGTACTGGAAATTGAGTTGAATGAAGAAGAGAAACAACAATTCAAGCACAGTGCGAACGTTTTAAAAGAAATTTTAGCACCACATTTTAATATGTAAGTCCATTTTCATGATGGATTATAAAAAACTGGTTGAAAGAGTTTTGTTTCAACCAGTTTTTTACTGTTCTGGGTTTTCACGTCTAGTATAGAGGGGGGATTTTAGTTAGGTCGTGCAATTAAGCAAAAGTAGATGCAATTAAACTTATAAATGTGCAATTACAGCATCAAATATGCAATTAGTGTAAATCATATGCAATTATTTTGAGTTTCGTGCAATTAAAGGTGAAGTTCGTGCAAAAGTTGTCCAAACTGGTGCAATTCATTCTTAAACTCGTGCAATTATCCTCAATTAGTTCTCCACAATTTAAGAAAACTATTTTTGAGAGCGTTTTCGTATGAAAAAATGATGATTTTTTGCTTTTTTATCCGACTCTTAACGGGCAGTAAGACCCCCACCTCAAGATTCTGTAGTAAAGCAAAGAAGATCGGTGGGGGACAACTGCCCGTAAAGGTCCGAACATAAAGAACACAGACTAAGAGCGCCACGTCCTGTGGCCACGTCTGTGTAACCCACATCCTATGGGTCACAAGGGCCTTTAGGTCATCCCGTAGGGACTAACATTCAGTGGGGGATGAAAAAAACCCCCACTGAATGAAGTTAACAGATTTTCGAAACAATTCTTCTTCAACCCTGTGAAGGGCGACCCCAAGGAAAAAAGAGGGCATTCCAACAAAGTGAATATGGTAAAATGTAGAAAGGAAAATGTAGAAAGGAGTTTACCGTGGGAAAATTACAGCCTATTTTAAAGTCTGAACGATTAGAGGTCATTGATGTTATACGCGGGTTTGCCATTTTCGGGATATTACTTGTGAACATGGCTCAATTTAGTTATCCCTATATGTACATAATGTTTGTCGGGGAGCCTAATTTTATAACAGAAACTTGGAGCCGATTGGATCATTGGACGAGAGGGTTTTTAGATGTTTTCATTCAAGGAAAATTTATTACGATGTTTTCGTTTTTATTTGGCTTCGGTATGGTCATGATGTTAGAGCGGGCAAAGGAGAAAGGGGAAAAGTTTGTACCCCTTTATGCTCGAAGACTACTTGCATTACTAGTTTTCGGTGTTTTCCATGCATTTTTCATTTGGGATGGCGATATTTTAATGGATTATGCAATTCTTGGATTTATTTTATTACTTTTCCGTAATTGTAAGCCAAAGACGCTTATCATTTGGGCTATTTCGCTATTTTCTTTATATGCACTACCTTTATTGGCAGCTGGTATATTTTCCATGACACAGCCAGATGCACTTGATATGTTTTACGACCGCTCTTTTCAACATGAAATGAATGAAAAGGCAAAAAATGCGTATGAAAATTACCAAAATGGAACGTTCGTGGAAGTCTTTAAGCAGCGCATTCATGACCGCCTCTATTACATGGAAGCATTAGGGATGTGGCCTTTCAATCCGCTTTTTTATGGTTTTTCGATGATTCCATACTTTAGCATGTTTCTGCTTGGAGCAGCATTTAGTAAGCTGAAAATTTTTTATGACGTAAAAAAACATAATATACTCATTAAACGAATTTGGTGGATGGGTCTCCTTGTAGGCCTTCCTCTAAATAGTTTAGCAGCTTACGAGACATCTTTTTTAATGATTGGTGCACCATTTCTTATGCTGTTTTATGTGATGTCGATGACTTTATGTATGCAGCGGCCGACATGGCAAAATCGATGTAAAAAGGTGGCGGCGGTAGGGAGAACCGCTTTCTCGAATTATATTTTACAATCAATTGTTTGTACATTGCTATTTTACAGTTATGGGCTCGGGCTTTATGGGAAAGTAAATCCGTTTGTTGGACTATGGATTTCTGTTGCGATTTTTGCTATGCAAATGGCCGTCAGTACATGGTGGTTAAAGAAATATCGGATGGGACCACTCGAATGGGTATGGCGTACGATGACGTACGGGCGTGTACAACGATTAAAACGAGTAGAAGAAATGAACTGACACGTATGCTAGGTGTCAGTTTTCTATCGTTGGCTGAATCCTTCTCAAAAACTAGTACCTCCCAAATAATAAAAAAATCCCCAAAAAGAAGGGGATTCGGCCAATTAATAAGGTCCTTTTCCTACCGATTTATTAGTGGTTTCCTATCAGTGCTAAGGAGCATATAGGCGGTTTAAATCATTTAGTTATGGATTTTTTTATAAGGGATGTTAAAGCTTCTATTCCTGCCGGTGTTAAATGAACACCGTCTCTACCAAAATATTCTGGATGATTAATAGCTTGTGAATACCAATCAATTAAAGTCACATTTTCATTTTCTTCTGCTTTTTGTTCTAACGCTCTATTCACTTTCTTTTCCCATGGTCGAGGTACACGTGTATTCACTAAATAAATTTGTGCTTTAGAGAAAGAGCTAAGTAATGTATCGATCTGACTATTCGTGAAATAACCATTTGTTCCTAACTCAATAATAACGGCATTATCCGAGTGATTAAATGATGCATAACTAGGTGCTAATTGAACGGCTTGCCTTACTTGTCTTCCAACTTTTCCATCAATCGTGATGTCAGGGTGGATGTCTTGGAGCTTTGTGCCGATATCAAGCATAACCGAATCACCAATAGCAAGTATTTTTTCAAAAGAGTTATTTGTATTCATTGTACTTTCTTGATCGGTTTCACTGTCATGTTCTTTTCCCTTGTCTTCATTAGAAACTTTATTGCTTTCCTCATTGGAAGGAGAATCTTTTAAGACAGAAGTCTTCTCTTTAGAGCTAATTTTTATTTCTGTTACAGGAGAATTTGCTTTTTTTTCTTCAACTAAACCTGCCATGCCGAAGTTAAATACGAGTAACATCAGAAAAGTTATAGTAGTTAATACTCTTTTAGGGATAGTTAACTTTTTCCAATTTAGAAGTGCGTTTAATAAATACTTTTGGACAAATGGTTTAAATCCATTTTTTCGTATAGGCATTTCGACATAACGATAAGACCATTCAGCAATGACTAACGTTACACTTAGTTGTAAGAAGACACGCCAGTAAACGGGACTGCCAATTTCTTGAACAGGCGTACTTAAAACTATGACAGGATAGTGCCAAAGATATATTCCGTAAGATCTTGTACCAATCCAACGAAGAGGTTTAAATGAGAGCATGCGTCCTAACAAACTGCTTGGATGACTGACACATGCTACAAGAACGGTGGAGTTTAGGCATATGAGTAAAAGCCCTCCTCTGTAAAGAAATGTTTGATATTGATCGATAAATACTACACAAACTATAAAAATACTGAAGGTAATCATCGTTGTTACATTCAGCATTTTTTCCATATGTGATGGAAGTTTTTTTGAGCTGAGTCTGTTCATTGGCCAAACAAGAGCTAAGCAACAACCTAAAAGCAAACAAAAAGAACGTGTATCAGTCCCGTAGTAAACACGACTAGGATCTCCTCCTGGTTCATAAAATAGCCCCATTAAAAGTGCGGAACATAATGCTCCTATAAAGATAACAATTGAAAACTTGAATCGTTTTTTACATATAAAAAGGCCAACGGTTAAAACGAGTGGCCAAATGATATAAAACTGTTCTTCAATAGCTAAAGACCATAAATTTTTTAAAGGTGAAGGAGAACCAAAGCTATCAAAATATGAAACTTCATGAAAGATAAACCACCAATTGCTTATATAGAAAAGAGAAGATAAGGCATCTCCGCGGATTGTTGTTAATAGTTCTTGTTTAAACAAGATAACCCATACGACTGTCACTATAATCATTACATAGGCAGCTGGAAGTAAACGTCTAAAACGTTTCATCCAAAATTCTCGTAAATTGATCTTTTGTTTATTTTCAAACGAGGATAAAAGTATAGACGTAATTAAATACCCGGATAGAATAAAGAAAATGTCTACACCTAGAAAACCTCCCTTAGCCCAGTAGAAGTTAAAGTGGTAAGCAATAACGGACAGGACAGCAATAGCTCTAAGTCCATCAAGTCCATAAACGTAACGATGGTTTTGCTTCTGCTTCTCTAACATTATTATTCCTCCAACTACTTGTACAACTCTTTGATAATACTTCTATAAATTTAAATGACTATTTGTATGTACATGAGCAAAGTAATCATGAAAAAGAATAGCATGGAAGATGTAGAGAGAGGTTACAGAATGTTAACATCTCCTTTCCCCCTTTTTAAGACCTCAATTTTTCTCATAATGAATGCTCCTTTAAATTATCAAACGACATAAATAGGAGATAAGCCATGTAAATGAAAATGGATAAATAAAACAAAAGGTCTAATTTTTCCTCCCCCTATTGATAATAGTTTTCAATTAGAATAAAATAAGCTTTATGATATTGATAATCATTATCATCATAAGGAGGGGAAATAGTGACAGTCAATATAAATTTTATTAAAGAAAGTCAAAAAGGAATTATGAATCGGTTACTTGAGTGTTTGTATCGTGAGAGATTATTGGATCTCACTCTGATTGAACCACTAAAGTTAAAAAGCTCATTGTCAACAGGAGCTGAATTAACCGTAAAATTACAGCGAACCTATCAACTAAATCGGTTTGATCTTCGAGAAGTAATATGGAAGGAAGAAAGTAAAGAAAAGAAAATTACAGACCCTCTGACCTTATTAACATTGTTGCAAAGAGAAGCTGTATTCCCTGAAGAAAGTTATCAAACGCTTTTCAAAGAGGTTGAAAATAGTGTTCAAAACTATGCCTTGTCTCTTCAAACTTTTCAAAGTCGTGTAAACGAAATCAATAAAGGGACACATCATAATTCGATCGATTGGTGCTTACAGCAAGTACAAGAAAATAATGATTTTAGTCCACTAGCTTTTTTTGAACAACTCATTGTACATGGTCATACGCTTCATCCGTGTACGAAAACGAAGCTCGGTTTTTCCAAAGAAGAGGTTGTTCGTTACTCACCTGAGTGTGGTGGTGAACCTTCTATTTCTTTTGTGGCTGTAAAACGTGATAGTACACATGTTACATCAATAGAAGGAGAACGATTTTCCGATTTGGTGTATCAAGAATTTCCACATCTACAAGCATTGGTGAGAAAAGAGTTGCTAGAGAAGGGGCTCATTCCGGATGATTATGAGATTATTCCCGTTCACCCGTGGCAGCTCGAACATACACTGCCAACGATGTATGAGGAGCCGATAAAAAAAGGAGAGCTAGTCATCCTTTCTGAAAAGCGAGAAACTTATGCATTAGCCTCTTTACGGACGTTATTAGCAAAGAAGTCGGGAAGACAAGCTTTATTTCATATCAAAACGGCAATAAATGTTCAAGCGACGAGTGCGATTCGAACTGTATCTCCTCCTTCAACGATTCACGGACCGAAGCTATCAACATTGTTTACAACTATTTTACAAAAAGAAAAAGCGGTAGCTAAGAAGCTCAGTTTATTAAAGGAATACAGTGGTATCCATTATCGATCTAAAGGAGAAACAGATGAGAAAGCATATGAGCTAGGAAAAAATTTAGCCGCGATTATTCGTCAAAATCCGGAAGAGCTTGTATCATTTGAATCTCAAGAAATGGCAATTCCAGCTGTCTCCTTAATTTCAGATTCACCATTTTCTAACAAACCTGTTCTATTAGATGTTTTAAACACGTTTAAAAAAGAACACGAAATAGCGTCAGATAAAGAAGCTGTCATCACTTTTATGAAGGAATATGTAGCATTATGTTTTTCAACGCTTATTCCATTTATGACGAAGTATGGTGTAAGCTTTGAAGCACACTTGCAAAATAGTATTCCTGTGTTTCAACATGGGAAGCCTGTTCGGCTTATCATCCGGGATTACGGCGGAATTAAACTATACAATAAACGGCTGGAGAAACAAGGCTTGTCTATTGAACTAGAGAAAGGATCACATCTTAAGGCAACCGAACTTGACGAGTTGTACGAAACGTTCTCTCATGCCGTCATTCAAAATCATCTTGGTGAATTGATTATTTGTCTTGTCAAGCATCTTCCTATAAAGGAACAAGAACTATGGGAAATCGTTCAAATGGAGTGGATGAACACATTTGATCATTTGAAGCAACCTCAAGATCAAGAAATGATACGAAAGCCATTTATTTCGTTAAAAAGCTTAGTAAAAATGAGGCTTTACAACTCCATTGAAAATGAGTTTGTTGCAGTGAACAATCCGCTTTGGAAAATGAAGGAGGGAATCCATTGAGCATTCACCTTGTCATAAATAGTCGCTTAAATATTGAACCGTACTTAGAGTATGAACAATCTTGTCTGCGTTATATGGAAAAAGAGGAAAAAGAACATTTCTATACATTTCAAAAGCAATTAGAGCACGGAAAGCGAACCATTCTTTATCGGCTTCTTGAGTCTTTTTTGCGAGAAGATATTCTTCATTTTCGAAGTAATAGTTTTGAAATACAGCGAATTGGAAATGTTTTTGTTGTGAATGATCCAGAATTTTCTTATCAATGGGAGCAAGTAAGCCGTATTTTAGCACATGTTTCAATCGAAGAAGGAAAGAAATATTTATTTTTACCGGTGTCTGATAACTGTTTTTACTTAATTCCATTCAGCACCAAGCATGCATTTTATCGCTATCAATTAGAGGGTGACGTACTGTTTTATCGTGGGGAAGAAAGAGTGATACCGGACTGTGTACAGTTGTTTAACAGTTTATTTGAAAGCTTTCCCCGCATACATGAAGAACAGAGAAATTGGGAAAAACTACTGAATGAACTCATGAACGGAAGTGTTAACTTAGCCCTTTCGTATACGTTTTTTGAAAAAAAGAAATCGTTGGACAATAGGAAAGAGGATGGAATGTCCCCTATACAAATGGGCTTATATTTTGAGCAATTGTGTACAGAAGGGCATCATCTGCATCCTGGAACGAAAACGAAAATGGGAATGGAAGTTGAGGACGTTGTACGATATGCTCCTGAATTAAATGGAGAAGTAGATATAAAGTTTGTTGCCGTAAAAAAGGATTGTATTGCAAAAAACACGATAAACGGAGAAGACTCAAATGAAATATTAATGAAACAATTTCCATCCCTTCACAACGAGCGAATTCAAAAGCTTATACAAAATGAATATGCCCTTATTCCAGTCCATTCTTGGCAATTTGACCACGTTTTATTTGATTTGTATGAACAAGAAATAAAAGATGGAACCATCGTGCCACTTAAAGATTTTTCGATTCCATCTAAAGCGACGACGTCATTTCGGACGGTAGTCCCAGATGATGAGGATTTATTTGTAAAATTAGCGGTACATAGTCAGATGACTTCGACAACGCGTTCCATATCGATTCAAACAGCGATGAATGGCCCCGTTGTTTCGAGACTGATTCAAACTATTTTGGGACGTGAAAAATGGTTGGCATCCACTTTTATACCAATTCATGAAACATTCGGAATTGGATTTTTATCCAATGATCGAGTAAAAAGCCGGAATTTAACGGCGATGATACGTGAGGGAATTTCGAAGTACGTTAAGCAAGGGGAAATACCTGTTCCGGCTTCGTCCTTTCATAGTGTTACAGTTACAACAGAAAAGCGTCTATTAGAGGATCTTTTTGATGAATATTGTAAAAATCAATCATTGACTTCCAAGGAAGCGGCTGAATCTTTTATTTATGATTATTGCCAAATTACATTACCGGGATATTTGACGTTTATGGTGAAATACGGAATCGGAGTAGAGGGTCATCTGCAAAATTCGGTCGTCGTGTTTCAAGATGGAAAGCCAGTGAAGTTGCTTTTTCGAGATTGGGGAGGCTCCCGGATTTATAAGGAGCGCTTAGAAAAGCAAGGAATAACTTTTCAATTGTATCCTCATTCAGTCTCAGAGACAGATGATGTGATCGAAATGTTTAATAAAATGCACTATACCGTTTTTCAAAGTCATATTGGGGAAGTCATTCGCCTCATTAGCTCATATGCAAAAGTTTGTGAGAAAAAATGCTGGAACATTGTAAAGGCTGTTTGTGAACGTGTATTGCAAAACTTACAAGCGCAAGAAGGAGTGAGGAAAAACGTATCGCATGACCGTAAGTATTTATTTGCTCAAACGGTCGATCATAAAGCGTTAACGAAAATGAGACTTTATGAAGATCATCCTGGTTATTTATATGTAAAAGTACCCAATCCACTCCATGAATAGCAAAGGTTTTTGCCTTAAATAGAGGATGATGATAACGATGAAACGATTTCGTAATAAAAACTCTTATAAGCCGTTTTTAATCTCTAGCTTTTTTAGTCGTTTCGGAGAATGGATGGATTTTACCGTTTTAAATTGGGTTATATTAGAAGCGACAAAATCACCGGCAGCAATTGGTGTGCTTAATGCATGCCGGTTAATCCCGATTTTTCTTTTTAGCCTGTTAGGCGGGATACTGTCTGATCGATACTCCAATAAGAAGATATTGCAATGGAGTCAAATCGGTTTGTCTCTTTTAACGGCTACGTTTATTTTTATCTACAATGCCCATTTTTCTTTCTTCTTACTTGTTGTGATTGTTTTCTTGCGCAGCGTTATTTTAGCTGTTGAAACACCTGTTCGAAATACGTTTATTGCAAGCCTTACTGAGAAAAAACAGTTAGCGAGTGCGATTTCCATGCACACATCAATTATTCATATTTCTCGATTAATTGGACCAGCTCTGGCAGGATTTTTGCTTGTCTCGGTTCATGAAAATGTTTTGTTTATTATCTATATTGTTTTGTTATTATTATCAGCCGTTTGTCTGATTCGTTTGCCGGAGGGGATAGGCCAGAAAAAGACTAAAACAGCTAAGAAGAGCTCGATGAAAGAAGTCTTTTCTTTTATCAAACAAGATCGTCCTCTTCAAGGATTGTTGTTTTTATCAATCGTTCCGATGCTGTTCGGATTTCCATACTCATCATTGCTTCCAATTTTTGTTCAACAATTGATGAACTTAGGGCCCGATCAATTTGGGGTGATGCTTTCCTTTTCATCCGTTGGAGCGTTTCTTTCAACGGTTATTATGTCTATGAATTGGATAAAGGTAACGGCCACAAAAATGATCGGTGCCTGTCTATTATTTAGTTTTATGTTAATGATTTTTATCGTGAGCTCATCTCATGTTTTGGTTGTATGGTGTTTACTCTTTTTCATCGGTTTTTTTGGACAAGCTTACCGAACATCTAATCGCATCTTACTTCAATACTATGTTCCAGACGAGATGAGAGGGAGAGTTTTAAGCATAGCGTTAATGGATCGCGGATTTATTTCATTAGGTGTCCTTTTATTTAGCTTTATTGCGGAATGGAGCGTGTATGGATCTGGAATTTTGATGGGAATGTGTTGTTTTATTTTTTCATTGATTATTTTTGTCTTAAATCGTGATGCGTTTGCGGGATTATCGAAAGGAGAAGAAGATGATACAAGAGGAGAAGTTATACGTCGAAGACATCATTTTAAAATCGAAAAAACGACATGAACCATTCTGTGCGTATGTGTATGATTTAAAGCAATTATCAAGTCATGTTCAACATTTAAAGCGTTCATTACCGAAGCAATGTGCATTATTTTATGCGATGAAAGCCAATCCCGACAAAGAAATCTTACAAACGCTCGAGCCATTCGTTGATGGGTTTGAGTTGGCTTCACTTGGGGAAGTATCGAAGGTTAACGAGTTATGCTTGAACAAGCCAAAGGTGCTAAGTGGACCGGTGAAAACAGACGAGACGTTGCGTAAAGCGATTATAAGTGGTGTTTGTGTCATTCATGTTGAAAGTGAATGGGAACTAAATCGAATAGCTCTTATAACGGAAGAACTTCAACAAGAGGTACAAATTGCTTTACGCGTAAACTTACAACTAGCGATAGCAGGTGCCCGTTTGACGATGGCGGGAAAAGCAACACAGTTTGGAGTAGATGAACAAGACGTACCGAGACTCATTCACAATGTTAAGGGTTGTCGTTTCATCCAACTAGTCGGTTTTCATTTTCATTCCGTCTCCAATAATTTAGATGCTGTGGCACATGCTCAATTTGTATCTCATTGTTTCCAAAAAGTAAACGAATGGGAAAACAAGTTTGATTTGAATGTTACCTATATTAATGTAGGTGGGGGTGTTGGGATTCATTATGAAGAACACGACTCGCCGTTTGATTGGTCGTTATTTACTTCTCAAGTTCAGCGTGTAATAAACAAAGAGGCTCATCCGTCTTGGAAAATCGTCTTCGAACTTGGCCGTTACATGGTAGCCGAATGTGGATATTATGTGAGTGAAGTAATGGATGTTAAGGTAAACCACGGAGAATCATTTGTTCTCATTCGTGGTGGATCTCATCATTTGCGTTTGCCAGCAGCATGGAAGATGAGTCATCCTTTTGAAGTGATTCCGGTCAACCAGTGGTCTTATCCAAGTTCACGTCCAGCTTTACAGGACAGGCACGTGACGATAGCGGGAGAATTGTGTACACCAAATGACGTTTTAGCTCGCAACGTATATTGCAAACAAGTGCGAGTTGGTGACCTCATCAAATTTAAGATGGCAGGAGCTTATGCATGGACGATTTCCCACCATGATTTTTTAAGTCATTCCCATCCGGAATTTTTGTACATTTAAAAAGAAAGTGCTGTGCGAAAAGTATTATTTACGTACCGAAATCTAAAAAACAGACCGAAAGAATGCTGACTTTACAGCATTCTTTTGGTCTTAATTTTGGAGCATTTTACCCTAAAATAGACTTTTTAGACAGCACTATTTTTTGTAAGACGAGAATTTATCTCTTTTTAATAAATTTTTCAGGAATTAATGGAGTCTTCGGTCTTAAGAAGCTTTCAGCTAAAGAGGTGTAAGCGTGTTCCTCGTGCGGTTGCGTTCTTTTTTGATGAACTTGCGGATACGCTTTTTTCTGCTTGTCTATAAACGAAAAGAATGCTGACTTTACAGCATTCTTTTCGTCTTAAACTATGGACTTTTTAGACAGCGTCTGAAGATTAAACATTCTGAAATTAACGACTCTGCTTTTCTAGTAGTTTAGCTAAAATGTATGTTTTATAACTTTCCAGCTTCCGTCCTTCATAGTTGCGAATTCCTAGTTTTTTTAATTCTTTAACATACCATCCTTTACTTCCGAAATACATGAAACCCCTCATCCTTTCTTTTAATATGGTCTCATCACCCAGAAGTCTAGTCTCGCTGATTATGTTTATTGTAACATTATGGTATTGTAAACAAAAGAAGTTTGTTTAAAAACGGTAGACATTTTCCATTCACTCTACTAGTATTAGATAGGATAAAGACGAGAGGGGAGTGAATACGTTGAGCCACTACTTGTCATATGAACAAATGATTAAAATTTGTGATAAGATTAACGAAAAATATATTCCAGATGGCGAATCGTTTTTTGTCAAAGTAGAGGAGTTATTTCAAATAGAGGAACCTGTTACGTTCCAACAATTTATGGTCATGACTTTAAAAGGGCTATTATCCGTAGTGGATGAAGAGATTGAGAAAATTGAACAGAAAGCCACTATTAAACCAAGCTGTTTAAAAGGTTGTGCGCATTGCTGTTATTTTCCCATCATTGTGACACAAGCCGAAGGAAAAATGCTAGTGGATTACATCGAAACGTTACCGGAAAAAGCACGTGAAGATATGAAGGCGCATTTAAAAGACTATTTTTCAACCTATGAGGCGAAGATCAAAGACGTGTGCTCCATGCCATTTGAAGGAGATTTTAAGAAAACATATATTCGAAAACAATTACCTTGCCCGTTTTTGGATACGAATTCTAATACGTGTAAAGCGTATGAAGTGCGTCCGATTCCGTGCCGAACCTATTTGAATTACTGTGATCCCATCGTCTGCGCCGAAAACGATGTCCCGAAGGAACCGTTTAGTTACGAGTTCTTTTATGCTTTTTACATGCAAGCACTAAACGAAGTCATACAAGAGCTGGTCGAGGAAGAAGAGTTTCCGTTTCACTACCCTCAAGACCTCGTTACGTATGACTATTTACCAAACCTACTCAAAAAGTATTTACATGAAATTCGATAATGATAGACCGTAAGATTTGTTGGGGAAACAACATCTTACGGTCTTTTTTTGAGGAGGCTCAAATATGAACTGAGTGAACTATTCAAAAAGAGGAGTCTTATTTAGATTTAGTATCAATAGATCAAAATCCAAAAATCATATTTACTGAGATTACACAATAGAAATCTTCTATTCCTTTAAATACAATTAACTCATTCATCATTTTTTCACAAGGGTCATGCGTGGAAATAAAGGAACTAAGTTTCCTATTTTATTTTCACTTTCTGAAAAAAGCCAGTATCTTGTAAACTGTTATCAGATTAACATAACATACGTCTATTTTTTGATTTTCAGTCAAATTTTAATAAGAATAAAATAGATTAGAGATGTAAGGAATGGTGAATAATCAAAATGGTATCTAGCAACATCGTAATCAGTTTATTTAGTGTATTCAGTGTAATTATTATCTTTTTTGGTTTCCTAATAGTTCTACCTAAATATTTACATTTCAAACGGTCAGCATATCAAGGTATTACAGGTCACCGATTCTTTAACACAATATTGGACAAAGGAAAGTATGGTGAATTTTTGACCTTTTCCTACCTTGAAAAACTTAAAGGACATCACCGTTTACTATGTAATCTTTATATACCTAAAAAGAATGGTTCAACAACAGAGATTGATTTATTAATGATTACCGAAACAGGACTTTATGTTTTTGAATCGAAAAACTACAGCGGGTGGATCTTTGGTAATGAGAAGAACAGGTATTGGACTCAATCATTCCCAAATGGGAAGAAGGAGCGTTTTTACAATCCAATATGGCAAAACAGCGGTCATATTACTGCACTAAAAGATGTCCTCGACTTGAATTATCACCCATATTTAAAATCAGTCATAATTTTCAGCGAGAGATGTCAACTTAAAAATCTACAAGTTCACTCATCCAACGTAAACATTTTAAAAAGAAACGGTTTAGTGAAATAAATGAGGAAAGAAATAAAAAAAGGTTCGAAGGTCTTAACAAAAGATGACATTAACCTTCTTTTCACACAGCTTGAGAAATTTACGAGGGTAGATCAAAGCATTAAAGAACAACATATCCAATCTGTGAAGAAGAAAACAATGTAACGATTCTTCGTAGACTAAAATATACATAATAATGGGAGTAATAATCACGGGAATATTACTCCCATTTACTTAATTCATATACTGTTTCAACCGCTTCTGCATATGTAATCGCAATGCTTTCCAAAAACGAAATTCATCTTGGTATCCCCTTACCACGAATTTGTATCTCCAAATATCCTCGTTAATGATTTCACGATCGTACACCTTAATTCCGCTTTTCTGCATGGATTTTCGTGTAGTTCTAATATCTTGATTAATCTGGTTAATAATTCTTTCATACTGCTCAATTAGCGGCTTCTGAAGACGAATAGACGATTGTTTGACCGAATCGATATCCTTTTCTAATGTAGTCTTCAATAATTTAAGGATTATGTAATCGGCAGCCGTATCTTTGTCTTCTGTTGTTAATGGTGGTTTCAAATCAGTTCACCTCTAAATCGATAGAACTCTACATTTATCATATTAGAAAATAGTCGTAAAGGATAGAGGATAAAACATAGTCCTATCGCGATGCTTACTAGTATTTCTCTTTCTTTAGTTGTCCTATGTATTTCCTGACTATATTGAATAAGTGCTCAGTTTTGCTTAAAAAGTAAGAAGGAGCTTTATAACGTTCCATTTATGAAAAAGTACTGAACAAAGGGCAAACAAGTGTTCTGTTTGATAAAATAAAGTAAGTAAGAAAACTGTTAGAGGAGAGTTCTAAGATGAAGAAAAAAATGAATCAACTAATCTTGCTTTTAACCATTAGCTTTATTGTTGGTTGTACCAATGTAGAAGATGTATCCATTACAGTAGGAGAAACAGATTCAGTAGTAGAGAAAGCACCCACCCAACTAAAAAGTGAACTGTTCTCTGGATACAAACTTATTGAAGTGGATGGTGGCGATTTGAATGGACATCGTGAACCAAATGTCGTTGTTGACATTGGTTATGGTGACCGTGAATATTGGGCATTTACGAACGAATACGGGCAACTAGTACGTGTTGTTGCTGACGAAATTATTTTACAAGATGAACAGAACGAACCTGTATTATCGTCTGGCAGATATTATCATGATGAGGCAAAGGTTCCTGGTGTCGAAAGTGATGTTTTAGATGAAGGACATATTATTGCTGATTCTCTTGGAGGGGTATCAAATGCTTATAATATAACTCCACAAAACAGTACACTTAATCGACATGGCGATCAAGCCTATATGGAAGAGGCCATTCGTAGCGCAGGAGGCGCCACTAATTTTGAAGCCATTATTACATATCCGAATACAGAAACACAAATCCCTTCCAGTTATCAGTATACCTATACGATAATGGGGAATGAGATTGTTGATGTATTTGAAAATGTGAACCCTGATGAAGTAAACGCGTCACTTGTATCAACTGACAATGAATCTGCTGAAAACACAAAAGGTGATATTTCTTCTATTGATACTAATGGGAATGGACAGGTGACGATTGAAGAAGCGAAAGCTGCAGGTTATAGTATGCCTATTACCAGTGATCACTGGTTGTACCCTTATATGCACGATGCTGATAAGGACGGCATGGTAGGGGAGTAGCCTCCTGCTATTTAAACTGAACCCACATATAAAATAGGGACCACCTTTAAAAATTAAATTTTGAACATAAAAGCAAGCGGTTTTTTCATATCCCGCTTGCTTTATTAATAGTTTTCATTTAGATATTTTCGCTATTCTCCATCTTTTCAATAACCTTTCGAGCATCTTCACTCGACAAGTTGGTATAAAGCGAAGTCGTCTCAATCGAGTTGTGACCAAGCTGATCACGTAGCAATACAAGATTACCACCAGAACGCAACCATTCACTCGCAAAGGAATGACGTAATTTTATGAGGGCTAATGGTTTACCAGAGTTAATTTCTTTGTATTTTTTCACTTTTAATTTCATCAAGAATCATCCAACTAAAAACAATAAAAATTACTCCGTAAATAATGTTAGAATAAATCATTGGTATAGTTTCATTCAAATTAAAATAATTCCCAGAGAGAAATAAAACAGAATGAACTTTTAATTTATCTAATACTCCTAAAATTGATGCAGTGTAGTAGGAAAGAAAAATTATTAATGGCATTTCAAAATTCCTGAATATAATACAAGTTAGAGACGAAAAACTGGTTAAAAAGAAAACTTGAGAGGAAAAGTTATATAGAAAAGGAATAAATAGCTCTTTTTCGCTTATAAAAGGAGTTAATATAACTGTACTAACAAAAATAAATGAAAAATTAATTATAAAAAAATCAACAAATAACATATTTAATGTCTTCTTTGTGATTTTGTTAAAAACTATATTATACGTAAAAAGATTATTATAAAAATTAATTATAATCCAAGTTATTATCGGTAACATTAATATTTGAATCGTTATTATAGATAATCCATTATATATATTTTTAACTAATACTAATGCTAATATCATTAATAATAGAACTATTTGTGATTTTAATATTTTAAAATTAATTAGCATTCTATATATAAGTAACATATAATATTCTCCTCTAATTATTTATTAAACTAACGTAAAATTCATCTATTGATGGACTAACAACTCTACCAAAAGGTATATTAGAGTCCCTTGAGAGTACCCTAAGTTGATAACTTTCAGGGGTAATAGGAGTATATGATGTCACGATAAAGTTATTGAAATAATAATCAAGTTCATTTTTTCGAACTTCTATTAGATAAACTTTACCTAGATTCAATCTAATTTCGTCTCTTTTTCCTTGGTGTATTATTTTTCCATTATATAAAACAACAATGTATGAACAAATAGTATCGATATCCTCAATAATATGACTTGAAATTATAACTGATTTGTTTTCTCCTATCTTTTTGATTATATTTCTGAACCTAATTCGTTCTAAAATATCTAGTCCACTCGTAGGTTCATCTATAACTAAAATGTCTGGATCTCCAATAAGAGCTTGAGCAACCCCAAGCCTTTTTTGCATACCGCCAGACAATTCTTTTACCTTTATATCCTTATAAGGAATAAGATTGACCTCACCAAGTATTCTTTGAATGTCATTATTATCTAAAATAATTTTTCTTAAATATCCATAATGTTGTAACACTTCTCTACATGTTAAATTAGGATAAGTTTCGAAGTTTTGTGGTAAATATCCAATTAATAGTTCTCTGTTTAAGTTAGGAAATTTATATTCTAATTTCCCATATGTGTGTCTTTCAATTCCATAAATAATCTTAAGTAAAGTACTTTTTCCCGCACCATTTGGTCCAATAATTCCTGTTATTCCAGAGGGGATTTCAACATTAATATCATTTAGTAATACTTTATTTAGCTTCTTTTTGGTCAAGTTTTCTATTTTTATCATTAGTAAACCCCCTAATAATTTTATTAATTTCTACCCACTCTTTATCCTCTTTAATAGCTTTGTACCAAAGCTGAAATCTCGAAGGTTTCTTTACATTTTCAAAATTTATTCTTTTAAGAATTTCTATACTTTCAATAATTTCTTCTTTATCCGGATAATATAGTAAATATTTATCCAATATAAACGAAAAATAGTTATTATTAGCATTATTTTGTACTGCTATCCAATGAGATAATGTGGCATTAAATAATTCTTGCTTAGTAAAATTTTCTTCAAAAGAAGAATGGTTTTTCCAAGCTATTGCAGGGACCACAGAATTAATTAAATATTCTTCAGATATTAATGCATCCCTATTAAATGATTTATATGTTGGAAAATTAATTACTAGGTGATCGTTAAATAACCAAATATTTTGTTCCATTAACGAATCATTCATTCCCGTTATAGGAATAATAAATACCTTGTTTGGTGAGGAAATAGGTTGATTTAGTATCTTTGAAGTTTCATTAATAATATTATTTATTAAAATTTTAAATTCATTGTACCTTTTCATTGCTTTTAACCATGTATTTGGTAATACAATTTCATCATTTGAATATTTTACTTTAGTTAATTGACCTGCTATTAAGAACACCCCGTTTGAACTCTGTCCACTAAAGGTTTTGTTAGATAATTTATTAAGGTTTGAATATACTTCAAGTGGCCCTTTATAAATTAAATTATAATTAGCTGTATAATTGTTTTGAGAGTAGTTTCTTAGAAGCTGATTATCATAAAAGCTGAAAGCTGGCGTCAAATTAAAAGAAGGTATCCAAGAAAAATATGCTGGTAATAAAATAGCTTGATTGTTCGCAAAAAACAAAGGAGAACTACGTCCATTATATTTCAAATAAATTTCACCTTCACCCTGACTGTTTATATAAATATAATCACCTTTTCTAGTAAAGGATACATCTTTGTTATTTAATTTTAATTTATTAATTTTAAATCCATGATATAGATTTAACACCAATTTTTCCCTATGTGGATTTTTAAATGCTATTTTTGTTTCGATATTAATATGTTTATTTGTCATATCAACTACTATCTCATAATTGTTTGCTTTTATATCTATTTTTTTATCTATTAATTGCTTATAATTATTCAATTCTTTTTCATAATAAAGAATTTCATTAAAAATATTTTTATTTTTTGTCTCCATAACCAACTTTTGTTCAATATTTTCATATTTAAAAAATAAAGAAATCAAGACTACAGAAGTAACCATTAAAAATGAGGTAATTATTAAAAATTTTTTATTATAATTTCTTTTCAATAAATAAATTAAAAATAAAAATAATAATGTTAATAAAACAGTACAAAATTGTTTCAGTAAAACAGTGGTTTCCAATGGATAACCATATAAAGGGTGATAAAAAGTGCTATTTTCTCTTTGTCCAATGCCTATTTGATCTAGACCTTTAAAAATAAATAAAAAATTTAGAGGTCCTAATAAAATTGCAAATATAATTGTGAAAAAATATGAGAATACATTATTTAATATTTCTCCAAAGATTGTTCCAATACAGAACATAACAAAAAAAGGAATACACCAGTAATAAAAAATGTACCTAGCACTTTCATAGTAGAAGTTACTTAAAGGTACACTATTAAGGAGTAAAATTATCCAAAAAAGTAATGTGAAAATAATTGAGAGAAATATAGAAAATACTAGAGCAAATGTAAGTTTTGAAACAAGAGTTAAAGAAGTATTATTAGTCCTTCCACTTTTATCGTACAAAAAATTTTTTTCTTCTAAATTAAACGATACTCCTAGAATACCGAATATAAACATTCCTATTTGAATAATTGGAGATGATAAGGTAAGTGCACTTCCCGGATGAAAAAAATCATAAGTCATATGCTGACTATGTGAAAATACAATATAAAATGTTAGTAGGATTAAAGTAATTAAAACAGTTTTTCTTCTCCTTAAAAGGGTGAAGTAATGGAGTACTAGGTTCTTAAAAATCCTGATAATCATAAGTTCCTCTCCTTAAATAAGTTCCACCCTAAGCGGGTGGAACAATTACGATTAATTATTTGTAATTGTAGTAGTACCAGTTGTAGGATTTAGAATTCCTTCTTTGTGAGATAACCAAGTAGCCTCTGCTCTTGCATAGTATGATGAATGGTCAACACTAGCAGTAGTTGTCCGACTTTGACCACCTGATAAATACATTTCCCCATATTCAACATCCCATAATGGCCATCTTGATTTTACTCCAGATGCCCACATTGGATTACTTCCAGTATTCTTCCCAATAACTTTAAGAGTATTTTGAATAGTCATTGTACTACTCTCTGCTATAGGAGAACCATAGTTTAATTTTGCTGTTACAGAATATGCAAAAGCATTTGTTGCAAAAGCAGCAGTTAGTAGTGCCACAGAAAGAATAGATTTGGTTAACTTTTTCATTATACTCACCTCCTTTCGAAATTAATCACAGAACCATAGTCTAATAAAAAATGCAGCTGTCGTTGACTTTCCTTGAGCACAAGCACAAAGTTGATCGTCACAACCATCTACAGTATCCCAGTTATAACGATAACAATAATCATGGGATTTACAGCATGAATCAGTTGAATTGATTACCGAACCATCACCACCTCTGTCTGTGAAATTTGAACATCCTTTTCCACACCATAAATACCCACCTGGTAAACATCCATCAGTTAACCAATCTTGTACAACTATTTCATCGTCATAGACCGTTTTCTCTTCTTGGAATACAGGTATAAAGTTTGATTCAAATTCATCTTTTAATTCCGGAGTTAACTTCTTTGAATAAACCTCATAGAGTTGATTATTTTGGTCGATTTCATATGCTTTAACAAAATCTTCATCATTAACTTTTTCTAAGCTTAAAGCAGATACTACAGTTTTATTATTTGTGTTATCTTGAATAACTCGAACAACAATATCTTTTGTGATGTTTGTTAGAACAATCCCTTTACCTTTTTTAAAGGAGTTTTCTTTGTTTTCTCTTTTTCCTTGAAATACAAAAGAATCTACAACTTTCAAATTTTCAATATCAGCGAATTTTGGATTACTTTTTAGAAGTTTAATTTTCTCATTACCAAGAAGCTGCTTTAGATTTGAATATGAATGAAATGTTTTAAAACCTTTTAACATTAGATCAGACATAATATCTTCTCCTTTCCCTAAATTTCTAATTCGCGCGAATCTACTTTATAAAGTGGAAATAAAAAATATATTTTCAACCTTTTAGATATTATTTTTTACAAAATAGTTAGGTTACTATATGGAGAGTTAAGTAATAAATGAAGAGAATAACCCCCTCTGTTAGGATAGATGTCGTACGATACTTTAGTGTTATAGTTAAGTAAATAACACGGAGGTTGATCGATATGACAGGGAAAAATAGGGTACGATATTCACAAGAACAAAAAGGATCCGTTATTAAACGGATGATGCCACCAAATAATGAATCAGTGGCACAAATTGCGAAAGCAGAAGGTATTTCAGAAGTGACGTTGTACAAGTGGCGTAAGGAAGCACGTGCAGCTGGTGTGGCAACGCCGGGGAATGGACAAACAAGTGACAAATGGAGTAGTCAAGATACGTTTTTAATCGTGATGGAGACGTTCGCAATGAATGAAACGGAACTGGCTGAGTATTGTCGCAAAAAAGGGTTATACCGTGAGCAGATTGAGGCATGGCGAACGACTTGCCTTCAAGCCAACGGACAAGCATCGGATCAATCGAAGCAGTTAAATGGTGCGTTGAAGAAAGAACAGAAGCGTGCCAAGCTATTAGAAAAAGAGCTCCAAAAGAAGGAGAAGGCATTGGCGGAAGCTGCTGCATTATTATTACTCAGAAAAAAGGCCCAAGCGATTTGGGGGGACGACGCGGGAGAATGATTAACCCGTCAAATCGCGCATTAGCCGTAAAACTCATCCAAGAAACGAAGCAAAGTGGTGCGCGATTAGCGAAAGCTTGCGAGGAACTTCATATCAGCATTCGAACCTATAAGCGCTGGGTGGCAGAGGGGGATGTGAAAGTCGATCAGCGTCCACTTGTGAAAAGACCTACTCCAAAAAATAAGTTGTCCGAGGAAGAAAAAGAAGAAATACTGGAGGTTGTGAAACAAGAAGAATATGCCGATTTACCGCCGACGCAAATTGTACCAAAGCTTGCAGACCAAGGAACTTACATTGCGTCAGAATCTACATTTTATCGAGTGTTGCGTGAAGAAAAAATGCAACATCACCGAGGTCGTAGTCAAAAGCCAACACAAAGAATCCCTGAAAGTCATTTGGCAACATCGCCAAATCAGGTATGGACATGGGATATTACTTGGCTTGGTGGACCCGTGAAAGGTTTGTATTATCGACTCTATTTAATACTCGATTTATTTAGTAGAAAAGTAGTTGGATGGGAAGTATGGGAACAAGAACAAAACATGCCGAAACGCTTGTAAAGAAAGCCGTTATCAATGAAAAAATTCATGGAGCTCCACTCGTGCTACATTCAGATAAGGGTAGCCCAATGAAAGCTGGGACATTTTTAAGTTTACTAGAGAAGTTGGGCATTCAAAGCTCCTTTTCAAGACCACGTGTGAGTAACGATAATCCCTACTCAGAAGTAATGTTTCGGACACTCAAATATAGACCGGATTTTCCACACAAAGGCTTTGCATCACTCGAAGAAGCAAGAAAATGGGCACGGCAATTTGTCCATTGGTACAACGAGATTCACCTACATAGTGGGCTGAATTTTGTGACTCCTGTACAGTGTCATTCGGGGGAACACGTAGCCATATTGGAAAAGCGAAAAAACGTATACGAAGCAGCGAAGGCAAAGCATCCAGAGCGTTGGACTCGAGGCACAAGAAATTGGACACCGAATAAACAAGTAGCGCTCAATCCAATGCGTGACGAGGAGAAAACCGAAGCATTGAGGAAACCATAATATTCCCTATTTCCCTAGTGATTTGAATCGAAAGCATGCTTTTCCTTTCAATTCAAATCACTAGGCCAGCAAGCGCAGCGCGGTAGCCTTGACTGAACTTGGGGATTGATGGCATTTATTAAAATACTAAAGTAACTAAATGCGACAACTATATTGACAAACACCATATTTTGGATCATTTATTATATCATGCCATTACCTTTAATACCAAAAGTGATTCTTATCGTCTTAGAGAAAAGAAAAAAAGCAGGTATTTTACCCTGCCGATTTATCAAAATAAAAGTGAATTTCATTTAGTTGAAATAGAGGAATTTTAAAACGTTGTTGACATACAGTATATTCAAATTATGCAATTCAAAAAATAATTAAAGTTTTAAAAATTGTTTCCATGAAATAAAAATCTAAAAAGCTCTACTACAATAAAATAAAAAGCAGCAATAGTTAAATTAATTGTTAATAATACATTCCTCATTTTTCCTTTTTGACTTATTAAAGCTAAAATTAATGAAAAAATAATACCACTTATCATGATGATTCTGAAAATATTTGTTTGAATCTGAATTAACGAAAATAGTGATAATAAAAAGAACAAAGATAGTCCAAAAACTAAAATTAAGGAGAGCCTTGAAATAATATTACTATTCAATTAAATCCTCCTAACTTTAAAATTTGAGTCCCATATAAACTATGATTACATGACTCTATAAATTTCTATTATTAAGTTAATCTTATTATACTTTATGAAATGGATTAAGTAAACATTACAGTAACAATATTCCATATATTGAGGCTATTTTTTTATGAATAAATAAAAAGTAGGTTCATCACCATATTTTGTGATTTAAACAAAAAGAAGAAAGCATTTATGAAATCCTGGCAATAATGTTAGCGACTAAACAAAACATTAGGAGGACTCATAAATGCTTTCTTTATCATTAGGATTACCAGAATTTAAGGTCATTAAACACGATAAGCTTTCAGATTATCATTTAATATCCATTGAAAAAAATTCATTAGAAGAACGTTGTATTCATTGTGGCTTCCTTTCTTCCTCTGTTCACGATAGAAGGACAAGAAAGGTAAGAGATCTTCCCATACTGAACGAAGATGTTTATCTCATTATCCATGTCAAACGATATAAATGTCTAAATTGTTTAGAGGTATTCTCCGAAAGATACGAATCTGTTCTTCCTCGAAAGCATCAGACGAATCGTTTAAGAGTATCTTTATCAATTGTGTCTTGGCACAACGATTGAATACGTTAGCTCCAAAATGAACATTCCTTACACGACCTTGGAACGGATTTTTTACTCGATCGCAGAGGAAGAAGAAACCAAACATCAAGAAACACTTTCGGAGATGATGGATCCCGATCATCTTGTCTTAAGCTTGGATGAAGTGGCTGTTCGTAAAGGCCATCAATACGAAATCGTTTTATTAGATGCTCAATTGGGCTCTGTGTTAGGGATGATTCATCAACGCACGACGGAATCAACGAAACAACTACTTCATCAACATGTCTTGTCAAAAGGGGCGGTTCAAACAGTCGTAATGGATATGTGGGAGCCTTTCCATAAAGCGGTGAAATTCATGTTTCCATGGGCAACAATTGTCGTTGATAAGTATCATGTCATTCAAAAGGTAACACAGGCATTAGACCAGGTGAGAAAGAAACATCCCAAGCTGAAACGAGTGAGATATTTATTTTTGAAAGGATATGAAAAACTGACCGATCAACAGAAAATGAAACTGGATGAACTGTTAGAAAAACATTCAGACCTTGCCTGTGCGTATTACCTAAAAGAAAAGTTGAGAGACTTCTATCCGATTCAAGACTACGATGATGCCTTGTGTGCCTTAGAAGAATGGATTCAATTGGCATGGAGTAGCCCGTTCCCTTCGTTTCATGGGGTAGCCAAAACACTGAAAAAATGGAAAGCTGAAATCCTTCAGTATTTCTTTTGCCCGTATACAAACGGAAAAACGGAGGGAACCAACCACAAAATCAAAAACATCAAAAGAAGGGCTTACGGATACCGAAACTTAGCACGGTTTAGACAGCGTGTATTCCTGGAATGTACAGGGAATACTCTCTCGCTAACTTATTACTGGGATTGTGTGTGAACCACAGAAAATGGTGAAGAGACAAAAAGTATATGTACTTTCTCCTTGATATAGAAATAATTTTTCACCATTTTTCTATATCAAAAAGAAAATACTTTCAATCTTCTTTAATAATAATTTCTCATTAACCCTTATTATCCTTTCCCCTTTTCATTAGAGAACATACATGTATTCTTTAATTCTGATATTGCTTCTGTTAACATTTCAATCTTTTTTTCAAAACGAATCAATAAGTAACTAGTCATTACAATTGGAAAGCCAAAATTCCCCAACAAATTCGCAAATATCTGAATTTGTTCCATAAGTTCACCCCCTTACTATAGAAAAGTGTCAAAATACCAAAAAAATAAATTTTTGAAAGATTTCATTAAATAGATATAATTACGCAAAATTTTCAATAATTCTACAAAAAAATATAGAACGTTTGTTCTGTTTAGTTTAAAATATTTACCACAAAAACACTTTATATATAAAAAATCCCATAACATTAGAGGTGTGGACGATGTCGAATAAAACTACAGAATACAAGCGAAATAAAGTGGAAGAATTTTTCAAAAATAACAAAGAGGCCTTGGAGAATCCTATAATAAAAAGTTTCCTTGAAAATGAGGAAAATTATGAGTTATTAATTAAAGCACTAGAATATCCAATTGATAGCAATAAAAAGTTGGTTGATAAAGCGTTTTCCATACATTATAGACAGATAAAAAAAATTAAATATATAAATAATTTGATTCATTATTTTAGCATCGATTATGACAGAAAAATTCGGAAGTTAAATCAAAGATTTTTATTAACTCTTGATCAGCCACTTGAAGAAGGCAGTGATTCAACAATGAAGGATGTCTTAATCGATAATGGCAATGAAGAGAGGTATTATGGAAAGAGTTCCTTAAAGGAACAAATAGAAAATGAAAAATTATATAAAGCATTAGATATCCTTACTCAAAAACAAACCTTAATTTTAGATATGTTATATGTTAAGCAATTAACTCTTAATGAAATATCTAATATTTTAGGAACTACTCCTCAAAACATTTCCAACCAACATAAAAAAGCATTAAAAAAATTATACAAAGAGTTGAGTAGGGAGGGGCAGAACTAGTGAAAGAAGATTTAAGAGAAATTGTTGAAGATGAAGTTACCGGAGACATTAATAGTCTAATTAAAAAATTTGAAGGCCGAATCCAAAAGAGCCTTTATCAAACAATTTATCAGGAAAGGGAAGATTTAGCCCAAGAAATCCGATTAAAAATAGTTGAAAAATTAAATTCAGTAGAATTTAAAGAAACGCCAAGCTTTTGGAGTTTAGTACAGCTAAATTAAAACAATAATAAAGTTACAATTTCAAAGTAATAGTAGAGGTGAATCATATGGATATTGATAAACAACTAAAAAAGTTCAATCAATTAAAAATTGATTTACTAAAAATTTCCCAATGTATAGACTATTGTTCAGATGAAGGAGAAGAAGAGTTTTATAGGAATATAGCACTAGAGTATTCTAAAGAACTTAAAAAACTTAAGGAATACATTGAAAAAAATTATGATATAAAATTTTGTAATTGTTTTGGTTCAAAAAAGTAGGAAATACTAAGATTAGTAGAAGTGGAGAAAAGGTCGTGACACCTCAGAACTTTTAAAACCGAAAGAATAGATTAGCCCGTGGAGAAAAACGAATGTTTTTATATCCACGGGCTTTATTTCAGGGAATTATTGGATCGCCCCTATATATCAAAACTTAATTAGTGGTTCTTTTTTGTCCTCATCTAAATTAGCTTTTCCATTGTTAACCTGAAGGTAATTGTATTAAACCATTACCAACATGATATATAGAGTGATCTAAATACCTTGCATTATCAAGTAAATATTGATATACCAAATACGGAACTAATTTAGGGTTTGAACGGTCTATTATATTTAGTATTAATGCTACAGCACCAGATACGAAAGGAGCAGCCATTGAGGTGCCGCTCAATTTAACATATTTTCCATTTAAATGAGTAGACATAATGTTTTCTCCTGGAGCTACAAAATCAAGATTAACATTAGTATTAGAAAATGATGAAGGACTACCATTTTTTTTAATGGAACCAACTTGGATCACTTCTTCATAAAAACCAGGGTATACTATCTCAAAGGTTTTTGAATCACCATCTCCATTATTACCTGCTGCTGCAATAAGGACAATCCCTCTACTTCTAGCTTCTTTAATAACTTTGTGTAACTCTTCATTCGGTTCAGTTCCACCTAGAGACATATTAATAACATTAACTTTTTCCCCTTTAGGGCCTTCCCAATTAATTGCATAGTTAATAGCATTAATTAAGCAGTTATAGTTCCCTGAACCTTGTTTATCAATTACTTTTAGGATTAATAGCTTACTTTTTGGTGCTATACCCATTATACCTTGTTTACTATTGTTAGAGGAAATAATTCCAGCTACATGAGTACCGTGTCCATTGTAATCATTATAAATATTTGGTTTTCCGTTGTCATCGTTTGTAAAATTATAACCATCAAAAATACTATTTTTAAGAGCTGGATGTGTCTTATCTACACCTGAATCTATAACAGCAATAATGTTTCCTTCTCCTTGTGTTTTATCCCATATTTTTCTTGCTCCGATAAAATCCAAGTTTTTAGGAACATCAGAGGGTAATTCATACTCCGAAATTATTTTATTGTAACCTAGATAAATTTTACTTTCATACTTCATATTTAACCCTCCTTAAAAATATTAAAATATTAACTTTGATAACTTAGAAGGGTTAAATCCAACAATTTTATGGTATCTACCTGTTTCATTGTCGTTAACAATTATTAATGGAATTCCAGGAGAATTATATTTTTTAAATTCCTTTGCTACATCACTGTCATTTACATCCATGTTTGTATATGTTATATTTTGTTCCATCAACCACTTTTTAAGTTCTCTACAATAACTACAATCCTCGCTTGTATAAGCTATAATCTTCTTCATATATTAATCCCCTTTTTTGTTTATTTTAGATAAAAAGTGAACAGAGTAGGGAAACAGTAAACCAATACTAAAATTTTCGCTTTTCCAGTAATAGGTATAAAAATTCTTGAAATTTCTATTGGATGGAGGTAACTGTTAAGAGGAAAAAACCGTATTTCATTACAGTTCATGATTTAGTCATATAGTAAAGTAAAACTGTCCAAGGAGGGAAGCTGGTTAAGAAGGTTCGTATTTTCGAGAAACATCGGTTCCGATTATTGGTGAAATGGAATATTAAGCTAGACTCAAACAGTCTTTATTAACTATTTCAAGCCATCTTGGTAGCATAGCCGATTGGAATTGTTATTTTCACCCCCCCTCTGTTAGGATAGATGTCGTACGATACTTTAGTGTTATAGTTAAGTAAATAACACGGAGGTTGATCGATATGACAGGGAAAAATAGGGTACGATATTCACAAGAACAAAAAGGATCCGTTATTAAACGGATGATGCCACCAAATAATGAATCAGTGGCACAAATTGCGAAAGCAGAAGGTATTTCAGAAGTGACGTTGTACAAGTGGCGTAAGGAAGCACGTGCAGCTGGTGTGGCAACGCCGGGGAATGGACAAACAAGTGACAAATGGAGTAGTCAAGATACGTTTTTAATCGTGATGGAGACGTTCGCAATGAATGAAACGGAACTGGCTGAGTATTGTCGCAAAAAAGGGTTATACCGTGAGCAGATTGAGGCATGGCGAACGACTTGCCTTCAAGCCAACGGACAAGCATCGGATCAATCGAAGCAGTTAAATGGTGCGTTGAAGAAAGAACAGAAGCGTGCCAAGCTATTAGAAAAAGAGCTCCAAAAGAAGGAGAAGGCATTGGCGGAAGCTGCTGCATTATTATTACTCAGAAAAAAGGCCCAAGCGATTTGGGGGGACGACGCGGGAGAATGATTAACCCGTCAAATCGCGCATTAGCCGTAAAACTCATCCAAGAAACGAAGCAAAGTGGTGCGCGATTAGCGAAAGCTTGCGAGGAACTTCATATCAGCATTCGAACCTATAAGCGCTGGGTGGCAGAGGGGGATGTGAAAGTCGATCAGCGTCCACTTGTGAAAAGACCTACTCCAAAAAATAAGTTGTCCGAGGAAGAAAAAGAAGAAATACTGGAGGTTGTGAAACAAGAAGAATATGCCGATTTACCGCCGACGCAAATTGTACCAAAGCTTGCAGACCAAGGAACTTACATTGCGTCAGAATCTACATTTTATCGAGTGTTGCGTGAAGAAAAAATGCAACATCACCGAGGTCGTAGTCAAAAGCCAACACAAAGAATCCCTGAAAGTCATTTGGCAACATCGCCAAATCAGGTATGGACATGGGATATTACTTGGCTTGGTGGACCCGTGAAAGGTTTGTATTATCGACTCTATTTAATACTCGATTTATTTAGTAGAAAAGTAGTTGGATGGGAAGTATGGGAACAAGAACAAAACATGCCGAAACGCTTGTAAAGAAAGCCGTTATCAATGAAAAAATTCATGGAGCTCCACTCGTGCTACATTCAGATAAGGGTAGCCCAATGAAAGCTGGGACATTTTTAAGTTTACTAGAGAAGTTGGGCATTCAAAGCTCCTTTTCAAGACCACGTGTGAGTAACGATAATCCCTACTCAGAAGTAATGTTTCGGACACTCAAATATAGACCGGATTTTCCACACAAAGGCTTTGCATCACTCGAAGAAGCAAGAAAATGGGCACGGCAATTTGTCCATTGGTACAACGAGATTCACCTACATAGTGGGCTGAATTTTGTGACTCCTGTACAGTGTCATTCGGGGGAACACGTAGCCATATTGGAAAAGCGAAAAAACGTATACGAAGCAGCGAAGGCAAAGCATCCAGAGCGTTGGACTCGAGGCACAAGAAATTGGACACCGAATAAACAAGTAGCGCTCAATCCAATGCGTGACGAGGAGAAAACCGAAGCATTGAGGAAACCATAATATTCCCTATTTCCCTAGTGA
>NZ_JAKZKS010000017.1:0-37112 GCF_022808615.1 Bacillus sp. FJAT-47783
TTTCGAGTGATATATCTTTTATGCTATCAACTTGTACAATACCTTCAGATTGCAGCCATTCAAAAAAGATTTTAAAGTCATGTACATAGCCCAATAGTGTAGAAGGGGATAGATGGGCACGTTTTTTTGCCCGTACATACTCCACAACATAAAAAGGCATTTCTTTTAAATGTTGCTCCAATCGCTGCTCATGTTGTAGACGTTCTCATAAATGCTAGTATGTAGAAAAAGTAAAAAATGGAATCAAGGTTTTTACTTACAAATGACATTATAGGAAATTTTACGCATAAACGTTTTAAAAAATATTTAAATGTCGGGACTAACAAAATAGAAATGGTTACAGCAATTAATAACAGGAGACTAACATAAATATATTTATCATATATATCTTTAGCCTTATACCCTTTCATTAATTCTGATGCTTTATAGGCAGTATAGACATAAATAATCAGTAAAATATAGTATATGATTAAGGTTATTAATAAAGAGAATACAACTTCAGCGATTTTTTCGGCTAAAGAATTTATGAAAACTAGAGGGTGGGAATTTAAGGAACAGATAGGTTCAGGACTTGTATTTCAAAAAGATAAAGAAACCACCACTATTGAAACAAGACAATACTAAAAGCATTATTTTATATGGGATGTTCCAAAAGAAATATTAAACTAGCGGGTGCTTATCCGTATTAATAAGCGTTTTTTCTAGTAAAAAATATTGAGTCAGAACGCCATTTTTAAATAATTGGTATTAAACAATTAGGCAGGATAGATAAATAAGGTCTGGTTTTTAAATGGAGGTAGCAGATGAGGAAAATAATATTGTTTATAGCGCAAAGTTTGGACGGGTATATTGCAACAAAAGAAGACTCTTTAGATTGGTTATTTAACGTTGAGGGTGAAGGAGATAATGGTTACTCTGAATTTATTGATACGGTTGATACGATTTTAATTGGAAAGAGAACATATGACTGGATTATGAAGCATGAAAATGGAAAATTTCCATACCGTAATAAAGAGTGTTATGTCTTTTCAAGGTCAGCAATTCAGGATACCGAACATGTTAAATTCGTAAACGGAGACATCATTAGATTTACAAAAAGCTTAAAAGATGCAGAAGGGAAAAATATTTGGATCGTTGGCGGTGGCGATTTATTACATACGTTTTTAAAAGAAAAACTCGTTGATGAATTAATATTGACAGTTGCTCCAAAGATTATTGGAGAAGGAATTCCACTATTTAAAGCAGGCGATTATCAACTGGACCTTTCGTTAAAAGGTACTAGAACTTTTAACCAATTTGTTGAATTACATTACGCAATAAAAAAATAATAAAATACTTCAAAATGGTTCTATCTATTAATGTTTCTTATTTTGAAATAATTGCAGAAAAAGGTAAGGGGGATTCTCTTGTTAATCAGAGAGATAAAAGCAGAAGATGCAGAGAATTTTATAAATTTAATAAAGCAAGTTGAATCTGAAGCTAAATTCTTGCTTATGGAAGCTGGAGAAAGAAAAACGACTCCTGAGCAACAACGTATACAGATAGAACGTCTTGCACAGCAAAGTAATTCAACAATATTGATTGCCGAGCAAGACGAAGGAAAGTTAGTAGGCTATTTGATTGCGAACGGGGGAAAAGTTAAAAGAACTAAGCACTCTGTATATCTCGTTATTGGTATTTTAGAAGAATACAGAGGTCAAGGGATAGGAACAGCACTATTTCAACGTTTAGAAGAATGGGCAATAAATCATCATATTACTCGATTAGAACTCACAGTAGTAACCCAAAATGACGCAGCACTAGCTCTATATAAGAAAAGTGGATTTGAAATTGAAGGAACGAAGAGAAATTCACTTATGATTGATGGAAGGCCTTATAATGAATATTATATGTCTAAATTATTATGAATGTCGTATGTATAGGACAAACTTGGATCAGGGAAGGCTGAACATAAGGGGGCGACTATCAATGAGTACCTTTGAAGCTTTATCTCTGATGCTTAGTTTTGGTATGCTTGTAATCGCTATTCTAGGATTTACAGATA
The DNA here is from genome assembly GCF_022808615.1 of Bacillus sp. FJAT-47783. Taxonomy (GTDB): domain Bacteria; phylum Bacillota; class Bacilli; order Bacillales; family Aeribacillaceae; genus Bacillus_BZ. The sequence continues at coordinate 2,045 of NZ_JAKZKS010000017.1, forward strand.
AGGATAAAAATTCTTGAACACGCTGAAACATGCGTGTTGTTTTTTAATTTTAATATTTGTGAAATGGTTCTAAACTTCACAAACATCCTTAAAGCACCCTAGTCTTGCAAAACGTTTTTAATAAATAATACCCCACAGGGACCTTTGAATCTGTGGGGTAGATTATCGATTATTTTGGTGAAATTAATTAAAATAACTTCATCTGTTCTTCAATGGAACTGTTTTTCTCATCTATTGAATACCCCATTGCACGGTAACCGACTAATCTTTTTTCAAACATCTTTTGCATCAGCGGTATTTTTTTATCGACATAATCATAAACACGTACTTCCTGTTTGTTGGCGTGATTTCGGTGTATGCGACCAACGTATTGTTGTAGGGTTCCTTTCCATGATATTGGCATAGCTAAGAAAAGCGTATCTAGCCGAGCATCGTCAAAGCCTTCACCAATATATTTGCCTGTTGCAATTACTAATCTCTCTGTTCTATCAGGAATAGTAGCTAGCCTTTCAAGTTGTTGTTTCCTTTCCTTTTTCGTCATATTTCCTGATAGTACGATAATATTTTTAGCAAATCCTTGAAACATCTGTTGAATGGTTTTAATATGTTCAATTCGTTCTGTTAAGATTAATGGAGAACGCCCTTCTTCAAGATTAGACAAAACATCATCAAATAATTGTTCGTTCCGTTTTTTGTTGTTAGCCATTTCTTTATATAGTTTTTGAATATCTTCTTGATCAGATTGAAAATCCGTATACCTCGTAAATAATCGATGTACAAAGGGCCGAACCTTTGCTTGAGCTTTTGCGTTCACTTTATAGCGGATCGGACCGCATTGCATGTAGATAATAGGGTGTAACCCATCTTTTCGAATCGGTGTAGCCGTTAGACCATATACATACTTAGCTCGGACTTGTTTTAATACTTGTTCAAAACTATATGCAGATACATGATGGCATTCATCGACAATGATTTGACCATATTGTGTAATAAATGATTTTAACTGACCTTTATAATTTAAGCTTTGAATCGTTGTTACGTCTATATTTCCTGTAATTTTCTTCTTCCCGCCACCGATTTGTCCAATTTCTTTTATGGGGATATTTAGAAACGTTGATAATTGATTCACCCACTGCTCTATTAGCTGTGTCCGATTTACAATGATTAACGTATTAATGTTTCGATTTGCAATAAGAGCAGCCGCAGTTACGGTTTTACCAAACCCGGTCGTTGCAGAAAGTACTCCTGTATGATGTTCTACTAACTGTGATAAGGCTTCGTGTTGCTGAGCAGTTAACTGACCATTAAATTCAACCTTGATTTGTTGTCCCTCGTATTGGTTATCAATGAAATCGTATTCTATCGATAAAGAAGACAATAAATTGATTACCTCTTCTAAACAACCACGTGGTAAGACTAAATAGCCATCTTGATCCGAAGAGCAATTAATTACTTTAGGAATTCCATAAGTAGACATGCGATTTTTTTCCGCTTTATAAAATTCAGGGTTCGAAATCGTTGCCAATTTTGTTAATTTTGTTAATAAAGTAGAGGAGAGCTCATCTTTCTTAATGAAAAGCCCGTTTTTTAATTCAATGGTCACTTTTTTAGGATACACTTCATTTACAGTGATTTCTCCATCTTCAGTCAGTTGGATAACATCCTGGATTTCTTTTGTTGTCATTGTTTGAATTGAAGATATAAACATCCATTGATCTGGATAGGGAGTAAAGGTTTCATCTACGAAAACACTATTTCCATTTGACCTTGGTATTCTCTGCAGTGGGAGTGCAATTAAATTTCCAAACCCGCCTTTTGGAAGAGTATCCTGGTTCGGAAATAATCGATCGAATGAATCTAATCCTATTTCGTATCGTTTTTCCATTGTTTTCGAAAGCAAAGTCATTCCCATTTTTCGAGCTAATGAAGCGGGGACAGCTTCAGAGAAAAATATCCATACGTGAGCACCTTTCCCAGATCTAGATCGTTCAATATTACAAGGTACGGAAAACTCTTTACATATTTGGACAAATGCGAGTACATCTTCTTGCCAATTGTTTTTGTCAAAATCAATCGCAAGGAAAAAGCACGTTTCATCTTTTTGTATCGGATAAATTCCAATTGTATGTTTTCCGCTTAAATGATCGTAAAGTACTTGATCAGTTATTGGTAGCAATGTTCGGTGCTGACATTCACTGCATTTTATCTCAGGTTTTTGGCAAATTGGTGCTTGCCATTCATGAGCACATGCAGGTGTGTAGCCAGCTCGGCCATTTTTAGATTCCCAGCGAACGGCATAAACATCCATTCGTCCTTTAAATAGTCGTTTGAATAATTGTATTTTTTCATTGGAAGATGATTTATTATTAATCAATTCATGAGATAAAGTGGAAGAAAGGTTGTTTTCTTTTCTTTGCATCATATTGGAAATCGTTTTCTTTAAATATTCATTTTCTTTTCGTAAACGTTCACATTCTTGAAGGGCTGCTTGTAACTGAATTCGGATATCCATCACATTACCTCTAATACGCTGATTTTAACTGTAATTTTAAAACATTTGATTCGGAGTGTAAAACGATACTTGTTTAGAGATATTAATGAAGGTCGCGAGAATGGTGGATCTAAAAGATCTTTTCTTGTTAATTTTAGTACTCCAAATTTCGTGATATAATGAAAAAGGAGAAATCGAGGGGAGGGGTATTGTTGAGCGGTGATTTAAAAGAATTATTACGATCGGTATTAAAAGAAGAGTTAGAACCGATTAACAAACGCCTTGATGGATTTGAAACACGTTTCGAAGGGTTAGAGACCCGGTTTGATGGGTTAGAAAGTCGAATGGACGGAATAGAAACCCGGTTTGATGGGTTAGAAAGTCGAATGGACGGAATAGAAACCCGATTTGATGGATTAGAAAATCGATTCGACGGAATAGAATCTCGATTCGATGTGCTGGAAACACGAATTGAAAGCCTAGAAGATCGTGTGTTAGAGCTTCAAGATGGACAAGAACAACTACAAAAGAACCTAATTGAGAGTCTTGGGTAATACACAGAAAAAATTGTCGAACATGTTGATGATAAAACAGAAGTGTTAAATAAACGTGTGTTTAAAGTAGAAACGGATATCCAACGCTTAACTCGACAGTGACTTTTCACTTGTTTTTTGACTTCATTGTATGGTAAACGCCTTCCTAAGGAATGCGTTTTTTATTTTTAGAAATTCGTGTTATGGCAGAAAATTTTTTGTATAATGTTGTAAGCGGCATGTTTTTGACTGTTATCAAATAACATACAATCCCATATATGAGGTGGATTATTATTAAAAATTTGGAACACTTGTTAAAATCCCATATTCTGAATGCTAATTTCGCTGAAGCTAGTAAGCTGGCAAAAATGATGGAGGTTTCAAAGTTAAATGAATTGCTTATAGAATTAGCATTTGAATGTAGTGAAGATATAATCATTTATACTTTCGTATGTCATCTACTAATAGAACAAGAAAGTGAAGCATTACATTCATTAGCTTGTGGTCTTCTCTGTCATCCTTTTTGTCATATCGGTGGAGCGTATAAATCCGCTTTATACCATACAAGGAAAGCGTTAATGTTAGATCCAGAGCATATTGGTCATAAGGAGATGTTGCTATTCTTTTATGAAGTGCCTGATCTACCAGATGAATCCATAACAAAAGAAGAAGCTCTTAACATAGCTAATCAAATTTTAGAAAAAGAGCCACACAATCAAATTGCTAAAGATTTTATCAAAAATTTTGCTTAAGGTTTTCAATATATCAAAATTAAATGTAATAACAATTTCTAACAATCGGAGGCTCAGATGGATTTAGTAGAGATTTTAAGAAGAAAAAGAAGAAAAGTAACTGAAATTCCTAAGTGGGGAACTTACTTACGAAAACAGTGGGAACATCATTTCGCAAGTTCTATTAGTGATTCTGAAAAGAAATCGATATTTTTAGATGAATTTTTGTGGCACATATTTAGTTATGAAAAAGTAGCTTGTTTCCATAATGATGAGGCAAAAAAAGTATTTCATAATGAAAAAAAGAATCAATGCTTTGTTTTTTATCAACACTCGAACGATGCGCTTATACTAGAACGTCCACAAAATATTTCTGCTGCAGATTTTTTTAAATGAAAAGGATGTTTATATTGTTGATAAGGAATTCAAATGGACATATGTTCAAACACATGAGCCTTATTGTGGTCCATACTATTGTTCAAAGGAATTAATAAAAGGGAATAACTTTAATGGGGAATGCTCATGAGAAAAAAAGCGTATTATTTAATTGATAGCTTAGTCTTGTTTGCCATCCTTGTTATTTCGCTTTTTTATGGAATAACGTGGATATTGATCGGTGAAGAACCAATTATAAATAAAGAAGAATTTAACAACTTTGTCATTTTTACAATCTGCATGGTGCTACTATATGTAGGGTATATTCATTTTCAATACGGCTCAAAAGTAGTGAAAAATGTAAAAACATTTTTATTTTTAGCTGGATTAACAATGTTCAGCTTTATCTCATACATAGGTTATAAGTCTGCTACCGTAGCAACTCAAGTGCAGCATGGAGAATATGTAGAGTTCGCTAGATTCGTAACATTTGTTTCAACATTAATCGTCTTCTTCTATGTTTTAGTTAAATTTGTGAAAATGCTGAAGAAGTAGCTTTGTTTAAAGGCTCTTTTTTGATTAGGTCTGTATGAATATATGGTTCACGGCCAATGTAGGGATGATGCTACCACGCGGAATTCTATGATGAAAGAGGGCGTTCATTTCTTCAATATACTATTATCTTTTTAAGAAAAACAAAGGAAGTGCCCTTAAATGAACATTTCCTCTGTTTCTCGTCACAATGAAATCTTATTTTTTAAATAAGAATACAACTGAAGAGCTAAGTGAAGATTTAAAAATTCTTCAGTTTCCGAAAAATCGATTTGAAGAATATCCTTAATTCTCCGTAAACGATAATTTAAGGTATTGACGTGAATGTGCAAGCCCTCTGCTGTTTCTTTTACATTTTGATTGTTTTCAAAATATGAATTTAGTGTTTGTAATAATTCTCCTTTTCGGTCGCTCTCATACTTAAGCAAAGGGCCTAACGTTTCTGTTGTGTAATCGATAAGCTCTTCTTCAGTATTTTGTAAGAGTAAGCGTTGAACACCTAATTCAGAATAATGAATTAAACTTTTGGATAGTGAATAGCTTTTCATAAATTTCAACGCTTTCTGAGCCTCCTGTGCCGATTTAGAAATAGCGGGCAGTCCTTCTTTTACTCGACCGACACCTATTTTTAATTCAATATCCCATTGTCTTTCGTTTACTTCTTGTAAAAATTGCTGAATGACATTGTTTAATTGATGCTGATGAAACGATTTATTATCAAATTTTGAATAGGATAATATGATTATGATCAAATCATCTTTTGTTGCAATGACACGCGAATAGGTGGTGAAAACACGGTTGGCAATATGAACAAGATGCCGTTTAATACTTAGTTTTTGTTCAATATGTTCACTATCAAGTTCGTCTATTGATGCTAAAATGACGAGGTAATGATTTTTCGGATCCAATTTTAAATTCTTCGCCTGTTGCATAATCCCTTCATCTATTTTCCCTTTTAATAACTCTCCTACAAACTCCCCTTTACTTTTCTGCTTAGCATCAAAAATTGCTTGTTTTTTCACTAATTCGAGTGATATGACGGTACAGGCATGTTCGAGGATCGTCATATCAACATCATCCATTTTTTTGTTTGTTAAAACCGCAAGCATTCCATACAATTCTGGCTTCGAACCAATAGGAAAAATCATTAGCTCATAATCTTTTTTATCCAACGTAATCGATTTTATATCACGGATACTCTTCGTTGATTGAATAGGTGTAAGAACAAGATGTCTAATTTTATCAACATCTTCCTTTGTAAAAGGAGAATTATATACCGACGCTAAAAGCTCGCCAACATCATCAAATAGAAAAATGTCATGATCAATTCTTCGGTATACGTACTGAAGAATTTCGTTCATTTCTTTTCCTTGAAGGACGAGGTTTGCCAAATCGTTATGAATTTCGACTGAACGGGATAACATATGATTTTGTTTTGTAATCATGTTATTTAGTTGTTCGAGTTGTTTTACCGTTGTTTCTTTTTCTCTATATAACCGTGCCTTTTCAATCGCAACGGCTGCTTGGTGGGAAATTGCTTTTACAAGCTTTATATCTTCTTCAGTGAATTCCCCTTGATTAAATGCATCAATTGTAATGACGCCAATGCATTCATCTTTTATTAAAATCGGGGCACACATCGTTGAAAATGGATAGTTTGGAATTGATTCTTCCATAAGCTTTAAATTCTTTGGACTTAAAGTCGATGTTATTTTTCTTACAACGTTTTGACTTCGAAAAAGAAGACATTCTTTTTTGATAAAACTTTGGCCTGTCATCGACTCACCAGGCTTTAACTCTAATTGATTCACAATGAGCGGATCAAATCCAGTTGTGGATTCCGCAACTAAACTACCTTTCTTTTCATCGTATAAAAAGAGGACACCGCCATCAGCAGCCTCAATGACCGATATCGTAACTTGCATTATAGAATCAATAATTTTTTCAATATCCAATGAACTGTTTAATACGTTCGAAACATAAATTAACGATTCTAGTTGTCTATGACTTAATGCTTCTTTCATTTTAATCATCCTTGTTAGAAAAATACTTGCTGTTTAAATACGGTAATCGGTTGTTCTCCAATCGATCAGGTTATTTCTTATTTAAATAATCAAGTGTAGCTGTTAGTAAAACTTTCCCTGCTATGAGCATCGACTTTTCATCGATATTAAATTTAGGATGGTGGTGTGGATATTCAGCTCCTATTTCAGAATTGCCTGCCCCAGTGAAAAAGAATGTGCCTGGAACCTTTTGTAGGTAATAAGCGAAATCTTCGCCGCCCATCATCGGTTTCATTTTTTTTACGTTGTGCTTACCTACAATTTTTGCTGCACTTTTTACAAGTAAACTCGTTTCTGCATCGTGATTTACAACTGCTGGGTATCCTTTACTATAGTCGAATTCATAGGAAGCTCCGCCTCCATCACAGATAGATTTTGTAATCCTTTCCATTTCATTAATAATAAAGTTTTGAACGTCTGGATCAAAGGTACGAACAGTTCCTCCAATTGTTGCCGAATCGGCAATTACATTGAATGCACTACCTGCATGGAAGTAGGCAACCGTAATAACAGCAGGCTCAAGTGGATCAATGCGTCTGCTGACGATTTGTTGCAACTGTTGGACGAGCGCTGTCCCTAATGCTACGGAATCCACTGTTTCATGTGGGGAGGCTCCGTGTCCACCTTTTCCTTGAATTTTAATCTCGAATCGGTCAGCAGCGGCCATAGTAGGACCACTTCGATAACCGATTTCACCAACAGGCATCGTAGACCAAATGTGTGTTCCAAAAATTGCATCAACACCGTCAAGACAACCATCCTCAATCATTGGCTTTGCTCCACCTGGTGCTAGTTCTTCCGCGAATTGATGAATGAGGACAACATTTCCTACTAAGTCATCCTTCATATCATGTAAAACGCTCGCAACTCCAAGCAAAGTAGCAGTATGGGCATCGTGACCACAAGCGTGCATAACACCTGGTACTTTCGATTTATATGGAACATCTTTTTCGTCTTGGATCGCGAGGGCATCAAAATCAGCACGTAATGCTACTGTTTTACCAGGCTTTCCACCTCTAATAATACCCACTACACCACTTCCACCAACCCCTGTTTTCACTTCGATTCCTAAGGTTGTTAAATATTTCGCAATTTTTATCGGAGTGTTTTTTTCCTCAAAAGAAAGCTCTGGATATTGATGAAAATAACGACGTAATTCAACCATCTCATTGAATTTATCATTTAATTTACGATCTATTTTTTCTACTAATTGTTCCATTATGAAATCCCTCCCAATTACTAATATTTAGAATAATTATACTATTAATCAATGGTGAATCTATGTATGCGTGAACAAAAAATAAATGATTAAATTGTTGGTATCTACATAAATCAATAAAAGGTATAGGTTCATCTTGTTATTGAAAACAATTCAAAAGATACAAATTGTTTATAAACACAATAAAAAAAATAAAAGATTGTTTCCCTGTACATAGTATTGTAAGTCTAAATCTTTATAATGAAAAGAAAATATAAAATTTTCAGAAAATAGAAGGGGGAAAAGACGTGCAGACACCAATCAAAAAAGGAGAATATAACATCCAACGATCTGAAAATAAAAATCTATTGAATAAAATGCTAGACATCGTTGAAAAAGTAGGGAATAAGCTACCGGATCCTGTTACATTGTTTATTATATTTGCCATTATTATCATCATTGTTTCTCATATTGCTTCACTTTTAGGTGTTAAAGTTGTCAATCCTGCGACAAACGAAACCGTTCAAGCGGTAAGTTTATTAACAAAAGAAGGCTTCCAAAAAATCATGACGAATATGGTGAATAACTTTGCTGAGTTTCCACCATTAGGATTAGTTCTTGTGACGATGATTGGTGTTGGATTAGCAGAAGGTGTCGGACTAATCTCGGCGCTGCTACGAAAGCTTGTTTTAAGTGCACCTAAAAAAATTATTACTGTCTCAATCGTTTTTGCTGGATTATTAGCAAATATGGCCGGTGATGCGGGATTTATCGTCTTACCGCCTATTGCAGCATTAGTGTTCATGAGTGTTGGTAGACATCCCATTGCAGGTATGGTCGCCGCTTATGCATCAGTAGCTGGAGGGTTTAGTGCGAACCTAATTGTCAATATGCTCGATGCCCTTCTTGCAGGCTTTACGCAATCTGCCGCAGAAATTATTGATCCAAATGTAGTAACAAATCCAGCTATGAACTGGTACTTTTTGGCCGCGTCTTGTATATTTTTTGTTCCACTTGCAGTATGGGTAACAGAAAAAGTCGTAGAACCAAGACTTCCTGAATATACTGGACGAAAAATGTCGATGGACAAGCTTAAACGTGTTGAATTAAAAGGGTTAAAATGGGCTGGGATCACAACTTTACTTTTCCTTTCGTTAATTGCGCTGACGGTTATTCCTGAAAACGGTTGGTTAAGAGGGGAGGATGGAGGAATTATTATTTCTCCGTTTATGAGCTCGCTTGTTCCAATTATTATGGGTCTTTTCTTGTTCCCGGCTTTAGCTTATGGGATCGTAACAAAGGAAATACGATCTGACAAAGATATGGCACACAAAATGGCAAAAGCTCTAGGAACGATGGGGATGTATATGGTCATCTCTTTCTTTGCCGCCCAGTTTATTGCATACTTCAGCTGGAGTAATTTAGGGATTATCATGGCCGTTTCAGGCGCTGATACGTTAAAAAGTTTGGGTTTAACAGGATTACCGTTACTTGTTGGATTTATTATATTTAGTGCATTTTTAAATATGTTTATCGCAAGTTCATCTGCAAAATGGGCGATTGTCGGTCCAGTGTTTGTTCCGATGTTTATGTTATTAGGATATGATCCGGCATTTACCCAGCTTGCCTATCGAATTGGAGACTCGATTACAAACCCAATTACACCAATGTTTGCTTATTTTGCGATTTTGCTAGCTTGGGCGAAACAATATGATAAAAATATGGGGCTTGGTTCATTAATTGCTGTTATGCTTCCGTACTCAATCTTTTTTGCTATTTCATGGATCATATTCTTTATTGTTTGGTATTTCTTAGGTCTTCCTTTAGGGCCTGGAGCATATATCCATTTACAGTAAAAGAGGGTGTGAAATATTGAATAACATATTTTCAAAAGAACATCTGTTAAAAGAACTAAACAAGTGTTCGATCTATGAGGGAATTGATGCGAAAGAATTACACCGGGATTGTCCCGGTGTTTTTAGTTAGTATAATAAATGGACCTGCAATACCAATTGTAGCAAGTAAAAGAAAAATAAAAATCGTTACACCGATAAAGAGTACACTGTTCGCCAACACACTAAACACTACAATGGCTTTACTTTTTGTTCTTATCCCCCAAATCATAGCTACTAAAAAACCAATATCGATGATTGCGTAAATCGTAACTGCAATCCACAAATTTGTTCCTTTAACTTCTCTCGGAAGAAATAAAAAAATAGCCGCTGTCAAAAATAAAATAGCAGTTAAGAAAATCGGTTTACTGTTATCTCCAAACGAATTATCCATAAAATCACCTCTATTTCCAAATTATACTATATACCTTTCTTTTTAACACAAAAAATTTTAAGGCGTTATTTTCAAAAGAACGTTTTTTAAATAGGTTTGATAAGTGTTTGTTGTTTTAAGGAATTGTCGCAAAGAAAAAGAAATGGATGAAATAGAATAAAAGAGGCACAACACGTTTTCCGTATATCTACAAGGAAAAAGTAAAGGCCCTTTCTAAACAATGGATGGAAGAGATTTGGATTAAAGGAGAATTACCAACAAAAGAAACAGCTTTCGTAAGCTAATAAAAATCATACAACAAAGAGGCTGGATTTTCGTAAGTCAGGTGCCACTAACCACTTTCCAAGTGTAGTAATTAAAATATGTTTGGATTTCCGTATATAGCCACACTAAAGTAAGGGCGATCGTGATAAGAATTGCAAGCCACGCATCTTGTTTGGCTTCAACCCCCAACGCAAACAATGGCGTACTCCCGATTGGTATAAAAAACGAAAAAGGTTACAATGAAAACAGGAGTTCTGTACTAAAAATCCGAAAGCAAAGGGAGATGAGGAATGGATTTTTTTACTTTAATCGCTGAAGATAAAATTAAAAGAGCGTATAAGGATGGAGAATTTGAACAATTATCAGGAATGGGTAAACCGCTAAAGCTTGATGATCTATCACATGTCCCAGAGAGTCTTCGGATGGGATATAAACTTTTAAAAAACGCGGGGATGATGGAGGAGGATGTACAAATAAAGAAGGAAATAATGGGCATCGAAGATTTATTAAAAAATTGCTACGACGAAATAGAAAGAGTAAAGCTACAAGAGAAACTTTCGGCGAAACAATTGCAATTAGAACAATTTATCCAAAAACGTAAGGCATTCCATTCACCTGCTTCTGCCTTTTATAAAGAAAAGGTTTATAAAAAATTAACATAAAAAGCATTACAAACCCGCTAAATGTCGTTTGCTTTCCTAGCTCGTTCCTACCGACTTGCCCAGTGTAAGAGATGTTTCATCATCATGACATCTCTTTTTATTTAATGTGATTAATATGAAAATTATATCTTTTCTTACTATTATAGAAGGATTTGAATAACTAAAGATCGTATATGGTAAGTGTACTACTTTACATAATAAGACGTTCATCCAGAATCTTGCTTCATCTTAACGATTACTTTCAGGTTGGGGGAATGGAAATGAATGTAGATAAGATGGAAGGAAAATTATTGTGGGAGCCGTCCGAGCAGTTACAAAAGGGGTATAATGTGAATGCATTTATGGGATGGTTAAGTGAAATGCGAGGGCTCTCCTTTCAAACGTATCACGACTTATGGGAATGGTCCGTTACAGACATTGAAGGGTTTTGGTCAGCGTTATGGCACTTTTATGATATTCAAGCGAAAACACCTTATGAAGAGGTGTTAGTCGAACGAAAAATGCCGGGTGCAAAGTGGTTTAAAGGGGCTACGTTAAACTATGCAGAGCACATATTTCGAAATCATTGTGATGGTAAGGCAGCCGTTATTTATGAAACAGAATTACGTTCTCAAGGATCGTTAACGTGGGATGAGTTGAAAAAAAATACGGCAGCGGTTGCTGAACATTTAAAATCAATAGGGGTGAAGCCTGGGGATCGTGTTGTCGCATATGCTTCTAATATTCATGAAACGTTAATAGCCTTTTTAGCTTGTGCAAGCATCGGAGCAATATGGTCAAGTTGCTCGCCTGAATTCGGCATTATGAGCGTCATTGATCGCTTTAAACAAATTGAACCAAAAGTATTGTTTGCCGTAGATGGCTATCGTTATGGCGGGAAAGACTATAATCGTGTTGATGTAGTGAAGAAAATTCAAGAAGAGCTTCCATCTTTGCAGGAAACGATCGTGATTCCTTACTTAAATGATTCTCCAAAAGTTGAAGAATTACATGAGGCGACATTATGGGATACCATTATTGCGAAAAATAAGGATGCGACGTTAACCTTTGAGCCGGTTCCATTTCATCATCCTCTTTGGATATTATATTCATCCGGAACGACAGGTAAGCCTAAAGCGATTGTGCAAAGCCAAGGTGGAATATTATTAGAGCACTTAAAGCTTGCAGGTCTGCAAATCGATTTAAAAAAAGACGACCGCTTTTTCTGGTATACAACGACAGGGTGGATGATGTGGAATGTAGTTGTAAGTGGACTTCTAACAGGTGCAACGGTTTTATTATATGACGGAAATCCAGGGTATCCGAACAATGATACGTTATGGAAATTTGCTGAATCGACAAAAATGACCGTGTTCGGAACGAGTGCGAGCTTTATTACGGTTTGTATGAAAGCAGATGTAAAACCGAAGGATCGTTTTGACCTTTCCAGCTTAAAAAGTATAGGGTCTACTGGTTCACCGCTTCCGACTAGTGGATTTGAATGGGTATATGACCAAGTGAAAGAAGATATTTGGTTATTTTCAACGAGCGGAGGAACTGATTTATGTACGGCGTTTGTCGGTGGGGCACCATATTTACCAGTTCATGCTGGTGAATTGCAAGCGTGCGCATTAGGAGCATCCGTGAAAGCGTTTAACGACAAAGGGGAGGAGCTAATTGATGACATTGGTGAATTAGTCATTACAGAACCAATGCCATCGATGCCCATCTATTTTTGGAATGATGAAAATAACGAACGATACAAAGATAGTTATTTTGACGTTTATCCTGGTATTTGGCGCCATGGTGATTTTATTAAAAAGACGTCAAAAGGAAGCTGTATCATATACGGACGTTCTGATGCGACCATTAATCGCGGGGGAATTCGTATGGGGACGAGCGAAATATACAGCGCCCTAGAACGTATTCCGGAAATTAGTGATAGTTTAGTTGTAGACATCCCGATATCAAGTGAACAGTCGTATATGCCATTGTTTGTCGTATTAAAAGAAGGGGAACAACTGACAGACGACGTAAAAGCCCGTATTAACCAAGCGATCCGCCAAAGTTGTTCACCTCGCCACGTTCCAAATGAAATTTTCCGCATTAAAGAATTACCTAAAACATTAAATGGCAAGAAGCTAGAAGTGCCGATTAAAAAAATATTAATGGGTACACCTGTAGATAAAGCTGTCAACATGGGCTCATTATTAAATCCAGAGACATTACAATACTTCGAAGAATTCCAAAAAAATATGAATGATTTAAACTAACAAGGAAAAGCTGCTCACGATGTGAGTGGCTTTTTTTAAAAAGTCTTTATTACAACATTAAGAATGTCTAATGTCAAAAAATATGCATTATGATACAGTAGAAAGATAGCCCTAAATACTTTAAAATCTTCCGTTTTTTGAAATTCCTTTTGTTTAATTTGATTAATTACTTATACCCCCTTCTTCTAGTTTTTTGTTTAATAACGCATAATCATTTTTGTTAAAGGTGATTGCAATTCTATCTAATCTATCATGGTTTGGATATAAATATAATTGTTGATTAAATTTTATACCTAAAGGTACGACTGTTTGATGAATAAGATTTAAAATTTTAATACAATCTAAATCAACTCCTTCTTTCAAATGATTTTTAACGTTAATGACCACTAAATCTTCAATATTTTGGAATCTAGCTTTTTGAGGAGAAACATTATTAGCCTTACAAAGTTTTTTTAGTAAATTTTGATAATAATCATTTTGTTTCATTATAAAACCGCCTCACATTCCATTTTTATGTTATCGTATAACAATCGAACAAAATATGGAAATGGAGTTTTTTTGAAAAAGGTTGCTTTACCGATACTTGTAATGTTTTCATCTTTGCTTTTAGTTACACCAACATTTGCAAGTGAAGTGATTGAAAAGTTAAGCAAGACAAAAAGGTCATTTTTTGATTCTAATCACTAGGTACATAAGAAGACTGAAAGGAATTTGGTGGAGGAAAATTTAAGAAGGATATAGAAAACATATGAGTGGGGTAATAGCCTAAAAACATTACAGAACGGCTTTATCATACGATGATACAAATTATTGCATTCGCTTATTGTTAATGGGAGGAGAAGAGATGAAAAGACTTACAGAAGAAGAAAAAATGGGGGTTTATAAAGCCATTTTCAATCGCCGTGATATTCGCTCGTTTATTAATAAATCAATTTCAACTGAAAAGCTTGAACATATTTTGCTAGCGGCGCATCATGCACCATCTGTTGGTTTTATGCAGCCGTGGAATTTCATTATTATTAAAGAAGATGAAACGAAAAAGCAGTTAGCGGAGATTGTTGAAAAAGAGCGACGCGCATTATCTATTCATTATGAAGGAACAGATCGAGATTTAAAGTTTCTTCAGTTGAAAATAGCGGGTATTTTAGAAGCGCCTGTAACGATTTGTGTAACGTGTAATCCATTTCGCGGCGGCGATCATGTATTAGGAAGAAATTCGATTCCGGAAACCGATATGATGTCTGTTAGCTGTGCCATACAAAATATGTGGTTAGCGGCCTATGCAGAAGGGATTGCGATGGGATGGGTAAGCTTTTACAAAAAGGCGGATGTTCGAAGAATTTTAAACATACCATACCATATCGATCCTGTTGCACTAATTTCATTAGGGTATACGGAAGATTATCCTGAAAAGCCTATATTAGAAATAAACAACTGGGAAAAGAGAAGACAGTTGGAAAACTTAATTTTCGATAATAAATGGGGAGAAGAATCTACTATAACGATTACAAATAATCCAATCGAGAATTCTAATGAAGGTGAATAATAAAAATCACAAATAATATTATTATGTAAACTAATTGAGCGGGGAGTTATTTTTTGTTGAGGGAGCGACTTACGTTGTAATTAACAAAAAAATAATAAAGAATGCAAAAAATCACTATAAAGTTTGGATGAATATGTGTAAACAGCAAGTTCAGAAAATTAAACGACAACCGATTGATAATTGTTAAAAGCTAATCAAAATTTTAATCAACAAATGATATGAATTTTTTATAATTTTCTTTCTTGTCTCAATCACAATAGTATACTTAATGATTGAGACAGAATTTTTTATTATTTTTCATCTTTCTATAATATATATTATGTAAACTAAAAACGAATTAACTGAAAAGGTATTGGAATTAATTTTCCTCTTCCTTTCCTTTTCATTTTTATTAGGACTTTCAGTGAATATAGAAATACATGTAAGCATTTGTGTTAAGTGCTTGGCTTTGGCTTATCACCATAACCTGGGGTTTCTTATGCAATAATGAATATTTTCCCGTGTATTGATATAAAAAAGCGAAAACTCTGGTATCGTAATCGTTGTTGTCTAAACAAACCGGATTTTCGTTTTGTAAAACCGGTTTATCAAATCTATTCTGCCATTACCATCTTTTTGGGCATTTCCATGAATTCTGCTGACGAGCCAGCTGTTTTTCCGATCCAGATTGTAGTTGTAGCCAATGGTTTTCCGTTAGTTAGTAAACCATAGCTTACTTAAGAAACATTCATCGACATTTTCATCCCAAAAGGCTAAAGGTAAAAAGGCAAAAAGAACCTAAATCGCCGAGCGGTTCAGGAGATTTAGTCTGTTTTAGATCTGTTTGAAGATTATTGAGCAAAATTCTCGTCATTTACCTTTCGTTAAGAAGTTGAATAAATTGTGGCAATCCTTTCTCTAAAAACAGTTCAAAAACCTCCAGCATATCTTCTACCTCATTATCATTTACTTCTAAAAGATATTGTAAAACCACTCCATCTATTGCTCCCAATAGCCATGCTGATAAAGATTCATTTAATGGGGTATCTTGAAGATGATACATGTTTACTAAAATATCTTCAATTCGAAGAGTCCATTCTTTGTATTTTTTATTAAATTTAACTTGTAGCTCTTTATTTCCCAATAGGATTTCATGAGCGAAATGGTATTGCAGACGATTTTCTGCATCTTTTTTTAATCGTTCTTCAGTTTTTCGGACAATTTCTTTTGTAACCTTTTCTTTTTCGACCTTTTGTTTAACAATTCCTTCTGCAATACGTGTGGAATCTGAAAGGCTTTCATCTAATAGTTCATATAAAATTTCGTCCTTATTTTTATAATAATGATAAATCGCTCCTGTACTCATGCCAGCTTCCTCTGCAATTGCTCTTACAGTAGCTCGATTAGAGCCGTGCTGGCTAATCACTTTTTTTGCCGCTGCAAGTATTTTTGATTTTCCATCCATTTTCATTAAATCCTCCCTTATTAACTTTAGAATATCATAACAGATTTAAAATTTCGATTTGTGAATAATTTCACATTGACTATTTCTATATATAAGCCTATACTAAAAGCATAACGAACGTTCGGTTTGTTCAGAAAATGAGGTGAGGAAATGACTACTAACCGCACGGATCGTTCATGCCGCTTTATATAGTCACATTGGTAGGGATTTTTCGTTAGTATTATAAGTTATTTGCTTATTTTTCCTGTTTCCTTTTTGCCATTTCTTCTAGTTAATGAAATGGTGTATGGTTGTTTTTTCTAGATGTAAAACTTAAGTGCTATCATTTGGTTGCTTTCTGCTTTAATTTAAATTCTTCATAAGGGGTGTCAAACAAATTTTGCACCCCCCTATTCTTTCTAATATTAAACAATGAAATTTCATAGAGGGGGGAAAGGTCATGGGTTTGTTATATGAATCAACAGGTTTTGTTGGATGGGGTATATGGTTTTTTGTTCTCTTTGCTTTAATGGCTTTTAACGAATTTAGTCGGACGACAAAATGGGGTGGAATCGTACTTTTTCTTATTCTTCCTGTAATTCTTACGATTTTTGTTTGGCCAACAACTGCCGCTCCAGGCAATGAATATGGTACGGGTACTTGGTTTAACTGGGTTAAGACATATTCCGCTTTAGCGGGCTGTCTTGGTTTCATGGCCATTCGTTATTATCCATCACTCGCTAAAAAGAAGTGGGTACTATGTTTTCCACCTGCAATTTTAGCACTTAATATTCTCGAGGCTTGTATTCGCGATTTTCAAGTTTTTATGTATGGTGCTTGGGATGGGGCCTATATCGATAACCTTTGGGTAATGTCAGGGCCGTGGAATATTATGAATGGAATAGCAGGATTACTAAATATTATTGCGATCTGTGGTTGGTTTGGAATTTATATTTCTAAAGACAAATCTAAAGATATGATCTGGCCTGATATGATTTGGACTTGGATTATTGCCTATGATTTGTGGAACTTTGCCTATACGTATAATTGTATTTCAGATCACTCGTTTTATTGTGGGTTAGCGTTATTACTTTCTTGTACCATTCCTACTTTTTTCATCAAAAAAGGGGCATGGTTACAGCACCGAGCTCATACTCTTGCTTTGTGGATTATGTTTGTTATGACCATCCCTTCATTTGCAGATCGGATAGCTCCTGTCCCGACTACACATAACCCAAAGGCATTTTTCATCGTAAGCTTATTATCTTTGCTAGCCAATATAGCATTAGTAACTTATCAATTTTACAGAATTCGCAAATATAAACTCAATCCGTTTAAGGATGAGATTTATGTTGATACTAAATCGTATAAAAAGGTTCTAGAAAATAATAGACTTTCAGCATAAACGAGTCGTTCGCTTAATTCAAAGAAAGATCTAGTATAAAATGATATAATCATCGACTCTTCATTCCTAGAAATAGCTGCCTGTCACTTCCTGTCGATGATTCGATAAGGACTGGGAATTGACAGGCATTTTTATTTGGAGAATCGTGAACATATGCGCAATCCATTATTGAAAGCATCAACAAAGGGAAAGAGCGGAAGAATGCTATAAAATCACCATTCGGATAGCCGTTTCGGCCCTCTACTAACTTAATGCTGTTTCGTAACGATACTTCGGCAATTGTTTAAAAAATAGGAGCTTACAATATTGTGGGATTTTTTCATTCTCGTATCGATTATATTTTAAAGCCTTTCGATTTTTTTCCTCCATTTTCCGTTCGTATTTCGTATAAGGATAATCATGAACTATTTCGATTTCTCTCCCCTTTACTGAATTTAATTGTATTTTATGATGAATGATGATGAAAATTCAGCGGAACGAAGGAAATTTGGATGCAACTTTTGTTTAAAATTTTAAGGTGATACTCCGATAGTAGAAATGCATATTCGTTTCATTACTTAAGAAACCTTCCCCACTGCTTACCCATTTAGTAAAGGAGTGTCAAGTGCCGCAAAACGTTCGGTATGGCTTACATGATGGTGGAGGAAGCTCAGTATATTTTCCTTGTTCTTTTGTATAGACATATGGATCAGAAAGAGCATGAAGGAATTTTTCCATAACGAAAAAGTCTCCTCTTTTTAACTGTCGATTCCAATGCTTCTTCAACTCGGGTGATTACGTGGAATTATGGCTGGGTCGTTTTGGAGCATTCGCTCTTCCGTTAATTCATCCGGTTCATTTTGTTGTTTTTTCTGGATTTGATTGATTAAACAACACTCGTGATCCTATTCCATTTTATATCGATCCCCAAATCGAGAATACACTAAGCTAAAAATAATAATACTTGTAAATGGCTTAATAGTTGATAGACAACGATGAAAGCGCTTTTAAGATGTTCTAATTTTTTATAACATTTGTTCTAATCATGTATATAATCAGAACATGAGGAGGGGAAAATAATGCCAAAACAAAAAGTTGAGAATGACGTAATCTATAGCGGTAAAAGACGTGTTCAAGACCTTGATACAGGGGAAATATTTGAAGTAGATGAAGTCATAAAAAAACGCCTAGAAATGGCTTTATGATTACATATTTAAGTGCAATCATTCAGCTCATTGATCCTCTAGGCAATAAAAAAAATGCAAGTAGTAAAATACATACTTGCAAACATGGATAAATCTACGAATACTTTGATTATAACATCAAGAGAACTTGCACAGAATAGTAAGGTTTCATTACAAACTGTTACTGATACGCTTAAAACTCTTGAGGAAGCTAAAATTATTACTAGAAGGACAGGAGCCATTATGATCCATCCTAACTTAATTCATAGAGGTAGCGATTCTAAAGAGAAATACTTACTTGCTAAGTTTAAAGATTTTGATAATAATAATTCCGTCATAACTAAAAGCGAGTAGTATTAAGATACTCGCTTTTAGTTTACCTTTTACATTATAAAAAAGCTTATAATTAACCCAAATATCCCTACAAACAAATAAGAATAACCTAGAATTGAACTATTTCTATTTTTTTCTTTTTTAGCAATCAAGAAATATAGTCCAAACCCAATGATAAATAAGGCAAGTAAGACACTCCCTACCTTGAATAATATCATCAAAACACCCCCATTCTAAATTATAAATTAAAGTATATACCTCTAGCCAGTTTGGCATTTTGGTGTATTTTAAGTAAAGAATCTAAAGTTGCTCCATACGCACCTAAAGCTGCCAAACCTGCTGTTAAAGTTCCTGCTCCTGCTGTAGGGACAGAAAGAATAAATGCTAACCAAGACATTCCAATAGTTGTAAGGGTACCCCCTATAGCCTTCCATTCATAATAATTAATATTCTCTACATATTTTTGATATTTTAATAAAGATGAACCATTAGATGATGTACGAGTAACATTTTTATAATAATACTTATTGAATATGCTCCATTGTCCGCTCATATCTTTCTTTCGCTACCTCTTCCATTCGTTTGAACGTCAATGCTTTGTATTTAGCTGATTCTACATGTTTACGGCTGGATGAAATCCCCCGCTCCAGATCAAACCCTTCTTTCACCATATGGTCATGAAACTTATCTTGTAGCTTCACCAATTGTTGCTTTTTACCGAAGAAGTCTTTTGCGGAAAGCCGACCATCTTCTGTAATCGGCACAAAACCAACATGCATATGGGGAGTTTTCTCGTCTTTATGAACCATCGCATAAGCAATGTTCTGTTCTCCATATTCTTTTACGAAAAACTCATAGGCAGATTCAAAAAATCGCTTTTCTTCTTTTTCCGAGAGATTGTGAAAATACTCCGAATCAGACGTCACAAGAAAACTGGCCAATTTCACCGCATCTTTCCGAATGGCTTTGCCAGTTGTCACTCTTTCCTCAATCATTTTGTTGATCTTCTCGCTGTAATCAATCGGACTCGGATTGACCAAATCGTAATTTAAGTGTGAACGTCCTCCATCAATATCTGGATTCGTTTGACTCTCTTTTTCCCTTTGATTATGAATTTGAATGCCCTTGATCACAGGTTGTTTTAGCTTCTGCATATGTAAAATAGCATAGCTCATATGAGGGGGTTCAGCTCCTTCTCGAAGATAGATAGATTAAGAGAAGTGTAGCTCACTACACTTTGCATGCAAAGTTCCATGTGCTCTGCGAGGCTTTTCGGCTCCGCCGAGCCATGCTTCAGGCATGGCAAAAAACCTTGGGATTTGCCCAAACCCACTGGGGAACTCTTCCCCAGACCCCTCTCAATAACTCCCCCAACCCCTTCACTTTTGAGGGGGCTCCCTCGCCGGTGGCAGGTCAAAAGGTGAACTTTTGACACACCTAGAGGGTCTTGATGTAGTGAGTCTGTCAACTCCTTAATGCTCCCTTCGGTCCGCTTACCGTTGACAGACGCCATATGGGGCATTTCTGGCCCGAAAAGACAAGCTCCCTTTGTTACCCCTTCCGTTGCCTTAAAGGCAACAGAAAACGCCTTTAAGGCGCTCTAATTCTTTCCTTTAAATATCTCCTTTTTCTAATTTTTCATTTAAAAGTACGTAGTCCTCTTTATTAAACATTATTGCTACTCTGTCTAACCTCTCTCCTCGTGGATATAAGTATAACTGTTGTTCAAAGCGTATTCCTAAAGGTGAAGCTGTTTGATGGATCAAGTTTAAAATTTTAAAGCATTCTAAATCTACGCCCTCTTTTAATTGATTTTTTATATTAATAATTACAAAATCTTCAATTTGTTCGAATCTAAGCCTTTGAGGGGAAATATTATTAGCTTTACAAATCTTCTTTAATAGATTTTTATAATGATTTTTTTGCTCCAAAACAAAACACCTCTCTTCTCATTTTATGTTAGGTTCTCAAAAACTATATCGTCCGGAAGCCGGCATGAATGAGGAATATCCTCACCTACAACCGGTTCTAAGTAGACCGATTAACTGGGACCTCATCCGTCAACAGTACGAACAAATCATTAAGTATGTAACTGCACTAAGGTTGGGTACTGCTTCTGCTGAATCCATATTAAAGCGATTCACTAGGGATACAAAACATCCAACCTACCAGGCTTTGTGTGAATTAGGGAAAGCGATTAAAACGATCTTTTTATGTGATTATTTACATGATGAAGAGATTCGTAGAGAAATCCATGAAGGATTAAATACAGTGGAACAATGGAACTCTGTCAATACCTATATTTTTTATGAAAAAAACAGTGAAATGCGTTCCAATACTATAGAAGATCAAGAGGTGGCTGCCTTTTCGCTCCAATTGCTGCAAAATTGTTTAGTTTATATGAATACCTTAATGGTACAAGAAGTCCTTTATGATAACAATCAATATTGGTTGAAGAACATGACACCCGAAGATTTTAGGGGAATAACACCTTTGTTTTATCATCATGTCAATCCATACGGAACTTTTGAACTCGATATGGATCAGAGGATACCTATTAAGTTGAGAGTTTCATAGTTTCTATCATTTTGATCGATGATTAAACCAGCTGGTTCTTTGTAATGGACACTTAGCTGTGACAAGGGCGCAATCCGTACTCCAGATAAGCGCCGCCCTATACACTTGAATACCAAAGGCTGAAAACAACACCTATGCGAAAAATGCATACGATCATCGGACTGAAAGATACTCCTGTTTCTTCCTTTCAATCACATTACGGTGATCGAACTGGAATATAAAAATAAAAAAATGAAATATTACGAATGAGTTAGTATTCGGAAGTATTTTAGCAGTTTCATCACTTAAACAACTAAATACCGTCCAAAATTAATGTCGCTAATGGAAACTCCCTAGAACGAGGTTTAGGAAACTAATCGGATTAGGAATAAACAAACACAAAGCTTACGAATGGGGAAATAGTAGAAAAGGCTATTGGCGAATAACCAACAGCCTTTCCTTAATCCGTGTCCTCAACAACTCCTTTTGGAGAAAAGAGGGTCTCAAAAGTCAACACGAACGATATGAAATTCTGCGTCATACTTAATTTGAACCGCCGTATACGGAACAGTATGTACGGTGGTGTGAGAGGCCGGGGGTTAGTCGCCCCTCCTATTCGATTGAATAAGTCATTTAAAGTTGATGAGCATGAATTTTTTAATTTAAAAGTGGCACCACTAATAAGGAAGGGTTTAGCTCTTCCTTGAATTTAGTTAAAAGTTACTTTTTTTTATCAATTTAAATATAAAATATCCTATTGCTATGATACATGCTAAAAAAATTACTTGAGCGATAAAGGATTCTAAATCAAACATAGTGATTACCTCCTTTTAAATATCATCCTTCATACCAACTTGAAGTAGTAAATTTAACCGTTGTACTTGTAGCAGATGTGATGTATATTTTTGTTCTTAATGTGAAAGCATGTGAAAATCCAATAGGTTGTCCACCAATCACTACTCCGTTGACTTTAGTATAATTCCCTTTAGACTGTACTGTCATAGCATTATCTGTAACAATACTAGTTCCACGCAAAGTTAATGTAGTCGGGAAAATCCCCTTACTACCTGCATCGTCTGTATCATAAATGTCTATCTTCGATGTGTAAACTGTGTATTTAGTAATAAGAACGGCTCTAGCAGCTAAGTAAATACCCCAAAATTCTTTCGTATAAGTAGTTTTATAACTTGTTCCTGGTGAACCAGAATGTGAAGCCAGAGGTGTAACTAGTGAATTTTCAGTATATTTATCAGATACTGCTGCTGCAGGTGTTGCTACAGGTTTAGTTACACTTTCAACCACTGAAAAACTTCCATCTTCATATTCTATAATCTCTTTATCATTTTTTCCAACTTTAATAGTTTTATCTACCTTATCTGAATTGCCAGGTTGAAATCCTTTTACCTTAGTAGTTAAATAATGATTAATTTGTTCAGGAGTATATTTTTCTTGGAATTCAATAGCCTCTGGTAATTTTGCTACCTCTTGATCTGATTTTCCAGCCATTACATTTTCCTTAACAACTTTCATCATATCCCTGTAGTCGTTTTCCATTGTAGCTGGTAGTGCTGGTTCTGTTTCAGTTGCAGCTGAAACACTCTGTAATGGATTTATTAAAGTTAATAGAAATACCATTACAATAGCAATTTCGAAACCTTTTAATAAATTTCTCATAATTACTAATCCCCTTATAAAATTGGTATTCATCACAAGTAATACATTATCATGGGAATTATGTTTTTTTGTAACAAAAATTTCTAGTTTAATTAAATTTTCGGTGATAATATGACAATTCTGTGAAATGTTATTATATCATCTCATCTCACCTTATTTGTTAATCATCAAACATAGAATATCTGTAGGAATGTGTTATTCAAGATAATGGCACGTTTGCTGAATAGCATAACTGCCATGTTATTGTGTACCATTACCAAAAACCAGTGTTTTTGTAATGTCCCCCCATCGCCCTGTTGTTCTTTGATTTTATTAAGATTAGCAGTTACCAAAAGTATTACCAAATACCTTTACAATAAGTGCCCCTCTAGTAAAATATAAATATACAAGTTTATTGGAGGTTACAAATGATAATCGGTTATGCTCGGGTGTCTACTATTGACCAAAATTTAGATCGGCAAATTGGTATGCTTAATGAATATGGTTGTGAAAAAATAGTTAAGGAGAAATTTACTGGTACAGTTAAGATCGAAAAGGACTTCATCAACTTTTTGATGTCATCCGGAAAGGCGATACAGTTGTAGTGGAGAGCATCTCCCGTTTAGGACGTAAAACATTGGATATCCTCAACATTATTCAACAGTTAGAAGAGATGGGGGTGCAATTCATTTCTTTAAAAGAAAATATGGATACAAGAACCTCTACAGGCAAAGCCATGTTCCAAATGATGTGTGTCATTGCTGAATTAGAAAGAAACCTTATTGCTGAAAGAGTAAAGGAAGGACTTGAAGCAAGTAAAAGACGTGGGAAAACATTAGGTAGACCCAAGTTGGATAAAGAAAAACTTGCTGTTGCGCTAAGGATGTATGATAGTGAAGAATATTCTATAAAGGAGATAGTCTCAGCAACTGGAATATCTCAAGGTTCCTTATATAAAGCAGTCAATAGAAGAAGGCTTGAAGAAATAAAAAAATAGGGCGCGTTTTATTATTTCTCCAATTTTACTTTGCGGTCTACAGCAGGAACCCTGTCACTAGGCCTAAATAAAATCAAACCAATAATGAATAGTAAATTGTTTTGTAATATATCGCTTAATAACCAGAATACCATGCTTGATGACAAAGCTAGCATCGTTTTTCCATAGAATTTACTCAACGCCAGTTTATCGTATTTTGCTTTTTCCTTTTTGGGTAGTGTATTAAATCCTGCAATAAGAAACGTTCCTTTTCCATACAATAGAAACACACCTAAAACAGTGATTAAAAAAATACCAATGCTTAACAATAACATATTTACACCTCCAGAAAGTTAAGTGTTTAATAATACATACGGCGAGTATAAAAGAAATTTGAGTACCAATTGCCAAGAATAGGTGTTTTATCTTCCTTTCTTTGATTGCAGATAGCACAATAATTGTTAAAGCTATATCCAGTGTTCTTTCAACGAGACCTATTATCGCCATAAATATGTTAACTCAATTAATTGATCCTTAATTGGTAACAATGCTTCTTTATTAGCCTCCCTAAACCAAATTCAAGACCATTTTTCCATTGGCTGTTAGAAAAAAGATGCTAAAAAATTAGCATCTTTATAGTGTGTGCTATTCTTATCATTTCTCAAACCGAGTGTTAAGCATAAAGACTGATTAAGTTTCCATCTGGCTCTTTTACAATTGCGTACCGTTGTCCCCAAAAAGCATCCCAAGGTTCACGGTAACCATCATATCCACTATTTATAATTTTTTCATATACCTTATTAACTGACTCATCGCTTTCACAAGAAAATGCCAACTCAATCCGGTGACCAGTAGGTTCTTCCCAGCTTCCATAAACTGCTTTTGCGATTTCTTGTGTATCAAATGCTAGTCGGAAACCGCTTTGTTCCACTTCTACGTGCTGTTCTTCATTCTCGCTTTCAGGAATCGTGAATCCAAGTAAACGATAAAAATCTAATGACTTTTTCATATCTTTCACCACAATACCTACCATATCGAGTTTAATTCCCAATTGTATCACTCCTCTTTAATCAAAAATAAATGATTTTTAAAGTCCCCGTTAAAAAGCATTCAGAGACTTTTATCATGGGTTCATTTTCAAAAGTTGGACAACCTACTGTTCAGGAGGTGTTTTTATTATGGTAAGAAAAAGCAAGCTGCTCGTTCCTGAAGCTCGTGAACAAGTGAATCAACTTAAAGCTAAAGTGGCGGGAACGACAAATCCAGATCATGCAAAATTTGAAATAGCAAAAGAAATCGGTGTTCCCCTCCTACCAAAAGATAATGGTGAATTAACCTCCAAGGAAGTTGGGAAAGTCGGCGGGAACCTCGGTGGTAACATGGTGAAAGAAATGGTCCGAATGGCCGAGCAACAATTGCAAAAGAAGCAACCATAAAAGAGTAGCTGTATTGGTTTTTGTTTTATGTATTATTTAATTCAAGTAAGTGCGAGGAGAATCCTGCTACTTCAATGAAAATCTGCGGAAAGGCTAATCTCCCTTAATGTAAGCAAACGCACAATTGACCTCGACTATACATCGGGTTTTGATTGTAACTTTGCCTTTACATTCATGGGCTGATTTTGCTTTCGGAAGAATATGGAATTATCGATGACATCATTAGGTCTTAAAAATGATGAATAAACGAAAGAATGGGAAGCCTATCTCTCTCAAGGCTCTCCCCTTCTTCAAATAATAAACGGACTATTTTTCTTTATGGAATTGTGTCTTCGAACTGATGGTACGTTCATAAGCCCTTCTCCTCTACTTCTCCCTTTAAAAAATTACACATAAGAGAAAGCATGAATGAAGTATTTCCTAATTGACCGTTAGTTTTTAAAATAATCCAACCGAGCGAAAAATTCTTGAAGAAAATTGTAAAACAACTCTTCGGTTGGAAGTAATTCGCGTTCTTTCGGTGTAATTACACCAACTGTACGTGTCACATTTGGTTCGATCAACGGAATTTTAACCGTTGCACGTGGTAAGCTGTCAACGAGCGTTACTTCTGGCATGAGTGTCACCCCTAATCCAGCCGAAACTAACCCTTTTAATGCATCGATATCATCTCCCTCAAAGGCTACATGTGGAGTAAAGCCAAGTTCAGAACAAGCATTCACCACGATATCTCGAAAAACAAATCCTTCAGGTAATAATACGAAAGGTTCTTCCATCAGCTCTCGTAGTTTTATGGACGATCTATTGGCAAGTGGGTGATGAATCGGCAAAAGAGCCACGACATTTTCTGTAAATAAAATTTTTCTATTTATCTTCTTTTCTTCGCTTGGTAGCGGCCCTATTAACGCAAGATTAAAATCACCTTTCACAACACCGTCGATTAACTCTTGATAAAGCGCTTGTTTCAGCTGGAATTTAGCTTCAGGATAACGTGTTCGAAAGGCATAAATGGCCGTTGGTAACGTATAGGCTGCTAAACTAATTGGAAAGGCAATTCGAACCGTCCCTTTTTCTGGATCTAAATATTCTTCCACTTCACGTCTTGCTTCATCGATCACGTTCATAGCGTGTTTCATCCGTTCAAAAAATAGCTTTCCAATCGGTGTTAACCTGACCCTCCTCCCTTCTCGGATAAACAAGTCAACGCCTAATTCGTCTTCTAAATTGACAATTTGTCTACTTACGGATGATTGAGCAACGTGTAGTGCGTCTGCCGCTTCGGTTACATGTTCTCTTCGTGCAACTTCCATAAAATATCGAATTTGTTTAAAGTCCACTTTTATCCCCCTACATTATTCATGCAAAAAACGCATTAATATTATCCGTTCTTTATATTGATTCGATCATTTATATAATTATAAAATATTACATAATAGGAATTCTATAAAAATGTAATTAATTATTATAATCTTTCAAATTATTATAAAAATGTGTAGATGGGAGATAGATATATGAAAATAATCGAAAAAATTGAAAACACGTATTCTCAATCTGTACAAAATTATGTTAATCAAGTATTTGAGACGGTTAAAAAACGTAATCCAAATGAAAGTGAGTTTCATCAAGCGGTTAAAGAAGTGTTTAACTCTTTAATTCCTGTCCTCGAAAAAAATCCTCACTATATGGAGCAAGCCATTCTTGAAAGAATCGTTGAGCCTGAGAGATTCATTTCTTTCCGAGTACCATGGGTTGATGATCAAGGAAATGTAAAAGTGAACCGCGGATTCCGTGTTCAATTCAACAGTGCGATTGGTCCATATAAAGGTGGTTTACGATTTCATCCATCTGTCAACGAAAGTATTATAAAATTTTTAGGGTTTGAGCAAATTTTTAAAAACGCTTTAACAGGTCAACCGATTGGTGGCGGAAAAGGCGGAGCTGATTTTGACCCAAAAGGAAAATCGGATAGAGAAATTATGCGTTTTTGTCAAAGCTTTATGACAGAGCTTAGCAAATATATCGGTCCTGATATGGATGTTCCAGCTGGTGATATCGGTGTTGGCCAACGAGAAATCGGCTATTTATTCGGACAGTATAAAAAAATGCGAAGTGGCTTTGAACCGGGTGTTATAACTGGAAAAGGGATTGGATACGGCGGAAGCTTAGCTCGAAAAGAAGCTACTGGGTACGGTACCGTTTATTTTGTTGAAGAAATGCTAAAGGACAAAGGATTAAGCTTTGAAGGCAGCACAGTTGTCGTATCCGGTTCAGGGAATGTTTCGATTTATGCGATGGAAAAAGCGATTGCATTAGGTGCTAAAGTGGTGGCATGCAGCGACTCGAGTGGTTATATTTATGACAAAAACGGCATTAACTTATCGACGGTTAAACGACTAAAAGAAGTCGAAAACAAACGCATTTATGAATATGTAAATGAGAATCCTGAGGCTATTTATATGGAAGATTGTACGGGAATTTGGTCTGTTCCATGTGATATTGCTCTTCCATGTGCAACGCAAAATGAAATTGATGAAAAGTATGCAGAGTTATTAGTTGCAAATGGTGTCAAAGCGGTTGGAGAAGGGGCAAACATGCCTTCAACCCTTGAAGCGGTTAGAATTTTCTTAGAAAACGATGTGTTATTTGCTCCGGCAAAAGCGGCAAATGCTGGCGGTGTTTCGGTTTCGGCATTAGAAATGGCTCAAAATAGTCAGAAACTTAATTGGACGTTTGAGGAAGTCGATAATAAATTACATGACATTATGAAAAGCATATATCGTGAAAGCATGAAAGCCGCTCTTGAATACGGAGCTCCTGGTAACCTTGTCATCGGTGCGAATATTGCTGGATTTGTAAAAGTCGCGGATGCGATGATTGCACAAGGGGTTATTTAATCAATCATTTGACCTATGAACTACCGGCCCTTAATTGAAGGGCTTATTTTTATGAAATTTTCTTATCGACTACGCACAAACACTCGCTCACACAAATATTACACCTCTTCTAACATGATCTATCCATGTTCACCATTCTCCTATATGATGAAGATATACTTCTTTTTTTATCACATATCATATTCATGGAGGTAGTTATGAAACGGCTTACTGATCATTTAATCGTGATTTCATTTGATTGCCTATCCTCTCTAGACTTTCCGATGTTAGAGAAACTCCCCCATTTTCAAGAGTTTTTGAAAAACGGAGCTTATTGTCAGTACGTTGAAACGATTTATCCTTCTGTCACCTATCCTTGTCATACATCAATCGTTACAGGTAATTTTCCGCACCGTCACGGAGTTATAAATAATACGTTTCTTCAGCCTAGAGCTATTTCTCCTGACTGGTATTGGCACCGGAAGCACATAAAAGGTACGACACTTTATGATGAAGCGAAAAAAGCGGGTTTAAAAACAGCCGCTTTTTTATGGCCTGTTACGGCTAAAGCCAAAATCGATTATAATATGCCCGAAATTTTTGCAAATCGATCTTGGCACCATCAAATCCCTGTCTCTTTATGGAATGGTAGTGCACTCTTTCAACTCGAAATGAACTTCAAATTCGGGAAAGTTCGCAAAGGGCTTCGTCAACCTGAACTGGATGATTTTGTGCTTGATTCAACGGTTCATACGATAAAAGCACAAAAACCAAATTTATTGCTCGTTCATTTTACCGATTTAGATACACAGCGACATTATCATGGATTCGCCTCAAATGAAGCATTTGCCGCTATTCGTCGTCATGATGTCCGCTTAGGAAGGATTATACAAGCGTTAAAGGATTCTAGTATTTATGAAAAGTCTACGATAGTCGCATTAGGTGATCATAGCGCCTTCGATCACTCAAAAGCGGTTAAACCAAATGTCTTACTTAAAGAACAAGGACTCATTCAAGTTAACGACAATGGAAAGATTATCGATTGGAAAGCTTATTGCAAAAGTTGTGATGGTTCCGCCTATATTTATGTGAAAGATGAGCGCGATCTTGAAACGAAAAAAATGGTTCGAAGCCTTTTTGAAACGTTAGTTCAAGATGAAAATAGTGGTATTGAACGCGTCATTTCAGGAAGTGAAGCTGCTTTAAAAGGGGCTGATGGGAAGGCGTTCCTGATGATAGCAGCACGAAAAAACTATTATCTTACTGAATATTTGAGCGGTGAATTTATCGATACGATCACCGAAACAGATGTCCAGGAAAGGCGTTATACGTTTGCGAGTCATGGGTATTCTCCTGAAAAAGATCAATATACAACGGTTCTGATGACGAATGGAAAAGGTATTCGTTCCAATACAGTAATTCCTTATATGCGTCTTATTGACGAAGGCCCCACATTTGCTCGCCTACTTGGTCTTGACTTAGGAAATACCGATGGACAAATAATCGAACAATTATTAACTATGTAAAAGATTTATAAAATTTTTCCTATTAATGATTTTGGAAACGATCTTTCTAGTAAAATAATAGTACGGTTTACAAAGGGGGCTTCTCATGAAACGCTTTTCAAAAGAGGAAAAAAGTTGGATTTTTTATGATTGGGCAAATTCTGCTTATTCTGTTATTATTACAACCGCTATTTTCCCGCTATTTTATAAAGCAGCCGCTACCAATACTGGTGTTAGTGCGGCTAACTCTACAGCCTATTTAGGCTATACGATTGCCATTGCTACGCTTATTTTAGCTATGCTTGGGCCTATTTTAGGAACAATTGCAGACTATCAAGGTTTGAAGAAGAAATTCTTTACTTTTTTCTTCGTTCTTGGTGTCACCATGACAGCTATGCTTGCCTTCATTCCAAGTGATCAATGGCTGCTTTTACTGATTTGTTATACGATCGCGACTGTTGGTTCAGCAGGTGCGAATGTGTTTTACGACGCCTTTTTAGTAGATGTAACGACTGAAAAGCGGATGAATCGAGTGTCCTCTTTCGGATTTGGATTAGGATACATTGGGAGTACGATTCCTTTTATTATTAGTATTGCTATTATTATTTTTTCTCAAGACGGCATACTGCCGATTACGACAACGGCAGCAAGTAAGATTGCCTTTTTCATTACCGCTGTTTGGTGGTGTGTATTCACCATACCAATGTTTAAAAATGTTTACCAAATTCATTATATAGAACGAGAACCTAAGCCGGTTTTGAATAGCTTTAAACGACTTGTGAAAACGGTAAAGGAAATTAAAAAATACCGTCCCCTCTTTTTATTTTTACTCGCCTATTTTTTCTATATTGATGGAGTAGGAACCGTTATTTCCATGTCTACTGCATATGGAACCGATTTAGGAATTGGCGCAACAGATCTCCTTATTATTTTGTTTGTCACACAAGTAGTGGCTGCACCGTTTGCCATCCTATATGGTAAATTAGCTGAGAAATTTACTGGAAAGAAAATGCTTTACGTAGGAATTGTTGTTTATATCATTGTGTGTATTTATGCTTACTTCCTAAAAACAACGCTGGACTTTTGGATATTAGCGATGCTTGTCGCTTCATCACAAGGAGGTATTCAAGCTTTGAGTCGTTCTTATTTTGCAAAGCTTGTACCGAAAAAGAATGCGAACGAATTTTTCGGATTCTATAATATCTTTGGAAAATTTGCCTCCATCACGGGTCCTCTATTAGTTGGCCTTACCGCTCAAGTAACTGGACATTCGAATATGGGTGTCTTTAGTCTAATTATTCTTTTTGTACTCGGTGGAATCATCCTAACCTTTGTGCCTGAACCGGAGGATATTTCACGACACGAGGATGCTACAGTAAACGTTTAAAGAAACGATAAGCCTTTTTACACTAAAAAAGTGTAGATTGTTCAATTATTTTTCATCAATCTACACTTTTAATATTTTACTAGTTAGTGTCCTAGCTAATGAGCTGAAAGGTTCCCTTAATTACAATTTAACTCAATCCATAAGTTTTAAAAATTCGATATCATAAAGAAGGACTCAGCCTTTAAACCTGAACCCTTTTTCCAAACTATTCAATTTTGCATCGTGTTTCCCTGTTTTCTCGCTTAAATAGTCTATATCAATTTTGAAATTCTTCATTTGTCCTGATACTAATTTAAAAATCTCTTTATGCTCTTCTAAATTTTCTTCAACCTGTTTAAATCCATTTCTCGTTTCTGAAGAAAGATTATCCATTTTTTCTTCAAGACGGGCTTGACTCTTTTCAAGACGGATTTGACCTTGTTTTAATAATTCTAAAGATTCAAGGATAGCATCTAGTTTGTTCTCCATCTTTTCTCCTCCGAGTATTTTTCTTAATTATAACACCTATTCATGTTAAATATCATGGATTTATAAGAGATGTTCATCCTTTATCTGTATATGCCTAGATTGAATAATTAGTTTAAGATCATGAAAACACTCAAGTTGTGAAAGAAAAGCCTAAGTAATGAGAATATGGTTAGTCCATTTACTATTTAAGTAAATGAAAAATCAACTTTTTAATATTGAAGAAGGCTGTCCCAAAATCCATATACGTACGTGGAGACATCCTTAATTCTAGATTCAATTAAAAAAATTTCATTCTATCGTACGGATAAAATAACACTCATTACAGACTGGGAATTTAAACTGTGGTGATAAGCTTTTTCCACAGCTTCTACACGTTTTCTGTTTAATTAAATCACCTGTTTTTAAATGTTCATGAATTTTGTCACTAATTTCTTCGCGGACTCTTTCCCAATAGTGCGCTTCTGTCACTTTTCCTAATTTGTATAAAAATAAAAGGTGCAGGCCAACTGACTTATACGATAATTCAAGCTCTTTTAGCCCAGTTTCTTTTATTTGCGGCTCCGGTATGTTCTCCCCTTCTACAATGGCTTCAAGTTTTTGCTTCCATTCCGCTCTTAGGGAAGGCTCGTTGGTGGAAAAAGGTAAATGTAAAAAGCTATATAAGTCAGCTACTGATAGCTTGGCTTCAATAATGGAACCTTCAACCATTTCGTATAATCGTTTTTCTTCTAATAACGTTGCTTTTTTCGTTCCGTTAGGGCTTTTAAATTGATCCCATAAGTAAAAAAATAATCCAAGATTCGAGGAGTATTTTTGAAACCTTTTAAGTACTCCTGTTGTTGGGGCAATTGAAAACCCTTGTAAAGGTTCATCTTCTTGTTCAAGAAGTCGAGTCATCAATTTCGATTCACTTTTAAACGACACTTTTCCGACATCATATATCCCTCTACGACCGGCACGTCCAGCTATTTGTTTAATTTCTTGGGATGTTAGCCTTCTTCTATTCGTACCGTCAAACTTATCATTTTCTAAAAAGACAATTCGTCTAATCGGTAAGTTTAATCCCATTCCGATCGCATCAGTTGCTACAATGACGGTTGTTTCCCCTTTTATAAATCGCTGTATCTGCTTTTTTCGTGTTTCTGGTGGCATGCTCCCATATATCATACTTACTTGCCGTCCGTTTCGCTTGAGCTCTGAAGCTGTTTCAAGGACACGTTTTCTGGAAAAACAAACGAGCGCATCTCCTTTTTGTGTATGGCTTATATGAAACGGCTGTGACTCTACCTCTAACGGAATGTCTCTTACATATTCATGAACATCTACTTGTGACTCACCAAGAAGCTGGAGAATCATCGGTTTCGCATTGAAACTACAAACAATATGTACCTCTTTTGCATTTGCTTTTGTGATCGCTTTAAACCAGGAGAAGCCTCGGTCTTTATCCGCAGTCATTTGAGCCTCATCGATAACGACGACTTCATAGAAGTCTTTCTCATGAAACATTTCGACGGTACAAGATAAGTGCTCTGCATTCGGTACTTGCTTTTCCTCTTCTCCAGTTTTTAACGAGCACGGAACCCCATCTGCATTTAATTTTTCATATATTTCAAGTGCTAATAGTCTAAGCGGGGCTAGATAAATTCCACTGCTAGCTTCCTTCATCCGTTGTATCGCTTGGAACGTTTTACCGGTGTTTGTTTCACCAACATGAAGAACAAATTGTATATTGCGCCCGGCTGGCAGATTGTATTCCCCTCCGAAAATAACTTCAATCATCCGTTCTTCTTCTTCTTTTCGTTCTCTCTCAGCAATATCTTGATCATAAATCTCTTGATGTTTCGCAAGATCAAATGGAATATCAATGAGTTTAATGAGATCAGATACGTATTCATCTAAAAAGTCATCAAAGAATTCAACACTAATGTCAACAAACGGATTGTAGGCCGCTTCTTCTAAAACAGAGTTGGGTAATGTTTCATGAAAAGTGTTTACGTATTCATCAAATAGATGAGCAGGAAGCTTACCTTTCAGCCAATTCGGTCCAAAGTCAAATAAATGATTCAATATCAGCCCTTCATATCGATCCATTATCTCTTCTTCGTAATAATATCTATGGTAGGCTAACTCCATTTCCTTGTTTAAATAATGTGAAAAGGTGATTCCTTAAGGTGAAGGAACAAGCTTCTTTTGTTCGAATTCAATCGCAATGTGCGAACCTAGTAAATAGCGAACATAAAGGTATAATTCTTCATAATGCTCGTTAAGGAGCTGTTCAATGTAATACTCAAGTTTTGCAATCATTTTTCGTTTTAACTCTCGTTTTTGCTGAGCTTTTATTCGGGCTAAATACGCTTTCCTTGCTTTTGTGTATCTTTCATTCCAAGTTTCCGATTGGTTTGAAAACTTTTGGTCTAACCAGCCAATCAAATCAAATGGTTCCTCATTTCTTATTTCAGTACGAAAAAGTTGATTAATCAGCTTTTTCTTAACCCCCACTACGTCAAACCCTTTTTCTGACAAATACACCTTCTTTTCGGCATAAGTTGCATGGCTTCCTGCTGTGTTCAGCCATGAATTTAACCAAAGCTGGTCAATAAACGCTCCTCTTTCTCTTACGTATTGTTCATAGGAAGGAATGTGCTCTTTCTTTTCTAAATAGTGATCGATATCTTTCAAATCTATTGATTTTGTCCTCTTTATGGCCATTGAATAGTAATGGGCTAATATTTCGTTCATGATAAAACTCCTTTACCATGTAGATAATTTTTCGTTATTTAATTTTATCAAATTTTTTCTTGAATCATAAATAAACGCTTGAGCGCATCTTGTCTCAAGCGTTATCTTTCACAACATGTTCATGATGATTCGGATAAATAACGTGACCCCATCAATTTTTGTATTTCGTTTATGATTTTGTTTCTTGTTTAAAATAGA